>NZ_OCTN01000003.1 GCF_900231835.1 Pontivivens marinum | reverse complement strand
GCGCCGCCGCGCCGATGGTACTGCGACTTAAGTCGTGGGAGAGTAGGTCACCGCCAAACCTGTCAATATCTCAATTCTCTCTAAACAATGATGATCTAATCAAAACGCGCTCTGCAGAAATGCAGAGCGCGTTTTCATTTTAAAAACCAAAATCATCCAATGTGCCATGAGGGCTACGGGCTTACAGTCCGAATAATCAGTTCATCCAGCATGTTTTGGCATTTCCCGAGCTCATAGTTGTCCAGAACGCTTTGACGTGCATTGCGACGCAATTGGGCCACGTCGACCTCATTGCCCAGCACATCAACCACACGTTCGGCAATTTCCTGCGGCTTGAAAAAATCTACCAATAGCCCGTTTTCACCGTCTGTGATGACTTCCTCGACCGGCTTTGTTCGCGAGCCGACAACAACGCATCCAGCGGAGAGGGCCTCGAGGCAGGACCATGACAGGACAAATGGGTATGTCAGGTAGACATGCGCTGCAGAGACTTGGAGCAAGCTTAGATAATTTGCGTATGGCAATTGCCCAGTGAAATGCACGCGACCCTTAGGTAGCATAACTTCCTTGAGCATGCGGTCCTTATAGGTTTCTCCATTCGGTAGGGAGCGGCCATAGCTGACACCGTCGGCGCCAACGATGACAGCATGGGCATTGGGGCGCTCCATCAGGATCATGGGCAGAGCGCGCATAAAGCTGTGAAACCCGCGATAGGGTTCTAGGTTGCGCGCAACATAGGTGATGACCTCGTCACCAGGTTTAAATGTGGGGCCATTTTCAACGCTGAATGTCGCATTGCTATTGGGGCAGGCCCGTGTGCAATCAATGCCGTCATGGATGACTTCGATCTTATCCCGATAGGCGCTGGGAAATTGCTGTCGCTGCCAATCCGTGGGTGCATATAATGCATCAGCAGCTTCTGCCGCGATCAAGTGATGTGAGTTGCGCATCCGCGTGCGAAAGACGATCTCACCGCCGTCAGGATATTCGGGATCGAAATCGATATTGGTCCCAACGGGATTGTAGTAAAATTCGCAGTAACTGATCAGCGGCGAGTCTGGGAAGATATCCTTGAGAAACAGGGTTTCCCCCCATCCCGGATGGCCAATCATAACATCAGGAATGAAGCCTGATTTTTTTAGCTGCGTTGCGATCCGCGCGACGCCCTGTCCGTATAGGACGGCATTTTCGGTGCTGCGCAGGTAATGATGCGCCTCTTTTGCAGGTTTGCGATGGGGCACATACTCGATCTTGCCAACATTTGGCAGGCCCTGCTTACCCTTATGGGTGATGTAGACGACCTGATTTGCGGTATCTGCTGCCAGACGGGCCGCAACATGGCGGAATTGCGCGGGGGAATTCTGGTGAACGAATAGGACTTTCATCAGGTACAACCCTCGCAAACACAGTACAGGCGCTGACCCTAGGAGGCGTCTAGAGCCAAGTCAACGCGGCGATAGGGCATTGCGCTGGCCTATGAACAGCTTAGAATTGGTCCTGCCTCGGGGTGGCCATTTGGCCTGAGATGCAAGTGCAGACCCGTCGAACCTGAACCGGATCATACCGGCGGAGGGAAGGCTGTGGCCAATGCCATTCCTTCATCTGCCATAGAGGGATAAATTTATGCTTAGAACTACTGCCCTATTCGCCGCCTTGGCCGCTATGCCTGCGCAGGCGCAGGAACTGGTCGTTTATACTTATGACAGCTTCACGGCAGATTGGGGCGCAGGGCCGCAGGTCGAGGCGCTGTTCGAGGCAGAATGCGGCTGTGATCTTACCTTTGTTGGCACTGGTGACGGCGCTGCGATGGTTGCGCGTCTGCAGCTGGAGGGCGCAGGCACCGATGCGGATGTGGTTCTGGGGCTGGATACAAACCTGATTCAGGCCGCACGCGAAACGGGCCTGTTTGCCCCCGCTCCTACGGATTTGGCCGTGCCTGCTCTACCGATTGAATGGCAGGATGATACATTTGTGCCCTTCGACTGGTCCTATTTTGCATTTGTGTACGAGACATATGCATTGGATACCGTGCCGACCTCGTTCGAGGAATTGGCGCAGAGCGATATCAGCATTTTGATTCAGGACCCGCGTTCCTCGACCCCGGGTCTGGGGCTGCTGATGTGGATCGATGCGCTATATGGCGATGATGCGGATCAAATCTGGTCTGATCTGGCGGATAACATCGTCACCGTGACCCCGGGCTGGTCCGAGGCATATGGCCTGTTCCTGGAGGGCGAGGCCGAGATGGTCCTCTCCTACACCACCTCCCCCGCATATCACCTGATTGCTGAGGAGGATGACGGTAAGGCTACCGCTGCCTTTGAGGAGGGGCACTATATGCAGGTTGAGGTCGCGGCCGCGCTGGCTGACAGTGACCAGCCGGATCTTGCCGCGCAGTTCCTGACATTCCTGACCTCGGCGCAGCTGCAATCTGTTCTGCCCACAACGCAGTGGATGTATCCGGCCTATGAGGCAGAGGTGCCCACCGGTTTCGACACCCTGCAATCGCCCGAGATCGCTTTGCTGCAATCGCCCGAGGTTGCAGCGGAGCGTCGTGACGCAGCATTGGCCATTTGGCAGGATGCGTTGAGCCAGTGAAGGTAACTGGTTGGGTCGGGATCGCGGCTGGTCTGCTTATTTTATTGAGCTGCGCCGCCGCGATTTCAGCCCTGATAGGCGCGTCCGGCGGTGCGATTTCAGTGTCGGGCGCGGATTTTTCTGCGATCCGTTTTACATTGTTACAGGCGGCATTGTCTGCGCTGGGATCATTACTGATCGCGGTGCCCTTGGCGCGGGCGCTGGCCCGACGTCGGTTTCGCGGGCGTGACCTGCTGGTCACGGCGATGGGCGCACCATTTCTGCTGCCCGTCTTGGTGGCTGTTCTGGGCCTGCTGGCGATCTGGGGGCGCAATGGTGTGCTGTCCGCGCTGATGGAAAGCGTGGGCGCGGAGCGTTTGAATATTTACGGGCTGACGGGCGTTGTTCTGGCGCATTTGTTTTTCAATATCCCGTTGGTGACGCGGCTGCTGCTACAGGGCTGGGCGACGATCCCGCCGGAGCATCTGCGTCTGGGGCAGCAATTGGGCTTCGGCCCTGTTGAGCGGTTTCGCCTGATCGAGATGCCTATGCTGCGCACGGTTTTGCCCGGCGCCGGCTTGCTGGTGTTTCTGCTGTGCATCTCCAGCTTTGCGATTGCGCTAACCTTGGGAGGTGGACCGCGGGCCACGACGCTGGAACTGGCGATCTATCAGGCGATCCGGTTTGAATTTGATCTGCCGCGGGCGGGAACGCTGGCCATGATCCAAACGGGGCTGTGCCTGATTGTGGCTGCTGTCACCATGCTGATCGCTCGTCCGGGTGAGGCGCGGGCCGGTATGATCCACCCTGATCCGTTTTCGCCACCCGAGGGGCGTGTGCTGGACGGTGTTGTCATCGCCAGCGTTGCGATGTTTCTGTCCGGTCCTGTGCTGGCTGTCATCCTGCGGGGAGCTCCGGCGCTGCTGGAATTACCCTATGGCGTGGTTGAGGCCGCGATCCGGTCCATTTTGGTGGCCCTGTCCTCGGCCATTTTGACTGTCGGCGTTGGCATGGCGCTGTCCATCGGACTGGTGCGCATGGCCGAGCTGCGCCCCCGTTTGGCGCGCGTTTTCGAGGCGGCGATGTTGCTGGTGCTGGTCATCTCACCCTTTGTACTGGCGACTGGCTGGTTCATCCTGTTGCGCGGCCATGTTGATCCGTTCGCGATTGCGCTGCCGATGGTGGTGACGATCAATGCGCTGATGGCGCTGCCCTTTGCCCTGCGTGCCTTTGTTCCGGCGGTTGCGATGGCGCGGCGCACGGATGGACGCTTGGCGGATATGTTGGGGCTGACGGGGTATACGCGGTTGCGTCATGTGTTGCTGCCGCATATGCGCGGGCCTGCTGCATTTGCCGCAGGGTTGGCGGCGGCACTGTCTATGGGCGATCTGGGGGTGATTGCGCTGTTTGGGTCCACCACCACTGCGACCTTGCCATTGGTCATGTATCAGTTGATGGGTGCATACCGGATGGAGGCAGCAGCAGGGGCGGCTTTGCTATTGCTGCTGCTTAGTTTCGGTATGTTTGCAGTGATCGACAGGTTGGGAAAATCGCATGATCCGGTTTGATGGCGCTGTGCTACGCAATGGCGGGTTTTCGTTGCGCGCCGATCTAACGGTGCTCGGCCCCGGAATTTGCGCCATTGTCGGCCCGTCTGGCGCTGGGAAATCAACGCTACTGCTGGCGCTGGCCGGTTTTGCCTCGATCGGGGCAGGGCGGTTGATGATTGGTGAGCAGGACGTGACGGCGCTGCCCCCTGCGCAGCGGCCTGTCAGCGTGCTGTTTCAGGATCACAACCTGTTCGCGCATCTGGATGTTGCCGCGAATGTGTCATTGGGCCTGCGCCCTGATTTACGGCTGAACGCTGCACAAAAATCGCGGGTACAGCAGGTGCTGCAACATACGGGCCTGCAAGGGCTGTCCGCGCGTAAGCCAGCCATGCTGTCCGGTGGACAGCAGCAGCGTGTCGCCATTGCGCGGGCGTTGCTACGGGATCGACCGGTTCTGTTGCTGGATGAGGCGTTCGGCGCGCTTGGTCCCGGTCTGCGGCGTGAGATGCTGACGCTGGTTCGTACCGTGGCGGTGGAGCAAAACCTGACGGTTCTGATGGTCACGCATGAGCCTGAGGACGCCCGTGCAATCGCAGATCATGTGTTGTTCGTGGCGCAGGGGCAGGTGCATCCACCGCTACCGACTGCTGAGTTTTTTGCGGCCCCGCCCCGTGCCGTCGCGGATTATCTGGGGCTGGACTGAAACGAAAAAGGCCGGAGACATGCTCCGGCCTTTTCCAATTGTGAACCGAGGATCAGTCCTCGTGGCGATGCTTGACGTTATACCAGAGCTTTTTGTTGGTCAGGTACAGCAGCACGGTCAGCAAGCTGAGGAACAGAACAGCGGTCAGGCCGAATGCCTTACGCTGGTTCAGCTTTGGCTCAGCGGCCCACATCAGGAATGCGGAAACATCCTGTGCGGCGCTTTCCAGATCTGTCGGTGCATGGTCAGCATGTTCAAAGAACAGGCCGTCCTCAGTGATTGGCGGCGCCATTGCGATCCACCCGCCAGAGAAGGCGTGGTTTTCGTAATAGGTGATGCCAGCCTCGACCTTTTCCTCACCGGTGAAGCCGGTCAGAACCGATGCGATATATTCCGGCCCGCCGATACCGTTCAGCAGCTGGTTGATACCAGTGCCGTAAGGACCGTGGAAGCCAGCGCGGCTTTTGGCCAGCAGCGACATATCAGGCGCACCTGCCAGCGCGGAGCCGGGGAAGTTATCGGCCAGCGTCGCAGGGCGTTCATCACCTGGCTGTGCCTCTAGCCCGTCATCGGGAACATAGAAGTTCGAGGCCAGTTCCGTGATCATATCGGCAGGCATTGCGGGGCCGGTCGATTCCGTCAGGTTGCGGAAATAGACCAGTTCCATGCCGTGACATGCTGCACAAACCTGCGTGTAGATCGCCAGACCGCGCTGTAGCTGCGCCGTGTCATAGCGACCAAACGGCCCCTCGAAAGGGAACGCATAGTCGTGGATTTCCTGATGTCCCTCTTCAGCGGCGATTGCACCGCTGAAGGTTAGGGTCAGTGCCGCGAGGGCCGAAAGGAGTGTCTTCTTCATTGGCTTGTCTTTCCCTTCGCCTGTCATTCCGCCGCAGCGGAGTTGCTGGTGACAGGGTGTTTCGCGTCGAAGTCTTCCTCGATCGTCGCAGGCTGTGGCAGCGGCTCTTCGAACAGGCCCAGCAGCGGCAGAACCACGAGGAAATAGCCGAACCAGTAGATAGTACCGATCAGCGAGATCTGCGGAATTGGCGCCTCGGCCGGCATCGCACCCGCCCACATCAGGACGAAGAAATCGACGACTAGCAGAATGAACCACCACTTGAACATCGGGCGATAACGGCCCGAACGAACGCGGCTGGTATCCGTCCATGGAACCACGGCCAGCACGGCCAGCGATGCGAACATCACGATCACGCCGAGGAACTTCGAATCGATCAGAACAACGTCGGTGAACGGGATGGAGATCGAGAACGTGATCGCCCGCAGCATCGCGTAGAACGGTAGCAGATACCATTCAGGAACAATGTGCGCCGGTGTCACCAGCGGGTTCGCCGGAATGTAGTTATCCGGGTGGCCGAGGAAGTTTGGCATGAAGCCAACGATAGCGACGAAGATCGTCATGATCAGGGACAGTGCGAACAGATCCTTGATGACGAAATATGGCCAGAAGGGCAGCGTGTCCTTCTCGGCGATTTCCTTGCTGTCGCGACGGACCTCAACACCGGTCGGGTTGTTATTGCCCGTGGTGTGGAACGCCCAAACGTGAACCAAGGTCAGGCCCAGCAGCAGGAATGGCATCAGATAGTGCAGCGAGAAGAAACGGTTCAGCGTTGCGTTATCAACCGATGGCCCACCCAGCAGCAGCGTCTGGATAGGCTCACCCACGATCGGGATCGCACCAAACAGGCCGGTGATTACGGTCGCACCCCAGAAGGACATCTGACCCCATGGCAGTACGTAGCCCATGAACACAGTCGCCATCATGATGATCAGGATGATGACACCGATCAGCCACGTTACCTCACGAGGGGCCTTATACGAGCCGTAGTAGAGGTTGCGGAAGATGTGCGCATAAACCGCGATAAAGAACAGCGACGCACCGTTCGCGTGGATATAGCGGATTGCCCAGCCACCGTTCACGTTGCGCATGATATGCTCAACCGAGGTGAAGGCCAGATCGACATGTGGTGTGAAGTGCATAACCAGCACAACGCCGGTTACGATCTGCATGACCAGTGTAAACACCAGTACAATGCCCCAGATCCACATCCAGTTGAGGTTCTTGGGCGTCGGGATCATCAGCGTATCGTATGCGAGGCCAATAATCGGGAGACGGCGGTGAAGCCATTTTTCCGCGCCGGAGTTCGGCTCGTAATGGTCGTGGGGAATGCCACCCATCGGTATGCTCCCTTATCCGAGTTGAATGACGGTATCGGAGACAAACTCCGCAACCGGTACGTGCAGGTTTTGCGGCGCTGGACCACGACGGATACGGCCAGCCGTATCGTAGTGCGATCCGTGGCATGGGCAGAACCAGCCGCCGAAATCACCAGCGCCATCGCCCAGAGGCACACAGCCAAGGTGCGTACAGACGCCCTGCATGACCAACCATTCACCGGATTCGCTCAGCGCGCGGTTTTCGTCAGTTGCGGGGCTGCCCTCGCCATCAGGGCTGTTGGGGTTGCGCGACTCGCTATCCTTCAGATCGCTCAGCGGCACTGCGCGTGCTGCCTCGATCTCCTCCTGCGTGCGGCGGCGGATGAATACCGGCTTACCCAGGAACAGCACGGTCAGCTGTGTGCCCTCGGAAATACCCGACACATCCACTGGAATGGAGGCCATGGCCTGCACATCGGCAGACGGATTCATCTGGTTGACCAGTGGCCAGACAGCAGCGCCGACCGTAACGGCCCCTGCTCCCGCGGTGGCCACGTACAGAAAGTCGCGGCGGCTTGGTTCTTCTGCGGCTTGGGACACGGTACGCATCTCCCCTTCTTCGGTTTCGGCCCCTTGCAATGTGTCAGGGCCAACGTCATGTTCCGATATCGCGGCACTGTGCAGCGATCTGAGTTTCACCTACACCCTGTGCGCGTGTCGGTCCAGCAGACTATGCGTCGCACGGCACGCAACACCCCGTTCGTTGCATGGAGGTCATGGTAGCGATGAGACTGGCCGTTTACGAGCCGGATATCGCGGCCAATCTAGGCGCGATGATCCGAATTTGCGCATGTTTCGGCACCGGGCTGGATGTGATCGAGCCTTGCGGCTTTCCCTTGTCGGACAAGGCATTGCGCCGCGCGGCAATGGATTACATGCCGCAGGGTGGATATGTGCGCCACGATTCGTGGGACAGGTTTCGCCCCACAGTGGCAGGTCGGCTGGTGTTGTTGAGCACCCGCGCCGCATCGCCGCTGCATGAATTTACATTCAATCCCACGGATACTTTGATGGTCGGGCGGGAATCCGCAGGCGTACCGGATGAGGTCGCAGATGCCTGCGATCACCGCGTCTATATCGCGATGCCCGGTGGCGGACGGTCGCTAAATGTCGGTGTGGCCGCCGGAATCGCCCTGCATGAGGCGCTGCGGACCCAGTTTTAAACCGCCCCGCCAGATTGGCGGAGCGGTAAGCGCGTGGGTTAGATTTGAACCCGACCCGCATTGAACAGGTTCCGGCAATCAGTCGCGTCGCGGAAATTATTCGCAGAGGTCAAGCTGGCATTTGCCGCCATGCCCGGTCCAAAGAAGCGTGGATCATCGCATTCGCCGTCAAACGGGAAGCTACCGCTATCATTGCCGAAATTGATGCTGGACATTGGCGGGACCGATGTTGCCACGGGGAAGCCGCTGCCGCCACCGGGGCGCAATGTTGCACGGCCCGAATTGAACATGGCGCGGCAATCGGATGCATCACGGAACTGGTTCGCGGAGTTGAGGATCGAATCCGCTGCCACACCGGTTCCTTGGAAACGTGGGTCGTCACATTCGCCGTCAAAGGGGAAGGGACCGCTATCATTGCCGAAATTCACGCTGGACATCGGCGGGACAGGGGTGGCCACGGGGAAACCGCTGCCGCCACCGGGACGCAATGTTGCACGGCCAGAATTGAACATAGCGCGGCAATCGGATGCATCGCGGAACTGGTTCGCAGAGTTGAGGATCGAATCCGCCGCCACACCGGTCCCTTGGAACCGTGGGTCGTCACATTCGCCGTCAAACGGATAGGGGCCGCTATCATTGCCGAAATTGATGGTGCTGACCGGTGTGGTTGGTGTCGTGCCCTTGCCACCAGCGGCGGGAACTGGCGTTGCCACAGGTGGCGCGACAGTTACCTGACATCCAAATAATATCATTGATGTTGCGAGCAGTACTGGAAAGCTGATCCGCATTGGAGTGTCCCTTTTGTGGTTTTCACAATCGTGCGATTTGGCGGCCTTCTAAAGATACAAAATACTTTAAGGGTCTTTGAAAACATTAGTGAATATTATGCGCGGGGACTGTGCAAAAATGCAGATGTGCAATCACAAGTTGCGCGGCTGTGCGCTGCGTCACAGTCGCATCAGCCCCGCGAATTGTGATTCGATTAGGCGCGTAAGTCGCGAATGCCCGCGATATTTAGCGCCTTCAGGGCCTGTTCGACGATTTGCGGCGCATTCATTGCGGCCACATCATACATCGCCTTTGGGCTATTCTGATCGATAAAGGTGTCGGGTAAAACCATGGGGCGTACCTTTAGCCCGTGCTCCAACGCGCCCTCAACGGCCAGCAGGTGCAGAACGTGGGACGAGAACCCGCCAATCGCGCCTTCCTCTAGCGTGATCAGCACCTCATGTTCACGGGCAAGGCGCAGGATCATGTCGCGGTCCAGCGGCTTGGCAAAACGGGCATCGGCCAGAGTGGTGGAGATTCCGTGCGCCTCCAGCTCCTCATGCGCGATCATCGCCTCGGCCATGCGGGCGCCGAAATTCAGGATTGCTACCTTTGTCCCCTCACGCAGGATGCGGCCCTTGCCGATTTCGATAGGCACACCGCGTTCGGGCATATCCACGCCCATCCCCTCACCCCGAGGGAAGCGGAACGCCGAGGGCCGATCGTCAATCGCGGCGGCGGTGGCAACCATATGCACCAGCTCCGCCTCATCCGCGGCGGCCATCACGACGAAATCGGGCAGGTTTGCCAGAAACGCGATGTCGAATGTACCCGCATGGGTCGCGCCATCCGCACCGACCAGACCTGCGCGATCAATCGCGAACCGCACCGGCAAACGCTGGATCGCCACATCATGCACGACCTGATCGTAACCGCGTTGCAGGAAGGTG
The DNA here is from genome assembly GCF_900231835.1 of Pontivivens marinum. GTDB lineage: Bacteria > Pseudomonadota > Alphaproteobacteria > Rhodobacterales > Rhodobacteraceae > Pontivivens > Pontivivens marinum. The sequence goes on along the minus strand of NZ_OCTN01000003.1, from coordinate 321,628 downwards.
GAGTAGATCGCGGTAAACGGTTTGCATCCACCCGCTGCCAAGCCACCGGCAAAGGTAACGGCGTGCTGTTCCGCGATGCCAACGTCAAAGCACCGCTTGGGGAACCGTTCCGCAAACAGGTTCAGCCCCGTACCGTCGGGCATAGCGGCGGTGATGGCACAAATCTGCTCGTCACGCGATGCCTCGTCGATCAGCGCCTTGGCAAAGACCTTGGTATAGCTGGGCGCGTTCGAGGCCGCCTTTTTCTGCTCACCGGTGATGACGTTGAATTTCGCGCGGGCGTGGCCCTTATCCGCTGCACCTTCGGCGGGGGCGTAACCCTTACCCTTTTTGGTGATGGTGTGGATCAAAACAGGACCGGTGGCGCGGGTGCGCACGGCGCGCAGAACGGCCAGCAACTGGTCCATGTCATGGCCGTCAATCGGGCCGATATAGGAAAAGCCGAGCTGTTCGAACAGGGTGCCGCCGGTTGCCATGCCCTTGACCAATTCCTTGGCGCGCTTAGCCCCCTCACGCAAGGGCGGGGGCAGCAGGCTGGCGGCGGTTTCGGCGGCTGCTTTCAGTTCCTCGAACGGACCCTCGGCATATAGTCGCGATAGATAAGAGGACATTGCGCCGGTGGGCGGGGCGATGCTCATCTCATTGTCATTCAGGATCACGACCATGCGTTTTCCCAGATGACCGGCATTGTTCATCGCCTCATAGGCCATGCCGGCACTGATGGACCCGTCACCGATCACCGCAACCGCATCGCCCAGCCCCTCGGGGCATTTCCCGTGCAATTCGCGCGCCATGGTAAAGCCGAGCGCCGCCGAGATCGAAGTGGACGAATGCGCCGCGCCGAATGGATCATAGGCGCTCTCGGACCGCTTGGTGAATCCTGACAGGCCACCGGCCATGCGCAGGGTGCGAATACGATCCCGACGACCGGTCAGGATTTTATGCGGATAACATTGATGCCCGACATCCCAGATAATCTTGTCCCGCGGCGTATCGAAAACCGCATGCAGCGCGACTGTCAGTTCCACCACGCCAAGGCCCGCGCCCAGATGGCCGCCGGTTTCGCTGACGGCGCTGATCGTCTCGGCGCGCACCTCGTCCGCCAAGGTGGACAACTCACGATCGGAAAATTGCGCAAGGTCGGACGGAAAGGAGACACGGTCCAGCAGCGGCGTTTCGGGGCGTTGAGCCATGTCGGGTCTCCTAAGTATTACGTGCGAGCGTATAGCGTGCCGCGTCGGCCAGTGCGGATGCATCGGCGCCAAAGGGGCGTAACGCAGTGATGGCCTGTTCGACAAGACTGTCTGCCTTCGCCCGCGCCCCGTCTACCCCGAGCAGGGAGACATAGGTGGCCTTTCCGGCCTGTGCGTCCTTATGAAGCGCCTTGCCTGCTGTGGCCTCATCCCCGTCAACATCCAGTAAATCATCGCGAATCTGGAATGCTACACCTAGTGCATCCGCATAGGCGGTCAATGCGGCGTGGGCCTGCGCATCGGCTTGGCCCAGAATGGCACCGGCGCGGGCCGAAAACTGGATCAGCGCACCGGTTTTCAGTGATTGCAGCAGCTGGATTTCATCTAGGTTCAGCGCGCGACCAGCTGTTTCAGCGGCGATATCCATCGCCTGTCCACCAACCATTCCGGCCTGTCCCGATGCAGCCGCCAATGCGGCGACCAGGGCAATACGGACATTCGCGTCGTGATGCGTTGTCGCGTTAGAGAGGATCGTGAAGGCCTGTGTTTGTAGGGCATCCCCTGCCAGAACGGCGGTTGCCTCGTCCCATTTGCGGTGCACCGTCGGGCGCCCGCGCCGCAGGTCGTCATCATCCATGCAGGGCAGATCGTCGTGGATCAGGCTATAGGCGTGCAGGCATTCGATGGCGGCGGCTGTGTTCAACGCTTGGTCGCGGGGCACATCGAACAGTGCCGCGCTTTCCACCACCAGAAACCCGCGCAGGCGTTTTCCGCCGCCCAATGTGCCCCAGCGCATTGCCTGTGCGATGTCATCACCGGTCGGCAGCAATTGGTCGAGGCGGGTTTCAAGCTGGGTCGCGATGTCGCCCAGATGCGTTGAAAAATCTAGCATTATTCGAAGCTTGCAGGTTTTGTGCCCTCACCGTCGCCGGTGATTTGCGCGATCTTTTCCTCGGCTGCGGTCAGGTGTTTCTCGCAGTGCTTTTTCAGGGCAGCGCCGCGTTCATATAGCGTGATGGATTGTTCCAGCGCGACATCGCCGCGCTCCAATTTAGCGACGACTTGCTCCAGCTCGGCCATTGCCTGCTCAAAGCTGAGATCTTCGACCTTTGGTTCGCTCATCTCTTTTCCCTTTCTTGCAGCACTTTGACATGGGCCGTTGCGGCCTGTGCCAGTGCGTTCAGGTCATACCCGCCCTCAAGGACGGAGACGACCCGCCCCAGACAATACCGTTCGGCGATATCGCACAGCGCCTGTGTAAGCCAGACGAAATCTGCGGTGTTCCAGTTAAGCTGCGCCAATGGATCATCCGCATGGGCGTCAAATCCGGCGGAGATAATCAGCAGTTCGGGGGCGAAGGCCTCTAGTGCGGGAAAGACCTTATTTTCATAGGCTTGTCGCATTGTTTCCCCATCAGATTCGGGGGGCAGGGGTACATTCAGGACATTGCCGTGGGCGCCACGCTCTGATGGTTTTCCGGTGCCAGGCCATAGCGGGGATTGATGGGAGGAGATGAAAAGCACCCGTTCCTCATCCCACAGCAAGTCCTGCGTGCCATTTCCGTGATGCACATCGAAATCCACGATCGCCACGCGGGTCAGGCCGTGAACGTCCAGCGCGTGTTTTGCGGCCACGGCGACATTGCCCAACAGGCAAAACCCCATGGTGCGTGTTTTTTCAGCGTGATGACCGGGCGGGCGCGTGGCGACGAAGGCATTGCCTCCATTGGCTAAAACCGTATCCACAGCCGCAATCGCACCACCTGCCGCATGGCGGGCGGCGGTTAGGGAATCGGGTGACATCCATGTGTCAGCGTCCAGTTGAGCGATACCCGTACTGGGGATTGCGGCGGTCAGGGCATCCAGATGGCTTTGCGGATGAACGCGCAGTAATGCTTCATCCGTGGCGGCGGGGGCCTCGATCCGGTCGAGAGTATTGAGCGGTTCGAGCGCGCGCATCAATGCCTCGATCCGTGCGATCCGTTCGGGATGGCCGTCTGGCGTGACGTGATTCAGGCTGGCGGGATGGGTGATCAGGACTGTCATGCGCGCCACGATAACAGGGCTGAAAACCGGCGTCACGGGGTGGCTGCGCTATGGCTGCTTTGTGGCTGCTATATGGCTGGCAAAATTCTGGCTACTTGCGGCGGCTCAGCACGGCGCGGGTCAAATCGCGGCCTGACCATTCGCGCCTGCCGCCATTTTCCGCGTCGCGCACCAGTTCCACAATGCGGTGGTTCACGGGGGCGGCGATGCCGTAGCGGTTGGCCAGATCGGTGACCTCACCATTCAGGAAATCAATCTCGCTGGGTTTGCCCTGCGCGAAATCCTCGCACATCGAGGTGCGGGCCGTCGGGCTGATCTGCATCAGACGATTTGCGATGGGGCGAAAGATAAAATCAGGCAGGGATAGGAAAAGCGGCATCAGCGTGGGTGACATCGCACCCACCTTTGCCGGTTTGATATTGGCCTGTTTCAGCACGCGGAGCGTTTCGCGTTGCGCGGCGGCAAAGACCCTGCGGTAGTGCCATTGCCACAGCTCCTCGCGCAGGGGCACGTTGGACAGCGCGTTGATGGCGTTGTTCAGGTTCAACAGCAATTTGCCCCATGCAATCCGCTCCATATCCGCGACTTGTTCCACGGGGGCGATGTCGATTGCGGCCAGTTGGTCGAGGATCGGGTGGCGCTGGGCCTTTACATGGCCGCTGACGACCTTTTGCCAGCTGGCCGGTCCGGTTGGCACGACGTTAAAGCCAACCATGCCGGGGAGTACGGTAAAGTCGGGCAGGGCGGCGGCCAGATCGGTTGCATTGCTGACCCCGTTTTGCAGGCTGAGCACAACCGTACCAGCCCGCGCATGGGCCGCGATATCGGCGGCGGCGTTCAAGGTCGCGGTGCATTTGACCGTCAGCACAATCAGGTCGGCATGGGCCAGCGCGGCGGGATCGGATGTGAAGCGTGGCTGCCCGTGCCCCTGCCAGCCCTGCGCGTCGCTAACGGTGATGCCATTCGCATATTCCGCCGCCTGCCGGGCGCGGCCCAGCAGCGTGACGTTCAATCCGGCCTGTGCCCAAAGCCCCGCGAAAAAGCCGCCAATGGCACCGGCCCCGATGACAGTGATTTGCATATCCGCGCCGATCAGTCAGGGACCAGCATATAGCCGGCACCGCGCACGGTTTGCAGATAGCGTGGGGTTTTCGGGTCTATCTCGATTTTGCGCCGCAATCGGGTGATTTGCACGTCGATTGCGCGCTCCTGTGCCTGTCCATGGTCGCGGCCCAATGCCTCGATCAAGGCTTGGCGCGCGATAGGTTCGTGGGGGGAGGCAGCAAAGATGCGCATCAGCGCTTGCTCGGTCGAGGTTAGGCGAACCTGTGCATCGCCCTGCCACATCTCACCCCGCCCAACGTCATAGCGCACGGGGCCGAGCTGCATGGTTTTTGGCGGCTCTTCCTTGGTCGGCTTTGGCGGCGTGCGGCGCAGGATGGCATTGATGCGCGCGACCAGTTCACGAGGCTCAAACGGTTTGGGCAGGTAATCATCGGCGCCTGCCTCCAGCCCCGTAATCCGGTCATCGGCATCACCGCGCGCGGTTAGCAGCAGGATCGGGGTTGTGATGTCCTCACGCAGGGAGCGGGTCAAGCTCAACCCATCCTCGCCCGGCATCATCACGTCCAGCACGATCAGGTCAAATTCCAACCCCTCCAGCAAGCGGCGGGCATGGGCGGCATCGCGTGCGCCTGACACCAGAAAGCCCTGACGTGACAGGAATTTGCGCAACAGGTCGCGGATGCGCTGGTCATCATCGACAATCAGGATATGCGCGTCGGAGGTCAGGTCAGTCATCACCATCTCCTACCAGGCCCAGAACGCGCGGGCGCATGTCGGGGTCGATCATCTGTTCCAGAACGGTGCGAAAGCCGTGCACAGCCTCGGGTCCGGCCTCCATATACGCCTTGCGCATGCGGGTGCGTTGGGATTCGGAGAGGGACCGCTCCAACGCCTTACCGGATTCCGTCAGGAACAGGTTGCGCTGGCGGCGGTCGGTTTCGCCGACGCGGCTGTCGATCAGGCCGTCCTCAACCAATTGGCGCAGAACGCGGTTCAGAGATTGCTTGGTCACGCCCAGAATATCCAGCAACGCATTCACGGTCAGGCCGGGGCGGCGGTTTACGAAATGCAGGGCACGATGGTGCGCGCGGCCATAGCCGTAATCCTCCAACAACAAATCCGGATCGGCGGTAAACCCGCGATAGGCAAAGAACATCAACTCAATGCCATTGCGCAATTGATCATCGGTAAGGAAGAGGAGCTGCTCACCACGGGGTGCGGTGGCGGCGAAACGTCGGCTCATGGTCGATCCTGTTCGTTGCTTGATATCCTTTTTAAGTCAGTCTTGTTGACTATCCAATAGCGCAATGTTAGCCGAGTGCTGATTTGGCGAAACATAATGGCGACTTGTGCGGGTTTTGCGCAACTAATGCAAAAAGGGTCCGAAGCGGCCCTATCAGGGGAACGACAATGGCAGGCAGCTACGACGATCGGGACGGTCATATCTGGATGGACGGCAAGATGGTGCCGTGGCGCGAGGCAAACGTACATGTGCTGACCCACGCGATGCACTATGCCTCGGCCGTATTTGAGGGTGAGCGCGCCTATAACGGCGTGATTTTCAAAAGCCGTGAACATTCGGAGCGTTTGCTGCGCTCTGGCGAGCTGATCGATGCTGCGATCCCCTATACCGTCGATCAGATCGAGGCGGCCAAGGCTGAGGTCATGCAGGCCAGCGGATTGCAGGACGCCTATGTGCGCGTTCTGGCATGGCGCGGATCGGGCTCTGACATGGGCGTTGCCTCGCAGAACAATCCCGTCCGCATGGCTGTCGCCGCATGGGAGTGGGGCGCCTATTACGGCGATGCAAAGATGAAGGGGGCAAAGCTGGATATTTCCAAGTGGAAGCGTCCCTCACCCGAAACCATCCCCAGTGCGGCCAAGGCATCGGGTCTGTACATGATCTGCACCATGTCCAAGCACGCAGCGGAGGCCAAGGGCTGTTCCGATGCGTTGATGATGGATTATCGCGGCTATGTGGCCGAGGCGACAGGCGCGAACGTGTTTTTCGTCAAAGAGGGCAAGGTGCATACACCGCTGGCCGATTGCTTCCTGAACGGGATCACGCGCCAGACGGTTATCGGCATGCTCAAGGATCGCGGTGTCGAGGTGATCGAGCGTCACATCATGCCTGAGGAGCTGGACGGGTTCGAGCAGTGCTGGCTGACCGGCACCGCTGCCGAGGTTACGCCTGTCGGCCAGATTGGCGAGCATACCTTTGAGGTGGGCACGCTGGCGCGGATGATTGCCGAGGATTACGAGAAGCTGGTGCGCGGTCAGTTGTGACCTAGTGCCGTTATCCCCGCCATTGGCCGGTGCCTCCGGCGGGGATATTTTGAGAATGCGATATGCCTATTCTGCCGCGTTTGGTGTGAACAGTGGCGCGCCGTTCAGGCGATAGGCGGCGATTGCCTGCTGGCCAGACGTGCCGGTGATCCAGTCCACGAATGTTTGCGCACCGATTGCGTTGACCGATGGGCAGTGCTGCGGGGAAACCGCGATAACGCCGTATTGGTTGTTCAGGTCGGCGTGCCCCTCGTAGCTGATGACCAGATCGGCGGGGTTGGCAAAGGTTAGCCATGTCGCGCGGTCGGTCAGGGTATATGCGCCCATCCCCGCCGCGATGTTCAGCGTGGCCCCCATGCCTGCGCCGGTTTCACGATACCAGCCACCCGATGCGCCTGTCGGGTCGATATCGGCAGTGTTCCACAGCGCCATTTCGCGGCTATGCGTGCCGCTATCATCCCCGCGTGACAGGAAGGGCAGCTCCGCCTGCGCGATGCTGGTCAGGGCGGCGGCGGGGCTGTCGGCGGTTATGGTTTCTGGCCCGATAATGATGAAGTCGTTGAACATCACATCATGGCGCTGTGTGCCGTAGCCTGCGGAAACGAAGGCATCCTCGGCTGCGCGGGAATGGACTAGCAGCACGTCGCCGTCGCAATTGGTTGCGTTGCGGATCGCCTGCCCTGTGCCGACGGCCACGACGCGGGGCTCGATACCGGTTTCGGCCTGAAACAGCGGTAGCAGGTGATCGTATAGGCCGGAATTCTGTGTGGAGGTCGTGGACTGGATCAGGATGTGGTCCTGCGCGAAAACAGGCGCGGCGGTCAGTGTGAGAAGCAGAGCAAGGCGGATCATAGGTAGAGTTCTCCTCTGAGATAGGCGGCAGCTTGTGCGGAGGTTGGGGTGTCGAAAAACTGTGGTGCGGGGCTATGCTCGGCCACCTGCCCGTCCTGTAGGAACAGGATGTCCTTGGCCAAGCGGCGGGCCTGACCGATATCATGGGTCACGAGGATCACGCGCACGCCCTGTGCGGTGGCGCGCTGGATCAGCGCCTCAATCGCGGCGGTTGATCTGGGGTCCAGGTTCGAGGTCGGCTCATCCAGCAACAACAGATCAGGGGCCGCGCCGAGCGCCCGCACCAGTGTCAGCCGTTGTTGTTCGCCCCCTGACAGCGCACGGGCCGGAATATTGGCGCGGTCGGTCAGGCCGCCAAAGTCCAGTAGCTCCATCGCGCGGGCAGTTCGGCGTGTGCGGGTGACGCCATATTGCGCCAGCGCATGGGTCAGGTTTGCCAGAGCGGAGCGGCGCAGCAGCACAGGCCGTTGAAAGACCAGCGCGATCCGGTGCTTTTCTGGCGCGTCAGGCCATGCGAATTTGATCGTACCGCTATCTGGTTGCCCCAATCCCGCGATCAGGCGCAGCAATTGGGTTTTGCCCGCGCCGTTTGGCCCCATAATCGCGGTGACATCGGACAGGCCCAGATTGGCCGTAATGTCGCGCAGGATATATTGGCCGCCCCGTTGCAGATACAGGTCCGCGATCCGCACCGGTGGGTGTTGCGTTAATGTGGGTCGCGTATGGGCGAGGCGGATCAGGCGGTCGGGCTCAACCATCGGATAACCTGCGCGCCGCAGCGCGGACCCCCATTAGCGCGGCATTTATCCCGAGCGACAATGTTAGCAGGATCAGGCCGAGGCCGAGCGCAAGTTCCAGCGCCCCGCGTGAGGTTTCCAGCGCGATTGCAGTCGTCATCACGCGGGTCACATGGTCGATATTGCCACCAACTATGACCACGGCGCCGACTTCGGCCAATGCACGGCCTGCTCCGGCCAGAACGGCGGTGGTCAGGGCAAAGCGCCCGTCCCACATCAGGGTTGCGGCCTGTGCTGTGCGGCGCATTCCCATGGTGGCGAACAGGTCGCGATATTCCTCGGACAGGTCCGCGACGATCTGCGCGGTGATCGCGGCAACGATAGGCGTGACCAGCACTGTTTGGGCGAGGATCATCGCGGTTGGCGTATATAGCAGGTCCAGCGGTCCCAACGGCCCTGCGCGGCTGAGCAGCAGGTACAGCGTCAGCCCCACCACCACCGGCGGCAGGCCCATCGCCGCGTTGACCAGCACCAGCAGCGGCATTCGCCCTGCAAACCGCCCCGCGCCCAGTGCCGCGCCAAGGGGGAAACCGATCACACAGGCCAGCGTGACCGCCGCCCCCGATACGAGCAGGGACAAGCCGACAATTTCCATCAGGTCGGCATCCATCCGAAACACCAGATCGAGGGCTGCGCGAAACGCGGCGGTGAAATCCTGCATTGCTTGGGCCCCGTGATGTGGTGAATGGTGCCGTAACCTTACGGTGCGGGATCGTTCGCTGCCAGCGCAGTGGGCGGCAGGGCGGTGCAGATTTGCGACACTTGTCATGTGTTGCGGGGAGGGATGAAGCCAATGCGAAACTTCGGCCTGCTGGCGCTGGGCGTTGTGCTGCTGATCGGGGTGTTCGCGTTATGGCGAGTCCGGCGGGTTCCGCGTGGTGCCTTGGTGCAGCGGTTCAGCGGCTTGGATCGTGGGCTGCATGCGTGCTTGATCCTGGCGCTGGGCGCGATGACCGTTCCCGCGTGGCACGTCGTGGCGGGGTGGTGCTTTGCCGTGTTGGGAGTGATTGCGGTGCTGCGTCGGGTCGTGCGGCGGTTATTGGTGCGGCGCAGGCCGAAATTGCGGGCCTCGGTCGCGCGGTTCGGGCGGATGCACCGTTTGGGGATGATAGGGCTGGCGCTTGCGCTGGGCGGGCTGACGGTGGCGGATTGGCATCAGGCGTCGGGTATTGCCGTGGCGCTGGGCGTTGCGCTGCATGTTGCGATGATGGTCCGTGATCCGCTGGCCTGTCGCGGGATGGCCAGCGGTTTTGTGCGGATGGATGCGGCACGCACCCGCTGGCCTGTCTGGGTCGCCGCGTTAAGGTCGCAGCGGGGCGTTTCGGGTAAAAGGCAGCGGCCCCTGCTGTGAAAACACCGCTATGCGCCATGGTCATTAAGTAACGTTGCGCCGGATATTATAAGAAAACAGGCGATTTCACGCGACAGGGCGGGGCGAATCGGCTAGGCGGGCGCGTCGTGCCGCCTGCATGGTTGAGCGGACGACCCGAAACTGCTATATTAGATATGTATCGCGCGTCATTCCGGCGTGCAATTTGAGGAGGACATCGTTCTGTTGGAACGTGTTGCCGCGGTGGATGCCACCGCACCGGATAGTGCCACGGTAACCACGGCACAGAGCGCATTCGGCTCCGCAGAGATGTTGGCGCTGGTGCTTGCTTCCCTCGATGATGACAAGGCGGAGGACGTTGTTTCCATCCCGCTGAAGGGCAAATCGGCAATGGCGGACAATATGGTCGTCGCGTCGGGCCGTTCGTCACGTCAGGTTTCCGCAATGGCGGAAAAGCTGGTGGACCGCATCAAAAAGGCCACCGGTAAGTCATGCCGTGTTGAGGGTCGCGAGACCGGAGACTGGGTGCTGATCGACGCGGGCGATGCCATCGTGCATCTGTTCCGTCCAGAAGTGCGTGAGTTCTACCAGCTTGAAAAGATGTGGCAGGGCTCAATGGCTGATCCAAACCCTATGCCGGTCTGATACCGGCGTGCGGGTTACAATTGCCGCTGTCGGCCGCCTACGTGGTGGGCCGGAGCGGGATATTATCGATGATTATCTGGCCCGGTTCGACCGGACCGGACGGCCCCACGGCCTAGGCCCTGTTGAGGTGGTCGAGGTTGATGAACGTAAGGGCGGCGGCATGGCGGGCGAGGGCAAATTGCTCGACGCGGCCATACCGGATGGCGCGTGGCGTATCGCGCTGGACGAACGGGGTAAGGTTATGACCTCCCCCGATTTCGCAAATATGCTACAGATGCGGGCCGATGATGGTCAGCGCGATATTGCGTTCATTATTGGCGGTGCGGATGGCATCGACCCTGCCCTGCGCAAACGCTGCAATGGCGCGCTAAGCTTTGGCAAAATGGTTTGGCCGCATATGCTGGTGCGCGTGATGTTGGCCGAGCAGCTATACCGCGCCGCGACCATTCAGGCGCAATTGCCGTATCATCGTGTTTAACGTCAGGGTTTAGTCGTCGATATGGCGGGCGGCGTCGGGCAGCATGACCGGTACGCCCTCATGCACGGGATAGGCCAGGCCCGCATTGCGCGAGATCAGCTCATTCGCCTCACGATCATAGACCAGTGTGCCCCGCGTGACGGGGCAAACCAGTGATTCCAGCAGTTTTCGATCCAGAACCTGTGTCATTGCAAGATCGGACTATCGCTGCCGTCGCCCGCGCGCAGGGCGAATTCCATCAGCATGACCAATGTTTCGCGCCGTGTGGCGAGGGAGGGGGCCTCAAGCAAGGCTTGTTTTTCCTCCACCTCGAACGGGCACAGCATGGACAGGGAGTTGATGAGCAGTTCCTCATCCGCTTCCTTCAGGCTGTCCCAGTCGCTGGACAGTTGGGCATTGTCGAAAAACCGTGACAGCAATTTCAGGAAAGCAGGGCGGTCAAAGTCCGTGTCCTTTTCCTCGCCCCCCAGATCACGGCCAAAGCTGCCCCAATCCAGCCGCGCGCGGCGATAGGGGGTGAAACCGTCGATTTCCTCGATCAGGCGGAAGCGCGAAATTCCGGTCAGCGAGACGATATAGCGGCCATCATCCGTTTCGGAAAATTGCGTGATCCGTCCCGCGCATCCGATGGAATGCAGGCGCGAGGTGCCGTTTGGCCCCTCCGCCGGCTGGATCATCGCTATCATCCGCTCTGGCGTTTTTAGCGCGTCATCCAGCATGGCCAGATAACGCGGTTCAAACAGGTTCAGCGGCAGCCGCGCCCGTGGCAGCAGCAGCGCCCCTCCCAGAGGGAAGATCGGAAGCGCATCCGGCAGGTCGGCGGCTGCAAAACGGCGCATCAGGCGAAGATCATCGAGCTGAGACGGCGACGGCCGGTTGCGGTCATCGGGTCCTTTGGTCCCATGGCGTCAAACAGTTTGAACAATTGCTGACGGGCGGCGTCCTCGTTCCATTCGCGGTCCTGACGGAAGATCTCAAGCAGGCTATCAATGGCAGCGGCATTATCACCGGCCCCGATTTGCGCGAGGGCCAGATCAAAGCGTGCTTGTTTATCGGTCGGATCAGCCTCGACCGCGGCGAGCAGGGCGTCCAGTTCACCGGCACCGGCGCTGGCCTCGGTCAATTCGATCCGTGCGCGGACGGCTGCGATTTCTGGCGCATTGGCGATTTCGGCTGGTGCGGCGTCGAGGGTTGCGGTCGCATTCACCGTGTCGCCCAGTGCCATATAGGCATTGGCGAGGCCAGCAACGGCGCGGGGCTGTTTGGGGTCCTCTTCAAGAATCGCGGCGAAAACCTGTGCGGCGTCGGCAACCTCGCCTGCATCGAGCATTTGCTCGGCTTGCTCGATTGCCTCCTCCAGCCCACCGGATGCGTCGCCGCCTGCGGCTGTGATGACCTTCTCGATGAAGGCCTTGATCTGGCTTTGCGAGAGAGGGCCCTGAAAGCCGTCAATCGGCTGGCCGTTAAAGAAGGCATAGACGGTGGGCACGTTTTGAATGCGAAGCTGGCCGGCAATGGCCTGATTCTCATCCGCGTTCGCCTTGACCATGCGCACCGCGCCACGGGCATTTGTGACCTCTGCCTCGATCATCGGGATGATCTGCTTGGACTGTGGCACCATTGCGGACCAGAACACCACGATAACGGGCGCCTGCTGCGAGGCATCCACAACGTCAGCCATAAAGGTGGCCTCGGACGTGTCCTTGATCAGATCGGCAGTGGCGGGGGCGGCGTTGAGTTCGAGCATCATGTCTCTCTTATATCATATATGTGCGGGCACGGCGCGATTGCACCGGCCAATTATCTCGGTTCGGTCGCCTTAGCCCGCTTGCGCAGTCAGGGCGGCCTGTTCCAGCGCGTCGAAATCGATCCGTTCCGGTTGATGGCCGGTATGGGCAAAGACGCGCATCAGGTCTGGTGTGGAAATGGCAATTGTTGCCTCATTGTGCAACGGGTGACAGTTCAGCAGGTCCGCCCCCATCATTTGATCGTCGAGGATAACGCGCACGCGGCGATCCGTATCGTTTACGATAGAGAGTGGCGTAACCGCGCCGGGTGTGACGCCCAGATGGGCCAGTAACAGGTCGGGTTTCGCAAAGCTGAGCTTCTTGGCCCCGATCGCGCGTTCCAGATCGCGGATGCGGATTTTGCGGTTTTCCTCGCATGTCACCAAGACCAGCTCACCCGCCTTCGATTTCAGGAACATGTTCTTGCAGTGCGCGCCGGGCATGTCGCGGCTGACGGCCTGACTTTCCTGTACGGTGAACAGGGGGGCGTGGCGGTGCAGTGTATAGGGGATGGTAAGTGCATCCAGCAGGGCCAGCAGATCTGCCTCGGTTCGGGGTGAGTTTGTCATGCGAGCCTCCATCCTGTTACGGCGGTATCATATCGGGGCAAGGGCGGATGGCCAGTGCCAGTCTGGGCCGTGAAAATAGGGTGAAACGGGAGCTGTGAAGATTTTTTGCGAGAAGTGCGAAAAAGGTGATTTTTCCGCTTGCGGCCCCCGTTCGAATCTTTATACATCGCCACACCCAAGGACGCGGGCGTAGCTCAGGGGTAGAGCGCAACCTTGCCAAGGTTGAAGTCGAGAGTTCGAATCTCTTCGCCCGCTCCAATTAACCGTTTTGATACGGTTACTTAGAAAGACCGCCTTCGGGCGGTCTTTTCTGTTTCGGGGTCCAATAATGCGCAGCAGGCTTGTCCGAAAGCGGCTTTGCGGGTACGAACAAATTGCGAACGCGCGTGCGGTGCAGAACGGAATTGATCCTGATCGCCTCTACGGGTTGTATGTTCAAAAAGAGGGCAGCCAACATGTTAACATCTGTAGAGCTTTGCGCCGGTGCTGGCGGGCAGGCCCTTGGGCTGGAGAAAGCCGGATTCGCACATACTGCCTTGGTCGAGATCGACAAGCATTGCTGCAACACGCTACGCCATAACCGGCCCGAGTGGAATGTGCTTGAGGAAGATATGCGGTTGTTCAAGGAACGCGCCGCTGATTTTCGCGGAATGGACCTGCTGGCCGGTGGTCTGCCATGCCCCCCGTTTTCTGTCGCCGGAAAGCAATTGGGGGAAAAGGACGAGCGTAATCTGTTCAATGATGCCATCGACATTATCGACGATGCGCGCCCCCGTGCGGTGATGATCGAAAACGTCCGCGGGTTTCTGGGCGCGGTGTTCCATGATTACCGTGAGAAGCTGAAAACGCAGCTGGACCGGTTGGGCTATAAAACCGACTGGCGGCTGCTGAATGCGTCGGATTACGGGGTGCCGCAATTGCGCCCCCGTGTGGTGATCGTTGCGGTGCAAAAGGAACGCGCAGACTTTTTTGACTGGCCTGAGCCGAATCCCCACAATCCGCCGACCGTTGGCGAGGTGCTGCGCGATCAGATGGCCGCAGGCGGTTGGGCCGGTGCGGCGGAATGGGCGGCAAAAGCGGATGAGATTGCGCCGACCATCGTTGGTGGTTCGAAAAAACATGGCGGTCCTGACCTTGGCCCGACCCGCGCGCGGGCGGCATGGGCGACGCTGGGGGTTGAGGGGCGCACAGTTGCGGCCGAGCCGCCTGATGCGTTCCACACCGGAATGCCCCGTTTGACCGTGCCAATGGTGGCGCGGATTCAGGGCTTCCCTGATGACTGGCATTTCACTGGCGCGAAAACGAACGCCTACCGGCAGGTTGGCAATGCGTTTCCGCCACCGGTCGCACAGGCGGTTTCGGCCCAGATCGGGCGGGTTTTGCGCAAACGTGTATTGCGCGCGGTCAGTGGCTGATCTGCCGCTTTGAAAAAGAGCATCCCCGATAGCATCGTTACCGCCGGGCACCCGGATCACGCGCTGCTATCCGCCATCAGTGCTGAAATTACCACGCGGGCAGGCGGTGCAGATGCGCTGGCCGAAACGTTCTCCACCATGCTGCGTCAATGCGTTGATGATGTGATCATGACGCCCAAAACCGGTCGGCGCAGTTATGATGAGCTGGAAAAAACCGAAAAGACCTATATCGGCACGCGGGTCGAGATTGAGCTGCGCGCGATGCTGCGCCTGTCCAAGGGGCGGCTGGATACGGTCATTCTGGGCCATGACGTTGATATCAAGAACACGATGGGCAGCAACTGGATGATCCCGACGGAGGCGATCGACAATCCGTGCATCCTCGTCGCGGCGGATGAGGTGCGGGCGGTGTGTTACTTGGGCCTGATCGTGGCGCGGCCTGATTATCTGACCGTGGGTCAGAACAAGGATTCGAAGAAGAGTATCTCGGCCGCCGGATTCGCCAATATCCTATGGTTGCTACGCGATCAGCCCTATCCGGCTAATTTCTGGCGCACCATTGCGGCGGATGTGGTGGAGCGGATATTTGCCGGTGATACGGGCAATCAGCGGATGGCGGCCCTGTTTCGGGAGGTTCAGGGTATCCCCATCACCCGCGACGTGGTGCAGGCCGTGGCGCGACAGCAGGATTTCATGCGGCGCATCCGTTCGGATAAGGGACGCGGTACGCGGGATCATTTGGCGCGTGAGGGGATTTTGCTGCTATCGGGCCATTATGATGCCCCGTTGATCGCCGAACTGGGTCTGCCGGTTTGCACGGGTAGTCAGTTTATCTCGTACCAAATGCGGGGCGAGGCCGAGTTGATCCTAGCCAAGGAGCATGGGTTCGAGGCGGTTGGTCTAGCTTCGTCATTGACAATCTGACGTGTCAGGTCGCAAGTAGGGCCGTTGGTTCCTGCCATCTGGCAGGTGAAAAGGGAATGTGCAGGGTCACGCTGACCTCAAGCACAGCCGCCCCCGCGACCGTGACCGAAGAGGTTCCTAAGACCACTGATCGCAAGATTGGGAAGGGCAGGAACCGCCGGAGTACCCCTCCGAACTTCGCAAGCCGGGAGACCTGCCAGCGAGAGATGTAACCGGCGAACGGGGTGTTTCGCGACTGGCATGTACGGGCTGCGATGGCGCGCCTGTACGCTGGCACCCCCTTCGTCCGCGTGTATTGAGGGCTGGGTGCGATGGTGAAAACCGTTTTGATGGTATGTACGACCTGTAAGGGCGTCGGTGAGTATGACCCCGAGGCCCCGCGCCCCGGTGCGGTTCTGATGGATGCATTGGCCGCAGAAACCCTGCCCGAGGATGTCGAACTGCGTCCGGTGGAATGCCTGTCTGCGTGCAGCAATGGCTGCGCCGTCGCGTTGAGCGCACCGGGTCGCTGGACCTATGTTTATGGTCGCCTGGACCCTGCCGAACATGTCGCGCAGATCGTAGAAGGGGCCACCGCCTATGCCGCGACCGAGGATGGTCTGGTACCATGGCGGTCGCGCCCGCAGATTTTCCGCAAGCAATCCATCGCGCGCATCCCGCCGCAGGAGTGAACATGACCGATTTGAACAAAATTCCCGTTACCGTGATTACCGGCTTCCTCGGCTCTGGCAAAACCACGCTGGTACGGCACCTGATGCAGAACCCGCAGGGGCGGCGGCTGGCCGTTTTGGTCAATGAATTTGGCACTGTGGGTGTGGATGGCGAAATCCTGAAGGCCTGCGCGGATGAAAACTGCCCCGAGGAAAACATCGTCGAGCTGGCCAATGGCTGCATCTGCTGCACGGTTGCCGATGATTTCATTCCGACGATTGAGGCGCTGATGGCGCTGCCGCAAAAGCCCGATCACATTGTGATTGAGACCAGCGGTCTGGCCCTGCCCAAGCCATTGCTGAAGGCGTTTGAATGGCCCGCAATCCGGTCGCGCATCACAGTGGACGGCGTGGTTGCACTGGCCGATGCGGAGGCTGTGGCGGCGGGTCGTTTCGCCTCGAACGTTGCGGCGGTTGAGGCGCAGCGCCTGGCCGATGATGCGCTGGATCATGAGACGCCATTATCCGAAGTTTTCGAGGATCAGATTTCCTGCGCGGACATCATTCTGCTGACCAAGGCGGATCTGGTGGATGAGGCGCAGATGCAAAAGGCCCGCGACGTGATCGCGGCTGAATCCCCGCGCAAGGTTTCGGTTGTCCCCGTGAGCGAGGGCAACATTGACCCCCGCGTTATTCTGGGGCTGGAGGCCGCAGCGGAGGATGATCTGGACACGCGCCCATCCCATCATGACGGGCATCACGATCATGAGCATGATGATTTCGACACCATCATGATCGATTTGCCCGAGATTGACGACACCGACGCCCTGAAATCCGCGATTGAGGCATTGGCCCGTTCGCACGATGTGCTGCGCGTCAAAGGCTATATCGCCGTAAAGGGGAAACCGATGCGGATGCTGGTTCAGGCTGTGGGCGAGCGTGTGCGGATGCAATACGACACCCCATGGGGTGGGCGTCCGCGTGTGTCATCCTTGGTGGTGATTGCGGAGCATGACCATATCGACCCGCCCGCAATTCGGGCTGCGTTGGGAGTCTGACGCGTCATGCATGTCATTTTCCGCGAGAGCCACGGGTTGGATCAAGGCGATACGCCATTCGATGTCGGGCAGACGCCCGCTGATCTGGTGGCGATGTCGTTTTCGGATTCCGATCTGGGGGCTTTCGCGGCGGGATGGCATCGTGCGCAGGGGGGGCTGCCCACGTTGCGGCTGGTCAATCTGGTCGCGCTAAAGCATCCGCTATCGGTTGATACCTATGTTGAGCAAACGCTGGAGGGCGCGAAGGGTATCCTGATCCGCCTGATCGGTGGTGCTGGCTATTGGTCCTATGGCCTGATGCAGGTGCAGGATTTGGCGCGGCGCAAGGGGATGGCCCTCGCGATTTTACCCGCTGACGGGCGCGCCGACCCGCAATTGGATGAGCTGTCTACGGTTCCGGTCAGCACGCTGCGCCGGTTGCAGCATCTATGCGATGCGGGCGGCGCGGCGGCGGCGCAGGCGGCCCTTGCCCAGATGGCGCTGGCGGCGGGGCTATATGCGGGGCCGGTCATCGGGCAGAAATCGGTTCCTGATTTCGGGTTCTACACGCCTGAGGAGGGCGTGGTTTCGGCTGCGCCCGAGGGTGGCCCGCTGGTCGTGGTCAGCTTTTACCGCTCCTACCTGACGGCGGCGGATACCGGGCCGGTGGATGCGCTGATTGCGGCGCTGCGCGAGCGGGGCTTTACGGCGGTTGGGGCATTCGCGCCCAGCTTGAAGCAACCTGCGGCGGCGGCGTGGCTCTCGGCTGAACTGGCGCGATTGCGGCCTGCGGCCATTGTGAATGCCACCGCGTTTTCGGCGCAGGGGCGGGACGGTGCGGCCTCACCGCTGGATGCGGGCGGGGTGCCGGTATTTCAGGTTTCGCTGTCCACGGCGCGGCAACAGGATTGGGCGCTGGGCGATCGGGGCCTGTCGCCTGCGGATTTGGCCATGCATGTGGTGCTGCCTGAGGTGGACGGACGGCTATTCGCCGGTTTGGTCAGCTTTAAGGAGCCGAATAAAAAGGACCCCGACCTGCAATTCGCCCGCTTTGGCCATCGGCCTGTGCCGCAGATGATTGCGGCGGCGGCGGATAAGGTCGCGGCATGGCATCGCTTGGCCACCGCGCAGGCGGGTGAGCGGAGGTTGGCCGTCGTACTGTCCACCTATCCGGGGCGCGATTACAATTTGGCCCATGCGGTGGGGCTGGACCCGCTGCAATCTACGGCGGCGATTTTGGCTGATCTGGCGGCGGCGGGCTACGGCGTAGAGGCGCCCGACGATCTGGGCCGCGCGCTGGAGTCGCAGGTTATTGAATGGCCGGTGGCGGAGTATCTGGCCGCGCTGGGCGCGTTGCCTGATGATCTGCGCGCCGATCTGGCGCAGGCTTGGGGCTCGGTTGAGGATGATCCCGACGTTTCCGATGGCAAGTTCCGGTTCCGTGCCGTTCAGGCGGGCACTGCTTTGATCGCGTTGCAGCCGGAGCGGGGCACGGTTGCGGCGCGTGAGGATGATTATCATGATCTGGCCCGCACGCCGCGCCATGCATATGTGGCGTTCTATCTGATGATGCAGGCGCGGGGTCTGCATGCGCTGATCCATGTTGGCGCCCATGGCACGCTGGAATGGTTGCCGGGCAAATCGGTCGCCCTGTCGCAGGCGTGCTGGCCCGAGGTGCTCAGCGGTGGGACGCCCACAATCTATCCGTTCATCGTGAATGATCCCGGTGAGGCAGCACAGGCCAAGCGGCGGATCGGGGCGGTGACTTTGGGCCATCTGCCCCCGCCTATGGCTGATAGTGCGGTGCCTGATGTGCTGTCCGGCTTGGAGCAATTGCTGGATGAATATTCGACCGCTGACGGGCTGGACCCCGCGCGGCGCGACCGTCTGATCGGCGCGATACGTGAGGAGGCCCGCGCGCGCGGTGTTGAGGCGGATCTGGGGCTGAGCGAGGATAGCTCCGCCGCGGAGGCGATCACCCGCATTGACCGGTTCGTGTGCGATATCAAGGAAAGCCAATTCGGCGATGGCCTGCACGTTTACGGCGCGGGGCAGTGCGGGGCGGATGAGATGGCGGGGCTGCATGCCGCGTTGAACGGTGCGCTGGTTCCGGCGGGGCCGTCCGGTTCGCCCTATCGCGGGCGCGGTGATGTGATGCCGACGGGGCGCAACCTGTTCACCACCGATCCGCGTGCGGTGCCGTCGCGGGCGGCCCATGCGCAGGGCGTGAAGTTGGCCGAGGAATTGCTGCGCCGACATTTGCAGGATCATGGCGACTGGCCACGCGGGCTGGTCATTGACCTGTGGGGATCGGCCACGATGCGCACAGCGGGTGAGGAATTTGCCATGGCGCTGCATCTGGCGGGCCTTGCCCCCGTTTGGGATGATGGGTCCGAGCGGGTTAGCGGGTTCGAGATTGTGCCGCTGGTGCTGTTGAATCGCCCGCGCATCGACGTGACGCTGCGGGTCAGTGGCTTGTTTCGCGATGTGTTTCCCGGCTTGGCGCAGATGTTCGAGCTGGCGGCCGATGCCTTGGCCGAGCGGGATGAGGCAGCGGAGGAGAATCCTTATCTGGCCCGCGCACCGCGTGTCTTTGGGCCGAAACCGGGGCAGTTCGGCTTGGCGATGGGCGCTGACCTCGATGTCTATACCGATGATGCGCGCAACCGTGCGGGGCAGGCGTGGTTGAGCGCGTCTGAATGGGCGATTAACGCGCAGGGCGATGTTTCGCAGGATCGGGCGGGGCTGGAGTCTCGGTTGGAGACCGCCGATGCATTCGTACACGTGCAGGATTTGGCGGAAACAGATGTGCTGCTGGCGGAGGATTATGCCAGCCATGAGGCAGGTTTTGCCGCGGCGCTGGCGGCACTGGGGCAGGATGCTCCGGCGCTGTACCACATGGACAGTACGCGGATGGATGCGCCACGGGCGCGGTCCTTACCCGAGGAAATCGCGCGGGTGGTGCGGGCGCGGGCAGCGAACCCCGCATGGGCTGACGGGATGATGCGCCACGGATTTCGCGGCGCGGCGGAGGTTGCGGCGACACTGGATAACCTGGCCGCATTTGCGCATTTGGCGCAGGTCGTGCCAGCGCATCTGTTCGACGCCTATTTCGATGCGACCCTAGGGCGTGAGGATTTGGTCGGGTTTATGGAGCGTGAGAATCCGGCAGCCCTCGCCGCGATGCGGGCACGCTTTGCGGCCCTGCATGAGGCGGGTTTGTGGGTGACGCGGCGCAACTCGGTTCTGGCGGAGCTGTCGGGATGAGGCCCGAGGTAAAGGGCCCCGAAATCAAGGGATGGTGCCCCGGTGCGCTGCGCCCGATGATGTCCGGTGACGGGTATTTGGTGCGGGTGCGCCCGCCCTTGGGCCGGTTGAGCGCGCGGCAGGTGGCAGGCGTTGCGGCGCTATCCTCGCAATTTGGCAGCGGGCTGATTGACCTGTCTGCACGGGCGAATTTGCAGATGCGTGGCGTTTCGCAGGCGGCGCTGGACGATTTGCAGGACGGTTTGCGCGATCTGGGGCTGCTGGATGTGGATGCAGCGGCAGAGGCGCGACGCAATCTGGTGGTGGCCCCGTTTTGGCGCGAAGGTGACGACACGCACCGGATTGCCACGGCGTTGCAGGCGGCGCTGGTCGGGGCGCAGGATTTAGCGCTGCCCGGTAAATTCGGCTTTGCCGTGGATTGCGGTGACGCGCCGATGCTGACCGATATTTCCGCAGATATTCGCATTGAGCGGGGCCGTGATGGCCTGATCTGCCGTGCCGATGGCGCGGCGCAGGGATGTGCCGTAACGGTTGAGAATGCCGTTGCCGTCGCACTGGACATGGCGCGGTGGTTTCAGGGCAGTCCCGAAAAACGGATGGCGCGGCATTTGCGCACCGTTGATTTGCCGCAACGTTTCAGCGGAACTGAGGCGTTGCCGCAGGGCGCGCCTGAGACCACCGGCTTGGTCGGTTTCGCCTTTGGGCGTGTGCATGCGCAGGTTCTGGCGCGGTTGGGCGCGGTGCGCCTGACCCCGTGGCGGATGTTGTTGGTTGAAGGGGGCGTTGTGCCGAACCATCCCGACATGTTGCGCCCCGATGATCCGGTTTTGCGGGTTTCTGCCTGCCCCGGTGCGCCCGATTGCGCGCAGGGCTTGGTGACAACGCGGGATGTGGCGCGGGCGTTGGCGGGGGAATTACCCGCCGGTTCTGGCCTGCATGTTTCCGGCTGTGCCAAGGGATGCGCCCATCCGCGCGCGCAGGAATTTACGTTGACGGGGCAGGCGGATGGACGCTTTGCCCTGATCCGAAACGGTTGTGCTGGCGATGCGCCAGTGCGATCAGGTATCGACCCGCGTGCGCTGAGCGTCGCGCCCAAAGATTTATTCGAAAGCTGACCATGCCCCATACTTATGTGACCGATGGCGCGGCCATCTATCTGGAATCCTTTGCCACGATCCGGCGCGAGGCGAACCTTGCCCGTTTCACGCCCGAGGAGGAGGTCGTGGCCGTGCGCATGATCCACGCCGCCGGTATGGTCGGGCTGGAGGAGCACGTCGCCTTCGCTGGCAATATGCCGGTGGTTGCCCGTGCAGCACTGGAGGCAGGCGCCCCCATTCTGTGCGATGCGCATATGGTGAGTGAGGGCGTGACCCGCACACGCCTACCCGCGAATAACGAGGTGATCTGTACCCTGCGCGACCCGCGTGTCCCTGATATGGCCAAGGAAATGGGCAATACACGATCCGCCGCCGCGCTGGAGCTGTGGCGTCCTCATTTGGCCGGTGCGCTGGTGGCGATTGGCAATGCGCCGACGGCCTTGTTCCACCTGTTGAACATGCTGGAGGACCCTGATTGCCCGCGCCCTGCGGCGATTATCGGCTGCCCTGTCGGCTTTGTCGGCGCGATGGAATCCAAGGCGGCGCTGATGGCCGCCGCCCCCGTGCCCAGCGTTGCCGTCATGGGCCGTCTGGGTGGGTCTGCAATAACGGTGGCGGCGATTAACGCGCTGGCCAGCCGTAAGGAGTAAACGCATGGGCAAGGTGATTTGCACGGGCCTCGGCCCCGGTGATCCTGATTTGATGAGCGTCCGGTCGGACCGTGCGATCCGCGGCGCGGCGCATGTGGCCTATTTCCGCAAGGCAGGGCGGGCCGGTCAGGCGCGTCAGATCGTTGAGGGGATGTTGGCGCAGGATGTGACGGAATATCCGATGGAATATCCCGTCACCACCGAACTGCATTTCGGCAGCGTGGAATATAAGGCGGCGCTGGCTGAATTTTACGATGCATGGGCCGACCGGCTGGCGGCGGTCGCGCAGGACAGCGATGTGGTTGTGTTATGTGAGGGGGATCCGTTCTTTTACGGCTCGTTCATGCATCTACACTCACGCTTGCAAGGGCGGGTTGAGGTTGAGATTGTGCCCGGCATCACCGGCATGTCCGGCTGCTGGACCGCCACGGATCAGCCGATCACATGGGGTGATGATGTTCTGACGGTGCTGATGGCCACTTTGCCAGAGGAGGAACTGGCCAAGCGTGCCGCAGATTCCGATGCGCTCGTCTTTATGAAAATCGGGCGCAATCTGCCCCGTGTGCGCCGTGCGCTGGAAGCAGCGGGTAAACTGGACCGCGCTTGGCTGATTGAGCGGGGCACTATGCCAACGCAAAAGGTCATGAAACTGGCCGATTTCGATGGTGAGGTTCCCTATTTCGCCATTGTCGTCGTGCATGGTCAGGGGCGCAGGCCATGAGCAAGGGTTGGGTCAAGATTGTCGGCCTGGGGCCGGGGGATCAGGCGTTGGTGACGGCGCAGGTTCAGGACGTGCTGGTCGAGGCGACAGATATTGTCGGCTATATCCCCTATGTCCGCCGGATCGCGCCGCGTGATGGCTTGACCCTACATGAGAGTGACAATCGGGTTGAACTGGACCGCGCAGCCCATGCGCTGCAAATGGCGGCAGCGGGGCAGCGGGTGGTCGTTGTCTCCTCGGGCGATCCGGGGGTGTTTGCCATGGCGTCGGCCTTGTTCGAGGCATTGGAAGCCGGACCTGCGGACTGGCTAGCGCTGGATATTCAGGTGCTGCCCGGCATTACCGCAATGCTGGCGGCGGCGGCGCGGATTGGTGCGCCACTGGGCCATGATTTTTGCGCGATCAACCTGTCGGATAATCTGAAACCGTGGCAGCTGATCGAGACACGTTTGCGCGCCGCTGGCGGTGCGGGGTTTGCGATGGCGTTCTATAATCCGCGCTCCAAAAGCCGCCCGCATCAGTTCGGGCGTGCGCTGGAGATTTTGCGTGAGGAATGTGGGGGGCAGACGCTGATCTCCTTTGCCCGCGCGGTCAGCACGGATGAGGAGCGGATCGTGACGGTTTCCCTGGACGAGGCGACGCCGGAAATGGCGGATATGCGCACCGTTGTGATCGTGGGCAATCGCGATACGCGTCGCGTTGGCGGGTTCGTTTACACGCCGCGGTCCGCGGAATGAGACAGCCAGCGCATCACCTCGTCCACGGTGGCGAATGCGGTGCGCGCCGGGATATGGGGGCGGTCGATCATGATGACCGGCAGGTCGAGCGTGCGCGCCGCGTCCAGCTTGGCCCGCGCGCCGTCACTGCCGGAATTTTTCGATACGATCAGCTCGATTTTATGGTCGCGCAGCAGGGTCAGGTCGGACTCGTAGTGAAACGGACCCTTGGCAATGATTGCCGTCGCGTTGGCTTGCAGCGCGCTGGGCGGGTCCACGAGGCGCAGCAGGTAGTGGTGCCGCGCATCGGTGAACAGGCCGATATGTTGCTTGCCAATGGCGAGGAAGATGTTGGTCGGTATATCGGGCAGGGCATGGGCGGCGGCCTCAATATCGGGAACGGTGGTCCAGTTTTCCTGCACGGCCCATGGGGCGCGTTCCAGCGCGCACAGCGGGATATCGCAGGCGACGACGGCATTCGCGCTCATCCCCGCAGCAAACGGATGGGTCGCGTCGATGACATGGGTGGTCTGTTCGGCGTGCAGGTAAGTGCGCAGGCCATCAATGCCGCCGAACCCGCCGCTACGGGTGGGGATCGGTTGGGCAACGGGGCTGCGCGTGCGGCCGGCATAGGAATAGATCGCGTCGATCCCTGCCGCGTGCAGGGCATGGGCCATCTGGTTGGCCTCGGTCGTGCCGCCGAGCAGGAGAACGCGCATGTCTGATCCTTGGGTCACGATAATCGGTTTGGGCGAGGATAGCATGGACGGGTTGAGCACCGCCAGCCGCCGCGCGATTGCCGATGCGGATATCATATTTGGCGGGCCGCGACATCTGGAATTGGTGGGTGCTGGTGAACGGGGGGCGCCGTGGCCGGTGCCGTTTTCCATTGCACCGGTACTGGATGCACAGGGGCGCGTGGTGGTTCTGGCCTCGGGCGATCCGTTCTGGTTTGGCGCGGGGTCCATGCTGGCGGAGGCTTTGCCACGCGGCGCATGGGTTGTGCATCCGGCGCCGTCCACCTTTGCGCTGGTCGCGGGGGCGCTGGGCTGGCGGATGGAGGGGGTGCAGTGCGTCGGCCTGCACGCGGCCCCGCTGACCCGATTGCGCCCTGTAGTTCAGAACGGTGCACGACTGATCTGTACGATGCGCGATGGTGCGGCACCGGCGGAGTTGGCCGAGTATTTGTGCGAGGCCGGATTCGGGGCATCGCAGTTGACCGTGGCGCAGGCGATGGGCGGTCCACGGCAGCAGCTGCGATCCTGCCGTGCGGATGCGTTTGATTTGACCGATATCAGCGCGCCGGTGGCCGTCGCGCTGAAGGTTGCAGGGTGCGGGCTGTCAGGGGCCAGTGGCCTGCCCGATGATTTGTTTGCCAACGACGGGCAGATCACCAAGCAACCCGTGCGGGCGCTGACGCTATCGGCGCTGGCCCCGCGTGCGGGTGAGCATTTGTGGGATCTGGGCGCGGGTTCAGGCTCCATCAGTGTGGAGTGGTGCTTGGCCGCGCGGGGCGCAACATCCTCTGCGCTGGAGGTACGAGCGGATCGAGCGGCGAATGTCGTCACGAATGCCGCGCAATTCGGGCTGGATCACCGGATATCGGTCACGACAGCGCGGGTGCCGGAGGGGCTGTCTGCTTTGCCACCGCCCGATGCAGTGTTTATCGGCGGTGGCGCGACCGAGGGTATGCTGACCGCCGTTTGGGACGCTATGCCCGCCGGTGCGCGGCTGGTGATGAACGGTGTCACGCTGGAGACCGAGGCCCTGTTAGCCATATGGCACGCCCGCCACGGTGGACGCTTGATACAGGTTTCGATTGCCGAGGCGGAACCACTAGGCCGGATGCGTGGTTGGTGCGCGGCCCGCCCCGTCACGCAGTGGAGCGTGACGCGATGAGGGTCGCAGGCATCGGATTTCGCGGCTCGGCAGGGGCGGCTGCAATTTGTGATGCGCTGGGTGGTGCGCAGGTGGATGCCTTGGCAACATTACAGCGTAAGGCGGACGCTCTGCGCGCATTTGATCTGGGCTGGCCAGTCATCGGGGTTTCGGACGTGGAAATCGCCGCAATGCAAACACCCAGCCATTCAGAACGGGTTTTCGCGCAGCTAGGCACCGGATCATTGGCCGAGGCAGCAGCGCTGGTCGCGGCTGGACCCGACGCGCGGCTGCTAGTAACCCGACGCATATCATCGGATGGTATGGCAACTGCCGCCATCGCAGAAGGACAGGATTTATGACGGTACATTTCGTGGGCGCAGGGCCGGGTGCGGCTGATTTGATTACATTGCGCGGGCGCGACCTGATCGCGGCCTGTCCGGTGTGCCTATATGCCGGATCGCTGGTGCCGACCGCATTGCTAGAACATTGCCCTGACGGGGCGGAGATTGTGAACACCGCGCCAATGTCGCTGGACGGGATCATGGAGGTGATCGCCTCGGCCCATGCGCGCGGCCTGGACGTGGTGCGGTTGCATTCCGGCGATCTGTCGATCTGGTCTGCGATGGGTGAGCAATTGCGCCGCCTGCGTGCCCTTGGCATTCCCTATGACGTGACGCCGGGGGTTCCGGCCTTTTCCGCCGCCGCCGCCGTGTTGGAAAATGAGCTTACACTGCCCGGTGTGGCGCAATCGGTTGTTCTGACGCGAACATCTGGTCGGGCCAGTGCCATGCCCGAGGGAGAGACGCTGGCGAATTTTGCCAAGACGGGCGCGACCCTGGCCATCCATCTGTCCGTGCATGTGTTGGAACGTGTGGTGGAGGAGCTAACGCCGGAATATGGCGCGGATTGCCCTGTGGCCGTGGTATGGCGTGCCACATGGCCCGATCAGCGGATCGTGCGGGCGACTCTGGGCACATTGCAGGCATCGGTGGGTGAGGAAATGGCGCGTACTGCGTTGATCCTCGTCGGGCCTGCCTTGGCTGCGGAGGGGTTCG
The DNA here is from genome assembly GCF_900231835.1 of Pontivivens marinum. Classification (GTDB taxonomy): domain Bacteria; phylum Pseudomonadota; class Alphaproteobacteria; order Rhodobacterales; family Rhodobacteraceae; genus Pontivivens; species Pontivivens marinum. Next base: position 295,168 of record NZ_OCTN01000003.1, on the reverse strand, counting down.
ATGAAAGCCAGCTCTATGCCGGTGATTACGACCGCCGTTTTCGCCCGGTCGGGACAGAGCCACGCTTCCCGGAGGGTTCGGAATGAGTGTTGCACCGGGTTTGATGATCTCCGCCCCTGCATCGGGCACGGGCAAGACGACGTTGATGTTGGGGCTGCTGCGCGCCTATCGCGATGCGGGGCTGACGGTGCAGGCGTTCAAGAGCGGGCCGGATTACATCGATCCCGCCTTTCACCACGCGGCGTCGGGGCGGCCCTCCTATAACCTCGACACATGGTCGATGGATGCGCCGCTGCTGAACGGGTTGAGCGCGCGTGCGCAAGGGGCCGATCTGGTGCTGGCCGAGGGGTCCATGGGCCTGTTCGATGGGGTGCCGCATAATGGGCGCACCGGCACGGGCGCCAGCGCGGATATGGCGCAGCGCAACGGCTGGCCGGTCGTTCTGGTCATCGACGTTTCAGGTCAGGCGCAATCGGCGGCGGCAACGGCTTTGGGCTTTCGCAGCCTGCGCCCCGACATGCCCTTTGCCGGTGTGGTTCTGAACCGCGTGGCCAGCCCGCGGCATGAACGCCTGATCCGCGACGGCATGCAGGCGGCCGGCATCACCGTGTTCGGATCGCTGCCCCGCAACAAGAGTACGGAGATGCCCGAGCGTCACCTTGGCCTTGTCCAAGCGTTGGAGCATGAGGGGATCGACACGTTGCTGGACGATGCCGCGCAATTCGTGCGCGATAATGTCGATCTGGATGCGCTGCGTGCGGCGGCGGGTAGTGTTGTCAGTGCTGATGCTGCGCCGATGCCAACCGTTGTTCCGCCGGGGCAGCGTATTGCGCTGGCACAGGATGCTGCATTTTCCTTCGTTTATCCGCATATTATGGAGGGATGGCGCGCCGCCGGGGCGGAAATCCTGCCGTTCTCGCCCTTGGCCGATCAGGCGCCGGATGCTAGTGCCGATGTCGTCTGGTTGCCCGGTGGTTATCCCGAACTGCATGCAGGCACGATTGCCGCCGCGAAAACCTATCTGAGTGGATTGCGTGATTTCGCGCAAACGAAGCCGGTGCATGGGGAATGCGGTGGCTATATGGCGATGGGGCAGGCCCTGATCGATAAGGACGGTGTGCGTCATGAAATGGCTGGGTTGCTCGGCCTCGTCACCTCGTACCAGAAGCGCAAAATGCATCTGGGCTATCGCATGGCGACCTTGCCAAACGGGCAAAAACTGCGCGGGCATGAGTTCCATTACTCGTCAATTCTGGAGCAGCCCGACGCTCCGCTTGCCGATGTGACGGATGCGAACGGGCAGGCGGTGCCGGAAACGGGATCGCAGCGGGGGCATGCCTCGGGGACGTTTTTCCATCTGATCGCCGCGGAGACAGCATGAACGGCTTTGTCAGTTTCGTATCGTCCGGCCCCGGTGATCCGGAGCTGCTGACGTTAAAGGCAGTGGACCGGCTGGGTAAGGCGGACGCGGTGCTGTTCGATGATCTGTCCGCCGGTCCGATTCTAGAGCATGCACGAAAGGATGCCGATCTGGTGGGCGTGGGCAAGCGCGCAGGGCGCAAATCGCCCTCGCAGGATCATGTCAGCCGCCTATTGGTGGATTATGCCAAGGTAGGCCAGCATGTCGTGCGCCTGAAATCCGGCGATGCGGGCATTTTCGGGCGGCTGGAGGAAGAACTGACCGCCCTGCGCGCGGCGGGCATTCCCTATGAGATTATTCCCGGCGTCACATCTGCATCCGCGGCGGCGGCGGCCATTGGTATTCCGCTGACCCGCCGGTTGGTTGCGCGGCGCGTGCAATTCATCACCGGCCATGATGTTGCGGGGGCCTTGCCCGATGATATCAACATGGCGGCTATTGCTGATCCGAAGGCTACCACCGTCGTTTATATGGGCAAGGGGACGTGGCCCAAAATGGCACGTCAGATGATTACGGCGGGCTTGCCTGCCGATACGCCCGCCCTGCTGGCGCATGCTGTCAGCACGCCAGATCAAAGCGTTACGCGGATGAGCGTCGCCGAATTGGCCGAGCATCTGGAGTCTACCAAAAGCACAACGCCTGCGCTGATCCTATTCGGTGCCTTGGCCGAAGGCGATGATTGACACGCGGCTTTTTCGCGTGGCAACTGAAACGGACGGTTCCGCACGACACCCTGTCGTTTGGATCAAAAGGGAACACGGTGCGGCGTGATCATATCACGCTAATGCCGGGACTGCCCCCGCAACTGTAGGCGGAGAATCTGTTTGTATATGCCACTGGCCACACTCGGCTGGGAAGGTTCAGACAGGTGATGACCCGCAAGTCAGGAGACCTACCGTCATCCCCTTCGCAAGGCGAACCGAGGGGGTACAAAATCGGGCCATGGCCCTGCACCAAACGCCGTCGGGTGAGACGGTCATATAAGGAATTTAACGATGCATATCGAACCAGGCCTCGTGGATGGCGCAAAGATCGGGTTGAGCTACGCAACCGCGGCGGGCGCATCCGTTTATGCGGCAAAGCTGACATGGAACACACTGCTTGAAAGCGGCCCTGTCGCGCTGATCGTGCGTGCCGCCATCGCAACTGTCGCAGTGTTCGTGTTCTTCGAGCTGCTGCCGCATTTCGCGGTCGGAGTGTCCGAGGTTCACTTCATCCTCGGCTCCAGCTTGTTCCTGATCCTTGGCGCGGCACCTGCTGCGATTGGTCTGGCAATGGGGTTGCTGTTGCAGGGTGTTCTGCTGGCGCCCAGCGATCTGCCGCAATATGCGATGAACGTAACCACGCTGCTGGTGCCGCTATTTGCGTTGCAGGCCATTGCGAACCGGATCATCGCGCCAAACACGGCCTATGTTGACCTGAGCTATAAGCAGGTTCTGGCGCTGTCCACGTCGTTTCAGGCGGGAACAGTTGCATGGGTCGCATTCTGGGCGATCTATGGTCAGGGCGTTGGCGCTGAAAACCTGGCCAGCGTGCTGGCATTTGGTGCGGCCTATATGAGCGTGGTTCTGATCGAGCCTGTTCTGGACCTTGGCCTGCTGGCCGGTGCAAAGGCGATGCGCGATAACAAGCTGTTCACGCCCCGCCTGCACAACGCGGCCTGATCTGATCCAATTTGAATTGAGGGCGCGGTTCCTGCGGGGGCCGCGCCTTTCGTAAAGGGGGCCCCATGATCGACCTGATGTTGATCGGTATTGGCACCGGAAATCCCGAGCATGTTACGGCTGAGGCTGCGCGCCTGCTGGCCAGTGCGGATCTGGTTCTGATCCCTGAAAAAGGTGAGGATAAATCCGATCTGGCGCAGGTTCGGCGGCAAATTTGCGGGTCTATCCTGACGGATTCGACGCGGGTTGTGTCCTTTGATCTGCCGGTGCGGGATGAGGCAACGCCGGATTACCTCGCGCGTGTCGGGGATTGGCATTATGCGATCGCGCAGATTTGGGCGCGGGAAATCCGCTCCAATCTGGACGGCAGCGGTAAGGTTGCCTTCCTCGTCTGGGGTGATCCGTCGTTATATGACAGCACCCTGCGCATCGCGGAGCGGGTCGCATCGGTGATGCCGCTGCGGGTTAAGGTCGTGCCGGGCATCACCAGTTTGCAGGCTCTCACCGCGGCTCATGCCATTCCGGTGAATGATCTGGGTAAGCCGTTTACGGTGACCACGGGCCGCCAATTGCGCGATCATGGCTGGCCCGATGGTGTCGATACGATTGCCGTGATGCTGGACGGGCAGTGCAGTTTTCAGGGGCTGGCCCCAGATGGCGTGCATATCTGGTGGTCCGGCTATGCGGGCATGCACAACGAAATCAATCTGTCCGGTCCGCTGGAGGACACCGCCCCGCGCATTCTGGCCGCCCGCGCCGCTGCCCGCGCGCAACATGGCTGGATTATGGACATTTATCTGATGCGTCGTCAGGCGCAGGTAGGAGAAATCAATGACTGAGAATACCGAAGCAGACGCCCGTCACGCTGAAAAGATGCGCAAAATCAAAGCTGCGCGTGACAAAATGATGGAGAGCAAGACAGAGGAAAAGGGCCTCGTCATGGTGCATACCGGACCGGGTAAGGGGAAATCCTCGTCCGGGTTTGGCATGATTATGCGCTGCATCGCCCACGAGATGCCCTGCGCGGTTGTGCAGTTTATCAAGGGGAACTGGGAAACCGGTGAGCGGACCTTCCTGCGGGAACGGTTTGCTGATGAGTGCAAATTCGTTGTCTCGGGTGAAGGGTTCACATGGGAAACACAGGATCGCGCCCGTGATGTGGCCGCAGCGCAGGCTGGTTGGGAAAAGGCGAAGGAGCTGATCCTCGACCCTGCAATCCAGTTTGTCATGTTGGACGAGATCAATATCGCGCTGCGCTATGATTATCTGGATATTGACGAGGTCGTGGATTTCCTGCTGACCCAAAAACCGCACATGACCCATGTTTTGCTAACGGGCCGTAATGCCAAGCCTGAATTGATCGAGGCGGCTGATCTGGTGACGGAGATGACCCTAGTCAAACATCCGTTCCGCGATGGGATCAAGGCGCAGGTCGGCGTCGAATTCTAGGCCCCAAACAAACGCGCGGCAGGGTTTCCCCCGCCGCGCGTGTTGTGTTCATGTGATTGCGGTCACTTCGGACCGACAAAGAACCAGATAATAAATCCGATCACTGGCAGTAGTAGAACCAGCAGAACCCACAGAACTTTAGTTCCGGCGCTGGCGCCGGAGCCGATGATTTTAATAAGAGCCCAGAGCCATAGTCCGAGCCAGATTATTCCAAGAAGAAATTCCATTTTAAATACTGTCCGTCTAATTGCTTTGATGCCTAGACAACATCGCGACGGGGTAAATGGTTCCCTTTTTTATGATGATTTAGCGTATGCGCGCTTCGGACGTGGCGTCAAACAGCATCGCGCAGGCCGGATCGAAGGTGACGCCGACGGTGCCGCTGGTGTCGTTGCGCCCGCTTTCGCGTGCCTCGACGACCAAGCGTTCTCCTGTTGCGGCGTCCAGATACAGATAGGACACGCCGCCCAGATGTTCGGTGATGTCGCAGGTCAGCGGGCCGACGGCCGTGATTTCCATGTCCTGTGGGCGAACGCCTAGCGTCACAGGGGTTCCTTCAGCGGGCATTGCGGCGACGGTGACGGGAATGGTTTGGTCGATGGCGGGGACATGCACGCCTGCATTTGTCACCGTGCCGTTCAGGAAGTTCATAGCGGGCGAACCGATGAAACCCGCGACGAATTTGTTGTCGGGATCATCATAGAGGTGCAGCGGGCTGCCCACTTGCTCGATATATCCCTTGCGCAGCACGACGATTTTATCGGCGAGGGTCATCGCCTCCACCTGATCGTGGGTCACATAGATCATCGTGGCGCCGATGGTTTTGTGCAGTTGTGCGATTTCCACTCGCATCTCGACCCGCAATTCCGCGTCGAGGTTGGACAGTGGTTCGTCAAACAGGAACACATCCGGGTCGCGGACGATGGCGCGGCCAATGGCGACGCGCTGACGCTGACCGCCCGATAGGGCCTTTGGTTTGCGCGACAGGTATTCGTCAAGTTTCAGGATGCGGGATGCCTCAGCGACCTTTGCCTTGATCTCCGCCTTGGGGTGGCCGTTCATTTTCAGGCCGAAGCCCATGTTCTCCTCAACGGTCATGTGCGGGTACAGGGCGTAGGTCTGGAACACCATGGCGACGCCGCGCTCTGCCGGATCCTCATGGGTGACATCGGTGCCTGCAATGTCGATGCGGCCGCCGGTTGTTTCCTCCAGCCCTGCGATCATGCGCAGCAATGTGGATTTACCGCAGCCCGAAGGCCCGACGAAAACGCAGAATTCGCCATTTGCGATTTCCAGATCAACACCGTGAATCACCTGGGTTTCCCCGTATTTCTTGATGACGTCGGTAAGGGTGACTCCGTGCATTTTGGTGCTCCTTCAGGCGATAACAGTGTTGATCGGCAGGGATAATCCAGTTGCGTCGCGCGCAATGGCGGATGCGGTGGCGTGCAGATCAGGTGCGAAACGTTCTAGATCGGTAAGGCTGTGTCGTAGGGTCGAGGACGTGATCGACATCGCGCCCAGCGGGCGTTGCGTTGCGTCCAGGATCGGCACGGCGATGCAGATGATCGTCGGCTCGTGCTCCTCGCGGTCAAAGGAAATGCCGGTGCGTCTGATATCGGGCAGTTCGTTGCGCAGGCTGTCGGGCGTGGTGTGGGTATGTTCGGTGTGTCCAAACCAGCTTTGCTGGCTGAGCGCGCGGGCGAGCTCTGCCTCGGGCAGATAGGCCAGCATCGCCTTGCCTACGCCGGTGCAGTAGCCCGGCCCGATTTTACCTGCATCCGAAAACATCGAGATCGGGCGCGTCGCGTTCCGCTTGTCGATATATAGAACCTGTCCGCCGTCCAGCTGGGCAAGGTGAACCGTTTCGCCCAGCTTTGCCGACAGCGCATCCAGATGCGGACGGGCAACGGGGGCCAAGGTTACTTGTCGCCATGCGGAGTGGGCCAGTTGCACCAATCGCAGGCCCGGTTGATAGGTCGAGCGTTCCTCATCATAGCTGAGCATCCGCTGATTCGTCAGCGTTTGCAGTAGCCGGTACAGCGTCGCCTTGGGCATGTCGCTGACCTGCTGAACCTCGACAAAGCGCACGGGCCGACCAAAGCCAACCACCATGTCGAGCAGGCCCAATGCCTTGCCCACAGTTCCGTCCGTATGTCCGGCGCTCACGCTGTTTCTCCCTGATCTGCGAGGTGATGCTTTGCCACCTCGTCGGATATTGGTCGTCGATTTCGTTGACAACGCTACTGTGTCTCGGCATAGTTTTCAATAATCAAAACTAAGTTTCAATATGTGGAACAACTTTCGGGAGGAATGTTTATGTTCACACTATCTGGCCCTCTGGCTAAATCCTTGATCACAGTGGCAGCGAGCGCTGTTGTGGCCACGTCTGCCTTTGCGCAAACTGACGGCGAATCGCTGACCGGCGATCTGCGGATTTTCCTCGACACATCCAATCCGGCGCCCCGGGCGACGATGGAAGCGATGATCGCGGAATTTCAGGAGATGAACCCTGAGCTGAACATCGAGACGAACGTCATCGATCGTGAAGCATACAAAACCCAGATCCGTAACTTCTTGACCGCAAACGCGCCGGATGTTGCGACTTGGTATGCAGGTAACCGCATGTTGCCATTCGTTGAGGCGGGCCTGTTCGAGGACGTTTCCGATCTGTGGGATGACGAGATGAGCGAAGCGCTCGCCTCGACCAAGCCATCCATGACCATTGACGGCGCACAGTGGGGCGTTCCCTACACCTACTACCAGTGGGGCGTTTACTACCGTGAGGACATCTTTGCCGATCTGGGTCTGGGTGAGCCGACAACTTGGGACGAATTCCTGAACGTCATCAACGTTCTGAACGAGAACGACATCGACCCTGTCACCATCGGCACCAAGTTCCTGTGGACCGCTGGCGGATGGTTCGACTACCTGAACCTGCGTCAGAACGGTTACGAGTTCCACATGGACCTGACCAATGGTGAGGTCGCGTGGACCGACCAGCGCGTGCGCGACACCTTCGCGCGTTGGGGTGAGTTGCTGGAGGCGGATACCTTTATCGACAACCACGCGGCGTATTCCTGGCAGGAGGCACTGCCCTTCATGGTCAACGGCGATGCGGCAATGTACCTGATGGGCAACTTCGCGGTTGCGCCTCTGCGTGAAGCTGGCCTGAGCGATGACCAGATCGGGTTCTTCCAGTTCCCCGAGATCACCGAAGGCATCCCGATGGCTGAGGACGCGCCCACGGATACGTTCCACATCCCCGCTCAGGCGGAGAACAAGGACAATGCGCGCGCATTCCTGCGGTTCGTTGCATCCGCTGATGTTCAGTCGGAAATCAACTCCGGTGCGAATCTGGGCCAGTTGCCAGTCAACGCCAACTCGACCGTTGATGATGACAAGTTCCTGAACGAGGGCTTTGAAATGCTGTCCAATGCATCCGCACTGGCGCAATTCTTTGACCGCGATGCCCCTGCCGAGGTTGCAGCCGCTGCAATGGAAGGTTTCCAGCAGTTCATGGTGCAGCCAGAGCAGCTCGACAACATCCTCGACCGGTTGGAGCGTGTACGTCAGCGCGTGAACGGCGGCTAATCCCCGCCTGTAAGTATGCGGAGCGCGCGGAGGGCCAGTTCGCGTGATCCGGATGAGGCTGCGTTTCGGCGCAGCCTCTGCTTTACCCCTCCCCGCACCTAAGGGGAGGGGACCCCACCCCAGCCAGAGGTGATGTCGATGACCAGCTCCAAATCAAATCGTAGCTATTGGAAGCGTAATCAAATCGCGATTACCCCGTGGCTGTTCCTATTGCCCGCAATGATCATGTTCGCCCTGTATGTGGTGTGGCCGATCGTGCAGAGCTTTAACCTGTCCCTGTATCGTTGGGATGGTTTGGGCGAAGCCCGCTATATCGGCATGCAAAACTACGAGGAGCTTTGGTACGACGACGCCTTCTACACCTCGCTGTGGAACAACGTGCTGTGGCTGGTTCTGTACCTGCTGGCGATCCCTGCGGGATTGCTGATCGCGATTTTCCTGAACCAGAACGTGCGCGGCATCCGAATTTACAAGTCGCTGTTCTTCTTTCCCTTCGTGATTTCACAGGTCGTTGTCGGTCTGGTGTTTACGTGGTTCTACGACCCGTCCTTTGGTCTGCTGAATATCGTGCTGGGTTGGGTTGGGTTGGGGCCAATTGCGGTTCTGGCGAATAACGAGATTGCGACCTACGGCATTATCGCGGCGGGCCTGTGGCCACAGACCGCATATTGCATGATCCTGTATCTGACCGGCCTGAACGCCGTTGACCCCGAGCAGATCGAGGCCGCGCGTCTGGATGGTGCCAAGGGCGGCAAGATGCTGTGGTATGTGATCCTGCCCCAATTGCGCCCTGCGACCTTTATCGCCTTTGTGGTGACGGTGATCGGCGCCCTGCGATCCTTTGACCTTGTGTCGATCATGACCGATGGCGGGCCGTTCGGGTCCACCCGTGTTCTGGCCTTCTATATGTTCGAGGTCGCGTTGAGCGAATATGGGTTCCGCATGGGATATGGCGCTGCGATTGCGGTGGTTCTGTTCCTTATCATGCTGATCTACATCTCTTATTTCCTGATCAAAATGTATCGCGACGAGCGGGGGGTCTGAACTATGTTTCCTACACCAGTTGAAAAACTCTCACCCGCGGCGCGCACCGGCTATCAGGTTGCACTGCCATTCGTGATGGTTCTGTGGCTGCTGCCGCTGATCGCGGTTATGATGATTTCGGTCCGGTCCGCCAATGATTTTACCATTGGTAATTACTGGGGCTGGCCGACCGAATGGAACCTGATCGAGAATTACAGTCTGGTCTTTACCGGATCGTCCATGCCGCAATACCTGCTGAACTCGGTCTTCATCACCGTGCCTACGGTGATTGGCGTGCTGGTGTTGAGCTGCATGACCGGCTTTGCGCTGGGGATTTATAAGTTCCGGTTCAACATGGTGATCTTCTTCATGTTCATCGCGGGCAATTTTGTGCCGTTCCAGATTTTGATGGTGCCGGTGCGGGATCTGACGCTGGATATGGGGATATATGACACCAAGCTGGGCCTGGTTCTGTTCCATATCGCGTTCCAGACTGGGTTCTGCACGCTGTTCATGCGCAACTTTATCAAGGCCCTGCCCCGTGAATTGATCGAGGCCGCACGGGTTGAGGGTGTTAGCGAGCTGCGCATCTTCTGGTACGTGGTTCTGCCGCTGATGCGTCCGGCGATTGCTGCGCTAGCGGTGCTGATCTTTACCTTTATCTGGAACGATTATTTCTGGGCGATCGTGCTGACACAGGGCGCTGAATCGCAGCCGGTGACGGCGGGGATTACCTCGTTCAACGCGCAATATCGTGCGGCCTATCATTTGATGAGCGCGGGTTCCGTTGTTGCCGCCTTGCCGCCCGTGCTGATGTTTTTCCTGATGCAAAAGCACTTCATCGCGGGTCTGACGTTGGGGGCCGTGAAGTAAATGATTAAATGTTGGCGACTGGATACGGCCACTTCCACACTTGTGCTTGTCAGTGAGAATGATCGCCTGCCGCAGATCATCCACTGGGGCGGGCGCCTGCCGGATGGGGAAAGCCTGATCGCCCTGTGGCGTGCAGGGATGAGTGACGTGACGGGCGGCATGCTGGATGAGCGTCCGCAACTGACGGTTTGTCCAATGCGTGAGGACGTCACCCCCGCCGCGATGGGATGTGACGTTGATCTACGCCTGCGATTGACCTCGGTTCAGGAGGATGCGCAGCGCTTGGAACTGCGGTTCGCTGATGGCGATGCGGAATATGTGCTGGATATCGCCGTTGATCCAGAGACGGAGGTTTTCACCCTGAACGCGCGGTTGCGCGGTGTCGAGGCCGGTTGGCTGACCGCGCCCGCCTTTCCCGTACCGCCGTCCAGCGAACATTTCGTTACCTATGGTGGCAAATGGATCGGTGAGTTTCAGGAAAAGCAGGTCGCATGGACCACTGGCGCCTACACGCGTGAGGTTCGCGATGGCCGCACCAGTCATGAGGCCTTTCCCGGCGTTCTGATCCCCTGTGGCGGGGATGAGGTCATCGCCGCCCATCTGGGGATGAGCTGCGGCCATCGCTTTGTAGCGGAGCAACTGCCCGATGGCCGGCGGCAGGTGCAATTCGGTCCGATGCTTGGGGGCATTGCGGGTGAGGTGACGGCGGGGCCGCTCTACCTCACCCGATCCCAAGAGGGGATTGATGGCATTACCAAGCGGCTGCACGCGCATTTCCGTAAGCATATCATGGTGCTGGCCGATCCATCGCGCCCGCGCCCCGTGCATTACAATTGCTGGGAGGCCGTGTATTTCGATCACGATCCGAAACAGCTATGCGATATTGCGACCCGTGCTGCTGCCTTGGGCGCGGAGCGGTTTGTGCTGGATGATGGCTGGTTCGGGCGGCGGGATGATGACACGACCTCGCTGGGCGATTGGGTCATTGATCCACGCAAATGGCCGGATGGTCTAGCGCCGTTTATTCAGCATGTGCAGGCTGCGGGCATGACTTTTGGCATCTGGTTCGAGCCTGAAATGGTGAACCCCGCCAGTGATCTGTACCGCGCGCATCCCGACTGGGTGCTGGGCGGGTTGGATCAACCGCTGGGGCGCAACCAATTGGTGCTGGATATGAGCAAGCCCGAGGTTTGCGATTATCTGTTTGCGCGGATCGACGCTGTGCTGACGGCCTATGATATCGACTATATCAAGTGGGACCATAACCGCGTTCTGCCGTTCCCCGATCATCGCCAAGCATCCGCAAACTATGCCCTGATCGACCGCCTGCGCGCCGCGCATCCGACGGTGGAGATTGAGAGCTGCTCCTCCGGCGGTGGCCGCATCGACTGGGGTATTTTGCAGCGAACGTCCCGCGTTTGGCTGAGCGACAGCAATGATGCGCTGGAGCGGATGCGCATTCAGTATATGGCCGCGCCATGGTTGCCGCCTGAAATCACCGGCAGCCATGTTGGACCGCGCGAATGCCATACCTCGCACCGGATTTTGCCGATGGAGTTGCGGGCTTGGGTCGCGGCACAGCGCAGCTTCGGGTTCGAAATGGATTTGGCGGAATTAACGCCTGACGAAACCAAAACTCTGACCCGTGTGACAGCGTGGTGGAAGGATAATCGCGACTGGCTGCATCATGGCACATTGCACCGTATCCCCACCCGCGATCCTGAGCAATTCGCAGAGATGATCGTTAGCGCCGATCGCAGCCGCTTTGCGGTTTGGGTCGGGCAACGTGGCGCGCCGGTGGATGTTCTGCCGGACAGGTTGCGCTTGTCCGGTTTGGGCGATGCGAATTACAAGGTCCGGCGTATCTCCGCCTTTGATGGCGGGTGGCTGTCGCGTGGCGAAAACGCGCTGAAAACAACTGAAATTCAACTATCTGGCACGGCTTTGATGGCATTCGGTGTGCAAACACCTGTGCTGACGCCTGCCTCCATATTCGTCCTCGAAGGAGAAGCAGTATGACTGAGAAAAAACGCCGCAGTCAGAACTGGTACGGCAAGCTGGACAAGGATGGATTTATCCATCGGTCCTGGATGAAAAATCAGGGGTTTCCTGACCACGCCTTTGATGGTCGCCCGATCATCGGCATCTGTAATACTTGGTCTGAACTGACGCCCTGCAATAGCGGCTTGCGCGTCTTGGCTGAGGCAGTGAAGCGCGGCGTGTGGGAGGCCGGTGGCTTTCCCGTCGAGTTCCCTGTGATGTCGCTGGGCGAAACCCAGATGAAGCCGACGGCGATGCTGTTCCGGAACCTGCTGGCGATGGATGTTGAGGAATCGATCCGCGCCTATGGTATCGATGGTGTTGTCCTGTTGGGCGGTTGTGACAAGACGACGCCGGGTCAATTGATGGGTGCTGCCTCGGTCGATTTGCCGACGATTGTTGTGTCCTCGGGTCCGATGCTGAACGGCAAATGGCAGGGGCGTGATATCGGGTCCGGCACAGATGTTTGGCGGTTCTCGGAGGATGTGCGTGCTGGTGATATGACGCTATCCGACTTTATGGCCGCTGAATCGGGGATGAGCCGCTCGGCGGGCGTGTGCATGACGATGGGCACGGCGTCCACCATGGCCAGCTTGGTTGAGGCGATGGGCATGTGCCTGCCCACCAATGCGGCATTGCCTGCCGTGGATGCCCGCCGCACCGCGCTAGCCCATCTGACCGGTAAGCGCATTGTGGAGATGGTGGACGAGGATCTGACCATGTCCAAAGTCGTGACCAAGGCGAATTTCGAGAACGCTATTCTGGCCAATGCGGCTGTTGGCGGGTCCACCAATGCGGTTGTTCACCTGCTGGCCATGGCGGGCCGGATGGAGATTGACCTGAGCCTTGAGGATTTCGAGATCGGTGGCGAAATCCCGTTGCTGGTCAACTGCATGCCGTCGGGTAAATACCTGATGGAGGATTTCTGCTACGCGGGCGGCATGCCTGTAGTACTCAAGGAACTGGGCGCCCATATCCGCCCTGCAAATACCGTGCTGGGCAAGGATATTTCGGCCTTCAGCGAAGGTGCCGAATGTTTCAACCGCGATGTGATCTACGCCTATGACACGCCACTGAAACCGGCGGCGGGTCTGCGGGTGCTGCGCGGGAACCTCGCGCCGGACGGGGCGATTATCAAGCCGTCCGCCGCCTCGGACCACCTGTTGGCGCATGAGGGCGTCGCCCATGTTTTCGAGACGATCGAGGATATGAAGGCCACCATCGACGATCCTGATCTGCCCGTAGATGCAAACACAATGCTGGTGCTAAAGGGCGCAGGGCCAAAGGGGTATCCCGGCATGCCCGAGGTTGGAAACATGCCGATCCCTGGTAAGCTGGTTAAGGAAGGCGTGCGCGACATGGTCCGCATTTCTGACGGCCGGATGAGCGGCACCGCCTTCGGCACCGTTGTTCTGCATGTCAGCCCTGAAAGCACGGCGGGTGGCAATCTGGCCTTGGTCCAAACCGGTGATCGCATTCGCTTAGATGCAAAAGCAGGCGCGCTGGAACTGTTGGTAGATGATGCCATTCTGGCCGAGCGTCGCGCCGCACGGGTAGAGCCCGCGCCGCATTACACGCGCGGCTATGCCAAGCTCTATATCGACCATGTATTGCAGGCGCATCAGGGCGCCGATCTCGATTTTCTAGTGGGGCGTGATACCCGCCTCGTCACGCGGGAGAGCCACTAATGACCCAATTTGCGACGTTCCACGATCTGGCCGGTAAATCTGTTTTCATCACGGGCGGTGGTGCCGGCATCGGTGCCAGCCTGACGGATGGATTTATGGCGGCTGGTGCCTCGGTCAGCTTTGTCCAACGCTCGGACGCGACCGGTTTTTGTGATGAGATGGAGGCAAAGCACGGCACGCGCCCCCATTTCATGAAATGCGATATCACCGATGTGGACCTGCTAAAGGCGTGCATGGATGAGGGCGCCGCGAAATTCGGCCCCATCACCGTGCTGGTCAACAATGCGGCCAACGATACCCGTCACGATACGCTGGGCTATTCGGTCGAGGATTGGGACTGGAACCACGCGGTAAACCTGCGGCCCCATTTCTTTACCGCGCAACATGCGGTGCCTGGAATGCGCGCGGCGGGGGGCGGTGCGATCATCAACTTCTCGTCCGCCTCCTATGGCATGGGGAATGCGGGCTATCCCGCCTATGTCGCGTCCAAGGCGGCGATCCTTGGCCTGACCCGCGCCCATGCGCGTGAATTCGGGCCGGATAAAATCCGCGTTAATGCGCTGGTTCCCGGTTGGGTTCTGACCGAACGGCAGATGGAGTTATGGGCGACCGAGGACGGCCTGCGCGAACATCTGGCGGGCCAATGCCTGAAGGAACATCTGGTGCCACAGGATATCGTTGATGCGACGCTGTTCCTCGCGTCCAATGCCAGCCGTATGATGACGGCACAGGCAATGGTCGTTGATGGGGGCGTGGTGTTCACAGGATGATCCGGGCCGATTGGATAGCAGCCGATTGGGGCACGTCTAACCTGCGGGTCTGGGCGATGCAGGGCCGTGAAATTCTGGCCGAGGCATCCTCGGATGCGGGTATGAACACGCTGGCCCGTGATGAGTTCGAGGGCGCGCTGCTGGCGTTGATCTCTGACTGGATCGACGGGCCGACAGATGTGATCGCCTGCGGTATGGTCGGGTCACGACAGGGTTGGACCGAGGCGAAATATCAGCCCGTTCCGTGCAAACCGGCGGGCCACATGGTGGCTGCGCCAACGCAGGACTCGCGCCTGAACGTGCGAATTTTGTCGGGCGTATCACAGGCGACGCCAGCCGATGTCATGCGGGGCGAGGAAACGCAAATTGCCGGTTTCCTTGTGCAAAATCCCGATTTCGACGGGGTTCTGTGCATGCCCGGCACGCATACCAAATGGGCGCGGATCAGCGCGGGTGAGTTGTGCCACTTCGCAACCGCCATGACGGGTGAGATGTTCCAATTGCTGTCGGAACGCTCTGTCTTGCGACATTCCATGGGGGACGGCTGGGATGATGCGGCCTTCCTTGCCGGACTGGATGAAACGCTGTCGCGTCCTGAACGGATTGCGACATCGCTGTTCAGCCTGCGCGCATCCGGCCTGCTGAATGGTGAGGACGGTGCCGCCGCACGCGCCCGCCTCTCCGGTCTGTTGCTGGGGGCCGAACTGGCCGCGATGAAGCCCTATTGGCTGGGGCAGGAGGTCGCGCTGATCGGCGCGACGAAGTTGAACGAAATCTATCAGTCGGCACTGGCAACGGTCGGGTTGACCGTACGTGCATTTGACGGAACAGAGATGGTCCTTGCCGGATTGGCAGGGGCACGGGAGGCATTATGAGACATCTGATCGCTATTCTGCGTGGCGTAGAACCACATGAGGCCGCGGCCATGGCCGAGGTCTTGGTCGATGCGGGGATCACACGGATCGAGGTGCCGTTGAACTCACCCGATCCGCTGACCTCCATCCGCAATATGATTGCGGCCGTTGGCGATCGCGCGGAACTGGGTGCCGGAACCGTTCTGACGACCAAGGACGTGGCGGCGGTCAAGGAAACCGGTGCCACCTTTGTCGTGTCGCCCAATTGCGATGTGCAGGTGATCCGCTGCACGAAAACACTGGGCATGGCGTCCTATCCGGGTGTGTTCACGCCCAGCGAGTGCTTCGATGCCCTGAAAACCGGCGCTGATGCGTTGAAGCTGTTTCCGGCAGGCATGGCGGGCACGGACGGGCTAAAGGCGATGCGGGCGATCCTGCCTGCGGGCACCTTGGTATATGCTGTTGGCGGTGCTGATGCCTCGAATTTCGCGGAGTGGGCTGCGGCCAGCGCTGATGGATTTGGCCTCGGTTCCTCTCTGTTCAAACCGGGGATGGGCGTCGCAGATGTGGCAGAGCGGGCCGCGATAACCGTTGCCGCCTATGACGAGGTCTATAATGGCTGAACTGTTCGACCCACGGCTGTGCCAGTTGGGCGAGGGGCCGCTATGGCATCCGGCGCGGGATGAGCTGTTCTGGTTCGATATTCTGAGCAACCGGCTTTACACCCCATCGCGTGAATGGAGCTTTGATCGTGCCCATTCCGCGGCGGGCTGGATTGATGCGGATACCATGCTGATTGCGTCCGATACGGCGCTGTGGAGTTTTGACATTGAGAGCGGCACCCGCACGCATGTTGCGCCACTGGAGGCGGAAAACCCGCTGACGCGCTCCAATGACGGTCGTGCGGATATGCAGGGCGGATTCTGGATCGGCACAATGGGATGGAACGCAGAGCAGGGCGCAGGCGCGATCTATCGCTACTATCGCGGTGAGCTGCGCCAATTATTTGGCGGCATCACCATCAGTAACTCGATCTGCTTTTCGCCGGATGGAACCCGCGCCTATTTCGCGGATACCGCCGCTGATACGATCTGGACCTGTGCGCTAGACGCGCAGGGCTGGCCCATTGGTGAACGGCAGGTTTTCGTTGGCGATGTGCCGGGCTGTGATGGCGCGATTTGCGATGGTGATGGCTATATCTGGTCGGCCCGTTGGGGCATCGGGCAGGTGGTACGCCATGCGCCTCATGGCGGTGTCGATCATATCGAGCATGTGCCCGCCCCGCAGGTGACATGCCCCGCATTGACGCCCGATGGCGTTTTATATGCGACGACGGCCTATGACGGGCTTGATCTTGCTGCGCTTGAGGCTGCTCCGTTATCAGGGGCTGTATTCCGTATTTGTGAGGGCGTGCCAGCGCGCGTCGAACCGAGGGTAATTTTGTGAAACCAGAGCTTGGCGTTTGCTACTATCCCGAACATTGGCCCGAGGCGCAGTGGGCGGACGACGCGGCCCAAATGGTCGAAACCGGCCTGTCATGGGTGCGCATCGGTGAATTCGCATGGTCGCGGATCGAACCGAATGAGGGCGATTTGCGGTGGGATTGGCTGGATCGCGCCGTTGAAACACTGGGCGCGGCGGGGCTGAAGGTCGTGATGGGAACCCCCACGGCGACCCCTCCACGGTGGGTTTGTGAAAAGCATCCGGACATGTTTGCCTTGGACGAGCAGGGGCATGTGCGTGGCTTTGGTTCGCGCCGTCACTATTGCTTTAGCCACGATGGTTATCGGGCTGAGGCTGTACGCATTACCCGTCTGATGGGCGAACGATACGGCGCTGATCCTCGTGTCGCTGCATGGCAGATCGACAATGAATATGGCTGCCACGATACTGTGGTCAGCTATTCCGATGCGGCCCGCACTGCGTTTCGCAATTGGCTGTCCGAGAAATACGGCCAGATTGATGCGCTCAACACGGCATGGGGGAATATCTTTTGGTCTATGGAATACCGCCATTATGGTGAGGTGTTCCTGCCCAATCTGACCGTGACGGAACCGAATCCCAGCCATGTTCTGGATTTCATGCGGTTCAGCTCGGATCAGGTGGTGGCCTTTAACCGCGCGCAGGCCGATGTGCTGCGCGAACTGACCGATACGCCGCTGATCCATAACTATATGGGCCGCACCGTGGAATTCGATCATTTCGCGGTAGGTGAGGATCTGGATATTGCCAGTTGGGACAGCTACCCGCTGGGCTTTCTGGAGGATCGCTCGGACCGTGGTGAGGATTGGAAACGTCGCTTCGCCCGCGCTGGCGATCCCGATTTTCAGGCCTTTCACCATGATATTTACCGCGCCGTGGGTAAGGGGCGTTGGTGGATTATGGAGCAGCAGCCCGGTCCGGTGAACTGGGCGCCGCATAATCCCGACCCCGCCGCCGGAATGCCACGGCTATGGGCGTGGGAGGCGTTTGCCCATGGGGCCGAGGCGGTTTTGTATTTCCGTTGGCGTCAGGCCCCCATGGCGCAGGAACAACTGCATGCGGGCCTGTTGCGGCCTGACAGCGTTGCCGCGCCCGCCTTGGCCGAGGCAGCGCAGGTCGCATCCGAAATGGCAGGGATGGAGATTGAAACGGGCACTGCCCCGATCGGTCTGGTCTTTGATTACGAGAGCGCATGGGCGTGGAAGGCACAGCCGCAGGGCGCGGAATTCGACTATTTCCGCCTTGTATTCGATTTCTACCGTGGCTTGCGCCGCTTGGGGTTGAGCGTGGATATCGTGCCGCGCGATTGCACCGACCTTAGCCCGTGGAAAATGGTCGTGGTCCCCGGATTGCTGCATTGGGGTGGGCTGAGCGATGCCTTGGCCACCTATGAGGGCGTTGTGGTTGCGGGGCCGCGTACAGGCTCGAAAACCGCTGATATGCAAATCCCGCTGCCCATGGGGCCAAACATGAACGGTGTTGAGGCCACAGTTGCGCGGGTCGAAAGCCTGCGCGGGGATATGTCCGTTCCGCTGGCCGAGGGCGGTGCCTATCAGTTCTGGCGCGAGGTGTTGGAGGGCGACACGCTGGAACTGTCCGAGGATGGCATCCCCGCGCGCGTCGGATCAGCGCAGCGGCAATATCTGGGCGGTTGGCCGGATGATGACGCGATGCACCGCATTCTGGGGCAGGCGGCTGAAAAAGCTGGTCTGGAGGTTCTGGACCTACCCGAAGGGCTGCGCATTCGCGACGCTGGTCAGTGGCGCTTTGCCATCAACTATGCCGATCATGACTGGAAGCTGGGCAAGCACATCACGGGCGCACCAACGGGCCGGATTGCGCCCCATGATGTCAGTTGGTGGCTGCGCTAGGGTCTATTCCTCGTCCAAGGCATATTTTTCGCGCAGCATTTCCAGCGCCTTAACCATGCCGTACTGGGTTTCGAGTTGCAGTCGCTCCTCGTCCCGCCGCCGGAACTCATCGATCAGGTCATCGCAAACTTCTGCATGACCCAATTCGTTGAGCCCGCGGCGGGCGAGGACCAGTGCGCTTTCAAATGTTTCGCGGATCACGAATTCAGCACCGGCCGCCCGCATCAGGTTTTCGGAAAACCGGTCATAGGTGTTGGCGAAGATACGCAGGTCAGGAAAGCGTTCGCGCAGTTTCTCAACCGTTTCCACCGCGCCGCTGCGATCATTGATGCAGAGAAACAGCATATCCGCATCCGCCGCGCCCGCACTTTCCAGAATGTCCAAGCGGCGTGCATCGCCGAAATAGATGCGCGTGCCAAAGGTTTCCGCGATGCGAATACGCCGTGGCGAATTGTCGATGATGGTCACTTCGATCCCGCGCATACGCAGCAGCCGCGCCACGATCTGTCCGACGCGGCCAAAACCGGCGATGATCACGCGGCTTTCCTCGGACGCCTCTGGCCCGTCCATGCCGTCGGTATCCTCCTCCGCCTCGCTGCGCGCGATGCGCCAATCGGCCAGCGCCAATGCAGCGGGGGTGACAACCATGGACAGGGTAACGATGGCGGACAGGATCGCGGGGATCGTGCCGCTCATGATGCCGGCAGCGGTGGCCAGCGATACCATGACAAAGGCAAACTCACCGCCCTGACCGATGGTGGCCGAAATGCGCAGCGCGTCGTCATGGGGCGATTTGAACAGGCGGGCGAGCGCGTAGAGGATGATACCCTTCGCGGCGAACAGGCCAAAGGCGCCGCCGATCACGATCCACCAATTGGCGATAATCAGCGACCAGTCCAGCGTCATGCCAAAGCCCATGAAGAACAGGCCCAGCAGCAACCCGCGAAACGGCTCGATATCGGTTTCTAACTGGTGTCGAAACTCGCTCTCAGCCAGCAAAACCCCAGCGATAAACGCGCCAAGCGCCATGGACAGCCCCGCAACATCCATCAGTAGCGCCGCACCGATCACCAAAAACAGCGCGGCGGAGAGGAATAGCTCATTTGAACCCGTCGCCGCGATAACGCGGAAAAACGGATGGATCAGATAGCGGATGGCAACATATAGCGCGACCACTGCGCCAATAGCGATGCCGCCCTGCGTCCACATGTTCCCCTCCATCGTCGTGGCAGGGCCAAGGAAGGCAACCAGCGTGAACAGCGGAACAATGGCGAGATCCTGCGCCAAGAGGATGGAAAACGTGCGGTCACCATAGGGGGCGGTCAGGTCCTGCTTCTCTCGCAAAATCTGCACGCCAAACGCGGTTGAGCTCAACGCAAGCGCGCCACCAGCGACAATCGCAACCGATGTGGGTAGTCCCACCAGAATGCAGAAACCGGCAATCGCCGCGCCGCTGATCACGATTTGCAGCGTTCCAAGCCCGAAAATATCGGATCGCAACCGCCATAACCGCGCGGGTTTTAGCTCGAGCCCGATAATGAACAGCAGCAGGACAACGCCAAATTCAGCGAAATGCAAAATGCCATCAACGTCACGGAACAGGCCCAACCCATAGGGGCCGATCACCGCGCCAGCCGCCAGATAGCCAAGCACAGAGCCGAGTCCCAGCCGCTTGAACAGCGGAACGGCCAGCAAGGCAGAACCTAGAAAAATTGCAGCAGACATCAGTAGCGGGTCAGAAGCAGCCTCCGTGGCCATAGGACCCTCCTGCTGATGGGGTATTGCGCCCCGTCATCGCCGGACGCGCTAGATATTAGCCTGCGCGCACCAGCCCAAGTGCACTGACAATATGGGGTGGAATGTCCGAAAACGAAATTCCTGCGTCGCGAATTGTTTGCAGAATTTCGGATCGGTTCATGCCAGCCAAGTGAAATACGGATACACCAGTCGCGTCTGAAATTTCGTTCAATACGCCCATATTGTTTCCTGAAAGGACGGTCACTGCGGCTCTGATCACTAGCTGGATGATGCTCAACGCTGATTCCTCCTCGAATGTACTATTACAATCTGTGCACTCTAATAGGCGAGTGCAACCCTGTGAGCAACACAGTGCCGTTAAACTAGGTCTTTTGGGACAGAAAAATGCGAGAAGCGGCACGATTTGAACGCTAGTTTCGACCATTTATCCACGTCCGCACTCAACACCGCGACAGCCGCCGTGGGGAAGTGTGAGAAGGCGCGCGCGCAGGTCGTGCTGATGTGCCCATCGGATAGTTTCCGGGTCAGTGCGCTGACGCCCGGCTGGTGGCCAACCAGGGCCACCGTATCTGCTGCATCATCGGTCGCGTGCAGGATGCTGAGCATCGTATCGGGGTCGGCCATGTACAGCGCCTTGTGTACTTTACCTTTTACGTCGCCGATCAGGGGCTGCATACGATCCCAGGTTTCAACGGTTCGCACGGCAGGCGATACCCATGCTGCCTGCGGAACGGCGGAAATCTCCACCAGTTGCGCGGCCATCAGGCTGGCTGAAAGGCGTCCACGTTGGTTGAGTGGACGGGCGATATCTTCCTGATCCGGGTCGGACCACGAGGATTTTGCATGGCGGATCAGTACGATTCTTTTCATGGGATAATAGCGCGTGAAATCACTGTCATAATCAAGGCTGCTGACCCAGAAATGCCGCCATATGATGGGCGCCATATGCAGGGGGTAACGCGAACTCGCGGCCAACAGGACATGCATGCCGGACCAGGCAACCGGTGCGACAGGCAATGCCATCCGGTGACGCGATATGGCGGCGACAGGCGACCACATCATATGGGCCATCACCTAATGCGCCAACGGGGCAGGCCGACTGACAGGGCTTTGTGCAGGTGGGGCAGGGTGTTTCAGCACTATCCGGCAGTTGGTGGTGCCCCCGTTGCCGCAGCGCACCGCGAAACGAGATCCACATCCCCATTTGCGCATCAATCAGCGGGCCAACGGGCGATTGCCAGATTGTGCCGGAGTCCGTCGCCCAGCGTAAAAACGGATGCCATGGTGGCCCGCCAAAGGGTAAAATAGCCTCGGCATCACATGCGGTAGCGATCTGGGGCAGAACCCGCGCAGACCAGCGGTCAACGCGATCGGGCTTACCGTCCTGCGCCTCGGGCTGTGTGGATAGGTGATCCCAAAAGCGGCGCGTATCAGGGGCGATCAACCAGATGGTGTCGCCCCCGTCATGCAGGCCTGCCGCGACCAACAGCGCGTGTTGGTCGAGCAATTTTGCTAGCGATCCAGCCATCAGGCCTTGATCAGCGTTCCTGCGCCATGCTCGGTAAACAATTCGAGCAGGCAGGCATGGGGCGCACGTCCATCGAGGATAACCACCGCGCCCACGCCACGCTCCATCGCATGTAGCGCGGTTTCGGTTTTGGGGATCATGCCACCGGCAATAACACCCTGATCGGTCAGGCGGCGTACATCGTCAGGGGTCAGCCGGGTGACGACATCGCCCTCCGCGTCCTTTACGCCCGCAACATCGGTCAGCAATAGCAGGCGATCCGCCTTCATTGCACCGGCCAGCGCACCGGCGGCGGTATCGCCGTTGATGTTAAATGTCTCACCATTCCGGCCCGTACCAATCGGGGCCACGACGGGGATGAAATCGCTGTCGGTAAAGACCTTCAGGACCTCTGGATTGACCTCAACCGGTTCCCCGACAAAGCCCAGATCGAGCACCTTCTCGATATTGCTCTCAGGATCCTTGCGCGTTTTGGTCGCCTTTTCACAGACGATCAGGTTCGCATCCTTACCGCTCAGGCCAACCGCACGACCGCCCTGATCGTTGATGGCCTGCACGATCTGTTTGTTGATCCGACCGGCCAGCACCATCTCAACCACCTCAACGGTGGCCTTGTCGGTGACGCGCTTGCCGTCGATGAACTCGGACTTGATCGAGAGACGCTCCAGCATCTGGTTGATCTGCGGGCCGCCGCCATGGACGACGACGGGATGCACGTTGCACTGCTTCATTAATACGATATCGCGGGCAAAGCGTTCCATCGCCGCATCGTCGGACATCGCGTGGCCGCCGAATTTCACGACAACGGTGGCGCCATCATAGCGTTGCAGATAGGGAAGCGCTTCGCTGAGGGTCCGTGCAGTGGCCAGCCAATCGCGTTTCATCGCAGTCGATTTTTCCATGAAATCCATCCCTATATCTCTATTTTAGATCCGCGATGATCGCGCGCAAAGTTTCCACGCCGTCACCCTTGTCCGAGGAGGTCAGGATAATCTCAGGATAGGCGGTTGGATGTTTGGCCAGCACAGTGCGGGTGCGTTCCAGCGATGCTTCCAGTTCCGCCGGACGCGGTTTGTCGATTTTGGTCAGAACCGTGTGGAACGGCACGGCGGCACGATCGAGCACGGACATAATCTCATCATCGACCTCCTTTGCACCATGGCGGCTGTCGATCAGCAGGAAAACCCGTCGCAGGGTTTGACGGCCCGCCAGATAATCCTTGAGTAGGGCCTGCCATTTGGCCACCACGGCAACAGGCGCCTTGGCAAAGCCGTAGCCCGGCAAATCGACCATGTAATGTGTTTCCGCCAGAGCGAAAAAGTTGATCTCCTGCGTGCGGCCTGGGGTGTTGGATGTACGTGCCAGTGCTTTGCGCCCTGTCAGTGCGTTGATAAGGCTGGATTTACCCACATTCGAGCGACCCGCCATGCAAAATTCCATCCGGTCCGCAGGGGGCAGGCCATCCATGGCCACCACGCCCTTTACGAAATCGCACGGCCCCAGAAACAGGGATCGCCCCGTCGCCAGTTGTGCTGCGTCGGGTGTTTCGGCCAGTGGAAAACGGATGGTCATGCCTAATCGCCTTTTAGATGTGTCGCGGCCACAGGGCTGTGTCCGGACGTTGATAGCCCGAATACTTCATGCAGCAGGCAGGAGCGAGATCAAATTGCGTTGCGCAGCGCGGTGATGTCTGCCGCGCGGATCAGGTTCACGTTGCGCGTGATCTTTTCCACCGGCCAATCCCACCACGCAATGTCTAGCAGCGCCGCAATCGTGTCGGCGTCGAAGCGTTGACGAACCTCAACCGCAGGATTGCCCGCAACGATGGAATAGGGTGGCACATCGCGTGTGACTATTGCGCCGGTTGCGATGATCGCGCCTGCGCCAACGGTAACACCCGGCATGATGGTCGCCGCCCGTCCGATCCAGACATCCGGTCCGATCACCGTGTCACCGCGCGAGGCCGCAGTCCACGTCGCCGGATCGAACCCCTCCTCCCATCCGTTGCCAAAGATGTTGAACGGGAATGTTGAAAAACCGCCGGTCGCATGCGCGCCGCCATTCATGATGAATCTCGTATTCGTCGCAATCGCACAGAACGGCCCTATGCGCAGCGTGTCGCCAATAAAATCGAAGTGATACAGGACGTTACGTTCGAAAAACGCTTCGGCCTCATCCGGATCATCGTAATAGGTGTAATCCCCGATCTCGACATTGCTGCGCCCTGCGGCCAGTGGCTTCAGGAAAACCATGCGTGGGGCAATGTTCAGCGGGTGCAGTGTATCAGGGTTCGGGCCGGTCATGGATGAATACCTCGTCGCCTACGCAAATCTCACCACCTGTGGTGCAGACCGAATATACACCGAAGTCACGATGACCCCAATTGCTATCCAGAACCCGCAGCAGATCCTGATCCTCAGCACCGGTTTGCGGGTTGGAATGGGTGGCGCGGCAGCGGGTGTTCCGCTCACGAACTTCTAGAACCGCATTGCCGATTTTCACGTATTTCCCGATCCAGTCCCACTCATCCCAAGCCTGCAATCCGTCCAACCATATGTTCCCACGGAACCTGCGCTGGTCCAAATCGGCCCCCGCCGCAGCACCAAGTTCTGTGCGGGACGCATCGGACAGGATGGAGATTGAGGGGAACGCCGCGTCGGTCATGCCGTGTTCGGTGGCCGTTACCAAACGCTCAGGTGTGGGGCGATTCGCGGGGTATATTGGCGTGATCCAGTCGATCAGCGCGTTGCCCTCTGCGGGCAGCTCGACCTGTAAATCGGGGCGGTCGGGGTGGTGAAAATTATGGGTATTGCCGTTGCGGGTCGCCGTGACCGCCATCAGCGATCCAGCTTTTGCTCCTCGGATGAAGTTGCGGCAGGGCGCCCATTCGCCCTGTGTTGTTGCACCCTCTTGCGCAATGGCGAAGGCGCGATCTCCGGGCAGGCACTCACCTGCCCGAAGCATTATTGATTGCAGCGGCTCCGCCCCAACACCTTTAACCGGATGGCGCCAGAGTGCGGAGACGCGGATCATTCCGGTGTCTTCTTCTTACGCAGACCGGAGGTCATGTTGCCCAGCAGGTCAATCTTTACGCCTTGGCTACGCATGATCAGATATTGCTGCGTGAACGTGATCGTGTTGTTGGCAACCCAGTAGATGACCAGACCAGCCGCGAACCGGCCCAGCATGAACATGAACACGAATGGCAACCACGCAAAGATCATCGCCTGCGTCTTATCAGCGGGCGCCGGATTCAGTTTTTGCTGAAGCCACATGGTGATCCCCATCAGGATCGGCCACACGCCGATGGACAGGATCGCGAGGAAGCTGGTCGCGTCAGGTGCATCGAATGGCAGTAGGCCAAACAGGTTCATCCACGATGTAGGATCGGGCGCGCTGAGATCCTGAATCCAGCCAAAGAACGGAGCCTGACGCATCTCAATCGCGACGAACAGCACCTTGTACAGCGAGAAGAAGATCGGGATCTGTAGCAGGATCGGCAGGCAGCCGGCAGCGGGGTTAACCTTTTCCTTTTTGTACAGGGCCATCATTTCCTGCTGCAATTTGGTGCGATCCTCGCCCGCCTTTTCCTTGATCTTCTCCATTTCTGGCTGAAGCATCTTCATTTTGGACATGGAGACGTAGGATTTATAGGCCAGCGGGAACAGCAGTGCCTTGATGAACAGCGTCAGCAGGATAATCGCGACGCCGAAATTGCCGAGGAACCCGTTAAAGATCGTCAGCAGCCAATGGATCGGCTTGGTCAAGAAGAAGAACCAACCCCAGTCGATCGAGTCGACGAAGCGGTCCACGCCCAGCTGCTCCTCATATTGGGTCAGCAGATCGCGTTCCTTGGCACCGGCGAAGAGCTGCGTCGTGCTGCTTTCCGTTGCGCCGGGGGCCACCTCAACCACAGGCATACGCACCTGCGTCGAATAGGATTCAGTACGGGCGGAATAGCGAACGACGGATGTGAATGGACCCGGATCAGGGATCAGCGTGGTCATCCAGTATTTATCGGTAAAGCCGATCCAGCCGGCCTCCTGCACATCAATCAGTTCAACATTCGCGTTTTCACGGGAATCGAACGTGTTGTCGGGCATGTCGTCATAGTCGATCTCAGCGATTTCGCCGTCGCTTTCACGAACCACGCCCTCATGCAGGATGTAGAAACCGATGGTTTCAGGCTCACCCACGCGGTCGATGATGCCATATGGATACATGCGAACGGCCGCATCAGCGGTGTTTTCGACCGATTGCGTGACGGAGAACATGTAGTCCTCGTCCACGGTGAATGTCTTGCGGAAGATCAGGCCAGCGTCGTTATCCCATGACAGGGTGACGGGCGTGGTCGGTGTCAGCGTGTCGCCGCTTTCAACCTGCCAGATAGTGGTGGCACCGGGAACCTGCTCCGCTGGCAAACCGCCTGCGGGGCCCCAGCCGTGCTGAACATAGTAACCGGCGGGACCGGCCGCAGGGTTCAGCAGGGTAACCGTGTCGCTGTCTGGGTCGAGCGTTTCGCGGTAATCCGTCAGGTGCAGATCGTCTAGGCGACCGCCAACCAAGGACAGCGTGCCGCTGAGGCTGGGGGTCAGAATGTCGACCCGATCCGCTTGCGTAAGGGCGGCATCGCGCGTTTCGATCCGCGCTACCTCGACTGCTGGAACGCCAACCGATCCGCTCGGGACCTCGGACGTGATATCGCCCAGTAGCTCCTGCTGTACTGCCTGTTGTTCGGCAGTTAACGGCGTTTGCTCGCTTGGCGGAAGGAAGAACGTCCAGCCAAGCATCACGGCGAGGCTGAGCCCCATTGCCAGGATCAGATTTCTGTTATCGTCTTGCATGCAAGCAACCCCTGCGCGGCAGATATGGACGGGATGCTGGCGTTCAACAGGTCACATGGCTAAAGGTCAAGGGCTTTCCCCCCTTTTGCGACATCGTGCACGCCCGGTTTAGGCCGTTTGGCGCGTGCGATTCCTGCTTTGTTTCAGCACATGTTGTTGGGATAACCACTGCAAGCTGTCGTCAAATGGCATCGGGCGCGCGATGTTATAGCCCTGCAATGCGTCGCACCCTAGCTCGATAATCGCGGCGCGTTCACTGGCGGTTTCAACCCCCTCCGCAATTGTCCCCACGCCAAGCGCGGAGGCCATTCGGACCATTGCATCGGCCATGGCGGCCAGATCCTTTCGGGTGTCGATGCCGGTGATGAAGCTTCTGTCGATCTTGATCCTGCTGACGCAAAAACGCCGGATATTGGCGATTGAGGCGTGTCCAGTGCCGAAATCATCCAGTTCAATCGCAATACCCGCCGCGGCGAGATTGCGGATTGTGCGCACGGCCAACGCCTCATCGCTGTCCACGTCCACCGTTTCGACGACCTCCAGCGCCAGACAATCGGGCGATAGGTCGCGCCGATCCAGCGCCCATTTGATCCGATCGGCCAGCAATGCATCGGCTAATTGCGCGGAGGAATAGTTTACGGCCACATGCGGCACATCAAAGCCCGCCGCCGCCCATCCCTGCCATGCGTCCAGCGCCTGATCCAATACCTGTGCGCCAATTTGATCTGCAAATCCCATTTCCTCAGCAATGCGCAGAAAAGCACCTGGGGCGAGCAAGCCACGCGTCGGGTGTTGCCACCGGATCAGGGCTTCAAACCCAGCGACCGCCGCTGTTCGTGCGCAAATTTGCGGTTGGAAATAAACAACCAGCTGGCCCGTGCCTAACGCTGTGCGCAATTCGCGGCCAAGGGCGTCACGCTGGCTGACCTCCTCCTGCATTGCGGGGGTGAACAGGCGCATCGGCCCGTCCTCCCCCGTTTCGGCAGCGTGCAGGGCAATGTCCGCGCGAACATTTAGGGAGGCCGCATCCGTCATGCCATTTGGCGACCAGACAGCGCCGATCATGCAATCCACCTGTCGTGATCCGGTGGGAAGCTGGATTTCCTCACGGACGATTTGACGGATTTCCTGTGCGCGGACCTCTAGCTGATCGGCGGATGCCACATCGTCTGTCAAAATCAGAAACTCATCACCACCAATACGGGCGACGAATTCTCGTTCCGACGTGAGGGAGGATAGCCGCTGAGCGGTTTGGATCAGTACTTGATCACCGATCTCATGTCCTAGCTCCTCATTAATCGCACGAAACTGGTACAGATCCAGATGCAACAATCCAACGCTGGCCTTTCGTCGGCGTGACAGGTGGCGATCCATCAGATCGGCGGCATGTTTGCGGTTAGGCAATCCGGTTAACCTGTCGTGAATCGTGTTGTGTTGCAGGGCATCCTCAAGCGCGCGAGTGTGTTTTGTGCCGTCCTGCACCGTTCTGGACAGGGGCCTTAGGACAAACCGCCAAAGCAAAATCGCGGCGAGCAATACAGATCCCGCAAACAAGGCTAGGATCAGCTTCACCCGGTTTCGCGTGGTGTGCGCATCGTCGATCAGGTCACCCTGCCAATTATGCATCGAATCGGGCAGGTTTACCTCGGCAATGATGCGGGCCTGATCCGCAATATCCATCGTGGGCAGGCCGGTTGGCGGGTCCCTGAGCAGTGCAGCCAAGGCCAGCAATTTGGCAAATTGATAGCCGACATTTTCCGATATCGCCTCGGGCACAACGGTGGAGAGCTGCTGATGGCGTTCCGACAGGACCACGGTTGCGCTGTCATGTTGTGCGATCAGATCGTCACGTGCCGCAGCGCCATTAGGCGTTAGCGCCAGTCGATTGGCCAGCTGGCTATACCCGCGCAGGTCTGAAAGGTGATGTTCTATCAGGATGTTCTGCGTGATGGACTGATCGATCTGGTCCAGTTGGCTAAGGGTTGAGGCCAGCTTTAGCGCCGTTAGTCCCAGAATCACCACAAATGCGACAAGGCTATATGCAATGGCCCGATCTGATGCGTGGGTGGGTAGCCACCTGTTTTTACTAGAACTATGCAACGCACACCCTCCACCTGATCTGGTGATTTTGGGGCAGGTTCGTTGCCATCAGATTAATGCGCAGGCGCAAATGCAAAAGGGCCGGAATTTGCATTCCGGCCCCGTGTCGTCATTTGCGGTCGCTTATTCGTCTTCGTCGTCATCCGTGCTGGCAGGCAGGTTGAACAGGCTGTCTGCGTCGGGCAGGGCCTCTTCACGCTCGGGCGTGTCAGATGCGGTGTCGGAGAAGGTGAATGTTTCCAGCCCCTCCATCGCCGATGGGACGCGGGATTCGGCAGACAGGCTTTGATCTGTGCTCATCAGGCGCAGCTTCTCGTCATCGGTCAGCGCCATGCCGTCCTTGGCCTTTTTCGCCACGGCCTTGGCCACGGCTGCGTCCAGCTCAATCTGCTTACACATGCCCAATGCAACCGGATCAACGGTCACGATATTCGCGATGTTCCAATGCGTCCGCTCACGGATCGACTGGATGGTTGGCTTTGTGGTGCCGACCAGTTTGGATACCTGACCGTCGCTCAGCTCGGGGTGGAATTTAACCAGCCATGCAATTGCGGAGGGGCGATCCTGCCGTTTGGACAGGGGGGTGTAGCGTGGACCCTTGCGCTTTTCCTCACCATCGGCGGCTGCGTTATATTTCAACTGCAACTTTGCGCGCGGATTTTGTTCGCAGCGTGTGATCTCGTCTTGCGTCAGCTGGTTGTTCACAAGGGGGTCGAATCCCTTGATCCCGCCGGCAACTTCGCCGTCAGCGATGCCCTGAACCTCAAGATCGTGCAGGCCGGTGAAGTCCGCAACTTGCTTGAATGTCAATGTGGTGTTGTCCACCAGCCAGACGGCGGTGGCTTTCTGCATGATAGGAAGCGCCATGTCGTGCCTTTCAGAAAACTGCAATCCTCTCCCGTGCCGAGAAATCGGTTGGCCGGGGCCGCAGTCCGTTTCCGTTTGGGGAATTACCGCAGTATATAGGCCCTGAACGTAAAAGGATAAAGAGGTTTCGTCATGCGCTGGTTTCTGGCCCTTCTGATGTTGGCACTGCCTGCGCGCGCAGACGGTGATGCAGGCGTCTTTGATTACTATGTGTTAAGCCTGAGCTGGTCGCCATCATGGTGTGCCGCAACCGGCGATGCACAGGGATCCGAGCAATGCGACCGCTCGCTGGGCTTTGTGCTGCATGGCCTGTGGCCACAATATGAAAGCGGCTGGCCTGAATATTGCGGCACCTCGCATCGCGATCCATCGCGCCGACAAACCGGTCAGATGGCAGATATTATGGGAACGGGCGGTGCCGCGTGGCATCAGTGGCAGAAGCACGGGCGATGTAGTGGCCTGTCCGCGACGGATTTCTTTGCCCTATCGCGTGAGGGATATGAGCGCGTTGAACGCCCTGCGATCCTGCGCCGCGTGCAGGAAACATTGCGTCTGGACCCCTCGGTGATCGAGGCCGCGTTTCTGGAGGTCAACGAGGATATGGAGGCTGACGGCGTAACTGTGACCTGTCGTGACAGTCGTATTCAGGAGGTTCGCATCTGCCTGACGCGCGACCTCGAACCACGTCGCTGTGGGCGCGACGTGATCCGGGATTGCTCATACACGGCCAGCTTGCCGCCCGTGCGTTAAGGAACCAGAACGATCTTCCCAACATGGGTCGAGGTTTCCAGATGCGCATGCGCCTGTGCGGCCTGCGACAATGGGAACGTCGAATCCATGACGGGGGCGATGGTTCCGGCATTGAGCAATGGCCAGACCTCACGCTCCACCGCGCGGGCGGTTTCGGCCTTTACCAGATTGCTGCGGGGACGCAGTGTTGATCCGGTCAGCATCAGACGTTTGACCATAACTTGCGCGAAGTTCACCTCCGCCATCGGTCCCCCTAGGAAGGCGATCATGGCAAGGCGGCCATCCAGTGCCAAAGCCTTGATATCACGCGGAATGTAATCGCCACCTACCATATCGAGGATCAGGTCCAGGCCGCGCCCATCGGTGAAGGTCTTGGACTCTTCAACAAAATCGGCGGTGCGATAGTTGATGGCCAGATCGGCGCCCAGCTCGCGGCAGCGCTCGCATTTCTCGTCGGAACCGGCGGTGGCCATGACGCGCGCGCCGCGTGCCTTGGCCAACTGAATCGCGGTTGTTCCGATGCCGGAGGTGCCGCCATGCACGAGGAACGTTTCCCCCGCGCGCAATCCGCCACGGTCAAACACGTTGATCCAAACGGTGAAGAAGGTTTCGCACAGCGCGGCGGCCTGCTCCCACGAATATCCCGTGGGAATCGGCAGGGCATGATCGGCCTGAGTCGTTACATATTCCGCATAGCCACCACCGGGCAGCAGGGCGGTCACGGCATCGCCAACCGACCAGCGGCTAACACCAGCACCGATTGCTGCGATTTCGCCTGCGGCCTCCAGCCCCGGTAGATCGGATGCGCCGGCAGGGGGCTTATACGCGCCGGTGCGTTGCAGGGCGTCGGGGCGGTTAACGCCTGCTGCCTTAACACGGATCAAAATCTCACCCGCGGCAGGGACTGGAATAGGACGGCGTGTTTCGACCAGCACCTCTGGTCCGCCTGGTTTGGTTACTTCAACGCAACGCATATCGGTCATACTAAAATCCTCCGATGATATAATTGGCAGGAGGGGCCTAGGCCGCGCCCGCCCATGCCCAATACAGTGCCCGCGCCCGCGCGGCCACCGGTCCGGGCTGCATTGTGCGATCCTCGAATTGACGAACGGCTGTGACCTTGGACGCATTGCCGGTCAGGAAAATCTCATCAGCTTGCGCGAAATCGTCAACCTTCAGCGAGGTTTCCTCAACCTGCATCCCGTCATCGGACAGCAACTTGATGATCCGCTGGCGCGTGATGCCGTTCAGGAATGTGCCATTGGGTACGGGGGTGCGGACCACGCCATCCTTGACCAGAAACACGTTGGCAGTCGCCGTTTCGGCCACATGATCCCAATCATCCAGGGATAATGCGTTGTTAAAGCCGCGCTTGCGCGCCTCGGTCAGCATGCGCCCGTTATTGGGATACAGGCAGGCGGCCTTTGCCTCGGTCAACGCAGTGTCAGGGCGTGGGCGGCGGAAGGGAGAGACCGTCAGCGCGATCGATCCCATAGGGGGCAGGGGCATCGCCTCGATACATAGGGCAAAGGCGCAGGGCGCGGTTTCCGGCGCGATCATCGCGGCGTCGCCTTCGACGCTCCACATCATTGGGCGGATATACAGCTCAGCATCTGCCGGATATTGCGCGATACCTTCCTGCGCCAGGGCCAGAACCTGTGCAGCATCCATTGGCGGGGTCATTCCCATCGCCACAGCCGACCGGATAATCCGCTCACAATGCAGGTCCAGATCTGGGCTAACGCCGCTAAAAGTACGCGCGCCATCAAAGACCAGCGTGCCCAGCCATGTTGCATGATCGGCCGCACCCATAATGAGCGTATTGCCCTCAAGCCACTCACCCTCGTACCATGTGCGAATATCGCTACCGATTGCCATGCGACGTTTCCCTGTTTGTGTCAGTTTTATTGACCTTAGGCAGCGCGCCGTATCGTTGCAATCCATCGACGCGCGATATAATTGACCGGAAAGAGACACTGGGGGTCGCGCCGAAATGAGCTGGATATCCAACTTCACACGTCCGATGATCAATTCGCTATTTTCCCGCCGCGAGGTGCCGGAAAACCTTTGGTCGAAATGCGATAATTGCGGAACGATGCTGTTCCACCGCGAATTGTCGGACGCGCTATATACCTGCCCGACCTGTGATCATCACATGTTCATCACCCCGCGTGAGCGGCTGAAGTCCCTGTTTGATCTGGGTATTTTCACAACGGTATCGGTTCCCGATCCCATCGTTGATCCGCTGCATTTCAAGGATCAGAAGCCCTATCCCAAGCGGCTGGCAGATGCGCGCAAAACCACATCCGAGCATGAGGCAATGTTGGTTGCCGAGGGCAATATCGGTGAGGTTAAGGCCGTGGTCGCGGTGCAGGACTTTTCCTTCATGGCGGGCTCCATGGGCATGTATGTCGGCAACGCAAT
Organism: Pontivivens marinum; assembly: GCF_900231835.1. Classification (GTDB taxonomy): domain Bacteria; phylum Pseudomonadota; class Alphaproteobacteria; order Rhodobacterales; family Rhodobacteraceae; genus Pontivivens; species Pontivivens marinum. The sequence continues at coordinate 262,169 of NZ_OCTN01000003.1, read as the reverse complement.
CATCGCCGCTGCACAGCGCGCGGTTGAGCTGCGCGCCCCGCTGATTCTGTTCTCCGCCGCAGGTGGCGCGCGGATGCAGGAGGGTATCCTCAGCCTAATGCAAATGCCCCGCACGACAGTGGCTGTGGATATGGTGAAGGAAGCGGGACTGCCCTATATCGTCGTCCTGACCCACCCCACCACGGGTGGCGTGACGGCCAGCTATGCGATGCTGGGCGATGTGCATATCGCGGAGCCAAACGCACTGATCTGTTTCGCGGGCCCACGGGTGATCGAGCAGACCATTCGCGAAAAGCTGCCTGAGGGCTTCCAGCGTTCGGAATACCTGCTGGATCACGGCATGCTGGACCGCGTTGTTCACCGCACGCAAATGCGCGATGAGCTGGCAACCCTGCTGCGCCTGCTGTTGAACGAGCGTCCGCGCAGCCATGGCGATCTGCCTTCGCCCGAGGGTGAAGCCAGCGTTCCGGCCGAGGCAACCGGCACGGCATGAGCGGCACCAGCACCGATCTGGTTTTGCAGCGGCTAATGTCGCTGCATCCAAAGATTATCGATCTTACTCTGGACCGCATGTGGCGATTGCTGGATGCGCTGGGTAATCCGCAACGCGATCTGCCGCCGGTGATCCACATTGCGGGCACAAACGGCAAGGGCTCAACCCAGGCGATGATTCGCGCAGGGTTGCAGGCTGACGGCCATCGCGTTTGCGCCTATACCTCACCCCATCTGGCCCGTTTCCACGAACGTATCCGCCTGCCTGACGGTCTGATAACCGAGCAAGCGTTGAGCGACGTGCTGGAGGAATGCGAGCGCGCCAATGGCGGCGTTCCCGTCACCTATTTCGAGATCACAACCTGCGCCGCTCTGCTGGCCTTTGCGCGCTCGGACGCGGATTACACGATTCTGGAGGTCGGCCTAGGCGGGCGGCTGGACGCGACCAATGTGGTTGATACACCCCGCCTGACGGTGATCACGCCGGTTTCTATCGATCATCAGCAATATCTGGGCGACACTTTGCCCGAAATCGCGGGTGAGAAGGCAGGCATCCTGAAGCGTGGCGTCACAGGTATCATCGCGCGTCAGGCGGATGAGGCACGCGACGTGATCGAGGCGAGGGCCGAATCGCTATCTGCCCCGCTGTCCATCGGCGGGCAGGACTGGGACGCCTATGAGGATCACGGCCGCATGGCCTATTTTGACGAGCACGGCCTGCTGGACCTGCCGCTGCCCGCACTGATCGGTGCGCACCAGGTGCAAAATGGCGGTACTGCATTGGCTGCATTGCGTGCATTAGGCGTGTCCGATGCAGGGTGCGAGGCCGCGATCACGCAGGCAGTCTGGCCCGCGCGCGTACAGCGTTTGCGCACCGGGCCACTGGTCGAAGCGGCCGGTGATCGTGACCTGTGGCTGGATGGCGGGCATAACAGCGCTGCTGGTATCGCACTGGCCGAGGCGATTGGGCGGCTGCCCGCGCGGCCACTGCATTTGATTTGCGGCATGCTGAATACCAAGGATGTCAGCGGATTCCTACGCCCGCTCGCGGCACAGGCGGATCACCTGCATGCGGTTTCTATCCCGGGTGAGGCCGCGACGCTAACCGCCGAACAAACCGCACAGGCGGCGCAATCTGTCGGGTTGGCGGCGACACAGGCCGAAACCGTTGCTGCGGCATTGCAGGCGGTTCCAGCGGATGCGCGGGTGCTGATTTGTGGGTCGCTCTACCTTGCCGGTGCGGTTCTGCGCGAAAATGGCTGATTAGCCGGATGGCGCGTCCAGCGGGTCCAGATTGGTGCGGCCGCCATCGACAGCCAAAATCTGACCGGTGATAAAGCTCGCCTTGTCCGAGGCGAGGAACAGCACCGCCTCTGCGGCTTCCTCTGCATCACCGATCCGACCCAGCGGGGTTACGGCGGTCAGTTCCTGCCGAAGCTCCTCACGCTCCTTCAGGGCTTCCTTCAGGTGGCCAGTCATAACGCCGCCCAATGCGATTGCGTTCACGCGCACGCCCTGCGGGGCTAGCGCCACGGCGAGGCTGCGCGTCATTTGATCCAGTGCGGCACAACTGACCGAATAGGCCAACAACTCGGGCAGGGTGCGTTGCGCTGAAATCGAGGTCACATTGACGATGGAGCCGATATTGCGATCCGAGGAACCCTCGGCCTGTGCAATCATCTTTTTCGCAACTAGTTGGCTCAACCGCAGGCTGTTTTTGACGTTTTGCTGCATCAGCGTGTCGAACACATCGCCCTGCGGGTCCAGCGGGTCAGAGGAGATAACCTGCCGCGCCGCGTTGACCAGCACATCCACCCGATCAAAGCTGTCGATGGTTGTGGCCATCAGGTTTGCAATGCTGAGCTTCTCACGCAAATCGCAGGTAAAACTGCGGACCTGTTCGCCATCCTTGCAAAGTGATTTTGCCTCATGAGCGAGGCGGTCATCATCGATGTCCGCCATCATGACTTGTGCGCCCTTATCACGGAACTTGCGCGCGATGGCGAGCCCGACGCCGCTTGCCGCACCTGTGACGATTACCGATTTTCCAGCCAGCGAACTCATATCTGCTCCATGATCTGCGGACCGCGCGTATACGGTCGGTGACGGCATATAGGGTAATTGCGGCGAACTTGCGAGGGTGTGCCTATCTGCTAGAACTGATTTGACCTTAGGAAACGGAGGCTACCTTGGCGACGCTGGATGACTATAACGCGAATTTGCCCCGTATGCAGGCAAACCATCAGCCTCTAACCCCGCTGACCCTACTGGATCGCGCCGCGCGCGTGTTTCCAGATCATCCTGCAATTATTCACGGCGAACAGAAAATTTCCTATAGCGCGCTCTATGAACGGTCGCGCCGACTTGCTTCTGCCTTGGCGTCTATGGGTGTGCAGCGAGGGCAGACAGTATCCGCGCTGCTGTTGAATACCCCCCCGATGATCGAGGCGCATTACGGCGTGCCAATGACCGGCGCGGTGCTGAATGCCCTGAACACGCGGTTGGATGCAGCGGGCACGGCGTTTATCCTGCAACATTGCGAGGCAAAGGTCCTGCTGGTCGATGCGGAGCTGCTGGAATTGGCGCGCGCGGCCTGCGCGTTGATCGCCACCCCACCTGCGCTGATTGTCTATCACGACCCCACCATCTCCACCCAACCCTGTGAATATGAGGAGCTGCTGGCCGCTGGTGATCCGCATTATGCGTGGCTAACCCCGCAGGATGAATGGGATGCGATCAGCCTGAACTATACCTCCGGCACGACGGGCGACCCGAAGGGCGTGGTCTATCACCACCGTGGTGCGATGTTGTTGGCGACGGGGAATGTTGTGCATGCGGGCATGGCTAAACATCCGGTCTATCTGTGGACCTTGCCGATGTTCCACTGCAACGGCTGGTGCTTCCCATGGTCGTTGAGCGCGGTTGCAGGCACCCATGTTTGTCTGCGGCAGGTGCGGGCAAAGGCGATGTTCGATGCTATCGCAGATCACGGCGTGACCCATATGTGCGGCGCGCCGGTGGTGATGAGCACGTTGCTGGACGCTGATCCACAGGACCGGCGTGATATGCCTGCGCGCGTAGCGTTTTTTACCGCAGCGGCCCCACCGCCCGAGAATGTCTTGGCCGCGATGGGGCAGGCCGGTTTCGACGTGACGCATCTATACGGTCTGACCGAGGTATACGGCCCCGCCGTTATCAACGAATGGAACCGCGACTGGGACGCGCTGGAAACAGGCGAGCAGGCACGGTTAAAGGCACGACAGGGCGTGCGCTATGCCGCGCTTGAGGAGTTGGACGTGCTGGACGCGAACGACATGCCCGTTCCCGCCGATGGGCAAACCATGGGTGAGGTTGTGATGCGCGGCAATGTCGTGATGAAGGGGTATTTCCGTAACCCAAAGGCGACAGCGGACGCATTTCGTGGCGGTTGGTTCCGCTCCGGCGATCTGGGGGTAAAGCATCCCGACGGCTATATTCAGCTCAAGGACCGGTCCAAGGATATCATCATTTCTGGGGGCGAAAATATCTCGTCGATCGAGGTGGAGGAGGCCCTATATCGCCATCCCGCCGTTGCAACCTGTGCGGTGGTGGCCCGTCCCGATTCCAAATGGGGCGAAACCCCTTGTGCCTTTATCGAGTTGCGCCCAAATGCACAGGTAAGTGCAGACGAAATCATCGCCCATTGCCGTGCCGAATTGGCGCATTTCAAGGCGCCGCGCCATGTCATCTTTACGCAATTGCCCAAAACATCGACCGGTAAAGTGCAGAAATTCGAGCTGCGAAAACAGGCGGAACAGCTTTAGCGCGGCGCGCGCCAGCCTGCGGCCTCAGCCTCGGCGATGGAGCAGAACCAACGCTCGCTCGAATTGATCGAGGTGCGATCGTAGTGGCGGCTGCCCGGGACGTGATAGATGCGACCGCTGGCGCTGATATTGCCCTTAATATCGCAATCCGCGTCATGGGGGGGGGAGATGATTTGCGCGGCTCGCCACTCCCAGCCCGCCTGAACCGGGTTCGCCCACATACCGCGATTGTCGCGTTCGGCATGCGCGGCTAGGGCCGTGTAGTCAGGCTGATAGCGAGGTTCATCCATCGCATAGCCCGCCACAACCATCGCACCACCCAAATCAGTAACGCGCGCGGTGGAGCATGTTCCGGCAATGCGATCATAGGTCTGCCCGCCATTCAACAAACAGGTCACAACGTCATTGCCGATTAGATTGGCCAAGGTCGTGGTGGCAATAACACCGCATGCCTCGTCACCGCACATCTGGTGCCGCTCCGGCGCATCCATACCTGCCAGCCGGACCTTATCATCAGCGAAGTGGATCGTGTCGCCATCAACCACAGTGGGATAGCCGCTGACGGTGTCAGCAGCGACGGGCAGGGCGAATAGCAATGCTGCGGCGATCAGTTTGAACATGTGTTAATACATGTTAACAACCGCCGCAGGAAAGCAAGGTTTAGTTGTTAATAAAGGTTAACGCTTTCTGATCGGCCTCTCAGCCTCAAATAGTTTGAACGCGCCAGGGCCCGGAATTTCCTGCCATTTCTTGAAGGATTCGCTCAACTGCGCCTCGTAGGGTAACTGACGGTTGGCCACGAACAACGCCCGCCCGTTTGGCTTCAACAGTTTTGCTGCCGTCTGGATAAACGCTTGGCCCAAGGCGGGTTCGGCTGCGCGGCCATGGTGGAATGGCGGGTTGCTGATAACCCAGTCATGGGCTGCCGGCCCCTCCAACCGCGTCACGTCTTCCCAATGGAAGCTGGCACGATCATCGGTCACATTGCGCCGTGCCGCATCCAGAGCGTTTGCATCCGCCTCGTATAGCGAGAGGGTCGTCACGTCCGGCGCTGCGGCGAGCAATTGTGCGCTCAGCCAGCCCCAGCCCGCGCCCAGATCGGCAACGGCGCCGGAAATGCGAGGCGCGAAATGCTCCGCCAACCGGATCGACCCTGCATCTGGCGAATCCGCGCTGAACATACCGGGGGCGGTTAACCAACCGCCGTCTTTCGCGCTCAACTGTGCCTTGTCGAACCATGGCTGGGTCAGCGGGATAGCATCTTCGGCAACCTCAATCGGGAACAGCTTGCCATGTGACTTGGACAAAACCTCACCCACGGGCAGGATTTTGCGCACCTGACGCACCAGCGAATCGACGCCCGCCGTTTTCTGACCGGTGACGATCAGCGGCGCGCCCGCAGGGATCATCCGGCAAGCCCGAGCGATTCGGCCAAGATTTTCATCACGCGAACGGCCAAGTCCGACAATCATTGCATCCATTGTTGCGGGCAGGGTGGCTACAACATTCAGGCGCATATCCTGCATACGATCGAAATCGACGCGGTTTTGCTGTTCAAATGTGATGATATCTGCGAAATCATGCCATCCGGCATCCGGTTCCGCGCCGATGCAGCCAACTTGCAGACCGGACAGGTCAATACCGCTGAGGTCCAGCCGTTGTGGGTCGCTCATTCAATCAATCTCACTCTTTTTCCATGGTGCACTGCAGCGGATGCTGATTGCGCTGTGCGTAATCCATCACCTGCGTGACTTTTGTCTCTGCGATTTCGCGAGAGAACACGCCAACCACGGCCACGCCCTTTTTATGGACGGTCAGCATGATTTCGATTGATTCCGCATGTGTCACACCAAAGAAGCGTTGCAGGACATGCACCACGAATTCCATTGGAGTGTAATCGTCGTTGAGCAAAAGAACCTTATATAACGGGGGCTTCTGCGTTTTTGGACGAGTCTTGGTTGCGAGGCCGATCTCGCCCTCGCGGTCAGAATCGTCATCAATCATATTGAGGGGTTTGCGTGTCATTCCGCCCATATGTCCCTTGCCGACCTAATTCGCAATATATCCCGTCTATAAAACGAGAAAAGGGGGCGTGTGCCCCCTTTTCGTAACAGTCGCAATTTAGTCGAAATTAAGCAGTCATCGACTTCATAGCAGTCTGGGCCGCGGTCATACGCTCACCCATAGGTGCGGTTACGTCCTTAGCGGAGGAAACCATCATCTCGTTCATCTTTGTCGCCTGCTTCATCCAGCCGTCAAATACGGTCTGTGCGAATGCGGACTGCTTTTCAAACAGTTCGGTAACTGTCTTGGAGGACGCCATGTCCTTGGCGGCGGCAACGCCTTCTTCGAAGGACTTCTTGGTGAAGGTGGACACTTCGGTGCCGAAACCTTCAGCTGCCTTGGCAGCGATCTCACCGGACTTTACCATCGCGTCGAGGTTTTCCTGACCGAAGGAAGAAGCTTCCTCGAAGCCTTTGGTCATTTTCTCAACCGTCTCGGTGACGGATTTCTGTGCGTCAGCAGCGAATGCTTCCATTTGGGCGGTAGCGTCTTTTGCAGTGGTCTTGGTAGCCATGATGAAACTCCATTGAACTCTAGTGAACGAACCTATCGTCCTTGTTGATTAGAAATAGGGGCTATGTTGCACTGCGTCAAGGGGGTTATGTTGCGCTGCACAAAAAATAAAAAGTGCCACAAAATCTTGACATTACGGCAGCTCTGCGTGCGACTCAGCACGCATTTGCGGCGTATAAGAGATTTTGGGTTAATCGTTGCAATTCAATTCGATGTGCTGCTAACTGAATGTAAACCATAATGCGGGCAGATGAACTGGCCCATTACCGAGGCAGGCTTTCGTCGGAGTGACCGATGTCTATACGTTTTTTGAGTACCATGCTGGTTGCAGCATTTTGTTTTGTAACCAGTGCCGCACAGGCGGCACCATATGCGGCCATTGTTCTGGACGCTCGTGATGGGTCTGTGCTGCATTCGCGCAGCGCTGATACCCCCTTGCACCCGGCATCTTTGACCAAAATGATGACGCTATATCTGGCGTTTGAGGCGGTGGAGAGCGGCCAGCTGGGCATCGACCAGCAGATCCGGATCTCTCGCAATGCAGCCAGTGAACCACCTTCGCGCTTGGGGCTTAGCGCGGGACAGCGCATTTCGGTGCGCTATCTGATCCGTGCTGCGGCTGTACGCTCCGCCAACGATGCCGCGACCGCCTTGGGTGAGGCGATTGCCGGGTCCGAGCAAGCCTTCGCGCAGTTGATGACGGATACGGCACGTTCGCTGGGCATGACCAACACAACCTTCCGCAATGCGAACGGCCTGACTGCGACGGGGCACCTGTCCACCGCGCGGGACATGAGCATGCTGGCACGGCACCTGTTCTTCGATTATCCGCAATATTACAATATCTTCGGACGTACTTCGACCAGCGCCGGTGTTGCTACGGTGCAAAATACCAACCGGCGTCTGCTGAACGGTTACAGCGGCGCTGACGGGATCAAGACGGGCTATACCCGCGCGGCTGGCTATAACTTGGCCGCCTCGGCAGAACGTGGTGGTGAGCGGATCATCGCAGTCATCTTTGGCGGTAGCAGCTCCAATTGGCGCTATAACCGCATGGTTGAGCTGCTGGATATGGGATTTGAGCGGGCACCGTCCCGCGTTGCCACCATCCGCCCCCAGCGTGAGGAGGCCGGTGCCGTCCTCGCCTCGATTCGCCCCATGCCACGTGGTGTTAGTGAGCCGACACAACTGGTTGCTGCGGCCAGCCTGGTGGGGAATGCACTGGTATCCTCCGCCGCTGCCGCCGTTCGGGATGAGCCGACAGCATCGACCGTGCCGCTTACCATTACGGCATCCGGTTCTGGCGCGCCAATGTCAGCGCCACGCCCATTGGCCCGTCCGGGCGGGGAATGGGCCGTTCAGCTTGGTGCCTATCGTGATCCGGAATTTGCCGAATCGGTGCTGACCGATGCTCTGCTCGGCGTGACCGAACCACTGGTCGGCGCGCATCGCAGTGTGGGTTCAACTGTGGTGAATGGTGTGCCGCTATACGCTGCGACCTTTATCGGGCTGAGTGAGCAGCAGGCCAGCGCGACATGCAGCAGCCTGCACGCACAGGATCGGATCTGCCGTTTGGTTGAACCGAACGGCTGATCCGAAGCTCTAGAACTTGCCAACTTTAGAACTTGATAGATACATCTGGCAGGTTCAACGACTTCACAACCTCTCGAACCTCCTGCCGTGCAGCGAGGTTCGAGATGTTCAGGCTGATATCGCCCGTGTCCTTCAGGTCCAGCAAAGTCAGCCCTGACAGGAACATCTCGCGGAAAACCACACGCTCACCGAACCCCGGTATGACGCGAAAGCCGATCCGCTTGCTCAGCTCGGTCAGCGCACTGCCTACACGACGCTTGTTGCGGGCGTTGAGCGTGGCGATGCGATTGCGCAGGACAACCCAGTCCACAGGCTTCAGCCCCGCTGTGGCGCGCAGCTGTCGCGCTTTCCAAACCATTTCGGCGTAAACGCTGGGGCCTAGAACCTTGCCTGTTTCAGGGTTCAGTCGCGCCAACAGGTCGAAATCGATCAGGCTGTCATTCATGGGTGTGATCAGCGTGTCCGCCGCCGCATGCGCCATCTGCGCGTAGCGGGTATGCGATCCGGGGCAGTCGATCAGGATGTAGGAGCAGGTCTCATCCAACCGGTTCAGCGCGACCGAAAAACGCGCCTCCTCCTCCGCCTGTGCTGCGGCCACACTATCGAATGTGGAATATTCCAGCACGTGGCGCACGGGCATCGGCAGCTTGGTGCCGGTCCGGTTTATAAAGGCCTCACGGTTTTCCAGATAGCGAAAGAAGCTCTTCTGCCGCAAGTCCAGATCGATCACGCCAACCTGATGACCGCATCGCGCCAACGCAGCGAAGAGATGCATGGAGGTTGTCGATTTCCCCGACCCTCCCTTTTCGTTGCCAAGCACGATGATATGCGCCACTTGCGGCCTCCTATATGCAAAAAGGCGCGCCCCACACGGGAACGCGCCTTTCTTTGATACACAACGCCCTTACGGGCGAAAAGCTCGGAAAGCCTATTAGAAGCCGAGGCCGTCGTACTTCGCCTTGAACTTCGACACGCGGCCGCCAGTATCCATCAGGCGCGAGGTGCCGCCGGTCCATGCCGGGTGCACGGAGGGGTCGATGTCGAGGTTCAGCTGTGCGCCCTCTTTCTGGTAGGTGGAGCGCATCTGTACAACGGTGCCGTCAGTCATCTTCACATCGATGATATGGTAGGCTGGGTGGATATCTTTTTTCATGGTTCGGTCCTTTGGTACGACTGATCGAAGCGGACAGGCCAATCTTCGTCGCCGTGAGGGTCAATTGAAATCGTCAGCTACCCTGTATCGGGCATACGTGCAAGCCCAGAGCGATGAATCACCCTTGTTGGCGCGAACGGCGCAGCTCCCTCAGATACTGGTTCGAGGTTTCAGGCCCGCTGAGGTTTCGCTGCACAAATTCGCGGATCTCGGCCTGTTCATCCAGCAGTGCGCCATAGGACAGCGCAGCACCGGCCGCTGTGGTGGCAAAATGCAGGCTGATATAGATCGTGACCGCAGCAGGCGCGACATAGATGGCCAGATCGGTTTGCCCAACCTGAAAAATCGCCATCATCAAAATGGCGAGGATGACCACCACCACACCGTTCAGCGCCTGCGCGATGTAGTACAGCACGGTCAGCCGCCAGAAGTTATAGCCGACACCAAAGACGATATCGTGGCGCGGCTTTTTTTCCGCAGCATTCGCAGCAGTGCCGGCCATTGCGGTGCCCATCGCGCCGAATCCTGCCGCCGCAATAAACGAGAACAACCACCCTGCGGCGGTTGCGATTGCGCTGAACTCGGCGATGATTTCGTCTAGCTCACCGACCGTTCCGTTACCGATGAACTGCACTGCGATGGTTTTCGCGCTGCCGGTAATTTCAACCGATAACAGCGCGGTCACGATGAACATGGCCAGCATCTGCACGATGTTGATGGGCAACAGGTTTACATAGGCCAGCCGCATCTGTGCCTTGGTCAGGTGATCAATCGTGGGGGGCGTTGTGCGATCGACAGCAACCAATGCGGCGCGCAGCGCAGCCATGCGGACAATCGCGATGCATGGTGTCGTCAAAAGGGCGATAAAGACCAGCTTCCACAGCGGTTCCGAGGTGTTCTGGATCAACCCGAAATAGACCAGCGCCGTTAGAATCGCGACCGGTAGGGTCCGCAGGAAAACAGTGGGCATCAAGGCCACGCTGTTAAAGAGAAGAGTATACATCGCGCCGCCTGATCTGAAGTGATGCCCAGAATAGGCGCAGATCGCAGCAGGTTCAAACGAAACAGGCGTCCCCGAATGGGGACGCCTGTCGTAAATCAGCAGTGGCGCGGGGCTTATGCCTTTGGTGCGCGGTAGTTTGTCTTCTCGGTGATGCGAGCCGACTTACCACGACGATCGCGCAAGTAGTACAGCTTTGCGCGCCGAACACGGCCACGACGAACAACAGTTACGCTGTCGATGTTTGGCGAGTGGAGCGGGAATACACGCTCAACACCCTCACCGAAGGAGATCTTGCGAACGGTGAAGGATGCGCCGATCCCTGTGCCGTTATTGCGCGCAATCACAACGCCTTCGTAGTTCTGTACGCGCGAGCGGGTGCCCTCGGTCACTTTGTAGCCAACGCGAACGGTATCACCGGGTGCGAAGTCAGGAATGTCTTTGGCAAGCTGAGCAATCTGCTCGGCTTCAAGGGTCTGAAGCAGGTTCATCTCATCGTCCTTTTGATCGCCTTTTCGGCGAATGTTTGCGCGCATGATAGCTCTGGTCGCTGCTCGGGCTTCGGAGGATTTCCGGCCCGCCAGAGGTCGATACGACTTTCCTTATCTATGAACCCGTCACGTGGTGGCAGGCAGGCACCTACCCGAACGAACTCAAAAGCCGAGGATTCCCCAGCAGGCCCCGCCCATAGCCCACAGCGGGGGGAAGTTCAACCGCCCTTACGCGTGCGGGCCAGATGCGCGGCCCACAGATCGGGGCGGCGATCCTGTGTCAGGGCCTCGGATTGGGCCTGACGCCATTCTGCGATCCTACCGTGATGGCCTGAAATCAGGACCTCAGGCACGGTGCGGCCCTCCCAATCATTGGGGCGGGTGAATTGTGGATGCTCCAGCAAGCCGGAGGAAAAGCTCTCCTCCTCAATGGATTCGGCATTTCCCAGCACCTTGGGCAGCAGGCGCACTGTGGCGTCAATCATGGCCTGTGCGGCCAGTTCGCCACCGGTCAGGATGAAGTCACCCAGCGAAACCTCGATAATCTGACGTGCCTCGATGATCCGCTCGTCCACACCCTCAAACCGCCCGCACAGCAGGGTCACGCCGGGGCCCGCGGCAAGGCTGCGCGCCATTTCCTGATCAAATCGCCGCCCGCGTGGGCTAAGGTAAATCAGCGGCCCGACAACCGGACGCGATGCAATTGCCGCGTCCAGCACATCCGCGCGCAGCACCATGCCGGCGCCACCACCTGTGGGGGTGTCATCAACGGCGCGGTGCTTGCCCAAGCCGAATTGACGAATATCCGTCGTGTCCAGCTGCCACAGCTTATCCTTGAGCGCACGTCCCGTCAGCGATTGCCCCAGAATGCCCGGAAACATGTCGGGATACAGCGTCAGAACACGCGCGGTCCAGATATCGACCAGCTCGCGTTCCTCCATCAGATCACGGGGAACGGCACTGGCCGAAATGGATTTACGCCCGATCGACCGCATCATAGCGCGCCTGCAAGATTGCTCATGCGTCATCCTCGGTCAGATCGACGATTACACGGCCCGCAGTCAGATCGACGGTGGGCACCGCGTGGCGGGTAAAGGGGACCAGCGTTTCGCCCTTTGGCCCCATAATATCCAGAATATCGCCCGCGCCATGGTCATGCACAGCGCGCACACGGCCCAGCTCAACCCCGCCAGTGTCCAGCACTAGCAGGCCGATCAGGTCAGCATGATAGAATTCATCATCAGGCAGGTCAGGCATCTGCGCGCGTTCGGCAAATAGGCGCGTGCCCTTCATCGCGTCGGCTTCTTCCTTGGTCGCGATACCGGTCAAATGCGCGGCCAGCCCGTTTGCAACAGGGCGCGTGATGGTCACGTCAAAGCGGCGCTTGCCGTCCTCGGTAAACAGGGGGGCATAGTCCGCAATCGCGGTCGGGTCCGAGGTGAAGCTCTTTAGCCGCACCTCACCACGCACGCCGAATGCGCCAGAAATTGCGCCAACACAGATCAGATCGCTCATCGTAACAGAACCTCCGGTTTGGGTGCTTCGGTTTCCCAGCCCGCGCGGATCAGCTCGGGCGTTTCGGTTTCAATTTCGGGCCAGCCCATACACAGATACCCGACCAAGGCCCAGTCCTCTGGCACGTCAAGGTCGGCGCAAAGCTGTTCGGGATCAAGGATCGAAACCCAGCCCAGACCCAGCCCACGCGCACGTGCGCCCAGCCATAGGTACATAATCGCGCCAACAACGGAATAGGCCCGCATTTGCGGCATGGTGCCTGCGCCTAGGCCGGACCCCTTGACCGTGGCGTCATCGCAAAACACAGCCAGATGAACGGGAGCGTCCTGCATGCCGGATAGTTTCAGGCCCGCGTAACGTTCCGCCTGCTCACCGGAATATCCGCTAAGTGCTTGGGCGTTGGCGGCTTCGAAATTTGCAATTGCAGCAGCGCGCGCGGCGTCGCTGTGCACATTCACCAATCGCCATGGCGCGCTGAGGCCGACCGACGGCGCGTGGCGCAGCAGGTCCAGACACTCGGTCACTAATGCATCGGGAATGGGGGTTTTCTGAAAGCGGCGAACATCGCGGCGCCATCGGAATAATTCAGTCAATTCTGCCGTAAAATCAGGTGTGAAGGAACGCATTATGGCCCCCGAACAGGCTAACGGCAAAAAACCGGCCCCCCGTATCGGGGGACCGGAATGCGGGGATCACTCCTCCGCTGCGGGCTCTTCAGCAGGAGCAGCTGCGGCTGCCGCTGCGGCTTCCTCAGCTGCTGCAACCTTGGCTGCTTTCTCTTCAGCGCGATCCTGCGCCTTCTTGCCTGGCTCACCCTTTTTCAGGTTTGCGCGCTCTTTTTTCGCAATAACGCCAGCAGCTTCGAGGAAGCGGGACACACGGTCCGTAGGCTTGGCGCCTGTGCCCAGCCAGTATGCAACGCGCTCTGCGTCCATCTTGACGCGCTCTTCGTTGTCCTTGGCCAACAGCGGGTTATATGTGCCCAGCTTTTCGATGTAGCGGCCATCGCGTGCCATGCGGCTATCCGCAGCAACGATACGGTAGAAGGGGCGCTTTTTGGAACCGCCGCGTGCGAGACGAATGGTAACGGCCATGGTGTATCTCCTTGATCTGGTCGTGTTAGGTGTCTGATGTTTCAGACGTTTTCTTGAAACTGTTCGTGGTGACGGATGACTTCCTGAATAACGAAATTCAGGAATTTCCGCGTGAAATCCGGGTCGAGGCCGGCGTCATGTGACAGCCTCTCAAGCCGGGTAATCTGCTCCCCTTCCCGTGTGGGATCGGAGGGCGGAAGATCGTGTTCAGCCTTCAGCTTTCCAACGGCCTGTGTCCGCTTGAACCGTTCGGCCAGCGTGTAGACGAGGATCGCATCGAGGTTGTCGATGGAGGCGCGATGTTCGGCCAGCACGTCGCGGGCGCGGGTGATTTCATCGGTCATTCGGGCGCTCCTACAGTCGAAAAAGGGGTGGCTGCGTTATGGCTGCTCTGTGGCTGCTTTGCGGCTGGCAAAATTGCGGCTCCGTGCATCAGGGAAAGGCATGGCATGCCTGTCGCCTGTGCCGCCATGGAGGATGGGGCCGCGCGATTGCCGAAATGATATGCCGGTTCAGTGCTCACTTCTTCTTGCCGAATCCGCTGAGGCCGGGGGGCAGTGCCGCACCGCCAAGTCCGGGCATGCCGCCGGGGGCCGCGCCGGAGCCGAGGCCCGCAGGTGGGGTCATACCGGGGGGCATTCCTGCGCCGCCCTTGCCCATCAGCGCGCTGAGCCCGCCGCGCATCAGGCCCTTTTTGCCCATCTTACCCATCTTCTTCATCATGTCCGCCATTTGGCGGTGCATTTTGATTAGCTTGTTCAGGTCGGACACGTCCATGCCTGCACCCTTGGCGATCCGCTTTTTGCGGCTGGCCTGTAGCAGGGCAGGGTTGCGGCGTTCCTGTTTGGTCATCGAATCGATCAGGGCGATTTGGCGTTTGAGGACCTTATCGTCCAGTCCCGCCTCATCCATCTGCTTGGTCAGTTTGCCCATGCCCGGCATCATGCCCATGACACCCTGCATGCCGCCCATTTTTTGCATTTGCTCAAGCTGCTGCTTCAGGTCGTTCATATTGAACTGACCCTTTTGGAAGCGTTTCATCATGCGCTCGGCCTGCTCGGCCTCGATCTGTTCCTGCGCCTTTTCGACGAGGGAGACAATATCGCCCATGCCAAGGATCCGGCCCGCGATACGTTCGGGGTGGAATTCCTCGATGGCGTCCATCTTCTCGCCCAGACCGACGAATTTGATGGGCTTGCCGGTGACAGCGCGCATCGATAGGGCCGCACCACCGCGACCGTCACCGTCCATGCGGGTCAGGACCACGCCGGAAATGCCGACACGGGTGTTGAAATTCTCAGCCGTGTAGACGGCATCCTGTCCGGTCAGGCCATCGACCACCAGCAGGGTTTCGTGTGGTTTCGCCTCGTCCCGAACGGCGGCAACCTCGTCCATCAACTCGTCATCAATGGACAGACGGCCCGCCGTATCGAGCATGTAGACATCATAGCCACCCAGCGTTGCCTGCTGTTTGGCGCGCTTGGCGATCTGAACGGGGGTCTGGCCTGCGACGATCGGCAGGGTGTCCACGCCGATTTGCATGCCCAGAACGGCCAACTGCTCCATCGCGGCAGGGCGGCGTGTGTCGAGCGAGGCCATCAGGACGCGCTTTTTGTTACGATCCGTCAGGCGCTTGGCCAATTTCGCGGTGGTCGTGGTTTTACCCGAGCCCTGTAGGCCGACCATCAGAATCGGCGCGGGAGGGGAGGAGACCTTTAGCTCACCAGCATTCGCATCGTCGCCTGCCAGTGTCTGGATCAGTGCGTCGTGCACGATCTTGATAACTTGCTGGCCGGGGCTGACCGATTTGGTGACGGCCTGACCGGTCGCCTTTTCCTGCACGGATTTGACGAAGTCGCGTGCCACGGGCAGCGAGACATCGGCCTCCAGCAATGCGACGCGCACCTCGCGCAGGGCGGTTGCGACGTCTTCCTCGGTCAGCGCACCCTGACGGGTCAGCTTTTCAAGGACACCTGAGAGGCGGTCGGAAAGATTCTCAAACATGGCGTCGCTCCTGCATTAGGTCCGCAAAACGGCGAAAGCACCGGTGGGCGCAACGCGCTGACCGGTGGCGATCCCCGGCGCACGGGCCGCGGACCGGAAGACTTTGCTTCCGGGGATTTGTGGCTAATTACTCCGACATGGGCGCTGGGTCAAGCGTAGCCCCATATGCAAACGGCCCGCCGGTTAGGGCGGGCCGTGAAATCAGTACGAAACGTGGCGTTAGTGCACCAACACCGCGTAGTTTATATATTCCTGAACGCTGGGATCTGCGGGATCGGCGGCGCCCAGATATTCCACGGGGATATAGGCCAGCTCGATATCCGAGTTCCAGCAATCCATCTGATCGCTGGGATCGGTGCCGACTGTATCTGCGCAGGTTTGCACATCCACCGGACCGGTGAAGAACAGATCGACCACGGCCTCAAGCTCCGCCACATAGGCGCCGGAATAGGCGTCGCTGGTGCCGGAATAGGAGGTTGGCGTCGTCAGGGCCTGACAGTTCACCAAGGCTACATGCTGGCGGCGACGCTCCAGCGGTTGCTCGGCCGATGGGGTGTTCGAGGTGAACTGGAAATGTTCAGGCAGGCTGCGAATATCCTCACCATCATCGCCCGGGCCGTTCGATGCGGCATAGTCCAGCAGCTCGCTCGTGTGACGCTCAATCATCGTGTAGCCGTCATATAGCGTATGCGAGCCAACGATATCCCACTCAAACGAGGTGCTGGGATTATCGAGATCGAAGCCATAGGCGCTCATATACGGTGAGTGATAGGTCGAGAAATACTCGACAAAGCTGGGAACGCGGCCCTGTAGGATGTCGTACCAAGGGGTGCCGACACCGGCATAGGCCACGGTGTTATCAACCTCATCCGTGATGAGATACAGGTCCAGCTCAACCTCGCTGGTCCATGTGATAACTGCGGTGTCGTTTACCTGAACCTGATATTCACGCTCACTATTGGCGGGCAGCTCGAAGATCACGCTCTTATTATCCGTTTCAAAGCCCAAGCGGCCCGTCAGGTCGTGATCGGTATAATTGCTGATGCGCCAGCCAGTGATCGAGGAATCCGAGCCTAGCGGCCCGAGGCTGACAATATCTGTATCAGGGGCTGGTGCCTCGGTTGTTTCCGCTTCGCCCTCGGCTTCACCCTCTGCCTCAGCGATTTCGGCCTCGGATGCGACATATACTGCCTCGGTTATGGGGCCCATGCGCCAGCCGGTGGCCGTGTTTTCGGAACTGGATTCGGTAAAGGGCAGCGCCATGTACGGGTATGGCGAGCAGTTTTCAGGGTCGCTTTGCATACAATCCGCGTAAATCATCGGACCCCATGCACCGCCATAGCCGTCACCCTTCATATGGTTGCGGCGGGCGGCGGTGTTAGTGATGTTATCGGGATAGGCAGCCAGAACCGCGACCCATTCGGCGCGATTGGCGGCGGCGTTATCATAGGATTCTTGTGCGCGTGCGGCATAGCTGGCAAAGTACGGGCCGCGTGCCTCAAGCGCTGCAACTTGTGCTGCCAAGCGCGCCATATCCTCATCTGCCTCGGCGATATGACCGTTTTCGATATATTCGATATATTCCGCGCGGGTCAGGTGGCCGTGATTGGCAACATAATCCGGTGCAAAGGCACGGTCAGTGGTTACGGCCTGTGTCAGCACGCGGTCCATCGGGGCGTCCCAGATGTCGAACAGGGTGTTCAGCGCGGTTGTGATCGTATCAGGCTCAGCCGGTTTGATCAGAACCTCACCACCGATACACTGCATCTGGCTGTCGATTGTGGCCAGCAGGCAGGTATCGCGCAGACGTTCCAGATCCTCATCATTCGACGGGTAGGACCACGGGTCGGTGGAGGTTGAGATGTTCGGGTTGCCATCATAGGCCGCTGCCTGAAACGCGGTCAGGCCGACATCATCGCAAACACCAGCAATATCAGCGCCGATTTCGTGACGCGGATTTTTGAACAGGCCAACGCGGATCGCACCGTCATTGGTGCTGAGCGCGCGCGGCACGTCGAGGCCCGGCTGAAGGTCGGTGGTCAGGAACATGCGTGTTCCCTCGTTCCCTTCCATAATCTCGGCGAAGGAGCGCGAGGCGGAATCGTTTTCAAACGGGTTGCACATGACCATCGTGCTCAGCTCTCCACAATAGGAGATCTGCATCCGTGCCACCGCATAGGCGGACAGGTTGATCGAGGTGGTTTTTTCGGTGCCGTCCGCGTTCGTCGTGTCATTGTTCAGACCGACCGAGAGAAGCGCGAGGCGGATGCTGCGGGCCTCGGCTTCGACATAGACATGGGTTGCATAGGCTGCTGTGTCGGTGGTCAGCGTGCTCATGGCATCTGCGGAGAATGTGCCCGTGTCGTCAGCCGGATTGCCGACCAGAAAGGTTAACGGCGTCGCAATCGCGAATTCGCTGTCTTCCTCGGTAAAGGTGGAGGATTGCGCAATGGCAACCGCGGCGGCTGTCGCACGTTCCAGCGCATCCGCGCCACCATCCAGTTCGCCAGCGGCGGCCAATGCTGCCTTGTCTACAAAGCTTTGCATCTGGGAATGTGCGGAATAGGCGCGACCGAAATCGATGACCAATCCGGCGGATGTCAGCAACATCACCGAAAAAATTACGACCTGAATGGCCACAACAGCATCGTCATCACGCCGGAATCGGCTGAAAAACGGGCGCATCCGCGCCACGGTATTAACGATCATCTATATCTCCCCACGCCCCAATCCCTGGATTTCGCCGGATTGCGGAGCCCCCACTTCACCATCCAACGAAAGGCTGGACCAAACAACAGGACCAGCAAGAACCCGCTTATAATGCCAAAGCAATAACTTTCGCGCAATCACAAGGCTGGCATCCCGCGCGTTTTAGCGCCAAATACACGCTGAGTAACGCGCAACTGCGCGGATCAGTCTAATAGTTTTGGGGCAGTTGTAGCGATATGAACACCTTTGAGGCGAGTAAAATAGCTGCTTTGTACCGCTTTGCGCGAATCGAGGCGCCGGATTCGTTGCGAACAACACTGGAACATCAGCTGCGTGAGCTGGGCGTTCACGGTATTTTGTTGGTCGCGGCTGAAGGGATCAACGGCACATTGGCCGGTCCCGCGCAGGCCATCGATGATATGGTCGCCCTGTTGCGCACCATTCCGGGGTGCGAGGATCTGGAGCCGAAATATAGCTATGCCGACAAACAGCCCTTTCGCCGCCTGCGGGTTCGGCTAAAGCAGGAGATCGTGACCCTTGGCGCCGGAGAGGTTGATCCAAACGCCGCCGTTGGCCGTTATGTGGCGCCTGATGATTGGAACGACCTGATCGCGGACCCTGACGTTGTGCTGATCGACACCCGCAATGATTACGAGGTTGCCGTGGGCACGTTCGAGGGCGCAATCGACCCTGCGACCCGCAGCTTTGGCGAATTCCCTGAATGGTGGGCCCAGAACGCGGAAAAGTTCGAGGGCAAGAAGATCGCCATGTTCTGCACCGGCGGCATTCGCTGCGAGAAGTCCACAAGCTGGCTGATCGGGCAGGGGGTGGAGCAGGTTTATCACCTACAGGGCGGCATCCTGAAATACCTTGAGGAAGTGCCCGAGGAAAACAGCACATGGAACGGCGAGTGCTTTGTGTTTGATGAGCGTGTTTCCGTTGGTCATGGCTTGGAGCGGGGGCCATATGTGCTGTGCGCCGGATGTCGCCGCCCCGTCGCGCCCGAGGATATGGACCGCCCCGGCTATGAGCATGGCGTGAGCTGTCATCAGTGCATTGATGAGCGGACCGATGGCGACCGTGCCCGTTTCCGTGAACGCCAACGTCAAATCGATCTGGCCGCCGCGCGGGGTGAGGCGCATCTGGCAGGGCAAAAGCCGCAGGACTAGGCGGTTATTGCGGGGCCTGTAAAACCACGGGACGTGGCGATCCGTTGGTCATCAGAAAGCCGAAATCGGCCAGCCCCTGTTGGTCCGTACCGGATTGCCCCCAGTAAATTGTGGCGCGGTGGTTGCGGACCTCATGCATCACGGCGTCATAGGTCAGCGTCATGGGAAAGGGATCGCCGTTCATAGGCGTTGTAAAGGTGGCGATCAGCAGCGTGTATTGACCCACATGCGCGTTTTCGCCTGCCTGCAATGTTGCGCTGATCAGGGTCAGCGTCGCATCGTGCAGGGTGAGGTGATCTGCGAAATAGGCAGCGATCGCCTCGGTTTGCTGTGCTGATAAATCCTGCGGAACCGTGATATCCCCAAGTGGCGCAAGGGACGGTGCCGCGATCAGCAGGTCCTCCAGCGCCAGCTCAACGGATAGGTGCAATTGCTGCTGTGCCTGCCACATGCTGATCAGGCTGCCGGGCAGGGCGTGGGCCGTCGCGCCGCCGGTGCTGGCGATGAAAAGCATCAGGGCGGGTATGATAACCCGCCCCCATAGTTTACGCATCATTCAGTATTGCCGCCGTAATCATCCGTTTGATCGCGCCAGACGGAGTGGGGGTGATTGCCCACCTCGCCCGTGGATTTGTTCGATTGCAGCGAAAACTCGATCCACAGCGACGGGCCGTGGATGCGGACATAATCATCCTCGGTGTTTACCTCGGTCGTGCCGGTATAACCCAATGTGGTGTCGGACAGTTCGGCGGTGTATTTGGCCATATAGGTGGCGGCATCCGCATCGTTCAGGTCACCAACATAGGTTTCAATGGCAGCCAGTAACAGGGCTTGTTGATCTTCGCTTAGCTCGGAAACGCTCAACCCCTCCTGCGTGTCGGGGATTGCATCATCGGCCTGCGGGCCTGCGATGATGTCGCGATAGGTTCCCTCCAACAGAGCCGCGCTTTGCTGATCGTCGGAAAGCGAGCGGAGCAGCGCGGTGAAGGCCTCACGCTCCTGCATCAGGGGCATATTCTCACGCCCGTTCATCAGGAATCTGGGGAAGGGTTCAATGCCGCGGAACGAAGGGGTCGCACCGGACAGAACGCCGTCTGAATAGGTGTTGGTGAACGCGAAATGGTGCCCGCCATAGTAAATCTGCCATGTGCCGGTTTCCGCAGGCGTGCCCAGAAAGGCGAACTTGGTATTATACGAGGCATATCCGACGCCGTAATCGGTGCTGATGGAGCCGATATAATCGTCGGCATTCAGCGTTTGCTCCATCTCGTCATAGCCCTCATTCGCAGTCAGGCTGGCGACCTCCATCAAGATGGCTTTGACGATGCCGCGTTGTTCGACGCTAAGCTCACCCAGAAATACGCCGGGGCGGGCGGGAAAGGCACCTGCGGGCAGGTTGCTCCAGTTCTGGGCCTCGGCCACGGAATAATCCAACTGGATATATTCCAGAATTTCATCCGAAGCGCCGGATTTCAGCAGGTTGGCAAGGCATAGCAGGCGGGTAAAGCCCGCATCCGTGCCGCATTCACCGACAGAGGCGGGGATCTGCACCGACCCCATCAGGATGCTGGTATCGCCAAGGCGCTCCGTCGTGCCCGTCGTATCCTCTGGCGGGGGGCCGCCCGGCCCGCCGGGGGCGGGTTGCGCCACTGCGGCTAAGCTAAGGCTGAGATATGACGCAATGGTCATGCCCACAACAGTTGCCATCGTTCGATTCGGTCGTGCCATATGCATGTTTCCCCAGCATTTTTCGTTGGCTGAGCTTAAACAAGCAGCACAATGGACGCAACGTCACGTTTCCGTTGGCCGTGGTGGTGGGGTGGCCGGTCGAAACCGGCCGCCCCCCCTCAAACCTGTTCGATGCGCAGGGCAACCGGCGGCGCGAGGCTGACATCGCTGGCCGCGATTTTCGCAAGGGCCGCATCCAGATTCACCCGCAGGCAATCATGGGTCACGATCAGAACGGGGACATTGCTGCCATCATGATCGTTCTGGCGCATCCGGTCGATGGAGATACCCTGATCGGCCAGCGTTTGCGCAATCGTGGCCAAGGTGCCCGGCGCATCGGTCAGCGTGAACCGCAGGTAATGGCTGGCCGCACCGGCGCTGGCGGCACGGTTTGCGGCGACCAGTGTGTTCGCAGGCTGGCCAAATGCCGGAATACGCAGGCCACGCGCGATATCCATTACATCGCCCATGATCGCGGAGGCGGTTGGTCCCTCACCGGCGCCGGGGCCAGTATAGACGGTTTGGCCGACGAAATCGCCCTCAACCACCACCATGTTCGTTACGCCGTCCAATTGGCCGATGGTGGAACGTGCAGGAACCAGAACCGGCTGCATGCGCTGCTCCAGCCCCTCATCCGTCATGCGGGCGACGCCCAGCAGCTTTACTTTGTACCCCAGTTCGCGGGCCTGTGTGATGTCGGTCAGGGAGATATGCTCGATCCCCTCAATCGTGACGCCGGCGAAATCAACCCGTGTGCCAAAGGCGGTCGCGGCCAGCAGGGCCAGTTTATGCGCCGCGTCGATGCCGCCCACGTCAAAGGCAGGGTCCGCCTCGGCATAGCCAAGGTTCTGCGCGGCGGCGAGGACATCCTCGTAATCCGCGCCTGTCTCCTCCATCTGGGTCAGGATGTAGTTACAGGTGCCGTTCATCACGCCCATGACGCGCTGGATGCCGTTACCGGCCAGCCCCTCGGTCAGGGCCTTCATGATAGGGATGCCACCGGCGACTGCTGCCTCATACCGCAGGGCAACGCCGTGTTCCTCAGCCAACAGGGCCAATGGCTGGCCGTGCAGGGCCATCATCGCCTTGTTCGCGGTGACGACGTGTTTGCCGGAGGAAAGTGCTGCCTCGGTCAATGCTTTGGCCGGGCCGTCCTCACCGCCCATAACCTCAACCACCAGATCGACATCTGTGCGGCGGGCCAGCGCGACGGGGTCGTCCTCCCATGCGTAGGCATCCAGGTTTACACCACGATCCTTACCCTTTGACCGTGCGGAAACGGCGACGATCTGAACCTCGCGTCCGGCGCGGGCCAGCATTTTGTCGCCATGGGTTTGTACCATGCGCACAACTCCGGTGCCGACTGTGCCGAGTCCGGCAATGGCGATTCGAAGAGGGTGGGTCATGGTGTCGTCCTTCATACGGGATATGTCGCGCATGTGTAGGCGAGGGGTCAGTGCCGTGCAACGGGGCTTAACACTCAGCATGAGCTATCGTGATGATCCGTGCCGTGGTTGCGACGATTAGGCCATGTTGCAAGCGTGGTAATCGCGGGCAGAATTGCTAGGCTCGCGCCGAAGGCCAACGCGTGAGGGTGAAATGCTGACGATCACTGATTTGCACAAATCCTTTGAAACGGCGGATGCGCCCATGCCGGTTCTGCGCGGCGTGGATATGGAAATCGCAACCGGCGAATGTGTGGCGCTGACGGGTGAGTCAGGCTCCGGCAAATCCACGTTGCTGCATCTGGTGGCGGCGCTGGATACGTTCGATCGTGGATCGATCACGCTGGACGGGCAGGAATTTTCCGGCATGGGCGATACGGCTCGCGCGAATTTGCGGCGCACGCGGATTGGCGTGATTTTTCAGCAATTCAACCTGATTCCCAGTTTGAGCGTGGGCGACAACCTCAGCTTTCATGCGCGACTATCTGATCGCTATGACGCGGCGTGGCAGGCGGAATTGACGGAACGTTTGGGGTTGAGCGAGCTGGTCCATCGCTGGCCCGAGCAACTGTCCGGCGGGCAGCAGCAGCGTGTTGCCGTTGGGCGGGCGATTGCGGCGCGCCCAGCCCTGGTGCTGGCGGATGAGCCGACGGGCAATCTGGATGAGGCAACAGGCAGCGCGGTAATGGACTTGTTGCTGGATCTGGTGGCCGAAACGCAGGCGACCCTGCTGATGGTCACGCATTCCGGTGCGCTGGCGGCCCGACTCAACCGGCGGATACATTTGCGGCACGGGCGCGTGGCAGAGGTTGCAGCGGCATGACCGGCCTGATCCTGCGCACGTTGCTGTCGCATTGGCGCAGCCGTCCGTTTCAGATCGTGACCCTGCTGTTGGGCCTGATCGTGGCGACCGCGCTATGGTCAGGTGTGCAGGCCATCAATGCTGAGGCACGGGCGAGCTATGCGCAGGCGGCGGCGACCCTGGGCACGGACCGGTTTGACAGCCTGCGCCCGCGTGGGGCGCAGCGGTTTGATCAGCGCGCCTATGTTGCGTTGCGCCGTGCGGGGTGGCTGGTTTCCCCGATTGTCGAGGGGGATTTGCGGCTGGACGGGGCGCGGTTTCGTGTGTTGGGGATTGATCCTGTCACCGCCCCTGCGGACTTGCCTGCGCGGCCTGATTTGCAGGGGGATGCGCTGACCGGATTTCTGGGGCAGGCGGGTCTGATCCTGACCGGCGCGCAGACGGCGGGGCGCTTGCCTGCGGATGCGGATCTGCCGCCGGTGCGTGTGATGGACGGCATCGCGCCCCGTACCTTGGTCATGGATATCGGCACGGCGCAGCGTTTGCTTGGTATGTCTGGGCAACTATCGCGCCTGATCGTGCTGCCCGAGGCGCAGGACGGCATTCCCCCGCTAGCTGTGGCGGGGATCGAGTGGAACCGCATCGCGCCGCGTGGGGCGGATGGGGGTATTGCCGCGCTAACCGATAGTTTTCACCTGAACCTGACGGCGTTCGGCTTTCTGGCCTTCGCTGTGGGGCTGTTCATTGTGTATTCATCCATCGGGTTGGCGTTCGAGCAGCGCAAGCCGATGTTGCGTACCCTGCGTGCGTTGGGTGTGCCGTTGCGATTGCTGATGTTGGTCATGGTGGTGGAGCTGACGGCGCTGGCCCTGCTGGCGGGGATCGCCGGTGTTGCGTTGGGCTATCTGATCGCGGCCAGTTTGCTGCCGGATGTGGCTGCAACATTGCAGGGGCTATACGGCGCGCAGGTATCCGGCACGTTGTCGCTGCGACCCGCTTGGTGGTTAACCGGATTGGCCATCGCGATGGGAGGTGCGGGTTTGGCGGCGGCGGATACATTATGGCGCACCGCACGGATGCCGCTGCTATCTGCCGCGTTGCCCGAGGCATGGCACGGCGCACAGCGGCGCGCGCAGCGGGTGCAGGGGATTGCGGCGCTGGGCTGTTTTGCCTTGGCCGCTGTGCTGTCCCAAACGGCCAGCAGTTTGACGGCGGGTTTCGTGCTGATGGGCGCGCTGCTGATCGGTGCGGCGCTGTCCCTGCCGGTGATGCTGTCGGTGATATTGGGCCTAGGCGCACGGCGGGCACGCGGTCCGCTGGCGCAATGGGGCTGGGCGGATGCGCGGCAGCAGATGTCGCGGCTGTCGCTGGCGCTAATGGCGCTGCTGCTGGCGCTGTCCGCAAATATCGGAGTGGGCACGATGGTGATGAGCTTTCGCGATACCTTCACCGGATGGCTGGATCAACGGCTGGTGGCCGAGGTGTATGTCACCGCCTCGGATGCCGCGCAGGGGCAGGAAATCCAGCGCTGGGCGCAGGGGCGGGTGGATGCGGTTCTGCCGATCTGGTCCACGGAAACACGTCTGGGGGATATGCCCGCCTCGATCTATGGCGTGGCGCAGCATGCGACCTATTCCGATCATTGGCCCCTGATCGAGGAGCTGCCCGATGCGTGGCAATCGCTGGCCAGCGGTCAGGCGGCGATGATTAACGAGCAGATGGCGGGGCGGCGCGACCTTTCGCCGGGGGACCGGATTACTGTGCCGCTGCCGGATGGTGGCGAATGGCCGATGATTGTTGCTGCGATCTATTCCGATTACGGCAATCCCACGGATCAGGTGATGGTGGATGTGGACCTGCTATCCGAACGCTTTCCTGATATTGAGCGTCTACGCTTTGCCCTGCGCACAGATCAAACGGCTGAAATTATCGCGGAGGCGCGAGACAGGTTCGCCCTGCCGTCCGATCAGATCACCGATCAAGCCGCGATCAAGGCACTGTCGCTGGCCATATTTGAACGCACATTCACCGTCACAGGAGCGCTGAACGTGTTGACGCTGGCCGTGGCGGCGCTGGCATTGCTGACGGCGATGCTGACCCTGCAATTAATGCGGTTGCCCTGGCTGGCGCCGCTATGGGCGATGGGGCTGACGCGGGCGGCCTTGGCCCGCGCGGAACTGCTCAAGGTGATGGCGCTGGCGCTGCTGACGGCAATTCTGGCGATTCCGGTAGGGCTGGGCGTGGCGTGGGTGCTGACCAATGTAATCAACGTCACTGCCTTTGGCTGGCGCTTGCCGATGAATGTGTATCCGGCGGATTGGCTGCGTCTGATCGGGTTGTCCCTGTTGACGGCGGCGATTGCGGCGGGGCTGCCGGTGTTGCGGTTGGCGCGCACGGCTCCGCGTACCCTGCTGGGTGTTTTCGCGAGCGAGAGGTAGGCCATGCGGTTTCTATGGATATTGATGCTGCTGCCCGGCCTAGCATTTGCGCAAGGGTTCGCGGGACTGGGCAATGCGCCACAGGACGGATTCGCCACGCCGGAACGGGGTGTGTCGCTGAGCTTTCCCGCCGATCACGGATCGCATCCCGATTACCGGATTGAGTGGTGGTATCTGACCGCCAACATGACCGGTCCCGATGGCACACAATATGGCGCGCAGTGGACTTTGTTCCGATCTGCGCTGGATGTGGGGGAACGGCCCGATTGGGACAGCCCGCAAATCTGGATGGCTCATGCCGCGTTGACCAGTGCCGACCAGCATTTCGTGGCAGAGAAATTCGCCCGTGGTGGTATCGGGCAGGCGGGCGTTGTCGCGCAGCCGTTCGAGGCATGGATCGATGATTGGCAGATGTCCGGCCCGACGCTGAACAACGTGACGGTTCAGGCCAGCGGGCAGGGGTTTTCCTATGCTCTGGACCTGCGGGCGGATGCGCCGTTCACCTTGCAAGGCGATGCGGGATATAGCGTGAAATCAGCGGCGGGGCAGGCATCCTATTATTACTCGCAACCCTTCTATGACCTATCCGGCGTGATCGAGGTCGAGGGCGTGCAGGTTCCCGTCACAGGGCAGGCTTGGCTGGATCGGGAGTGGTCCTCCCAGCCCTTGGCCGAGACGCAGACCGGATGGGACTGGTTTTCGTTGCAACTGGATGGGGGCGAGCGTGTCATGGCATTCCGCCTGCGCGATGAGGCGGGGCAGCCGTTTCACTCCGGCACCTGGATCGCGGCGGATGGCACGGTTCAGCCGCTGGCCAATGATGCGCTGTTGCTGACACCGCTGGCCATAGGGCAAAGCGTGGGGCCGGAACTGCCTGTGGAATGGCGGGTTCAGGTGCCATCGCGCGGGCTGGATGTTACCACTACGGCGCTAAACGTGGATTCGTGGATGGGTACGCTGTTCCCCTATTGGGAGGGGCCAATCCGGATCGAGGGCTCGCATAGTGGTGTCGGCTATCTGGAGATGACCGGCTACGACTGAGCCTTCAATGCGGTGATTAGCGGCGACAGGCAATCCAGCGGCACGATCAGCAAAACGGCCTCGCCCACCATCTCAACCTCTACCGGTCCTGTTGCCTCGTTCGAGGTGCCGATCCGTGCGGCGGGGGCCATTTCCAGACCGTCAACCGACCAGCGCAAACCACGGCTGTGCACGCCCGTCGTCTGTCCCATTGGAAACAGCGACACCCGCGTGCCTGCGCCAATGTCCAGCGCGATACGGCCCTGAAGGCGGCAGCACAGATCGCCACCCCCCGCCAGAACCACCGTGGCAGGTGATTGCGCCACGGTTGAGAATGCGGCCAGCCCATGATCCAGACGTGCGCCGTTAAACCCCACGGCAAACAGGATCGGCGCATCGACGCGCGACACGCATTTATCGAAATCGGTGCTGTCCTGTTCCGCGATATGATGCACGGGAATGTCGCCCCAGCTATCGGGCGCGTGCAGCGAATCCAGATCGCCGATGATCGCATCAGGGCGCAGGTCGTGTTGCGCCAGTTGATCCGCGCCACCATCTGCCGCCACGATATGCGAATAATGTCCGTGTAGCGCGGCCAGCGTTTCGCCCTCCAGCGGGGCGCCGCCGACCAATAGGACAGGGCGGGGCGAGGTCAGAACGGGTTTCATGGCGGGTCCTGTTCACAAGAGGGATCTGCGGCAGGACTTGCCCTGCCGGATACACACAGCAATAGTCATGGCGACAAAACTCGGGCGCTTCAATGACACAGACACCTCGCATCTCTCTTAGCTTTGGCGCATTCGCCTGTGAATTGGAGGGGGTCGCCGATCCGCTGCCGCTGCTACAGCGCCTCGTCACGTTTTGTGAGGAGGTCGAGCAGCGCAATCCGGACTTCGGCAAAACCGTGGTTCCCTTGGCCGAGGTGCAGGCCGCGCTGTCCACCACCGGCCCTGTGCAGGCGGAGGTAAAATTGGGCCGTCTGGTCCTGACCCAGCCCGTTACCGAGGTGCAGGCCGACAAGGGTATTAGCAGCGTTGAGGAAATTGAGAATCAGGCGGTTGATCTGCCCGATGATGCGCTGTCATCCGCGCTGGACCGTGCGATGCAACAGACCGCGCAGCGCGATACGGGGGCGGCGCGCCCTATCCTCAGCCTCAGCGAATATGCCCGCGCGCGCAGGCCGCGCCGGATACAGGATGCGCTGGAAATCACCGCCGCCTATGCCCATCACATGTTGAATCTGGAACATTTCGACGGCGTGACGGTGCTGTCCGATGTCGATCAGGTCGATATTGGCAGGGCCTGCACGATGGATGAGAAGATCGAAGCCTTTGGTGAGATGTTGGAGCGGGGCACGTTCAAAACCGCGCCCGCTGAAAACATGTTCATCTTGGCCCGCGCTGTCTCACTGCGCTACCGCTAGGCGTTACCAGTCGCGGATCACCACGGCTGAGATCGCGTTTTTCGGGCTGCCCTCGATCAAGCGGTCCGAATAGGTCAGGTAGACCATGGTTGCGCGTGCCTCGTCATAGAACCGCACGACCTGTACCCGTTTGAACAGCAGCGATGTGCGCTGGCCAAAGACCTCCTCGCCTTCCTCCAACGTATCAGGGTCAAAGCTGATCGGCCCCACCTGACGGCAGGCGATGGAGGCGTCCGAGGTATCCTCGGCCAGACCCAGCGATCCGGAAATACCGCCGGTGCGCGCGCGTGAGACGAAGCAGGAAATGCCCTCAACCTCGGGATCATCAAAGGCCTCAACCACAATGCGGTGATTCGCGCCCAGCAATCGCCATGCCGTTGTGACCTCACCAATTTCTTCGGCGCGTAGGGGCAGGGCGGCCAGCATTAGGCATAGCGCGAGGCGGTACATCACGGAATCTCCTTTGGGTTCGGCCTAAAATAAGCGCGCTGTGGCGTATATCCAAGAGGGGAGGGCGCCTAGACGAATTGTTCGCGGATCAGGCGTTCCTCTAACCCATGGCCCGGATCGAATAGCAACCGGTGGGTCACGCTGGGCTCGGACCGGATGACAACACGCACCACGTCGCGGACCTCCTGCGAATCTGCGGTGGCGGCAATGGCGCGCTTTTCCGGTTCCAGCACGTCAAAGATGACCTCGGTTTTTGCGGGCAGCAGCGCACCGCGCCAGCGACGTGGGCGATAGGCGGATATCGGGGTCAGTGCCAGAATATCCGCTCCAATCGGCAGGATCGGGCCGTGGGCGGAATAGTTATAGGCGGTGGACCCGGCGGGCGTGGAAATCAGTGCACCGTCGCCGATCATTTCGGCCATACGTTCACGCCCATCGACACTGATGCTCAGCTTTGCGGCCTGTGGTCCCATACGCAACAGGGAAACCTCGTTAATGGCCAGCGCGCTATGGGTTTCGCCCTGCTTATCCGTGGCAATCATCCGCAGGGGGTGGATCGTGGCCATTTCGGCGGCGGCAATCCGGTCGAGCAGGTCATCCTCGCAATAGGCATTCATCAGGAACCCGACAGTGCCGCGATTCATTCCGTAAACCGGCGCGTCCAGCCCCTCCGTCGCGTGCAGGGTAGACAGCATGAACCCGTCCCCGCCCAAGGCGACGATCACATCCGCCTCATGCGCGCTGGTAGAGCCGTAGATATGTTCCAACTGCTCAACCGCCCGCCGCGCAATCGCGGTAGGCGAGGAAACAAAGCAGATGCGGGGGGACGGATCAGCACGCATTCTGGGCGCTCCTCAACGGCAATGGGGCGTGCAGCATGACCGCGCAGGCAGGCGCGATCAACCCGTTAGACGGCTGTGATTACGATACACGGGCGGCATCGTCGATGCGCAGCTTCACCTTGCGCCGTCCGCCCCATTCGTCGATCTCCAGCTTTCCAGCCACGTGGAACGCGCCGCCGCCATGTTCGCTGAGAGCGGGGCCAAGGTCGCTGTCAAAGGCGCGGAAGGCGATACCGTCGATCCGCCCGCCGCCCTGACCGGTTAATGTGACGCGCAGGTGGTTTTCACCGGCCCGCTTAGCAAAGGCGATGCGCTGCGCCGATAGGGCAAAGCGGGGCGCGGGGGCACCGGCGCCAAAGGGGCCGGTTGCCTCGATACTTTCGATCAATTCGGGGGTCGCACTGCCCGCCGCGATCAGCCCCTCGATCCGCAGATCGGCAGGGCCAGCGGTGCCCGCACCCTGTCGCGCCAGCAGGGCGGACAGGCGTTCCATCGCGCTGTCCAATGCGGTTTCCGCGACGGTCAGGCCGGCCGCCATTGCGTGGCCGCCGCCCTTTAGCAAATGCCCCTCATGCGTGGCCATTGCGACAGCGCCGCCCAGATCAACGCCGGATACGGAGCGGGCAGACCCCTTGCCGATGCCACCCTCCAGCCCGATGACCACGGCGGGGCGGTTGAATGCTTCCTTTAGGCGGGCGGCGACGATGCCAACAACGCCGGGGTGCCAGCCCTCTCCTGCGGCCCAGACCAGCGGGCCGTCAGTGCCGCGTGCCTCGGCCTGTTCGGTCGCCTGGACCAGTACCTGCGCCTCGATCTCTCGCCTATCGCGGTTCAGGCCGTCCAGACGTTCGGCAAGGGCAGCAGCCTCGTTCGGGTCATGCGTCGCCAGCAGGCGCGCGCCCAGATCGGCCGCTCCGATCCGGCCACCGGCATTGACCCGTGGCCCCAGCAGGAAGCCCAGATGATAGGCGCTGGGCCGTGTGTTCAACCCCGCCACATCGCCCAGTGCCACTAGGCCGGGTCGCGCCCGGCGTGCCATCACGGCCAGACCCTGCCGGACGAGGGCGCGGTTAAACCCGACCAGCGGTGCCACATCGGCCACTGTGGCCAGCGCGACCAGATCGAGCATTGCCATCAGGTCAGGCACAGCCCCATCGGCGCGCATCGCACGGTTCGCACCGGCCAGCATCAGGAAGACCACACCGGCGGCGCAGAGATAGGTGCAGGCGACATCCTCGTCCTGCCGGTTGGGGTTCACGACCGCATCGGCGGGGGGCAGGGTTTCGCCACCCTGATGGTGGTCCAGCACCACGACATCCACGCCGCGCTCCTTGGCCGCGGCGATGGGTTCATGGCTGAGCGTGCCGCAATCGACGCAGATAATCAGCTCATGCGCCTCGGCCAGTTGCCGCATTGCGGGGACGTTGGGGCCATAGCCCTCATCAATCCGGTCGGGGATATACAGCGTGGCGTTCAACCCCATCGTGCGCAGCCAGTCGATCAGCAAGGCGGCAGAGGATCCCCCATCGACATCATAATCAGCAAAGATCGCAATCGGTGATTTGCGCCGCACATGGTCGCAAAATATCGAAACGGCGCGGTCCATATCCTTGAGCGAGGAGGGGTCCGGCATCAGATCGCGCAAAGTCGGGGCGAGAAATGCCGGAACATCCTGTGCGCTGATGCCGCGTCGGGCAAGGACTCGCGATACAGGGTCCGAGACGGAGCAGACCTGTGCCAGATGCGCCGCCTCTCGTGCCTCATCCGCGGACATCCCGACCCAGCGACGACCGGTTAGGGAATGTTCGACATCAAGAAAGGCAGGGGCAGTTTCATGCGGCATGGATACACATCATCTTGGGGCTGTGGGATGCGCGCACACTAGCCTGCATCCTGCGCGACGCAATGCGAAACCGGTCATGGGCAGGGACAGGCAAGCCCCCACGTCACGCGATCGTTGCATTTCTGTCGTATCGGGACAGGCCGTTCCATTCCCGTAAAGGTCGCCCCATGCCGAGCAGCAATACAACTGCGCGCCTGTCATTCCTGCTGCTGCTGTTTTGCGGAACGGTTTGCAGTGCGATGATCGTGCCGTTCATGGGCTATTTTCTGGTGCAGGGGCTTGGCTATCAACCATGGATCATCAGCGTCTATTCGGTCATGGCCGTTTGCCTGACCTTGCTGGCAAACCGGCAATTCGCGCAGCGGATCGATAATGGTGCGCGGGCATTCCCCCTCGTCGGGATTGCGGCGGCGGGGTTTATGATGGCAACGATTGCGCTGTCCCTGTTCCCGACGCTGTGGACCGTGCTGAGCGTGGGTGTCATCGGTTTCGGCATTAGCTCCAGCGCGATTTCCACGATGTTCAGCCTGGGCGGGGGGATGGCCGAGCAGCACGGGATCGCGCGTAGCCGGTTCAACGCCTATATGCGGGCGACAACCTCTACCGGTTGGATGATCGGTCCGGCGGCGACCTTCCTGATTGCGGATCAGATCGGCCTGCGCGCCGTGTTTGTCGTGGCTTTGTCGGTCGCACTGCTATGGGTGGCGCTGTGGTGGTGGACCTTGCCCCGTGATGTCACGGCGCAGGCAAAACCGGCTAAGGGCAGTGTGGCGGGGGCATCACGCGATCTATGGTTGGCGGCGTCATTCGTGTTCTGTCTGTCGCTGGCGCATTCGCTGACATTCTCATCCCTGCCGCTGTTTTACGTGCAGGAGGTTGGCCTGCCCGGATATGCGCCCGGCGTGGCATTCAGCATCAAAACCTTTGTCGAGGTGATCGCTATCTTTGCAACGCCGATGATTATCGCGCGGTTCGGGATGCGGCGTGCGCTGCTGGCTACGACGTTGCTGGCGGTGGTGACGATCCAGGTGCTCGCTTCGGTCGAGACATTCGCCCAGATGTTTGTCGGCGCGGCGATGGAGGGGCTGTATTACGGTTTCTATGCCAGTCTAGGGATCAGCTATGTGCAATCCTTTGCGCAGGATCGCCCCGCACAGGCGACGGCGATCTATTGGAACACCCTGATGGTCAGCGGATTGCTGGCGGGGCCTGCCGTTGGCTTTATCGCGCAGAGCTATGATTTTCAGATGGTCGTGCGTGTGGCATCCGGCGTGGCATTATTTGCGGCGATTGTTTTGCTGATCAGTCGGAAAAAGGTGCCGCAGGTCGAATAATTTTGGATCGGTGCTGTGCTGGCCTGAATCCGAGTCGGGTGCTTTGCAGGGCGCCGTCAGATTCTGCGCCGGAATAAGGCATTTCGCAGCGAAAAATCACGCAAAACCATTAGAATTCAGTGTTTTTAGCGATGGAAAATAATGGCGCGCCGAGGAGGATTCGAACCCCCGACCCCCAGATTCGTAGTCTGGTGCTCTATCCAGCTGAGCTATCGGCGCGTTGTGTGGGCTACCTATCGCCGCCCATTCGGGTTTGCAAGCGGGAAATATCAGTATCTGTCACAACTCTTAAATCTCTTGCCGGTAGGACGATGCGAAACGTGGTGCCGGCGGTGGTTGTTTCATGCAATTCCAGCCGCCCGCCATGGCCGCGAACCAGCTCGGCCGAGATGGCAAGGCCCAGGCCGCTGCCGCCGCGCCGCTGTCCGCCCTGAAACGGCTTGAACAGATGCTCAATCGCCTTGGTCGGCAATCCGGGGCCGGTATCGGTGATGGTGATGCAGGTTTCGCCGGTGCTGGCCTGACAGCCGATGGTGATCTTGCTGTTATCGGGCTGCGCCTCCATCGCCTGTCGGGCGTTGCGCACCAAATTCAGCAGGATGCGGTACAGCTGCTCCGGATCAGCCTCGATCCGCGTTTTCTGAATGACGGCATTTGTATATTCGACGAAGCAATCCTCACGCTCCAGCAATTCGGCATCGAACACGTCGCTGACCAGCGAATGCAGGTCCACAATGCGGGGCTCGGGGCTTGCTTCCTCCGCCTTGCCAAAACTGAGCGTGCTTTCACAAAGGTTCACGGCACGGTCCAGCGAGTTTATCAGCTTGGGCGCGGTGCGGCGTACGGTCGGGTCAGCGGAACCCTCCAACCGGTCCGCCATCAGGGTCGCGGTGGTCAGCATATTGCGCAGATCGTGGCTGATCTTGGCCACGGCCTCACCCAAGGCGGCAAGGCGGTCCTTTTCCTTGATCGCGGCCATCAGGTGGGTTTGCATTTCGGACATGGCCTGCTCGGCGCTGCGGAACTCTCGCAATGTGGATTCGGGGCGGATGACACGTTCGGGGTTTTGGAAATCATCGCGGAATGCAGCCATATTCGCGACAACCCGCGTGATTGGTCCACCGATGAAGCGTTTGACTGTAATCAGCAGCAATGACGCCGTGATGATCGAGATCAGCAGCGACAGGCCCAAAATGCGGATGCCATAGCGGATCAGCGCCTCACGCATCGGGGTTTCGGGCAGGGTAATCTCGATCGCGGTGCCGCCGCCCTGTACGGGCAAGCCGATGGTTCGAATCATCCTGTCACCGCCAGTAACCAACAGATCCAGCGCGTCACGGATCAGCATGATCGGCCCTGCATCGCGCAGGTCATAGGTTTCCGAAATCATGCTTTGCATCGGGGCGGACAGGACCAGTTCGCGCATGAAATCCCTGCGCAGCACAATGTTAGTCACACCGGCATTGGCCAGCAGCTCCTGCTCCAGCTCTGGATGGATCATGTCATTGGGTGTTGCGAGGATTGACAGCGAGGCGATCTGCGCACGCTCCAGCCGTTCCTGTAGGTAATCCACGCGAAAGCGCGCCACGGTGGGCACAAAGATCAGGATCTCTGCGACCATGACGAAGATCACGGTCAGCGCGAGGACTCGTCCTGCCAGTGAGTTGAACATTGTTCGGGTTCCGGTCCGGTTTCTGTACGGCAGTATATACCGTGCAGCCCGTTTGCGTAAGTCTGCTGCTAGAGTGCGACGAAACGCATCAGATGCGTGTCCTCATCCCCCATAATCTGTCCGATCATGGTCAGCCGTTTTGCGGCATGGGCGATGTCATATTCCCATGTCATCGCGATACCGCCATGCAGCTGGATTGCCTCCTGCGCGACCAGCTTTCCCGTAACAGCCGCGGTGTATTTTGCCGCTGCGGCATATTTCGCGCCCTTTGCCGTGCCCAGATGATGCCCCGCATTGATGACGGAGGATCGCGTCTGCTCGATTTCCGTCACCATATCGACGGCGCGATGTTGCAGGGCCTGAAATTTGGACAGGGGCACGCCGAATTGCCGACGGGTTTTCAGGTATTCGACGGTGGCGTCCTTGCACCGCTCCATCAGGCCCAATGCTTCGGCCGACAGGGCCAGCAGCGTTGTGTCCAGCAGATCGGCCACCGGCATGTCCAGCCGCGTTGCAGCCGCGTTGTCGAAGCGGATATCCGCGCCGCGTCCGCCATCCATCAGGGGATAGGGGGTTAGCTGCGCATCTGTCGCGGCGACCGCGAACAGTGCAGAGGTGCCGTCCTGCATTGCGGACACGACGAAGATATCGGCCGCCTCAGCATTGGCGACGGCCACCTTGGTCCCCGTCAGTTTGCCATCTGTCACGGTGGCGTTCAGGCGGGCGGGGTCCACGGACACGCCAGCCTCGGAATGCGCGAAAATGGAAACCAGCGTGCCGACAATAACCTCATCCCGCTGATCTTGTGTTAGGGCCGCAGCGGCCAGTGCACCGATAAAGGGTTCGACGACCAATGCGCGGCCCAGACGTTCGAAGATCAGTGCGATGTCCGCGCCTGCGCCGCCAAATCCGCCTTGATCCTCGGTAAATAGCGCGCCGATCAGGCCCAGCTCGGCCATTTGCGTCCACATTTCGCGGGACCAACCGGCATCACTGCCCGCGATTTTCATCCGGGTGGGGTGATAGTAGCGTTCCGCCAAAAACCGGTCGAGCGTGTCGCCCAGCATGCGGCGATCATCTGTTGGTGAGAAATCCATGTCGGCCCCTCAGAATCCGAGCATCGCCTTTGAGACGATGTTCTTTTGAATTTCGTTCGAGCCGCCAAAGATCGACAGCTTGCGATTGTTGAAATAATCCTTGGCCGCCCATGCCGCGCCCTCTGGCCCGATCCGGGGGCCGTTATAGCCTTCATCCAAGGCTTCGGGGATAAAGGGCTGCGCCTGCGGACCCATCGCGGCCATGAACAGGGCGTTGATTTCCTGACGGATTTCCGTGCCCTTGATTTTCAGCAGCGAGCTTTCGGCCCCCGGTGCCGCACCCCCCGCTGCGGCGGCCAGCACGCGCATATTGGTGGTTTTCATGTTTTCCAGCGCGATTTCCACACGGGCAACGCGCGCGGCGAATAGAGGATCATCGGCCTTTTCCGTTTTGGCGATAACCGATTTCAGCTCGGCCAGAGCGGAGGTGGAGAAGCCGACGCCCGCAATGCCCGTCCGCTCATATGTCAGCAGGTATTTCGCGATGGTCCAGCCGGAATTTTCCACGCCGACCAGATTGGCGGCAGGCACGCGCACATCGGTGAACCAGACCTCGTTTACCTCATGATCGCCATCCAGCAGGTAAATCGGGCGCACCTCGATCCCCGGTGTTTTCATGTCGATCAGTAGGAAGGAAATGCCCTCCTGCGGTTTGCCTTCCTTGGCTGTGCGCACAAGGCAGAAGATCCAATCTGCGTGCTGACCCAGTGTTGTCCACGTTTTCTGGCCGTTGACGATGTAGTCATCGCCATCTTTGACCGCTGTGGTTTTCAGGCTGGCCAGATCGGACCCCGCACCTGGTTCCGAATAGCCCTGACACCACCAATCGGTGCCATCCAGAATACGCGGCAAGTAGTGCGATTTCTGCTGCTCTGACCCGAATTTCAGCAGCACAGGCCCCAGCATACTGACGCCGAAGGGCACGATGCGCGGGGCGTGGGCCATTGCGCATTCATCCTCGAAGATGAATTTTTCAACAGCGCCCCAACCGGGGCCGCCATGTTCCACAGGCCAGTGATTTGCCAGCCAGCCGCGCGAATGCAGGGCGGCGTGCCATTCCTCCATGTCCTGCTTGGTCAGATGCTTGGACGTGCGCACCTTGTCCGCCAAGCGTGAGGGCAGGTTTTGCGCCAGCCACTCGCGGATTTCGGCGCGAAAGGCGTCTTGCTCAGGTGTGAAGTCGAGGTTCATGCGCTCTCTCCAAATTTGTAATGGGACAACATCAGTGGATTTCCAGCAGGCCAGCGGCCCCTTGGCCCCCGCCGATGCACATCGTCACGACGGCCCATTTGGCACCGGTGCGCTGCCCCTCGCGGATGATGTGGCCAACCTGACGGGCGCCGGTCATGCCGAACGGATGGCCAATCGCGATAGAGCCGCCATTCACGTTCAGCTTGGCGTCCTCGATTTCCAAGCGGTCCTGAATATACAGCACCTGCGAGGCAAAGGCCTCGTTCAGTTCCCACAGGTCGATATCGCTGATCTTTAGTCCCGCCCGTTCCAGCAGGCGCGGCACGGCAAAAACAGGGCCGATGCCCATTTCGTCCGGCTCACACCCCGCCACGGCAAACCCGCGGAAGGTGGCCAGAGCGGCTTTCCCCTCGGCCCGTGCTGCATCGGCGGACATCAGCATCACGCCCGCTGCACCATCGGCCAATTGCGAGGCATTACCCGCCGTGATGAATTTGCCCGCGCCGCGCACAGGCTCCAGCGAGGACAACCCCTGCAACGTGGTTTGCGGGCGGTTGCAGGTGTCGTGGTCCACGGTGACGGTATGCTCGCTGATCTCCTTGGTCGCGCGGTCCTGCACGGCCATGACGGTTTCAATCGCCATGATCTCCTCGGCGTATTTCCCTGCCTCGACCGCTGCGGCATAGCGTTCCTGCGAGCGTAATCCGTAGGCGTCCTGACGTTCGCGGCTGATGCCATAGCGTTCGGCGACGATGTCGGCGGTGTCGATCATGGGTAGGAAGATTTCGGGCTTATGTTTCAGCAGCCACGGATCTTGCTCCATCGGGCCGACCTTACCGGAGATTTGGCTGACGCATTCCACCCCGCCCGCAACGATTGCCTCTGCGCCCTCGTTCACGATGGAGTTCGCGGCCATGGCAACCGTTTGCAGGCCGGAGGAGCAGAACCGGTTCACCGTCGCCCCCGCCACGCTGACCGGCAATCCGGCACGAATCGCGATCTGGCGGGCGATGTTGCCGCCGGTGGTGCCCGATGGATAGGCGCAACCGATCAGGCAATCCTCGACCATGGCGGGGTCAATGCCCGCGCGGCGCACTGTTTCGGCGATGACATCCCCGCCCAGTTTTGCCCCATGGGTGCGGTTAAACTCACCCCGATGGGCCTTGGTCAGGCCGGAACGGGCGGATGAAACGATGACGGCTTCGCGCATGGCGGGGCTCCCCTATGGTATCTTTTTTCCCAGCGTAGCGTGCTTCTGGCGGCGCGCCTGTCTGACGTCGCGTCGCGATACACCTTGAACTGAACGCATCCCTGTTCCCATATTGAGGGGGTGAGGTTGCCGCTGATCGGGACCGCCACGGATTGTCGCTTTGTAACGAGGACATCGCCATGACACGACACACGCTGACGTCGCATCCCTTTCTGCTGGGGTTTGAGGAGCTCGACCGACTGGTTGAGCGGACTGCCAAATCCGGTGAGGGGTATCCGCCCTATAATATCGAACAGGTGGGTGAACGCGCCTATCGTATAACCTTGGCCGTTGCCGGTTTCGCCGAGGACGATCTGTCCATCACCGTCGAGGATCGCCAGCTAATGGTCCGTGGCCGTCAGGCAGAGCCGGAGCAGGAGCGCGTTTTCCTGCATCGTGGGATCGCCGCTCGCCAGTTCAGCCGCTCGTTCGTGTTGGCCGAGGGTGTGGAAATCACCGGCGCTGCACTGGAGCACGGCCTTTTGAATATTCTTCTGGAACGTAAATCCCCGGATCGGGTCATCCAGACCATTGAAATTACACGGACATAGGAAGGGAATAGCCATGAGCACGAATGAAATTCAAACCCCCGATGGCGTGCAGGATCGCACGGTTTATGTTCGTCAGGTCGCAACCGCTGATCTGCCGCAGGAGGTCCGCGATCAGACCAAGAGCGAGATGATCTACGCGATCCATGACGGCAACGGCGCCCGTATTGCGCTGGTTGCGGATCGCCAAACGGCCTTTATCGTTGCACGTCAGAATGAGATGGCGCCGGTCAGCGTTCACTGATCCACGCATGGTGGTGACTGGCAAGTATCGGGCGATCAGCATAGGCTGACGCCCGATCCAACCAGAGGTTCCGATGTCACGACCACCGATCTCCGTTTTCCTGATTACCCTGAATGAGGAAGCCCGTCTGGCCCGCACGCTGGACGCTGTGCAGGGTTGGGCCGATCAGATTGTGGTTGTTGATTCCGGCAGCACCGACGCCACCGTTGCCATTGCGCAGGCCGCAGGTGCGCAGGTTTTCCAGAATAAATTCACCGGATACGGTCCCCAAAAACGCTTTGCCGAGGGTCAGTGCATCCATGACTGGCTGCTGAATATCGATGCGGATGAGGTGGTGCAGCCTGATCTGCGTGACCAAATCGACGTGGCGCTAACCGATGCGCCACCATCGCTGTTTCGCACGCGCATCCTGAACGTGTATCCCGGTGATGATCGCCCGCG
The DNA here is from genome assembly GCF_900231835.1 of Pontivivens marinum. Lineage (GTDB taxonomy): Bacteria > Pseudomonadota > Alphaproteobacteria > Rhodobacterales > Rhodobacteraceae > Pontivivens > Pontivivens marinum. The sequence continues at coordinate 222,802 of NZ_OCTN01000003.1, read as the reverse complement.
CCCCTTTGCCGATGATTACAATGTGGTGCGGCTGTATCACCGCGCCGCAGGGCGGTATCGCGACCATCCGCTATTTGATCGGGTGGAGCCGGACGGAAATCCGCCGGTGCAGCAACTGGCCGCGCCGATCTATCATTATCCGTTCGTGGATTGGAGCAGCCTGCTGGCCAAGCTGGATCGCCTCGCCACGTTGCAGGCGCGTGAGGCAAAGCCAAAGCCGCGCTGGCAATTGCTGATCCGTTTGGTGACGGAGGCACCGGTGCAGTTTCTAAAATTCTGGCTGGCCCGTCGTCATGTTTTCGGCGGGTGGAAGGGCTTTGCCTTTGCCGGCATCGCAGCATTCGGCCGGTGGCTGCGCATCGTAAAGATGCTGTCAAAAACCACCGACCGATAGCGTTTAGTCGTTTTCGGCCAGGAAACGCTCTGCTTCCAATGCTGCCATGCAACCCATTCCGGCAGATGTAACCGCCTGACGGTAGATGTGATCGGTCAGATCGCCCGCAGCAAACACACCGGGGATGGATGTCGCCGTGGAATCAGGTGCGGTTTTGACATAGCCGCCCATATGCGTTTCCAGCGTGTCCACGACCAGCTCGGATGCAGGGGCGTGACCGATGGCGACAAAGACGCCCGCGCAGTCGATCTCGTGGGTTTCTCCGGTGCGCGTATCCTTGACCCGCACGCCGGTAACGCCCAGCGGCATGGTGTCGCCCAGAACCTCGTCCAGTTCGTGAAACCACAGGGGCACGATCTTTTCGTTCTTCATCAAACGATCGACGAGGATCTTTTCCGCGCGCAACTCATCCCGACGGTGGATCAATGTGACCTTGGACGCGAAGTTGGTCAGGAACAGGGCCTCCTCAACCGCGGTGTTGCCGCCGCCGATGACCACGATTTCCTTGCCACGATAGAAAAATCCGTCACAGGTCGCACAGGCCGATACGCCAAAGCCCTTGAATTTATCCTCGGATGGCAGACCAATCCATTTCGCCTGTGCACCCGTGGCCAGCACCAGCGCATCGGCGGTGTAGGTGGTGCCGCTATCGGCAAATGCCTTGAACGGGCGCTCGGACAGATCCAGCGAGGTGATGTAGTCGGAGATAATCTCCGTTCCCATCGCGCGGGCATGGGCCTCCATATTGACCATCAGGTCGGGGCCCTGAATTTCGGTGTTGCCGGGCCAGTTCTCGACCTCGGTCGTGGTGGTCAACTGACCGCCGGGCTGGATGCCCTGAATCAGCAGCGGTTCTAGCATCGCGCGCGCGCCGTAGACGCCGGCGGTATAGCCTGCGGGGCCGGAGCCGATGATCAGCAGGCGGGTGTGGCGGGTCTCGGACATGGTGTGGCTCCTTCGGACTGGTGCCCCGATATAGCCATGCGCAGCGCGGTGTTAAAGGCCGAGGCGTTCCAGAACCACGGGCGCGATGCGGTCCGCCTCATGCAGGGGGGTATATTCCCAATGATCCGGCCCATTACTGGCCGGTCGCGTGATGCCCCGCGCCTGCAATGTTGCGTGAAACCGCGTGAATTTTTCGGCCACACGCCCCGTGCCACTGACATAAAGCGGTATGCCGGTCGCCGCTGCTTCGCTCAACATATTGACGCTGTCGCGGGTGACCATGATCGCCTGGGCCAGATGCAGCCAGCCGGGATAGGGATTGGGCGCCGCACCGTCCCAAATCACCATCCGGGGAAAGCTGGCGCGCAACATATCAATCGCCGCATCAGGCGTGCGGCGCGACGGTGTGGCGAACAGGTGATAGCCTGCCCCGGCGAATGGAGTGATGTCCGCGATCAGTTCCTGCACATTGAAATCCGCGCTTTTAGACGGCCCGCCAATCAGGATGGTCAGCGCGGGGGCGGGCAGCGGGGTAAATCCCTGCGCCGCCTCGGCAATGCGTTGTTGCGACATGGTGTTCATCGACCCCAGCGCGGTCAGCACGTTGTCGCCACGCAGGCCGTCATGTTCGGGCGTGATGACCAAATCAAACCAGCGCAACGGCACCGCAGGATTCAGGATGGCAATCGCCTTGGCCCCTGCGCGCCGGGCCTGCGCCGCAATCAGGTTGCCACGTCGCCCTGCACCGATCACAATGTCAGCATCCGGTGCTGTGCCAAGCCCGCGGCCCGTTAAACGCAGCGACAGTGTTTGCCAAAATGGGTTGACGTCTACGTCATGAATGCGCATATCCGCCGCTTGCAGTCGCGCAATGGCCTGTGCCAACCCTTCGGCCTGTACCCGATTTCCGGGGCGCCCATCGGTGACGACCGCAAGATTAAGACTTTTGCGTGACAATTGTTGCGTGTTCCTGAAATATTATTGCGTTTCTATTGCCTGTTGGATAACGTGCAGCGCAGCTAGCGTGGCGTGCCGCGCAATTAACTTAAAGGCCCCCATGCCCAGCATCAAGCTTGACCCGATCGACCGTAAGATCCTTGCCGAATTACAGGCCGATGGACGCATGACCAATGTGGAGCTGTCGCGCCGGGTTGGCATTTCCGCGCCACCCTGCCTGCGCCGCGTACGCGCGTTGGAGGAAACCGGCTATATCAACGACTACCATGCCCGCGTGAATGCACGTGAGCTGGGGTTCGAGGTACAGGTTTTTGCCATGGTGTCCCTGCGCTCACAGGCGGAAAAGGACCTCAGCGCGTTCGAGGCCGAGTGCCGCTCATGGCCGCTGGTCCGCGAGTGCCACATGCTGAACGGTGAGATCGATTTCATCCTGAAATGCGTGGCGCCGGACCTGTCCAGCTTCCAGACCTTCCTGACGGAGGAACTGACCTCGGCCGAAAACGTGGCCAGCGTCAAAACCTCCCTTGTGATCCGCAACGCAAAGAACGAGCCGGGTGTGCCGTTTGATGTGCTTGAGGCACGTGTCGCGGATGGCGCGCTGTAATCACTGCGCGCGACGGCTGCGGATGATCTCGCGCAATTGCGTCTGCTGCGTCAGTTTTTCCGCGCTGTAAAAGGCCACGCCCCGTGCATCCCGATCACTGATACCACCGGTTAGCGTGGGCTGTGACAGGATCGCCACCCGGAACAGCGCAATGCTGGTGCCACCCTGATCGCGCACATCCCAATCCATCACCAATGTCGGCGCGCCGTCCTGCGTGCCCCGCGTGGTGCGTCCTGTCATATTCAGGATCAGTTCATGGCCGGTCATTTGCGACATCTGAAATGCTGGGCCCAGCAGGGTCGCAGTTTCAGCGGCTATACTGTCGGCGGTTGCCGGATCGCCGCCAAAATCAACGCGAATATTCATCACCACATCCGTTGCCAACAGGGCAGGGCGCGGCGCAAAACTTGCCCCTGTCGGCGCGCAAGCAGCAAGCACCAGCACCATCAGTAACGCGCGGATCACTTTACGAACATTTCCAGCGGCAGGCGCGACAGTGGCTGCGCCCCCTCCGCCGTGGTTAGCGAGGTCCGCCCCAGCGTCATCGCCGTGCCGGTTTCGCTGTCCATCAGGATCATATGCAGGAAAAACACCATGCCCGGCGCGATGACCGTTTCCGCACCGGCGTGGAACATCTGCGGGTCCATCCAACTGGGCGCATAACGCGCACCCAGCGAATAGCCGCAGGCGTTCAGGCGGTGCGCGCCCAGTCCCACACGGTCCAACACGTCGGCATGGGCAGCGAAAACATCGCGCATCTGCGCGCCGGTGACCATTGCCGCCTCGCAGGCCAGCAGGGCCTCACGCGCGGCGCTGTGCAGTTCGGCATGGCGCGGGCGTGGATCACCGACCACAACCGTTTGCATGGCGGCAACGTGGTACTGGCTGGATACTCCGGCCCATTCCAACGTCAACTGATCGCGCGCATCCAGCGTTCTGCGGCCCGAGGCATAGCGGCACAGCAGCGCCCGTTCCCCCGAGCCGATAATGAACGAGTTGCCCGCATAATCGCCGCCCCCTGCAAAAACCGCACCCTGCATCGCGGCGAGGATGTCGCCCTCATCCGCACCCGGTTTTATCAGGGGTAGGGCCGCTTCGAACGCATCATCGCATAGGGTGGCGGCGCGGCGAACGCAGGTAATCTCCGCCTCGGATTTGATCAGGCGCAGGGCGGGAACCATATCGGAGGCTTCGACCAAATCAGGCAAGCGGGCAAAAACGCGCATACCACTGGCCGCGGTCAGGCCATGGGTTTCCGTCTCAACCCCGATGGAGCCGGTCAGGCCCAGCTCCGCCACCCAATCAGCCAGCATCGTGGCCGGATCGTCCTTACCATCGGTCCAGATGCGAATATCCGTAATGTCCGAGGTCAATTGCGCCTGTCGCAAATCAGCCGAGCGGGTCAGCAGATGCGTTTGGCCGTTTGCATAGATCAAGCATTGGAAGAAGCAGAACCCGAACGTGTCATAGCCGGTCAACCATAGCTGGCTGTCAGGTGCGAACAGTAGAACCGCGTCCAGCCCGCGCGCCTGCATTGCCGCATCCAGACGGGCGCGGCGTGCGCTATATTCCGAAGCTTCAAAGATCATAGCTTTATGCACCCAATCTGACGCCCGTAATCTGCCTCACCTAAATGGGTGGTGCGCCGATACGAGAAAAATCTATCCGGTTCCGCATAGGTGCAATGGCCCGTCCATTCCGCCTGAACCCCCGCCATGCGCAATTGCGCAACGGCATAGGCGGGCAGGTCGAATTGTACTTTGTCCGAGGCACGACCAGCGGCAAAGAAACGGTCATTTCCCGTATCGTGACCCAACACGGCGTCCATGAAATCCAGACCAACCTCGTAATTGCGCTGGCTGATTGTGGGGCCGACTGTGGCGTGGATGCCCTCGCGGGTGGCGCCCAGGGCCAGCATCGCCTCGATCGTGGCTTGCAGTACACCGCCGACGGCGCCCTTCCATCCGGCATGGGCGGCACCGATAACGCCTGCCTGCGCATCCGCGAACAAAACCGGGGCGCAATCTGCGGTCAGAATGCCAAGGATCAGGCCCGGCTGGCACGTGACCATTCCGTCTGCCTTTGGCCGTTCAGTCGGGATGGTATCCAGCGTGACAACATCGGCGCTGTGGATCTGATGCAGCGATATCAGGCTATCTGGTGTGCCGCCCATTGCGGCGGCAACGCGGGTGCGGTTGATGCGGACTGCCTCTGCCTGATCGCTGGAGCCGGGGCCGCAATTCAATCCCGCAAAAATACCCGAGGACGCGCCCCCACGGCGCGTGAAAAAGCCGTGGCGAAGGTCGGACAACCCGTCAGAGGCGAGGATTTCCAGCGTCATCAGATTTTACGTCCCTTTCAGGGTGAAGTTTCGAAATGCGGGCAGGGGCTGCGAACCTGCGCTGATCCCCAGTACCTTAAAGAGCGTTCCCATTTCCTGCGGATGCGTCAACCTTCGATGCGCGGCAACGACGGATGGATCGCGGGCGGAGAGTTGTTGCGCGCGCGCGGTAATGCCCAGCAATTCCAGAAACGCGCCCTGATCCTCGATCCCGTGGCGCAAACCGGCGGCCCGTGCCAGATGGCCGAAATTCACATGCGCGGTCAGGTCAGCATCGCCCGGAATGGTCAACGGATCGACTGTTGTCTGCGCGCTCAACGCCTGCAACGTATCGCCGGTGCCGTCATAGGAGCCGTAATCGATGATCAGCGCGGCCCCGCCATGGCGCAACCTGTTGGCAACTTCACCCATGATCGGAGCGGCGGCGGGGCACCATTCCACCAGTGTATCGGGGGCGACATCCGCGAATAGATCATCCAGCACAGGCTGCGCCGTGGCGGGTTTCAGCCCGAAACTCAGCTCACCCTCAACCAAGCCGACGCACCGCTCGGCCCAGCCGCGACCCTGCCGGACAAATTGGCGGATCGGTAGAGCGTCAAAAAACTCGTTGGCGATGAACAACATCGGTCCGTCGGGCAGGTCGGCAACGCTGTCATGCCATGTGACCGGATGCGTCCCTAATGCCTCACGCTGTCGTGCGCGCAGCACCGGTGATGTCTCAACCAAATGCACGGATGCAGCATCGTGAAACCCCGGAACCCGCGCTGTGCTGCGCAGGATATCGGCCATCAGGGTGCCGCGCCCCGGTCCCGCTTCAACCAGAGACACAGGGCCAGCGCCCTGATCCAGCCAGATTTGCGCCAGTGCCAGACCGAACATCTCACCAAACATCTGACTGATTTCCGGCGCGGTCGTGAAATCACCCGCCGCACCGAACGGGTCGCGGGTGATGTAATAACCGTGCTGCGGATGTTGCAGGCACAGGGTCATATATTCCGCCACGCTTAGCGGTCCGGACAGAGCGATTTGCCGCTTTAGAATATCGCCAAGCGCGCTCATTTTGCGCGACGCGACCACAGCAGGAACCCGATGCCGATGGCGATCATGGGCAAGGACAGGATTTGCCCCATGCTCAATCCGGCCCATGCGCTGTCGCCAAAGCGGATGACTTGGCCAAAGGGATTGCCCTCACTGACATACTGAACATCGCCCTGCCGGAAAAACTCAACAAATGTGCGCGCCAATCCGTAGCCGATAAAAAACATGCCGGTCACAACACCGGGGCGGCGCAAAATACGCAGGACCCATACGGCGAATAGTAGAACGGCGAACAGGACCAGCCCCTCTAGCGCGGCCTCATATAGCTGCGAGGGGTGGCGGATACAGGCATCGCTAGGCCCGATAGGCCAGAACTCAGGGCAGATTTGCGCCCGCGATCCGGGGAAGGAAACGCCCCACGGCACCGTCGTCGGGCGGCCCCACAGCTCGGCATTCACGAAATTCGCAATCCGCCCCAGCAGCAGCCCGATTGGCGCCACCACGGCGATCAGATCGGCAAGGTTCAGTAGTGGAATACCGTTGCGCCACGCATAGACGATGATCGCAACCACAACGCCCAGGAAACCACCGTGAAAGCTCATCCCGCCATCCCAGACGCGGATGATCTCAGCCGGATTGCTCAGGAAATATGCGGGTTGATAGAAAATCACATAGCCCAGCCGCCCGCCAACAATGATGCCCAGAATGGCCCAGGTGACAAAATCTTCTAGGTGTTTCGGGGTGATCGGTGACACCTTGCCCCACAGGGCATCACGGCGCACGATCCGTCCGGCCAGCCACCATCCGCCGATGATGCCAACAATATAGGCCAGCGCATACCAGCGCAGTGCTAAGGTAAAACCGAGAACGGTAAACTGAAACGCGATGGGATCGATGTCGGGAAAGGGCATAGCCTACCTCGTTTTGGGTGCACCACCCTATCCCCATGACAGGGCTGCGAAGTCAAGTCACGCTTGCCACAGGGCCGATGCCCTCCCATATCAGATACAACCCGCCAGAGGAGGCCGAATCCATGCAGACCAGAAACCGCATCCTAGACGATATGAGCCAGCTGATGACCAACGCGATGGGCGTTGCACAGGGCGCCCGCACCGAGGCCGAGAACACGATGAAGGGCCTGATGGACCGCTGGCTGGCTGATCGCGACTTTGTAACGCGTGAGGAATTCGACGCCGTGCGCGCCATGGCGCAAAAGGCACGCGAGGAAAACGCGACCCTGTCCGCGCGCCTTGACGCGCTAGAGGCGAAAGTCGGCGAGTAATCGCGATATGCATCAGGCGGTTCGACTGCCCGATGCACATTACACAAATTGATGCCCGCACGTAATCGCGCGGGCATCGGATAAATGCCTAGGTGCGCACGTCAGGCGCATCGCGGCCTGTGGTTTCGCGGATGGATGCAATCGCCTCCGCCGCTGCGATAACATCGGACAGTGCATCCTGCGGATCGCGATCAAAGCGGCTGGGATCCTCCTCAACCTGCTCCAGATACACGCGCAGGGTCGCACCCACGGTGCCAGTGCCCGATAGGCGCATCACGATGCGTGCGCCCTGTGTCAGGATAATCCGAATGCCCTGATGTTCCGATACGGACCCATCAACAGGATCGGTATAGGCGAAATCATCCGCCTCAATCACGCTGAGCGGGCCATAGGCCGTGCCGGGCAGGGTGGACAAACGCTCGCGCAGGTCCGTAATCATGCGTTCCGCCGCACCGGCATTGACACCCTCGTAATCGTGGCGGGAATAGTAGTTCCGGCCATAGGTCGCCCAATGCTCATTCAGCATGTCCGACACGCTTTGCTTGCGGACGGCCAGAATGTTCAGCCAGAGCAGAACCGCCCACAAGCCGTCCTTTTCGCGCACATGGTCCGATCCGGTCCCGGCACTTTCCTCACCACACAGGGTGGCCTGTCCGTCATCCAGCAGGTTGCCAAAGAATTTCCAGCCGGTTGGCGTTTCAAAGGCGGGGATGCCCAGCTTTTCCGCCACACGGTCCGCCGCGCGGCTGGTCGGCATGGAGCGTGCAATCCCCATCAGCCCGTCGGTATATCCCGGGGCCAGATGAGCATTTGCGGCCAGCACGGCAAGGCTATCCGAGGGGGTCACGTAAATCCCGCGCCCGACGATCATATTGCGATCCCCGTCCCCGTCCGATGCCGCGCCGAAATCGGGCGCATCCGGTCCCATCATCAGGGTCATCAGACCGGAGGCCCAAACAGGGTTCGGGTCAGGGTGCCCGCCACCAAAATCGGGCGAGGGCACGCCGTTGACCACGGTTCCCGGGGCCGCCCCTAACTGTTCCTCCAGAATGGCATGGGCATAGGGGCCGGTCACGGCATGCATGGCGTCAAAGCGCATGGTAAAGCCGGATGCGAACAGCGCTCTGATCGCGTTGAAATCGAACAGGAATGACATCAGCGCGGCGTAATCGGTCACGGGGTGCACGATCTCGACCACCATGTCGCCCAGCGTCGCCTCGCCCAAGGCGTTCAGATCAACGTCCTGTTTCTCGATGATGTTATAGCGGGACAGGGTCTTGGTGCGGTTAAAGATTGCCTCGGTCACGGATTCCGGTGCGGGGCCGCCATTGGCGGTGTTATACTTGATCCCGAAATCCTCATCTATTCCGCCCGGATTGTGTGATGCGGACAGGATCAACCCGCCATCAGCCTCGCGCACGCGGATCAGGTTCGACGCGGCGGGGGTGGATAGCAGCCCGCCCATGCCCACGATGCAGCGCGCCGCGCCATTGGCCGCAGCCATGCGCAGGATCACCTGAATGGCCTGCGCGTTAAAGTAACGCCCGTCCCCGCCGATGACGAATGTTTTGCCGCGCGCACCGCCAATGGCGTCAAAGGTCGCTTGTATGAAGTTCTCAACGTAATGCGGTGTCATAAAGACCTTGGTCTTTTTACGCAGGCCGGACGTGCCGGGCTTTTGCCCACCAATTGGCCGCGTTGGGTGTGTTACTACATACATCGCACTCTCCCGCTATTGAGGGGCAACTTTGCTGGAAATGGTGTGCAATCACAAGATCATCCAATCATCTTATTTCACAGATCGCCGCATCGGCCGGCGGAGTCATGGAACTGTCACGGCCCTTGGATACGCGTGACGTAAATGCGGTTAAGTAGCGATGAGTGGCGTGGGAGACGTGATATGCGGATGGGTCTGACGGGACTTGGCCGGATCGGTAAGCTGGTTCTGCGACGCATGGTGGATATGGGCCATGGCGGTGATCTGGTCTGGGTGAATGATCTGGTAGGCGATGCGGCGGCACATGCCCATATGCTGGAATTTGACAGCGTTCAGCGCCGCTGGGGCGTTCCGGTCAGCGGGCAGGACGATACGCTGACCCTGGATGGCCACGACGTGCGGATGCTGAACATCGCAAACCCTGCCGACCTGCCGCTGGGCGATGTTGATCTGGTGATCGATTGCACCGGAAAACACAAAACCGCGGTCAAGCTGCAAGCGTACCGCGATGCCGGAGTACGCATTCTGGTCTCCGCTCCGGTCAAGGATGGTGATGCGCTGAACCTCGTCTACGGTGTGAACCACGATCTGTACGATCCCGCGCAGCACGATCTGGTCACAGCGGCCAGTTGCACGACCAACTGTCTGGCGCCGGTGGTCAAGGTGATGTTGCAGGAGTTCGGCATCCGTCATGGGTCCATCACCACGATCCATGATGTGACCAATACGCAGGTAGTGATTGATAAACCGATGAAGGATTTGCGCCGCGCGCGGTCCTCGCTGACCAACCTGATCCCCACAACGACCGGTTCCGCCACGGCGATCACGCTGATCTATCCGCAACTGACGGGAAAGCTGAACGGCCACGCGGTGCGGGTGCCGATGCTCAATGCCTCACTAACCGATTGCGTGTTCGAGCTGGAACGCGAAACCACCGCCGAGGAACTCAACGAGGCTTTTGCCCGTGCTGCATCCGGCGAACTGGATGGCATTCTAGGGGTAGAACATCGTCCGCTGGTTTCCAGCGATTATCAGGGTGATGCGCGATCCGCGATCATCGACGCGCCCTCGACCATGGTGGTCAACGGCACGCAGGCCAAGATGTTTGCGTGGTACGACAATGAGTGGGCCTATTCCTGCCGCGTCGTCGATATTGCCCGCATGATTGCCGCTGGATAGGGGCCAAACTGATGAGAGCCTATATCGCCGTCACCGCCGCCTATTGGGCCTTTATGCTGACCGATGGTGCGCTGCGTATGTTGGTGCTGCTGCATTTCCACACGCTGGGGTTCAGCCCGTTCCAATTGGCATGGTTGTTCGTGGTGTACGAGGCGATGGGCGTTGTTACCAACCTGTCCGCGGGGTGGATCGCGGCACGGTTCGGGCTTGCCTCGACGCTATATGCCGGTCTGGCGGTGCAGGTCGCCGCGCTGATCGGGTTGGCGCAACTGGACCCGACATGGAGGATCGGCGCCTCGGTCATCTTTGTCGCCGCCGTTCAGGGTGCGTCCGGCGTGGCCAAGGATTTGTCCAAGATGTCCGCCAAAAGCGCGGTTCGTCTGCTGGCCCCCGATACAGGCAACACGCTGTTCCGCTGGGTTGCCCTGCTGACCGGATCGAAAAACGCGGTAAAGGGCGCGGGCTTTGCGCTGGGCGCGATTTTGCTGGCGACGCTGGGCTTTACCCCGTCACTATGGGTGATGGCGGCGGGCCTGACGATGATCCTGATCGCGGTTGCGCTGTTTCTGCCACCCGGATTGCCACGCGGGCTAAAGGGCGTGAAATTCGCGCAGGTCTGGTCACGCGATCCGGCGATCAACGCGCTCAGCCTTGCACGGCTATTCCTGTTTGGCGCACGCGATACGTGGTTCGTTGTCGGCATTCCGGTGTTTTTCTACGCCGTGCTGTCCGATGGGACCGAGGCAGGGAACCGTAATACTTTCTTCCTGATCGGCAGCTTCATGGCCGCGTGGATTGTGCTCTATGGCATCGTTCAAGCGACCGCACCGCGCCTGTTGCGTGCCCAAGGGCAGGAGCTGTCGCATATCGTGATGCTGACGCGGCGCTGGGTCTGGGTGCTCAGCGCGGTGATCGGGGCGCTGGCGGGGATCGCCCTGATCGCGCCTGCCGGCTTGGCTGTTATCATTGCGATTGGCTTGCTGATCTTTGGCGCGGTGTTTGCGCTGAACTCCGCATTGCACTCCTACCTGATCCTTGCCTTGGGACAGGCGGAGCGTGTGACCATGGATGTCGGGTTTTACTACATGGCCAATGCAGCGGGGCGTCTGATCGGGACGATCCTGTCGGGGGTCAGCTATCAATATGGCGGCTTGCCCCTATGCCTGGGCACAGCGGCGCTGATGGCGGTGGCCAGTGCGTTGTCATTGCGAGGGCTGAAAACCGGCTGACCTTGCCCTTCGCCTCACGTCCCTTTAATCCTGAGCGCGCAAGTCGGGATTGAGGGCAGCGTGGGCGAAAACGGCATAATCAGATTTGGCTGGGTTATCGCGCTGTTGTGCATCCTGCCGATGTGCGCGGCGGGCATTGCGGCGCTGTTGGGTGATCTGGAAACATGGGGGCTGCTGGCGCAGACGGTGCTGCCCCGCTATATCGGCACAACGCTGATCCTCGTGGCCTGTGTCGCGGTGGGAACTGCGGTGCTGGGCACGGGCTCGGCATGGCTGGTGACGCTGTATAACTTTCCCGGAAAACGGTTGGTTGAGGTGGCGCTGGCGCTGCCGCTGGCCTTTCCGGCCTATGTGCTGGCCTATGCCTATACGACGCTGCTGGATTTCCCCGGACCCGTGCAAACAGGGCTGAGAGAGATTTTCGACTGGGGCCGCCGCGATTACTGGTTCCCCGAGGTGCGATCCACCGGCGGTGCCGCCGCGATGTTGATCCTGTGCCTGTATCCCTATGTTTACCTGCTGGCGCGATCCGCCTTTCGCCAGCAATCGGCCAGTGCCTATCTGGCGGCGCGTACCTTGGGGCAGAGCCCGTGGCAGGCCTTTCGCCGCGTCTGCCTGCCGATTGCGCGGCCCGCCATTGCCGGTGGCGTCGCCCTAACCGTGATGGAAACGATCGCCGATTACGGCACCGTCAGCTATTTCGGCGTACAGACCTTCTCGACGGGCATCTACCAAGCGTGGTTTTCCATGGGCGACCGTGCCGCCGCCGCGCAACTAGCGCTGTGCCTGCTGGGCTTTGCGCTGCTGCTGGCCACGTTGGAGCGTATCCAGCGGGGCCGCGCACGGGCGCATATGCGCGGGCTGGCCGGGCAATTATCGGGGATGGAGGCAACGCAACTGCGCGGCGTGCGTGCGGCCATTGCCTTCGGCGCCTGCGCGATCCCGATTCTGGTCGGATTCATCATTCCGGTTATCATGCTGGGCCTGATGGCGTTAAAGGCGGATCAAAGCCTGTTTGAGCCACGCTATCGCGCCTTTATGGCCAATTCGCTGACATTGGCGGGGATTGCGGCGGTGGTCACGGTCTGTGCGGCAATGCTGATGGCCTTTGCCGCGCGCCTGCGGGGCGGGCGCTGGTCCACCACGATGCTGCTGCTCGCCGGTCTGGGCTATGCCGTGCCGGGTGGGGTGATCGCAGTCGGCCTGCTGGTTCCCTTTGCCAAGTTGGACAACGCCATTGATGCTGTGATGGAGGCGCAGTTCGGTATCGATACCGGTCTGCTGTTCACCGGTTCCATCTGGCTGCTGGTGATTGCCTATATGTCCCGCTTTATGGCGGCGGCCCTGTCGGCGGTGGATTCGGGTATGGGCACGGTTGCGCCGAATGTGGACGCTGTGGCGCGGACCTTGGGCCGCACACCGGGTCGGGTGCTGCTGGGCGTACACTTCCCGATTTTGCGCGGCACGGTGATGACCGCCCTGCTGATCGTGTTCGTTGACGTGATGAAGGAACTGCCCGCCACCCTGATCATGCGCCCGTTCAACTACGACACGCTGGCCGTGCAGGCGCATCGTCTCGCCGCGGATGAGCGTTTGACGCAGGCGGCGGTGCCCAGCCTTGTCATTGTGGCATTCGGGCTGCTGCCGGTGATCCTCGTGTGCCGTTCTATCGGGCATCGGCAAACCGCCCGGCCCCGATTGCGCCCAGATGCGGCCGTCGCGGCCAAGTGACCCGCGTTCGGACCGCATGGACCGCCAGCTATCCCGACCCGATCCGCGTTGCAGCGGACGATCCCGTCACTCTGACGGGGCGCGAAGATTTCTGGCACGGGTATCGCTGGTTATGGGCCATTGCGCCGGATGGGCGGCAGGGCTGGGTGCCCGATGATCTTATTGTTGAGGGCCGCGCCACCCGCAACTATTCAGCGGCGGAACTGACCTGCACCATGGGCGAGGCCCTGATCCGGATCGAAACCCGCCACGGCTGGGCGCTATGCCAGAACGCGGCGGGGCAGGTTGGTTGGGTGCCGCTGCAAAACCTCAGTAATGTGGCGGACGTTGATCCGCGATAGGCAGGCCGCTCATCTGATCTGCCTCCTGTTCGGCGGCGCGGCTCATCAACATGGCGACGCGGCGCTCCAACAGCTCAATCCGGTTCGCTTGGTCGGTGACGACCTCGTTCAGCTCCTCAACCACGCGGACCGCATCGGCGAGGGCCTCCTGCACCTGGATCAGATCGCTCATACCGGATTCGGCACGTCATGCCCCCCGATAAAGGCTTCGATATTGTCCAAGGCCATATCCCCCATCGCCTCACGCACCTTCAACGTGGCGGAGCCTAAATGCGGCAGCAAAACCACGTTATCCAGCGCGCGCAACGCGGCAGGAACCACGGGTTCCTCCTCGTACACATCCAGACCAGCGCCGAAAATCGCACCCGCCTGCAATGCATCGATCAGGGCCGCCTCATCCAGCACATCACCACGGGCGGTGTTGATCAGGATGCCCGTCGGCTTCATCGCGGCAATGGCTGTGGCGTCAAACAAGTGTTTGGTTTCCGCCCCACCTGGCGCATGGATCGCCACAATATCGGCTGCACTGGCGACATCGGCCACGGTGGCCAATTGCGTCGCGGGAAAGTCCAGCTCCTTGGCCGAGCGGTTGTAGAACACGATTTCCATGCCGAAACCGTAATGCGCCTTACGCGCCATGGCCTGACCGATCCGGCCCATACCGATAATGCCCAGCGTGCGTCCGGTGACGTTCTGGCCCAGCATTTGCGTTGGCGTCCAACCGGCCCAAGCATCAGCACGAACCATCCGCTCGCCCTCCGCCGCGCGGCGCAGGGCCATCAGCATCAGCGTCATGGCCAAATCGGCGGTGGCATCGGTCAACACGCCGGGCGTGTTGGTGACGGTGATGCCCGCCCCCTTGGCCGCATCCGCGTCGATATGGTTATAGCCCACGCCGAAATTCGCGATGATCTTGCATCGCAAATCACCCGCGAACATATCGGCACTAAACCGGTCGCCCAGCGTGCATAGAATCGCGTCATAATCGTGCAGCAGCGCGGCGCGGGCACCATCGCCGAGCACCTCGTCACTATCATGCAATTCAGCACCCAGCGCCCGTGCGCGCGCCATGATGCTGTCCGGCAAACGCCGGGTCACAAAAATCTTCATCAGTGCATCCGCCCGCCTAGGGGAACAGGCCCATCCGGCCCGATCAGGCGAATCTCGCCGGTTTCATCTGGCAGGCCCAGCACCAGCACCTCTGACATGAACGGCCCGATTTGGCGTGGGGGGAAGTTCACAACCGCCATGACCTGCTTGCCGATCAGCGTGGTGGGATCGTAATGCGCGGTGATCTGGGCCGAGCTTTTACGCTCCCCGATTTCACCGCCAAAATCGATCCACAGCTTGATCGCAGGCTTGCGTGCCTCAGGAAAGATTTCCGCGCGGAGGATTTCCCCCACGCGGACATCGACTTTTTGAAAGTCGTCGAAGCTTATCGTATCGCTCACTTTGGCTTTGCCATCTCTTCTAGTTCGGAAATTGAGTCGCGCATGCGGGCGGAAACGATTTCCCACGCACGGGCATTTGCCTTTTGTGCCTCACCGGCCAATTCCGTGCTGAGGTCCATTGCCTTTTGCACGCCAGCGGTCATGACCTCCTGCGCCTTGGCAGGATCGCGCGCGGCATCTGCGTTGGCTTTTGCCTCGCTCATCATGGTTTTCATCAGCTCGACCTGCTTTGCGAACAGGTCCTTATAGGCGGCGGATGCGGCGGAGTTTGCTGCCTGAAACGCCTCCATATTGCGGCTTTGCATATCGTTCAGCGCGGCAGGATCGAAACCCGGCATTTTGGGCATCATGTCCGCAAAGGGCATCTGCTGCATCATCTTCATCATCGCTTCGGGGTCGAAAGGGTTGAAGCTCTTGTCCATCGTCATTCTCCCAGTTCGCGCGAGCGGTCTGCCGCGGCTTTGACGGCCCGGCGCATTAGCGGCGCCAAACCAGTTGCGTCATTCATCAAAACATCCAATGCGGCGGCTGTCGTGCCCCCCTTGGACGTGACATTCACCCGCAGGGCATCGGGCATTTCGGTCGCTTCCTCAGCCAACGCGCCAGCGCCGCCCACGGTTGCCTTGGCCAATTGCATGGCCAAATCCGCTGGCAGCCCCTCGGCCACACCTGCGGCGGCCAGTGCCTCGATCATATGGAACACATAGGCAGGGCCGGAGCCGGAAACGGCAGTCACCGCATCCATCTGATCCTCACCTTGCAGGCGAACCGTTTGACCGACAGCCTGAAGCAGCTCATCCGCCAGATCCAGCGCATCCGCTCCCGCCGCGCCATTGCCGACAATCGCGGTGATACCACGACCAACCGCGGCCGGAGTATTCGGCATCGCCCGCACGATCGCTGCCTTGCGGCCCAGAACACTCTCGAAATAACCAATGGAGGTGCCCGCCGCGATCGACAGGAAAATCGTGCCACCGCGTGCGATATCGCTGATCTGGGGCAGGGCGTCCTGCATCATCTGGGGTTTGACCGCCAGAATGCAGATCGCCGGATTGTCCGGCAACGCCGCGTTTAGCTGCAATCCCTGTTCGGCCAGCGATTCGAGCCGCGCAGACGGGTAGGGATCAATGATGGAAACGGATGAGGGCGCAACGCCGCGCGCCAGCCATCCCTCCAGCATAGCGGAACCCATCTTGCCGCATCCCAGCAAAACAAGGCCGCGTTGATTGATGATGTCCAAGGACATGGAACCTCCGCAAACGTCTTCGATCAGGCGCGACCATACGCCTGCGACATAGCGATGCCTAGGGCCTGTTGCGCACAGGCGCCATCTTCGAGGCATAGTTGGAAGGCGGGGTAGTATTGTTCACATGCCCCGACAGCTGTGGCGATCATGTCATTGATTTGCGTACCACTGGCCGATGCGCCACCAGCCAGGTTCAGGCCATAGCGGAACACGATCAGCCCCTGTTCAGACCACGTCGTGAAATTCCCCAACCAAATGCGATCATTCGCGCCGTCGATCAGCTCCAGAACCTGCTCTCTGCGCGTCGCGTCCACATCTAGATCAAAGGTGCAAACCAGTCGCAGCGTTTCGTCATGGGCAGACCATGCCAGCGACAGGGAATAGGTGTGCCAAGCCCCCTCGATCTCCATCGCAATCTGGTTGTCCGTGATCCGATCGAATTCCCACGCCTTATGCGCGGCAAGTGTTTCGACGATATCAATCGGGTCTGCGTCCTCGGAGGTGAGATAGTGTTCCAGCGTATCCATGCCGCGCTCCTATTGGTGCGCCCCGGCAGGTATGCCCGCTAGGGCTGGTCATCTATGCGAGATAGGCCGCTGCAATGCGCCGCTCTCACAAGATATCGTGCTGCCTGTTTGCTCGTTAGTAAAGGGTGAAGTGGTGACGGGTATATTACAGTCGCCCGTTACAGGGATTGTTTCCGATTATTCAGTGGCTTCAACCTTGCGCCATATGCAGGTGCCACGGCATCGCGGTTTATCGCGGAAATAGTCACGCAGACCAACGCGATCTTGCTCAGGCAGGGTGCTCCAATCCATCCACTCGCAACGATAGCCCAGAACATCGGCCATGGCCTCCATGCCCGACGTGCTGGGAATCCCCTTGATGGTCACGGCCTGCCCCGGCAAATCGGCGGTCGCGTTCAGGACATTATCCGTACGTTCGCGGATCAACCGGATCGAAGGGCTCTTGCTGGTGATGAATTCGCTGTCGATGATAATCAGGCGCGGGTTCAGGCGGGCAACGCGGACCAGAAACCCGTAATGGTCCATCACATGATATAGAATCCCCAGCATCGACACGATGTCGAATGTCTCACCCCGCGTGCCACGTTGCTCCAGATCGCTATAGATATCGTCGTGGATCAGCGTCACACGATCCTTTGCGTCTGTTTGAGGGTATTGGGCAAATTGCGAGGCCAGATCCAGCACGCGCGCACCGGTTATATCCTGAACAAAGGGCGCCACGACAAAGCGATGCCGCTGATTCAGCCGTCCAGTGGTGTAATTGTTGTAGTTTCCGATGCCATTCAGAAAATCAAAGAACGCCATGCCCACCGCCCGCTGGTTTATTCGCCAGTTTTCGCACGATGCGGGTGTCGGCACGTCACATGTGTCAGCATCGCACCGACTGCACAGTGGGTATAGCCTGCATTTGGCGCATACCGAACGGTATCCCCGGAGGGGTGTATTTCTGCGTGTCGATGGGGAAGTAAATGGTACGCCCTACGGGACTCGAACCCGTGTTTTCGCCGTGAAAGGGCGACGTCCTAGACCACTAGACGAAGGGCGCATCTGGTAGCGAGTAGTCTGTCTCGCCGCGCTGTGTGGGGTTATTAGGAGAATCGTTCGGGGGCCGCAAGAGGTAAAAACCCGCTTTTTGCACTCAGAGCGAAATTTGTTTGTTTTGCGCCATACGCGCGCCGTGCGCTGTATCGGAAACGGCGTTTCTTCACATCTATGGCCAAGCTGCGTGATCATTGCGGGTTAAGGCTTCCACCGCGACGCGCCTCGGCATAGGACAATGGCGAGAATTGCTTCGCTCCTGTACGCGCCTGTGTCGCATCAGGGCGCGGCAGCCGCCGACGAAGCCGCATACTGCGCGCAGTGATATCGAGGAGATGACCATGACCAATTCTGTACGTGATGAGGGTTTTTTCACCCAAAGCCTTGCTGAGCGCGACCCCGAGCTGTTCGGCTCCATGACGGATGAGCTGACACGTCAGCGCGACGAGATCGAATTGATCGCGTCCGAAAACATCGTCAGCCGCGCCGTAATGCAGGCGCAGGGATCCGTCCTGACCAATAAATACGCCGAGGGCTATCCGGGCCGCCGCTATTACGGCGGGTGTCAGCACGTTGATGTCGCCGAAAACCTGGCCATCGACCGCGCAAAGCAGCTTTTCGTCTGTGACTTTGTAAACGTTCAGCCAAATTCCGGCTCGCAGGCAAACCAGGGCGTGTTCACGGCGCTGTTGAAGCCCGGCGACACCATTCTGGGCATGAGCCTGGACGCAGGCGGCCACCTGACCCACGGCGCGAAGCCGAACCAGTCGGGCAAGTGGTTCAACGCTGTGCATTACGGTGTGCGCCGTCAGGACAGCCTGCTGGATTATGACGAGGTTCAGCGCCTCGCGACTGAGCATCAGCCAAAGATGATCATCGCAGGCGGTTCAGCGATTCCGCGTCAGGTCGATTTTGCCAAGATGCGCGAAATTGCTGATTCTGTCGGTGCGCTTCTGCTGGTCGATATGGCGCACTTCGCCGGTCTGGTTGCAGCGGGCCACCACCCGTCGCCGTTCCCCCACGCCCATGTTGCCACCACAACCACGCATAAAACCCTGCGCGGCCCACGTGGCGGCATGATCCTGACCAATGACGAGGCTATCGCGAAGAAAGTAAACTCCGCGATCTTCCCCGGCATTCAGGGCGGCCCCCTGATGCACGTGATCGCTGCCAAGGCTGTGGCCTTTGGTGAGGCGCTGCGCCCCGAATTCAAATCCTATCAGGCTCAGGTCATCCGCAACGCGCAGAAACTGGCCGAATCGCTGATGAAGGGCGGCTTGGACATCGTGACCGGTGGCACCGACACGCACCTGATGCTGGTCGATCTGCGTCCCAAGGGCGTAAAGGGCAACGCGACCGAGGAGGCACTGGGCCGCGCGCACATCACCTGCAACAAAAACGGCATCCCGTTCGATCCGGAAAAGCCGATGGTCACCTCCGGCATCCGTCTGGGCACACCCGCAGGCACAACCCGCGGCTTTGGTGAGGCGGAATTCGAGGAAATCGGCAACCTGATCGTCGAAGTCGTAGACGGCCTCGCCGCAAACGGCCCCGATGGCAACGCCGAGGTCGAAGCCTCCGTCCGCGCCAAGGTCAAGGCAATGTGCGACCGCTTCCCGATCTACCCCGAGATGTGATCAACGACGCAGGTGCCGATTTCGGTCGGCACCTGCACCCCTAGATACTACCGCGAAGCCTCAGGCCGACGGGCTCAGTCAAGCGCCTCACGAATGTAGTTCTTGTTGAATTCTGCATACCCATCCTCACTGACCATTAAATGCGGCTTGGCCAGCACATGCAGCTCCGGCAGCTTATGAAACGGCACCGATGGATAGGTGTGATGCTCTGTATGAAAGGGCATGTTCCACGCAATGGCCCGCACCAACCTGTTGGTGAAGGTGGTTCGCGTGTTTTCAAACATATTTGCAACGGTCGGACAGCGCCCATGTTCCGCCAGCAAATACAGACGCAGAAACGGCTGACCCAGTAATATCGGCAATAGCCAGATGTAGATCAGCACCGTTGAGTCCAGCCAAATACTCAGCCCCAACAACAGGGTATATCCGGCCAGATATAGCCGCGCCTCAGTCTTGATTTTGCCGCGCCGCGCCGTCGGGATATAGTCAGCGTGCTGCGCGCCTACCGCGTTACCGATCAGCGTTTTAAAATGACTGATCCAAACCGGAATGCCTGAGACATGCCGGATATATTCCCCCCGGCTTTGCGGTTTCGGGGCCTCCATCTCAGGATCCTTGTCCGGTATCTGCGTGAACCGGTGGTGCGCAAAGTGAAAGTAGCGGAACCAGTTTGACGGCAAAAACAGAACGAATCCGCAGATATGCCCCACCACATCATTGATCCAGCCGCTTGCAAAGGGCGTCTTGTGGCTCGTCTCATGCAGCAGCGTGAACAGAAAAACCAGCAGGACGCCCTGCACAACCATGATCGCCTGCCATAGCGGGACTTTGAACAGGATCAGGTTCAGGCACAGCGCGATCGCGCCCCAATGCCCTACCAAGTGCCGCAAGCCCTTGGCATCACTGCGCGTCGTCAGATCATCGCGCTGGGCTGCACTCAAAGAGGTTAGAAATGCTTTGTGATCCATGGCTGTGCCTCCATCAGAGATGGATAAACTAAAGTCGGCAGCGCCCAATGGGAAGCGTTCGGTGCATTAACACGAAGAGGTGCACTGCCGCGTTTACAGCGGCAGCGTAAAAAATTCAGCGCTTCTTGCGCAGACTTCGGGATGGGTCTGCGGCAGGGGGCGCGCGGCGGGCGCGTTGCACGGCCTGCGGTTCTGCCTTGATGCCCAGTTGATCGCGCATGATCTTGCCGCGAATCTCCTCGACCTCACCGTCCTTTAGCTCGCTCAACTGGAACGGGCCGTAGCTGACGCGGATCAGGCGGTTCACGTCTAGTCCAACCTCGTTCAAAGCACGGCGAATCTCGCGATTCTTGCCCTCCTTCAAACCGATGGTCAGCCAGCAATTCGCGCCCTGCACACGGTCAATGGTGACGGTCATCGGGCGGAATTTCTCACCGTCGATGACGATGCCACGCTCCAGCGGCTTTAGCGTTGCCTCGGTCGGATTTCCCTTGGCCCGCACGCGGTATTTGCGCGTCCAGCCCGTGGAGGGCAGCTCCAACCGGCGCTTCAGCTCACCATCATTGGTCAGCAGCAGTAGGCCCTCGGAGTTCAGATCCAGCCGCCCGACGCTCATCACGCGGGGCAATTCAGGGGGCAGGCGGTCGAATACGGTGGGGCGGCCCTTTTCGTCACGCTCGGATGTGACCAGCCCGACAGGCTTGTAATAGCGCCACATGCGCGGTGCCTCTGCCGCGGCCAAGGGGATACCGTCCACCTCGATCTTGTCGGCGGCGGTCACGTTCAGCGCGGGGCTGTCGATTGTCTTGCCGTTTACGCGCACGCGACCCTCGCCGATCAGGCGCTCGGCCTCTCTGCGGGAGGCGCGTCCGGCGCGCGCCATGCGTTTGGCGATCCGCTCGCCGTCTGGTGTGGTGTTCGTCATAAGCACCGCATACGCGGGGCGGGCGATCCGTGCAATCATACATTGCGGTGCACGTCGCAACGTAGCTGCCTTCGGCGAGGATATTTCGGGAATGCGATGCGCGCGGTTGCGCCCTGTCACGGGGGCGGGCAAACAGGGATATGACCCGTTTTACCTCCTATATGCATGCCGCGATGAAGCAGGCAGAGGACGCCGCCGCATTGGGCGAGGTGCCCGTTGGCGCGGTTATTGTCATGGGGGGCGAGATTATTGCGGCGGCCGGCAATCGCACCCGTACGTTAAATGATCCCACGGCCCATGCGGAAATGCTGGCCATTCGGGCGGCCTGTCAGGTTTTGGGGCAGGAGCGTCTGACCGGTGCCGACCTGCATGTAACGCTGGAACCATGCCCGATGTGCGCGGGCGCAATTGCCGCTGCGCGCATTGGCCGATTGTATTACGCCGCATCTGATCCGAAATCCGGCGGGGTCGAACAGGGGCCCTGTGTTCTGTCGCATCCGCAGTGCCATCACCGGCCCGAAATCTATCCGGGCATCGGGGAAAGGGCCGCCAGCGCGCTGTTGACGCGGTTTTTCGCGACACGTCGTTGAGCACGCTCCCTTGACTTCGCACGATAGGCAAGGTGTATCGGCTCGGACCGTCCGCATCCAGTGGACGCCCATCCGGGAGAGATATTATGCACGCCTATCGTAGCCACACTTGCGCCGACCTTCGTTCCGATAATGTGGGCGACGATATCCGGCTGTCCGGTTGGGTCCACCGCGTCCGTGACCATGGCGGCGTGTTGTTTATCGACCTGCGCGACCATTACGGCATGACACAGGTTCTGGCCGACAGCGACAGCCCCGTTTTTGCCGAGCTTGAGAAGGTCCGCTCCGAGTGGGTGATCCGCATCGACGGCACGGTCAAGGCCCGCTCGGCCGATCTGGTAAACCCCAACATCCCGACAGGTGAGGTTGAGGTCTATGTGCGCGGGCTGGAGGTTCTGGGCAAATCCGACGAACTGCCCCTGCCAGTGTTCGGCGATCAGGACTACCCCGAGGAAACGCGCCTGAAATACCGCTTCCTCGATTTGCGCCGCCAGTCGCTGCACGACAACATTATCCTGCGCTCGGACGTGGTGAAGTCCATTCGTAAGCGGATGTGGGATATCGACTTCAACGAATTTCAGACGCCGATCATCACCGCGTCCAGCCCCGAGGGCGCGCGCGACTTCCTCGTGCCATCGCGCCTGCACCCGGGCAAATTCTACGCGCTGCCGCAGGCCCCACAGCAGTTCAAGCAGCTGATCATGGTTGGCGGCTTCGACAAATACTTCCAGATCGCCCCATGTTTCCGTGACGAGGATCCTCGCGCCGACCGCTCGCCCACCGACTTCTACCAGTTGGACGTGGAGATGAGCTTCGTTGAGCAGGAGGACGTGTTCAACACTGTCCAGCCCGTGATCCAGGGTATCTTCGAGGAATTCGGCGGCGGTCGTAAGGTTGACACCGAATGGGTCAAAATCCCCTACGCCGAGGCGCTGGAGAAATACGGTTCGGACAAACCTGACCTGCGCAACCCGATCATCATGCAGGACGTGTCCGAGCATTTCGCCGGTTCCGGCTTCGCGATCTTCGCCAAACTGCTGGAGCAGGAGGGCACGCAGGTTCGCGCCATTCCGGCCCCGACCGGTGGCAGCCGCAAGTTCTGTGACCGCATGAATAAATTCGCGCAGGAACAGGGTCTGCCCGGCATGGGCTACATCTTCTGGCGCGATCAGGGCGAAGGCATGGAGGCCGCAGGCCCTCTCGCCAAAAACATCGGGCCTGAGCGGACAGAGGCGATCCGCCAGCAGCTCGGTCTTGAGGTTGGCGACGCCGCATTCTTCCTTGGCGGTAAGCCTGAGGCGTTTGAGGGCGTCGCAGGCCGCGCGCGCAACGTCATCGGCACGGAACTGAACATCAGCGAGACGGACACCTTCCGCTTCGCATGGATCGTTGATTTCCCGATGTACGAGAAAACCGAGGACGGCAAGATCGACTTCTCGCACAACCCGTTCTCGATGCCGCAGGGCGGGATGGAGGCGCTGAACGGCGATCCTCTCAAGGCGCTGGGCTACCAGTACGATCTGGCCTGTAACGGCTACGAACTGATCTCAGGCGCGATCCGGAACCACAAGCCCGAGATCATGTACAAGGCGTTCGAGATCGCCGGCTACCCGAACTCCGAGGTGGACAAGCGTTTCGGCGGCATGGTCAACGCCTTCAAATACGGCGCTCCACCCCACGGCGGTTGTGCGGCAGGTATCGACCGTATCGTGATGCTATTGGCGGACGAGGCGAACATCCGCGAGGTCATCATGTTCCCGATGAACCAGCGCGCAGAGGACCTGATGCTGGGCGGACCATCCGACCCAACGAACGAGCAGTTGCGCGAATTGCATCTGCGCGTGGTCAAGGAAGACTAAGCATACCGTTTCGGGGGCGCATCATTCCGTGCCCCCGAAACCCACCTATCGGCAGTTGCTTTCGGGCAGATTCGCCAACCACCCCGTCACATCACCAAAGCTGGGCGCACCCCGCCGCAGATAGCCATAGCGTGAAAACGCGCTGATGATGTCGATATGGCTCACCCCGTCATATAGCCGCGCATCCACCTGATTGCCTGCTGCCTCCAATGCCGCGCTCATCAACTCGGTATCCTCGGCGTGGACGGTGGTATCGGCAAACCCGTGCAGCAACAGCGATGGCGGCTTTGGCCCCTCGGCGAAGTTATAGGGCTGGCTTTGATCGCGGGTTTCCTCGGGAAAGGTTTCCATGTGCTTGGGGTCGGTCAGGGGCAAAAACTCATAGGGTCCGGCCAAGCCGATAAACCCCGCAAAATCGCAATTGCTGCGCCCTAGCGTCTGCATATAGCGCGGATCATAGGCCAGCAGCGATGCAATGTGCGCGCCCGCCGAATGACCCATCACGACAACAGGGCGGTCCCCGTCCAGAAAATGATCCGCCGCCAGCGCCGCATCCTCAACAAAACCGGGGAACACCGTTTCGGGGCTTAGGCGGTAATTCATAACCGCAACAGGATACCCCGCATCCCCCAGCGCCGTGCCGAGGAAGCGGTAGATATCCTTGGACCCCTCACGCCACGACCCGCCATGAACGTATAGGATCAGGGGCACATCAGGTGCCGCGGCCACCGGTTCGTACAGGTCGTAACTGTGACGTTCCAGCGGGCCGTAGCTCAGGTTCTTCGTCTCGCGCACATTATCCGAACCCGAAACCGCGTTCAGCAGATCGGCGGGCGAACATCCTGCGGTGATAAGGGCAAAGACGAAGCTTAGGGTGCGGCGCATGGAACTCTCCCGTGTTTCCAATGACGATAGGTGCGTCACGCGAAACGTCCAGTGCGCGCGGTTAGGTTCAGGCGGTACGCGCCAGTTTGCGAACCATCTTCTCCAGCCCGTTTTGCATCTTTGGGCCCATCAGTTTCAGGCCCTGCATCAGCATCTTGCCCTTCATCGACGCGCCCGCAAAGTCGAGCGAGACCTCCAGATCCGTTTCGCATTCCACCTCGGTCATGGCGAAGGAAACGGTGATCAGCAGACCCTGCGCCGATGCCTCGTAAACAACATTTCCGTCGGCATCGCAGGTGGTGCGCACCAGATCGGCGGCAACTTCGGAGCCGTTCATATCGGCGGTCAGCGTCCATGCATCGGGTCCGGCAGGGGCCACGTTGATGCTGTCATTCAGCGCGGCAAAGCTGGCCGGATCGCTGACCCGTTCGAAAACTGCGGATTTGGGCTGCTCGATGCGGGTGCTGGTGGTCAGATGCATGTCTTACGTCCTGTCTTGTAGCCACATGTCGATCAAGTGGCGGGCAATAGCGCCCGGTCGTGCGGGGCGGATTTCGGGATCATGACCGCTCATCGCGCTCATACAGCGCTCACGGCTGATCCACATCGCGTCCTCCAACTCGACCGGATCAATTGTGATCTCGGTGTCCAGTGCCTCCCCCGCGCAACCAATCATCAGCGAGGCAGGGAACGGCCATGGCTGCGACGCCAGATAGCGCACAGGACCGACGGTGACTGCTGTTTCTTCCATAACCTCACGTCGCACGGCGGCCTCGATGGTTTCGCCGGGCTCCATAAACCCGGCCAGCAGCGAATACATGCCCTGTGGCCAACCGGGCGAACGGCCAACCAGCACGTCATTGCCGTGGGTGATCAGCATGATGACAACGGGGTCCGTGCGCGGAAAATGCGGTGTCCCGCAGGATGGGCACTTGCGGCTCCACCCCCCCTTGATCGGTTCCGAGGGCTGGCCGCAGCGCGCACAAAACCGGTGGCTGCGATGCCATTCCAGAATGCCCCGCGCCATTGCTGCATTGCCCGCATCCGCATGGCTCAACACACCCATATTGGCGCGCATATCGGCAAAGGACGTGCCGCTGGGCAAACAGGCCGCCCCATTGCGCGACGGGTCCAGAAAACCGGCCATGGCATTGCTCTCATCCGCGGGCTCGGCCCATGCGGACAGATCAATTGCGAAGCGAGGCTCACTGGTTTTGGTCAGGCCCAGAAAGATCGGCTTTTCCACACCATGCGACAGGGCAGGGTGGTCGCTGGGCAGCCAGATCAAATCCGGCTCAGGCCCGTCGCTCATCAGGGGTTTGCCGCGCCAAACGGCCATGACGCCGACCTTGGGGTGGGACCACGCGGCGGACAGGCCGATCGCGTCCTCACGAATATGCGCCGCACGGTCCAGATCCGCGCCCCCGAATGTTACCTGCTCGTCCATCGTGCCCAGCCCTGCAAATACGTTGTTCAGCGCAGGTAGCATGCCGACCCCGCCGGGGCAAAGGCAACGCCCGCGAATAATATTATACGGGTAATATTGATTCCTGGTTTTATCGGGGTAAAAGGAGCGCAGGAGAGCACCATGACCCAAACCACCACATTCACCGCCTTTCGCGACGGGCGCATCGTTGCCTCAGGCGCATTGCCCGACGTGGCCGTTGCTGTGTCGGAAATGCAGGCACCCGCGCTGATCTTCTGCGACGTGACGGGGCAGGTTGTTGATCTGGACTTGCGCGGAACGCAGGACGAAATCCGCACCCGCCACGCCGCCGCACCACGCGCACCGGGCCGTCCGAAATTGGGCGTCACGGCCAAGGAGGTCACGCTGCTGCCCCGCCACTGGGACTGGCTGGCGCAGCAAAAGGGCGGCGCCTCGGCCACCTTGCGCCGCTTGGTTGAGGAGGCCCGCCGCGCCGATACCGACCCGCAACCGGCGCGCATCGACGCAGCCTATCGCGTTATGTCGCACCTCGCCGGTGATCTGCCCCGTTTCGAGGAGGCCAGCCGCGCCCTCTACGCCCATGATCGCCCGACCATGATTGCCGCCATGCAGGACTGGCCCCCCGCCATTGCCGACCATGTCGAATGGATGCTGGACCTGCGCCCGAACTAGCCCACGCCTCAGCCAGATTGCCAAGCAACACCCCCTACGCCAAGCTCCGTCACGGAGGCACCCATGAACACAGCACTGATCGTCGGCGGCGGCATTAACGGCCTGTGCACAGCGCGGGCCCTAACCCTGCGCGGTTGGCAAGTCACGGTGGTGGAACGTGAACCGCTGCCCAATCCGCTATCCGCCAGTTGGGACCACCATCGCCTGATCCGCAGCCACTATGCGGGGCAGCCCCATTACGCGGGCCGTATGGCGCAGGCCTATGCCGCATGGGACCGCCTGTTCACCGATATCGATGCCCGTCCCTATGTGGCGCGGGGCGTCTTTGCGCTCAGCCGTAACGCAGGCGACTGGACCGATATCGCGCGGGCCGAACTAGCCTCGGCAAACATGCAGCACCAGATCATCCCGCCCGAGGATTTGCCCAAGACCCTGCCAATGGTTGAATCGGAGGGCGTGCGCTACGCCCTCGTCACGCAGGATGGCGGGGCATTGCTGTCGGACCGCATTGTTGAGGGCTTGCTGCGCTGGCTAACCGCACGCGGCGTAACCCTGATCCCCGATTGCCCAGTAACGCAGGTGGATGCCGATACCGCCATGATCCAAACGGCGCGCGGTTCAATGCAGGCCGACCGGCTGATCGTTGCGGCGGGGGTGGGCCTGCCCGCGCTGAACCCGTGGTTTGCGCAAAACACCCATGCCCGCCGCGCCACCGTGGTTTATGCCGACCCGCCAGCGGCCTATTGCGCCGCATGGCAGAACGCCCCCGCATGGGTGGATATGGGCGGGCAGGACGACCTGTGGGGCATTCCACCCGTTGCGGGCCTGCCGCTAAAGCTCGGCTACGGGCTGCACACCCAACCGGGCGATCCCGAAACACAGCGGGACGTGACGCCGGATGATACGGCAACGATCCTCAACGCTTATCGCGGGCGATTGCGCGATCTGGACCAATACACACCCATCAAAACTGTGGCGAATTTCTACCTGATGGCGCCGAGCCAGGATTTCGTGCTGCGCGGGCAGGGTCGCACCCTGTGGCTTAGCGCTGATTCGGGGCATGGGTTCAAGTTCGGGGCGCTGACGGGCGAGGATGCAGCCGATGCGATAACAGGGGATTGGCGCATCGTGGCCACGCGGCTCAGCGGAAATCCGCCATAGCGCGCCGCGCCCCTTTCAACCGCCCCCGCGACGGTTTAGATATCGGGCAACACGAAAGGTCCGCCTATGTCATTCTTCGGTAAGCTCAAAAATCGCTTGCTAAAGTCCTCCTCGAAACTTGAGGAAGGGCTGGACGCTATCGTTGAGGAGGCCCCCGCACCCGAGCCCCTGCCAGCGCCCACACCGGACCCACAGCCCGCACCGACGCTGACCACGGCGCCTGCACCCAAACCGGGCTTTATCGCCCGCGCGCTGGGCCGCACGGATGCGCCGCGCCGTATCCTTGACGATGCGATGCTCGAAAGCCTTGAGGAGCTGCTGATCCAGTCCGATATGGGCGTGGAAACCTCGATCAACGTCACTGCCGCCTTGGCCGAGGGGCGTTTCGGCAAACGTCTTTCCACGGCGGAAATCAAGGACGCGCTGGCGCAGGAAATCTCGAAAATAATCGAGCCTGTGGCCCGCCCCATGCCGCTCTACCCGAAAAAACCGCAGGTCGTGCTGGTGGTCGGGGTGAACGGCTCGGGCAAAACCACAACCATCGGCAAATTGGCCAGCCAGTTCCGTGATGCTGGCAAATCCGTGGTGATCGCGGCGGGCGATACATTCCGCGCCGCCGCTGTTGAGCAGTTGCAGGTCTGGGGTGATCGCGCCGGCGTTCCTGTGATGACGGCGGCGCAGGGCTCCGACCCCGCATCGCTGGCCTATGACGCGATGGTCAAGGCGGAGGCAGATGGCGCAGACCTGCTGATGATCGACACGGCGGGTCGCCTGCAAAACCGTGCCGATCTGATGGAGGAACTGGCCAAGATCGTCCGCGTGATCCGTAAGAAAGACCCGGACGCACCGCACAATACGCTGCTGGTTCTGGATGCCTCCACTGGCCAAAACGCGGTGGGGCAGGTTGAAACCTTCCGAAAGATTGCCGACGTATCCGGCCTTGTCATGACCAAGCTGGACGGCACGGCCAAGGGCGGTGTCCTCGTCGCACTGGCCGACCGTTTCGGCCTGCCGATCCATGCGATTGGAGTGGGCGAAAGCATCGAGGACCTGCAACCCTTCGATCCCGACGAATTCGCCCGAGCCCTAACCGGCGCTGATGCGGATTGATCACTGCGACGCGGTTCGCCCCCACAAATTCCGGGGGCGAATACCCGACCGAGTTTACTGCGCAGCCAAAGAGCAGCCGCTTTCCAGCCATATAGCAGCCTGCCAATTTCAAAGGGCTGAACCCCGATGACCGACTGGATCACCAGCATCGAGGGCACCGCCGCAGGGCACCAGCTCGCGATGATCCTCGCGCTAACCTCGGCGCTGGCCCACGCGATGTTCGGCGCGCTGCAAAAGGGCCGCCATGATCCATGGATGACCCGCGGCGCGATCGATATCTGCTATGGAATCATGGCCTTACCCGTCGCGCTATTCGTGTTTCCACTGCCTACACCACGTCTATGGCTGATCCTGCTGGGCGTTTTTGTCATCCACGCAGCCTATAAATGGTTAATGGCGATGGCCTATACGCGTGGCGCCTATACCGTCGTCTATCCCGTGGTGCGCGGCACCGCGCCCGTGGTCACGGTTCTGGCGGCAGGTGCGGTGTTTCATGAGCATTTCACGCCCTTTCAATGGGCGGGTACGGCATTGGTATCATTTGCAATTTTGGGGTTGGCTGCGGTGAACCTGCGTGCCGAAACGGTTGCCCGCAGCGCCCTGATCACGGCGCTAATCCTCGCCGCACTTACCGGTGTTCTGACCTCACTCTACACGATCTACGATGCGTATGGCATTCGCTTTGCCGAAAATGCGTTTACCTTTCTTGCATGGTTTTTCGTTATAGATGGTCTGGGCCTGTTCCCGTGGGTGGCACTAGCACGCTGGAAACGCATGGAAAACCGGCCCGATCCGGCGCCGCTGATGCTGCGCGGCCTTGCCGGTGGTCTGTTGGGATTTATAAGCTTTGGTGCGGTTATGTTGGCCACGCGCCTTGATAAAGTGGGAGAGGCCGCAGTTTTGCGCGAAACATCAACTGTCTTTGCCGCCGCAATCGGCTGGCTATTCCTGCGGGAACATGTAGGACCAACACGCGCCATCCTGATGGCCCTCATCGCCGCCGGTGCGGTCCTCGTCGAATTTGGAGGCTGACATGGCCGAAGCGAAAAAACTCAATCCTATCCTGAAGTTGGTGCTGGAGGTCGGACCGGTCGGGGCCTATTTCTTTGCTTACCAACGCTTCTCGGATCAGGGCGTAACCTATGGCGGAGTGGAATATTCCGGCGTTGTGGCCGCCACGGCGATCTTTGTGCCACTGATCCTGATCTCGCTGGTCATCAGCTGGGCGCTAACCCGCACATTGCCGCGCATGGCGGTGTTTACGGCAATTATCGTAGTCGTTTTTGGCGGGCTGACGATCTGGCTGAATGATGATGTCTTTACCAAAATGCGCCCGACGGTGGTGTATAGCCTGTTCGCCTTTATCCTGGGATTCGGCGTTTGGGTGCAGGGGCGTAGTTATTTACGCTACCTGATGGGTGAGGTAATGCCGTTGAGCGATGAGGGTTGGATGATCTTCACGCGCAACTGGGCGATATTCTTTGCCGCGATGGCGCTGTTTAACGAATTTACATGGCGCGTATTGGGTGAGGAAGCGTGGATTTGGCTGGATACATTCGGCCAGATGATTCTGACCTTTATCTTCATCGCAACCCAATTTCCCCTGTTGCAGCGGCACAGTACTGAGGATGACGAATAACCGCCCGCCCGTACTATTTTAGCAGGGCTGATATGCGTAAATAGAGGGGAGACAGCCGTCATACAGGCTGTAGCCTGCGCAAATGATCTTTTTGCGTGGCATCTTCCTCAAAATCGCATCTGTGGCCACCTTCGTGTGTATGGCCGCAATCGTGAAATCTGTGTCGGATACCATTCCGGCAGGCCAAACCGTGTTTTTTCGGTCCATCTTTGCCGTTCCGGTGATCTTGGCGTGGATCGCATTGCAGGGCGTCGGGTTGCGCGCGGGCATCGCCACGGCGAACCCGATGTCGCATTTGTGGCGCGGTATTGTTGGCACCACGGCGATGGCGTTGACCTTTGCCGGTTTGGGCCTGTTGCCGCTGCCTGAGGTGACCGCGATTGGATATGCCGCACCGCTATTTGCCGTTATCCTGGCCGCGATGTTTCTGGGGGAGCAGGTCCGCCTCGTCCGTTTAACGGCGGTCGGCATGGGCTTGGTCGGCGTTGGGATCGTCCTGTCGCCACGGCTGACGACGCTAAGCTCGGACGGGTTGACTGATACCGAAACCCTAGGCGCGGTGATCGTCCTCGTCTCGGCTGTTTTTGTGGCCATGGCCCATGTTTTCATCCGCAAGCTGGTCGCGACGGAGAAGACCTCCTCGATCACGTTCTGGTTCTCGATTACGGCCAGTGTCCTTGCCTTGGCGACCATTCCCTTCGGTTGGGTGATGCCCGATCCGGCCACGTTTGGCATGTTGGTCGCGGCGGGGTTGATCGGTGGCGTCGGGCAAATCCTGCTGACCTCGGCTTATCGCTATGCGCCGACAGCGGTGATTGCGCCGTTTGACTATGCCTCGATGATTTTCGCACTTATCTTGGGCTATGGCCTGTTTGGAGAGGTGCCCACAGGACGCACGCTGATCGGTGCCGCTATCGTTGTGGCCGCCGGTTTGCTGATCATCTGGCGCGAGCAAGCACTGGGGCTGGAGCGTAAGGGCCAGCGAAAGTCGTCAACACCGCAGGGATAGCACACTTGCCCGCGCGCGCCGCGCCCGCTACCCCTGCCGCCGCAGGAGGACGCTATGCTGATCTACAAGATTTTCCGACAGAACGAATGGGCCGATCTGGTCGCACAGGGCCAAACCGCCGGTGCGCCAATTGATTTGATCGACGGATATATCCACTTTTCCACCGCGGAAACGCTGCGGGAAACGGCGGCGAAACACTTTGCCGGTGCGCAGGGATTGATCCTCGCTATCGTCGAATCGGATAACCTGACCGCTGACCTGAAATGGGAGGTCAGCCGCGGCGGTGCATTATTCCCGCATCTTTACCGTGACCTGAAACTGGACGAGGTCGTCAGCCATAGCGAGCTGGAATTGCGCGATGGCGCCCATGTTTTTGCCGAGGGTATCGCATGATTGACCGCCTCGCCCTTGGCCTGTTGCGCCGGATAGATCCGGAGCAAGCACACCATGTCGCGATCAATGCGTTGCGCTTGGGGTTGGTGCCGAAACCGGGTCCGGTCACGTCGCCGCGCTTGGCCACCAGTATTGCGGGTCTCGATCTGCCAAATCCGCTGGGCATCGCCGCCGGTTTTGACAAGAATGCCGAGGCCGTGGACCCCTTGCTGGTCAGCGGTCTGGGCTTTGTTGAGGTTGGCGCGGCAACGCCCCGCCCGCAGCCCGGCAATCCACGCCCCCGCCTGTTTCGTTTGACCGAGGATAAGGCCGTCATCAACCGGTTCGGGTTCAATAATGACGGGATGGAGGCGATTGCGACCCGTCTAGCGGCCCGCCGCCGCCCCGGAGTGGTTGGCCTGAACCTTGGCGCGAACAAGGACAGCACCGATCGCGCCGATGATTTCGCGCGTGTGCTGGCCCATGCTGGTCCCTTTATTGATTTTGCGACGGTGAATGTGTCCTCGCCCAATACGGAGAAACTGCGCGATTTGCAGGGGGCGGAGGCCCTGTCCAGCCTGCTGGCAGGCGTCATGCAGGCGCGCAAGGGGTTGGAGCGTCCGATCCCCGTGCTGCTGAAAATCGCACCTGATATGGACGAAACCGCGCTGGCGGAGCTGTGCGATGTTGCCTTGCAGTCCAAGGTGGACGCGATTATCGCCACCAACACCACCCTGCGGCGCGAGGGGTTGAGCAGCCCCCATGCGGGCGAAGCCGGTGGTCTGTCTGGCGCGCCTCTGCGTGATCTGGCACAGCAAGTCTTGGCCGATGTGTACCGCCTGACCAATGGCGCGATCCCCTTGGTCGGCGTTGGCGGGATTTCATCCGGTGCCGATGCCTATGCGCGGATTCGGGCCGGTGCATCGGCACTGCAAATTTATAGCGCGCTGGTCTATGGCGGTATGGCGCTGGTCGGTACGATCCTGCGCGATCTGGAGGGGCTGCTGGCCCGCGACGGATTCGCCAATGTGGCCGATGCGGTGGGTGTGGATGCGACGTGACGCACCTGTGACATCCGTGCGCTTGCGCGTGTGCAAGCGCGCCGATACATCGGGGCTATGAGCATTTGGGAATTCGCCAACCCCGCGCGGTTTACGCGCATCGTGTCCCGCTTCCTGCCTTGGATTTCCGGGGCGGCGGCGTTGTGTCTTAGCATTGGTTTGATCTGGGGCTTTTTCTATACGCCCGATGATTTTCGGCAGGGGTCCACGGTCAAGATTATCTACATCCATGTTCCGGCTGCATTTATTGCGATCAATGCGTGGTTCATGATGTTTGTCACCTCGCTGATCTGGCTGATCCGGCGGCACCATGTCAGCGCACTGGCAGCGCGGGCGGCTGCACCAATCGGGGCCGTGATGACCTTGGTCGCGCTGCTGACCGGCGCGATCTGGGGGCAGCCGATGTGGGGGACGTGGTGGGAATGGGACCCGCGGCTGACCTCGTTCCTGATCCTGTTCGTGTTCTATCTGGGCTATATCGCCCTGTGGCAGGCGGTGGATGAGCCGGATACGGCGGCGGATTTAACCTCAATCCTGTGCCTCGTCGGATCGGTTTTCGCGCTGCTATCCCGCTATGCCGTGCTGATCTGGAATCAGGGTCTGCATCAGGGGGCCTCGCTGAGCATGGATGCCGAGGAAAACGTGGCAGATGTGTTTTATCAACCGCTGCTGTTTTCCATTGCCGGATTTGTGCTGCTGTTTGTGGCGCTGGTTCTGCTGCGCACCCGCACAGAAATCCGCGCCCGTCGGTTGCGCGCGCTGATGTTGCGGCAGGTAGCGTGATGCTGGGACAGTACGCTCATTTCGTTTTAGCGGCTTACGGCGTGACGATCCTGTTGGTGGGTGGTCTGGTCGGACTATCGATCTGGCGCTCGGCCAAGGTGCGCGCCGCGTTGCAGAAGGTGGAACGCCAGAATGGCAAAACGTAAACTCTCACCCATCCTGATTGTGCCGGTCATTGCGGCCTCTATCCTCGGCACGTTTTTATGGGCGATGCTGCGGGACAATCCGGACGAGCTGCAATCGCAGTTCATCGCGCAGCCCGCGCCACCGCTGAGCGTGGAGCCGTTTGGCGGCCCGCTGCCCGAACTGGGTGGTGAGGTGATGCTGGTGAATTTCTGGGCCAGCTGGTGCGGCCCGTGCCGTGTAGAACACCCTGTCCTGATGCAGTTGGCGGAGGAGGGGATTCCCATCGTCGGCGTGAACTACAAGGATGATCCGGAGGATGCCCGCGCCTTTCTGGCCGAGCTGGGCGACCCCTATACGGCGGTTGGTGCGGATGAAACTGGCCGCACGGGCATCGATTGGGGCCTGTACGGCGTGCCTGAAACCTTTGTGATTGATAGCGAGGGGCGCGTTGTTTTGCGCTTTCCCGGCCCTGTGACCCCCGGTGCGTTGGAGGCGCGTGTGCGCCCTGCGATCGAGGCTGCCCGTTAATCTCGGGGCGCACCCAAATCCGGTTCCAGCCAGCTAAGCTGCCGCCGCATGGCGGTGCGGGCGATTTTTAGCGTCATCGCCTTGCGCCGCGCGGCGGCCATCTTGTCCAATGGCGCATCGCGCACGATGGCGGCGTCGAATCTGTCGGCCAGAATCAGGCCGGTTTCAT
Organism: Pontivivens marinum; assembly: GCF_900231835.1. Classification (GTDB taxonomy): domain Bacteria; phylum Pseudomonadota; class Alphaproteobacteria; order Rhodobacterales; family Rhodobacteraceae; genus Pontivivens; species Pontivivens marinum. The sequence goes on along the minus strand of NZ_OCTN01000003.1, from coordinate 187,841 downwards.
CGGGCAGAACCTCCACCGGAAAATCATTCGGCACGGCCCAAAAGAAACGGTCGCACCATTCCAGATAGTTTTGCCATTTCGTGTCGGACCTGAAATCCGCGAGCGAGCTTTTGCACTCGATAATCCAGACCTCGCCCTTATCGGTCAGGGCGACCAGATCGACACGCAGGCCCCGTGCGGGCACATATTCGGTTAGGGCGGTCATGTTCAGCGTGGACAGGTGGCGCCACACGCCGCGTGCAATCTCGAATCCGGGGGCCATTTGTTCTGTCATGGCGCTATTGGAACGTAGCGGGAACGGCGCGTCAATACTCGACTCCATTCCCCTTGCATCCGGCGCATATCATCCTAGTTTATGCGGTGGCGGGTGCTGTTCCTCTCGACAGGGCTCTACATTCACGAGGCCTTACTTTTTCTTGAGGGAACTGGCTCTGCGACCGGTCCTGGCCTATCGCACCTGGTGCCCACCTGGTTTTCCAGGTCCCGAGAATAAGTTGCCCACCGGTTGCTACGGGCCCGCCACCTCATTTCCTCTGGTCTGCACTGTTTCGCACGGATAGCGTTCGGGCATGAATGCTGAGATCAAATCCGAATTGCGCAAACGTGCCTTTGCCGCACGTAAGGTCGCCCACGCGGCGGGGCAGGGCGATGCCACCGCACATCTGCTGGCCGAGGTTTTGCGCCAACCCGCCGGTATTGTCGCCGCCTATATGGCGATCAGGACCGAGATAGACCCCATGCCCGCCATGCACACGCTGTCGCAACAGGGGCACCGGATTTGCGTGCCGGTGATCGTGGCCGAGGGACAGCCGCTGGAATTTCACGAATGGACCCCCGATAGCGTTATGATTGCGGGGCCGTTCGGGGCGAAAATCCCTGAAAATGCCGAGGTATTGCAGCCTGATACCGTGATCGTACCATTGGTGGCATTTGATCTGGCGGGCAATAGGCTGGGCTATGGCGGTGGGTTCTATGACCGGACCTTGCAGCGGCTGCGGGCGGTCAAACCTGTGCGCGCAATCGGCTATGCCTATGCGGCGCAGCAATTGCCGTTAACGCCCGAACCAACGGACGAGGTGCTGGATATGATCGTGACGGAACGTGGCTCTCTTGCACCGCAGCAAATCACGGGATAAGCCCCGAGCATGCGTATACTCTTTCTAGGCGATGTCATGGGCCGTTCAGGCCGTCGCGCGATTACCGAGGGCCTCGCCGACCTTCGCGCGCGCCTGCGTACCGATTTTGTCGTTGTGAACGGCGAAAACTCATCGGGGGGGATGGGCCTGACCGGTGCCCATGCGAATGTGCTGTTCGAGGCGGGCGCCGATTGCGTCACGCTGGGCGATCATGCCTTTGATCAAAAGGACATGCTGACCCATATCGGCAATGATGACCGGATTATCCGCCCGCTGAATTTTGCCAAGGACGCACCTGGCCGTGGCGCACGTGTGTTCGAGGTCAGCCGTGGCCGTACCATCCTTGTGGTGCAGGCGCTGGGTCAGGTCTTCATGAAGCGTCCCTTTGCCGACCCGTTTTCCGCGGTAGAGGCAGAGCTGAAGCGTGTGCCGCTGGGCGCGCGGGTGAACGCCACGCTGGTTGATTTCCACGCCGAGGCGACGAGCGAGAAGATGGCAATGGGTCATTGGTGCGACGGACGCGCCAGCATGGTTGTTGGCACCCATACCCATGTGCCAACCGGCGACGCGCAAATCCTGACTAAGGGCACGGCGTTTATGTCCGATGCAGGCATGTGCGGCGATTATGACAGCGTGATCGGCATGGAAAAGGCGGAGCCGATGCGCCGCTTTATCACCGGTATGCAGAAAACTCGCTTTACCCCCGCTGAGGGGCCCGCAACCCTGTCCGGCTTTTTCGTGGAAACGGATGACCGCACGGGTAAGGCGAAAAGCTGTCACGCGATCCGCGTTGGTGGCCGATTGGCGCAAAGCTGCCCTGAATGAACCGTCGCGCAGCGCTAGGGGCCTTGCTGGCCATTGGCGTTACATGGGGCATGACTGTTCCCGCAGCGAAGGTCGCCGTCTCCACCGGATATCAGCCATTTGGCTTGATTTTCTGGCAATTGTTGATTGCGACGCTGCTGCTCGGTGCGCTGATGCTGCGTCGAGGAATGTGGCCACCGCTGCACGGCTGGCCGATCTTTGTTATGGTTGCGGTGTTGGGAACGATATTCCCAAACAGCTTTTCCTATCGCGCGGCGGCGGAATTGCCTGCGGGCGTCATGTCGATTGTGATCGCGGTTGTTCCGATGTTTGCTCTGCCCGTGGCGCTGGCGCTAGGGTTGGAGCGGTTGCGGTTGATCCGGCTGGTGGGCCTTGCACTGGGCGCAGTTGCTATTGCGATGATCGCGGGGCCTGAAACCAGCCTGCCTGATCCCGGCGCCGCACCGTGGCTGCTGGTCGCGCTGATTGCACCGCTATGCTACGCGTTCGAGGGGAACCTGCTGGCCAAATTCGGCACACGCGGTTTGGACCCGCTATCGGTGTTGTTCGGCGCATCCGTGGTTGGTTTGATCTTTGCCACGCCGCTGATGCTGGCCACAGATCAATGGATCAATCCGGTTACCGTCTGGCATGCGCCGGAATACGCCATTTTGGCCAGCGGGATACTGCATGTTGCGGCCTATTCCGGCTATATCTGGCTGGTAGGTTGGGCCGGACCGGTTTTCGCGGCGCAAGTTGCGTATCTGGTGACGGGCAGCGGCGTTGTCTGGTCGATGCTGCTATTGGGAGAACGGTATTCCCCATGGGTGTGGGCCGCGCTGCTACTTATGCTTGTGGGCGTCGCACTGGTACAACCCCGTGGGGGCGCGCGCGACTAGGCGCGGCCCGAACACATCCCCTATATACGCCGATCACCACTTGCGGTGGTGCGTGGCGCTGCGCCATTGTGCTTCGAATGTGCTGATAGGGCGGAAACCATGATTGAAGTGATGTCATTCGAAATTGCCGGGGCCGTGGCCGGATTGGCAATTGTGCTTGGCATGTTCGCGCTGTTTCTGATGGAACGGTGGCCGGTTGAGGTTGTGGCCATGGTCGCGGCCAGCACGATGGTTGTGACAGGGCTGGTCGGGCAGGAGGCGGTGCTCGACTCGATCTCGAACCCGGCACCATGGACGATTGCGGCGATGTTCATCCTCAGCGGGGCGATGGTGCGCACGGGGGCACTGGCCGCGTTGACGGCACAGATCGCATCGCAGGCGGATAAACGGCCGGTGATGGTTATCGCCGGATTGGGCCTGCTGACCGTGGCTGCGTCGGCCTTTATGAACAATACGCCGGTTGTGGTGATGCTGATCCCCGTTGTGGTCGGGCTGGCACAACAATTGGGCGTCACCCCGTCCAAGCTGCTGATCCCGTTGAGTTATGCGGCCATTCTGGGCGGTATTCTGACGCTGATCGGCACCTCGACCAACCTGCTGGTTGACGGTGTGGCCCGAGAGGCAGGATTGGCCCCCTTTACCCTGTTTGAGATTACACCGCTGGGTCTGGTTCTGGTCGTGGTTGGGGCGGTTTACATGCGGATTTTTGGCCCGATCCTGCTGCCAGAACGGCAATCTATGGCCGGTTTTTTGACGGAACGCAAAACGCAGAAGTTCTTTACCGAGGTGGCTGTTCCCATCGGCTCCCGCCTGGTTGGGCGCAAAGTGATGGAGATCGAGCTGTTCCGCCGCGACGGCATGCGGGTCATCGACGTGCTGCGGGGGGATGCGTCGCTGCGGCGGAACTTCCCCGATGTGGAGCTGCTGGACGGTGATCGCGTGGTTTTGCGCACCGCGGTGAATGAGCTGTTGGGCCTGAAGGAAAGCCCCGATGTGGTAATGGTGGACAGTGCCGATGGCCGTGCCATGGTCACGGTTGAGGCGCTGATTTCACCCGGATGCCGTCTGGTCGGGCGCACGCTGGGCGGGCTACGCCTGCGGCGGCGATACGGTGTTTATCCATTGGCGATCCACCGGCGGAACCAGAATCTGGGCCGCCAAATGGACGACGTGATCGTGCGCGTTGGCGACACCCTGCTGATGGAGGGCGATCCCGAGGATATTCAGCGTCTGGCGCGCGATGTTGATCTGGTGAATTTGGCTGAGCCTGTGGACCGCCCCTATCGGCGCACCCATTCCCCCATCGTGCTGGCCGTTTTGGCAGGCGTGGTGATCCTGTCCGCGTTTGGCATGGCACCGATCCATATCCTCGGGCTGTTGGGGGTCGCGATTGTGCTGGCCACCCGCTCGATTGATAGTGATGAGGCGATGGGCTTTGTCGATGGTCGATTGCTGGCGCTGATCTTCTCCATGCTGATCATCGGAAAGGGTTTGCAGGATGCGGGCTCCGTCGATCTGATCGCCAATGCGGTGGCCCCGTATCTGGGTATGTTGCCGCCGCCGCTGATGGTTTGGGCGATTATCCTGATGACATCCCTGTTGACCGAGCTGGTCAGCAACAACGCCGTAGCTGTGGTCGTAACGCCGGTTGCTATCGGCTTGGCGCAGGTGCTGGGGGTTGATCCACGGCCGCTGGTTGTGGGGGTGATGGTTGCGGCCTCGGCCAGCTTTGCCACGCCAATCGGCTATCAAACCAACACCTTGGTTTATGGTCCGGGCGGCTATCAATTCACCGATTTCCTGCGGATCGGTACGCCGCTGAACCTGCTGATCGGGGCAGTATCCGCGGTAATTATTCCGGTGCTGTGGCCACTGTGACGGGATGCGGCACCTGAAAAACGCGCGCTAGCTTGAACAGAGGCGCGTGCCTGACCTATAAGGCGCGCAGCATTTCATCACTTGTAAGACGGAGGCCCATCATGGCCGGCCATTCCAAATGGGCAAATATCCAGCATCGCAAGGGTCGTCAGGACGCTGTGCGCTCCAAGATGTTCTCCAAATTCTCCAAGGAGATCACAGTCGCGGCCAAAATGGGCGACCCCGATCCTGAGAAGAACCCGCGCCTGCGCCTCGCGGTCAAAGAGGCAAAATCGCAGTCCATGCCCAAGGATAACATCGACCGCGCCATTAAAAAGGCCATCGGTGGCGACGCTGAAAACTACGACGAGATCCGCTACGAGGGTTACGGCCCCAATGGCGTGGCGATCATTGTTGAGGCGATGACCGACAATAAAAACCGCACCGCGTCCAATGTTCGTTCCACCTTCTCCAAGAACGGCGGAAACTTGGGCGAGACCGGCTCGGTCGGGTTCATGTTCGATCGTAAGGGCGAAATCGTCTACACCTCGGCCGTTGGCGATGCCGATACCGTGATGATGGCCGCGATTGAGGCAGGCGCCGAGGACGTGGAAAGCTCGGATGAGGGTCACACCATCTACACCGACGGCACGGACCTGAACGCGGTTTCCACCGCGCTGGAGGCCGAGCTGGGCGAGAGTGAGAGCACCAAGCTGATCTGGAAGCCACAGACAACAACCGAGCTGGGCCTGGAGGACGCGCAAAAACTGATGCGTCTGATCGAGGCGCTGGAGGATGATGACGACGTTCAGACCGTCACCGCCAACTTCGATATCTCTGACGAGATTATGGAACAGCTCTAAGCTATTCTTGGCCCTGCGCCGCCGTGTGCAGGGCCAGCAGCTCACTGACGGGAATGCCGTTAATCGTCATCCCCTCCATATCCGCATCGATGATGCTGGCATGGCGCAGGCTAACGCCGGAAATGCGCAGCCCCTCCAGATTGGCATTGCTGATCTGCGCGCCCGACAGGTTTACATCGTGAAACCGCATCGCGGCCATATTCGCATTCTGAACCACGCAATCGGACATGTTGACGTCGTTCCACGATGCCTCGACCAAATTACAGTCGGTGAAACTGGCGCGGCACATCACGGCGTAAAACCGCGCGCCCTCCAGGTTTACACCGTCAAAATTGGTGTTCTTCATGCTGGCGCGGGGCAGGTGAACCCCGTCCATTTGCTGACCGTCAAAGGGGCTGGGCATTGCGCTCTCCTCGCGTTACGCGATTTGCCGCGTTAGGTGGCGGAACCGCAGGGACATCAGGGTGACGCTGACGACGCTGGCCAGAACGATACCTTGGTAAATGCCGCTGACGCCAGCCTCCATGCGGATGCCGAACCAGTATCCGGCGGGCACCATGACCATCCAATAGCTGACCAAGTGCATCGCTGTGGGCACCCATGTGTCGCCACGACCACGGCAAGCATGGCTCATCACCGACTGGTTGCAGTCAAAGATCAGGGCCAGCGTCATCCACACCATGACCGGCGCCGCAGCTGCCAGCAAAACAGGATCGGTAGTGAATACACGCAGGGCCTGCACCGGAAACAGCACGTAGACGATGGCGAACATGCCTGAGACGACCGTTACCAGCCCCATACCTGTCCATCCGGCCAGTGCCATGCCGCGCATGTCGCCACGCCCCCATGCATTGCCCACGCGCACCTGAGTCGCCGTGGCAACGCCAAGCGCCATCATGAATGTCACAGCAAGGTATTGGAAAACCACCGCCTGTACGGCCAGCGCGATTGTGCCCAGCCACCCGACGAACAGGGTCATCATGACGAAGGCACCCGCCTCGAACGTATAGGACAGGCCCGCGCCATAGCCGATGCGCCGCTGCTCGGACGCGGAGGGGGCCTCAACCGCCACTTCTCCGATTCCATAGCGGGTGCGTTCCTTTAGGCGGTACCGGGTGTAGTACCACAGCATGAATGCCAGCAGGGCGGAGTTGATGACCGTGGCCAGCGCGGCGCCCTCCGCCCCCATCTCGGGGAAGGGACCGATGCCGAAAACCAGCACCACGTTCAGGCCCAGATTGCTGATATTGGCCACTGCAACCGCAAACATGCCCACCATCGGGTGGTGCAGCGATTCCAGGAACGAGGCCGTGGCGAGGTATATCGCGACAAAGGGCAGGGCCAGCGCCACCACCCGCGTCACCGATCCGGCACTTGCCGCACGCTCGGGCGATTGACCGAGTAGGGCAAAGAGCTGCGGCGCGAATTGCAGCAGGGCCGCCATCAGGCACCCGAGCAGCGCGCCATAAATCACGCCCCGCGACCAGATGGTCCCGACAACGCGGTCCAGCCCCGCACCTGTGCTGCGCGCCGTCAAAACACCGATGCCCATGGTCAAGCCGGCCATGGTCGCCAGCAAGCTGTCGTAAATCGATAAGCCCAGCGTGTAATCCGCCAGCTCCTCGGTTCCCGCACGGCCCAGAACCAGCACATCCACAGTGGACAGCCCGACAAGGCCCATACGCGCCATGACCACCGGCCAAGCAAGGGTCAGAGTGCGCCGGATGTGATCGGCAATCGTGTGATTTGGTAATGTCGTATCGGTCATGCGCCCCGCCTACACCGCCCCGCAGAATGGGCCAAGCGTCGCATTGTACCCTGACGCGGTTTGCCGTTGCAAAACAGAGGCGGGGGCGGAACAGTTGCGCCTATGACAAAGGATAAGCCAGACCTGCTGAACCGCACAGAAGACGTCGATATCGTCGAACGTTTTCTGAAATCGCAAGTGAACGGGCAGGACGGCTGCGTTCTGAACGTCGACGCCGGATGGGGTCTGGGCAAGACGTTCTTTATGAACATGCTCAACGATCGGCTGGGCGACCACGCCGTCTATGTGAATGCATGGGAAACGGATCATGCCGACGATGCGCTGCTGCCTGTATTGGCTGCTGTGACCCAAGGGCTTGCCGCGCTGAACCCTGATCGACCATCGGGACGGCTTAAAAAGGTGGGTAAGTCGGTTGCCTTGAGCCTCGCCATGGGCGGCATTCGTGGCGGTGCTGGCATTCTTACAGCGGGGGCCTCAGAGGGTCTTTTGCGAATGGGCAGCGCGGCTGCGGAGCGTTTGATGTCAGATCAAGCGGACGCCCTGTTCTCACGCTTTGAAGACGCCGAGAAAAGCATCAAAGCCTTCAAAGATGAGGTTAAGGAGGCAGTCAAAGACCTAGAGGAAAAACCTTTCACTATCCTAATCGACGAGCTAGACCGCTGTCGCCCGACCTATGCGATTGAGATGTTGGAGCGCATCAAGCACCTTTTCGACATCCCCAACGTCGCCTTTGTCGTGGCAACCGATACCGAGCAACTGCAACATGCGATCAAGGCTGTTTACGGCGAAGGCTTCGATGCAAAGGCATACCTGCGCCGGTTCTTTGGTCGGACCTATCGGTTCGATACACCGAGCATAGCTCAGTTTGTTGCGGAGGGGCTGCGTACGCGGAATATAACGGATGCATCTTTTGCTGAGGAATTGGTAATTCCTCCCTCAGCTTTGATCACACAATACTTTGAATCGACGCAAAGCGAGATGTCTTTGCGTGACATGGGGCAAATACTGGACACCCTCGAAACATGTACCCACTTTTGGCAAAGTGAGAAACTTCTCAATTTAATTGTTCTGCTGCCGCTAATCGCAATCAATCAGGCGGGATTATGGGAAGTGTTCGATCGTCTCGAGCAAAGAGGAGAGATTGGCGGGCGTAGCGATGATATGATTACGTCAGCGGCCGATCTGAGTAGCAGTATCCGTGATATTGTGATTCCAGATGGAAGCAGCAGCGTTGGATGGGGCGTACTATTTAAGGAAATCTGCCAGCAGGCATACGGCCACGGGCCCAGCTCGACTGATATGCGAAATCCCACTGTCTCAAACGCCAGCCAACTGGTTAGTAACGCCACTGAAGAACAGTCCAGTGGCATTACGCATTGCACCTTTCGGGATTACCCAAAGCTGGTGCGTCGTGTTGGTTCTAACGCAGGCCCTCAGGCCTCCCCCGAACCCTCCACCTGAGTCTTGAAGTCCTCGAAAAACTTGTCTGCCATCTTCTTCGCAAAGCCGTCCACGATGCGCGATCCTAGCTGGGCCAATTTGCCGCCGATCTTGGCGTCTACGGTGTAGGACAGTTCGGTGCCGTCCTCGACCTCGGCCAAGGTTACGGCCGCGTCGCCCTTGGCGAAACCGGCGGCGCCACCTTTGCCCTCACCCACGATGCGATAGCTGGTGGGGGCGTTCACGTCCTGCAATGTTACCGCGCCCTTGAACGTCGCCTTTACCGGCCCGACCTTTTGCACGACGGTTGCCTCGAACCCATCCTCGGGTGATCCGCTCAGCTCCTGGCAGCCGGGGATGCAGGCCTTTAGAACTTCCGGATCGTTCAATGCTGCCCAAACGGTTGCGCGATCAGCGGCGATAATGCGTGTGCCGGTAAGTTCCATGACGTTTCTCCCTTGAATGCTTTTCCTATCAATTGAATGTCCGCGCCGTGCAGTCAATCCAATGCGTAGGGCAGCGCGCCCCGTTTATCGGGATCAATTCGCACCGCGCGCTCCAATGGCGGCACTGCGCGTTGGTGGCAAGCGGTGCGTGCACAGATGCGACAGGACACGCCGATCGGCTCGAATTGGGGCGTGCCCTCAACCATGCCATCGGCGTAAACCAGTTCCGGCGCGTGGCTAATTTCACAGCCCAGCCCGATGGCCTGCCGCCGCACGGGGGCGTTGAAATGCCCACCCCGCTTGGACACATCCCGCGACAGGCTGAAATAGCGCATGCCGTCCGGCGTTTCGGCCAGTTGGCGCAGGAACTCGTTCGGTTGCTCAAAGGCGCGATGCACGTTCCACAGGGGACAGGCACCGCCGAACCGCGCGAATTGCAGGCGGGTGGCGGAATGGCGCTTGGTGATTGTGCCCGATGGATCAACGCGCACGAAAAAGAACGGGACCCCCCGCGCGCCGGGGCGTTGCAGGGTTGAGAGGCGATGCGCCACCTGTTCCACCGATGCGCCAAATCGGGTGGCGAGCAGCTCCAGATCATGGCGCAAATCGCGCGCACCCTCGGCAAAGCGGGAATAGGGCATCTGTGCCGCACCCGCGAAATAGTTTGCCAAGCCGACCCGCGCAATGCCTCGCGCCTCGTCCGAGGTAAATCGGGCAAGGTCCAGTGTCGCGTCGATCAGCTCCCCATGTGCGATCAGGCCGATTTGGTGTAGCGCCTGAAAGGTCTGGGTTTGGGCATTGGCCGTGGCGGACAGGGTCAGCGTGGTGCCGTCAAAGTGCCGGATCGGGCCGTTGCTGTGCAGGGCCAGACGCATGCCGCCCCCCTGTAGCCATGCTGACAGATCGGCCATCACGTCTGGTCCCGTCAGGTGACGGGTTGCGAACCCCTCCGCCGCGCGGTCAATCGCGTCGATATAGTTGTCGCAATAGTGAAAGAAATCGCGGACCTCCTCCCACGGTTGGGGGACCAATCCGGTATGGGCCAGCTTTTCGTCCAGAGTCGCCAACCGCTCGGTCGTTTCCTTGTGCTGGCGGTGCAGCGTCAGGAAGGCACGGGCAAGGGCAGGGGCGTTGCTGGCGACAAGGGACAGGTCCGCCTGCGGCACGTCCTCTAGCCCCGGATCGGCCAGCGCCTCACGCATGTCGGTGGCGATGCGGTCTGCCTCGCCTGCCTCCAGCGTGGTGATGTCGTATGCAAATTCACGGGCCAGCGCCAAGAGGACGGAGGACGCAACCGGCCTGTGATTGTTCTCCATCTGGTTGAGATAGCTGAGCGATACACCCAGCCGCGCCGCGAATGCCTTTTGAGTCAGGTCGTGGCCGCGACGCAGTTCGCGCAGCTTTACCCCAGCATATAATTTGGTTCGCGCCATGTATCCGCCCCGCTTTGCAAACCTGATGATGGTCTTTGCAAAGCGGAGCGGCAAGGGGTTAGCTCTTGGCGTCGGTGACGAAGTCGGTCAGCAGCTTATCATCGCGTGCGGCTTCCAGCTGTCTGATCCGGTCCGCCTGAATGCGGTCATCAATGCGGTATTTCACCAGATTAACCAGACTGAGCGTCAGCAGGAACACACCCATGCCCCAGAACCCCTTGGTGGACAGATCAACGGGGGCCATCCAGATGGACAGGGCCAACATGCCGTAAGCCGTGGCGACGCCCAGCATGTTAAACAGTGTGTAGATCGAGTTGCTGTTTTCGTTTTTCATAATCTTATCCTTTGGCCTGTGTTGGGGCAGCTTGTGTTAGAGTCGCGTTCCGGTTGGCCCTTAGCCTTGCCAGCACATCATCGGCGCGAATGCGGGTGGGTGCGCCATATCCGGCCGCGCCCAGGCGCGTGGTGACGTCGGAACCATTCAGCCCCGCATCGATTTCCTGAACGATCTGGTCATGCTCGAACGGATCATCGGCGCCCATGACGCGGGCGATCAACTCCTCCGCCTCGGCCATATGGGGCGTTGCGGCGCTGGCGCCCAGTGATGCCTGTGCGCGGCGTTCACGATCAACGGCCCGTGCGCCGATTGCGCCTTGCCTCAGATCAATGATCCGGCGGTTTGTCCGGTCCAGATTGTGCTGCAATCGCGCGCATTTTGCCTGTAACCGGTCCAGCGTGTCACGGCGTACCTGCCGCTCGTTCTCCAGATCCGCGAGGGAGGTCGCCGCGTCCTGTGCCAGATATTCACGCCCATCGCGCAGTGCCATTTCGGCGCGGGTGGTCAGGTCGGTGATGCGGGCATCCAATGTTTCTAGCGCGCGTGCCTCGACCCGCTCACGCTGTATCAGGGTGGCCAGTGTGCCCTTGGCCGCGCGAAATGCGGTTTGTGCATCGCGGATTTTCTGCTCGATCAGCTCAACGGCATAACGGTCGGTGGCGGCATCATGCATGCGGGCCTGATTGCCGCGCCACAGGGTCTCTATCAGTTTTAACATCATATCTCCCTTCACGAAGTGCTTGTGAACATCGTTCATGAAGTTGATATGGGGATTTCGTGAACGTCGTTCAACTCATTTGTGAACGTTGTTCAGGCTGACGTGACGTCAGATGCTGCGTGGATGATAAAGCTGATCATCTCCTCCAACCCCTCACGGGGGACGGCGGAGATGCGGTTTTCGACACCCAGCAGGACAATCCCGTGGATCGAGGAAAACAGCCCCCGCGTCATCATGTCGATCCGCTGCTCGCTGGCATCGGGGGACAGATCGCGCAGCGGGGTGGAGATAAGCTCGAACAATTGCCCGACCGCCGCGACGTACCAAGAGGGCACACCGGAATCGACGCTCATCTCGATATCGAACAGGGCTTTCCACCGGCGGGGATTGGCAATCGCGAAGGACAGATAGGTTCGCGCCATGGCAATCAGCCGCTCGGGCGGGGTCCCATCCTGAACGGCGGCAACGGCGGCGGAAATCTCGACGCCCATGGCGGAAAATGTCCGGCCATTCACGGCTAATATCAGCGTGTGCAGGTCGGGAAATACGGTGTAGATCGCGCCGACCGAGCATCCCACCTGCGTGGCCAGCGTGCGCGCCTTGATCGCGCTGAGTCCGGCATCGGTGATTTGCACCTGTGCGGCGTCGATCAGCCGTTCGCGCAGGGCGGCGTGGCGTTCTTGGGTCGAGGTCATTGTGCGTGTATGGGGATCATGCCGGTTCTCCTTGTGCGTGTGATAGCGAGGATGGGCGCGGTTGCCAATCAGCTTTGCAACTTCGCAATTCGCAGATTTGATTGGTGCGCATATTTGCAAAGCCACCTGTTTTTTGTTCCCCCCGCGATGCAGTGCCGTTACCGTATCTATGAACCACACATTCGGAGGACGCCGTGAGGGACATTCTCGATCAGCTCGAACAACGCCGCGCTCAGGCCCGCCTTGGCGGTGGACAGGCCCGCATTGACCGTCAGCATAAAAACGGAAAGCTCACCGCGCGTGAGCGTCTGGACGTGCTGCTCGATCCGGATAGCTTCGAGGAATACGACATGTTCGTCGCGCACCGTGCGGTCGATTTCGGGATGGAGAAACAGAAATATCCCGGGGATGGCGTCATTACCGGCTGGGGCACGATCAATGGGCGTCAGGTCTATGTGTTCTCGCAGGATTTCACGGTTTTGGGTGGGTCGCTCTCCGAAACCCATGCACAGAAAATCTGTAAGATCATGGACATGGCGATGCAAAACGGCGCCCCAGTGATCGGCCTGAACGATTCCGGCGGCGCGCGTATTCAGGAGGGAGTCGCCTCCCTCGCCGGCTATGCCGAGGTGTTCCAGCGCAATATTGAGGCATCGGGCGTGATCCCGCAAATCTCCGTCATTATGGGGCCATGTGCAGGTGGCGCGGTCTATTCGCCGGCCATGACGGACTTCATCTTTATGGTCCGCGATTCGTCCTACATGTTCGTCACCGGCCCTGACGTTGTGAAAACCGTGACGAATGAAACGGTCACGGCAGAGGAGCTGGGCGGTGCATCCACGCATACGGCCAAATCGTCCGTCGCGGATGCAGCTTACGAAAACGATGTTGAGACCTTGGCCGAGGTCCGCCGCCTGGTCGATCTGCTGCCGCTGTCCAACCGTGAAAAGCCACCTGTGCGCCCGTCCTTTGACGACGCGAACCGCATTGATGACAGCCTTGATACGCTGATCCCCGACAATGCGAACACGCCCTACGACATGAAGGAACTGATCACCAAGCTGGCGGATGAGGGCGATTTCTTCGAGATTCAGGAGGCCTATGCCAAGAATATCCTGACCGGCTTTATCCGGCTTGAGGGACGGACCGTTGGCGTTGTCGCAAACCAGCCGCTGGTGCTGGCCGGTTGTCTGGACATCGCCGCCAGTCGCAAGGCCGCACGCTTCGTCCGCTTCTGCGATTGCTTCGGAATCCCGCTGCTGACGCTGGTGGATGTTCCGGGATTCCTGCCCGGCACGTCGCAGGAATGGAACGGCGTGATCAAGCACGGCGCGAAACTGCTGTTCGCTTACGGCGAGGCAACAGTGCCCAAGGTGACAGTCATCACGCGCAAGGCTTACGGCGGCGCCTACGATGTTATGGCCTCCAAGCATATCAAGGCGGATGTGAATTACGCATGGCCAACGGCAGAAATCGCCGTGATGGGGGCCAAGGGCGCGGTGGAGATTATCTATCGCAACGAACTGGGCGATCCCGATAAGATCGCGGAGCGCACGGCGGATTACGAGGAAGCCTTCGCGAACCCGTTCAAGGCGGCCGAGAAGGGCTTCATCGACGAGGTCATCCTACCCCACTCCACCCGCCGCCGCGTCAGCCGCGCCTTCGCCTCGCTGCGCAATAAAAAGCAGGCGCTGCCGTGGAAAAAGCACGACAACATTCCACTCTGATAGAAACCGACGTTTCAGAAGGAGAGCAGGATATGACCAAGGATCACGGGAACTCCATCAAGGACGATGAGAAATACGAGGCGCTGCGCGATGAGGGCTATTCCAAGTCCAAATCCGCGGCCATCGCCAATGCGGGTGATAGTGCTTCGGCAAAGGGCGGCTCTAATCCTGCCTATGAGGAGTGGACCAAACAGGAGCTGTACAGCCGAGCGCAGGAGCTCGATATCGAGGGCCGCTCGGACATGAGCAAGGATGAGTTGATTGAGGCCCTGCGCAAGTGAGCCGATCCAGCTGGCATATGAACCGAACCGACACCGTTCTAACGCTGTCGCGGCAGTTGCCTGCGCGATTTGATGTGGACGCAACGGCCAGCTTTCCGGCGTTGCGCCGTGGCCGACTCGCGCATCTGATCCGGCAGGATTTGTGGCGGGCGTTGCAATCGCTGCGGGGGTACTCGCCGGTGGTTGAGGTCACGAATACGCCGGACGGTGTGGTGGTGCGGGCCGGCGGTCGTGTTGCCGGACCCGTAACGCAGGCCACGCAGGCGCGGATTGCTGCTGTGCTGGCCGATCCTGATAACCGTGCGCGCTGGATTGCCAATGCGCGCCTGCCTGTGACGGCCCGCTAAGGGCATTCGTGCCATTTGGCGTCTTGAATAAGTAAGGGGATGTAAGATGAAAACACTGGTCGCTTTTCTAATGCTGATGGCCCCTGTCGCCGTATCTGCACAAACTATTCCGCTCAGCGGTGGGCGCATGACGCAGGTTGTCGGCTTCACGATTGAGCGGGATGGCATGACCGGTATCAACACGCTGCAATTGGCCCTTACCCCTGATTTCAATCCGGAGCCACACGGCCCCGTCCCGCCAACTGATGTCGCGCGGGATCACCGGTCGATTTGTCAGCGGGTCGCCCCGATGAATGCGGGCCTGATGGCGGAACATAACGCCACGCGCTTTGCCGTACGGTGGGATTGGACGCCTGAGCAACAGGATCAGGACTTCACCGTGTCCCGATTCCACACCAATGCATTTACCGTGACCGCGCAGGGCGATTGTGAGCTGGCCGTCGGGGTTGGTGTGCAACATCCAACGCTGCTTTCCGGCACTGCCCCGCGCCTGATCGGGTCCGAGACGATAACGGATCGCCGCCTGTCCGGTTTGGGGCTGGAGATGCTCTACGACCTTGGCCAACCCATGACCGAGGAGGACCGTCCCGCCCGTTCCCGTGCAGCGATCGAACTGTGCTTGACGGTGGTTGAGGACGAGATGCGCCGCCGTGAGGATAATTATCACGAGCTGGATTACGACTTCCTCGCCGTCGGATTTGTCGAGGAGCTAGCCCCCGGTGACATTCTACGCGACAGCTATGTTTTTGCGCTGGATGACGGGCATTGCGTGACCGATCTGCCTAAATCCGTCATCGCCGATATTCGGGCCGCGGCGCAATGAGGGCGCTAACCCGATATGATTTGCGCGGAATTCCGCCGTGGAACGCATCTGCGCGGCAGGCGTTTTCCTCTGACAAAGATATTTTTCAGAGGATCAAATCATGTTTTCAATTCGTATTGCTGCCTTTTCAGCCCTTCTCATCGGTGCGGCTGCGTGCTCGCCGGAACAAACCAATGGTGCGCTTAATGGCGCGGCTGTTGGCGCTGGTGTTGGTGCTGCTACGGCGGCCGCAACAGGCCGTGACGTGTCCGACGGTGCCGTCGGCGGTGCGGCAGTCGGTGCTGCGGCGGGTGCTGCGACCAACTAATGCATGTTGGGGCGATGCGGCGGTACGGCCTGCATCGCCCCCTGTTACAGCTGTTTTGGGGGTAAAATGCCGAAATCTAACAAGCTTCGCACAGGAACGGTTGGTTTCCTGCTTCTCTTTGCGCTCAGCGGATGCGAAATCGCAGCAGGGGCGGCCATCGGGGCTGCTACCGGTGCAATCGCAGCCGAGGCTACGGGCAATGATGTCGAGGACGGCGCAGCCGTTGGCGGCTTGCTCGGCGCTGGGGTTGGCGCACTCAACTGATTGGCGGGTATCTCCCCGTCAAAGGGGGATATAATGCAGAAACATCGTGGATTTCCGGGGCGTCTGCGCGGAACCGATTTTCAATTCGTGATCCGTCGCGCCGCGACCAAGGGCATCACCGAAATCAAGGCGCGTGAGCGTTACCGCGACCGCCGCAAGCCCGACCGTGAGGCCGATTCCGGCTTTCTGGGCGCACTTATCGAATTTTTTGGCGACGAACCGTTTGAGCGGGGCAATCTGGATGCGGGGCGCATCTCGTGGCTGTTCGGCCGCGAGGTCGTTCCGGCCGAGGACCCGTTTGATGCGGAATCCTACGAGGCACTGCTGCGCGTCGATATGGATGTCGCACAGCGCAATTTTCCGGAGCTGTTCTGATGCGGGTCGCGGCACTGGTCCTGTGCCTGTCGCTGAGCGGTTGCATCGGTGACGTGGCCGGTGCCGCGATCAAAATAACGGGAAAAACCATCGGCGTTGCCGCAGATATTGCGGGCACTGCCGTCAGTGTGGTGGTCCCGTGAGCGTTCTAAATTCTCTTCGGCCTCGTTCGGGCCGCAATTCCAACACCGCCTGAACGGAGGCAGAAATGTTCAAGAAAATCCTCATCGCCAATCGGGGTGAAATCGCCTGTCGCGTCATTAAAACAGCGCGCAAGATGGGGATCGCCACCGTCGCCGTTTATTCAGATGCGGATCGCGACGCGCTGCATGTACAAATGGCGGATGAGGCGGTGCATATCGGCCCGCCGCCCGCCAACCAGTCCTATATTGTGATCGACAAGATTATGGACGCCATCAAACAAACCGGCGCCGAGGCAGTGCATCCCGGCTATGGCTTCCTGTCCGAGCGTGCCGAATTTGCCGAGGCGCTGTCCGCCGCCGGTGTTGCCTTTATCGGCCCACCTGTCGGCGCGATTGAGGCGATGGGCGACAAGATCACGTCCAAGAAGCTGGCGGCCGAGGCAGGCGTGTCCACGGTTCCCGGCTATATGGGCCTGATTGATGATGCAGACCACGCGGCGGAAATCGCGGCGCAGGTCGGCTATCCGGTAATGATCAAGGCATCTGCCGGCGGCGGCGGTAAGGGGATGCGCATCGCATGGAACGATGACGAGGCGCGCGAGGGTTTCGCCCTATCGAAATCCGAGGCGGCGAATTCCTTCGGCGATGACCGGATTTTCATCGAGAAATTCGTGACCCAGCCCCGCCACATCGAAATTCAGGTGCTTGGCGATAAGCACGGCAATTGCATCTATCTGGGCGAGCGTGAATGCTCGATCCAGCGCCGGAACCAAAAGGTGATTGAGGAGGCTCCGTCTCCCTTCCTTGATGAGGCAACGCGAAAGGCGATGGGCGAACAATCCGTCGCGCTGGCGCAGGCGGTTGATTATTGCTCCGCCGGTACGGTTGAGTTCATCGTGGACGGGGATCGCAATTTCTACTTCCTCGAAATGAACACCCGCCTTCAGGTGGAACATCCCGTGACCGAGCTGATCACCGGCGTCGATCTGGTGGAGCAGATGATCCGCGTGGCTTACGGCGAACACCTCGCCATCAAGCAGGATGATGTGAAACTGGACGGCTGGGCGATGGAAAGCCGCCTATATGCCGAGGACCCGTTCCGCAACTTCCTGCCCTCTATCGGTCGCCTGACCCGCTACCGCCCGCCCGTGGAAATCGAGCGTCGCGTGCGCAACGATACTGGCGTTTACGAGGGCGGCGAGATCAGCCGCTTCTACGATCCGATGATTGCCAAGCTGTGCTCGTGGGGCCCAACCCGCGCAGATGCGATCGAGGAAATGCGCGGCGCGCTGGATCGGTTCGAGGTAGACGGAATCGGCCACAACCTGCCGTTCCTATCCGCTGTGATGGACCACCCGCGTTTTGTTTCAGGCAACATCACCACCGCGTTCATCGAGGAAGAATATCCCGATGGGTTCGAGGGCGCAGCCCTGTCCGATGCCGATGCAACCCGCCTGTTCGCTGTTGCCGCCGCGTGCCAGTTGGTGCGCCAGCGTCGCGGGGCGCAAGTTTCCGGCGCGATGGAGGGGCGTGAGTTCAAGCCAGGTGCAGATTGGGTCGTACAGATGAATGGTGACAGCCATGCAGTGCGCGTGACCGATGCGGGCGACTGGCTGTTCGACGTGGCCTTTGGCGACACGGTGCTGAAAATCGACCTGACCAAATGGCGACCCGGCAATGTGATGATCGACGCTGTGGTGGATGGCGTGGCTATGCCGCTAAAGGCATCGCGCATCACGGATGGTTATAAAATGGCATGGCGCGGTGCGGCGCGTAAGGTCTTTGTCCGCTCACCCCGTGTGGCCGAACTGGCGGCCCTGATGCCTGAGAAACTGCCGCCGGATACCTCGAAACTGCTGCTGTGCCCGATGCCCGGCTTGGTCATGTCCATCGCGGTTGAGGAGGGCGACGAGGTGCAGGAGGGACAGGCCCTATGCACAGTTGAGGCGATGAAGATGGAGAACGTCCTGCGCGCCGAACGCAAGGGCATCGTCTCCTCGATCAAGGCGGCGGCGGGTGACAGCCTTGCCGTGGATGCAGTCATCATGGAATTCGAGTGACACCATGGAATCGTGGATCGGCCCTGCGATCATAGCTGCCGTTGTGACGGCGTTTTTCGCCCTGCTGCGTGACGCAGCGGGCGATCGGCGCCGCCGCAATGAGCGGATTCGTGATGTGGAGGCCGCTCTAGCAGCGGAAATCAGGGCCTATGTTGCGGTTCTGGAACGGGATAATCTGGAGGAATATGGCCACCGGATCGGCGGGCGTATCATGCAGGGGCCGGACGGTCATACCGGTTATTTTCCGTTCATTCCGCTGGAAAACAATGACAGCATTTTCACAGCGCTGATTTCGGATGTTGCCATGTTGCCGCCGACGGTGATCGACTGGACAGCGATTTATTTTCAGCAAGTCCGCGCCATCGCTATTCTGGCTGAGGATTTGCGCGCAGATGCGGTGGCGCAACTATCCGCGCTTCGTAAGGCGCAGCTATACGAAACCTATATCTCGATGAAGGTGGAATCACTGGCGCAGGGGCAGGATGCCGTTGCGTTGCTGGATATTCATATCCGGCATGGCGATAGGGGCGTTGCGGAATTTTTGCGCAATCGTCGGGATGAAATGACCCAGCAGCGCAGTGATGAACTGCGCGATTGGGTTAATAGCCGGGCTTCGGTCCGGTCCGACCGGTAATCGGGCGTGGCTTATATGTTGGTTCAGACATATCGACGCTCTCCTGACTGGTGTGACGGTATCGCTCCCTCTTTATATGGCAGTGTGCATGGCCTCAGGCAAGAGGCGCGTATCAGGGACTCCCGTTTGTTCGCTAAATGTTCTAGTGTGATGACCTCCCTGAGTCGTCCGGATCAGAGCAATGGAACCACAGGTCAGCACGCTGTTCTTCGACATGAATTCCTACTTCGCCTCGGTCTGGCAGGCGGAGGAACCGGCCCTGCGCGGTCGGCCCGTGGGCGTGGTCACGGTGAACGCACCGGGTGCCGCCCTGATCGCCGCCAGCCGCGAGGCAAAGCAGGCGGGCGTCACCGGTTTGATGCGGGTCTACGAGGCGAGAAAGATCTGCCCGGACATCGTATTGCGCGAGGCACAGCACGACCTGTTCGTGGATTACCATCACCGGATTATGCAGGCCGTGGATACGGTTATCCCGATTCACAAGGCATTTTCGGTGGACGAATTTTCCTGCCTGTTGACTGGTTCGCAACAGGGGTTGGCCAAGGCGTTGTCGATCGGGGCGGATGTACAGCGCGCGATCCTCGATCTGGTCAATCCGGCGTTGAATTGCTCGGTCGGGGTGGCCCCGAACAAGATGCTGGCAAAGGTTGCGGCGGCATTGCGCAAGCCGGGCCTCGACTGGCTGCATCCCAGCGTTATGCCGCAGAAAATCGCGCATCTGCGGCTCAAGGAACTGCCCGGTGTGTCCAAGGGGATTTTGCCCCGCTTGGCCGCGGCGGGCATCCACGATGTAACCGCATTGCACGCCATGTCGCCCAAGGCTGCGCGGCATTTGTGGCGGAACGTCGAGGGGGAGCGCTTCATCCGTCAGCTACAGGGCGAGCATGTGGAATATCCCGAAACGGCGCGGCACAGCTTTGGTCACGGGCAAATCCTGACACCACAAAACCGCACGCCCGAGGGGGCGCGACTGGTTGCCAGACGTCTGTTGGTCAAGGCGGCATCCCGTCTACGGCGCGAGGGGTTTTACGCTCGATCCCTGCATGTCGGTGTGAAATGCGAACGGCTGGGACGGCACAGCGCGGACTACAAAATCGCCTCGACGCAGGACAGCCTGACATTGCTGCGAATATTCGAGCGGTATTGGGACATGCTGCGGCTGGAATCACCGGTTTCGGTGACGGTGGCGCTAGGGGATTTGCAACCTGTTCAGCACGATACCGGCGATCTGTTCGCGGACCGCATTGCGGGCGAACCAACGGATGGCGAGGCGTTATGCGCCAGCATCGACCGGCTGAACGCGCTGTTCGGGCAGGACACGATCCGCTACGGCGAGCTGCCCCCGCACAAGGTCGCCTATACCGGTGCCAAAATCGCGTTCAACCGCATACCGGATCGCGCGGAATTCAAGGAATAGCAGCCCCCGCTTACTCCGCAACCGGGTTTGCATATTCCTGCAACCGCAATGCACGCTCTGCCCGCAATTCGTCCTGCCGCAAAGGTGTGCGGTCGATGACGCGGGTCAACTCGCGGATGGGGACGGGATCAGGCTTGCGGTATTTCACCTCGCCATCCTTGCCAATCAGAACCAGTTGGAAATCACGCGGATGGAACCTGTCACGCAGGGCGCTATCGGCATCGGTGTCAATGATTACAATGACATCGCGATCTTCCAAATCCCGCTCTGCCTGTTCGAAGGCGGCGATCTGTTCAACCACACGCGGGTCACGCGGGCTGTCGGCAAAGACGATCACGGGGCGTGCGACCCATAGATATTCGGCCAGCGGATCATCCTGTGCCGCAGCGGGCACCGCAATAACGGTAAGCACCGCAATAAGAGTTTTGAGCATGAAAGCTCCTTTCTGTTCAGAATATAGGCATTTTTTCGCCAGAGGGGAGGGAAAAGCGTGACTGAATTTCACCTAATCCACCGATTTGGCGGGGCGGCCACGCCCGATACCAACCTGCGACCCGCCGTGATGGAGCGTCTCGCCCACCGGCCCCACGCCATGAAGGAGACCTAGTATGACCGACTGGAAAAAGCTGGCCGAGAAAGAACTGCGCGGCCGCCCGCTCGACGATCTGACATGGAACACACCTGAGGGGATCGCGGTTAAGCCGCTATACACCGCCGATGATCTGGAGGGGCTGGACCATGTGGGCAGCACGCCGGGCCATGCGCCGTTCACACGCGGCCCACGGGCGACAATGTATGCGGGGCGGCCATGGACGATCCGGCAATATGCGGGCTTCTCCACGGCTGAGGAATCCAATGCTTTTTATCGCAAGGCGCTAGAATCCGGCCAGCAGGGCGTTTCCGTTGCCTTCGATCTGGCGACGCATCGCGGTTATGACAGCGACCACCCACGGGTGGAGGGCGATGTCGGCAAGGCAGGCGTGGCGATTGATAGCGTTGAGGATATGAAGATCCTGTTCGACGGTATCCCGCTCAAGGATATTTCCGTGTCCATGACGATGAACGGCGCGGTGATCCCTGTTCTGGCCAGCTTTATCGTGGCGGGGGAGGAGCAGGGATGCTCCATCGCGGACCTGTCAGGTACGATCCAGAACGATATCCTCAAGGAGTTTATGGTTCGCAACACCTATATCTATCCGCCCGAACCATCGATGCGGATCATCTCGGATATTATCGGGTACACATCCAGCAATATGCCGCGCTTCAACTCGATCTCGATCTCCGGCTATCACATGCAGGAGGCGGGCGCGAACCTGGTGCAGGAACTGGCGTTCACGCTGGCGGACGGGCGCGAATATGTGCGGGCGGCGATTGCGTCGGGCATGGATGTGGATGCCTTTGCCGGGCGGTTGAGCTTCTTTTTCGCCATCGGCATGAACTTCTTCATGGAGGCGGCAAAGCTGCGCGCCGCGCGCCTGTTGTGGACACGGATCATGGCGGAGTTCGAGCCGAAGAAACCGGGTTCATCCATGCTGCGCACCCATTGCCAAACCAGCGGCGTGTCCTTGCAGGAGCAGGACCCCTATAACAACGTGGTGCGCACAGCTTACGAGGCACTGGCCGCTGTTTTGGGCGGTACGCAATCGCTGCACACCAACAGCTTTGATGAGGCGATCGGCCTGCCCACCGCCCATTCCAGCCGCATTGCGCGCAACACGCAGCTGATCCTGCAAGAGGAAACCGGCATCACCAATGTCGTCGATCCACTGGCGGGCTCCTACTACGTGGAAAAACTCACCGCCGATCTGGCCGAGGAAGCGTGGAAAATCATCGAGGAAGTCGAGGAAATGGGCGGCATGACCAAGGCCGTCGCCTCCGGCATGCCCAAGCTGCGGATCGAGGAAGCCGCCGCACAGAAACAGGCCCGCATTGATCGCGGGCAGGAGATTATCGTCGGCGTGAACAAATATCGCCGCGATGAGGAAGAGCCGATTGACGTGCTGGACATCGACAACGTCGCGGTGCGTGCCAGCCAGATCGAGCGGTTGGAGCAAATCCGCGCCACCCGCGATCAGGCTGCCTGTGATGCGGCATTGGCCGGATTGGAGGAGGCCGCACGGGGCAACGGCAATCTGCTGGCCGCCGCGGTTGAGGCCGCCCGCGCCCGCGCCAGCGTAGGGGAGATTTCGGACGCGATGGAAAAGGTATTTGGACGCCACCGCGCCGAGGTCAAAACCCTCGCCGGTGTGTATGGCGCCGCCTATGAGGGCGACGAGGGCTTCGCCCAAATCCAGCGCGACGTGGAGAGCTTCGCGGAGGAGGAGGGCCGCCGCCCCCGTATGCTGGTGGTGAAAATGGGGCAGGACGGCCACGACCGTGGTGCCAAGGTTATCGCTACCGCCTTTGCCGATATCGGGTTCGACGTCGATGTTGGCCCACTGTTCCAAACGCCTGAGGAGGCAGCGCAGGACGCCGTTGATAACGATGTGCATGTCATCGGTATTTCCTCGCAGGCGGCAGGGCACAAAACGCTGGCCCCGAAGCTGGTCGCGGCGCTAAAGGCGGCTGGCGCGGGGGATATCCTCGTGGTTTGTGGTGGCGTGATCCCGCAGCAGGATTACCAATTCCTGTATGATGCAGGCGTTAAGGCGATCTTTGGCCCCGGCACCAACATCCCCGACGCGGCTGCCAATATTCTAAAGCTGATTGCTGAGGCACGCGGCTGACCAAATGCAAAAACTCCTGACCGTATTGCCGGTGAGGGGTCCACAGAAAGTCCGATCATGAACATCTGCCAAGCTGACCCCACCACGCCCGAGGCCGTTG
Source organism: Pontivivens marinum (assembly GCF_900231835.1). GTDB lineage: Bacteria > Pseudomonadota > Alphaproteobacteria > Rhodobacterales > Rhodobacteraceae > Pontivivens > Pontivivens marinum. The sequence goes on along the minus strand of NZ_OCTN01000003.1, from coordinate 164,241 downwards.
CCGTTTTGCAGCAGAGTTGGAATCTGCTGGACGCCATGTTCCCGCCCGAGGAACGGTTCCGCTTGGATCTCGGCAGCTTGACCGCGCCGCATGTCACCTTTTTCCTCGCGCGGGATGGTGAGCAGGTGACGGGCTGCGCCGCCTTTGCCCATCAGGGTGACGGGTGGGGCGAGCTGAAATCGATGTTCGTGACCGAGGGCGCCCGTGGCTCCGGCGCGGCAACTGGATTGCTGAACGCGGTGCAGGATTGCGCCATGGCCAAGGGGTGCAATCTGCTGCGGCTGGAAACCGGTGTCGGGCTGGACGCGGCGCATCGGTTCTACGCGCGTGAGGGCTTTATCCGCATCGGTCCGTTCGGAACCTATCCCGACGCGCCCAGCTCGGTTTTCATGGAGAAGAATCTTGCGCGGGATTCGGATGACGCGGCGGCAGCGGGGCGTTACGTCATGACCAACGACGTAAAGGGATAGTTTGATGACCGACGATAATAAGGCGAACAAGGATGCGTTCCGGCAGGCCGCGCTGGATTACCATGAGTTTCCGCGCCCCGGTAAGCTGGAGATTCGCGCCACCAAGCCGTTGGCAAACCAGCGTGATCTGGCACGCGCCTATTCGCCGGGCGTGGCCGAGGCGTGTCTGGAGATCAAGGAAGACCCCGCCACCGCTGCGAAATACACAGCCCGTCAGAACCTTGTCGCTGTGGTGACGAATGGCACGGCGGTTCTGGGCCTGGGCAATATCGGCGCGCTGGCCTCCAAACCGGTGATGGAGGGCAAGGCGGTTCTGTTCAAGAAGTTCGCCAATATCGATTGCTTCGATATCGAGGTGAACGAGAGCGACCCCTATAAACTGGCCGATATCGTCACCTCGCTGGAGCCGACATTCGGTGCGATCAACCTTGAGGATATCAAGGCGCCCGATTGCTTTATCGTGGAAAAGCTGTGCCGCGAGCGTATGAACATTCCCGTGTTCCACGACGATCAGCACGGCACCGCAATCGTGGTTGGTGCCGCAGCCCTGAACGCGACACGCCTGACGGATCGTAAGTTCCAGGATATCAAGGTCGTGTCCACCGGCGGCGGCGCTGCCGGTATTGCCTGCCTGAACATGCTGCTGGCGCTGGGCGTGCAGCGTAAGAACGTGTTCCTGTGCGATCTGGCCGGTTTGGTTCATGAGGGCCGTGAGGAGGACATGACTCCGCAAAAGGCTGATTACGCGCAGCCCGGCGGACCGCGTGCTCTGGACGATGTGATCGAGGGGGCAGACCTGTTCCTCGGCCTGTCCGGCCCGAATGTGCTAAAGCCTGAAATGGTTGCCAAGATGGCGGACGCCCCGATCATTCTGGCCTTGGCCAACCCGAACCCCGAGATCGACCCCGCCGCTGCGCGCGCCGTCAAACCCGATGCGCTGATCGCCACGGGCCGTTCGGATTACCCCAATCAGGTGAACAACGTCCTGTGCTTCCCGTTCATCTTCCGCGGGGCGCTGGATGTTGGCGCGACCGAAATCAACGAGGCGATGAAGGTCGCCTGTGTTGAGGGGATTGCGGAGCTAGCACGCGCATCCTCCAGCGCCGAGGCCGCCGCCGCCTATCAGGGTGAGCGTCTGGTCTTTGGCCCCGAATACCTGATCCCCAAACCGTTCGACCCCCGCCTGCTGGCCGTGGTTGCCGGTGCAGTGGCCAAGGCGGCGATGGAAAGCGGTGTCGCCACCCGCCCTGTCGCGGATCTGGACGCGTATAAGGATCAGCTGGACGGCTCCGTCTATAGGTCCGCGCTGATTATGAAGCCGGTTTTCGAGGCATCGCGCAGCACTTCACGCCGCATCGTCTTTGCCGAGGGTGAGGATGAGCGCGTGCTGCGTGCCGCCTATGCCATGTCCGAGGAAACAACAGATCGCCCCGTTCTGATCGGTCGCCCCGACGTGATCGCCACCCGCGCTGCGCGCAGTGGCATACCGCTAAAGGCCGACGATTTCGAGATCGTGAACCCCGAAAACGATCCCCGCTATCGGGATTATTGGGAAACCTATCACGGCATCATGGCGCGCAAAGGTGTGACCCCCGATCTGGCCCGCGCCATCATGCGTACCAACACCACCGCCATTGGCGCGGTGATGGTGCATCGTGGTGAGGCGGACAGCCTGATCTGCGGCACATTCGGTCAATATCTGTGGCACCTGAACTACATCGAGCAGGTTCTGGGCGGGCAGGAGCGTAAGCCGACAGGCGCGCTCAGCCTGATGATCCTGGAAACCGGCGCGCTGTTCGTGGCCGATACCCATGTGCATCCAGAACCCACAGCCGAGGAGATTGCAGGCATCGTAATTGGTGCTGCACGGCACGTGCGCCGCTTTGGTCTGGAGCCGAAAATCGCGCTGTGCTCACACTCGCAATTCGGCAATCTGGATACGGAAAGCGGACGGCGGATGCGGGCTGCGTTGCAGATGCTGGACAGCCAATCGCTGGATTTCCAATATGAGGGCGAGATGCATTCGGATGCAGCGCTGGACCCGGAACTGCGGGCCCGCCTGTTCCCCGACAGTCGTTTGCAGGGCGCGGCCAACGTGCTGGTCTTTGCCAATGCGGATGCGGCCTCGGGCGTGCGGAATATCCTGAAGATCAAGGCGGGTGGCCTAGAGGTTGGCCCGATCCTGATGGGCATGGGCAACCGCGCGCATATCGTCACCAGCTCCATCACCGCACGCGGGTTGCTGAATATCTCGGCGCTCGCCGGAACGCCGGTCGCCTCATATGGCTGACCGCCGCGTCTGAGCGGGCGCAAATACCTGACTATTTGGACCGGCGGCGCAAGATCGCCGGCCAAGCCACCCGCCAAAGGGTGGACCCTAAACCAGAGAGGAAACATTCATGTCGTACCGTGACACTTACGCCGCTGCGCAGTCTGACCCGGATGCGTTTTGGTTGCAGCAGGCCCAGTCGATTGACTGGCTATCCGCACCGACCACCGGTTATGACGCTGCCAGCAATACTTGGTTCGCGGATGCGATGGGCAATACGTGCTATAATTGCATAGACCGCCATGTCGAGGCGGGACGCGGCACGCAAATCGCCATCATCTATGACAGTCCTGTCACGAATGTTGTTGAGCATATCAGCTATGCTGACCTGCTGGATCGTGTGTCGCGACTGGCGGGCGTTTTGCATGAACGTGGCGTGCTTAAGGGCGACCGCGTTGTGATCTATATGCCAATGGTGCCAGAGGCCATGATCGCCATGCTGGCCTGTGCACGGATCGGTGCCGTCCACTCGGTTGTTTTTGGTGGATTCGCAGCGCCCGAACTGGCCGTGCGGCTGGATGATTGCGCGCCAAAGGCCGTCATCGCAGGTTCCTGCGGGATCGAGCCGGGGCGCGTGGTGCATTACAAGCCCCTGCTGGATGCCGCGATTGAACTGGCGCAGGAGAAGCCCGAATTCTGCCTGATCCATCAGCGTGATCACGGTGCGGCCGATTTGGTTGTCGGTCGCGACTTCGATATGCTGGATGAGATGAGCCGCGCCGACCCCGCGCCATGCGTGCCGGTTGCAGGCTCCGATCCGGCCTATATCCTGTATACGTCTGGCACCACAGGACAGCCCAAGGGGGTTGTTCGTCCTACGGCGGGCCACATGGTTGCGCTGAACTGGTCGATGAAAAACATCTATGATGTGGGCACGGGCGATGTGTTCTGGGCCGCGTCCGATGTGGGCTGGGTCGTGGGGCATTCCTATATCTGCTACGGCCCGCTGCTGGCCGGCTGCACGACTGTTGTGTTCGAGGGAAAGCCGGTGGGCACCCCCGATGCGGGCACCTTCTGGCGGGTGATTGCGGATCATAAGGTTAAGAGCTTTTTCACCGCGCCCACAGCATTCCGCGCGATCAAGCGGGATGATCCAAAGGGTGAGCATGTCGGCCGCTATGACCTCAGCCACCTCAAAACGCTGTATTTCGCGGGGGAGCGTGCAGACCCTGATACCGTGAACTGGGCGGGTGATCTGCTGGGCGTGCCTGTGGTGGATCACTGGTGGCAGACCGAAACCGGTTGGGCAATTGCGGCCAATCCCATCGGGTTGCAGGCGCTGCCGATCAAGGTAGGATCACCCTCTGTTGCGGTGCCCGGATATGATATCCAAATCCTGTCGCCTGAGGGTGAGCAGATGCCCGCCGGTGAGCTGGGCGCGGTTGCGATCAAATTGCCACTGCCGCCGGGTACGTTGCCGACCCTGTGGAATGCGGATGAACGGTACAAGAAAAGCTATCTCAGCACCTTCCCCGGATATTACGAAACCGGCGATGCGGGCATGATCGATGAGGACGGATATCTGTACATCATGGCTAGGACCGATGATGTCATCAACGTGGCGGGGCATCGTCTGTCCACCGGCGCGATGGAGGAAATCCTTGCCGGACACCCCGATGTAGCGGAATGTGCGGTTATTGGTGCGGCTGACGCGCTAAAGGGTCAGTTGCCGATCGGGTTCCTGTGCCTAAGCCGTGGTGTTGATCGCCCCGAGGCGGAAATCGTCGCGGAATGTGTTGCACGGGTGCGCCAGGTGTTGGGGCCGGTTGCGGCCTTTAAATCGGCGGTCGTGGTGGAACGGTTGCCAAAGACAAGATCGGGCAAGATCCTGCGCGGTATCATGGCGCGGATTGCCGATGGAACGGAGTATAAGATGCCCGCCACAATCGACGACCCCGCGATCCTGTCCGAGATTTCGGATGCGTTATCGCGCTTGGGCTATGCAGGCGGGAAGTCCGGTTGACGTCTCCGCTTATTTTAACTGATCTGCGCGTCCTCGTGGCCGAGGACGACGCAGCCAATCTGGATGTCGTTTCGCAAATGCTCGCGCGTCTTGGCGCGGCTGTGACCACTGCGCGCAACGGCGTGACTGCATTGGAACGGATTAAATCTGACCAGCCCGACATCGTTATGCTGGATATCGAAATGCCAGAAATGTCGGGACTGGACGTTCTGCGCACATTACGTGGTGCGCCGGAACGGCCAACGATGATCTGCCTGACCGCCCATGTCGAACCGGATTATGTTGAACGGGTCTACGAGCTGGGCGCGGATGGCGCGATAGGTAAGCCGCTCCGCTCGATCGAGGCGCTGGGACGGCGGGTGTTGGAAATTCACACGGGCAGGACGCAGCCGGACGACGTACCGGTTCTGGATCATGCCGTGTTCGATGTCTTGGCCGAGGCAATGGGTCCGACGGTCCTGGTCCAGCTTGCCACACAACTAAACGCGGATTTGAACCGCTGCGATGCGGCACTGGTGCAGGCGATTGCAGAGGGGGCGTTGGATAAGGTGCGCGCGCAGACCCATATCCTGACAGGTGTTGCAGGATCGGTGGGCGCGTCGCGGTTGGCGGTGCTGTCGGCGCAGCTGAATGCGGCGGCACATGGAACGGATGACGTTGCCCTGCGTTCCTTGGCCCCGCAATTGCGAGTGGAGATTGATGCGTTGATGCAGGCTCTGATGGAGCGGTCGCCCTAGGCGATAATTTCCTGTCTGGAACCGTCGCGAGCATCGCGCTAGTGTAATTATATGACAAATACTCTCCTTTTGGTTGAAGATACGCCTTCACTCTCTCTGGTCTATGAGTCCGTGTTGAAGAGAAGCGGGTATCAGGTCGATTGTGTCTTCACTGCCCGTGACGCGCGGCGCACCTTTGATCCGGAACGGCATGGCGTTGTTTTGCTGGATATGATGCTGCCTGATGGCAAGGGGCAGGACATCCTGACATGGATCAAGGAACGCTCGCCCGATACGCGCGTGATCGTGATTACGTCGAACGGATCGGTCCAGGTCGCGGTGGAGGCAATGCGTCTGGGTGCCGCTGATTTCCTGGTGAAACCTTTTGACGAAAGCCGTCTGCGCAATGCCGTCGCCAATGCACAGCAGGGCGAGGATGTGACCGTTCCGGATATTGTCGCGGCGCAGGATACTTCCCCCCCGCTTGAGGGGTTCATCGGTCAAAGCCGCCAGATGCGCGATATCTATCAAACGGTTCGGCTGATCGGGCGATCCACCGCCACCGTGTTCGTTACGGGCGAAAGCGGTACCGGTAAGGAGGTCTGCGCCCACGCGATCCACGCCAATTCCAAACGCGCAGACGGGCCGTTCATACCGCTGAACTGTGGGGCGATCCCTGCCAGCTTGCTCGAATCAGAGGTATTCGGCCACCTGAAGGGATCGTTCACCGGTGCGATTTCTGACAAGGAGGGTGCAGCGACCGCAGCGGATGGCGGCACGTTGTTCCTCGATGAAATTTGCGAAATGGACCTGAACCTGCAAACCAAATTGCTGCGGTTTATCCAAAGCTCAACGGTGCAGCCGGTCGGTGCCACTCGGGCGCGTAATGTTGATGTGCGTATCCTGTGCGCCACAAACCGTGATCCGAAACGAGAGGTGGACGAGGGCCGTTTCCGTGAGGATCTGTTCTACCGCCTGCACGTGGTTCCGGTGCATTTACCGCCGCTGCGCGAACGGGGCGATGACGTGAATCTGATTGCGCAGGACGCGCTGTCGCGGTTCTCGCATGAGGAGGGGAAGCAGTTTCGGACACTGTCGACCGAGGTGCAGGAACTCTTTCGCACATTGGAGTGGCGCGGAAATGTGCGCCAATTGTTGAACGTGGTGCGCAACGTGGTGGTGCTGCATGACGGACAGGTCGTCACACGCGAAATGCTGCCGCCCGATCTGGTCAGGCGTACACCATCCGTGGTGGGCGATGCGGCGCCACGGGTCATTACCGCCGATAACGCCTTGAACGCATTGGTTGGTCGCAATCTGGCCGATATGGAACGCAGCTTTATCGAGGCCACAATTGCCGCCTGTGACGGGTCGATCCCGCGCGCCGCACGCATGTTGGAGATCAGCCCCTCAACGCTGTATCGCAAGCGTGAAGCATGGGAACGCGCCGCACATGGGGCCACTGGCTGACCCTGCGGAACCTCATTAGCCCTTGAAAGCCGTTCGGGAATACGGTGCAGTGCGTCACGCCTCGGCTTGACCGAGCACTCAATTCAGAGCGACGCAGCATAGTGTCGCGAAAAAACAGGAAGAGGTTTCGTATGAAAAAGACCCTTGTCGGCGCCGCCGTAGCATCGCTGATCGCTGCATCCGGTGCATTTGCAGATGATATCATGCCAGCAGTTGTTTACGATCTGGGCGGTAAATTCGACCAGTCGTTCAATCAGGCCGCCTATACCGGCGCGGAGCGTTTTCTGGAGGAAACAGGAATCGAATATCGCGACTTCGAAATCCAGAACGATGCCCAGCGTGAGCAGGCCCTGCGCCGCTTCGCCCAGCAGGGTCACAACCCGATCATCGCCATCGGCTTCTCGCATGGTGCAGCGGTAGACAAGGTTGCAGCGGAATTCCCGGACACCGATTTCGCAATCGTGGACATGGTTGTTGAGCAGCCAAACGTGCGTTCCATCGTGTTCAAGGAGCAAGAGGGTTCGTATCTGGCTGGTGTTGCGGCGGCTATGGCCTCCGAATCCCAGGCAGTCGGCTTTGTCGGCGGCATGGATATCCCGCTGATCCGTAAGTTCGAGTGTGGCTTCCTCGGCGGCGCACGCTCCGTGAACCCTGACATCGAATTCATCGGCAACATGACCGGCACGGACGGTTCCGCATGGAACAACCCGACACGTGGTGATGAGCTGGCACGCTCGCAATTCGCACGCGGCGTTGATGTTGTGTACCACGCAGCAGGCGGCACCGGAGTTGGCGTTCTACAGGCTGCTGCGGATGAGGGTCTGCTGGGTATCGGCGTCGATTCCAACCAGAACGGCATGCATCCCGGCTCGATCCTGACCTCCATGCTCAAGCGTGTGGACAATGCAGTCTTCGACTCGTTCACTGACGCGATGAACGGCGAATTCTCCTACGGCTTCGACGTGAACGGTCTGGCTGAGGAGGGCGTTGGCCTTGCTCTGGACGAAAATAACGAGGAACTGATGACCGGTGAGATCCTTGCGGCTGTTGACCTTGCCCGTCAGCAAATCGTAAGCGGCGAAGTATCGGTGCATGATTACACCGCTGACGGTGCCTGCCCTTACTGATCCCAACGGATTACATGAGTTAGTGGGGGGCAGGTCCGATGGGCCTGCCCCCTTGCCGTTTGGATTTACGTTTCACCTCAACGGAGGGGCCACATGTTTTCTCTGCGCATTTCTGCCGCATTACTGGTTTGCACCTCGGTCCCTGCCTTGGCAGATCCCGCGATTGTCTATTCGGTTGGTGGAAAATTCGATGCGTCGTTTAACGAGGCAGCATGGCGTGGGGCGGAACATTGGGCGATGGAAACCGGCGGAAATTACGGCGAGTTCGAGATTGGCGGCACCGCCCAATCCGAACAGGCGCTACGTGCCTTTGCCCGCCGTGGCTTTGATCCAGTTGTGGCGATTGGATATTTGCACGCAGATGCACTGGCCAAGGTTGCAGCGGAATTTCCGGACACACGATTTGCCATTGTCGATATGGTTGTGGACGCGCCCAACGTGATGTCGGTGGTGTTTCGGGAGCATGAGGGCAGCTATATCACCGGCGCAATGGCCAGCATGGCCAGCGATAGCGGCGTGATCGGTTTCGTCGGCGGGATGGATATCCCCCTGATCCGACGGTTCGAATGCGGCTACCGGCAGGGCGCAGCGGCGCAGAGCAGTGACACACAGGTTATCGTGACGATGACGGGCACAACGCCGGACGCATGGGCCGATCCGGTGCGTGGCGCGGAAATCACCCGTGGCCAAATGGCCGAGGGCGCCGATGTCGTGATGCAGGCGGCGGGCGGCACAGGTATCGGCGTTTTACAGGCGGCGGCGGATGCGGGAATTCTGGGCATCGGCACTGATTCGAACCAGAACGCTTTGCATCCCGGCTTTGTCCTGACCTCCATGCTCAAGCGTATTGATGTTGCGGTGCAGGAGGCATTTGATGATGACGTTTGGGCCCCCGGCGTCCGGTCGCTGGGCATAGCGGAGGGCGGGCTGTCCATTTCGATGGACGAAAGCAACGCTGCGTTAGTTTCGGATGAGATGAAGGAGATGGCCGATTTGGCCGCCCGCTCCATTGCGGGAGGGGAAATTGTCGTGCATGACATCTATACAGATGGCGACTGCCCTTTCTAATAATTTGACCATTCGGTCACTTTTCTGACACAGGTGGCGCCTAATTCTACGTCAGCCCTTCTATGGCCTGTTGCGCGGATGCTGCACGTGCGAATATGACGCGTGCACGTACCGTCCGGAGAGAAAAGATGCGCCTTACCCCTGTATTTTCCGCCTTAATGCTATGCGCTGCTCCGGTTTTTGCCGATGGGCCGGTGCTGTTTTACGATGGCGGTGTGAAGCTGGACGCCTCGTTTAACGAGAGCGCATGGAACGGTGCGGAATTGTACCGTGAGACTGAGGGCGGCACCTATGCCGAGGTCGTCATGCCCGACGGTGCGGATCGTGCCGAAATGCTGCGCGATTATGCACGGCAGGGGTTTGAGCCGATTATCGCGATCGGGTTCCTGTACGGTGATGCCGTCGCAGAGGTCGCACCAGAATTTCCCGAGCTTGATTTCGCCATCGTTGATATGGTCGTCGACCAGCCCAATGTGCGCTCCGTTGTGTTTCGTGAGCAAGAGGGCAGCTACCTGATGGGCGTCATGGCTGCATCGGCCAACGAAACCGGCACAATCGGGTTTGTTGGCGGAATGGACCTGCCAATCATCCGTAAATTCGCCTGCGGTTATGTCGGCGGCGCGCGCGCGGTGAACCCCGATATGGAAGTGTTGATCGAGATGACGGGCGACACGCCTGCCGCCTTTAACAACCCGGAGCGGGGCGAGGAAATCGCGAACGCACAAATCGCTGCGGGCGCGGACGTGATCTATCACGCATCCGGCGGCACGGGCGTCGGTGTTCTGGGCGCTGCTGCACAGGCAGGCATTTACGGCATCGGCGTGGATATGAACCAGAACGGCATGCAGCCCGGTTCGGTTCTGACCTCGATGCTCAAGCAAGTGGACTATGCCGTCTACTTCGCGCTCAAGGATTATGCCGACGGCAACTACACTTACGGTGTGCAGAGCCTCGGGCTGGAGGATCGCGGTGTGGGTTATGCTGTGGATGCGAACAACCAGTATCTCGTTAACCGGTCCATGATTGCCGAGGTGGAAACCCTGTCCTACCAGATCATCTCGGGCGAACTGTCCGTGCATGACTTTACGACCGATGGCGTGTGTCCTTACTAAAAGACCTTGCCAGACTGGACCAGTTGGTCAAAAATTAACGGTATGAACGTTAATCCTCCTGAGCGCCCACCCTTCCAAATCGGAGGGCTGGGCGAAATTGCAATCCGTTGCCGCGATATGCCTGCGATGCGCGCCTTTTATGGCGGACTTCTGGGGTTGCAGCTGTTGGCGGAACGTCATGCAGGATTGGTCTTTTATGATCTGGGCGCAGGTATTGCAGGACACAGGCAGGTCTTGGCCCTGTTCACGGGCGATGCGGGGACAACCGGAGCATCATCGGTGCTGCACCATATCGCGCTGGGAATGACCCCGCAGGATCAGGAACAGGCCATGGCGTGGTACGAAACTCACCAACAACCTTACCATATTGAACATTTTGATTGGATCGGCTGGCGCGGGGTCTTCACGAAGGACCCCGAAGGCAATACCGTCGAGCTTGTCGCAAAGCTGAAGGAACCCGCGCCATGACAGCACCCGCTATCCAGCTACAGGGCATATCAAAGAGTTTTGGTGCCGTTCATGCCAATCGTGACATCGACCTAAAGGTTGATAAGGGCACGATCCACGGCATCATCGGTGAAAACGGTGCCGGTAAATCCACCCTGATGTCGATCCTTTACGGGTTCTATCAGGCGGATCGCGGCACGATTGCCGTGGATGGCCAGCAGGTCACGATCAAGGATTCCGACGCCGCCATCGGGCTGGGCATCGGGATGGTGCACCAGCACTTTATGTTGGTCGAGCCGTTCACCGTTCTGGAAAACGTCATGCTGGGGGCCGAGGGCGGCGCGCTGCTGAACAAGGGGCGGGCGCAGGCGCGCAAGGAATTGCAGCGGCTTGAGGAAGAATATGAGCTGAACGTCGATCCTGACGCCATCGTCGGCGATTTGCCCGTCGGTTTGCAGCAGCGGGTCGAGATTCTAAAGGCGCTGTATCGCGGCGCTGAAATCCTGATTCTGGATGAGCCGACAGGCGTGCTGACACCGGATGAGGCGGATCACCTGTTCCGTATCCTTGGTCAGTTGCGCGCGCAGGGTAAGACGGTTCTGCTGATCACGCATAAGCTGCGGGAAATCATGGCGATCACCGATGACGTGTCGGTCATGCGGCAGGGTCAGATGGTTGCCACACGCCACACCGCTGATACAGGGGTGGAGGAACTGGCCGAACTGATGGTCGGTCGCCGCGTCTTGCTGCAAGTGGACAAGGGTGAGGCACAGCCCGGCGCGACCAAGCTGGAGGTCCGCAACCTGGAGGTCGTTGACGAAATCGGCGTGCGTCGGGTCAAGGATGCCAGCTTTACCGTGCGCGCGGGCGAAATCGTCGGCATTGCGGGCGTTTCGGGCAATGGTCAGTCCGAGCTGCTGGAGGCAATTGCAGGCATCGGCCCGATTGCGAGTGGCGAGGTCGAGCTGTTCGATATCGAGGGCGACCCCACCAAATGGCGCCCGCAACACGGTCTGGGCCACGTGCCTGAGGATCGCCACCGGATGGGCCTCGTGACCAAATTCACGGCCCGCGAAAACACGATTCTGGGCTATCAACGCGACGCGGAATTCGGCTCGGGCCTATTTCTGGATCAGGCCGCAGTGCTAGAGGCATCGAAGGCGCAGATGGAACGCTTTGACGTGCGCCCCCCTGATCCCAGCCTGAAGGCCGCGAATTTTTCAGGCGGCAACCAACAGAAAATCGTCCTCGCGCGTGAGATTGAGCAAGATCCCGACGTCCTGATCATCGGTCAGCCAACACGCGGTGTTGATGTGGGCGCGATCGAATCCATCCACCGCCGTTTGATTGAGCTGCGCGACAGCGGCAAGGCGATCCTGCTGGTCAGTGTGGAGCTGGACGAAATCCGCGCTCTGTCCGACCGTATCCTCGTGATGTTTGCGGGCGAAATCATGGGCGAGGTCGGGCCAGAGGCCAGCGAACGCGAAATCGGCCTGCTGATGTCCGGCGTCCGGGCCGAGGACGCGGCATGATGCGAGCAGCGGCCCATTATCAAGGAAGCATAAGATGACGGATTTCTTTGAAGTTCGCTATCACGAAGACGTGGACGGCTTGCGGTATTGGTTCGGGCCTTATGATGTGGTGCGCAAAAGGCTTCGATCCCAGTTACAAGGAGAGTTGCGGCATGTTGGGGTTTATATTGCACAACATGGTACTGGATTTCGTGTAGGTGAGGGTGAAATTCCCAAACGGTTAGACCGACACAGGAGCCCATTGAAAAATCCAAAAATAAAGGGTGATGCACAGTTATTTGTTTGCCTTGGGCCACCAGCGATTTTTTCTAAGTCTCAGGCGCTTGTTATCGAAAATTATCTAGCAAAAAAACTACTGGGAGAGGGTCGGATTTACGGTCGTGCGATCGCCTCTTCAGCCTCGGGTCTGGATGACACAGGTGTTGCGCATGCCGAAGATATTGCAGTGCGTATATATGAACATTTTAATGAACTCGTCTGAGAGTTAGGAGCGTACAGCATGAACAAGGACCTTCCCGGCTGGGTGGATTTCGGGCTGCTGCCATTGCTCAACCTGCTGACGGCCTTTGTGGTTGCCGGCTTGGTTGTTCTGGCCATTGGCGAGGACCCGATCGAGGCTGTAGGCCACATCATCTACGGTGCATTCGGCTATGGTAACGGCGTCGGCTACACGCTGTTCTACACGACGAATTTCATCTTTACCGGTCTGGCGGTCGCGGTTGCGTTCCATGCCAGCCAGTTCAATATCGGGGGTGAGGGGCAGGCCTATCTGGGCGGTCTGGGCGTTGGTGTGGCCTGTCTGATGCTGGATCAATACCTGCCATGGTGGGGTATTTTGCCGGTGGCGATCCTGCTGGGGGCCAGCTTTGGCGCGATCTGGGCAGCGATTCCGGGCATTTTATATGCCAAACGGGGCGCCCATGTTGTGATCACCACGATCATGTTCAACTTCATCAGCTTTTCCCTGATGAATTACCTGATTAACGAATATCTAAAGGTGCCGGGCAATGCCTCGGTCCAATCACGCACATTCGAGCAGACAGCATGGATGCCCAAGCTGACATGGTTCGAGGGCGTGATGCCGGGTATTTCGACCAGCCCTGCCAACCTTAGCTTTATCATCGCACTAATTGCCTGTGTGTTCGTCTACATCCTGATCTGGCGCACCAAGTTCGGATACGAGGTCCGCGTCTATGGCGCAAACCCGTCAGCGGCGCGGTATGCCGGTATTTCGACCACGCGGGTTGTGGTGCTGACCATGGCGATTTCCGGCGCGCTGGCGGGCCTGATGGGCCTGAACCCTGTGATGGGGGACCAGACGCGGATCTTCCTCGATATTCCGCAACAGGCGGGCTTTGTGGGGATCGCGGTGGCGCTGATGGGCCGTTCGCATCCGCTATGGATCGTCTTTGCGGCGCTGCTATTTGGCACGTTGTATCAGGGCGGCGCAGAACTGGCGTTCGAGATGCCGGCGATCACCCGTGACATGATCGTGGTAATTCAGGGTCTGGTGATCCTGTTTGCGGGCGCGATGGAATTTATGTTCAGGCCGTGGGTCGCACGCGCCTTCTCAATGCGGGAGACGGCAAATGGGTGATTTTATTCCTGATCTGAGCACCGTGGTCGCCCTGACCGACGGAACCCTGCGCGGGGCCACGCCATTGCTGCTGGCCTGTCTGGCGGGCCTGTATTCGGAACGCTCTGGCGTGTTCGATATCGGGCTTGAGGGCAAAATCCTGATCGCGGCCTTTGCCGGTGCGGCGGTGGGTATCACCACGGGCAGCGCGGTTGTGGCTGTTGCGGCGGCGATCGGGGCCTCGACCCTGTTTGCACTGATCCATGGGCTGGCCTGTATTACGTTTCGCGGCAACCAGATCGTGTCTGGGGTGGCTATCAACTTCCTCGCGCTGGGTTTGGCGGCTGTTGCAGGCAATGCAATTTTCCACATGGGCGGTCGCACACCGCAACTGCCCGCCTCGGCCCGTTTGAACGGCGGCGATAGCTGGTTTACCCCGATGTTGGAGGGGATGGGCCGGTACGGTGAGGCCGTGAACGAGATCGCCTTTGACCAATCCGTGTTCGTCTATATCGCCTTTGCGGCGGTGCCCTTTACGTGGTGGGTTTTGTACCGCACCCGCTTTGGCATGCGCCTGCGGGCGGTGGGTGAGAATCCGGCGGCTGTGGACACAGCGGGTATTTCCGTGACAGCCCTGCGGTTCAAGGCAGTGATGTGCGCAGGCGTTCTGTGCGGCCTATCCGGTGCAACCCTGTCGATGGCGCTGAATTCGGGCTATATCAATAATATGAGCGCGGGGCGTGGCTTCATCGCGCTGGCCGCGCTGATCTTTGCCAAGTGGCGTCCGGTTCAGGCGATGTTTGCCTGCCTGCTGTTCGCCTTTCTCAGCGCATCGGAAAGCCGCCTACAGGGCACCGAGGTGCTGGGCTTTGAAATTCCGGTGCAACTGGTTCAGGCGATGCCCTACCTGCTGGTGGTTATCCTGCTTGCCGGATTTATCGGTCAGGCACGTGCGCCAAAGGCGGGCGGTGTGCCCTATGTTAAGGAACGCTAATGTCCGATTTATTTGAAGCGGCCCGCGCCGCCCGCGAAAATGCCTATGCGGCCTATTCCAATTTCAAGGTGGGCGCGGCCCTGCGCACACCAACCGGCATTTATGTCGGGTGCAATGTGGAAAACGTCGCCTATCCTGAGGGAACCTGCGCCGAGGCTGGCGCAATCGCTGCCATGTGCGCAGCGGGCGAACGTGAAATCTCCGAGGTTCTGGTCATCGCGGACAGCCCCGTTCCCATCACACCCTGTGGCGGATGCCGTCAGAAACTGGCGGAATTTGCGGGTGCGGATGTCACGCTGATCCTGGCTGGATTGGAGGGCGAAACCGCACGGATGAAGGTCGGCGACCTGCTGCCCGGCACCTTCACCATGGAGCATATGAAATGACTCTAGACGAAATTCGCGACCAGATCGGCGCGACCCCTACCCAGATCGGCATGATCCTCGGCTCCGGCCTCGGCCAAATGGCTGGGGAAATGCAGGACGCGATCAAGATTTCCTTCGACGAAATCGACGGTATGCCGCAATCGGGCGTGTCTGGCCATGCCGGTGCGCTGGTCGTCGGTAATCTGGAGGGCGTGCGCTGCGCGATTCTGTCGGGCCGTGTGCATTACTACGAACAGGGCCACGCAGCCGCGATGCGCCCCGCACTGGAACTGCTGGCACAACTGGGTGCGGAATCGGTGCTGCTGACCAATTCGGCGGGCTCAACCCAACAGGAAATGCCTCCGGGCAGCCTGATGGCGCTGGACGATCACATCAACTATTCCGGCCTGAATCCGCTGATCGGTGATGGCGGCGATGCGCGCTTTGTCGGGATGGTGGATGCCTATGACCCCGCATTACTTGCCCGCCTGCATGCCGCGGCACAGGCTGAGGGGATTACCCTGCATCAGGGCGTTTACGCGTGGTTCTCCGGCCCGTCATTCGAGACTCCGGCGGAAATCCGCATGATCCGCACGATGGGCGCGGATGCGGTGGGCATGTCCACCGTTCCCGAAACAATTCTGGCCCGCCGTATCGGGCTAAAGGTTGCAGCGATTTCATGCATCACCAATTACGGTGCAGGCATGACGACAACAAACAATTCCCACGCGGAAACCCTAGAGGAATCCGCCAAGGCGCGCGGGGCCTTCATTCAACTGGTCCGCGCATATATTCGGAGCTTCGCATGAGCGATCTGAAGGCTATCGCGGCCAAGGCAATTTCCTGCCTCGACCTGACCAACCTCAACGATGATTGCACCGAACAGGACGTGCTGGATTTGTGCGAGCGTGCGCAAACCCCGCATGGCAACACGGCGGCGATCTGCATCTGGCCGCGTTTTGTGGCAGCAGCTAAAACGAAGCTGTCGGGCACGGGCATTCGCATCGCAACCGTCGTCAACTTCCCCGGCGGGATGGATGACGCGGATGAGGTGATGGCCCTGACCGAGCAAGCCGTTGCCGATGGCGCGGATGAGATCGACATGGTGATCCCCTATCCTGACTTGCTGGAGGGGCATGCGCAGGACGTTTCCGCCCTTGTCCACCGCGTTTGCCAATCCGCTGGTGGTGCGCGGATAAAGGCGATTCTGGAAACCGGAATGCTGCAAAAACCCGAACTGATCCGTCAGGCCGCCGAACAGGCGATTGAGGGCGGGGCGCATTTCATCAAAACCTCCACCGGTAAGGTCGCGGTAAATGCGACGCTCAGCTCCGCCCGACTGATGGTTGAGGCGATCCGCGACAGCGGCAAGGATGTCGGCTTCAAACCCGCAGGCGGCGTGAAAACAACCGTCGATGCCGGCGACTACATTGCACTATGCGACGAGCTGTTGGGCGATGGCTGGGCCACGCCCGAAACCTTCCGCATCGGCGCGTCCGGCGTGCTGACGGCACTGCTGGCCACGCTGGACGATGGCGATGCACCGGCACAAGGGGAGGGCTACTAATGCTACCACAAGAAGTAATTGCGAAAAAACGCGATGGCGACCGGTTGTCCGAGGATGAGATCCGCTTCTTCATCGAGGGTCTGCACTCCGAGGCGATCACCGAGGGGCAGGTCGGCGCGATGGCGATGGCGATCCTGCTGAACGGCATGGTGATGGACGAACGTGTGGCGCTGACACAGGCGATGCGCGACAGCGGCACGGTGCTGAAATGGGATCTCGACGGTCCTGTGATCGACAAGCATTCGACGGGTGGCGTTGGCGATAACGTGTCCCTGATGCTGGCCCCTGCGCTGGCGGCCTGTGGTGCCTATGTTCCGATGATTTCGGGGCGTGGGTTGGGCCATACGGGCGGCACGCTGGATAAATTCGACGCGATCCCCGGTTATCGCACACAACCAGATATTGAGGAGCTGTACCGCGTCACCGGAAAGATCGGCTGCGCGATTATCGGCCAAACACCTGACATCGCGCCTGCGGATAAACGCCTCTACGGTATCCGCGACGTTACCGGCACGGTGGAAAGCATCGACCTGATCACCGCGTCGATCCTGTCCAAAAAACTGGCCGCCGGTCTGGATGCGCTGGTGCTGGACGTAAAGGTCGGCTCCGGCGCGTTCATGGCCACGGCTGAGGATGCAGACGGGCTGGCACGCTCCTTGGTTGAGGTGGCAAACGGCGCAGGGTGCAAAACCTCCGCTATCGTCACCGATATGAACGAGCCACTGGCCAGCGCCGCGGGCAATGCGCTGGAGGTTATCAACGCCGTGCGCTTCCTGCGGATGGAGGAGATCGACAGCCGCCTTTGGGACGTCACCGTTGCTCTGGGCGGTCAGGCGCTGGTTCTGGCAAAAATCGCCAAGGACAAGGCCGATGGTGAGGCGCGCATGCGCAAGGCGTTTGAGTCCGGTCAGGCCGCAGAGCGTTTCGGCCAGATGGTCACCGAACTGGGCGGCCCCGCTGATTTCATGGAACGGTACGACGCCCATCTGCCGCATGCGAATGTGGTGCGTGAGGTTATCGCCGAACAGCCCGGTTTCGTGAGCAAGATCAACACAAAGGCAGTCGGACTGGCCGTGGTCGAACTGGGCGGGGGTCGCGTACGCGCCGCCGATCCTATCGACTATTCCGTTGGCTTGGACATGCTGGCAGGACGCGGTTTGCGCGTCGATGCGGAACAGCCCATCGCGCGGATTCATGCCAAGGACGAGGCAGCCGCCGACCGCGCCGAGGCACGTTTGCGCGCCGCTTATAAGGTTAGCGATGAGGCACCCCGCGAATTGCCGCTGGAAAAAGAGCGGATCGGCTGATGGCACGCGCATTCCTCCTCGTTCTCGATAGTGTTGGGTGCGGCGGTGCACCTGATGCCGCGCAATTCGGCACAGGCCCCCATGGTGATGAGGGGTCGAATACGCTTGGCCATATCGCGCAGGAATGCGCGGCTGGGCGGGCGGAGGAGGGGCGCAGCGGCCCGTTACATCTGCCCAATCTGGATGCGCTGGGTCTGGGGGCGGCCACACGGCTGGCCTCGGGTCTGACGCCGCCCAACCTGACTGCTGCCCCCACCGCCGCATGGGGTGCCGCGACCGAGGTTTCGCAGGGCAAGGATACCCCCTCGGGCCACTGGGAACTGGCGGGTGTACCGGTGCCGTGGGACTGGCATTACTTCCCCGAAACCGTCCCGACCTTCCCCGAGGATCTGATCGCGGAACTGGTCAAGCGGGGCGATATTCCGGGCATTCTGGGCAATAAACATGCCTCGGGCGTGCCGATTATTGAGGAGCTGGCCGAGGAGCATATCCGCACTGGTATGCCCATCTGCTACACCTCCGCCGACAGCGTGTTCCAGATCGCCGCGCATGAGGAACATTTCGGGCTGGAGCGCTTGCTAAAGCTATGTGAGGTTGCAGCCGAACTGGTCCACCCGATGCTGGTCGGCCGCGTCATCGCCCGACCCTTTGTTGGCACGGCTGGCAATTGGCAGCGTACCTCAAACCGACGCGATTATGCGATTGCGCCGCCTGAACCGACGATTCTTGACCGTGTGCAGACTGCTGGCGGGGAAACCATCGCGGTTGGTAAAATCGGTGACATCTTTGCCCATCGCGGCATTGATGAACTGCATAAGGGTAAGGACGATATGGCGCTGGTGGATCACACCATACGCCTATTGGCCGATGCACCAGACGGCGCATTCGTTTTTGCCAACTATGTTGAATTCGACAGCAAATATGGCCACCGGCGCGACGTGTCCGGCTATGCCCGCGCGTTGGAGGCATTCGATGCCCGCGTGCCGGAATTGCTGACCGCGATGCAACCTGATGACCTGATTGTCTTTACCGCCGATCATGGAAACGACCCGACATGGCATGGCACCGATCACACCCGCGAACGGGTGCCGGTGCTGATGGCCGGGCTTGGCTTTCCCCGCGCACTGGGCCTGCACGGCTTTGCCGATGTGGGTGAAACCATTGCTGCGCATCTGGAACTGGCCCCGGGTAAACACGGAAAGTCACTGCTATGAATGTTGCTGATCTGGCGAAGGTTGAACTGCATTTGCATCTGGAGGGCGCGGCTCCGCCCGCCTTTATGCGCGATCTGGCGGCGGAAAAGGGCATGGACCTTAGCGCGGTGATCGATGGCGATAACTACATCTACACCGATTTTCCGGCCTTCCTCGCGGCATATGAGGCTGTTTCGGCGGCTCTGCAAACCCCTGATGATTACCGCCGTCTGGTGCGGGCCGTGTTGGAGCAATCCCGCGCGCAGGGCGTCGTTTATACGGAACTGTTTGTGGCACCGGCCATCACCGGCAGCTCCATGGCAGATTGGCCGGACTACCTTGCCGGGATGGAGGCAGGCGCCGATGACGTGCCCGAGGTTGAGTGCCGCTTTACCTCCACCGCCGTGCGCCATCTAGGGGCCGATATTGCCCGCCAAACGGCTGAGGTTACGGTCGCCAATCTATCCCCCCGCATGACCGGTTGGGGCATGGGCGGGAATGAAAGCATGTTCGCGCCCGCAGATTTCGCCCCCGCCTTTGACATTGCACGGCAGGCGGGGCTGGGCATCACCACCCATGCGGGTGAGGTCGAGGGACCAGACAGCGTGCGCGACAGCCTCGACTACCTGAAGCCCAGCCGTATCGGTCACGGTGTGCGCGCGATCGAGGATTCCGCCCTGATCGCCCGCTTGGCGGCGGAGGGGATCGTGCTTGAGGTAAATCCAGGCTCGAATATCCGGCTGGGCGTGTACCCGACGCTGGATGATCACCCGATTGACCGTCTGTTGCGCGCGGGCGTTGCCGTGACCGTTTCCACGGATGATCCGCCCTATTTCCGCACGACAATGCGCGATGAGTATACGCAACTGGCGCGGGTCTTTGGCTGGACGAAAACCGAATTCGATGCCATCAACCGCGTTGCACTCAGCGCGGCATTTTGTGACGAGGCGACCCGCGCACGCCTGATGAAACTCTTCGAGGAGCCCGCCGCATGAGCGATCACCTGACCATTGTGAACCACCCCTTGGTGCAGCACAAATTGACCCTGATGCGGGAGAAATCGACCTCCACCGCCGTGTTCCGCCAATTACTGCGCGAAATCAGCCACCTGCTGGCCTATGAGGTGACGCGCGATCTGCCGATGACGACGACCAATATCGACACGCCATTGGTTGAGATGGACGCCCCCACGCTCAAGGGTAAAAAGCTGGCGCTGATCTCGATCCTGCGTGCGGGCAACGGCCTGCTGGACGGCGTGATGGACTTGATCCCATCGGCGCGCGTCGGCTTTGTCGGCCTGTATCGTGACGAGGAAACGTTAAAGCCGGTGCAGTATTACTATAAGGTTCCGGGTGAAATGGGCAGCCGCGTGGTGATCGCCGTTGATCCAATGCTGGCGACCGGAAACTCCTCCGCCGCGGCGATTGATCTGCTCAAGGAATCCGGCGCAACCGATATCCGCTTCCTGTGCCTGCTCGCCTCGCCAGAGGGTGTGGCCCTGATGAAGGAGCGTCACCCCGATGTGCCGATTATTACGGCCGCATTGGACGAGCGTTTGAATGAGCTGGGATATATCCTGCCCGGACTGGGCGATGCCGGTGACCGGATGTTCGGCACCAAATAAAGGCCGATAATTTAGGTTAGCGGGAAACCCGGGGGCGCAAACCCTCGGGTTTCTTGTTATGCGGCTTAGTTGAGAGTTTGGATCATGCCCTGCTCAACAGCCAATTCACGCATTTTCTTTTGCAGCTTTTCAAAGGCGCGCACCTCGATCTGGCGAATACGCTCACGGCTGACATTGTATTGCTGGCTCAGTTCCTCCAGCGTCAGGGGTTCATCCTTCAGCTTACGCTCGGTCAGGATGTGGCGTTCCCGCTCGTTCAGGTCCTCCATCGCCTCCATCATCATGGAGCGGCGGCTGTCCATCTCGTCCTGCTCGGCATAGGCCTCGGCCTGATCGGCATCATCATCGGTCAGCCAATCCTGCCATTCCGATGCGCCCTCACCATCCGATTTCAACGGCGCGTTCAGCGATGCATCACCGCCCGACAAGCGCCGGTTCATCGAGGTGACTTCGTCCTCGGTCACACCCAGATCCGTCGCGATTTTCGAGACGTTCTCAGGACGCAGATCGCCATCCTCCAGCGCACCGATTTTGTTTTTCGCCTTACGCAGGTTGAAAAACAGCTTCTTTTGCGCAGCCGTGGTGCCCATTTTGACCAGCGACCATGACCGCAAGATATATTCCTGAATGCTGGCGCGGATCCACCACATCGCATAGGTCGCCAGACGGAAACCCTTTTCAGGATCAAACCGCTTCACCGCCTGCATCAGGCCGACATTCGCCTCGGAAACTACCTCCGCCGTGGGCAGGCCGTAACCGCGATAGCCCATGGCGATTTTCGCGGCCAGACGCAGGTGCGAGGTCACCAATTGGTGCGCGCTGTCGGAATCCTGATGGTCCACCCAAGCCTTAGCCAGCATGTATTCCTGCTCCGGCTCCAGCATCGGAAATTTGCGGATTTCCTGCATGTAGCGGCTCAGGCCCTGTTCCGGTGACGGGGCGGGAAGTGATGTATACGTGCTGGCCATGGTGCGTGTCCCTTTAACAGTCTGAGGGGTCATTTAAGTATTATACGCGCCAAGACAAGCAATCCGTCGCAAATGTTGCGATTGTTCACGTCATTGCGTTATCGCGCGCAGGTTCTGTAACAACTGGCTGAAATCGTCGGGCAGGGGGGCCTCGAAATACAACTCCTCGCCGCTCAACGGATGCACGAATCCTAGGCTGGTCGCGTGCAGCGCTTGGCGAGGGAAGCGTTTCAGCACCTCCGCGCCGCGCGGAACGGTGCGATTACCGCCATAAACCGGATCACCGACCAGCGCATGTCCCGCATGGGTCATGTGTACGCGAATCTGGTGGGTGCGCCCCGTTTCCAGACGGCATTCCAGCAGGGCCGCCAGCGGACGGGCCAGATCGAAACGCTCCAGCACCTTGGCCCGCGTGACCGCATGGCGGCCACCGGCGCGCACGGCCATTTTCTTGCGATCGCCGGGGTGGCGGTCAATCTCGGTCGCGATGCGGATCAGGCCAGCGGCCTCGAACGATACGCCGGGGATGCCGCGCAGGCGCGGATCGGCGGGGTCGGGCACACCGTGGCACAGTGCGGTATAGTGGCGGGCAATGTCGTGGCGGGCAAAGGCAGCGGCCAGCGGCTGATGCGCCGCATCTGATTTGGCGACCACCAGCAGGCCGGACGTATCCTTGTCGATCCGATGCACAATTCCGGGACGACGCTCACCACCCACACCGGACAGGGTATCGCGGCAATGGTGCAGCAGGGCGTTGACCAAGGTATGATCCGGTGCGCCGGGGGCAGGGTGCACAACCATGCCGGCCGGTTTGTTCACAACGATCAGGGCTTCATCCTCGAACACCACGTCCAGCGGAATGTCCTGCGGTTCGGGGGCGGCATCGGCGGGGGGCGGCGGCAGGACGGTAAATGCCTCACCCACGGCGACCTTACGCTTGATATCCGTCTCAACGCCGTTGGGGCCGGAAACGGCGCCTGCCTCGACCAGATTGCGCAGACGTGAGCGGCTAAGCCCCACACCCTCTGGCGCTGCGTCGGCCAGCACCTTATCAAGGCGGCCTGAACTGCCTGCCACAATGTGGAAAGGATCCTGCATGACGTCTGTCCCGAATTCTGGCTCTGATGAGTATCCGCCGGAGCCACCACGGCTGCGGCTACTGCGCCTGTTGGTCACGACCCTGATGGTCGTGCTGATCGTTGCGGTCATAACTATAGTGGCGCTGCTTGTCATCCGGTTGGGCAATGTTTCCGCGCCACCGGCCTTTCCCGACGGAATCACCGCGCCTGATGGCGAAACGGTGCAGGCGGCAACACTGGGCACGGACTGGATTGCCATCGTCACCCGCGATGATGCGGGGGCAGAGCGGATTCACATCCTGCGCCCCGACGGCACTATCCGCCAAACGGTTCAGATCGCGCCGAATTGAGCCTAGCGCAATTTGGGTGGACCAGCCCCTGCAATCAGGAAGAATATGCCAAAGACCAGCAGGATCGGCGCCAACGGGGTCAGCAGCAGCGGGGTGATCATGTTTTCCCAGATCCACGGCGACATGTATCGCTCCACGGCCGGTTGCAGCGCTAACAAGCTTTCCCGATGGAAACCGGCCCAGATTGCGCCAGTATCGGCCAGACCGAAATCGCGGCCCTTGAATGCCGTGGCAGAGATATCGAACCAGACCCGCAACGCCGCCAGCGCCATGAAGCCATAGCCGATTGCCTTGAACATCTTGCGCATCTTGATTTTCCCTCGTTTGTGCGCGCAGCCTAGCCTCCGCTGACAGGCTGCGCAATTCACCCGCAAACACCTTCGCTTGAGGACATCCCATGTATCAATCCTTTGAGATGGCAACATCGCCCGAAACAGGTGCCGCACGGCTACGCGATTTGCGGGCCGAGCTTTCGACCCGTGGCCTTGATGGCTTTCTGATCCCGCGCGCTGACGCCCATCAGGGTGAAAATGTGGCCCCCCGTGATGAGCGTTTGTCATGGCTGACCGGCTTTACCGGCTCCGCTGGCACCTGCGCTGTGTTGCCTGATGATGCAGGCGTGTTCATTGACGGGCGCTATACGTTGCAGGTGCGCGGGCAGATCGATTTGCAGCACTTCACGCCCGTTGGCTGGACAGGGCAGGAGGTCGGCCCGTGGATTGTGCAGCATCTGCCGACCGGCACCATCGGCTTTGACCCATGGCTGCATACCCCGCGCGAAATTGACGATCTGCGTGCGACTCTGTCGCCGCGGGTTGAGCTGCGCGCGCTGGACGATAACCCGCTGGATTGCGTCTGGGCCGATCAACCCGCCGCGCCTGCTGACCCGATTGTACCGCATGGGCTGGACGTAGCGGGTGAGTTGAGCGCCGATAAACGCAGACGCCTCGCGGCAGAGCTGACCACACGCGCGGCAAGCGCGGCTGTGCTCAGCCTGCCTGACAGCATCGCATGGCTGCTGAATATTCGCGGCTCCGACATTGCGCGCACGCCGGTGGCCTTGTTGTTTGCGGTGCTGCACGTGGACGGAACCGTTGATCTGTTCGGCGCGAAATCCCGTACCGATGATACGCTGCGCGACCATCTGGGACCGGATGTGCGCCTGCACGACATGGACGTTTTCGCCGATCACCTGCGCGCGTTGCAGGGCACGGTCGCGCTGGACCATTCCTCGGCCCCTGTCTGGATCGCGGATCGCCTGAACGAAACTGTGGATTTCGAGCCTGTGCGCCTGCCCAAGGCCCGCAAAAATGCGGCAGAGATCGAGGGCTCCCGCGCCGCCCACCGCCGCGATGCGGTTGCGATGGTCGAATTTCTGCGCTGGCTGGACGAAAACGGCCCCTCCGGCACGCTGACCGAAATCGCAATCGCGCAGCAGCTTGAATCCTATCGTCGTGCAACAAACCAGTTGCGCGATATCAGCTTCGAGACGATCTCCGGCTCCGGCCCCAATGGCGCAATCGTGCATTACCGCGTGAACGAGGCATCGGATCGAACCCTGTCGCCTGGCGAACTGATGCTGGTCGATTCGGGTGGCCAGTATGCCGATGGCACCACCGACATTACCCGCACCGTGGCCGTCGGTCCCGTTGACCCAGATGCCGCACGGGCGTTCACGCTGGTCCTGCGAGGAATGATTGCAATCAGTCAGTTACGCTGGCCTGCGGGGCTGGGCGGGGCGCATATCGACGCGCTGGCCCGTGCGCCGCTATGGTCCGCCGGCATGGATTACGCCCATGGGACGGGCCACGGCGTCGGCGCCTATCTGGGCGTGCATGAGGGACCGCAAAGCCTGTCGCGCCGGTCAACTGTGCCGTTTGAGCCGGGCAACATCCTTAGCAACGAACCGGGCTATTACCGCGAGGGCGCATTCGGCATCCGGATCGAGAATTTGCTGGTGGTCGAACAGCCCTCGGACATCGCTGGCGGCGACCTGCCGATGCTTTCATTCGAGACGTTGACCCTCGTACCCATTGACCGCAGGCTCATCATCCCCCACCTTCTGTCAGCGGTCGAGCTGCAATGGCTGGACCAGTATCATAAACGAGTGTGCGCCGAGATAGGTGCCCTCGTCCCCCCTGCGACCCGCGAATGGCTAAATGCCGCCTGCGCGCCGCTGTCAGAAGACTGAAGGACACCGTAACCGAACTGTCATGCTCTGCATGGCAGTCTGGAACTCCGGCGTCCTATTTGAGGAGGAGACCATCATGGTCGAGAAATACATCACCGTGAGCAAGGCAAACGGCATCTGGACCGTGCGCACTGCCGGCGCGATCATTGCCGAAAGCACAAACGCACTCGAATTGGTTGAGGGCGACTATCCTCCGGTAATCTACTTCCCACGCGACGATATCGCGATGGCCTTCCTTGATCCGTCCGATCTGACCTCGCATTGTCCGCATAAGGGCGACGCCGAATATTTCTCTATCGTGGCGAAAAGCGGCACAATCGCCGATGTGGCATGGTCCTATCCCGCCCCGCTGGAGGCAGCAGAGCGTATCGCGGGCTACATCGCGTTCTATACCGACCGCACAACGGTTGAGCAGATCTAAACTCTTTGCGGGCGTCCACGGATGCCCGCACCCCTATGAAGCCGAAACCATGGCCCAGCCGTACCAATCCTACATCCTGTGCACGACCAGCCGCAGCGGCAGCACACTGCTCTGCACCTATCTGGACGGGCTGGCCGGCCACCCGAAATCCTATTTCCACGCGCCGGATATTACCGCATGGGCCCGCGCGCTGAACCTGCCCGGCGATGCCCCCATTGCGGAGATCGTTGATGCCGCCGGCCAGAATGGCACTGGCGACACGCCGCTATTCGGCCTGCGCCTGATGCGCAAGAGCTTCGCGCTGTTCATGCAGCAGCTCACCATCTTGCACCCCGATTTGCCCAGTGACGCCGCACGGATCGACGCCGCCTTTGGCCGCACCGCCTATATCCACCTGACCCGTCAGGATACCGTCGCGCAGGCGGTTTCCTTTGTCATGGCAGAACAATCCGGCCTGTGGCACCGCAATGCGGACGGGTCCGAGCGTGAGCGCGCCAGTCCCCCACAAACCCTGCACTATGACCATGACGCCATCGCCCGCAACGTGGCCGATCTGCACGCCTATCAGGCGGAATGGCAAGGCTGGTTCGCGCAGCAGGGCATCCAACCGCTGACCATCCGGTACGAGGATCTGGCCGCGACCCCCACGCAAACCCTGACGCAGGTTTTCACGCATCTGGGATTGGACAGCACCGCCGCGCAGGGCCTGACGCCGCAGGTCGCGCCGCTCTCCAATGCTATCAGCGCCGACTGGATCGCCCGTTACCGCGCCACGCATTAGGCTACGCTGCATTTCTTTTGTATCTGACACATGCCCGCCACCTATCGCCACGTCACCCACGGTGCTAGGACCGATAGGCAGGAGGCCAGATGCAAGACGTTCTTTCAGCTCAGATCACACGATACCGCGACGGCTTACAGGGCGCATTGCGACGTTTGCGAAGGCAGGGTCCGGGCCAAGTGTTGTTCTGGCTGATCGCGCTGGTCATCGGCGCGCTGGCTGGCGGCGTTGCCATCGGCTTTCGTGAGGGGATCGCCCTGCTGCAACTGAATTTCTATGGCGAGAGCGACGCGCTGCTGCATTCCCACCTGTCCACGCTGGAATGGTATTGGGTGGTTGGCATTCCGGTGGCTGGCGGCTTTATCGTCGGGCTGATCCTGTGGCGTTTTACCCCCGATGGGCGGGGCCGATCCGTCGCCCATGTGATCGAGGGCGCGGCCCTGCACCATGGTCGGGTGGAAAAGGAGGCTGGCCTCGCCTCCGCCGCTGCATCGCTGATTACCCTTTCTACAGGCGGTTCCACGGGGCGCGAGGGGCCGGTTGTGCACCTTGCCGCGCTGATCTCAACCGCCGTTTCGAACTGGCTGCGTGCGCCTGATATTACGGCCCGCGACCTGATGGGATGCGCCGTTGCAGGGGCCGTCAGTGCCAGCTTTAACGCCCCGATCGCAGGCGCATTATTCGCGTTGGAGGTGATCCTGCGCCATTTCGCCATCCACGCCTTTGCCCCGATTGTTGTGGCATCGGTATCCGCGACGGTGGTCAGCCGATTGTGGCAGGGCGACCTGCCGGAATTCTCGCTGCCCGAACATTCGCTGGCATTCTATGTGGAGCTTCCCGCCTTTATGGTGCTGGGCCTGATCTGCGGTCTGGTGGCCGTGGTGATGATGAAGGCGATCTTTCTGGCTGAAAATGCAGGCGACCGCATCACCCGCCGGCTGAACCTGTGGTTACCGCTGCGCCCCGCGCTGGCCGGTTTGCTGCTGGGCCTGATCGCAACCCAGTTTCCCCATATTATCGGCGTTGGCTATGAAACCACATCGCGTGCGCTGAATGGCGAGCTGGTGATGTGGTCCGCAATCCTGTTCGCGGTGGTCAAGGTGATTGCCGTCGCGCTAACCATGGCGGGCCGTATGGGCGGGGGCGTCTTCTCACCGTCGCTGATGCTGGGCGCTCTGACGGGGCTGGCCTTTGGTTGGGTTTCGACATCGATTTTTCCGACGGTCTCAGGTTCTGAAACGCTCTACGCGCTGGCAGGTATGGGTGCGGTTGCGGCGGCGGTGCTGGGCGCGCCGATTTCGACCACGCTGATCGTGTTTGAAATGACAGGCGACTGGCAGGCCGGTATCGCGGTGATGGTGGCGGTCTCTCTGGCCTCCGCCGTGGCGGTGACGCTGGTGGATCGCTCCTTCTTTCTGACGCAGTTGGAGCGGGCAGGGCATCACGTTGCCGCCGGTCCGCAGGATTACGTGCAATGCACGATCACGGCGGGCGCGCTGATGCGACCACGGGGCGCGGAAAACGGCGCATCCGATACGCAAAGCTGGAGCTTGGTTGAGCAGGGCGCCTATCTGACCCGCAGTGATACGCTGGAAAAAGCCCTGCCGCTGTTCGACCGCATCGGCGGCAATATGATCCCCGTTGTCAAAACCAGCAAGGACGAGGGCGGCACCCCCGAATTACTCGGCGCAGTCTTTCATGTGGACGCGCTAAAGGCATTTAACCGCGCATTGGCAGACGTGGCAAAGGAGGAACATTCATGACCGATATTCTACGCTGGGGTATCCTGGGCAATGCCAAGATTGCCCGCGATCATCTGGCCCCCGCGATCCACAATTCACAGCGCGGAATGCTGACGGCCATCGCCTCGCAATCGGGCCGGATGCTGGATGGTTATGGCCCGCTGAAACTGCACACCAGCTATGACGCAATGCTGGCTGATCCCGATATCGACGCGATCTATATTCCGCTGCCCAATAACATGCATGCCGAATGGACCCGCCGCGCGCTGGACGCTGGCAAACATGTGCTGTGTGAAAAGCCGATCTCGTGGTCCGCCCCCGAAATCGACACCCTGATCACTGCGCGGGATGCGTCGGGCAAGGTCGCGGCGGAGGCCTTCATGGTCTGCTTTCACCCGCAATGGCTGCTGGCGCGTAAGCTGCTGGCCGAGGGCGCGATTGGTGAGCTGCGCCATGTGCAGGGCGCGTTCACCTTTAACAACCCCGACCCCGATAACATCCGCAATAAACCGGATATGGAGGGCGGCGCACTGGCCGATATCGGCGTTTATCCCAGCGTCACCACCCGCTTTGTCACCGGTCGGGAACCGAGTAGCGCCACCACGCAGATGGTTCTGGAAAATGGCGTCGATACGATGGCCCGCACAGCGGTGGAGTTCGATACATTCTCGCTGGATTTCTACGTCTCGATGCGGCTGTCCCCACGACAGCACATGGTCTTTCACGGGACGGAAGGCGTGCTGGAGCTGCCCGCCCCGTTCAACGCCACGCTATACGGTGATGCTTGCGTCATCCTGCGGCAGGGTGATCGCCAAGTGGTGGAGCGGTTTGGCCGCACCAACCACTATGTCGTGCAGGTCGATGCCTTTAATGACAGTGCGCTGGACGGCACGCCCTATCCGCAACCGTTGGAGTTCTCGCGCCAGAATGCCGCGATGCTCGACCTGATCCGCGCAGGGGTTTAGGCGCCGCATAGCTAAAACAGCAACGGCCCGCGTGGTTAAACGCGGGCCGTTATGGTTGGGGCTGAAACGATATCAGCCCTCCATCGCCTCCAGCTCATCAATCAGGCTTTCGATGACGCTCAGGCCCTTATCCCAGAATTTAGGGTCGCTCGCGTCCAGCCCGAACGGGGCCAACAGCTCCTTGTGATGCTTGGAGCCACCTGCCTCCAACATGGCGAAATACTTCTCCTGGAAGTCCGCATCGCCCTCCTCGTAAACGGCATAAAGCGCATTCACCAGGCCATCGCCAAACGCATAGGCATAGACGTAGAACGGCGAGTGTATGAAGTGCGGAACATAGGTCCAGAACGTCTCATACCCCTCAACGAAATCGAAGACCGGGCCTAGGCTTTCGGCCTGAACGCTCATCCAGATGGCATTGATGTCGTCCGGTGTCAGCTCACCCTCACGGCGGGCGGCATGCAATTTGCACTCGAAATCGTAGAACGCAATCTGGCGCACGACGGTGTTGATCATGTCCTCAACCTTGGACGCCAACAGCGCCTTACGCTCATTGCCTTCCTTACCCTCCAGCAACTTGCGGAAGGTCAGCATCTCACCAAACACACTGGCGGTTTCGGCGAGTGTCAGCGGGGTCGAGGACAGCATCTCACCCTGTTTCGCGGCGAGGCGCTGATGCACGCCATGGCCCAGCTCATGCGCTAGGGTCATCACGTCGCGCTGCTTGCCCAGATAGTTCAGCATGACGAACGGATGGGCATCCACAACGGTCGGGTGCGCAAATGCACCGGGTGCTTTACCCGGCTTAACCGGTGCGTCGATCCAACCCTCGGTAAAGAACGGCTCGGCCAGCTCCGCCATGCGCGGATCGAAGCCGGAATAGGCATCCATCACGGTCTGCTTTGCCTCATCCCACGAAATCACGCGGTCATCGGTGATCGGCAGGGGCGCGTTGCGATCCCAAACCTGCATGGTTTCCAGACCCAGCCACTTTGCCTTTAGCGCGTAATAGCGATGGCTCAGGCGGGGATAGGCGGCGACCACGGCGTCGCGCAGGGCCTGAACAACCTCCGGCTCAACATGGTTGGACAGGTGGCGCGCGGCCTGCGGGGTGGGCAGCTTGCGCCAGCGGTCGTCGATTTCCTTTTCCTTGGCCAACGTGTTGGTGATGCGCGCAAACAGGGGCAGCTGGTCACGGAACACCGCGATCAGGGCATGGGTCGCCACCTCGCGCCGCGCACGATCCGTATCGCTGAGGCAGTTCAGCGTCGCCTCAAGGCTGAGCGTCTCACCATCCACATCGAATTCCAGACCGGCCATCGTCTCATCAAACAGGCGATTCCACGCGGCGGCACCGACCACAGATTGATCGTGCAGGAATGTCTCCAGCTCATCGCTCAACTGATAGGGCTTCATCGCGCGCATACGGTCCAGAACAGGGCGATAGCGTTTCAGCGTTTCGTCCTGCTCAACCAACATCGCAAAGGGTTCATCGTCGATGCGGTTCATCTCAAGGCTAAAGAACACCAGATTGGACGAGATCGTGGTGATCTTGTCCTGCATGTCGGACATGAATTTCGCGCGATCTGAATCGGTGGTGTTTTGATAGTACCGCAATCCGGCAAAGGACATGATGCGGCCCATCACGGATTGCATCCCCTCGTACCGCTGAATGCAGGTGCCCAATGCGGCAGCAGTCTTTTCCGACAGGTTGCCCTCGTAATCGGTCCGGAAACGCTCCGCTTCCTCACCCAGCCATTTCAGATCATCCGCAATTTTGGGATCATCCTGACCTGCATATAGCGCGGAAAAATCCCATTCAGGCAAATCAGCCATGCCATCACCGGCGCCACCCTCGGCGGGTTGCAGGTATGTCATCGGGCGAAGGGATAGGGTCGGGGTCATAGCGTGCTCCAAATGCGATATTTCATCACTCGATATCTCAGGTAAGTCGGATGGGGGAACAGGCAATGGCGTCACTGCGTGCTGTGCCGAATTCATCGCGGGGACTTCGCAATTACGCGGTGCCGGATACAAAAACGCCCCGACATTTCTGTCAGGGCGTTTCCGTTAATCTGAGTGACGACCGATGGCCGCCGCCCGAATTACTTCAGGACGATGCCTTCAGCGGTGGACGCTGCTGCTTCGCAGAGGCCATCGGAAGCAACGATCACGCAGTCATACTCGACTGGTGCTGCTGGAGCAGCAATGCCGTCAACGCTGATTTCAACGCGACGGTTACGTGCTTCACGAACGCCGTCAGCAGTTGCAACAGCCAGATCCAGCTCGGAACGGCCGGAAGCAGTTACGATAGCAGGGTTAACGCCGTTGCCGACCAGTGCGCCAACAACAGTTGCTGCGCGTGCTTCGGAAAGCGACTGGTTGTATGCCACGGAACCAACAGTGTCGGTGTGACCAACAACGGATACGGATGTTGCGTTTGCAGCAGCGCCGGATGCGTCGGAAACAGTCTGTGCGCCCAGCTCGGACAGGTCAGCGCGGTTGAACGCGAAGTAGACTGTGTAATCGGTTGCAACAACAGGTGCCGGTGCAGGTGCCGAAGCGGTCTGAGGCGCCTCGCTTGCACATGCTGCCAGGAACGCAGCCGCGCCGATCATCATTACGGAAGCAGTTTTCATCCCTCTCTCCATTCTTTGTTAGAGGTGATTTCGGCCCAGCAAATTCGCTAGACCATCCAAGTTAGAACGCTGTAAAAATTGAAATTTGTACAGCATCACGCAATCGCGCCACTCCGAATTTTGTCAACTGATGCATTTCAGCATCGGCCGCAGCTGAACGTTACATTCAACCCGCAGTGCGCTCTTGTTTCAGGAATGTTGGCGAACGGTGTATCCGCCAACACGTTGTATCATAATCGTTAGTCGCGACCGCGAAAATCGCGGCTCTCGCACACCATCGGCTGTCCGGCGTTACAGATCAAGCACGGAACGGCCCACGGTATCTAGAATCACATTCAAAACCTGCCCTCCCGTTGCAAAGATGCCAGCGGCGGTGTTGTGCAATGCGCAAAATCCATACTGGCTCTCTCCCTTATTTGACGCTGTAACGACATGATGTCCGTTAGTGCGGATGTGGTTGGATAACGACGCGAGCGTCAGAATGGTTTCGAGATTTTTTGAAAAACTTTCAACAATAGCGTGCTGCGTGACGATTCAGGCCGCGCTACGCTCCTGCTGTACGTCTTCCCATGCGCGGTTAATTGCGGCCATCCGCTTGGTCGCCAACATGACGGCTTCCTCGGGTACGCCACGGGCAATCATGCGGTCGGGATGGGTGTCGCGGACCAGCTCGCGCCAACGACTGCGCATGTCCTTTAGCTCCATATCCGGCGTGACGCCCAGCACATCATAGGGGTCCGGCTCCGCATCGACGACCTGACGGGCGCGAATCGCACGGAAACAGCGCTCACCGATTCCAAAGATATCGGCGACGCGGTGCAGGAACTCGTCCTCCGCCGGATGATATACACCATCGGCAGCGGCGATGTGGAACAGACCCTCCAGCAAATCCTGCCGCACGGCCTCATCATGGGCCAGCATGCGCGCGATCTGGGTGGCATATGCCTCGAACCCTGCGGAATCGAGGCGCGCCATGTCAAAGATTCGCGCGGCCTTTGCCTCATGCTCGGGGGCGATGTGAAACACCTCGCGGAAGGCGGTAACCTCATCACGGGTGACCTGACCGTCTGCCTTGGCCATTTTGGCGCCCAATGCGATGACGGCGATGGTAAAGCCAACAGACCGCTGCGGCGGC
The DNA here is from genome assembly GCF_900231835.1 of Pontivivens marinum. Taxonomy (GTDB): domain Bacteria; phylum Pseudomonadota; class Alphaproteobacteria; order Rhodobacterales; family Rhodobacteraceae; genus Pontivivens; species Pontivivens marinum. The sequence goes on along the minus strand of NZ_OCTN01000003.1, from coordinate 131,110 downwards.
GTGCTGAGCTTTTCAAACACAGCAGACAACCCCTCACCTGCGCGAAGGGCTGAAATTGCTTCTGTTATACGGGTCCAGATCGACATGGACCAACCATAGCAGAATCCAGCGAAACTACTAGATGTGGCAACTGCTTAGATCACGCGAACGCGACCTGCGACGCGAACACCTGCACCGTGCTGGGGCAGGGCGGTGGCAAACAGCCTGCTGGGCACACCCATATCGTGCCCTTGGGCGATTTCGATGCGACCTGTGCGAATACCCGCATCACGCCACCACCCGACCAGCGCGGCCGCTGCGGCCCCCGTTGCCGGATCCTCCATCACTCCGCCCGATGCAAATGGATTGCGCGAATGCACCACGCCGTCCTGCGCCACATAAATCAGCGAGATCGTGACCAGCCCCGCCTCACGCATCAATGCGCCGCCGGCCTCCAGATTATAGGACATATCGGCCAGACAGTTCCGGTCGGCCAAGGTGAAAATCAGATGGTCCGCCCCCGCATGGGCCCGAACGGGGCGCGACCCCTCGGCCAAATCACCACCGGTCAAACCGAACAATTCCATCGAGCGTGTAATCATGCCCGCATGGGGTTCGTCATGCCACGTGGGCGGCGATGTTAGCTCCGCCTGCCAATCATCGCCATCTGCCTCGGCCCGCACGGCGGCGGGGCCTGCCTGTGTGTTCAGCGCGAACGAGCCTGCACCGAATTGCCGTCCCAATGCGGCGCCCAGTGCAACGGTGGCATGGCCGCAAAACGGAACCTCGCCCACGGGTGCGAAATATCGAACGGTCCAGTGATCGCCATCAGGGGCGGCAAAGGCGGTCTCGGAATAACCAACCTCGGTCGCGATGCGCTGCATGGTTTCCGCATCGGGTAGGGTGTCGCCAATCACAACCCCCGCCGGATTTCCGCCCTGATTCCCATCCGCAAAGGCGGCCAATCGCTGCACATCCATCCGTACTCTCCCGTTGCTGGTATAGCGCGGACACTGCGCGCCAGACCTCATCCGGTCCAACGCGAATTGCTTATGCATTCCATCACGATCAGTTCATCGGGGGCGCTACAGCGCGCGATGCATCAGTACCAAATCCATCTGCCGACCGAATTTACGCCCTGCATTCGGCACGCGCCCAACCTCGGCGAATCCCATAGCGGAGTGGAATTTCAGCGCGGCTTCGTTTTCGCCGCTAATGCCGCCGATCAGCGCGGATTTACCCTGCACACGGGCGATATCAATCAGGCCGTTCAGCAGGGCACGCCCGCCGCCCGTGCCGCGCGCATCGGGGCCTAACATCAACGTATGCTCGGCAATATGCAGATAACCCGGCCCACCGCGAAACGGGCCATAGGTGGCGAACCCGACGCATTCACCACCCCGATCACAGGCCAGAACCGGCTCACCCGCAGCGGATTTTTGCGCCAGCCACCCGTCCAGATCCTTGGCCTGCGTGGTGAATGTGGCGGTTGTGTCTGCGATAATCTGGTTCCAGATGGATTCAATGCGCGGCACATCCCGCGCCTCCGCATTGCGCACTATGGTCTGCATCGCTTGCCCTTCTGCATTTCACGGTCCAAGACTAGGGCCGGTTTTGGTACAGCGCAAAGAGCATAACATGAGTGGCAATTGGGATTTCTGGATTGATCGTGGCGGCACCTTTACGGATATCGTGGCACGCCGCCCCGATGGCGGGCTGGAGACGGCCAAGCTGCTGTCTGAAAACCCCGAGCAATATACCGACGCCGCCTTGGCCGGTATTCGCCGCTTTCTGGACATCGCACCCGACGCCCAAATCCCGTTGAGCCGCGTTGGCGCGGTCAAAATGGGCACGACCGTCGCCACCAATGCGCTGTTGGAGCGCAAGGGCGACCGTACCGCGCTGGTCATCACACGCGGCCTGCGCGATCAGCTACGCCTCGCCTATCAGCACCGCCCGCGCCTGTTTGACCGCCACATCGTGCTGCCCGAAATGCTGTATGATGACGTGGTTGAGGCGCAGGAGCGTGTGCGCGCCGATGGTACTGTTGAGCAAGCATTGGACCCCGTGCAACTGCGCGCCGATCTGGAACGCCTTTACGCCGATGGCATCGACGCGCTGGCCATCGTGTTCGTCCACGGCTACCGCCATACCGCGCATGAGGCACAGGCGGCTGAAATTGCCCGCGAAATCGGCTTCCCACAGGTTTCGGTCAGCCACGAGGTTTCCCCTCTGATGAAGATGGTTAGTCGCGGCGACACCACCGTCGTTGACGCCTACCTGTCCCCGATCCTGCGCCGCTACGTTGACCGCGTGGCCCAAGCCTTTGACGGTGATCCTGCGGGCAAACTGATGTTCATGCAGTCCAGCGGCGGTCTGACCGATGCGCGGCTGTTTCAGGGTAAAGACGCGATCCTCTCCGGCCCCGCCGGTGGTGTGGTCGGCGCTGTGCGTACCTCGGAAATCGCAGGGTTCGACCGGATCATCGGCTTCGACATGGGCGGCACCTCCACCGATGTCTGCCACTTCGCCGGTGATTTCGAACGTGTCCTGAATACCGAGGTCGCGGGCGTGCGCATCACCGCCCCGATGATGAACATCCACACCGTTGCTGCGGGCGGGGGCAGCCTGCTGACCTTTGACGGCCAACGTATGCGCGTGGGGCCAGAGAGTGCTGGCGCCGATCCCGGCCCCGCCTGCTATGGCCGTGGCGGCACGCTGGCCGTGACCGATGCGAATGTGATGACGGGTAAGCTGCGCCCCGAATTCTTCCCCGCGATCTTTGGCCCCAATGCCGACCAACCGCTGGACCTCGCCGCGACCAAGGCCGCGTTTGAGGTGCTGGCCCAACAAACCGGCAAAACAGCCGAGGAACTGGCCGACGGCTTCCTGCGCATCGCGGTCGAAAACATGGCCAATGCGATCAAGAAAATCTCGGTTCAGCGCGGCTATGAGGTCTCGAAATACTGCCTGACCGTGTTTGGCGGGGCAGGGGCACAGCATGCCTGTGCAATTGCCGATACGCTGGGCATGGAAACCTGCCTGATCCACCCGTTCGCGTCTCTGCTATCGGCATATGGCATGGGCCTCGCCGATATCCGCGCTGCACGCCAGCAGGCGGTTGAGGCTGTGCTGGACGACACCACCCGCCTTGAAGCCGCGAATATTATCGAGGCCCTCTCCGCCCAAACCTCCGACGAAGTTATGGCGCAGGGCGTGCCCAACAGTGCTGTGCGGTATGAGCGTATCCTGAACCTAAAGGTACAGGGAACCGACACCGCGCTTCCGATCCCGTTCGCCGCCCTGGACGAACTGCGCGTCGCGTTCGACACCGCGCATCAGCAACGCTTCGGCTTTGCCTCCCCCGACGCCCCGCTGGTGATCGAAAGCGTCGCGGTTGAGGCCGTAGGAGAGGCCGCCGACCTGTCCGAGCCAACGCTGGAAACGAGCACCCGCGACGAATCCTACGGCACCGCGCTGACCGCTCCGATCTATGTTGGCGGTTGGCACGATGCCCGCTTTGTGAAGCGTGAGGTCCTGCGCCCCGGCGACACCCTGACCGGCCCTGCTGTGCTGGTGGAAAAACACACCTCCATCACGATCGAGCCGGGCTGGCAGGCGCGCATCACCGCCCATGACCACGTGACCCTGCACCGCATCGCCGCGCGCACCGACGCGCACGCTATCGGCACACAGGCTGATCCGGTGATGCTGGAGGTGTTCAACAACCTCTACATGTCGATCGCGGAGCAGATGGGCGCCGTGCTGGAAAACACCGCTGCCTCGGTCACGATCAAGGAGCGTCTGGATTTCTCCTGCGCGATCTTTGACGCGGCGGGCGACCTGATTGCCAATGCGCCGCACATGCCGGTCCACCTTGGTTCGATGGGCGCGAGTGTAAAGGCGATCATCGCGCAAAACCCCGAAATGGGCGCTGGCGATGTGTATGTCCTGAACGCCCCCTATAATGGCGGCACGCACTTGCCCGATATTACGGTGGTGCAGCCGGTCTTCTCGGATGCGGGTGATCTGCTGTTCTTCACCTCGGCCCGTGGGCACCATACCGATGTTGGTGGTCTGACCCCGGGGTCCATGCCGCCCGATAGCCGCACCATCCATGATGAGGGAGCGCTGATCGACAACTGGAAACTGGTCGATGCCGGTCACTTCCGCGAAGCCGAAACCCGCGACCTGCTGCTGTCAGCCGAACACCCCGTGCGCGCCGTCGATACCAATATCGCGGATCTAAAGGCGCAGGTGGCCAGTTGTGCCAAGGGCGCATCCGAACTGCACCGCATGGTTTCCCTGTTCGGTCTGGACGTGGTCAGCGCCTATATGCAGCACGTGCAAAACAACGCCGAGGAATGCGTCCGCCGCGCGATCCAGACCCTGCATGATGCCGAATATGTCTACCCGATGGATCCCGACTTTGACGGCAATGCCCGCGAAATTCGGGTCAAGATCACGGTGGACCGCGACGCCCGCACCGCCACCGTTGATTTCACCGGCACCACGGGGCAGCTGGCCACGAACTATAACGCGCCAGAGCCGGTGACGATGGCGGCGGTGCTGTATGTGTTCCGCCTGCTGGTGGATGACGACATCCCGATGAACGAGGGCGTGATGAAGCCGCTCAAGGTCATCCTGCCCTCGGGCACAATGCTGTCACCACAATATCCGGCGGCGGTTATCGCGGGCAATGTCGAAACATCGCAGGCCGTCACCTCGGCCCTGCTGCTGGCGCTGGGCGTGCAGGCGGCGGCGCAAAGCACCATGAACAACACCACTTGGGGCAATGCGACCTATCAGTATTACGAAACGATCTGCGGCGGTTCCGGCGCTGGGCGTTTGACCGACGGAACCGGCCATGCGGGAACGGGGGGTGTGCACACGCATATGACCAATTCGCGCCTGACCGATCCAGAGGTTCTGGAATGGCGCTTCCCCGTTGTGCTGGATGAATTCAGCCTGCGCCGCGATACAGGCGGTGCGGGTGCGTTTCGTGGTGGCGACGGTACCACACGCCGGATTCGTTTCCTTGAGGATATGACGCTGGCCGTCCTGTCGGGCCACCGCGTGGTTCCGCCCCCCGGGCTTGAGGATGGCAGCGCAGGTGAAGTTGGCACCAGCCGCATCACGCGCGCCGATGGCCGGATCGAGCGTTTGAAATCCGCCGACCGCACCGAAATGGCACCGGGCGATACCTACTGGCTGGACACGCCGACCGGTGGTGGCTTCACCCCGAAATAAGCAACGCTGCGGGCGTTAGGATTTCCTAACGCCTGTGGTCCCTCGAAATCTTGCCAGCCATAGAGCAGCCTGAAAGCAGCTCCATAGCAGCCGGCAAAAACAGGAGTTAACCAAATGCATTTGACCGTTTACCTTTCGGGCGAAATCCACAGCGACTGGCGCGACGAAATCGCCGAGGCAGCCGCCGATCTGTCCGTCTCCTTCTCCGCGCCCGTGACGGATCACGCGGCGTCGGATGATTGCGGCGTGGCTATTCTAGGCGCGGAATCCAACAAGTTCTGGCATGATCGTAAGGGCGCAAGCCTTAACGCCATGCGTACGCGCAAGGGCATCGAGGAGGCCGACATCGTCGTCGTCCGCTTTGGCGAAAAATACAAGCAATGGAACGCTGCATTCGATGCGGGCTATGCTGCCGCTTTGGGTAAGTCCCTGATCGTGATGCATAACTCGGAACATGCCCACGCGCTAAAGGAAGTGGACGCCGCCGCCAATGCCGTATGTGAAACGCCACGTCAGGTCGTGGATATGCTGCGCTATGTGCTGACCGGACAGTTGCCCGATTAAGAATTCCCTGCCACGCTTTCCTAAAAAATCAGGGGAAGCGTCATGGAATTCGATTACGTTATCGTCGGCGGCGGGTCCGCCGGCTGCGTTATGGCCGCCCGCCTCAGCGAGGATCCGGCCATATCCGTCTGCTTGATCGAGGCGGGGGGAGAGGGCCGCGACCTGCTGGTCCGCGCACCAATGGGCGTAATCGGCATGATTTCCGGTCGCCCCAAAATCAACAATTACGCCTATAAAACCACCCCGCAAAAACACCTGAACAACCGCCGTGGTTTCCAACCGCGAGGGCGTGCCTTGGGTGGAAGTTCTGCAATAAACGCAATGATTTACATTCGCGGTCATCAGGCGGATTATGACGAGTGGGCCGCCAATGGCGCGACCGGTTGGAGCTGGTCCGAGGTGCTGCCATATTTCCTGAAATCCGAGGGGAACAGCCGTGGCGCGGACGCCCTGCGCGGCGCTGATGGTCCGCTATCCGTCAGCGATCAACGCACCCCGCGCAACGTAACGCAGGCCTTTCTGGAGGCTTCTGACGAACTGCAATTGCCCCGCAATGACGACTTTAACGGGCCGCAGCAGCAGGGCGTCGGACTGTGGCAGGTCACGCAATTCGCGGATGGGCCCAAGGCGGGTCAGCGTTGCTCCGCCGCTGCGGCATATCTGCATGACGCCATGACACGACCGAATTTGCACGTGATTACAAAGGCGCGCGTCGAGAGGATCACCTTTGACGGCCCCCGCGCGACGGGCGTGGATTATAGCAAAGGCGGCCGCAAAACCGTCCATGCGCGACGAGAGGTCATCCTGTGCGCCGGTGCGTTCGGTTCCCCCCAATTGTTGCAGGCGTCTGGCATCGGACCGGCGGTGCATTTACGGGATTTGGGCATTCCGGTGATCCATGATGCGGCGCAGGTCGGCGGTAATTTGCAGGATCACCTCGACTTTGTGCTCAGTTATAAAACCAATGATACGAATGGCCTAGGGCTCGGCATCGCAGGAACCAGACACCTGCTGCGTGAAATTCTGAAATGGCGCAAGGACGGCACCGGCATGATCGCCAGCCCGGGGTCGGAGGCAGGCGCGTTCCTCAAAACCGATCCGAATCTGGATCGACCCGATGTGCAATTGCACTTCGTTCCGGCCATTGTTGATGACCACGTGCGCAAGCTGCATTTGGGCTACGGCTACTCCTGCCATGCCTGCATTTTGCGCCCGAAATCGCGGGGCACGGTCCGGTTGGCCAGTGCGAATATGCGGGATGCGCCGCTGATCGATCCGAACTTCCTGTCCGATGAACGCGATGCGCAGGGATTGCTGGCCGCTACGAAATTGATGCGGCGGATCATGGATACCTCAACAATGCAGGCGTGGCGCACGGCCGAGATTTATACAGATGGCGTCACCAGTGATGAGGAGCTAATGCAGCATATTCGCGCCCGCGCCGATACGATTTATCACCCTGTTGGTACGTGCCGGATGGGCACCGATACGGATGCGCCCTGTGATCCGCAGGGGCGTGTGAATGGGGTCGCGGGGTTGCGGGTGGTCGATGCATCGTTGATGCCGACATTGATTGGCGGCAACACCAACGCGCCGACAATCATGATGGCAGAGAAGATCGCGGCGGGGATGCATGCAGGCGAACCGGTCGCCCGCATGCAATAGGGATCAAACCTCGCGCGGGGGGATGTTCACAGCCAACTGACTGGCCGGGCGGGCGGAATGCAGATCACGGTAGCGGGTAACATTGGTGTAGCTGGCAAGGTCCAGCACCTCGACACCCTCGTAAAACTCGATAGCCCTGATCCACGGCCAAATTGCCATATCGGCAATGGTATATTCACCGGCGGCGATGAAGTCCTTGCCCTCTAGCTGCGCATCCAGCACGCGCAGCAGACGCTTTGCCTCGTCCTTGGCACGATCACCGGCATAGCTGTCGGTCGTCTTGCCGACCGCGAATTTGTTGAAGTGCCCGAACTGCCCCAACATCGGGCCAAACCCGCCGATTTGCCACATCAGCCAGCTGAGCACCTCGCCCTTTTTGACGGGATCGGAGGGCAGGAACTTTCCCGATTTTTCAGCGAGGTAGAGCAGCATCGCGCCGCTTTCAAAGATGGCAACAGCTTCACCATCAGGGCCGTTAGGGTCGATCAGGGCGGGAATCTTGTTGTTGGGGTTCAAGGCCAGAAATTCGGGCGTCATCTGATCGCCGGTACGAATGCTGATCGTATGCGCCTCATAGGGCAGGCCGCTTTCCTCAAGCATAGCAGAAATCTTGATGCCGTTGGGGGTCGGGAACGAATAGAGCTGAATCCGGTCAGGGTGCTGGGCTGGGCGTAGTTTCGAAATCGGGTGGTCGTGCAATGCGGGCATTATCGTTTCCTATGTGAGTTCTGACCCAAGGTAATCTGTGCCGCCGCGATAACCAATGCATGGTCGCGAAAACGTAATCATGCTGCATCAAATGGGTGTTTTCAGCCATGTACCTGTTCGTAAGGCGGACGTAGGGGCAGTTTGGGATTGGCTGGTTGTTTCTTGACCCGCAACAATCTTCCGCTAAGGGTTGCCCATCGAAACGGATCGCTAAAGGAGCAGGGGATGCTGCAAGAATTCAAGAAGTTCATCGCCAAGGGCAATGTCATGGACATGGCTGTTGGTATCATCATCGGCGCAGCCTTCACGGCGATTGTTCAGTCGGTTGTTAAAGACTTGATCAATCCTTTCGTTGGCCTGTTCACCGGCGGTGTTGATTTCGAGAACCTGTTTGTTGAGATGGATGGCTCCGAGTACACCTCGCTGGTTGAGGCGCGGGAGGCTGGTGCGGCTGTGTTCGCCTATGGCTCGTTCATCAATGCGGTCATCAACTTCGTCATCATTGCCTTCGTTGTGTTCCTGCTGGTGAAGGCCGTGAACCGCGCAAAGGAATCTGCTGCGAAGGAAGAAGAAGCGGCGGCACCTGCTGCACCTGCCGGACCAACGCAAGAGGAGCTGTTGGCTGACATTCGCGACCTGTTGGCGCGCAACAACCAAGGTTAAACAGATCCGCCGGAGGTGGGATGCCTCCGGCGGGGATATTTCCAGAATGCGATAGGGCTGCGGGTGAAAATCTGCGGCCCTATTTATTACAGCAGGCTCGCTGGCGTGACCCAGTCGAGGTTTTGGGCAGCGGCCACAGCCTCGTTCGTGATGATGCCTTCGTGCACATTCAGGCCCGCAGCAAGGTGGGCATCGGCGGCGCAGGCTGCTTTCCAGCCCTTATCGGCGAGGGCCAGCACGAAGGGCATCGTGGCATTGCCAAGCGCGATGGTCGATGTGCGCGCAACCGCGCCCGGCATGTTGGCCACGCAATAGTGGATGACGCCATCCACCTCGTAGATCGGCTCATCATGGGTTGTCGCCTTGGACGTTTCAAAGCAACCGCCCTGATCGATTGCCACATCGACCAGAACCGCACCGGGTTTGAGTGTGGCGAGGTCCGCGCGGGACAAAAGCTTGGGTGCGGCGGCACCGGGGATCAGCACGGCGCCAACGATCATGTCGGCCTGTGCGCAAAGCTCCAGTATATTGGCGCGGCTGGCATAGCGGGTGCTGAACACGCCGCCGAACTGGTCGTCCAATTGGCGCATGCGCGGCAGGGACAGGTCCAGAACGGTAACGCGGGCACCCATTCCAGCCGCAATGCGCGCTGCATGCGTACCCACAACACCGCCGCCAATCACGACAACATCAGCAGGGCCAACGCCCGGTACGCCGCCCATCAGGACGCCGCGCCCGCCATTTGCCTTTTGCAGGGACCATGCGCCGACCTGAGGGGCGAGACGACCGGCGACCTCGGACATCGGGGCCAGCAGGGGCAGGCCGCCATTGCGGTCGGTCACGGTCTCATAGGCGATGCAGGTCGCGCCGGATGCGATCAGCTCCTCGGTTTGCGGGGTATCAGGGGCGAGGTGCAGATAGGTGAACAGGGTTTGACCCTTGCGCAGGCGTGCGCGCTCCGCTGTTTGGGGTTCCTTGACCTTTACGATCATATCGGCGGCAAAGACGGCATCGACATCGCCCATAACGGCACCAGCCGCCATGTAATCTGCATCGTCAAAGCCTGCACCCAGACCGGCGCCGGTCTGCATTGTTACGTCGTGGCCACGATCTGTAAGCGCCTGAACGGCGGCAGGCGTCAGGCCGACGCGGTATTCACGAACTTTGATTTCTGTCGGGCAGCCGATGTGCATTGGAACCTCCATAGGGTTGTGATGGATCGAGCATGGGAGATTTTTCGTGCAATGTGCTTGCGAAGTTGTACGGTGTTGGATGAAAAAACGCTTCATATGAAGCGTCAAACCGATGTGAGGCGAATGAATTCTTCGAAAATGGATTTCGATGCGCAAGATGTGAGGATACTCACATTATTGCAGCGGGACGGGCGGCAATCGAATGCGGCATTGGCCGAGGCGGCAAATCTATCTGCCTCTGCCTGCCACAGACGGGTGCGGCGGTTGGAGGCCAGCGGCGTAATCTCCGGCTATGGCGCGCGGTTAGACCCTGTCGCGCTGGGACGGCGCACAGTTGTTTATGTTGAATTCACCCTGATGGGGCAAAGTCAGGAGGTGCTGGACGCGTTCGAGGATGCCGTCGCAAAGGTGCCGGACGTTGTTGAATGCCACCTAATGGCCGGCGCCGCGGATTATCTGGCCAAGGTGATGGCCCGTGACAGCGACGATTTTGCCCGTATTCATCGCGAGCATCTTTCCCGTCTACCCGGCGTGGCGCAGATGCAGTCCAGCTTTGCCCTGCGCACGGTGCGTGCAGGACGAGAATTACCGGTGCCCGCTCACAAAAGCCACAGCAAGAGGTAGAGCGTGACCAGCCCGCCCCCCACAGCGCCAAGGGTGTTGCGGGTTGCTGCTCCAATCGCCAAGGCGACGATGGCCGCGCCCATGCGTGCAGGATCCATCGCGCCGCCTGTTGCCTCGGGCCAGACGACCAGCGGGGCGACCAGACCGGGCATCACCGCGACAGGAACGTAGCGCAGCAGGCGCATCATCCAGTCGGGAAAGGTGCGGTCAGCCATCATGCCGAGAAAGGAAAACCGGATCAGGAAGGTGCCAGCGCCCAGTCCCGCGATAACGATCCAAATGCTCAACGTATCCATTATGCGGCTCCCTTACGGCGTTCCATCAGGATTTCGGTTCCGGCCCCCGCCGCCATGGCGAAGATGGCCGCGACGATCAGGCCCATGGAATAGGGCACCCAGACCAGCAACAGCGCGACGGTGATGGATACCAGTGCGGTGACAACATGGGGAATGGTGCGCAGCATCGGTGCGATCAGCGCGATGAAGGTGATTGGCACCGCAAAATCCAGTGCGAATTCTGGCGGAATCGCAGAGCCGGCAACCGCTCCGATCAGGGTGAAGCCGTACCAAAGAGGCCCGATCGGAACCATGATGCCAAAGAAATAGGCCAGCTTTGACTGCGGGTGCAGTTCTGGATGCTGCTCATATTTCAGGATGGAGGCCGCATAGGATTGATCGACGAGGAAATAGGCGACAAATGCCTTCTTCCACACGGGCAGGGTGCCCAAATGGGTGCTCATCGATGCGGAATACAGCGCCATGCGCAGGTTTACGGCGAGTGCTGTCAGGATCACGATGAATGTCGGGGCCTGATCCACCATCAGGGCGATTGCGGTAAATTGCGCCGCGCCCGCGATAACCAGGATCGTCATTGCCATGGTTTCCAGCAGGTTCAGACCCGCCTCTGTCGCCACAACGCCGAAAAGCAGTGCGAACGGGGCCACGACTAATGTGAAGGGCAGGCCGTCGCGTGCGCCGCGCCAGAACCAGGTGCTGGGGCTCGAAATTGTTTGGGTCATAGGGGGCTCCATCGTCGTCGGGCGGACTATTGGCGATTCAGCCCAAATGGCCAAGGCATGAATTGTGCCCTCTCAATCACGTATCGTGATGAGTGGTGTGATCTTGTGGACATATCCGCGCAAAAGCTCCTAATTCGAACCATGACTGATTTGCGAGACAAGACCGAGAACCGCCGCGCCGTCGGCCTGATCCATGGGTTGGGGCGCGGTCCCGGTTCCATGATGATCATGGCGAACCGGTTGGAGACAGCGGGGTTTCGTCCCTTTTTGCTCAGCTACCGCTCACGCCATGTTGTGCCATCCGAGGCGCAGGCCGATTTGTCGCGTCAACTGGATGCAAAGGCGCCGGATGGCTGTGATCTGGTCGGATATTCGCTGGGCGGTGTGTTGTCACTGCGGTTGAAGATCGCGAACCCCGACCGGATTGGCCGCGTGGTTCAGTTGGGTCCACCCAATCTGGGCTCACCCATGGCGGCGTTTTTTCAGGAGGTCCGCTTGGTCGCTGACCTGATGGGGCCCGCGCTGCAACGGTTGGCGGCGGCGGATATGGGGTTGAACGATCTACCGCCCGAGGTCGCACGCGATCTGGGCATCATCGCCGGTTCCGCCCCGATTGAGCCGCTGAGCGCGCTGTGGGGAATTGATGAGCCATCGGATGGCATGGTTCCGGTCAGTTCCGCATTGGGGATCGACCACGCGGATGCCTTGGTCACGAAAACGATGCACGGAATATTACCCCTGTCCATCGAGGCAGCACGGCAGGTCGCGGCCTTTCTGCGGGATGGGCGGTTCATGCGCGAGGACACGAAATGAGCGATTATCTGATCGGCCCGACCCCTGATGATACCCGTCTGACGCGCGGTGTGAGGGGGCGCGATCATGAGGGGCGCATGGTGGACCTGCGCGTGGTCGAGGAACGGCCGCTGACAATCTACCTCAACTCGCAGGAGATCGTGACCGCGATGACCATCGGCGATCATCCACGCTGGTTGGCGGTTGGCTATCTCAACAATCAGGGGATGCTGCTGCCGGATGACGTGATTACCGCCGTCGATTTTGACGAGGAAACCGAGACCGTCGTCGTGCGCACCGATCGCGCCACCGATTACGAGGATAAGCTGAAGCGCAAGACCCGAACCTCGGGCTGTGCGGTTGGCACTGTCTTTGGCGATATGATGGACGGATTGCAGGGCGTGTCGCTGCCTGCGGGGCAGGTGCGGACCTCGTGGTTGTACCCCTTGGCCCAGCGGATCAACACCACGCCCAGCTTGTATTTGCAGGCAGGGGCGATTCACGGAACCGTACTGTGTCAGGGCGATCAAACGCTGGTCTATATGGAGGATGTCGGTCGCCACAACGCAGTGGACAAGATCGCAGGCTGGATGCGGATGAACGGCATTAGCGCGGCGGACAAGATGCTGTACACCACCGGCCGCCTGACATCCGAGATGGTCATAAAAACCGCGCTGATGGGCATTCCCGTGTTGGTCAGCCGCTCAGGCTTTACCGCATGGGGTGTGGAAATCGCGCAGCAGGTCGGGCTGACCCTGATCGGGCGGATGCGGGGCAAACGCTTTGTCTGTCTGGCGGGTGAGGAAAGATTGGTGTGCGATGCGGAGCTGGCCCATGTGGCGGATGAGCCGCGCAAATCGGGCCGAAAGGGCGCATCATGATGAATGTTGCAGGCGTCATTCTGGCCGGTGGTCGGGCCACGCGCATGGGCGGCGGGGATAAGGCGCTGCTGGATCTGGGCGGGCGCAGTTTGCTGACCCATGTGATCGACCGCCTGCACCCGCAGGTCGGGGCGATTGCGCTGAACGCAAATGGCGATGCGGCGCGGTTCGCTGAATACGGCCTGCCGGTTATTGCCGATGCCAATGACAATCGCGACGGGCCGCTGGCAGGGGTGCTGGCGGGCATGGATTGGGCCGCTGAAAACGGGTTCGACCTGATCGCAACGGCGGCGGCGGATACGCCGTTTTTCCCCGATGCGTTGGTGCGGGGGCTATGGCTGGGCATGGTATCGGATGGTAAATCGCTAGCCCGTGCCGAAACAGCGCGTGAGGGCGGCGGCTTTGACAAACACCCGACCTTTGGCATGTGGTCCGTCAGCCTGCGCGATGATCTGCGCGCTGCCCTGCCCGCTGGCACGCGCAAGGTTGTCGCATGGACCGATCCCCATGGCTGCGCGAGGGTCGTCTTTGACGGACAGGAACCGTTTTTCAACGTCAACACGCCAGAGGATCTGGCCACAGCACGGCGGCGCATTGGATGAGGGTTTACGGAATTACCGGCTGGAAAAACTCTGGCAAGACGACACTGGTTGAGCGGCTGGTGGACGATATCACGGCGCGGGGGTTTAGTGTCTCGACCGTGAAACATGCGCATCATTCCTTTGATGTGGATCATCCGGGCAAGGACAGCTTTCGCCACAGAACGGCAGGGGCGCAGCAGGTTATGCTGGCCTCGCGCAATCGCTGGGCGCTGATGCATGAATTGCGCGGCGATGCGGAGCCTAGTCTGGACGAGCTGCTTGAACATTTGGAGCCGGTCGATCTGATCCTGATCGAAGGGTATAAACGCGACCGCCATGCCAAGGTGGAGGCCCACCGCGCCGCAACCGGTCAGCCCCTGATTGCGGCTGAGGATGACACAATTCGCGCCGTGGCCAGTGACGCCACCCCATCCGGTTTGAACGTGCCTGTGCTGGACCTGAACAATACCCGCGCCATCGCTGATTTCATCTTGGCCGAGGTGGGGCTGCTATGATCTTCGACACTGTGATCGCGGTGGATTGGTCGGCCCGCTCGACCCCGTCGCCCGCAGTGCCGTCCAAGGATGCGATCTGGATCGGCTGCACCCGTGACGGGGTTGATGAGGCGCCACGCTATTGCCGCACGCGCGCGCAGGCTATGGCGGATGTCGCGCAGATGGTCGCGCAGGACCGCGCCGCCGGTCGGCGGGTGTTGATCGGGTTCGACTTTGCCTTTGGCTGGCCAGACGGGTTTGCTGCGGCGATCACGGGGCAGGCAGGTGCCTTGGCCGTCTGGGCGCATCTGGCCGATATGATGCAGGACGGGCCGGACAATTCCAACAATCGCTATGATGTTGCCGCCGCGCTAAACGCCGCCTTACCCGGGGTTGGTCCGTTCTGGGCGAAATCCCACGCGGATCGCTGGCCCGCTATTCCGTATAAGGATACGCGGCAGGATCATGGCATGCCTGAACGGCGGGTGGTGGACACACGTGCATCAGGGGCAAAACCTGTCTGGCAACTGGCCGGTGCGGGGGCGGTCGGCTCGCAATCCTTGGTCGGGGTGGCGCATCTGGAACGGTTGCGCCACCAGCTCAACTCGCAGGTCTGGCCATTTGAGACGGGCGGTAACATCCCTGATGGCGACGTGGTGTTGGCGGAGATTTACCCCGCCCTGTTCAGTGCAGAGGTTCAGGCCCGTCGCGCACCGGATGAGATTCTAGACAGGGCACAGGTGCGTGTCGTCGCCTCGCAATTGGCAGCGCTGGATCGCAATGGCGCGCTGAACGATATGCTCGATATCCGCGCGATGGGGGATGTTGTGACGCAGCAGGAGGGCTGGATCCTCGGGCTGCCGGTTGCTGGATCGGTGCCGAAACTGCGCAATGATTGCTTTGCCCTGCCGCCGGGTGTGCATTGGACGCCTGTGGATGCGGCGCTGAAACAATTGCGCGACGGGCTGCGCGCCGTGGTGGGGCAGGAGCATGTCCCGCTGGCCGATGCGGGCGGGCGGGTTCTGGCCGAGGATGCAGTGGCGGTGCGCAGCAATCCCGTGGTGGCAAATTCGGCAGTGGACGGTTTCACATTCGATGCAGCTACGGTGCCATCAGGCATCGCGTCCCTGCCATTGGTGCAGGGGCGTTCAGCGGCGGGTGTGCCCTATGATGGTGCGGTTCCGGCCGGTTCTGCTCTGCGCATCCTGACCGGTGCGGCAATT
Source organism: Pontivivens marinum (assembly GCF_900231835.1). GTDB lineage: Bacteria > Pseudomonadota > Alphaproteobacteria > Rhodobacterales > Rhodobacteraceae > Pontivivens > Pontivivens marinum. The sequence continues at coordinate 115,475 of NZ_OCTN01000003.1, read as the reverse complement.
CCGGCGGGTTGCAACACCGTGGTCTTGCAGGAGGATATTGTGCAGGAAAACGGCGCGATCCGCTTCGAAAACACCCTGCGCGCAGGCGCGAATGTGCGGCGCGCGGGTGAGGATTTTGCGCAGGATGCTGCCCTGTTACCCACGGGGCGGCAGTTGAACCCAATGGACCTCGCGCTGTTGGCGGCGGGTGGCTTGGGCCAAGTCGCAGTGCGTCGAAAGCTGCGTGTTGCGGTCCTGTCCAGCGGGGATGAGGTTGTCGATATGGCGCAATGGTCGGGGGCGAATGCCGCTGCTATTCTGCCTGATGCAAACCGGCCCATGTTGGCGCAGTTGCTGCGGCAATGGGGAATGCACGTCGTCGATCTGGGCATAGTTGGTGATGATCGCGCCGATGTACGCGCCGTGCTGGATCGCGGGGCCGCGCAGGCAGATGCCATCCTGACCACTGGCGGCGCATCTGCGGGGGATGAGGATCATATCTCCGCCACTTTGCGTGAGGCGGATGCCCTGCGCACATGGCGGATTGCTGTGAAGCCGGGGCGGCCTCTGGCGCTGGGGCTGTGGTCCGGAGTTCCGATTTTTGGGCTGCCGGGGAATCCGGTGGCGGCGCTGGTCTGTGCGCTGATCTTTGCGCGGCCTGCGTTGATGGCACTGGCCGGTCAGCCATGGCCGACGCCCACGGGGATGTTGCTGCCTGCGGGCTTTTCCAAGCGTAAAAGGGCCGGACGGCGGGAATATTTACGCGCACGGCTGCGCGATGGGCAGGTCGAGGTCTATCCATCCGAGGGGTCTGGCCGCATCGCGGGGCTTAGCTGGGCCGAGGGGCTGTGCGAATTGCCCGATGGCGCGCAGGACATCACGCCGGGCACACCGGTTCTGTATCACCCGTGGGCCTCGTTCGGATTGTAGGCAATACGCAGTTGCGCTTTTCCAGACCTGCCGTCGCTGATAAGGGATGCAGGAAGGAGCCTTCCGATGCCGCGAAATCCAGTTCTTCAGCCTGCGGGTATCCGCACGGCGCTAACCTATGCTGCGATCTTTTGCGCGCTGGGGGCGCATCTGCCGTTTTGGCCGCTATGGCTGTCTGACTGGGGGTTGAGCGAGGCCGAGATCGGCAGCTTTACCGCCGCCGGCATGGTGATCCGCGTGATTGCGGGGCTGGCGGTTCCTGCGCTTGCCGACCGGATTGATAACAGGCGGCTGGTGCTGGCCGGTGTTGCGGGCTTTGGGGCCATAGCTTTTGCCGTGCATGGCCTGCTGGATGACCGGACATTGTTGATGCTGGCTACGCTGAGCACGGGTGTGGTTTTTGCCGGAATGATCCCGATTGCGGATGCGTTGGGCGGGGCGGCGGCACGGACTGCTGGGTTTAGCTATGCGCCTGCGCGGTCGATGGGGTCGCTGGCCTTTCTGCTGGCCAGTCTGGGCGTCGGGTGGCTGATCGGCAAATATGGCATCGTGGTGGCGCAATGGTGGATCGTGGTCAGTCTGGCCCTGACCATCTGGTTCGGCGCAACCCATCCGGGTGGTGGCAAGGTTCGCCAATCCGTGCCACCCCGCTTTGCCGATCTGATGCAGTTGCTCAGTGAAAAACGGTTTCTGGTGTTCATTGGCGCGATTGGGTTTGCGCAATCCAGCCATGCCGTTCTGTACGCCTATGGATCGCTGCATTGGCGCGCTCTGGGCGTGGATGAGGGCGTGATCGGGCAGTTATGGGCCTTTGCCGTGGGGGTCGAAACCCTGCTGATGCTGCTGTTCGGAACATGGCTGATCCGTCGGTTCGGGGCCGTTGGTGCGATTACGGTCAGTGCCGCCGCCGGTATCGTGCGGTGGGCCATTATGATGACCGACCCGTCGGGGGCGATGCTGTGGGTGCTACAGGGATTCCATTCGCTGACATTTGCCGCCGGCCATTTGGGGGGCATCGCCTTTATCGCGGCTGCGGTGCCGGAGCGATTGGCCGCATCGGCGCAGGGGATGTTTTCATCGGCTATCGGCGGGATATTGGTCGCGCTGGCCATGGCCGGTGCCGCCGTGATCTATCCGATGGCGGGCGGGTTGACCTATGGCGTATCGGCTGTGATGTCGGCGATAGGATTGATCTTTGCAATCTGGCTGGGTCGCATATGGAACGGCGGGCAAACGGTGCGCTAGATTAGTCCAGCGCACCTGCCACAGTTGCCAGCAACATAAAGGCGCGGCCCGTGCGGGTATCGGCCAAGCGGGCAACCTCGTCATCATCATCCACCCGCGCGCAGATCGATTTGAGCAGAATGTCGAAGTGCCGGATAAAGTGCAGAACCGCGTCGCGCATCACATCATCGGACCGCATTCGCCCGCGTGTCAGAGACAGCGCGGTTTGGTCGTTGATTGCGGCCAGTCCGGACATTTCTGCACCGCGGGTTCCCTCGGCGAATTGGCGCCACAGGGACGGGTCCGAGGCGACAGGCTTTAGATCATCCATATAGATGCCGTCCTGCGACATCAGATTCAGAACATCCTCGGCCGCACGCAAAACCTGTGCAACCTGACGGTCGCGCATGGCGCGGTGCATGGCGCGGAAACCGGCGGCATCGTCCTGATCCAGCGGGAAGTTCAGCGCCCGCACCAGATCGGCCCATGGGGGCGGGTCGCTCTCAACGGCAGTGTCAGGTTCGTTCAATGGCAGCGAGGGCTGGCCGGCCTCTCGCTTTGCAATGGGTGTTACACGGGGAACGGCGCGGGGGCGCACGGTGGCTGCACGCGCGGTGTTTTCCGCAACCTCGGCCAAGACCGTTCGATCCGCGGCGCGACCCTCTAGCAGGGCCAGCAGAGCGCGATCGCTGACCTGCTGTCGGGCGGACAGTTTTTGAAACATAACGTCGATTTCAGGGCGGGTCAGCGCCGCAGTCGTGCCAGTGGGCTGTGCGTTGATCCGCTGCGCGATGTCGTCCAGTTGGCTGCGTGTGGCGGCCAGCCGTTTGAAGACGACTGCCAGCACTGCGATCAGTCCAGTGGGCACAATCGCCGCCAGCAGCGCGAACAGGCCTGCGCCCTGTTCTGCCGTTGTCGATGCCCACCATGCAGCGACCAGCGCGCACCATGCGAACGCTGCTACACCTGCTATTATCCAACCCTTCCAGACGCTTTGCACCCGGTGCTCTCCGCTATTTATACTCGATACTCAACACTTCGTAACTGCGCGTTCCGCCGGGGGTTCTGACCTCGACGCTGTCGCCTTCTTCCTTGCCGATCAGGGCGCGGGCGATGGGCGAGCGGACGTTTAGCAGGCCGTTTTCGATATCAGCCTCCTGTTCGCCCACGATCTGATAGACCTTTTCCTCGTCCGTATCCTCATCAACAATCTTGATGGTGGCGCCGAATTTGATCGCGCCCGATAGTTTCGAGACCTTGATAACCTCGGCGCGGGAGATGACGCTTTCCAGCTCCTTTACGCGGCCCTCGATAAAGGACTGCTTTTCGCGGGCGGCGTGATATTCGGCGTTCTCGGACAGATCACCATGCTCACGTGCCTCGGCGATGGCTTTGATGACGGCGGGACGCTCCACAAGTTTGAGGTTCTTGAGTTCTGCATCCAACTTCACAAAACCCCGCTCTGTCAGGGGGACCTTTTCCATCATCCGTCTCCGTCATTCACATGGGGCCTATGGTCCCGTGCGGTAAATAAAAAAGGGCCGCGCTCGATTGGCACGGCCTATGACTTGACGATAGGTTCGCAGCGGGTGAGTTGCAAGGGAACGCGACGCTTAACAGGCGGTTCCAAGGGGCTGAAAAATGCGAATGACATTGCGCGGCGGGGCCCTGTCTGGCCCGATCCTGTTCAATCTGGCCTTTGCGCTATATCTGGCCTGCACTGTGGCAGTCACTGCGTTGCTGGGCGAACCGCATGGCGTGGTGCAAATGGCACTGCGGGGCGGGCGTGATGGTGCGCTGGTGCTGCTTTTGCTGGGGCTTAGCCTGTTTGTCACGTTTTACGGTATCTGGCGGGGGCAGGTCAGCGGTGTCGCCGGGCGGTTATTGGCTGCGATTTTGGTCGGCGCGGGAATTTACCTGTATCTGATACCAGCCTTTGCTGTGGTGAAGGGAATGATCTCACTGCCATTCGGGTTCTGGGCTGATCCTATGCTGGCGCGGCTGGATATGGCGCTGCATGGCGGGCGCGATGCGTGGGTTCTATATTGGCCGTTGGTTGATGTGATCCCGGCGAAACTCGCCTTTATCGGATATAATTTTGGCTGGGCGGTCGTGTCCATGGGCCTGCCGGTGCTGGCTATGGTGTTTGATCCCGACCCAGTGCGGCGCAACCGCGTGCTGATCTGTTACACATTCGTCTGGATCGGTATCGGCAATGTGTTGGCCATGGTTTTCGCTTCGGTCGGGCCGGTTTACTATGAGGGCCTGCTGGGCGCGCCGCGATATGCTGATTACCTTAGCGCGCGTGAGGGGCTGATGCCCGCCGCTCATGCCGTGCGGGAATTACAGGATGCCCTGTGGCGCAATATGGTGGAACGTCAGGGCCAGCTAGGCTTGGCGATTTCGGCCTTTCCGTCGGTACATGTCGGTATTGCCGCGCTGACAATGGTGTATTTCGTCTCACTCGGTCGGATTTTTGCGATTGTTGGCATCGGCTACTGCGCGCTGACGCAATGGAGCAGCGTTGTGTACGGGTGGCATTACGCGGTGGACGGATATGCCTCGATTTTATTGGTGGTCTCGCTGTGGATCGCGCTAGGTTTTGGAATGAAACGTTCCGTCAGACAAGGGCTTGGGACGTAGCAAAGCAGGGCTAAGGAGCCTTCGAATGATTGACACTGTGTTGCTGAAACTCATAGCTGTCACGAAATGAAATTACCCGGATGAGCAAAGAGGGTCGAAATATGGCTGAAGTCGAACGCGAAGCGATGGAATACGATGTTGTCATCGTTGGTGCAGGACCGGCTGGCCTATCAGCAGCAATCCGGCTCAAGCAGCTCGACGCGGATCTGGAAGTTGTTGTTCTGGAAAAGGGCTCCGAGGTTGGCGCGCATATCCTGTCCGGCGCGGTTTTGGACCCGTCCGGCCTAGATGCGCTGATCCCTGATTGGCGCGAACGCGGCGCCCCGATCACGACCGAGGTGACGGAGGATAAGTTCCTCGTTCTGGCGCCGCAGGGCTCCGTTCGTATTCCGAACCTGCCCATGCCGCCGCTGCTGAACAATCACGGCAACTACATCGTTTCCATGGGCAATGTTTGCCGCTGGATGGCCGAACAGGCTGAGGCATTGGGCGTCGAGATTTTCCCCGGCATGGCCTGCTCCGAGCTGGTTTACGGCGATAAGGGAGAGATCAAGGGCGTTGTCGCAGGCGAATTTGGCATTGAAAAAGACGGCACCAAGGGGTCGTCCTACGAACCAGGCATGGAGCTGCACGGCAAATATGTCTTCCTCGCTGAGGGTGTGCGCGGATCGTTGAGCAAGCAGGCGATTGCCCGCTACGGTCTGGATGCTGGTTCGGACGTGCAGAAATACGGTCTGGGCATCAAGGAAGTTTGGGACATCAAGCCCGAGCATCACAAGCTGGGTCAGGTCACGCACACAATGGGCTGGCCACTGGGCGGCAATGCCGGCGGCGGATCGTTCCTGTACCATGCTGAAAACAATCAGGTCTTTGTCGGGTTCGTGACGCACCTGAACTACAAGAATCCCTATCTGTCGCCCTATCAGGAATTCCAGCGGTTCAAGCATCACGTTGATATCGCCCCGATTTTCGAGGGTGGAAAACGTGTGGCTTACGGCGCGCGCGCCATTACCGAGGGGGGCTTCCAGTCGATCCCCAAAATGACATTCCCCGGCGGCGCGCTGCTGGGCTGTTCCGCCGGTCTGGTCAACGTGCCGCGGATCAAGGGCAACCACAACGCGATGTTGTCGGGCAAGGCCGCAGCCGAGGCAGCCCATGCCGCAATCGCCGCCGGTCGTCAGTCGGATGAACTGACCGGCTATACCGAAGAGGTCAAAACCGGCCCCATCGGTCAGGATCTGCAAAAGGTGCGCAACGTAAAGCCGCTATGGTCGCGCTATGGCCTGACAGCTTCGCTGGTGCTGGGCGGTTTGGACATGTGGTGGGCCTCGCTGTTTGGCAAGCCGCTGCTAGGCACGTTCAAACATGGCAAATCCGATGCGGACAGCACCGAATCCGCGCGCCGTCATTCGCCGATCGAATATCCTCGCCCCGATGGTAGGCTTAGCTTTGACCGGCTGACCAATGTTTCGTTCTCTGCCACCAACCATGGTGAGGACCAGCCGACGCATCTGACGCTAAAGGATGCGGACCTGCCGACCCATGTGAACCTGCCGAAATATGCAGGCCCGTCACAGCGTTACTGCCCTGCGGGCGTGTACGAATTTGTCGGGGATGAAGGCGATAAGCGGTTCCAGATCAACGGTCAGAACTGCGTTCACTGCAAGACCTGTGATATCAAGGATCCGCTGCAAAACATTGTCTGGACCGTGCCGCAGGGCGGTGACGGGCCAAACTATCCCAACATGTGACCTTGGTCGGGCGCGCGTTACGGCGCGCGCCCAGCGGGCGTAATAAAGGCGCTGTGCTGCGGCGCATCAGCGCGCAGTCGCCCATCCGCATCAAATTCGTCATCGCGATTAAAGCTGAGCCGTGGCAGGGCGTCGAACCCCGCAATCAGCGCCTGTTGCCCTGCAAGCGTCTGGCCCAGTCGCTGTTGCAACTGCACCAAGCGATCCCCGCGATTATAGCCGTGAACGCCGTGCACCACCTGCGGGCGCATAACGTCCATCCCCAGATATCGCATCGTATAGGCCAGCGGCCATAGCAGCATCCGCACGTCGCCCTCCTTGCCATCCGGCCCGCTTTCCTCGGCGCGGGACCCGGTGCTGACGCAAAACGCCACGGATTTATCGCGGGCGCGGCCAGTGTCTAACCGTTGGGATGTGTCGTGCAGGGCACCATGGGCCAGAACCCGCTCTGTCCATCCCTTTAGGATCGCTGGCGGGGCAAACCACCAGATGGGGAAGTGTAGGATGATGAGATCCGCCGCGCGCACCTTGGTGATTTCGGCCTGAACGTCGGGCGGAAAATCGTCGCTGGCAGCGGCGTTTTCCTGTGCCATTAGTGGATCGAAACCGGTGCGGGGCAGGGCGTAATGTTCGGGCCGCTCCACCGGATCAAACCCCATTGCGTCCAGATCGGACCATAGCACCGTGTGACCCAATGCGATGGATGCATCCGCACTGGCCTGTGCCCATGATGCGTTGAACGACCCCTGACCCGGACGGGCAAGTACAATCAATGTCGTCGTCATGGTGCGGTCTTTCGTGGATTTGGCAGTGATAGCGGGAAGTTGCGTTGCCCTCCCCGAACGACGTGCATAGGGTGTCGATAATCAGTTTTACGAGGGTCCAATATGTCGTTCCGTAGTGCAATCATCTTGGCCTCTGTTTTGGCAACCTGTGGCATGTCGAGTGTGCAGGCACGCAGTTTATCAGGCTCATACCTTGCGGCGACGCAGGCAGAACTGCATGATGACCACGAACAGGCTGCGATGTATTACACGCGCGCACTTGGCTACGACGCTGAAAATCCCGGGCTGTTGCAGCGGGCGATGCAGGCACAGGTTTCACGTGGGGATGTCGCCGTTGCAGCCAGTATCGCGGATCGGTTGCTGGCGCTGGATGCGGAAAACCAGTTCGCCGCCTTGGTTGCGATGACAAATGATGTGCAGCGCGGCGATCCTGCGCGGGCCTTGGCGCGGTTGGATCAGGGTGAGCAGGGCATGACGCCGCTGCTGGCTGAACTGATCCGCGGGTGGTTGATGCTGGAACTGGGCGACCGCACGGCAGCACTGGATATTTTCGACGCCCTGTCGGGCAATGAAACCTACGAGGTTTTCGGCGCCTTTCACGCCGCGCTTGCCCTTGCGATGGATGGTCAGGTTGCTGAGGCCTCGCAGCGGTTGGAGCAAAGCGATGTCGGCCCCGTTCGGCTGAACCGTCGATCCACGCTGGCGCGGGTGCAATTGCTGGCCGCCAGTGGTCAGGATGATGCCGCGCTGGAACTGGCCGATAGCGTGCTGGCCACCGGATTTGGCGATCAAACTTTCGAGGCGCTGCGCGACCGTATCGCCAACGGGGATGAGGTGACGTTTAATCTGGTCAAATCCGGTGGTGATGGTCTGGCCGAGGTGTTCTTTGACCTTGCCTCTGTTCTGGGTGAGGAGGGCGCAGATGTCGCGTTGGTCTATGGGCGTTTGGCCGCGCATGTTCAGCCCGATTTGGCCGAGGCACAGTTGCTGGTCGCTGAAATCCTGAACAATCAGGGGCAATTCGCGCTGGCGACACAGGCCTTTGATGCGGTTTCGGATCAGTCCCCACAATTCATCGAGGCAGAGCTGGGCCGGGCGCAGGCCCTAGGCGATGATGGCCGTGATGACGATGCAATTACTGTACTGGCTGAATTGGCTGCCGATCATCCGGACACGATGCGTTTGCAATATTTATACGGCGATGCCCTGCGCCGTGCCGAACAACCGGAAAACGCCGTTGCGGCCTTTGATGCAGCGATTGCGCTGTTGGGTGAGCCGACGACGCAGCATTGGTTGATCTATTACCAACGCGGTGTTGCCTATCACGATGGCGGCGACTGGACCCGTGCCGAGGCTGATTTCCGCTACGCGCTTCAGTTGCAGCCGGAAAATGCGCTGGTGCTGAATTATCTGGGATATTCGCTGGTCGAGGAACGCCGTAATCTGGACGAGGCTCTGGACATGATCCGCCGCGCGGTCGAACGCCGCCCCTATGACGGCTATATCGCGGATTCGCTAGGCTGGGTGCTGTACCGGATGGAGCGGTTCGATGAGGCGGTTGAGCCGATGGAGCGCGCGGTTGAACTTTCCCCCGTTGATCCGTTGATTAACGACCATTTGGGCGATGTATATTGGGCCGTGGGCCGCGAGCGCGAGGCGGAGTTTCAGTGGAAGCGCGCTCTCTCCTTTGATCCCTCGCCCGAGGAGAAAGACCGCATCCGCCGCAAGATCGAGGTCGGGCTGGATGCTGTGTTGAGCGAAGAAGCCGCGACCGCGCAGTGACCCATAGCAATCGGCACCTCGCGCGGGCCAAGATTAACCTGACATTGCACGTCACGGGCCGTCGGCCTGACGGGCTGCATCTGCTGGATAGCTTGGTTGTGTTCGCTGAGGTTGGCGACGTTATCGAGGTAACGCCAGCGGCGGAGGTATCGCTGACAATTGACGGCCCCTTTGCGCAGGGGCTTAGCGTTGCGCCGGATAATCTGGTGCTGCGCGCGGCGGCGCATGTTGGCGCGGTGGGCGCGATCCGGTTGACCAAGGTTTTGCCGGTGTCCTCAGGCATCGGGGGCGGTTCTGCGGATGCTGCTGCGACCGTGCGGGCCATGGTCGATACCTTGCCCGATGCGCGCAGTTTGCAGGTTTTGGGAGCGGATGTTCCGGTCTGCCTTGCCTCACGCACGGCACGGATGCGCGGCATTGGAGAGGTGCTGGAGGCGGTGCCTGATTTGCCGCCCTGTTGGGTGGTTTTGGTCAATCCCGGTGTGGGTGTTTCAACGCCAGCTGTGTTTCGGGCGCTCGAAACGGCAGATAACCCGCCGATGGAATTGCCTGATAGCTTTGCGGATTTCGATGGGTTTACGACTTGGCTAGGTCAGCAGCGCAATGACTTGCAGGAACCGGCCTGTCAGGTCGCGCCGGTAATCCGCGATGCTCTGACCGAACTGGGCCGCGATGCTGCGCTGGCGCGGATGTCCGGTTCCGGCGCGACCTGCTTTGGACTGTATCCAAATGAGGCCGCAGCACGGCGCGCCGCCGATCGATTGCGCGCGGGGCACCCCGACTGGTGGGTCGCTGCGGCCCCGCTGCGCCGCGATTAACGCAGGCGTGCGACGACGAATTCGGCTAGGTCGTGCATCTCGGCCCGAATTGCGTTGTCGGGCAAATCCTTCAGGCAGGCCTGCGCCTGTGCCACATAGTCGAACGCGGTTTTGCGCACGCTGTCCAGAATGCCGCGGCGGTTGAAGATCGCCAGCGCTATCTCCAGATCACCCTCCTGATAACGGCCACGGGCGATCAGGCGCTCCCAGAACACGCGCTCCTCGGCATCGGCGACGGCAATGGCGCGGATGACGGGCATGGTCAGTTTGCCCTCTCGCAGGTCGTCGCCGGTATTCTTGCCGATCTCCTCGCCGGTCAGGTCCAGCAGGTCATCCGCAATCTGGAACGCAATCCCCAGCGCATCGCCGTAATCGCGCAGGGCGGTGATGTCATCCTCGGACGCACCGGCGACCAGCGCGCCAACTTCGGTTGCGGCGGCGAACAGGGCGGCGGTTTTGCCACGAATGACGCGGATATAGGTTTCCTCAGGCGTGCCGAGATTGCGTGAGACGGAAAGTTGCAGCACCTCCCCCTCCGCGATGACGGCGGACGCATTGGCGAGGATATCCAGCACGCGCAGGCTGCCTGCCTCAACCATCAACTGGAACGAGCGGGCGAACAGGTAATCCCCGACCAGAACGCTGGATTGGTTGTCCCATAGCAGGTTCGCCGTGGGCCGCCCGCGCCGCTGATCGCTTTCATCCACGACATCATCATGCAGCAGGGTGGCGGTGTGAATGAACTCAACCGTCGCGGCCAGCTTTACGTCATGCTCACCGTCGTAATCATACAGCCCCGCCGCAGCCAAGGTCAGCAGCGGGCGCACACGTTTGCCGCCTGCGCCGATCAGATGGGCGGTTACCTCGGGGATGCGGGGGGCGTTCTCGCTCTCCATCCGAGTGGCAATCATGGTGTTTACGGCGTTCATCCGTGTTTCAAGCAGCGTCTGTAGGCGGGCGATTGGGGTGGTCAATTCACTATCCTGTCACAGGCCGGTCAGAGGACTCGACGACGAAAGGGGCAAGGGCTACACCCATGCGCATGGAAGAAATACTACGAACGAACGATCCGGTTACGCTCAGCTTCGCAGAGGCGTTGTTACGTGGTGAAGAAATAGACAGCTTCGTCATGGACGTCCATATGAGTGTGCTCGAAGGATCCATTGGTGTGCTGCCACGTCGCATGTTGGTGGCGCGTGCGAATGCGTTTCGTGCCCGCGCTATCCTGTCCGATAATGACATCGAAGTGAGCCGCCCGAGGTGAGCTTTGCCGCCGCCGACCTGACCTACGATGCCTTTCTGGGCGGTCGGTTGCATATTTGGCAACCGCGTCGCGGATATCGCGCCGCTACGGACCCGGTATGGTTGGCGGCAAGTTGCCCCGCAAAACAAGGCGATAGCGTGCTGGAGCTAGGCTGCGGCGCAGGGACCGCATTGGCGTGTCTGTCCACACGGGTTGGCGGACTGACGCTGGCGGGGTTGGAACTGCAAGAACCCTATGCGGAACTGGCCCGCCGAAATTTGCCCGTAGGTTCCGAGGTGTTTGTCGGTGATCTGGCCCGTAGTCCGGCTGAGTTGCGCTCGCGCAGTTTCGATCACGTTATTGCGAATCCTCCTTTTTACGCCGCTCAGGGCGCGGTCCGCCCCACAGATGCCGGTCGTGGTACCGCCCATGTCGAGGATACGCCGCTGGCCACATGGATCGACGCCGCCCTGCGTCGCCTGCGCCATCGCGGTACGTTCAGCATGATTAACCGCACCGACCGGCTGGCCGATATGTTGGCCCCGCTGGACGGGCGCGCAGGTGGCATTTTGATCCAGCCGCTGGCATCGCGCAGTGGCCGTGCCGCCGACCGCGTTATTGTGCATGCCATCAAGGGCGCGCGCGGCCCGCTGCGATTGCTGCCGCCTGTGGTCGTGCATGAGGGGGATACGCATCCGGGGGATGTGGCGCATTTCACGCCGACGGCCACCGCCGTTTTGCGAGACGCAAATCCCCTAACACTCGGCGCAATATAGGGAAAATTGCGTGAAAAACCAGACATGACAACGCAGATTTTCTGTGGCGCAATGTGGGTACTGCAATCTGGATGGAAGGAGTACCCCACGAATGAGCGTTTCCTCGCATGTCAGCGCGCTTCAGAAAAAGCACGCCACCCTGTCCCAGACGATCGAATCGGAACAGCGAAGCCTCGCCTCCGATGATTTGCAAATTGCCGAAATGAAGCGGGAGAAGCTGCGGTTGAAGGAGGAAATCAGCCGCCTGTCTTCCTAGACTCAACGCCCTGATCCGGCGTGGGCGGTTATGACCGCCCCGCCGGTGATTACGCCTGCGCTAGGCGCCTTGCTGATGCATCGCGCAAGTATTGGATCATCCAGCGCGCCCAATCCGCATTATGAACGGGTTGGTCGAGCGATCTCAGCGCAGCCTCACCCACATCCTGCGGGATGGCAGCGCCAATTCGGGTGCGCACGATATCCTCGACAAAATCGGCGTTGAATTCGGGGTGTGCCTGCACGGAAATCGCCAGCGGGGCCTCGGCATCGCCATAGGCCAGCGCGGCATATTCGCAGAAATTCGACCTCGCTAATACCGTCGTCTCTGGCGGCAAGACGGTCACCTGATCCTGATGCAAAGCGCGGGTGGCAAAGGTTGGGCCAACGCCCTGCATCCAGCGGGGCTGTTTCACCACGTCATAGGTGTGCACGCCCACGCCCCAACCGCGATCGGATTTGACGACGGTGCCGCCCATCGCCTCGGCCAGAATTTGGTGGCCAAAACACACGCCGATCACGGGAACCTTGGCGGCAAGGCAATCGCGCAAGAATTGCTTGAGCGGTTCCATCCATGGCAGCGCATCGTAAACGCCGTGCCGTGATCCGGTGATGATCCAGCCGTCAACGTGATTGGTGCCTTCGGGCATTTCGCCGCGCACGACACTGTAAACCTGATAGGTCAGATCGCCATCAGCAGCATCCAGTAGGCGCTGAAACATGGGCGGGTACGAGCCATGCTTGTCGGCCAGCTCGCCTGAAATTTCACCCGTTTCTAGAATGCCGATGCGCATTGTTCCGATCTCCCTCGAATCGGATGGACGATATGCCTGTGTTGGGGGCGCGCCAAGAGCATGAATCCGAGTTGAGCGTCGATCCTTGACCAATGATTGGGTTCGTGCATCTCGCAACCAGCCAATCGTGGCTAAATCCGCAGATCAGGGACGCAAAACGGCCCGGAGCATATGTTCCGGGCCGTTCTGATATTGGAGCTTTAGGCCAAATCAGGTGAAGTACTGGCCGCCATTCGCCGTGATGGTCGAGCCTGTGACGAAGCCCGCATCGTCCGAGGTCAGGAAGGCAACGCAACGCGCGATTTCCTCTGCCTCACCCAAACGCCCAACGGGGATCTGGCTGATGATGCTGTCGCGGACCTTCTCAGGCACGGCCATAACCATGTCGGTGGCGATGTAACCGGGGGCGACGACGTTGACGGTGATGCCAGCGCGTGCGCCCTCCTGTGCCAGCGATTTGGTAAAGCCGATATCGCCCGCCTTGGACGCGGCATAGTTTGCCTGCGCGAACTGACCCTTTTGACCGTTGATCGACGAAATGGTGACAATGCGGCCGAATTTCCGCTCACGCATGCCGCCCCAAACATTGTGCGTCATGTTGAAAACGCCGGTCAGGTTGGTGTCGATCACGTCATGCCATTGCTGGGGCGTCATCTTGTGGAACGGGGCATCGCGGGTGATGCCTGCGTTGTTCACGAGAATGTCGATGGGGCCCAGATCCGCCTCAATCTGCGCGATGCCGGCGGTGCAGGCCTCGTAATCGCCAACTGACCATTTATAGGTCTTGATGCCGGTTTCTGCGGTAAAGGCTGCTGCTGCCTCATCATTGCCGCCATAAGTCGCTGCCACTTCGCAACCGGCCGCCTGTAGCGCCTTTGCGATTGCTGCGCCGATACCGCGGGATCCGCCGGTGACTACTGCCACTCTTGCCATGTTGTTTCCTCTCATACCTAGTTGGGGGGAGTAGGAGGGACCGTTCGGCCCCTCCGGTCAACTGATCAATCGCGCTCAACGCACATGGCAACACCCATGCCGCCGCCGATGCACAGGGTTGCGAGGCCCTTTTTCGCATCACGACGCTGCATTTCGAACAGCAAGGTGTTCAGCACGCGACAGCCGGACGCACCGATCGGGTGGCCGATGGCGATTGCGCCGCCGTTTACGTTTACGATTGCCGGATCCCAGCCCAGCTCCTTGTTCACGGCGCAGGCCTGTGCGGCGAAGGCTTCGTTTGCCTCAACCAGATCCAGATCATCGACGGACCAACCGGCCTTTTCCAGTGCCTTGCGGCTGGCATAAACCGGACCAACGCCCATGATCGACGGGTCCAGACCAGCGGTGGCATAGGATGCGATTCGTGCCAGAGGCGTAATGCCGCGACGCGAGGCGTTATCCGCGCTCATCAACAGGGTCGCTGCCGCACCATCGTTCAGGCCGGATGCGTTCGCCGCAGTGACCGAGCCATCCTTGGTAAAGGCAGGATGCAGTTTCTGCATCGCCTCCATCGTGGCGCCATGACGGATATATTCGTCCTGATCCACAATGGTTTCGCTGCGACGGGATTTCACCGTGAAGGGGATGATTTCATCCGCGAACTTACCAGCCTTTTGCGCGGCTTCGGCCTTGTTCTGTGAACCGACGGCAAATTCATCCTGCTGATCGCGGGAAATCTGCCACTGGTTTGCAACATTCTCCGCCGTTTGGCCCATGTGGTAGCCGTTAAAGGCATCCCACAGGCCGTCGCGGATCATGGTGTCGATGAATTTCATATCGCCCATCTTGGTGCCAGCGCGCATATGAGCGGAATGCTGGGACAGGCTCATGCTTTCCTGACCACCGGCGATCACGATATCCGCATCGCCCAAAATGACGTGTTGCGCACCCAGTGCGACGGCGCGCAGGCCGGACCCGCAAACCTGATTGATGCCCCATGCCGACGCTTCCTTGGGAAGGCCCGCATTAATATGTGCCTGACGGGCGGGGTTCTGACCCTGAGCGGCGGTAAGGACCTGACCCAGAATGGTTTCGGAGACCTCACCAGCTTCGACGCCGGCGCGCTCCAGAACCCCCTTGATCACAGCCGTGCCCAAATCGTGGGCGGGTGTGTTGGCAAATGAGCCGTTGAAGGAGCCGACGGCGGTACGGCCAGCAGCGGCGATGACGACATTAGTCATGTATCTCTCCCAATCTCTCTTTTATTGCGGCGCAGCGTAAAAGGGGTATGTGCGAATTGCACCTGTAAACATGGATCTTTTTAGACCTCTTGTAGAAACTTATGTAATGGGGCCAGCGTAGATTGCGCAACTTTTGATCCAACTATCATTCCAACATGCCCAGTTTCCGGTCGCAGGATACGCGCATGTGGAATGGCACGGGGCAGGGCCTCGGCGTTATCAGGTGGTGCGATCAGGTCATTTGTCGCGCAAAAACTTAATGTTGGGCAGGTTATATGCTCAGGCTGTACGGCCCCGCCCAGCAACGACCATTGCCCGTTATGCAGGGTGTTGGAAACGTGCCAGTCCACCAAAACCTCCTCCGCCACGCGGGGGGCGACGGGAACCGGATCGTTCAGCCAATCCTCAACCGCGATGAACAGAGCTGCCTCGGGCGAGGTTTTGTCCATCTGCGAAAATCGCGCAAATTTCCGGCGGGCCAAGCCGGGGTCCAGCATCGCAAATAGCGCCTGCATGATATCCGAGGGCACAACGCCAAAGGTCTGCGCCGCACTGCGAAACAGGGCGCGCATCGTGGGCAATTGCGGGCGGGCGCTGTCCTGTAACATGCGCGTCACGGGTGAGGAGATGGCGCAGTTCCATGGCGTGCCCAGTGTGACAAGCGCGCGAATATCATCTGGCCGCCGTGCCGCTGCGGCCACGGCCAACGCGCCGCCCATGCAATAGCCTATCACTGGAACGGGCCCACCGCCTAAAACGCGGGTAATCGCCAATGCAGGGCGCAGGCGCGTATCGGCGTAATCGGCGAGTGACAGCACCTTTTCCGTATTTCCCGGCACACCCCAATCCAGCAGCAGCGGGCGATATCCATTCGCCGCCAATGCCCGCAGGAATGAGCGTTCGGCGGTGATATCCAGAATATAGGCGCGATTTATCAGTGAGGGCAGCACCAGCAGGGGCTTTCCCTGACCGTTGCCGTAATCGCGCAACTGGGTCGATCCCTCGGACCACAAGGTCACGCTGGTATTGGGGTCACGTTGCAGGGGGGATGCCCGCCAGCGATCAATGCCGCGCAGCATCGCGTCGAGCATGTCCATCTGTTCATCCAGCTGCAAACCGGGTTGAAAAACCGCCTGTGCCAGATGAAGTGGCAACGGCACCGGCGCATTTGCGCGCAGGTCAGGCGGCCCATCGGGCGCTGGCGTGCATATCGGATCGACAGATTTGGACATCAACAGTGCTTTACCACGCATAACGCGATAGCGCGCCTGCGAAATATGCGTTGCAGTGCGAGCTTGCGCCGCACTATGGTTTTTATGACGCGGCATAAAAGACCGCAGGGGAGTGACGACATGGCTAGCAAGAATGTAGATCCGGATCAGCCGATCATCATCAAGAAATACGCCAACCGGCGGCTCTATAATACTGCAAAATCCAGTTATGTGACATTGGAGCATCTGGCCCAAATGGTACGTGATGGTGATGATTTCGTTGTGAATGATGCAAAATCTGGCGACGATATCACCCGTTCGGTCCTGACCCAGATCATTTTCGAGGAGGAGGCGAAGGGGCAGAACATGCTGCCAACCAACTTCCTGCGGCAATTGATTCGACTCTATGGCGATACCTTGCAGGGATTCGTGCCCGGCTATCTGGATGCATCGATGGATACATTCTCTCGCAATCAGGAAAGCATGCGCGATCAGGTTCGAGTCGCGTTCGAGGCCAATCCCGCAATTGCGAATTTTGAATCAATGACCCGCTCGAATATGGAGTGGTTCGAGAACACGATGCGCATGTTCACCCCCTTTGCCACCGCAGTTGCTCCCGCCCCCGCAGCGGAGCCTGTGGCCGAAAAGGCGAAGGATGTGGAGCTGGATCAGCTGAAAAGCCAGCTCGCCCAGATGCAGGATCAGTTATCCGAACTGGTGCGTAAATCCTGAGCTAGCCAGTACTGCGAGTGGATGTTGAAACCGGTGCGATGATCCAATCGGGTTTCGGTCGGGCAGGGGCAAATAGGTGCCCTTGCAAAAAGTCCACGCCAAGGTCGCTCAAACATTGCGCCTGTTCGGGGGTTTCAACGAATTCTGCCACTGTGAACATCTCGAAATGCCGCGCAATGCCGACCAACGCGGTGACGAGGCATTGATTGTCGCGATCATTCTCTATGTTGCGACTGAAAAATCCGTCGATTTTAACGCCATCCAGCGCCAGATCCCTGAATTGGCGGAACGCGGTATGCCCCGCGCCGAAATCATCCAGCACAACGGAAACGCCCATGGCGCGCACGGTGCGGGTGAACGGGATCGTCAGATCGGGATCGTCCACCGCGCGTTCCGTCAGCTCAACAATCAGACGGTCGGTGAGGTGGGGGCGGTCTGCAACCTCACGCTGTAGCAGGTTCAGCCATGCGGGGTCGCTCAACGTGGTTAGCCCTACATTTACCGACAGGCGCATGCGCGGGTGATCGGCCAATGTGCTCAACGCATTGCGCAGCACGTATCGGTCCAACTGGGTTTCGCGGCCTGCCCCCTCCAACACGGGAATAAAGGCGCCGGGCAGTAGCAATTGCCCCTGCTGCAATCGCAGTCGTGCAAGCCCCTCAAAAAAACCGACACGCGGATTCGGGCCTGAATGCAGGATGGGTTGAAAGGCAAGCTCCGTCCCACCTGCGGCCAAAGCGTCCAGAATCAGGCCGTTATGGCTGATAGAGGGCCGAGAATCGGCAGCATGCAGGTACATCTTCTCGCTCCTTTTGGTGTTCGCCTATATGTTCTTTCAACGTTCTAAATGAATCATTAAGGGGAGAGCGATGACTCAGCGTTGCACATGGTGCGGAACCGAGCCGCTATATGTTGACTACCACGACACCGAATGGGGTGTTCCCGTCCATGATGGCCGCGAGCTGTGGGAAAAGCTGATGCTGGAGGGGTTTCAGGCGGGTCTGAGCTGGATCACCATCCTGCGAAAGCGTGAGACATTCCGCCAAGCCTTTGATGGTTTCGACCCCTACCGTGTGGCGCGCTATGATCAGCAGGACGTGACCAGATTGCTGGGCGATGCAGGCATCGTGCGCCATCGGGGCAAGATCGAGGCGACCATCGGCAATGCCCGCGCATGGATCGATATTGAGGAGCGTGAGGGATTCGCGAAATTTATCTGGAACTACGTTGATGGCACACCAATTCAGAACGGATTTGCCTCAATGTCCGAAGTTCCCGGCGAAACCCCACTGAGTCGCCAATTGTCCAAGGATCTCAAGAAAGCAGGTTTTAAATTCTGTGGCCCGACCACCGTCTATGCTTTCATGCAGGCCTCAGGCATGGTGAATGATCATATGCGCAGTTGTCATCGGCATGATCCACTTAGTTGACGGAAATCAATTCAAGTATTAACTATTATTAATGATTATAGTTATTTGTGCGTTTTTGATTATCACCGCCCTGTAATTGCGCAGGATCGTTCCATTGATGAACGAATGCAGGATTTGCGTCCAATTCAATTGGCGCAAACCTATTCATGCTCACCACGTAAGACATGTGGTCAGATGCGATCCTGTGACGAGGCGTGTTTTCACTTAACAGTTTGCGGTGATCGCGCACGGGACGGCGATAGTGACGGCATCCCGTGCGAGTCAATTTGTGGCAGACGTCGTTGTTAGGATGACCCCTCGATCGCGGCGGTGATCAATTCGCGCGCGGCCTCGCCGTTCCAATGTGCGCCCCCTTGCAGGCGCCCGATCTCACGGCCCTCGCGGTCCATCAGTACGGTGACTGGCAGGCCCAGAACACCGGCGCGGCGCGAGAGTTGTCCCTGCGGGTCCAGCATGATCGGCAGGGATGTGATATCCTCATCCGCAAAGAAGGCGCGAATGCCGCTGAGGCTGTTGCGCCCGCTTGCGATCGTCAGTACCTCGAAATCATCGCCACCCAGATCGGCGTTCAGGGCGTCCAGATCGGGCATTTCCTCGCGGCAGGGTGCGCACCATGTGGCCCAGAAATTCACCAAAACGATCTTTCCGGCATAATCGGCCAGCGTGTGGGCGTTGCCGTTAGGGTCGGTAAATGTCTCACTCGGCAGGGTCTGCGGTTCGGCATGCACATTCAGTTTTCGCATGTCGTCGCGGCGCATTGCCTCTAACTGTGTTGCGTCCTGCGCGTGCACGTCGTTTGCCATGCCCGCAAAGCCTGCGTAGAACATGCCAAGTGCTGCGAGCATTCTGCCGCTGCGTCCCGTAATCCATCCGCGCATGTCGCCAAACTCCCCGTTTCGAGGCCCCGAATGTCCGATCAGAACACAGAAGCCAAATCGTCGAATGCTATGTGGGGCGGCCGCTTCGCCGACGGCCCCGATGCGTTGATGGAGGCGATCAATGCCTCCATCGGTTATGATCAGCGTCTTGCCAAACAGGACGTTGAGGGCTCACGCGCCCACGCCGCCATGTTGGCCGCCACTGGTATCCTTACGGATAGCGATGCGGAGGTTATCCGTGAAGGGCTGCTCACGGTCTTGTCAGAAATCGAGGGCGGAAACTTTGCGTTCTCGACCGCGCTTGAGGATATCCACATGAATGTGGAGGCGCGGCTCAAGGAACTGGTGGGTGAACCCGCTGGCCGTTTGCACACCGCGCGCAGCCGGAATGATCAGGTCGCGACAGATTTCAAACTGTGGACCCGCGATCAGTTCGACGCAATGGATGCGGGCCTGACCGCCCTGATGAAGGTGTTCGTGGCACAGGCCGAGGCAGGCCCCGATATGGTCATGCCCGGCTTTACCCACCTGCAAACCGCGCAGCCGGTAACATGGGGCCATCACATGCTGGCCTATGTTGAGATGTTTGCCCGTGATCGCAGTCGCGTGCGTGACGCCCGTGCCCGCATGAACGAAAGCCCGCTGGGCGCCGCTGCACTGGCCGGAACGGGTTTTGCGATTGATCGGCATCTGACGGCGGAAACGCTGGGCTTTGACCGGCCATCTGCAAACTCGCTCGACGCGGTTTCGGATCGTGATTTCGCGTTGGAATTCCTGACGACCTCCTCCATCTGCGCGATGCACCTTAGCCGCTTTGCCGAGGAACTGGTGATCTGGTCCTCCGCGCAATTCCGCTTTGTGATTCTGTCGGATCGGTTCTCGACCGGTTCGTCGATCATGCCGCAAAAGAAAAACCCCGATGCAGCGGAGCTGTTGCGGGCCAAGGTCGGGCGCATCGTCGGCGCAACCGTCGCCCTGCTGACCGTGATGAAGGGCCTGCCGCTGGCCTATTCCAAGGATATGCAGGAGGACAAGGAACAGGTGTTTGACGCCGCTGATTCCATGCTGCTCAGCCTTGCCGCGATGACAGGAATGGTCGCCGACCTGCGCCCCAACCCCGAGGTTCTGCGAGCGGCTGCGGCGTCGGGCTTCTCCACCGCGACGGACCTTGCCGACTGGCTGGTGCGCGAGGCGAACCTGCCATTCCGCGATGCGCATCACGCAACGGGTGCGCTGGTCAAAATGGCCGAGGATCGTGGATGCGATCTGTCTGACCTCAGTCTTGCCGATATGCAATCGGTGAACCCGTCGATCACCGAGGGTGTGTTTAGCGTGCTGACGGTTGAGGCATCGGTGATGTCGCGCATTTCCTACGGTGGCACATCGCCGATCCGCGTCAGCGAACAGATCGCCCGCTGGAAGGAGGCGCTGGCATGATCCGCGTTCTGATCATCGCAGCAATCCTGCTGGCACCGGCTGCTTGTGGCCGAAAGGGCGACCTCGTGTCGCCCTCGCAGGCTCAAACCCGCTGAAAAAACACGCTGCGCGACGCGGCAACCAGCGTCAGGCCAAGTGTTACGCATAGAATTATCAGCGCCCCCAGCCACAATATAATGGTCTGGGTGGAGCTGATATCTGGATCGATAAAGGGGTAGGGGTAGAAGCCTTCCGCCGCTCCACGTGTCATTGCGTAGATCAGGTAAGCGCCTGGATATACCGCCCAAAGCGCGACATGAAACAGTGTTAGCCCGTCCTTTGGCGCGCGCAGCACCCACCACAAAATCGTCGATACCGGCACGATAGTGTGCAGTGTGTGATCTACTGTTATTTCGAGCGTCGTGCTTGGCATGACTTCATGCATGAAACTGTGCCCGAACGTCCCCACCACAATCGCCCAGACAGTAATCGCGCCGGATGTTCGCGGCGACGGCAGCTCATTTTGCGAAACCGCGCGCGACATGACCAGGGCGATGCCCAAGTTTGCGAGAATGGAGAAGAAGGTCAGCATCCTCCAAACGCATTCGATCAGATCCGGCACAGCAGCAAGGTTCAGATAGGTTTGCAGCATCAATGCTGTGAATGCGATCGTAGCGATTGCAAGCTCTAGCTTCATTTTACAGTTCTGCACTTTTAGTGGATCATTTGTTGACCAATGTTGGGGCCTTATATCGGCTGTCTTGCTTGCATTGGGGATCACGCATGGATAGTCCGGCGGCCAAACGGATAGCGAGGGATATCGCATGTCGTCACTGCGCATCACCTATTTGCTGCTGACCATTATCGGGGCAATCGTGCCGATGGCCTATCTGCTGCCATGGTTGGGGCAGAACGAATGGTCGCTGGCGGCGATGGTTCAGGCGTGGAATGTGAACGATGCCGGCACCGGTCTGGTCTATGATCTGACCATTGCCGCGGTCGCGCTGACGATCTGGATCGTGGCAGAGGTGCGAGTGCGGCGCGACTGGTCTTCCCTGATTGCTATTCCGGCGATATTTTGCATCGGGTTATCCTGCGGATTGCCCCTCTACCTCTTTTTACGCTCGCGCGGACAGGACTGAATATGGACCACTTTCTCTATCGTGACGGAACATTGCATGCCGAGGATGTCGCGGTAGCCGAGATTGCGCGCACCGTCGGCACCCCGTTCTATGTCTATTCCACCGCGACGTTCGAGCGGCACTTCAAGGTGTTCGAGGAAGCCCTCGCCGGAATGCCGCACCTGATCTGCTATGCGATGAAGGCAAATTCAAACCTGGCTGTTCTGCGCATCATGGCGCGGCTGGGTGCCGGCATGGATGTGGTTAGCATCGGTGAATATCGTCGCGCCCGGGCCGCCGGTGTATCGGGGGACAAGATCGTGTTTTCCGGCGTTGGCAAAACCGTTGAGGAAATGACCTACGCGTTGACCCACGGTATCCGCCAGTTCAACGTGGAAAGCCTGCCCGAGCTGGAGCGTTTGTCCGTCGTTGCCACATCGCTGGGCAAGGTTGCGCCGATCACCGTGCGCGTGAACCCCGATGTTGATGCGAAAACCCATGCGAAAATCGCGACGGGTAAGTCCGAGAACAAGTTCGGCATCCCCATCGCCGATGCGCGTGAAACCTATGCCCGCGCGGCCGCCCTGCCGGGGATCGAGGTTGTGGGCATCGACGTGCATATCGGCTCGCAACTGACCGATCTGGCCCCCTATGAGGCCGCGTTTCAAAAGGTCGCCGACCTGACCCGCGAATTGCGTGCCGATGGCCATACTATCAAGCGGTTGGATCTGGGCGGCGGTCTGGGCATTCCCTATGTCCGCGCCAATGACGCCCCGCCGCTGCCCTTTGATTACGGCGAGGTGGTGCGCCGCACCGTTGGTGATCTGGGCTGCGAGATTGAGATTGAACCCGGTCGCCTGATCGCGGGCAATGCGGGCCTGTTGGTCAGCGAAGTGATCTATACCAAAGAGGGCGCGGACCGTACCTTCCTGATCGTCGATGCGGCAATGAACGACCTGATCCGGCCTGCAATGTATGATGCTTGGCACGATATCGTTCCGGTGGTTGAGGCAACACCGGGGTTGGAGCCGCGCCGCTTTGACGTGGTTGGCCCGATTTGTGAGAGCGGCGATACCTTTGCCAAGGGGCGCGACCTGCCGGATATGGCCGAGGGCGACCTGATCGCCTTCCGCTCCGCCGGTGCCTACGGTGCAGTGATGTCCTCGGAATATAACTCACGCCCCATGATCCCCGAGGTTCTGGTTAACGGTGATCGTTTCGATGTGGTTCGCGCACGGCCAACCTACGAGGAAATGCTGGCGCGTGACACCGTGCCCGACTGGCTGGCCGACGAATAAGCGGCGGTAACGGGATCACTTCCCCGCGTGTGATACGCTCCGCCCTTGGCGACGTGGGGGCGGGGCGCTACCTTCACGATAAGGGGAGCGTTCATGAGCCAGAAACCTGATCCATTGCACGCCTTTCGCGGGCGTTTGTTGCGCACACGACTGGTTATCGCGGCAGAGCGGGGGGCACGTGCCTTTTGGCCGCTCAGCACGCTGGCCTTGATCCTGTTTGCCGCATTGCGATTCGGTGGGCTGACATGGCTGTCGGAACGGATCGGCCTATGGCCGCTGGGCGCTGTGGTGCTGGTTCTGCTTGCCGGATTGACGGTGCTGGGCCTGCGCGCATTTCATTGGCCACATCGCGGCGATGCAATTGCCCGACTGGATCGTGCGACCGCCCGCAATGTCCTGACCACCCTCAGCGATACGCCTGCAATGCCAACAGATGCCGCGCAGATGGCTGTTTGGCAGGCGCATCGGGCGCGTGCAGAACAGGCGGCCCGTGATGTCGCTGTTCCTGCGCCGAACCTGCAAGTTTCCCGCCATGACCGGTATGCGCTGCGCCTGATGGCGGCGATTGCGGCTGTCACGGCGCTGATTTTCGCACAGGGCAGCGGGTTGGCCGATCTGACCCGCACCACGGGCAGCGCACAGGCGGCTGGCCCGACATTCGAGGCATGGGCAACGCCCCCCGCCTATACCGGATTAGGCACACTCTATCTGACCGAACGCCCATTGCAGGACGCCCCTATCGAATTGCCCCGCGGCACGGAAATCGCGCTGCGCGCCTATGGCGATGATTTCACATTGCAGCAAAGCGTTGGCGATACAGGCGAATTACGACCCGTCGCCCCCGGCCTGAACGATGCGCGCCTGTCCCTGCAACGCGACGGGCAAATCAGCCTGCAACGGGGCGGGGTCGAGCTGGCCTCATGGACCTTCAGCGTTACCGGCGATCAGGCCCCCAGCATTGCCTTTAACGGCGAAGTGACGCGGGGCCGTGCGGGCATAACAGAAATTCCCTTTACCATTGAGGATGATTTCGACGTTGCCGCGGCCCGCGTTGTGATTGCACGCGATGTTGATGCGGTGCAGCGCCGTCACGGCTTGACCGCCACACCGCTGGACCGGCCCGATCTGGCGGTTGATCTGCCCCTGCCTGCACGTGGCGGGGCCAGCGTGACCGATGTTCTCAGCCGTGATTTTTCGCCCCATGCCTTTGCCGGTCTGCCGGTCAGCATGGTGTTGGAGGCGACCGATGGCGCAGGGCAAGTTGCGCGTAGCGAGGTGCGCAACCTGACCCTGCCGCAACGTGCTTTCTATGATCCGCTGGCCCGCTCGATTGTGGAACAGCGCCGCGATCTGCTCTGGGCGCCGCAGGAAAACATCCGTCGGGTCGAACAGTTGCTGCGCGCCGTGTCCTATCAACCCGATGATCTGGTGGTGCCTGAGGGCGTGACCGATGCGCTGCGCGACAGTATCGCCGCTATCAATGCCGCCCGCGATGGCACCCCGACATTGGATCAGATTGATGAATTGGCCGAGCAACTATGGGCCATTGCCCTGATGATCGAGGATGGCGAACTGGCCGATGCCGCCGCCGAATTGCGCCGCGCACAGCAACGTCTTAGCCAAGCCTTGCAGGACGGTGCTAGTGACGCCGAAATAGCGGAGCTGATGCAGGACCTGCGTGAGGCAACCCGCGATTATATGCGCCAGCTTGCCGATGCCCTCGCCGATGATCCAGACGCCCAGCAGCGCGCGCAGGATCAGGGGGATGAGGGGATGAGCATGAGCCAGCAGGACCTTCAGGACCTGATGGATCGCATTCAGGAACTGTCAGAAAACGGTCAGCGTGAGGAAGCGCAGCGCCTGCTGGATCAACTGGCCGAAATGATGGAAAACATGCAGATGACCCTGAACGGTGAGGGGCAGGGCGAGGGCGGTACCCCACAGCCGGGTGGTGGTGAAGGCGGAACCCCGCAGGAGGGCGTGCAGGATACGCTGCGCCAACAGCAGGAACTGGCCGATCGCGCGTTTGAGGAACTGCAACGCCAGTTCCGTCAGGGTGGCTCCTCTCAGGGTGAGGAGGGGCTAGAGGGCCTCGCCGATACGCAGGAGGCCCTGCGCGATCTGCTGGATGGCGGTGAACAGGGTGACGGCAACGCCGAGGCGCAGGAGCGTCTGGACGAGGCGGAGCGCAATATGGGCGACGCCCGTGATGCGCTGGAACGTGGCGATGGCCGACAGGCATTGGACAGTCAGGCACAGGCCATGGATGCCCTGCGTGAGGCGATCCGAGAGCTGGACTCGGCAGAAACGGGTGAAAACTCTAGCGATGCCGAGGGTGAAAGCGCGTCCGGTTCGGATCAAAGTTCCGCAAACCTAGACCCGTTCGGGCGCCCAACCGAAAACGGCTCATCTGTTGAGGGTACGGAGATTGTCCCCGAGGGGGGCTCAATCGGGACAGCGCGTGATTTACTGGATGAAATCCGCCGCCGTTCCGGTGATCGGGCCAGAACAGCCGAGGAGCGCGACTATCTGCGTCGGCTCCTCGACCGGTTTTAAGCGCCGCTTACAATCGCGGAAATCGCTGTCCGCAGCCCGTCGATCCATGCGGTATACCCGTCTAGTGCGGGGGCCGCCTGGGGCAATGCGGATGCAAGGTTGGGGGCCAGCACATAGACAGCCGCAGCGATCAATGCCAGCAGCAGCGCAGTGATAAAGCCCAATCCGGCGCGACCACGTTTTGGGGCAGTCTCAGCAGGGGCTTCGGCCTCAATCTCTGCCTCGGGCAGGGGATCTGTTTCCTGCGGAACGTCTAGCGTCGCAGGTGCCTGTGCCGGAGCCGTTGTCGGACGGCCGGGGCGTTCCGGACGCGGAGTTGCGGCGATCGGCTCAACCACTTCCGGTGCCTCCGGCGCAGCATCTGCCGACGGACGTGTCGGGCGCTGTGGCCGTGCGCGCACGGGGGCGGCTGGTACAGGTTCGAGTGTTTCCGGCTCCGGCTCAACAAAGGCAGCAGGCGCCGGCGTTTCCGGCTCATCCAGAATGCGACGCAGGTCGTTCAGCACGGAATCCGCGTCATCAATCGAGGCGGGTGCTTCCTCCACAACCTCAACCGGCGGGGATATAACGGTTTCTGCTGGCGCCTGTCGCGCTGCTTTTTCGGCGGCGGCTGCCTCACGCTGGGCGCGGCGTTCGGCGCGGCGGGCACGCATCGCCTCAAACGCGGCATCTGCGTTGGCGCGGGCGGCGTCATCCTGGGGTACGGGCGGGATGCTGAAATCAGCTTCCGGCTCAACCTCGGGTTCTGGCGTGTCGGGGATTTCTTCGGGCTGAACCTCTTGCTCCGGCGCGAGTTCGGCGGGAGTTTCCTCAGCCTCAGCCTCAGCCTCAGCCTCAGCCTCAGCCTCAGCCTCAGCCTCAGCCTCAGCCTCAGCCTCAGCCTCAGCCTCAGGCATTCGAGTGGGGTCAGGTGCGGTGGCTGCCTCGACGATATCTGCGATCAGATCATCGGCATCCGGTTCATCGACAGCAGGCTCAGCCTCAACAGGTTCGTCAATCGGCGCGGATGTGCCGACCTGCCGCGATAGCAATGCGCGCAATGCCTCTGCGTCGAAATCCGAGGCATTGGCCGCCGCGTCGGGCTGCTCCTCTTCCTCATCAACATCCATGCTGAGGCGATCATCAGAGGCATAGACTTCCTCCTCCGGCACAATCTGTTCGCCTAATGCGTCGGAAATCGCGCTGGCAATATCGGCCGGTGGCGCAATATAGGCTGGCGGCGCGGATGGCGCGGCGGCCTGCACCGGTGGCAGAACGATAGGTGCGGTGTCCTCTGGTTCCGCGACCGGACGCATGGCTGTCCATTCGGTTTCGCAGATACCACATTGAACGACGCGGCCCGCAGCGGGAACATCAGAGTCCGCGACTTCGTATTGTGTTGCACAGTTCGGACATATCAGACGCACAACGTCCCCCTAGAAAAGCAATTCACAGCCGGTTACCCCCCTCAGGATGAACCGTGGTAGCAGACCCTAACCCGCAATTCACACGGTGCCTAGGGCCGAACTATTGTTCCCGCGACGTGCATCTGCAATGGTCTGCCAGTTCGACAAAGGGGAATGACGTGATCGGTTTTGAGTCCGCCGGGTTTAGCTACGGTCAGGATCGCATTCTGTCTGATGTAACGTTAGACATTGCGCCTGGATCATTCCACTTTCTAACCGGTCCGTCTGGGGCCGGAAAAACCACATTTCTCAAGATGTGCTACCTCGCCCTGCGTCCAACGGATGGCCGCATGACCATGTTCGAGCGTGAAGTCGTCAACCTAGATCGCGACGACGTGGCCGATATGCGGCGGCGTATCGGCGTGATGCACCAGAACTGTGTTTTCCTCGACCATCTGTCATTGCGCGAAAACGTCATGCTGCCCCTGCGCGTCGCCGGACGAACGGGGCCGGATGTGGAGCGTGACATTGACGATCTGCTGGATTGGGTTGGATTGAGCACGCGGGCCTATGCCCTGCCGCCTGAGCTATCCGGTGGTGAACGACAACGCGCCGCATTGGCCCGCGCCGTTATTGTATCCCCTGACATCGTGTTCGCGGATGAGCCTACGGGCAATCTGGACTGGGCGATGGCGGAGCGTGTGTTGAGGCTATTGGTTGAATTGAATAAATTGGGCAAGGCGGTGGTGATTGCCACCCATGACATGAACCTGATCCGCACGGCAAAGGCGGATGTGAACGCGCGCGTCCTACGCTTGGCCAAGGGGCGGTTACAGATGGCGGGAGCGGATTTGTGAAGGTCGCAAGCTTGCTAACCGGATCGCATTCCGAGGGGATCGTACCGCCCTCCGGCTTTACCGCATGGCTGGTTGCGTTGGTCTCTCTGGCTATGGCGGCGCTGGCGGTGGCGGCTCTGGCGGCGTGTTTTGCTACGGATCGGTTGGCGGATCGGTGGTCATCGGAGCTGGCACGCTCCTCAACCGTCACCATTCTTGCGCCCGCAGGCGATATGGATGCGCAGGCAAATGCAGCACTGGCGGCGGTGCGCACTACTCCCGGAATCGAATCTGCGCGTCTGTTGGATCAGGAGGAGCAGCGCGAATTGCTGGCCCCGTGGTTGGGCACCGAACTGACGCTGGACGTTTTGCCCGTGCCGCGCGTGATCGTGATGGAGGAAACCGAGGCCGGACCTGATGGCGACGGCCTGCGCCTGCGTTTACAGGGTGAGGCACCCGATGCCGTCTATGACGATCACACCCGTTGGCGGCGCCCGATGGTTGCTGCGGCGGAGCGGTTGCGGCTGTTTGGGTTGGGGGCCTTGGCCCTGATCGGTCTGGCCACGGCGGGCATGATTACGCTGGCGGCACAGGCCGCGCTGGCCGCGAATGAGCCGATTATCCGCACTCTGCGCCTGATCGGGGCGCGGGATGCCTATATCGCCCGTGCCTTTGTCCGGCGGTTCACGTTGCGCGCGCTTGGCGGGGCAATGGTCGGTACGGTGTTGGCCGCGCTGGGTTTATTGTTCATGCCCGATGTCGCGACCGAGGCCGCATTCGTTACCCGCTTGGGCCCGCAGGGGCAGCAATGGGCGTTGTTGCTGACAGTTCCGCTAATCGCTGCCATAACCGCATTTATCGCAACCCGTATGGCCGCGTATCGTGCGCTACGCCATCTGGAAGACCGCTGACCGAGGTATATTCATGCTGCTGATCCGCTCTCTGATCTTCTCGATTGCAATGTATGTTGTCATGCTGGTGATGGGCATTATCGGCGCTATTCCGGCCGTTCTGTCACGCGATACGGCCTATTGGTTTATGAGCCGCTACTGCTACATCGTGTTCTGGCTGTTGAAATGGATCGTCGGCGTAAAGGTTGAGGTCCGTGGTGAAATCCCACAGGGCGAATGCATCGTCGCGGCCAAGCATCAGAGCTTTCTGGATATTATCATGCTGATGGGCACCCTGCCGCGCCCGAAATTCGTGATGAAAAGCTCCGTCAAATGGACGCCCATCGTCGGGTTCTATGCGATGCAAATCGGCTGCGCGCCGGTCAACCGTACAGCCAAGGGCGCAATGGGGGAGCTGTTGGATAACGTGGCTGAGGAGCGTGACGACCCCGGTCAGATCGTGATCTATCCGCAGGGCACTCGCGTGGTTCCTGGTGCAGTTGCGCGCTACAAACGTGGTGCCGCGGCGCTGTACAAGAATTTCGGGCTGCCTTGCGTTCCTGCCGCCACCAATGCTGGTGTATTCTGGGGGCGCAATTCGATCCTGCGTCGGCCGGGTGTGGCCGTTATCGAGTTTTTACCCGTGATTCCGCAGGGGTTGGGAACGGAGGAATTTCTAGCTCGATTGGAGGGGGAGATTGAGCCTGCCTCGACCGCATTACTGATTGATTCAGGAGCATAATAAAGAGGCCGCCCTGCGACGGCCCCCTAAATCACAGGGCGACAGCGCCCATCTCTAGGAATTTCTTGCGGCGATCCGACCGGATCTCGTCGCGATCCTTGCCATCAAATTCGGCGAGCAACGCCGTCAATGTGCGCCCAACAGCCGCGATGGCGGCATCGGGATTGCGCTGTGCGCCGCCGATGGGTTCATCAATGATGCGGTCGATAACACGCAACTGGCGCAGGTTCTGCGCAGTTAGGCGCAGCGCCTCGGCTGCCTCACGCATTTTCTCGGCGTTTTTCCACAGGATCGACGCGCAACCCTCGGGCGAGATCACGGTGTAGATTGCGTGCTCCAACATCGCGACCTTGTTGCCCGTGGTCAGCGCGATTGCGCCGCCGGACATCCCCTCACCAATGATGACGGAGATCAGGGGTACGCGAATGGATAGGCACTTTTCAGTCGAGCGGGCGATTGCCTCGGACTGGCCGCGTTCCTCAGCGCCCTTACCCGGATATGCGCCCTGCGTATCGACCAAGGTGATGACGGGCAGGTTAAATCGATCCGCCAGATCCATCAGGCGAACCACTTTTCGATATCCCTCAGGCCGCATCATGCCAAAGTTCCGGGCGATGCGGCTGGCCGTATCGTTGCCCTTTTCCTGACCGATCACAACAACCGGACGATCATTGAGCCGTGCCAAGCCGCCCATGACGGCGGGATCGTCAGCAAAGTTACGATCACCGGCCAGCGGAGTGTATTCCGTGAACAGTGCCTCGATGTAATCCTTGCAATGTGGCCTGCTGGGATGGCGCGCAACCTGTGCTTTGCGCCACGGTGTCAGGTCACGGTAAAGATCGGAAAGAAGTGCCTGCGCCTTTTTATCCAGCGCGGCGGCTTCTTCCTCAACGTCCATCTCGGGGTCCTGGCGGGCGAGGGCGCGTAGCTCCTCCGCCTTGCCCTCAATTTCAGCTAGACCCTTTTCGAAGTCGAGATAATTTTGCATGTCGCCCCTCGTGCGTTTCTACTGAAGATATAGGCGGCTGTGGGGCTGAATTGCAATTCCCTGTATAAGTTAGAAATGTGACGGCCCGCATATACGGGTCCTACATCCTTACCCTGTAATCATTTCGGATTGCTTAACGATCACCTCGGCCTGCCGAATCGAGGCCAAATCGACTAAGCGTCCCTTATAAACGGCGGCACCTTGGCCGGATGCCTCTGCCTCAGCCATGGCGGCAAGGATTTCGCGGGCCTCGGTTATTTGTGCCTCGGACGGGGTGAAAACCTCGTTGGACAGGGCAACCTGTTTGGGGTGGATCGCCCATTTGCCGACCATTCCCAGCGTGGCAGAGCGGCGTGCTTGTGCGGTAAACCCTTGATCATCCGAGAAATCTCCGAACGGGCCGTCTACTGGCAGCAGGCCGTGGGTGCGGCAGGCGGCGACGATGGCGACGGTGGGGGCGTGCCATGGATCGGACCAGTGCGTCGCGCCATCCGGGGTGCGCATGTAGTAATTTTCCTGCGTTCCACCGATTCCCGTGGTTTGCATGCCCATGCTGGCGGCGTAATCGGCGGCGCCGAGGCTCATCGCCTGCATGCGGGGCGAGGCGGCGGCGATTTCCTCAACATGGGCGAGGCCCGCGGCGGTTTCGATAATCACCTCGAAGCCGACCTTTTTGGTGCGGCCCTTTGCGGCCTCAACTGCGCTGACCAAGGCATCTACAGCGTAGATATCGCCTGCGCAACCGACCTTTGGAATCATAAAGCGGTCAATGCGTTCTCCAGCGTTTTCAAGGACATCAATCACATCGCGATACCAATATGGCGTGTCCAACCCGTTGATCCGCACGCTGAGGGTTTTGGTGCCCCAGTCGATATCGTTGATCGCGTCGATGACGTTTTTGCGGGCGTTATCCTTGTCCGACGGGCTGACCGAATCCTCCAGATCGAGGTTGATCACATCAGCGGCAGAGGCTGCCATCTTCTCAAAGATTGCAGGGCGCGAGCCGGGGCCGAAGAGCTGACAACGATTGGGAACGGCGGGGGCTTGGGGCTGTACCTTGAAGGACATGATTTTTCCGATGCGACATAAAGTTGCTAAATATTTGCCTGTATCGATATTTATGTGCGAGCGTATCGTCAAGCAAATTGCTGCAATTGCGAAGGTTAACCGCGAAAGACACGGGCTGCGCTGTGGCTGCTATCAGGCTGCTATGCGGCTGGCACGCTGTCTGGCGGGGTGAAAATGTTAACGCAGCATCGGCTTGCGTTCCGCGAGCAGGCGGACTATCTGTCGGGGTGAGAGGTTGGCGCGGGCAGGCGCCTCGCCAACCTGGTCAGAGCCGGAAGGCAGCAGCCACAACGAGCCCCGCTTGGGTCGTCGTCCAGCCTCTCACCCAATTCCCTTGGATTATCGCATCTGACGGCGCGCGCTAAGCGCAGCCGTGATTGTGCCATCGTCGAGGTAATCCAGCTCACCCCCCACAGGTACGCCCTGCGCGAGGGAGGTGACGGGGATGCCGCGATCCTCAAGCATATCGGCGATGTAATGCGCCGTGGTTTGCCCATCGACGGTCGCGCCGAGGGCCAGAATCACCTCGGTCACCGAATCATCCGCGATGCGCTGCGCCATGCGCGGCAGGTTCAGGTCCTCGGGGCCGATCCCGTCCAGCGCGCTGAGCGTGCCGCCCATAACGTGATAGCGACCGCGGAACACCTGCGCCCGCTCCATCGCCCATAGGTCAGCCACGGATTCGACGACGCATAGGGTTGTCGGATCGCGCTTTGGATCGGTGCAGATATCGCATCGCTCGGACGTGCCGATATTGCCGCAAATCAGGCATTCGCGGGCATGTTCCGCCACATCAGCCATCGCGGCGGCCAGTGGTTCCAGCAGCACCCGCCGTTTTCGTACAAGCGCCAGCGCCGCGCGCCTAGCGGAGCGTGGGCCGAGGCCGGGCAGGCGGGCCAATAGGCCGATGAGGTCATCTAAAGGTGCGTCAGGCATGGCATAGATGTGGCAGGTCGCAGGTCATTGGGCAAGCCGCCCCGCGCCCATTATCCCGCGCGGCGCACAATGACGGAGCCGACAGAATAGCCCGCCCCAAATGAACAGATCACGCCCAGATCACCCGGTTTGAAATCATCGGAATATTTGGAGAATGCGATGATCGAACCCGCTGAGGAGGTATTCGCATAATCTTGCAGGATATTCGGTTGTTCATCGCGGGTGGGTTCGCGGCCCATCACCTTTTTACCGATCAGGTCGTTCATGGATTTATTGGCCTGATGCAGCCACATCCGTTTCAGATCATCGGGGGCGATGTCATTATCGGCGAGGTGTTCGCTCATCAATTTTGCAACGGTGGGGACCACCTGTTTGAAGACCTTTCGGCCCTCCTGCATGAATTGCATATCCCGGCGATCCTCGACCCCGTGGGGGCGGGTGCGGCGTAGGAAGCCGTTATTATTGCGGATATTATTCGAGAATTGCGTCAGCAGGCGGGTGTCCACGATGTCGAACCGCACGCCGCGTGCATCGTCGGACCGTTCCACCAGAACCGCCGTACACACATCACCGAAGATGAAGTGGCAATCACGGTCGCGCCATTCCAGATGGCCCGACGTAATCTCGGGGTTCACCATCAGCACCGAACGTGCGGAGCCGGAGCGGATCATATCCGCCGCCTGTTGCAGGCCGAACGTGGCCGAGGAGCACGCGACGTTCATGTCAAAGGCAAAGCCCTCGATCCCCAGAAGCTGCTGAATCTCGACCGCCATTGCTGGATAGGCGCGTTCCATATTCGACGCGGCGCAAATCACGGCGTCCACATCGCGGGGGCTGCGGCCTGCCTGTTTCAGGGCCGTGGTTGCCGCCTCAACCGCGATTTCGGCCATCAGGGATGGTTCATCATCGGAACGCTCACGGAAACGGGGATACATGCGGGTGGGGTCCAGCACCCCCTCCTTATCCAGCACATAGCGTTGCTCGATCCCCGACGCGGCAAAGATGAAATCCGCGTTGGAGTGGGTTTTCGCCGCGACCTCTCCAGCGTCGATCGCGGCGGCGTTTTCTGCGTTATACAGGTCCGCATAGGCGTTAAAGGCCACGACGAGTTCGTCATTCGTGATGATCTGCGACGGTGTGAACACGCCGGTTCCCGTGATTGCGGGTTGATGCATGAGACGTTTCCTCGATTTCAAAATGGGCCGTTACCGCCGTGGCGGAGGGGGATCAGAAGGGCAGTTTCATGCCGGGTGGCAGTTGCAGGCCCTCAGTCACCTTGGCCATTTCGGCCTGCGAGGCATCCGAGGCGCGCGACTGTGCGTCCTTGATCGCGGCGAGGATCAGGTCCTCGACCACTTCACGCTCCTCGGGCTTGAACAGATCGTCGGAAATGGTGATGCCTGTCAGCTCACCCTTGGCCGTGGCGCGGGCTGTGACCAGACCGCCGCCTGCCTGTCCCTCAACCTCGATGGTGTTCAGACGCTCCTGCGCCTCCTCCATCTTGCCCTGCATTTCCTGTGCTTGCTTCATGACCTTTGCCATGTCGCCGATTTGGCCCAGTCCCTTGAACATATTGTCCCTCGTTTGAATGGATCGTTGCCTAACATGTACGATGCACGAGGGGGCGCGACAAGTTGGCAGGGGGCTAAGTTCCGTAGGGGCGTATGAAATTAAGGCGGCTTGTGGATGCGCGGGACTGCCACCTTGCACGGTGGACACTGTCGCAGCATGGTTGGGGCAACGTCATTTACCTGTCACACCTCATGAGCATATAGCACATCATGACCGATCCAGATTTTCTCAACTCCGTGCCCGGCCCCTCCGTCGAGCTTTCTGATTTTGATGCCAGCGGGCCGCAGCGGTTTTTCAACCGTGAGCTGTCATGGCTGTCCTTTAACTGGCGCGTGTTGGAGTCGGCGGAAAACCCCGATGCGCCGCTCTTGGAGCGGGTGCGGTTCCTGTCGATCTCCGGCTCGAATCTGGACGAGTTTTTTACGGTGCGCGTTGCGGGATTGCGCGGGCTGAAGCGGGCCGGTGTGACCAAGCCCTCGGCTGATGGCATGACACCGGCGGAGCAGTTGGAGCGGATCGACGCGGATGCGCGCGCGCTGATGCTGCGTCAGCAGGAATGCTGGGCCACGCTAAAGGACCTGATGCGGGACGCGAATATCGAGGTTGTCGGTATAAATGACCTGAGCAAGGTGGATGTGGAGCGGTTGGAGCAGGTCTTTATGGACCAGGTGTTCCCCGTGCTGACGCCACTGGCCATTGATCCGGCGCATCCATTCCCCTTTATCCCCAATGCCGGTTTCGCCATGGCGCTGCAATTGCGTCGCGTTTCGGATGGTGCGCCGCTGGAGGCATTGCTGCCGGTTCCCAATCAGGTGAACCGCTTTATCCGGCTGGAGGGCGGCCGCCCCGGTACGATCCGGTTCCTGCCATTGGAGGGCCTGCTGGAGCTGTTCCTGACGCGCCTGTTCCCCGGCTATGAAACGGCGGGTCTGTGTACGTTCCGCGTGCTGCGCGACAGCGATCTGGAGGTTGAGGAAGAGG
Organism: Pontivivens marinum; assembly: GCF_900231835.1. Lineage (GTDB taxonomy): Bacteria > Pseudomonadota > Alphaproteobacteria > Rhodobacterales > Rhodobacteraceae > Pontivivens > Pontivivens marinum. Next base: position 80,281 of record NZ_OCTN01000003.1, on the reverse strand, counting down.
CCGAGGATCTGGTGCGTGAATTCGAGAGCGCCCTGAAACGTCGCCGTCGTGGTGAGGTGATCCGACTGAAAATCTCGATGAATGCGCCGACGGATTTGCGTGCGATGATTATCGAGGAGCTGCACGCCAATGCGGATGAGGTGATCGAGCTGGACGGCATAATCGGTATCTCGGATCTGAGCGAGCTGGTGATCGACGACCATCCGGACATGTTGTGGAAAAAGTACAAGCCCCGCACGCCGGAGCGGGTACAGGATTTCGAGGGCGATATCTTTGCTGCGATCAAGCAGAAGGATATGTTGCTGCACCATCCCTATGAGAGTTTCGACACCGTTGTCCGCTTTGTTCAGCAGGCTGCCCATGATCCCGACGTGGTGGCGATCAAGCAGACGCTGTACCGGACCTCGAAAAACTCGCCCATCGTCGCGGCCCTGTGTGAGGCGGCCGAGGATGGTAAGAGCGTCACCGCCTTGGTTGAGCTGAAGGCCCGATTTGACGAGGCGGCGAATATTCGTTTGTCACGTCAGTTGGAGCGTGCCGGCGCGCAGGTTGTATATGGTTTCATCGATTGGAAAACCCACGCCAAGATGTCCACAGTTGTCCGGCGTGAGGGCAAGGATCTGGTGACTTACTCGCATTTCGGGACCGGCAATTACCATCCGATTACCGCGAATTTCTATACTGACCTGAGCCTGATGACCTGTGACAAGGCGCTGGGCCGTGATGCAACACGGGTGTTCAACTACGTTTCCGGCTATGCCAAGCCTGAGATGCTGGAGAACCTGCATGTGTCGCCGCACAGCCTGAAAAGCCACATTATCGACAGCCTCGACGTGGAGATTGAACATGCCAAGGCGGGTCGTCCTGCGGCGGCGTGGTTCAAGTGTAACTCGCTGATCGAGCCGGAGGTCATTGATGCAATGTACCGCGCCAGTCAGGCGGGCGTGCGCATTGATATGGTGATCCGTGGCATTTGCGGGATCCGTCCGGGCATCACCGGATTGTCCGAAAATATCCGCGTGAAATCGGTCGTTGGGCGTTTTCTGGAGCATAGCCGGATTGCATGTTTCGGTAACGGGCACGGGCTGCCCTCGGATCAGGCGCGGGTCTATATTTCCTCGGCTGATTTGATGGGCCGCAACCTGAACCGGCGTGTCGAAACCTTGGTCGAGATCAAGAACCCCACCGTGCATGCGCAGATTATCCATCAGGTGATGGCAGCGAATCTGGCAGATGAGGCGAATAGCTGGGTTCTGGATGCCAATGGCGATTTCTCGCGGCCCGGTGCGATTGACGGGGGTAAGGCGTTTAGCTGCCACGACTTCTTTATGCGCAACCCGTCGCTAAGCGGCCGTGGTCGTGGTGGGTCGGATGACGCACCGTTGCTGACCAAATTGCGCCTGTCCGGCGGGCAGTAGGCCCTTACGGCGCGGTGACGATTGGCACAAATACGGCAGGGGCATTTTTCCATGGCCACGCCCCGCAGCCGCGCTATCCTAGGGGCGGGCTGATTTAGGAGAGCGCCATGGGCAAGCGGGTCAAGCAATTCGAGGGGCTGGACCTGTCGCGGGTCGGCGTGGTCGATGTGGGATCAAACTCTGTGCGGTTGGTCGTCTTTGACGGCGCTGCACGATCGCCGGCTTACTTTTTCAACGAAAAGGTTTTGTGCGGGCTGGGTGCAGGCGTTGCCGCGACGGGAAAGTTGAACCCCGAGGGGCGGCGTTCGGCGCTGTCCACCTTGCGTCGATTCGTATCGCTGGCCGAACGGATGAACCTGTCCAGCCTGACCGGCGTAGCCACCGCCGCCGTGCGTGAGGCAGAGGACGGCCCCGATTTCGTGGCCGAGGTTGCCCGCGAAACCGGTCTGGAATTGCGCGTTGTTGAGGGGATCGAGGAGGCACGTCTAGCCGCGCAGGGGGTGCTGGTCGGGTGGCCCGATGCTGTGGGTTTGACGGTGGATATTGGCGGCGCGTCGATGGAGCTGGCCCGTGTGCATGGTGGTCGGATCGGTACTTGTGTGACCTCGAAACTGGCGCCGCTATCGCTGGCGGATATTTCGGCCAAAAAGCGGGATGGGGTGATTGCAAACACCTTGGCTGATTTGCGTAAGAAGCTGCCCGGTCAGGTTGAGGAAATGTTTCTGGTCGGCGGATCGTGGCGGGCGATTGCGAATCTGCATATGGCGCGCACGAATTATCCGCTGAATGTGCTGCATGCCTATGAGGTTGCGCCCGATGAACTGCTGGAAACGGTGGAATGGGCGGTTGATCAAGACACCGCCACCTTCCGTGAGCTGGTCACAACATCCGAAGCACGCCTAGCGCTGGTTCCATTGGCCGCACAGGTGTTGCGCCAAGTGATCAAGGTGTTTGCGCCGGATCGGATCGCCGTGTCCTCCTACGGCCTGCGTGAGGGGGTGCTGTACGAACAGATGTCGCCCGAGGCGCGGCAGTTGGACCCCCTGACCGAGGCGTGCCGCCATATGGAGATTGCCGCCGCCCGATTCCCCGGATTCGGTGAGGCGCTGTATCAATGGGTGCAGCCGCTATTCGCGCTAGAGGATGAGTGGACCCTGCGCCTGATTCATGCGGCCTGTTTGCTGCACGATGTGAACTGGCGCACCCATCCCGATTTTCGCCCGACGGCCAGTTTCGAATCTGTCACGCGGGCCAATTTGGGCGGAATCACCCATCGCGGGCGGATCTTCCTGGGCCTGATGTTGGCAAATCGCTATAAAAGTGGGCGCCGTGCCCGCCCGAATGAGGATTTGGTCGGGCTACTATCCGCCGATCAGCAACGTTTGGCCGAAACGGTGGGGCGAACCCTGCGGCTGGGCTCGATGCTAACAGGAGCCTCTGTCGATGCGTTGCAGCAGTCACGGTTGATTCTGTCCGAGGGCGAGATAGTCCTGATTCTGGACGGGGCAATGGCCGCATTGCGTGGTGAAGTCGTTGAGAAGCGTTTGGCCAAGTTGGCATCGAATCTAGGCCTGAATCACCGAATTCAGGTCGATTAGGCCGCTAAAAACTACTTTGATGTTTAAACGCAAAACGGACCGGCTATTGCCGATCCGTTTCTTAAGTCTCCCCAGACTTGGGCCGTCTATGCGGTGCTTAAGGAAACAATAAACCGACTTTTCCTCCACGTCACTATGAAACTTTCTGTCTTGGTAAAAAAATGATGATGCAATGCACAGCACTGCCTGAAATGCGGGCAATCATCGTTTTGGAGGGCAGGTGCTCAATCCGGCGGGCATTGCTCCGCGTTGCGTGCTGCACTAGACGGGTGCAGAAACCGAATTGCCGGAGAATTACGGATGCGTCTGTCCCGATATTTCATGCCCGTTCTGAAAGAAACGCCTGCTGAGGCGCAGATTGCGAGCCATCGTTTAATGTTGCGGGCGGGTCTGATCCGCCAGTCCAGTGCGGGTATCTACTCGTGGTTGCCCATGGGCCTGAAGGTCCTGCGCCGTCTGGAACAGATCGTGCATGAGGAGCAGCAGCGCGCGGGTCATCACCCCATGCTGATGCCAACGATCCAGTCTGCTGATCTGTGGAAAGAATCCGGCCGTTACGATGATTACGGCAAGGAAATGCTGCGTATCAGCGACCGTCATGGCCGCGATATGTTGTACGGCCCCACGAACGAGGAGCAGATCACCGATATCTTCCGTCGTGATGTCAGCTCGTACAAGCAATTGCCGCTGACGCTGTACCACATCCAGTGGAAATTCCGTGACGAGGTCCGCCCCCGCTTTGGCGTGATGCGTGGTCGTGAATTCCTGATGAAGGACGGTTACAACTTCGACCTGACCAAGGAAGACGCGCTGCACGCCTATAACCGACACATGGTCAGCTATCTGCGGACTTACGAGCGGATGGGCCTGAAGGCGATTCCGATGCGTGCGGATGGTGGCCCGATTGGTGGCGATTACACCCATGAGTTCCTGGTTCTTGCCGATACGGGTGAGAGCGAGGTTTTCTATGACAGTGCCGTTACCGATCTGACCTTGGGTGAGCGGGATGTGGATTTCGACGATGTGGCCCAGTGTCAGGCGTTGATGGAGGAGTTCACCACCCCCTATGCGCGCACCGATGAAACCCACGATGAGGCGATCTTTGCCGAGGTGCCCGAGGAGCGTCGCAAGACCGCGCGCGGTATCGAGGTAGGCCAGATCTTCTATTTCGGCACCAAGTATTCCGAGGCGATGGGCGCAAATGTTCAGGGTACGGATGGCAAGAATGTGCCCGTGCATATGGGCAGCCACGGCATCGGTGTCAGCCGCCTTGTCGGCGCGTTGATCGAGGCGAACCACGACGAGAACGGCATCATCTGGCCCGAGAGCGTTGCGCCATTCGGTGTGTCCGTCGTGAACCTGAAGCAGGGCGATACCGACACTGACCGCGTGTGTGAGGAGCTGTACGCTGCCTTGGGCAAGGCAGGGATCGAGGTGTTGTATGATGACCGGTCCGAGCGGGCAGGCACCAAATTCGCCACCGCCGATCTGATCGGGTCGCCATGGCGCATCACCGTCGGGCCGCGCGGCCTGAAGGAAGGCGTGGTTGAGGTCACCTCGCGTCGCAGTGGTGAGGCTGAAACGATGGCCCCCGATGCGGCAGTGGGCAAGCTGGCTGAAATCTTCGCCGGGCTCTAGAATACTAATTGCAGACCGGCGGGTGACAGCGCGCCGGTCTGTGCTACCTCTTTGACACAGGCGCCACACGGGCACGCACAGTTTCCGCACGGGCATCAAGGCCGGAGGATATCATGGCAGGCAGTGCCGCACCGTTTTCTTCATTCGAATGGTTGATCGCTTGGCGATATCTGCGTGCGCGCAGACGCGAGGGCGGGGTCAGCGTTATGACGTGGATCAGCCTGATCGGCATTGCACTGGCCGTTTTCGCGCTGATCGCTACGTTGTCCGTCCGTTCCGGTTTCCGCAGTGAATTTGTGGCGACAATTCTGGGCGCAAATGCCCATGTGCAGGTTTTCCAAAGCCCCTATCAGACGGAACACGGGCAGGTCATCCGCACCCTGTCCGATTACGATGCCCGCGCCGAGGCTGTGCGGCAGGTTGCCGGTGTAACCCGCGTGGCCCCTACCGTGCGCGGTCAGGTTCTGGCCAGCGCCAATGGCCGCAATGCCGGTGTTGAGGTGTTGGGCCAGATCACGCAGGACGTTAAAACGCTGCCCCTATTGGCGGAGCCTGAGATCAGCATGGGCAACCTTGACCGGCTGGATGAGGGGATTGCCATCGGCACCGGCGTTGCCAATCAGCTGGGCGTTGTGGTCGGGGATCGTGTGCAGTTGATTTCGCCCAATGGAGTGCAGGGCCTGATGGGGACAACGCCGCGGACCTCCACCTATGAGGTTGTGCACGTGTTTCAGGTCGGTCGTTTTGATATCGACAAGGTGCGGGTCTATATGCCGCTGGCCGAAGCGCAGAGCTTCTTTAACCGCGATGGCGTGGTGGATGAGCTGGAAGTGCTGGTCGAGGATGCCGAGGGGGTCAACACCTTGGTCCCTGCGATTTTAGAGGCATCGGGCGGCGATACCTATTCGTGGACTTGGCAACAATCCTCGGGCGGGTTTTTGCGGGCGCTGGAAATGGAGGACAACATCATGTTTGTCATCCTGTCCATTCTGGTGCTGATCGCGACGCTGAACATCACCTCGGGCCTGATTATGCTGGTGAAAAACAAGGGACGCGATGTTGGTATTCTGCGCACCATGGGGTTGAGCCAAGGGTCGATCCTGCGCGTGTTCTTCATCTGCGGATCGGGGATCGGGCTGATCGGAACGGCGGTTGGCGTTGTGCTGGGATGTCTGTTCGCGATCTATATCGATCCGATTTTCGGTTTTGTGAACTGGGCATTGGGCGGCGGGGTCTGGGACCCCTCGGTCCGGTTTATCAGCCAGCTGCCGGCGGAATTGCGCATGGTGGATGTGCTGCGTGCGGCGGGGATGTCGCTGGGCCTGTCCTTTGTCGTCACCTATTTCCCTGCGCGTCGTGCCGCGCGGATGAACCCTGTTGAGGCATTGCGTTATGAGTGATCCGGCTCTGAACCTGACAGGTATTTCCAAGACCTATAACGAGGGCACCGCCGGTGAGATTGCCGTGCTGCGCGAACTGGACCTGACCGTCGCACGGGGTGAGATTGTCGGGCTGGTCGCGCCATCCGGTTCGGGCAAATCCACGTTGCTGCATATCGCGGGCCTACTGGATTCCACGGATCACGGCAGGGTCACGATTGGCGGACAGGATGCAACGCGGCTGGGGGATCGGGCGCGCACACGCCTGCGCCGGTCCAGCATCGGGTTCGTTTATCAATTCCACCACCTGCTGCCCGAATTTTCGGCAAGCGAGAATATCGAGCTGCCCCAACGTGCGGCGGGTATCAGCGCCTCGGCAGCACGGGCGCGGGCGGTGGAGCTGTTAACCTCGGTCGGGTTGGCGGATCGGATGACGCATCGCCCCTCGGAGATGTCTGGCGGGGAACAGCAGCGCGTTGCCTTTTGCCGTGCATTGGCCAACCGGCCCAGCCTGCTATTAGCGGATGAGCCGACGGGCAATCTGGACCCAGAAACATCCGAGCAGGTTTTTGCGGTGCTGATGAACCTGGTCCGTGAAACGGGTCTGTCCGCGGTGATCGCGACGCATAACCTAGAGCTGGCAGGACGGATGGATCGTACCCTGCGATTGCAGGGCGGGGCGGTGGTGCCGGTTTAGGGGCACGTCGCCTGTAGCCGCAGCCAATCCGCATCGTCCAGTGCGGGGGTGTAGATCGCGGGACCGATGCTGTCACCGGCCTGCAAAGCCTCGATCCGCAGTCGCGGCACGCCATATTCGTTGAGCAGCAGACTGACCGGCAGGCTGGGCAATTGCGCCGTGGTCAGCAGGCGTAGGGCGGCGCTGTCCGCTTGGCCATCATGCTGGGCGGAGTGTTTCAGCGCCGTCAGGATATCATCGTAATAGGCCTGCGGAATAGCGCCGGAAAAGGCGAGGCGCATGGTTCCGACCAGCCCCAATGCTTGCGTAGTGACATCGCGGTTCAGGTGCAGGTTATGACGTGCCTGCGCCAGCGCCAGCAGGCCCGCGATTTGTTCCGGTTGATTTGCGTGGTCGATCACATCCGCATTTATCAGCACCAAACTGCCCGGCAGGAACAGGGCCGGTGCGCCCTCGAACCGGGCAATTGTGGGGCGGATGGTTGTGCCGCCAGTGGTCAGGCGGGCGCTGATCTGTGCCAGCAGGGGGTGGCCTCGCGTTGTGCGCAACGCGCCCGGACTGCTGATGCGGCATAGGCGTGCATTATCAGACAGCATCAGTTCCGTGGTCAGCGCAATTCCGGCCCGTTCCCATGTGACATCGTCGATTCGATGGCTGAGATAGGCCGTGATCGGGTGGCGCGCCATCAGGCCGATACCGATCAGCACGGCGATGGTCAGCAGCATTGGCATCAGCAACCGGATGCGGCGCACGGCGTCGGGTTGTTGGCCGGTATCTGTGCTGATCGCGCGAATAGCCTCAATCATATCGGGATCGTCGAGGGTCAGCGTTTCCGCCTGATCAGGATCAGGGGTCAGGACCAACCCGCCAGCATCACTGCCGATTTCCTGCAACGCGGCCAGCGACCAATGCGCCCATGGCTGTTCATCCATATTCATCAGGGTCAGTGTCGCGTTGCCAAAGCTGACTATGACTTCGCGCGGGTCCGCCTCGGGCGTGGGTCGCCACAGCGCCACGGCCTCTAACCGTTGATACTGGTCTAATGCGGTCATTTCTTACCTGTTCTGCCTCGGACAGCAGTTAGCGCACTTTCTGTCCAAGGCGAATAGATCAGGCAGGTAAAGTGTAGTTCTGCTCGTTCAATTGTGTGCGAAGTGTTAGTTTTGAGATCTTACCCGTCGCCGTATGGGGTAGTTCATCAACAAATAGCACGTCATCGGGCACCTGCCATTTGGCAAAGCGTTGCGCGACGAGGTCCAGAATCGATTGCTTGCTCGGATCAGTGCCTGCGTGACGCACCACGACCAGAATCGGGCGCTCGTCCCATTTGGGGTGGGCAATGCCGATTGCTGCGGCCTCGGCCACGTCGGGATGGGCCACGGCGGCGTTTTCCAGATCGATCGAGCTGATCCATTCGCCGCCCGATTTGATCACGTCCTTGGACCGGTCGGTAATGCGGACATAGCCGTTGGGATCGATGGTGGCGACATCGCCGGTATCGAACCAGCCATCCGGATCGGTCGCGGATGTGCCTGCATGCAGGTATTCGCCAACCACGGCGGGGCCGCGTGTCCACAGCTTACCCTGTGCGACGCCATCCTCGGGCTGCTGGGTGCCGTCATCAGCGGTGATTTTCAGTTCCACCGTGTAGGGCGGGTGGCCGACTGTTTCCTGCACATCAAGGCGCGCGGCGGGGTCTAGGGCGGCGACCTCAGGCTTGAACGTACACACGGTGCCGACGGGGCTAAGCTCCGTCATGCCCCATGCATGCATCACCTGCACGCCGTAAGTGTTCTGGAAGGTTTCGATCACCGAACGGGGGCAGGACGAGCCGCCGATAAAGACGTTCTTTAGCGTCGAGAATTTCAGGTCGGGATTGTCGCGCAGATAGTTCAGCAGGCCCAGCCAGACGGTGGGCACGGCGGCGGTGGTGGTCACGCCGCTTTGCAACATCTCGTAAATCGCGGGGGGGCTCATATCGCGGCCGGGCATCACCATCGCGGCGCCTGCCATGGGGGCGGAATAGCCGATGGACCAGCCATTCGCGTGGAAGAGTGGCACAACCGGCATCACAGTATCCGCCGCGCCAAAGCCGAACATGTCCACGCTTTGCATGCTGAGCGCGTGGATCACGTTCGAGCGGTGGGTATAGACCACGCCCTTTGGATTGCCGGTGGTGCCGGAGGTATAGCAGATGCCGCAGGCGTCCCGCTCATCCCCGACATGCCATGTGGTGTTGCCATCCTCGACCGCCAGCAGATCCTCGTAGCACAGCACATCCAGATCGGTTTCCGGCATATGGGCGCGGTCGGTCATGACGATGATCGCCTCAACCTTGGGGATGCGGTGCCGGATCGCGGCGATCAGGGGCAGCAGGTCGGCATCCACCATCAGGACCGTATCGCCGGCATGATCGATGACATAGCTCATCTGATCGACGGAGAGGCGTGGGTTCAGGGTGTGCAATACGGCACCGGCCCCCGGTACGCCGTACCAGATTTCCAGCAGGCGGGCGGTGTTCCACGCCATAACGCCAACCACCGCGCCCGGCTGCACGCCCAGACGGCGCAGTGCCTGTGTGCAACGCAGAGCCTGCCCACGGGTTTTAGCCCAGTTCGTGGTGGTGATCGGCCCCTCGACCGAGCGGCTGATGATCGGGCGGTCGCCGTGATAGCGCGCGGCGTGGTCCAGAATGGAATTTACCCGCAGCGGCCAATCTTGCATCAGATTGTGCATAGTCGTCTCCTCAAAACCTGTCGATCTGCTGCCGACACCTAGGAAATTATGGCCAGTGGTCACGAACGGCGCAACCAGTACGCCGTTCGATTTGATCGTAACGAAGGGTTACAAACGCTCGATCGCGATTGCGATGCCCTGTCCGCCGCCGATGCACATGGTGATCAGGCCGTAGCGGCCGCCGGTGCGCTCCAGCTCATACAATGCCTTGATCGTGACGATTGCGCCTGTCGCACCAACGGGGTGGCCCAGTGCGATTGCGCCGCCATTTGCGTTGACCTTTGCGGGGTCTAGGCCGAGGCCACGGTTCACGGCGATTGCCTGTGCGGCGAAGGCCTCGTTGGATTCGATCACATTGAAATCGCTGCCCTTGAGGCCGGTTTTAGCCAGCAAGGCCTCAACCGCGGGAACGGGGCCGATGCCCATCACCTCGGGCCGGACACCTGCATGGGCATAACCGACGATGCGTGCACGTGGGGTCAGGCCAGCCGCCTTTGCCGCATCAGCCGAGGCGAGGACCATGGCAGCCGCACCGTCATTGATACCTGACGCATTGCCCGCCGTAACGCGGCCATCCTTGCGGAACACGGCGCGCAATCCGGCGAGGGTTTCGGCGGTGCTTGCCTTGGGGTGTTCATCCGTGTCGAAGGCAACTGTGTTGCGCTTAACCTTCACATCCACCGGAACGATCTGATCGGTGAAATAGCCATTGGCGATGGCGTGGGCGGCGCGTTCCTGTGATTGCAGGGCAAAGGCGTCCATCTGTTCGCGCGTTACGTTATGCTCATCCGCGACGTTTTCCGCCGTAACGCCCATATGACCAGTGCCGAACGGGCAGTTCAGCGCGCCCAGCATCATATCGAGCGAGCGCACATCGCCCATTTTCTGACCCCAGCGGGCATCAGGCAGGATATAGGGCGAGCGGCTCATATTTTCCGCACCGCCAGCAATGGCAAAATCCGCGTCGCCCAGCATCAGCGACTGCGTGGCCGAAACGATGGCCTGCGCGCCGGAACCGCATAGCCGGTTCACGTTCATCGCGGGGGTCGTTTCAGGAATGCCCGCCTGCATCGCGGCAACGCGGCTAAGGTACATGTCGCGCGGTTCGGTGTTGATGACGTGGCCAAAGACGACATGGCCGATGCGGTCGCCCTCAATACCGGAGCGTTCCAGTGCTGCCTTGGTCACGGTGGTGGCCAGCTCGATCGGCGGGGTGGCAGCCAGTGCGCCGCCGAAGGTACCGATCGCGGTGCGCGCACCGCCGAGGATCACGATTTCACGGGTCATGGACGTTTCCTTATGTTGTCGTTGCGCGCACGATGCCAGCGCAGCCCGCAACGTCAAGCCCGACACCGCGTCCGTTCAGGGCGCCGGGCGTAAGCGTTCGTTGAAGTAGCCCAGCACCTGATCCATCGCCGCGCGGGTCGGGTGGCCGGTCCTGTCGCGAAAATGTGCTGTCAAAACAGCGTGGCCCTTGCCCGGTAGGGTCACCAGCTGCACCCGCTGTGCATCGTCATTAAAGGCGCGGGTGATTGCATCAAATTTTGCGGATTTGCACAGCGGGTCGCCATCAAAGCGAAAGGCCAGCATCGGTCCCTTTGCGTCCAGCGCGGCGCGGCTGCGGGTGATATCCGCGGGGGACATGTGCAAATGTTCCTGCCCGATGATCGGCAGTGATGGCTGGCTGGCCACGGCGGCGACCACGCCGTCCTCGGCTATCAGGGACAGCGCGAAATTGCCCGTCAGGCACATTCCAATCACCCCCACCGGTGCGCCGCTATCCTGCGCGACATGGCGGCACAGTGAGCCAAGCCATTCGACAACGGGGCTTGTCTGCCCCTTGGCAAAGACCTGAAATTCGCGGTGCAGGCACAGCACGCGCAGCGTATTGCCCACGACTGATGATTTGCCCAGCGGTCCAAACAGGTGCGGCGCATGTACCGTAAACCCCGCCGCGTCCAGCCGTTCGCCCAGATCCAGCGCCTGCTGCGTCAGGCCGGGTAGCTCCTGTATCATCACCACCGCAGGGCCGGTGCCGCGTGTATAGACGGTGCGCGTCAGGCTGTTGCCATTAGCGGTTGCGGTCATCTGATAGCTTGTCCAACCGTGTGGCATTGCGGGCCTTTCAAAATCCGGGAGTTCCACCAAACGGGATTCCGGCGCATCGCGTCAATGCCGGCATGGACAGTGCGGGGCGGAATGCTAGTCTCTCGATTGAAACCTCTGGAAGGGGCAAGCCCATGACGAAATCCATGACAAAATTCGGCATCAGCCAATCCGTACGACGCAAGGAGGACAGCCGCTTTCTGACCGGTCAGGGACGGTATGTTGATGATATCGCCACACCCGGCGCGGCCTTTGCCGTGTTTGTGCGCGCACCCGTTGCCCACGCGGAAATCGCATCGCTGGACGTGGCGGAGGCCAAGGCGGCAGAGGGCGTGATCGCCGTCTATACCGCCGCCGATCTGGACGGAAAGCTAAAGAACGCCATGACCTTTTCCGTCGTGGACAATCGTGACGGGACCAAGGGGGCGGCCCCTGTGCGCCCGATGCTGGCCGCAACGCGCGTGTGCCATGCGGGTGAGGCGATTGCCGTCGTCATCGCCAAAACACGCCAGCAGGGCATGGATGCGGCGGAACTGGTCGAGGTTGATTACAAAGATCTGCCCGTGCATGTCGAAACGGCTGTCGGCGGTGAAGCGATCCACCCCGAGGCTCCGAATAACCGCGCCTATGATTGGTCCCACGGGGATGAGGCCGCGACGCAGGCTGCCTTTGCCGTTGCTGCGCGCACCGTATCTCTGGACCTGATCGACAACCGTGTCATCGCCAACCCCATGGAGCCGCGCGGCGCCTTGGCCGAGATGGTCGATGGTCGCCTGCATGTTGCCGTGAACGGGCAGGGCGTGTGGGGGCTGCGCGACAACCTCGCGCGGAAACTGGGCATGGACAAGGCGGATATCCGCGTCACCAACCCCGATGTGGGGGGTGGCTTTGGTATGAAAAGCTTCGATTACCCCGAATATTTCGTGCTTGGCTTTGCCGCACGTGAAACCGGTCTGGCGCTGCGCTGGGTGGCGGATCGGGGTGAGGGGCATATGACCGATGCGTCGGGGCGTGATCTGGTCACCACGGCTGAGGCTGCGTTTGATGCCGATCACAAATTGCAGGCGTTGCGATTCCATACGGTCAGCAATCTGGGGGCCTATAACTCGCCCTATGGTCAGTTCATCCAGTCCGAGCTGGCGCTAAAGGTCATGCCCGGTTGCTATGATGTGCAGACGACCTTTTTCCATGTGGAGGGGGTCTATACCAACACCACGCCGGTCGATGCCTATCGCGGTGCCGGTCGCCCCGAGGCGATTTATGCGATTGAGCGGTTGATGGACCAATCCGCGCGTGAGCTGGGCGTTGACCCGGTGGAACTGCGCCGGATCAACTTCATTCCGCGTGAAAGCTTCCCCTATGTTTCCGCCAGTGGCGAAACCTATGATGTGGGTGATTTCAACCGCGTACTGGATCGCGCCGTGGTTGAGGCAGATCTGGCCGGATTCGATGCCCGCCGTGCTGAAAGTGAGGCGCAGGGTAAGTATCGCGGGCTTGGCCTAGCCTATTACATCGAGTCGATCTTGGGCTCGCAGGATGAAACGACCAAGATCGAGTTCACCGATGCTGGCGATGTGAACCTGTATGTCGGCACGCAGTCGAACGGGCAGGGGCATGAAACCGTCTTTGCCCAGATTCTGCATGAGCGCGCTGGCATTCCGTTCGACAAGATCACCTTCGTTCAGGGCGATAGCGACCGTATTGCCAAGGGGGGCGGCACCGGTGGGTCGCGTTCGGTCACGATGCAGGGCAACTCGATCAACGCGGCTGCGGATGAGATGATCCGGCGGTTCCGCCCCTTGGCCGAGGAGGAGCTGGAGGTTTCGGCGGCTGACCTGGAATTCGAGGGCGGCGCCTTTCACATTATCGGCACGGATCGTTCCGTTGGTTTGATGGAGCTGAGCGAGGTTGCGCGCAAGGCGGGCAAGGTGGACCTGTTGGCGACGGAACTGGAAAACACCGTCGGCGCGCGGTCATACCCCAACGGCGCGCATTTCTGCGAGGTTGAGGTGGATCGCGACACCGGCAAAACCGAGGTCGTCAAATACACCGTCGTCGATGATTTCGGCGTGCTGATGAACCCCATGCTGGCCGAGGGGCAGGTCCATGGCGGCGTCGCGCAGGGCATCGGGCAGGCGATCACGGAGCAGGTGGTCTATGATGAGGACGGGCAATTGTTGTCCGGCAGCTTCATGGATTACGCGATGCCCCGTGCCTACGATATTCCGTGGATGGATTTCCATACGGAGCTGGTGCCCTCCACCGCGAACGAGATCGGGATGAAGGGCTGCGGCGAGGCAGGCACGGTTGGTGCCTTGGCCGCTGTGACCAATGCGGCGCTGGATGCTGTCTGGGCGTCTGGCGTGCGTCATGTGGACATGCCGCTGACGCCGGTTCGGATGTGGGGCTGGATGGACGCCGCGCAGGCGTAACGCCCTAAACGAGCAGGACTTTACCCTCGGCCTGATCGCTGAGGGTGAAGGTCCGCCCCAATTGCGTGGCCAGCAGGCGCGCCATTGGGAACTGGACCTTACCGGCGTCAACATCGCCGAAATTGCCGGTTTCTGTCAGGCCGTCCCACAATTCCTGCTGCCAGCGCAGGCGCTCCGTCGCCATGGTGATGCGCAATCCGCCCTGTGTTGCCTGAAACCGCAACTGCCCGCCAAATGGCATCGCACTTTCGGCGCAGAGCAGTGCCAGCGCGGCCAGCTTTGCCGTGGGGCGGGGCAGGTCCTGTGCCGCATCGGGCCATGCGAAGCTGAGGCGCGGGCGGCTAAAGCTATGCTCTAACACCTCACGTAATTCGGTTCCGCGACAGGTCGCTGCGGCAGGGGCAATGCCAAAGGCGATGCGGAACATGCGCAATTTCATGCCTGCGGCCCGTGCGCTTTCGCCAATCAGGCCCATCTCGGTCGAATAGGTGTTTCCCGAAATTACGGTCATCAGCTCAATCCCGTTATCGATAGCGCCTATGGGGCTGACAAGGTCATGGCAAATGCGCGATGTTACCAAACCAATCAGGTCGTCATCCACAACCGGTGCGGCAGTTTGATCGTGATGCAGGGGCGTATTAGTCATGAATGAATTCCTTGAGCCCGGTGACCTTGTCCGTCATCCAGATGAGCCAGACTGGGGCGTCGGGCAGGTGCAGTCTGTGATTGGCAACCGAATTACCGTGAATTTTCAACATCGTGGTAAGGTGTTGATCGATGGGACACGAATTATCCTACGCAAAACCTATGAGGCGACGTGATTTGCTGTGCATTGGACCAGTATGCTTAACAAAACGTGCATAAAAGGTTAATGGGCCCCCCGCTTGGGGTATCACGTTGAAGTCATCGCCATGTCCGACTACGTTGCGCCGCGCCTGCCGGAGCATCTGCCGGCCCCGTCACGGATTATGAAATGAAGGTCGAAGCCCAGCGATTCGAAGTGCGGCTTGCCCGCGATGAAGGCGAAATTCGTGCTGCTCAACGTCTGCGATACACTGTCTTTGTTGAGGAGATGGGTGCGTCTGCCTCGGCTGAGGAACATGAATTGCGGCTGGAGCGTGATCGCTTCGATCCCTATTTCGACCATTTGCTGTTGATCGACCGGCAACGCGATGCGTCCGATGGCGCGAATGTTGTCGGCGTGTATCGCCTGATGCGGGGCAGCGTTGCGGCGCGTGAACAGGGATTTTACGGGCAAAGCGAATATGACCTGTCGCGCCTGATCGATATGGATCGTGAGGCAGTGGAGCTAGGCCGGTCCTGCGTGCATCCCGATTATCGCGGCGGTGCGGGCATGCACCTGTTGTGGTCGGGGCTGGGCGAATATGTGATCAGCCGCGGGATCGAAATCCTGTTCGGCGTCGCCAGCTTTCCGGGTACTGATTTGCAGGCCTTGGCCCAGCCGTTATCGCATCTGCATCACAACCATCTGGCTCCCGATGATTTGCGGGTGCGCACGGTTGAGGGGCATTATGTGTCCATGGACCGCCTGCCAGCGGATCAGATTGATGCCCGTCAGGCGATGCGCTTGATGCCGCCCCTGATCAAGGCCTATCTGCGCTTGGGCGGCGTCGTGGGGGACGGTGCGTTTATCGATCATGATTTCAACACGATCGATGTGTGCCTGCTGATGGACACGACGCGCATGACGACCCGTTACAAGGACATGTACTCTCGCGGTGCGTTGCGAGGCTCTGCGTGATTGCGTGGGATGATGCGCCGCCACCGGCCAAGCTGAAGGTCGGCCCGTTACGTGCAATCGCCGCGATCATTCGCGGAGTTCTGGTGCTGTTCTGGACGGTTCTGACCGTCGCGATCTATCTGATTTTGAAATTGGTTGAGCCTGCATTGGGTGGTGCAAAGCCTCGATATGCGGCTCTGCGCCTGTGGTCGCGGATCATGCTGCGCCTGATCGGTTTGCGGCGGATTGTGCATGGGGAATTACCGCCGGATGGCACAGCGCTGGTCGCCAATCATTCCACATGGGCAGATATTATCGTGTTCAGCTCAATCGGGCAGGTGGCATTCGTTGCCAAATCCGAGGTCGCCAAATGGCCGCTGATCGGGTGGGGCGCGCAAATGATGGACACCATGTTTGTGGAGCGTCGGTCCAGCGCCGCAGAACGCCAGCGGATTGAAATGGTTGAGCGCTTGGAGCGCGGCCAGCAATTGCTGTTCTTTCCTGAGGGGACCAGCACCGATGGCATGCGGGTGTTGCCGTTCAAATCGGCGCTGTTTTCAGCCTTTACCAATATGCCGGACACGCTGATTCAACCGGTTGCCGCGACCTATGTTCCGGCACCGCATTTGCCCCGCGCGTTCTATGGCTGGTGGGGGGATATGAGTCTGGGCGAGAATATCTGGGCACTGCTGACGCATTCCTATGGGGGCGCGGTTCACATCAGCTTTGCCCCGCCGGTCAGGGCGCAGGATTTCGCGGGGCGCAAGGCGCTGGCCCTGCATTGCGGCGAACAGGTTCGCGCCGATTGGGCGCGCCATTCCACCGATTCGAACGCGGCGGACTAACAAACTGATTTGAAACCGCTATGTCCTGCGATGCGTTCTATTCATAAGATAGACGATATCGTGGAGGATATACGCATGAAGTTAACTCTGAAAACGCTGCTGGCCAGCGCGACGCTGTTGGCTGTTGCCTCGCCCTCACTGGCGCAGAATGTTGCGCTCGTCATAGGAAATTCGGATTACGCGAATGCCGGGGATTTGAGCGGGCGCGACCATGACCGGTTGGTGGATGCCTATGCTGAGGCAGGCTTTGACGTGACGCAGGGCGAAAACCTGACGCGCACGCAGCTATTTACACTGCTGGGTGATTTTATTGATGAGGTTGAGGGCGCGGAACGGGTCGTGGTTCATCTGAGCGGCCACACTGTTACCACCTCGAACGAAAACTGGTTCATGCCGGTTGATACAAATGGCGACTCGGTTGTGCGGATTGGCCTGACGGCCCCGACCCTGGATCTGTTCCTTTCGATGGTGGACGACGCGCAGGAGCTGGGTGTGCTGTTTGTCGGTACGGATGAGAGCGGCGGTTTTACCGGTGAGGGATATGAGACAGGCGTTGGCCGTCTATATGCACCGCGTGATACGATGGCGGTGGTCGGGCCGATTGCTGCGATCTCAACCCTTGTACGGAATGAGGCGTTACAGCCGGGCATGGCCCTGCGTGAGGTGGGCAGTGATCTGCCCGATGGTGTGCGCCGGTTCGGCGTAACCCCGCGTGATGCGGTCTTGGTTGAGGAGCAGGTCGCCCCCGCGCCGCTGCCCGTCGCAACGCCAGCTCCGCAGCCGGAGGTGAATCCGGCAGAGCAGCGTGAGCAGGCATTGAACCTGTCGCGGGATGACCGCAGGCAGATCCAGACGAATCTGGTGGCGCTGGGATATGATACGCGCGGCGTGGACGGCCTGTTCGGTCGTGGATCGCGCAGTGCAATCGCGGGATGGCAGAGCGCGCAGGAATTCAGCGCCTCCGGTTTTCTGACGGCGGGTCAGGTTGGCCTTTTGGCAGCGCAGGCGGATAACCAGCGCACCGCAAATGAGGCGGAGCGTGAGCGTGTACAGGCCGAGGCGGAGCGCGAGGATCGTGCCTTTTGGGAGGCTACAGGCGCCAATGGGCGTGAGCGTGGTTTGCGCCGCTATCTGGAGGCCTATCCTTCCGGTGTCTTTGCTGAGCGTGCGCGGCGTGAACTGCGACAGGTTGCAGGTCCTGACACCCAACCGCAGGCCGCTGCCGCATGGCAGGGTGCGCAGGAATTGAACACGATTGCGGGTTATCAGGACTTTATCGACACCTTCCCGCAAAGTGAGTTCGTCGCGCAGGCCCGCACCCGTATGGAGCAATTGCGCGCAGAGCAGCGCCCGCAGCCGCCAGTTGCGGAAATTCCGGGGCAGGCAGCAGAGCAGGCGTTGAACCTGAACCCGATCAATCGGGCGCTGGTGCAGATTCGCCTACAGGGCCTTGGCTATCAGGTGGGCAATATCTCGGGCAGCTTTGACGCGCAGACCCGTCAGGGCCTGACAGCGTTTCAGCGTGACTACGGGCTGACTGCGACGGGATATGTGGATCAGGCCACCGTGCGCCAATTGGTGACACTGGCTGGGAATAACTGACCTGAAATTAGAATCATCTGTCCCCGCTGCGATGCGGGGCGGATGGGGCTGGATGATTGTACATACGTTAAGGGCCGCTCCCAAAAGGAGCGGCCCTATAACATACTGCCAACCAGAGGTTGAATCAGCCCTGGCGTGCCTTGAAACGCGGCTGGGTCTTGTTGATAACATAGACCCGACCCTTGCGGCGCACGACGCGGCAATCGCGGTGGCGCTGCTTCAGGGAGCGAAGCGAGTTCTTGACCTTCATGGCTCTCTCCAATTTCAGCGGCGCGAGCGGACCCGACGCCTTGGTTGCAGTTGCCACCTACCGCGTATCGGCAAGGGCGGAATGGATGGTGGGCGTAACAGGGATTGAACCTGTGACCCCTTCGATGTCAACGAAGTGCTCTCCCGCTGAGCTATACGCCCATCCGTCCGTCAGGGCAGTTAACCCCGCCGGAATTGACGCGGTAATTGCCACGAGTCGCTGGGGTCGTCAACCGCACTTTGCATTCTAGCGCGATGTTTGTTGGTCTGCGCGGAATGTTTGTGCATTCGGTGCCGCGCGCGCCCAACCCGATAGGTCGCGTGAGTGTGATACCTAATATCAAATCCCGTTGCTGGTTTTGACGGCAAAGGTCGTTAGGGTGACCAGACTTAGGGGAAGTCAAAAGGTTTGGAGGAACAAACCGATGAACAACACCGCGCTAGAGCCTAGCTTTCGTCAATCCGTAGATATCATGTTCAATCGCGCCGTTGCGCTGATGGAGCTGCCGCCGGGCATGGTGGAGAAAATCCGGGTCTGTAATGCAACCTATACCGTCCGGTTCGGTGTGCGTCTGCGGGGGGGGATCCAGACCTTCACCGGATATCGCGCCGTGCATTCCGAGCATATGGAGCCCGTTAAGGGTGGTATCCGCTATGCCGGTAATGTGAATCAGGACGAGGTTGAGGCGCTGGCCGCGCTGATGACCTATAAATGCGCGCTGGTGCAAACCCCGTTTGGTGGGTCCAAGGGCGGTCTGGCGATCGATCCGCGTGACTATAACGAGGAGGAGCTGGAGCGAATCACGCGCCGCTTTGCCTATGAGTTGATCAAGCGCGACCTGATCCACCCTTCGCAAAACGTACCGGCCCCTGATATGGGCACGGGCGCACGCGAAATGGCGTGGATTGCCGATCAGTATCGCCGCATGAACACCACCGACATCAACGCACGGGCCTGTGTCACGGGTAAGCCGCTGAACGCCGGCGGTATTGCCGGTCGGGTCGAGGCGACCGGTCGGGGCGTGCAATACGCGCTGCGCGAATTTTTCCGCTACAAGGAGGATGTCGCCAAGGCTGGTCTGTCGGGCAAGCTGGAGGGCAAGCGCGTCGTTGTGCAAGGTCTGGGCAATGTGGGCTATCACGCAGCAAAGTTCCTTGCGGAGGAAGATGGCTGCCGCGTCACGTGCATCATTGAGCGTGACGGCGCGATCTCGTCTGAAACGGGTCTGGATGTTGAGGCTGTTCGCCAGCACATCGTCAGCACCGGAGGCGTCAAGGATTTCCCCGGTGCCGATTACAACGCTGATGGCGCAAAGGGGCTGGAGGTCGAGTGCGACATCCTGATCCCCGCGGCGCTGGAGGGGGTTATCAACCTGACCAACGCGGAAAGCGTAAAGGCCCCGCTGATTATCGAGGCTGCAAACGGGCCGATCACGGCTGGCGCGGATGAGATTTTGCGCAAGCGTGGCGCGGTGATCATCCCCGACATGTATGCCAACGCCGGCGGTGTGACGGTTTCCTATTTCGAGTGGGTCAAAAACCTCAGCCATATCCGCTTTGGCCGGATGGAACGTCGTCAGGAGGAAGCCCGTCACCAGTTGCTGGTCGAGGAGCTGGAGAAGGTTCAAACGCAGGGCGGTAACAACCTCGTCCTGTCCGAGAACTTCAAGAAGCAGTACCTGCACGGCGCGGGTGAGCTGGAGCTGGTGCGGTCCGGTCTGGATGACACGATGCGTGAGGCATATCAGTCGATGCAGGCCGTCTGGCATGAGCGTGGAGATGTGAACGACCTGCGCACGGCCGCCTATCTGGTCAGCATTCAGCGCGTCGCGGCCAGCTATTCCTCGATGGGGCTGTAATATCTAACGGGCCGCGCATTCAGGTGCGTGGCCCGATTCCGTTGCGATCAACCTGTGGGGCATATCCGGCCTGTAGCGCGTCGCGGATGCTGGCGGGGGTTAGGGCCGTGACCGGATGATCGGGCAGGGCTTTGTTTTGGCGATAGCCTGACGGCGTCCATTCATGCGCACGACCGTCTATCACCAGCCACGCCGCGTTATCCTTTGAGAAAAAACACCCGTCGGGTAGGCTGTGGGCCTGTAGCGTGTCGAGCGGTCCGCACCGTTCGCGGTGCAGAATCGCGTCCATATCGTCAGCACGCGCGATGCCTGTTCCGGAAAATGCGGTGGCAAAGACGATGGCATCGGTGCGGCGGCATTCAAAACAGGGGCGGTGGCCTGCGGCGAGGGCTGTAACCTCATCCAGAAAGAACAGCTCGGTATAGCCTGCGCCCATGACCTGCCTTTGGCGGTCCTTGAAGTGTAGTGCGCAGGTGATCCATCGGCGTGAGGCCCAGCGGCGGCGTGGCAATAATTGCCCGTCTGCGTGGATTTTGCCGCCCCGATTGCCCATCCATGCACCCCGCGCGGGATCGGCGATGATCTGTCCGGTCGGCGTCACACGGTTCTGTCGTGGCATGGGTGTCCTTACGATGGGTCGTTCTGCACTACAGGCATCTGGTCCGGCAGGCATTTTCAGGGTAGGGTGCCGATGAACGTACCGAAAGCCAATATAAGGCCGGACGTGATGAGCAGCGTATACGGCAGTGTGAGGCCAGCCGATGACCGATATGGTATTCGGAGCGCAAGAAGCGCCCGAGGAAGAACCGATTCTGCCCCAGTGGTGGCGGACCGTGGACAGGTGGACCCTGTCCGCTGTGGCGATCCTGTTTCTGATCGGGCTGCTGCTGGGCTTTGCCGCGTCGCCGCCCTTGGCCGAGCGGAACGACCTCGCTCCGTTTCATTATGTCATCAGGCAGGCGTTTTTTGGCGTTCTGGGCATGATGGCCATGGTGATCACATCCATGATGAGCCCCCGTTCGCTGCGCCGTTGGTCCACGCTGGGCTTTGCCGGCGCATTCATCGCGATCCTGCTGCTGCCGGTGCTGGGTACCGATTTCGGCAAGGGTGCTGTGCGCTGGTATTCGCTGGGATTTGCGAGTGTTCAGCCCTCGGAATTTCTGAAACCTGTATTCGTGGTGTTTTCGGCATGGCTGATGTCCGGCGCGATGGTGCGGGGGGGACCTCCGGGGAAAACGCTGTCCTGTGCGGTGGCCGTTATCGTGGTGGGCTGCCTCGCCTTGCAGCCGGATTTCGGGCAAGCCAGCCTGATCGTGGCGGCATGGGGCCTGATGTATTTCGTGGCCGGTGCGCCGATGCTGCTGATGATCGGCTTGGCAGGGGCGGTGGTTGCTGCGGGAACCTATGCCTATGAGAATTCCGAGCACTTCGCTCGCCGCATTGACGGCTACTTGAACCCGACAATCGATCCGACGACGCAGATCGGATACGCCACCGCTGCAATCCGTGAGGGCGGCATTCTGGGCGTTGGCATTGGTGAGGGGCAGGTAAAGGAGCGTCTGCCCGATGCCCATACCGATTTCATCATTGCCGTCGCGGCCGAGGAATATGGCCTGCTGCTGGTCTGGATCATCATCGGGCTGTTCCTGTTCGTGACCCTGCGCGCCCTGTTCCGGTTAAGCCGCGAGCGTGATCCGTTTATCCGCTTGGCCGGGACCGGATTGGCGGCTTTGTTCGGCATGCAGGCGATTATCAATATGGGCGTGGCGGTCAGATTGCTGCCGGCCAAGGGGATGACCCTGCCATTTGTCAGTTACGGTGGATCGTCGGTCGTGGCGGCCGGCATCACGCTGGGCATGTTACTGGCGTTAACGCGCAGGCGTCCACAGGAGGATCTGGGTGATCTGGTCGGGCTGTCGCGTGATCGGAACGTCTAGCTCCAAGGTTGTGCCGCCTCCGGCGGGGATATTTGAAGAATGCGATGGGGAGGGCCGGTCATGCAGTCACGCAAGCTGGTAATAGCCGCAGGGGGCACTGGGGGGCATATGTTTCCTGCACAGGCCCTTGCCGAGGAAATGTTGTCGCGGGGATGGCGCGTATCGCTGTCTACGGATGAGCGCGGCGCGCGCTATGCGGGTGCGTTTCCGGCGGCGGTGGACCGCGATGTGGTGCGTTCCGCGACGCCTGCGCGGGGCGGTATTGTGGGTAAGCTGACGGCCCCATTCCTGATCGCGCTGGGCGTTTGGGATACGGTGCGCGCGATGCGCCGCGACAGACCAGCGGTAGTTGCGGGTTTTGGCGGGTATCCGGCCATTCCGGCGATGAGCGCGGCCAAGCTGCTGGGGGTTCCGACCCTGATCCACGAGCAGAACGGCGTTCCGGGGCGGGTGAACCGGTTATTTGCCCCGCGTGTCGATATGGTTGCCTGCTCAGTTCAGCCGACGGTTTTGCCTGATGGTGCCACGTCCGAGCATACCGGAAATCCGGTGCGTGCCAGCGTGGTGGAGGTGGCGGGTGAGCTATACGATCTGGATGATCGCGGGCCGCTAAATGTGCTGGTGATTGGTGGATCACAGGGGGCCGCGATTCTGTCGCGTGTTGTGCCATCCGCTCTGGCCACATTGCCCGATGAATTGCGCGCCCGCCTGATGGTTTCGCATCAGGCGCGGGGCGAGGATGAGGCTACTGTCACGCAGGCCTATGCCGATGCGGGGATCACGGCGGATGTGCGCCCGTTTTTCGACGATGTGCCTGCACGTCTGGTCGCCAGCCATCTGGTGGTTAGCCGTTCTGGCGCGTCCTCGGTCGCGGATATTGCTGTGGTGGGACGCCCGTCAATCCTGATCCCCTATGCCTTGGCCACGGATGATCATCAGGCGGCAAATGCGCGTGGATTGGTTGAGGCGGGGGCCGCGGTGATGATCCGCGAGGACGCGCTTGACAGTGCGGGTCTGTCAGCCGAAATCGCCACTATCTTATCAGATCCGGCACATGGGTCGGCAATGGCTGCGGCGGCGCGGGATGTTTCGCGCCCTGACGCGGTATTGCGGCTGGCCGATCTGGTTGAACGACTTTCCCAAGGAGCCCAGAAATGAGCGAACGCCCCACACGATTGCCGCAGGATATCGGCTCGATCCACTTCGTCGGACTTGGCGGTATTGGCATGTCGGGCATTGCCGAGGTGATGCTGAACCACGGGTACAAGGTGCAGGGATCCGACCTGAAGGACGGCCCGATTCTGGAGCGGTTGCGGGCCAAGGGGGCCACGACCTTTATCGGGCAGTCCGAGGATAACCTCGCCAATGCGGAGGTGGTCGTCATCTCCACCGCCATTAAAAAGGGCAATCCCGAACTGGACGGTGCGCGCAAGCGAGGCCTGCCTATTGTGCGCCGTGCGGAAATGCTGGCCGAGCTGATGCGCCTGAAATCCAACGTGGCGGTGGCCGGTACGCATGGCAAGACGACCACGACCTCGCTGGTTTCTGCGATTCTGGATGCGGGCGGTGTTGATCCGACCGTTATCAATGGCGGGATCATCCACGCCTACGGGTCCAACGCGCGTATGGGCGCCAGCGACTGGATGGTGGTTGAGGCGGATGAGAGCGACGGCACGTTCCTGAAACTGCCCGCGACCATCGGTATCATCACCAATATCGATCCCGAGCATATGGACCATTACGGCAGCTTTGATGCGATCCGTGCGGCCTTTGACAGTTTTGTTTCCAACATTCCGTTCTATGGCGCGGCGGTGATTTGCATCGACCATCCTGAATGTCAGGCGCTAAAGGGCCGTGTGCAGGACAAGCGGGTCATCACCTATGGTTTCAGCCTACAGGCCGATATTTGCGCGGTGAACCTTACTTACGATGGGCCGGTTGCCTGTTTCGACGTGATTGCGCGCCACCGCCATGGTGAGCGTCGGATCGAGGGGCTGCGCCTGCCGATGCCCGGCGATCACAATGTGCAAAACGCGCTGGCCGCGATTGCCGTGGCGCTGGACCTGCGCATTCCTGATGAGGCGATCCGTAAGGGGTTGAGCGGTTTTGGCGGCGTGAACCGGCGCTTTACCCATGTGGCGGAGGTGGGCGGCATCACCATCATCGACGATTACGGCCACCATCCGGTTGAGATTTCTGCCGTGCTAAAGGCAGCGCGCAAATCGACCAAGGGGCGCGTCATCGCGATCCACCAGCCGCACCGCTACAGCCGTGTTGAAAGCCTGTTCGACGATTTCTGCACCTGCTTTAACGATGCGGATGTTGTTGCTATCTCTAGTGTCTATGCGGCGGGTGAGGACCCTATTGCAGGTGCCGATCATGTTTCGCTGGTCGAGGGGATCAAGGCGCATGGCCACCGCGATGTGCGGGTTGTCGATGCGCCCAAGGGCATTCCCGATTTCGTGCGTGAGGTGGCGCAAGCGGGCGATATGGTCGTCTTCCTTGGCGCGGGTACGATCACGCAATGGGCGCATTCCCTGCCGCGCAGCCTGACGTAAGGAATTCGCTATGACCTTGATCGAACGCCTGCCGCAGGTCCGTGGCCGCTATATCGCGGATCGTGACATGTCTGCGATGAGCTGGCTGCGCACGGGTGGTCCTGTGGACGTGCTATACATGCCCGCCGATGTGGATGATCTGGCCGATTTTCTACGCAATCGCCCGCTGGATGTGCCGGTGCTGCCGGTGGGTTTGTGCTCGAACATGATCGTGCGCGATGGCGGTCTGCGCGGTGTGGTGATTCGCATGGGGCGCGGCTTTAATGAAGTGGAGATCGCTGATGGGCAGGTTCGCGCCGGTTGCGCAGCGCCAGACGCGATGGTGGCCAAGCGTGCGGCGCAGCAGGGGATCGACCTGACATTCCTGCGCACGATTCCCGGTGCAATTGGCGGCGGCGTGCGCATGAATGCGGGCTGTTATGGCAGCTATATGGCCGATGTTGTGGTCGCGGTGGATGTGCTGCTGGCCGACGGAACACCGATGACGCTGTCGGCTGAGGAGCTGGGATTCGGCTATCGCTCATCCCAGCTGCCCGATGGTGCGGTGGTGATCTCGGTTGTGATGCAGGGTGCAGCGGGTGATCCGGCGGCGTTGATCGCCAAGATGGACGAACAACTGGCCCGCCGCGCCGAGAGCCAACCTGTTGAGGATCTTAGCTGCGGGTCTACCTTTCGCAATCCTGCCGGGTTTTCCTCCACCGGTCGGGCGGATGATGTGCATGATCTAAAGGCGTGGAAGGTGATCGACGATGCCGGATGCCGGGGCCTGACCCGTGGTGGTGCGATTATGAGCCCCAAGCACCCGAACTTTCTGGTCAATACCGGCACCGCAACCTCGGCTGATTTAGAGGGGCTGGGCGAGGAAGTGCGAAAAAGGGTTTTGGACCACTCGGGCATTACGCTAGAGTGGGAAATCATGCGGATAGGGGAAAACTCCATCGCATAAGGCGACCCCGAAACAATCGGGGCGACCAGATAAACGAGGCGGCTATGTCGAGCAGTGGACAGCCCCGCATTGCGGTCCTTTTGGGCGGACCTTCGGCTGAGCGTGAAGTATCGCTGGTCTCAGGACGTCTGTGCGCGGACGCATTACGGGAAGACGGATCAGAAGTATTCGAGATCGACGCGGGACCGACCCTTGTGGCGGATCTGGAGCGGATCAAACCCGATGTGGTGTATAACGCCCTGCACGGTCGGTGGGGCGAGGATGGCTGCGTTCAGGGCCTGCTGGAATGGCTGCGCATCCCCTATACGCATTCGGGTGTTCTATCCTCAGCCCTTGCCATGGATAAATTACGGACCAAGGCGGCCTATCGCCGTGCCGGACTACCTGTCGTGCCTGATATGCGCGTTAGCAAGGCGGACGCGATGGCCGCGCACCCCATGGACCCGCCCTATGTCATCAAGCCCTATAATGAGGGGTCATCCGTTGGCATCTATATCGTGACCGAGGGGGCAAATGGCCCCGCGCAGATCGATGAGGCGATGCCCGATATGCTGATGGCCGAACAATTCGTGCCGGGGCGTGAGCTGACCGTTTCGGTGCTGGATGCGGGGGAGCCTGCGCGGGCGCTATGCGTGACGGATATTATCAGCAATACCGGTTGGTATGATTACGAGGCGAAATACGGCGATGGCGGTTCACGCCACGTCTTGCCCGCCGAGCTGCCCGCCGAAATCACCGCGCTGTGTCAGGAATATGCCCTGCGCGCGCATGAGATTTTGGGCTGTCGTGGCGTATCACGCACCGATTTCCGTTGGGACGAATCGCGGGGCGCCGAGGGGCTGTTCCTGTTGGAGACGAATACACAGCCGGGAATGACGCCAACCTCGCTAACGCCGGAGCAGGCGGGGCTGGAGGGGATCAGCTTCTCCGAACTGTGTCACATGTTGGTTAAGGATGCCTCATGCGACCGGTAAAACGCGATTATGCGCCATCGCGGTGGCGCTATCGGTTGGCGCGTTGGTGGCTATCGCCCCGCGTGCGCCGCATGGTTACGCGCTGGGTTCCGTTGACGGTTGTGGCCACGGTTGCGGCTATCGTTGCGACTGATCCAGACAATCAGGCCTATGCGGCAAAGCAATATGACGCGATTTGGTCCGCGATTGAGGCCCGCCCCGAATTCGCGGTTACCGGTTTGCGGATTGAGGGGGCTGGCCCTGCATTAAGTGCTCAAATTCGTGAAGTGTTGGACGTGCAAATGCCTGCGAGCTCTGTCTCACTGGATTTGAGTGCGGCGCGGACGCGGATTGAGGGCTTGCCCCCCGTTGCCAGCGCGCAGATCGCGGTGGGTGCGGACCGGCAACTGGTTGTGCGCGTGCGGTCCCGTACTCCGGTGGCCGCATGGCGTCGGATGGACGGATTGTGGCTGCTGGATGTTGAGGGAACGGTTCTGGGCGCGCTGGATTCGCGTGAGGCCCGCGCCGACCTGCCGCTGGTTGTTGGCGCTGGTGCGCAAAACCATGTGCGTGAGGCATTGGCACTGGCCGAGGCATCAGGCCCATTGGCGGAGCGTATTCAGGGTCTGGTCCGTGTGGGTGAACGCCGTTGGGATGTTGTGCTGAGCGATGAGCAGCGGGTGTTGCTGCCTGAAACCGGCGCGGTGGATGCGTTAATGCATGTGCTGGCCTTGCAGTTGGGCGAGGAAGTGCTTGAGCGTGACGTCGCAGTGTTCGATATGCGGAACCGTGCGCGCCCGACGGTTCGACTCGGCACGCATGCTGTTCATGAAATGCGGCGCCTGCGCGCCATGGAAACTGGAGAAGACGCGTGAGCGAGAGCCTGTTCCTGAGCCAGCGTATTATGCGTGACCGTCGTGAAAGCGCGTTGCGTAAGGGACTGGTGGCGATCGTTGATCTGGGCTCGTCCAAGATTACGTGCCTGATCCTGGCCATTGATCCCGCCCTGCTGCGCGCCCCGCGTGCGGATGGTGTGGGGCGTCTGGACGGGCAGGCGGGGCTGAAGGTGATCGGCGCTGCAACAACCCGGTCGCGTGGGATCGAGTTCGGTGAAATCGCCTCGATGGAGGAGGTCGAGCGCGGCGTGCGCACGGTCATCCAATCCGCGCAAAAGGCAGCAGAGGTTCGCGTTGACCACGTGATTGCCTGCTATTCCGGTGGACAGCCCCGTTCCTATGGCCTGTTGGGTGAGGCTGAGGTCGAGCATGGCGAAGTCACGGAATCGGATATCGGTGCGGCGCTGGCTGACGGTGAAATCCCCGATTACGGCGCCGCGCGTGAGGTTATCCACGCGCTGCCGGTGAACTTCACGCTGGATCATCGCACTGGGTTGAAGGACCCGCGCGGGCTGACCGGTTCTCGGTTGAGCGTCGATATGCACATGATGACCGTCAGTCAGGAAAGCATCCTGAACATCGCGCAGGTGATGCGGCGCTGTGATCTGGAGCTGTCGGGGCTGGTGCATTCCAGCTACGCGGCCGGATTGGCAGCGATGATCGAGGATGAGCTGGAGCTGGGCGGTGCGTGCATCGATCTGGGCGGTGGCTCTACCGGTCTGTCGATCTTTATGAAGCGTCAGATGATCTATGCTGATGCGGTGCGGTTGGGGGGCGATCACGTCACCTTGGACATCTGCAAGGGACTGGAAATTTCAGCCCAAACGGCGGAGCGGATCAAGACGGTTCATGGCGGGCTGGTTGCAACCTCACGCGATGATCGCGATTTGATCGAGCTGCCACGCGACAGCAACGACCATTCCCCTGGCCGTCAAATGATCAGCCGGGCGGAGCTGATTGGCGTGATGCGTCCACGGGTTGAGGAGATTCTGGAGGCCGCCCGCGACGGGCTGGACGCCGCCAGTTTCGAGCACATGCCCGGCCGGCGAATCGTTCTGACCGGTGGCGGCAGCCAGATACCGGGCCTAGAGGAAGTCGCCACGCGCATTCTGGGCCGACAGGTCCGAACAGGGCGTCCGCTGCGCATTCCGGGATTGCCGCAGGACCAAACAGCGGCGCAGTTTTCCGCACCTGTTGGCATGGCATTGCATCTGGCAAAGCCGCAGGATGAGTGCTGGGACTTTGAAATGCCCGCAGATCGCGCCGGAAAACAGCGGATTCGCAAGGCTATTCGTTGGTTCCGCGATAACTGGTAATTCTTAACAACTTTGTTCTTGTCGAATCGAATACGAGCGGAGATCCGCTCAAGCTGTGGTGCCTGCTGAATCTTTTCAAAACGTCACCACATTTTTAACCTATTTATCCGTGACCGGTTCGCGGCTTTGCGTTACTCTAACGAATCAGTAGAGTACCCCTGATTAACGAGGGTCTCGCTGTAGGTAGAGCAGAGCAAACACAGGCGGATCACACTATGAGTCTGAATCTTCGGATGCCCGAACAGACCGAGCTGAAGCCGCGCATCCTCGTCTTTGGCGTTGGCGGTGCGGGTGGAAATGCGGTCAATAACATGATCGACAAACAGCTCGAAGGTGCTGAGTTCGTCGTCGCGAATACTGACGCACAGGCGCTGACACAATCCAAATCGCAGCGTCAGGTGCAGCTGGGCGCGCTGGTGACCGAGGGGCTGGGCGCTGGTGCCAAGCCAACCGTCGGTGCCGCCGCAGCCGAGGAAAGCATCGAGGAGATCGTTGATCACCTTGCCGGCTCGCACATGTGCTTCATCACTGCCGGTATGGGCGGTGGCACTGGAACGGGCGGCGCGCCAATCATTGCGCAGGCCGCGCGTGAAATGGGCATCCTGACCGTTGGCGTCGTGACCAAGCCATTCCACTTCGAGGGATCGAAGCGGATGCGTCAGGCGGATGAAGGCATCGCGGAGCTGCAACAGCACGTCGATACGCTGATCATCATTCCGAACCAGAACCTGTTCCGGTTGGCCAACGAGAAAACAACATTTACCGAAGCGTTCATGATGGCAGACGATGTGCTGTATCAGGGCGTGAAGGGCGTGACCGACCTGATGGTGCGCCCCGGCCTGATCAACCTCGACTTTGCGGATGTACGCTCCGTGATGGACGAGATGGGCAAGGCGATGATGGGCACTGGCGAGGCAGAGGGCGAGAACCGCGCTGTCGAGGCCGCCGAGCGCGCAATCGCCAACCCGCTGTTGGACGAGATCAGCCTGAAGGGCGCGCGCGGCGTGCTCATCAACGTCACCGGTGGCACGGATATGACTTTGTTCGAGCTGGACGAGGCCGCAAGCCGCATCCGCAAGGAAGTGGACGACGACGCGAACATCATTGTCGGCTCGACCATGGACCCATCGCTGGACGGTATCCTGCGGGTTTCCGTTGTGGCCACGGGTATCGAGGCAGCAAAGCAGGAAACAACACGTCCTGCCGCAGCATCCCAGCCAACGCCAGCCGTTGCAGCCCCTGCACCTGTTGAGGAGCCAGCACCCCTGCCGCTGGAGGTTGCTGCGCCAACCACCGTTGCGGATTTGGTGCGCGCACGTAACGCCACCACGCCAGAGCCGACACCGGCTCCAGCGCCTGCACCTGCTGCCACGGTTCAGCCAGAAGTATCGGAGCCGGTAGCCAAGGTAGAGGACCCGCTGGTTGGTGAACCTACGCCGGACACGATGCGCCGTCTGCAAGCCGCAGTCGCCAAGCAGCCTAGCCACTCCACCCCGCCGCGCCCAACGGCGCCGGTTGCGGAGGAGCGTAAGCCTGCATTCGGCATCAACTCGCTGATCAACCGCATGACGGGTCATACCGATCCTGCACCGCAGCAGCAGCCAGCAGCAGAGCGCACTGCACCGGCAACCCCTGCCGCAGCGCCAAAGCCACGCGTTGTGCAAAGCGCCCCACGTCCAGCAGATCGTCTGGATGATGAGGAGCGTCAGCGCATTGAAATCCCGGCATTCCTGCGTCGTCAGGCAAACTGACCCCACGTTACGAATGCCTGATTTTAAACGCCCCGCTGAAAGGTGGGGCGTTTTTCGTTTTAAATCAGTTAATTACGCGTTTTGCGTGAATGTGACACAATCCGTCATATTCATTGATTTGCTCAACCGGTGTCTGGCCAGCTATCACACCTACATACCCAACCAATGACGGGTGCATTCCGCACTCGCAATCAGACGACATAGAGCGTCGCAATGGGAATGAGGGCAGTTTTGCAGTCGATTTTTCAGACGACCCTACGTCGGCCAGTTCGCATTCAGGGCATTGGACTTCATTCCGGTGCTGATTCTACGTTGTGCATTCGTCCTGCGCCTGCATTCCACGGCATCTGGTTTCGCCGCAGTGATCTGACAGGTTCGGATACGATGATTCCTGCCAGCTGGGACGCGGTTAGCGACACCATGCTGAACACACGCATTTCCAACGCCTCGGGCGTTACGCTGTCCACGATCGAGCATTTGATGGCCGCGCTACAGGGCACCGGCATTTCCAATGCGTTGATCGAGGTAGACGGCCCCGAAGTGCCAATCATGGATGGCAGCGCTGCGCCATTCGTGCGCCAGATACTTGCCGCTGGTATTGCCGAACAGGCGGAGCATCGCAGCGTCTTGCGTATTTTGAAGCGGGTTGAACTGATTGAGGACGCCGCGCGCGCCTCGTTGGAGCCTGCGGATCAGTTCGAGGTCGATTTCCACATTGATTTCCCAGGCACGGCCATTGGTCGTCAGGCGAAAAGCCTGGCCGTGGTTAACGGTGCCTTTGTCGATCATCTGATGGACAGCCGGACTTTTGTGCGCAGTGGCGACGTCGAGTTGCTGCGCCAAAACGGCTTGGCGCTTGGCGGTTCGCTGGCCAATGCTGTCGTCGTTGATGGTAGCACGGTTCAGAACCCTGAGGGCTTTCGCCATCCGGATGAGGCTGTTCGCCACAAAATGCTGGACGCTGTTGGCGATCTGGCGCTGGCTGGCGCGCCAATCATTGGCAAATATACCGGCATCCGCGCAGGTCACGGCGTGACCAACCGCCTGTTGCGCAAGTTGTTTGCCACGCCGGATGCCTTTCGCTTGGACAGTTGCGGTGTAACAGATGTTGCGGGACTTCCCGGTGTTGCCCGTGACGAAGAGGCGATGCGCCGTATTGCCTGACACTATGATGCAGGCGATGCTTTCCCCTTAGTTTCGATCTATGCTATTGCAGTGGAAATCAGGGCGCGATGCGCTCGCGGGGACAGGTAGGATCATCGACGATGATGCGTGCGAAGACACTGCTCAGTGCATTTTTAGTAACGGCGACGCTTTCATCCTGCGGGATGTTTTCCTCTGAGGAAGTAACGCCGATTGAATCGCGCTCGGCGCAAGAAATATTCGATATGGCGCAGGCCGATCTGAATCGTGGGGCGGAACGTGACGCCGCCCGCACGTTTAGTGAGGTTGAGCGCCTATACCCCTATTCACAATGGGCCAAGCGCGCGCTGATTATGTCGGCCTTTGCCTATTATGAGGCGACAGATTTTGTTGAGGCACGTTCGGCCGCCGAACGCTTCATCAGTTTTTATCCCGCCGATCCCGATGCGGCCTATGCGCAATATCTGATCGCGCAAAGCTGGTATGACCAGATCAACGATATTGGCCGTGATCAGGGCAATACGATTGAGGCGATGCAGGCCCTGCGCGTTCTGATCGAGCGTTATCCCGGTTCGGATTATGCCCGTGAGGCGGAGCTGCAATTCGACCTCGCATTGGACCACCTCGCCGGTAAGGAGATGGAGGTCGGGCGTTATTACCTGAAACGTGGCCAGTTCATCGCCGCAATTGCACGGTTTAAGGCGGTTGTGGATGAGTATCAGACCACATCGCACACACCAGAGGCGCTGCACCGTATCGTCGAATCCTATCTCTCGCTGGGTCTGGAAGATGAGGCACTGAAATCTGCCGCCGTTCTGGGCCACAACTTCCCCGGTTCGGAATGGTATGAGGACAGCTACGCCTTGCTGGAATCCGACGGCGCGCTGAATGCGTCTGATGAGGGCGGCACGTTGAGCCGCATCTATCGTCAGGTGGTTCTGGGCGAGTGGCTGTAATCCCATGCTGCTGAGCCTCGGGGTTCGTGACATTATCCTGATTGACCAGCTGGACCTTGCGTTCCGGCCGGGTCTGAATGTGCTTACGGGTGAAACCGGTGCCGGTAAATCCATTCTGCTGGATGCGCTGGGTTTTGCGCTGGGTCATCGTGGCCGCGCCGATCTGGTGCGCAGCGGTGCGGATCTGGGTGAAGTTGTCGCGGAATTCGATGTGCGCGGGAACAAGGTTGTCGCCAATGTTTTGATCGAGGCAGGTTTGCCAGCGGATGAGGATTCACTGCTGATCCGCCGCACAAACACCCGTGATGGCCGCAAGACCGCGTGGGTCAATGACCGGCGGTGTAGTGGTGAGGTGCTGCGCAGGTTGTCCTCCGCCTTGGTTGAGATTCACGGCCAACATGATGATCGCGGTTTGTTGGACCCCAAGGGGCATCGCGATCTGGTCGATGATTACGCCGATTCTGCGCCACTGCTTGAGGAAACGCGGAACTGCTGGACGACCTTGGCTAAGGCGCAGCGTGCATTGCGCGATGCACGGATCAAGCTGGAGGAGGCGCGTCAGGATGAGGAATTCCTGCGCCATGCCATCATCGAGCTGGACGCGCTGGACCCCCAGCGGGGTGAGGATGCGGAGCTAGACATCACCCGCCGCCAAATGCAGGCCGCCGGTCGTCTGCGTGAGGATATCGCCCGCGCCGATGCTGCCATCGGGCCGCAGGGGGCGGAGGGGCCGCTCAACGACGCCTTGCGTTGGGTTGAGGGGGCCGCCGCCGCGTTGGATGGTCTTGCCGATCCATCCGTTGCCGCGCTGGAGCGTATCTTGGCGGAGCTGTCAGACGCCCAATCGGGTATAGGCGGCCTGTTGGATTCGCTGGATTTTGACCCGCTGGAATTGGAGCGGATCGAGGAACGCCTGTTCGCCATTCGCGGCCTTGCCCGCAAACATGGCGTATTGGCCGATGATCTGGCCCGTTTCGCGCAGGAAATGCGCACGCGCCTTGCTGATATCGACAGTGGTGCGGATCAGATCGCCGATCTGGAGGACGCGCTGAAATCAGCGCAACGCGCCTATGATGCCGCGGCGAGGGCATTGCACACCCACCGCGTTGCGGCGGCACAACGGCTGGATAGGGCCATGGCGGCGGAATTGTCCCCGCTGAAAATGGAGCGCGCCGTATTTGCGACCGAAATCACCGACGGTCCCGCCACGGCGGAGGGGACGGATATTGTGATGTTCACCGTTGCCACCAATCCCGGCGCGCCCTCCGGCCCGATCAATAAGATCGCCAGTGGTGGTGAGCTTTCACGATTCCTGCTGGCGTTAAAGGTGTGTCTGACGACCCGCGCCGACAGCTTGACCATGATCTTTGACGAGATTGACCGTGGTGTTGGTGGTGCGACGGCAGATGCGGTTGGACGCAGGCTTAGCTCCATCGCGGATAAGGCGCAGGTGCTGGTCGTAACGCACTCACCGCAGGTTGCGGCACGGGGTGGGCATCATTGGCGAATTGCTAAATCGGTTACGAATGGCGTCACCACAACGGATGTGACGCCGCTGGACATGGATGATCGGGTGGATGAAATCGCCCGCATGTTATCGGGCGACCGTGTCACGGATGAGGCGCGGGCCGCCGCGCGGACATTGCTCAACGACTAGGGGCTGAACGATTAGGGGCTTACGGCTCCCAGAACCCCCAGCCATCAGGCTCGTAGCCGCGATCCAGAACGATCTTTGTCGCGCGCTCCTCCTGCAACCAGACGCCGTCCAGTGTCAGGGGAACGTTGTCGATGGAGGCGGCGATCATGCCGTCCTCGTGCACCTCAACCTCGTAGCCGAAGGTTTTCAGCGCCTTGGCGCAGGCTTCCGCATCAGCGCCCTCGACGGGCAGGAATTCCAAGTCCAGCGTGACCATCGCGCCCGACGCCAAATCGCCGCTTTCGCGCAATTCGTTCAGCGTAACGGCGGTGACATTCTTTTGGTGTTCGAAATCCCAGCTCATTCATCGGCCCCTTGATATTCAGCGAGGATACGATCCGAATCCTCCATCACCCTGCGGACGTTGCGCGCTGCCTGACGGATGCGCTGCTCGTTTTCCACGAGGCCGAGGCGGATATATCCCTCTCCATACTCACCAAACCCGACGCCGGGGGAAACTGCAACCTCGGCTTCGCGCAGCAGGATCTTGGAAAACTCCATGGAGCCTAGATGGCGGAACTTCTCTGGCACGGGAGCCCATGCGAACATCGTTGCGGGTGGGGACGGGATATCAAGGCCAGCGCGGCCAA
Organism: Pontivivens marinum; assembly: GCF_900231835.1. GTDB lineage: Bacteria > Pseudomonadota > Alphaproteobacteria > Rhodobacterales > Rhodobacteraceae > Pontivivens > Pontivivens marinum. The sequence goes on along the minus strand of NZ_OCTN01000003.1, from coordinate 45,239 downwards.
AGGATTCCACCAGCGTATCGCGGCGCGACCGGTAGATGCCGCGAATTTCCTCGATGCAATCATCAGGTCCGTTCAGCGCGGCGGCGGCCGCAACCTGAATGGGCGTGAACGCGCCGTAATCCAGATAGGATTTGATCCGCGCCAGCGCGCCGATCAACCGTTCATTGCCTACGGCAAAGCCCATGCGCCAACCGGGCATGGCATAGGTTTTGGACAAGGAAGTGAATTCAACGGCGATATCCTTCGCGCCCTCAATCTGTAGCAGCGAGGGGGGCGGATTGCCGTCAAAATAAATCTCGGAATAGGCCAGATCGGACAACAGCCAAAGGTGGTGCTTTTTCGCGAACTTGACCAGATCACGGTAAAAGTCGAGGTCAGTAACCTGCGCCGTCGGGTTGGACGGGAAGCTGACAACAACGGCAACCGGTTTTGGCACCGAATGGATGACGGCCTGTTCCAACTGGCGCAGATATGCCTCGGGCTCGAACTTACCATCCACCAGCGTCTGAATGTGGCGCAGCGTGCCGCCTGCAATCATAAAGCCGTAAGGGTGGATCGGGTAAGACGGGTTCGGCACCAGCATCACGTCACCGGGTGCGGTGATTGCCATGGCGAGGTTGGCCAAGCCTTCCTTTGAGCCGAGGGTCGCGATGACCTCCGTCTCTGGGTTCAGCTTCACACCAAAGCGGCGTGCGTAATAGCCTGCCTGTGCCTTGCGCAATCCGGGAATGCCCTTGGACGAGGAATAGCGGTGGGTGCGCGGTTTGCGCACCGTTTCAACCAGTTTTTCAACGATATGGCTGGGCGTATCCATGTCCGGATTGCCCATGCCAAAGTCGATGATGTCCATGCCACCTGCACGATACTCTGCTTTGAGCCTGTTCACTTCCGCAAAGACGTAAGGGGGCAGGCGTTTGATGCGGTAGAACTCTTCGGTCATGGCAGGTCCGGTTTTGCAAGGGGTTGCAGCTTTATGTCGATGGCGCAGGGTAAGGGCAACGACAGAATCGTGCTTTTATCCGATTGCTGCCGACTGATCGTGTTGCCTTCGCCCTGTCCGGTGCATGCTGGCCGCGGTATTATAGCTGTCGTGTATAAACCAGCCCCATTGAATCGTGCAGGGATAGTGGTCCGCCGATAAAATCATCGCCAATCGGTGTGGTGCGCAAGGCAACCTGCCAGCCGAACCCCTCTAGCCCCTGAATAGGCATGCGCAAGGGGTCGAATTCCTCGGTCGGGCCGCCCTCCATATGCGCGACCATAAAGACCTGCTCGCCATCCGGCCCATGACGTAGAGAGCTGAACAGAACCGTGCCATTCACCGGACGCTGATAATCGAACCGGTCGCGGTCACCCAGATTGTCGCGTAGCCATGGGCGGGCGCGGCGAAAATCGCGCAGTTGGTGGTTAAATTCGGTTTGCGTCTCACTCAGCAGGCTGTGATGACGGGCGACGTTGCAATATTCGTGCATGTCATCCATCCACGCGCGTGCTATTTCCTTGAGCACCTGGACCGTTAGCGGGCGCGGACCGTCCAGCATGGGATCAACCTCGGCCAGCAGCTTGGCAATCACGTTCAGATCGTAATCCGTCACCTCGACCAAGGCGGGCAGGAATTCCATAAAGCGGGCAAGGCTGTCACGGGTTTCGAACCCCATTGCCTTTAGCCGTGGAAAGCTCTGCGGCAGGCTATAGCTATATTCATCGACCTGCCATTTCAGGCTGATCGCCTCCTCTGCCACAACCTTTACGCCGTATTTATCGTCCTGATTGCGGATAAACCCCCATGAGGCACGGGCAGAGGCGTTCAGGAAATCCATCGGCACACCGGGGAAGGCAGCATAGGTGACCAGTTGGATGGCGGGGTTGTCATATGCCTTGTCCAGAATCTCCATGCGGGTTTGGCCTAGGCGGGTGTTCACGTTCAGCTTGGTATCCACCTGCGTGCCACGGCGCAGCGTATCGTGGTTGGCACAGCCGGAAATCCAGTTGGAGCCGTGGTTCAAAATCTCACGGATGCGCCACCATTTTGACGGCCAGAAGCCATAAAGAAACGGCGTGTTATGGGCAAAGGTCAGCGGCCCCCATTGGAACACGTCCTCGTCCCGCTGCCCGTCGATCACTGCGCGATAGGTGGAGCTAAGCTCCCAATCCTCCTGCGGCCATGGGCGGCCATCCTCAAAGATAAACCACGGGCGGTATTTCGTGCCTGCAACGTCCTGCACAATGTCAGCCATGGATTGCAGGTATTCGTCATCGTGACGCAGGGTTTCCGCCTCGGCGTCCCACCATTTGAAATCCTGCGCGCCGTCAACACGCACGCCATCCGCACCGAAATTCACCTTGCGACGCTGCAATTCCAGCATCAGCGCACGAACCGTCGGGTTTTTGTAGTTCATGTTCTGGCCGTACATATTCGGGCCGGCAAACCAGTTGGAATTCAGAACATCGGTGCCCTGATTGTCCGAGTGGCCAAACACCACGTCGAGGATCAAACGCTTGGGGCGGGGGAAGTTGTGCAGCGCGCAGGCAAAGTCCACCAACTCATCCGGCCGACCGGTTTCCAGCAGACAGGGGTTCACCGTGGCCATGCCTGCGATCACCACATCATAGCCCCAATTGGTGGTGTCGGGGCGGGTCAGATCGACCTGTAGCAGATCGCCGTCTTCCTCCTCCTGCCAAAAACCGGGCCCGGCCTCGTAAACGGTGGTGGGTTCTACGGGCAGCAATTGCACGGCGTCATAGCCGGCGAATAGCCGCTCGGACGGTTCCAGCGGCAGACCGGCGCGAACCTTTTCCGCCAACCGGTTATACAGCGTGGCTAATGACGCAAGCGTTCCACCCGCCGTCGCGGTGGGGACGTGGATTTGCTGGATGTTTACGGGCGGGCCCAGTTTGACCACCTCAGCGGTGTTTTGGGCCTGCCAATATTCGGTATCGGCGCGATCATGTTGCAACGATGCGATGTCGTAAAATTCTGCCGGGGCAAAGGCGCCATAGGGCAGGGACCACGCCATCGGGTCCAAGATCTGATGCCAATCCCCCGCCGTATCCCGCCAGACCAGCCGGTAGAACGTGCCGATTTGGTCGCGTGATCCCGCGGTCAGGCCGTCAACGCAGACAAAGGAATAGGCCTCTGCCCGCTCCATCGGGATGCGTGTGCGTTTGAAACTGGCCTGTTGCCGTGCGCGGGCCAGATCGGGGGGCGTTTGGGGTTCCAGACATTCCAGAAACACATCGCCCGCAGGCACACGCTGCTCCAGCAGCTCGGGCGTCCAGAAAACGAATTCCGCATGGCTGTCGCGCTGATGCGCGCCGACGCGCGGTGCAATCACCTGCTGCACGTCAAAGGCGGGCTGGTAACTGCCCAGCAATCCATCCAGCCAGTCTAGCAGTGCGGCGGTTGAGGTTTCATTGCGTTGTATCATCGCGCGCTCCTGACCCGGTGTTCTGTTGTAGATGTATCGGGGCGTTGGTTTTCGTCAAATATGGGCTTGTAAAAATATATCACACTTCAAACCGGTTTGGGGTGAATCATAGGTACATTTCCCCGATCCTCTTGCAATGCAACATGAAGCAAGCCTATCGTCCATGAACTTTCAGCCCGGCCAGTGCCGCCCCAGATGCGGGAACCCTGACATGACCAATTCGCAGACCACAAACACTTCTACTTTAGGCGGACCGTTGCTGGAACCAACACCTAAATCATCGGACCCTGCACGTCTGGCTGGTGATATCGTTGACCGCCTAACCTATCGTTTGGGCAAGGATGCGACCGTCGCAACGCAGGACGATTGGCTGACAGCTGTTATTCTGGTGGTCCGCGACCGCGTTGTGACCAAGTGGATGGAAAGCACCCGCGATACATATCGGCGCGAGGGGAAGCGGGTCTATTACCTAAGCCTCGAATTCCTGATCGGGCGTCTGATGCGTGATGCCATGACCAATTTGGGTCTGGTCGATGAGATGCAGGAAGCATTGGGCGAGCTGGGCGTTGATCTGGATTTGATCCGCCAGCTGGAACCGGATGCCGCGCTGGGCAATGGTGGCCTTGGCCGTTTGGCCGCGTGTTTTATGGAGAGCATGGCCAGCGTCGATATTCCCGCTTACGGCTATGGTATCCGCTATCAAAACGGCATGTTCCGGCAGGAAATCAGCGATGGCTGGCAGGTTGAGCTGCCCGAAACCTGGCTGGAGCACGGCAACCCGTGGGAGTTCGAGCGGCGTGAGAGCGCATATGATATCGGCTTTGGCGGCAGCATTGAAATAGGCGAGGATGACGCCTGCACGTGGACGCCTTCGGAACGCTTCATCGCTGAGGCATTTGATACCCCCATCGTGGGCTGGCAGGCCAAGCGGGTGAACACCCTGCGCCTGTGGCGCGCCGAACCTGTTGACCCGATCCTGCTGGGCAAATTCAACGCGGGCGACCATATCGGCGCATTGCATGACAGCAACAAGGCCGAGGCGTTGAGCCGCGTTCTGTACCCCGCGGATGAGACGGAGGCAGGGCAGGAACTGCGCCTGCGTCAGGAATATTTCTTCTCCTCCGCATCGCTACAGGACATCCTGCGCCGTCATATGAGCCAGTTTGGCCGCATCACCTCGCTGCCGGACAAGGCGGCGATCCAGTTGAATGACACACACCCTGCGGTCAGCGTTGCGGAGCTGATGCGCCTGTTGATTGACGATTATAACGTCGATTTCGATCTGGCATGGGACATGACGAAGCGTACCTTCGCCTACACCAACCACACCTTGCTGCCCGAGGCATTGGAAAGCTGGCCGATCCCGTTGTTCGAGCGTTTGCTGCCGCGCCACATGCAGCTGATCTATAAGATCAACGCGCGCGTTCTGATGGAGGCCCGCGCAACCGGCACGTTCGAGGATGAGCAAATCTCCGCGATGAGCCTGATTGATGAGAATGGCAGCCGCCGCGTGCGGATGGGCAACCTTGCCTTTGTTGGCGCACACTCGATCAACGGTGTGTCCGGCCTGCATACCGATCTGATGAAACAGACCGTGTTCCGCGATCTGCATCAGCTTTACCCGCTGCGTATTAATAACAAAACCAATGGCGTGACCCCGCGCCGCTGGTTGATGCAGATAAACCCCGATCTGTACGATCTGGCGCGTGAGGTTGCTGGCGATGGCATTATGTCGGACCTTGACGGTCTGCTGGCCCTGAATGATGTGGCCGATGACGCCGGTGTTCAGGAACGCTTTACCGCGATCAAGCACCAGAACAAGGTAGCCCTGTCCAATCTGGTACAGGACCGCATGGGCATCGCCATCGACCCGTCGATGATGTTCGATATTCAGATCAAACGTATCCACGAATATAAGCGCCAATTGCTCAACATTGTTGAGACGGTCGCCCTGTACCACCAGATCCGTTCGCATCCCGAACGTGCATGGGCACCACGGGTCAAAGTGTTCGCGGGTAAGGCGGCAGCCAGCTATCACAATGCCAAGCTGATCATCAAACTGGCCGGCGATGTGGCGAAAATCATCAATGCCGATCCGGCAACACGTGATGTGCTAAAGGTGGCGTTCCTGCCAAACTACAACGTCTCCTTGGCTGAGGTGATGGTTCCTGCTGCTGACCTTAGCGAGCAAATCTCCACCGCGGGGATGGAGGCATCGGGCACCGGCAACATGAAGTTCGGCCTGAACGGCGCGCTAACCATCGGCACCTTGGACGGTGCGAATGTTGAAATGCGCGAACATCTGGGCGCGGAAAACATCGTGATCTTCGGTATGACGGCTGATGAGGTCGCGGCAAAGCGGGCAGGCGGCTATAATCCGGAGGAGGTCATTGCGGGCTCACCTGAGCTGGCACAAGCGCTCAGTGCGATTGAAAACGGTATCTTCTCTCCACAGGACCCATTCCGCTATCGCGATCTGATTGGCGGCATCCGGATGAGCGATTGGTTCATGCTGGCCGCCGACTTCGATTCCTATTCTGCGGCACAGCGTGACGTTGACCGGATCTGGCATGACAAACCACGTTGGGCTGGTATGGCGATCCGCAATACGGCGCGGATGGGGTATTTCAGCTCTGACCGCACAATTCGTCAATATGCGCGCGAAATCTGGAACGTACTGCCATAATCGGGTGGGCAAATCCGCGTCACGGCGCGGGTTTGCACCATTTCATGGTGCACTGTTTTTGATTGCTTAACACAGCGCACTAGGTGACGGTCAGAGCGATCTGAAGGAGTTACCATATGCCAAATACCGAAATTACGGACCGTGATGCGATCGCGGCGCTACTTTCTGGCACTCACTCCGATCCATTTGGCCTGCTGGGAGTTCACCAGACAGCAACCGGATTTATCGTGCGGGCCTTTGTGTCCGCTGCGCAAAACCTGTCCGTTGAAACATTGTCGGGGCAAGATGTCGGTACGCTGACCTGCCGCGATCCGCAGGGCTTTTTCGACGGTGCCGTGACGCTGAAAACGCACCAGCCGGTGCGGCTGATCGCGTCCAATGCCGATGCGCAATGGGTGGTGACAGACCCCTATTCCTTTACCCCCGTTCTGGGCGATATGGATGACTACCTTTATAACGAGGGCTCCCATTCCCGCCTGTTCGACCGCATGGGCGCGCAGGTCGTCATGCATGAGGGGGTGCAGGGCACGAACTTTGCCGTGTGGGCACCAAATGCCCGCCGCGTTTCTGTTGTTGGCGATTTCAACGGCTGGGATGGCCGCAGGCACGCGATGCGGCTGCGGGCCTCCACTGGTGTGTGGGAGATTTTTATCCCCGACATCGCCGCCGGTGTGTCCTATAAATACGAGCTGGTGGACGCAGGTGGAAACCTGTTGCCGCAAAAGGCGGACCCCTTTGCCTTTGCCGCTGAATACCGCCCTGCAACCGCCAGTATTGTGCATAAGCTGGGCAATCATGATTGGCAGGATCAGGGGCATCTGGACCATTGGGCAGGGGTTGATAAACGCCGCACGCCCGTTTCGATCTATGAGGTGCATCCGGGCAGTTGGCAGCGCGCGGATGATGGCAGCTTCCTCAGCTGGGATGCGATGGCGGACCGTCTGATCCCCTATTGCGTTGAAATGGGGTTCACCCATATCGAATTCCTGCCGGTCTCCGAACATCCCTATGACCCGTCATGGGGCTATCAAACCACGGGGCTATATGCGCCCTCGGCCAGATTTGGAGAGCCTGACGGCTTTGCTCGATTTATGGACGGCGCGCATAAATCCGGTCTGGGTGTGATCCTTGATTGGGTGCCCGCGCATTTCCCGACAGACGCGCATGGCTTGGGCAAATTTGACGGCACCGCGCTATATGAACACGCTGACCCACGGCAGGGATTCCATCCCGACTGGAACACGCTGATCTATAATTTCGGGCGCAAGGAGGTGGAGAACTACCTCGTCAACAACGCGCTGTTCTGGGCCGAGAAATATCACATTGACGGCCTGCGCGTGGATGCGGTCGCGTCGATGCTGTACCTTGATTATTCGCGTGAGGAGGGCGAGTGGGTTCCCAATGATGAGGGCGGAAACGTCAATAAGCAGGCTGTCGCCTTTGTCCGCCGCATGAACGAGGCGGTTTACGCCGCGCATCCCAATATCATGACGATAGCTGAGGAAAGCACCGCCTTCCCCGGCGTGTCGCAGCCCACCGATGCGGGGGGGCTGGGCTTTGGTTTCAAATGGAACATGGGCTGGATGCACGACACGCTGGAATACATGTCCAAGGACCCGATTTATCGGAAACATCACCATGGTGAGATGATGTTTACCTTCCACTACGCGATGACCGAGAATTTCGTCCTGCCGCTCAGCCATGATGAGGTTGTGCACGGCAAGGGATCGCTGCTGGCGAAAATGCCCGGGGATGAATGGCAAAAGCACGCGAACTTGCGGGCTTATTACGGGCTGATGTGGGGCTATCCGGGCAAAAAGCTGCTGTTTATGGGGCAGGAATTTGCGCAGGAACAGGAATGGACCGAGGAACGCGGTCTCGACTGGCACCTGATGGATCAGCCCTTAAAGCAGGGGATGCGCGATCTGGTGCGCGACCTGAACAAGGTGTACCGCGATCTGCCCGCTTTGCATGGTCGTGATAACGAACCGGACGGGATCGAGATTGTGCTGGGCGACGATGCCGAAAACTCGGTCTTTGCATGGTTGCGCCATGCGCCGGGGGGCAATCCGGTTCTGGTGGTCTGCAATATGACGCCGAATGTGCATGAGGGATATGGCATCAATCTGCCGGATCGCCTCAGCGGGCATTGGGCCGAGGTGATGAATTCCGACGCGCAAATCTATGGCGGTTCTGGCGTTGGCAATCTGGGCGGGGCGACTGCCGCGGATGGGAAGATCACGCTGACCCTGCCACCACTATCGGCGATGTATTTCGAATATCAGGGCTAGGCCCACAAAAAAGGGGCCCGGTGGGGCCCCTTCTCGCATCGAGAGCTGTATTTTACATGCCCATCGACACGGCGAAGCTGCTCAACCCGCCCATTCCAAGGTCGGCCAACATGGTTGCCGCACCGGTTTCCAGATCAATCGCGTACAGGCCTGCTGTCTCAGCACCCTCTGCCTGTAGGATTGCGTAGGCGTGATCCTCACCCTCGCTGGGCGAGATGATGTCGAAACCGCCCCAATGCGACAGGTTCATCGCAACACCATCAACCGTCACAGCCGCGATGGTTTCCAGCGTACCTGCATTGTTGGCAAGGCTAACCAGCGCCTCGGTATTTGCGTCCAGCGCGTATTGGAACGTGGTTTCAGCCGTCATGCCTGCAATCGCATTGGTATATGCGTTGGCATAGATCATAGGCGTAACGCCTTCGCTGACATCACCCTCGGCATAGGCCAGATTGGTAAAGCGCAGCACCTCGTTCGCACGATCATCATTGTCGCCAAAGCCGATGGGGAAATAGACAAGGTTGTCGCCATCGGTGGACACGGCGCGCACAGCGTCGATTGCGTTGTTGAAGTCAAAGGCGACAGTCGCCTCAGCCGCGATCATCGTATCTTCGCGGAATGTAGCCTCGACATCGGTCAGCTCACCGGTGGCGGTGTTCACGGTAAAGATTTTATCACCGGCAAAGCCGACCAGCTCACTGGTGACAGGGCGCCATGCGATTGCGTCCAGATCCTCGGACAGCTCGAAAGTTTCTACTGCACCGGGGGCTGCGATATCGGCCATGACAACCAGCGTGTTGCCGTCATCAGCCAGGGCGTAACCCATATTGCCGGCGTGGCCAGCGGCGAACATCGGACCAGCAGCCAGAGTAAGGGCGAGTGCGGAAGTGAATGTACGAAGGGGCATAATATTCCTTTCAAGCTTTAAAAGCGTCAGGCGCTTGTGCGCCGTGATGACACCAACAACCACGGCTCAGGGTTGCGTTAAGTTTCAGATTGGTGGAATTTTCTTTCGAAACGGCCGTATCTGACTGTGTAGACATGCAATTTATGGGGTGAGTTTTCCCACCGGTGCACTAGGCTGGAATGTGAAGAGCGGTATCCCTCCATCAGAGGGGGGCTGCACCTAAAGGAGGAAGACAATGCAACGACAAGGACCATTGAGCCGGGACGCTATGGCCTATGTGCTCGCAGGGGGGCGCGGCTCACGCCTCAAGGAGCTGACAGATATTCGGGCCAAGCCTGCCGTCTATTTCGGCGGTAAAACCCGTATCATCGATTTCGCACTGTCCAACGCATTGAATTCAGGCATCCGCAGAATGGGTGTCGCGACACAATACAAGGCGCACTCGCTGATCCGCCATCTGCAACGCGGCTGGGGGTTCCTGCGCACAGAACGGAACGAGAGCTTCGATATCTTGCCCGCCTCGCAGCGCACATCGGATAACTGGTACGAGGGCACAGCCGATGCCGTGTTCCAGAACATCGATATCATCGAGGATTACGCCCCCAAATACATGGTGATCCTGGCCGGTGATCACATCTACAAAATGGACTACGAGATCATGCTGCAACAGCATGTGAATTCCGGCGCTGATGTCACCATCGGCTGTCTGGAGGTGCCACGGTCCGAGGCGTCAGGCTTTGGCGTGATGCATGTGGATGAGACGGACCGGATCACCGATTTCATCGAAAAGCCCGCGGACCCGCCTGCGATCCCGGGTCAGCCGGATATGGCGCTGGCCTCAATGGGGATCTACGTTTTCACGACCGATTTCCTGATGGAGGAGCTGCGCCGCGACGCGGAAACTGTCGGGTCCAATCGTGATTTTGGCGGCGATATCGTGCCCTATATCGTCAAGCATGGCCACGCGCAGGCCCATCGGTTCAGTGAATCCTGTGTGCGGTCCTCGTCCGAAGCGACTTCGTACTGGAAGGATGTGGGAACAATTGACGCCTATTGGCAGGCCAATGTCGACCTGACGACAACGGTGCCGGAGCTGGACCTGTATGACCGCGAATGGCCGATCTGGACCTATGCGGAAACACTGCCCCCTGCGAAATTTGTTCATAACGAGGAGGGGCGGCGCGGCTACGCGGTTCAGTCCCTCGTCGCGGGTGATTGCATCATTTCAGGAACGGAAATGTCGAACTCGCTATGCTTCACCGGCGTGCGGACCAATTCGTTCTCGCGCTTGGATCAGGCGGTTATCCTGCCCGGATGCGAGATTGGCCGCCATGCCAAGCTGAGCAAAGTGGTCCTGGATCGCGGCGTTCGCATTCCCGACGGGATGGTCGTGGGTGAAGATGCCGATCTGGATGCCCGCCGGTTCCGCCGCACGGATAGCGGCATCGTGCTGATCACACAAAAGATGATCAACGCGCTGGGCTAATGACCTGAAAACACCTCCTGCGTGCGGTTTTGACCCTGCGCAGGGGCTGATCTGAAACCACCGAACACTGGGTGATCCGCTATTATGAAAGTCCTCTCCGTCGCCTCAGAAGTGTATCCGCTGATTAAAACGGGGGGCCTTGCCGATGTTGCGGGCGCCTTGCCTGCGGCATTGGCAGCACATGGGGTAGAGATGCGGACCCTGCTGCCCGGCTACCCCAAGGTGATGGCCGCATTGGGTAAAATGAAGCCTGTTTTACAGGTCGATGGCGGGCAGGTTCTGTTTGGCACCCACGCGGGGCTGACGCTGTACGTTCTGGATGTACCGACGCTTTTTGACCGCGATGGTGGGCCATATGGCGATGCTGACGGGCAGGATTGGGATGATAACGCGACCCGCTTTGCGCAACTCTCAATGGTGGCGGCGCGTCTGGCACGGGGTGAGGCAGGCTGGCAGCCCGATGTGGTTCACGCCCATGATTGGCAGGCGGCGCTGGTGCCGGTCTACCTGCGCTATGCCGGCGGCCCGCCCAGCGTTCTGACCATCCACAACATCGCCTTTCAGGGGCGTTTCACGGGCGAGGTTTTTGGTGAACTGGACCTGCCGCAGCAGGCATGGTCCGTTGATGGTGTCGAATATTACAATGATGTCAGCTATCTAAAGGGCGGCTTGGCCAGTGCGAATGCGATCACAACGGTCAGTCCCACCTATGCGCGTGAAATCCTGACCCCCCATTTCGGTATGGGGATGCAGGATGTCATCGCCCCGCGTGCGCATCTGGTCCACGGCATCGTCAACGGTATCGATACCGATGTCTGGAATCCTGAGGCTGATCCGACGCTGGAGCAAAGCTATACCCCCCGCACCCTTGCCCGCCGTCGTGCGAACCGTACGGCGTTGGAGGCGCAATTCGGGCTGGAGCAGGGCGGCCCGCTATTCTGCGTGATCTCGCGTCTGACATGGCAAAAGGGTCTGGACCTGCTGGCCGACAATATCGACCATCTGGTTGGTTTAGGCGGAAAGCTGATCGTGCTGGGCAGTGGCGAACCTGCGCTGGAGGACGCTTTTACTCAGGCTGCCGCCCGTCATCCGGGGCGCGTCGCGACCTTTATCGGCTATGACGAAGCACTCAGCCACCGTTTGCAGGGCGGGTCCGATGCGATCCTGATCCCCTCGCGGTTTGAGCCTTGCGGCCTGACGCAGCTATACGGCCTGCGCTATGGCTGCGTGCCGATTGTGGCCTGTACGGGTGGGCTGGCTGATACGATTGTGGATGCAAACGGCGCCGCGCTGCGTGCAAATGTTGCGACCGGCCTGCTGCACGCACCCGATAGCGGCCCCGCATTGGGCGATGCGATTGCGGATGCTGTGGCCCTGTATCAAACGCCTGCATGGGTGAAAATGCAGCGGAACGGAATGCGCGCCGATGTTGGCTGGCAGGCATCCGCCGGTGAATATGCCGCGCTTTACCGTGATTTAACCAGCTAAGCGTCTGATATTTTGTGCATTGCAGCACTCGGCGAGGCGGGGCAGGGTAGAACCGTATTTGTCCGAGCGGAGAGCCCATGCAAGACGATTTTCGCCCCGGCGCGACCTTAACCCCAACCGGCGCCCGCTTTGCCGTCTATGCCCCTGCGGCCGATCAACTGTGGTTGTGCATCGACGATCCTGCGGGGGAGCAGCGACTCGCGATGGATCGCTCAACCGTTCATCAGGGCTGGTGGGAGCATGCGGTAGATGGCGCGGGCGATGGCACTCGTTATGCCTATCGCGCTGAGGGGACATATGCCCCCGATCAAGGGCTGTGGTTCGATCCTTCCAAACTGCTGGTGGACCCATGGGCGGTCGAGATTTCGGCCCCCTATGCCTATGATCCGACGCTGGGTGAATTCGGCGTGGACAGCGCCGGTCGCACCCCGTGGACCGTTTTGCGCGCACCATTGCCTGATCTTGAAACGGATCCGATTTTTCAGCATGGCGGGCTGATATATGAGGTGAATGTCCGGGGCTTTACCGCCCAGCATCCCGACATCCCCGAGGACCTGCGCGGCACCATCGCAGCACTGGCCCATCCGGCGATTATCGCCCATATGAAATCGCTGCATATCGACGCGATTGAGCTGATGCCGGTGACAGCGTGGATAGATGAGCGGCATCTGAGCCCGTTGGGCTTGCGCAATTTCTGGGGCTACAACCCCGTCACCTTTATGGCGCTGGACCCGCGCCTATGCCCCGGTGGCGTGGCGGAATTGCGTGAAACCGTGGCGGCTTTGCGTGCGGCGGGGATCGGCGTGTTGCTGGATCTGGTGTTCAATCACACCGGGGAAAGCGACACAGGCGGCCCGACCGTCAGTTTCTGCGGGTTGGCGAACCAGGAGTATTACCGCCACATCGACGGCGTGATGGTCAATGATAGCGGCTGCGGCAACACCATCGCCTGCGATCATCCAGTCATGCGGGACATGATCTTGGACAGCCTGCGCCACTTCCTGCGGCAAACAGGTGTGGACGGTTTCCGTTTTGACCTTGGCCCGATTTTGGGACGCACGGCGGCGGGCTATGATCCACAGGCGGAAACGCTGCGTGCGATGATCGACGATCCGGTTATCGGCAAATCGGTGCTGATCGCCGAGCCATGGGATATCGGGCCGGGCGGCTATCAGGTTGGCAATTTCCCCGCGCCGTTTCTGGAATGGTCGGACCGTTACCGCGATGATCTGCGCGCCTTTTGGCAGGGGCAACCACACCGGATGGGGGTTCTGGCAACACGCCTTGCCGGATCATCGGATACTTATCCGGACGATGAAACGCGGGTTGTGAACTTCATCGCGGCTCATGACGGTTATACCCTGTGGGACACCACTGCCTATGTGCACAAACACAACGAGGCGAATGGCGAGCATAACCGCGACGGTCATAACGATAATATCAGCTGGAATAACGGGGTGGAGGGCGCGACCGACGATCCCGCCATCACCGCCGCCCGCCGCCGCGATGTGGCCGCGATGATTGGCACGCTTCTGGCCAGTCGGGGCAGTGTTATGCTGACCGCCGGTGATGAATTTGGCCGTACTCAGCAAGGCAATAACAACGCCTATTGTCAGGACAGTGAAATCGGCTGGGTCGATTGGGGCAATGTGGATGCTGAACTGCTGTCTATCGTGCAATCCTATGCGCAGGCCCGTGCCCATACGCCTGAGCTGCGTCAGGTGAGCCTGCTGACAGGGCAGGGCGATGTGGAATGGTTGCGCCCTGATGGCACCGCAAAACAGCCTGATGATTGGCACCACGCGCAGGCCCTGCGCAAGGCGATGCGGGACGTCATCATCGACATTAACGGGGCAGACGGCCCCACAACATTCACTGCACCCGAGGGGAACTGGCGATCGCTGCGCGGCTGGAACGGCGCGATGCCGGCACGCAGCGTGGACTATTGGTTGAAGGACGAAACATGAGCAATTCCGACTGGTGGCGTGGCGCCACGATCTATCAGATCTATCCCCGCTCGTATCAGGACACGACCGGTGACGGGATCGGCGACCTTGCCGGTATTACGCAACGGCTGGATCATGTTGTCTCGCTGGGGGTGGATGCGATCTGGATCAGCCCGTTTTTCAAATCGCCCATGGCGGATTTTGGCTATGATGTCAGCGATTACCGCGACATTGACCCGATGTTTGGCACCTTGGCTGATTTTGACACGCTGATCGAACAGGCCCATCAGCGCGATATCAAGATCATCATCGACCAAGTGTTGAGCCACTGTTCAGATCAACATGCATGGTTCAAGGAAAGCCGCCAATCGCGTGATAACCCCAAGGCGGACTGGTTCGTCTGGGCCGATGCGAACGAGGACGGCTCCGCCCCCACAAACTGGCTCAGCGTGTTTGGCGGGCCGAGTTGGGAGTGGGACAGCACCCGTCGGCAGTATTACCTGCACAACTTCCTCGCCAGCCAACCGGACCTGAATTACCACAACCCCGATGTGCAGGACGCGATGCTGGGCGAAATCCGGTTCTGGCTGGATCGCGGCGTGGACGGGTTCCGCTTTGATGCGTGCAATTACCATTTCCACGATCAGGAGCTGCGCAGCAATCCGCCAGCACAGCGCGGCAGCGGGTCCAGCTTTATTGAAGCATCAAATCCCTATTCATTTCAGGATCACCTCTACGATAAATCCCAACCCGAAAACCTCGCGTTTTTGCAGCGGGTGCGGGCATTGCTGGATGAATATGAGGGGCGGTCATCCGTCGGTGAAATCGGGGATGAGCATCGCAGCTATGACACAGTTGCCGCCTATACGCGCGATAGCCGCCTGCACATGGCCTATACGTTCGATTTGCTAGCCGACAAATTCTCCGCCGGTTTTATCCGTCACACAATTGAGGTGATCGAGGATAAGGTCGCGGATGGCTGGGTGTGTCACTCCTTCTCGAACCACGATGTGACCCGCCACGTGACCCGTTGGGCGCAGCCGGGGGATGATCGGGAACATCTGGCGAAGTTCTGTATCTCGCTGCTGACCTGCCTGCGTGGATCAATCTGTCTGTATCAGGGTGAGGAACTGGCCCTACCAGAGGCGGATATCGCCTATGAGGACCTGACCGACCCCTACGGCATCCGCTTTTGGCCGGGGTTCAAGGGGCGCGACGGTTGCCGTACCCCGATGGTGTGGCAGGGTGAGGCGCGTTTTGGCGGGTTCTCGGACACAAATGCGGATAAGCCGTGGTTGCCGGTTCCCGCCGCGCACCTGCCGCTGGCCGTGGATCAGCAGGGTAACGGAACGGATAGCGTACTGGACCATTACCGTGCTGCCATTGCGGCACGACAGTCGGACACGACCTATGTGAAGGGGGATATCCGCTTCATCGACGACCTGCCGCCGGATGTGCTGGCCTTTACCCGCAGCTATCAGGGCGTCACGCGGACCTGCGTGTTTAACTTCGCCCGTGAACAGCGGGAAATTGCGATGGTGCTGGATGGAGTGGCCGATTTTACCACGGCGACTGGGCAGGTTGCGCAGCAGCAGGGCGATATGCTGATCCTGCCACCGCTGGGCTTTGCCATTTCCTAAGCTATGATGCCGGAGGCGGCCAACGCCTCCGGACTGGCTTCAGGCAGTGCCGTCGAAAACGTCCAGCATCTCGATTGTAATCACGCCAGAGATGATGATCGTGCAGATGATCGCGCTGAGGATTGTTGCGACGATCGTGGTGATGACCATCTTGCGCTTCATCCGCAGGTTCGCGGGCGCACCGGGGGGGGTGCCGGGCACGACGTTGCCGTCCTCCTCCTGACTGATTTCGCCAATGGGCAGTACGATAAACAGCGTCAGAAACCAGATGACGGCGAAAACGACGATTACGGATGTGATGGTCATGCTTGTTCCAGTTCTACCAGCGTGCCGGTGAAATCCTTGGGGTGCAGGAACAGAACGGGCTTTCCATGGGCGCCGATCTTTGGCTCTCCACTGCCCAGAACGCGCGCGCCGCTGGCCTGCAATTTATCGCGAGCGGCCAGGATGTCATCGACCTCGTAGCAGATGTGATGGATGCCGCCGGACGGGTTTTTGTCGAGGAACCCCTGAATCGGCGATCCCTCACCCAGCGGGTGCAACAGCTCGATCTTGGTATTGGGCAAAGTGATGAAAACGACCGTCACACCGTGATCCGGCTCGTCCTGCGGGGCGGCAACATCTGCGCCCAGCGTATCGCGATACTGCGCGATTGCGGCGTCCAGATCCGGCACGGCGATAGCAACGTGGTTTAGGCGTCCGATCATGTTTCTTCTCCCATGGCTTGCCAGCGTTCTAGGCCAAGCGGTGCTGCGGGGAAAGCGTCAACAATGACGCGGGCGGCGCATCACTGCGCGACGCCGCGTCCGGCAATGCGTAAGGGGGCGGCGTCTAACCCTTGGCCCTGACACCAATGTACCAGCGCGTCCTCGGCCCCGTGGGTGACCCAGATGGTTTCGGCCTGCACCTGATGCACGGTCTGGCACAGGGCGTCCCAGTCGCAATGATCCGATACGATCAGCGGCAATTCGACCTGCCTGCTTTGCGCGCGGCCCCGAACTTGCATCCAGCCAGAGGCACCAACGGCCAGCGGTTCGGGCAGAAAGCGCGCCCATGGCTCCTGCACCGCACTGGGCGGGGCCAGCACGATCTGACCGCGCAGGGCCTCTGTGGGCATATCAGCAGCAGGTTCCCACGGGATCAGCGGCACGTCGAAATTCTGGTAAATCTGCGTCATCGGGATCAGGCTGTGATGCAGATAAACAGGGCGATCATATCCGCAGGCCAACAGCTCCCCCATAATCCGCTGCGCCTTGCCCAGTGAATAGACACCCACCACATGCGCGCGGTTGGGGAAGGTTTCGAGCGATGCGAATAGCTTTTGCAACTCCCCGCGCAATGGCGGGTGGCGATAGACCGGCAGGCCAAATGTTGCCTCGGTCACGAACAAGTCGCAGATCACAGGCTCAAACGCGGTACAGGTCGGGTCCGTCGCACGCTTGTAATCGCCGGATATGACAACCCGCGTACCGCCCGTTTCGATGGTAATCTGGGCGGAGCCCAGGACGTGACCCGCAGGCATGAAGCGTATTTGCGCATCGCCCATCTGGATTGCCGCGCCCAGCTCTGCCGCCTGAAATGTGTCGTAAGCGCCCTTACCATGGCGCGCCCGTGCAATGGCGCCTGTCGGAGCGGTGGCCAGCATCGCTTGATGCCCGCGCGCGCAATGGTCGCTATGGCCATGGGTGACCACAGCGCGCTCAACACCACGGGTCGGGTCGATGTAGAAATCAGCGGCGGGGCAATACAGCCCCTGTGGTCGTAGCGTTAGAACATCCTGCGGACGCATGCCTCAGATGTCCCGGCGCAAACGCTCACGCAGGACGGTTTTTACCAGCTCCAGTTCGGCGCGCAGTAGCGCAACCTCCTCCACGATAGAGCTGTCTGTACCGCCCCCGATAATCAGCGGCAGCGCGGCCAACGGCGTTTCCTCACCCTGTTTGCGCAACAGCAAAACGCCGATCCCGTTCGAGAGTGCGGATTGCGGCAGCGGGTGCTCAAACTCGATATATCCAGGTTTGCGGTCAATCGGGCGTGGCACGGGACGCGAGATCACAACGCCGTCCAAAACCAGCTCCAGCGGTACAAATCCGCCCGCCTGAATATGTGCCCGCAACACGCCATTATCCAGCCAGAGGCGGTTGTGATCAGATTCGGTCATGGCATCCTCTGGCAGGTTATAGCGACAGGCGCGGGCGGCGCGAGATGACGATATCGCGGATCACCACACGATTTAGCGGTCGCGTGTTAAAGATCAGATCGATCCAGATTTCCTTGGCTCGCGTCGGGTCGAAGGCGGTGTAATGCACGTCAAATTCCAGTACATCGTTCTGCTTTCGCAGATCCAACTGCCGGATGACCTGTTCCACATTTGGCCCATGCGCCAGATTGAGCCGCGCAAACACGTCGCATTGCTGCTCTAGCGCGATGGTATAATCCACGCGGATCAGGTCGTCCTTACCGATGCGCGAAACCTGTTCGGGCGGCAGGGCCAACGCCAGCGAGACGAAGTTGCCCCGCACGTTCCAGATATCCAGCGCATATTCATGCCGCCCCTGCGAGCGTGGCATTTGATGCGCCACAATACGCGGTGGTGACATGTCGTGATGGACGCTGACATCGGCGGACAGCTCTGTGCCGGTTGCCGGTGAAACCTGTCCTGAGGGGGTTTGCAGAACCCGCAAAATGCTGGGCCGGTGCAGGATCTCCGCGTCCTCTGGCAGCAACTCCGGCCGATGCTGGGCGATGCCGCTGCGGATGCTGCCATCCATTTCCAATTGTCGCGCAACGCGCCCCAGCTTGCGCGCCTGCCGTGTCCAGCGGCCCGCCACATCGTCACGGACGCGCATCAAGCGGCGGTGGCGTCTTCGCAGTATTCTGGTGGCCAATCGTAGGACCAGAGCACCCGTTAATCCGCGAAGACGTATGCCCATATGAATTAAACCGGTGCTGAATTGGCGCGGCGGATGCTTTCACGGAAGGCGATGGCGCGTTCCAGCAGAGCCTCCTCGCCGGGCCAATAGGTATCCAGGGCGCGGACGGTCAGAACAATCATGCGTTCGTTTACCTCGCTCAACACACGCCAATATTGCCTGCTGGCCCCGTCAAAGGCGCCGCGTTCCGGTTCCTCGATCAGGGCATATAGGCTGTCGCCGCTCAACCGTGTTTTGATCAGGTGCGCGTCGCTGTTCCCCTGTGTCAGCAACGCCGTCAGACGGCCCGCCTGTAGGGAAACCTCTAGGCTGGCAATCCGCGCGCGCAATCGACCACTGCCGGGCAGGGCTGCATCGCTGACGCTCGCGCTCATTAGTGCGAGAGTTGAGGAGGGCGGGCCAAGCGGTCGCACGCCCAATGCAGTGCAATCACCGGCCAAAACAGCGGCGTCATGCGTACTGTCGGGGTCGATGCAAAAACCACGTGGCGGCACGATGACGACCAGCTGGCCGTCGCGTTCAAGGGCCAGTCGACGCATTTCGCTGCTGCCATCCACCGGATCCTCAGCCACATAGTCCTCCTGCTGCTCGACGCACGCGCCGAGCAGCAGGAGCAATCCAATCGTCGCAACCTTGATCAGGTTAGAGATCGGCATAGACATGCTTTTCCATCTTTGCGCCCGGATGGGTGACGGCACCTTTGTAAGTGTCGCCAACCTGTTGCGCATATTTCCACAGCGCGCCGGATGCGTAGATTGTGTCGCGAGGGCCAGCCCATTCGGATTTACGCTGCTCCAGCTCCTCATCGGTCAGATCGACGGAGATAGCGCCCTCGATCGCGTCCAGGGTGATGATGTCGCCGTTGCGAAGCAGGGCAATCGGACCGCATTTCGCGGCCTCTGGACCAACGTGACCCACGCAGAAACCGCGTGTCGCGCCGGAGAAGCGGCCATCGGTGATCAGCGCGACCTTCTTACCCATGCCCTGACCGGACAGGGCAGCGGTGGTTGCCAGCATTTCGCGCATGCCTGGGCCGCCGGATGGGCCCTCGTTACGGATGACGAGGACTTCGCCCTCCTCATATTCACGCTTTTGCACGGCTGCGAAGGCGTCTTCCTCACATTCAAACACACGCGCAGGGCCGACGAAGCGCTGATGCTGCGCCTCCATTCCGGCGACCTTTACGATTGCGCCCTCGGGTGCGAGGTTGCCCTTTAGCCCGACAACGCCGCCGGTTTTGCTGATCGGCGTTTCGATTGCGTGGATGACCTTGCCATCTGCCTGACGGGTAACCTTGTCGATTTCCTCACCGATGGAATAGCCGGTGGCGGTCATGCAGTCGCGATAGATCAGGCCAGCCTTGTCCAGTTCCTTGAGCACAACAGGAACGCCGCCAGCCTCGTACAGATCCTTGGCAACGTAGTCGCCGCCCGGCTTCAGGTTCACGAAGTAAGGCGTGTCGCGGAAGATGTCGGTAACGTCCTCAAGGAAGAAGTCGATGCCTGCCTCATGCGCAATCGCGGGCAGGTGCAGACCGGCATTGGTCGAGCCACCGGTACAGGCCACAACGCGGGCGGCGTTGATCAGTGCCTCGCGTGTGACGATGTCACGGGCGCGAATGTTCTTTTCGATCAGGCGCATAACGGCTTGGCCGGATGCCTCACCATATTGGTCGCGGCTCTCGTATGGGGCCGGTGCGCCCGAGGAGTTTGGCAGTGCGAGACCGATTGCCTCGGACACGCAGGCCATTGTGTTTGCGGTGAACTGACCGCCACATGCACCGGCGGAGGGGCAGGCGACTGCCTCCAGTTTTTCCAGCTCGCAGGTGGACAGGTTGCCCGCCTGATGCTGGCCTACGGCCTCGAACACGTCCTGAACTGTCACGTCCTTGCCCTCGAACCGGCCCGGCAGGATCGAGCCGCCATAGACGAATACCGATGGCACGTTCAGGCGAACCATCGCCATCATCATGCCCGGTAGGGATTTATCGCAGCCCGCCAAACCGACAATCGCGTCATAGGCGTGGCCGCGCATCGTCAATTCTACTGTATCTGCAATGGCTTCGCGGCTGGCGAGCGAGGAGCGCATGCCCTCGTGGCCCATGGCGATGCCGTCGGTCACGGTGATGGTTGTGAATTCACGCGGGGTGCCGCGCGCCACCTTGACGCCCTGCTTAACGCTTTGCGCCTGACGGTTCAGGGCGATGTTACAGGGGGCTGCCTCGTTCCAGCAGGTTGCAACACCAACCAAAGGCTGGTGAATTTCCTCCTCGCTGAGACCCATAGCGTACAGGTACGAGCGGTGTGGTGCCCGTGCTGGACCCTCGGTCACGTGGCGGGAGGGCAGGCGGGATTTGTCGATACTCATGGGTGGCTCCCTCAAGGTGGCTTATGCGCGTTGCTTTAGGGAAAAGGCATATTGACGCGACGGCCCGAGGGCAAGAGCCACGACCCGTTCCGTCAAAGGTTAACGCGAAAAGGGATGGCTGCCCTGTGGCTGCTATCGGGCTGCGTTATGGCTGGCAAAGGTCTGGCGCGGGGCAAAGGTTAACCGCGCCAGATATGTTTAGTTGGCCAAGCCGCTTGGTTGGCCAGACCGCTTAGTCGGAAAGACCGCGGACGGCCCATTCCTGATAGGCGGCCAGATCCGCGTCACAGGTTTCCAGCGACAGCACCTTGATCTGGTTCGTATCGCTGCGGCCGCTGCGGGTGTCAGTGGCGAGGGTCAGGCACATGTCGGGCGCAGTGGCTGGCGTGATAGTGCCCTCACCCGAGAAACTGAAGCTTTGCGCATCGCTGCCGTCACAGGTTGCGAGGTCGATAGCCGTTCCTGCCTGGGTCGAGGCGACGCTGGCGCAGACATCGAATTTGGGCATGTAGAGCGTGCCGTCACTGAACTGCTCCGTCTCAAATGTCTGATCGACACCCAGTGCGCCAAGGTTGCTGTAGCATGTGTGCCCCTGCAAACCATCGGCGGGATCAGCATCATATTCCTGTGCCTTCGCGATATCGAGACAGTAGCCGATCTGCGTGTTGTCCAGCATATCGGTCAAATAAATCTCGACCTCATCCGCATGGGCGGTGGTGGCGATAGGCAGCAGCATCAGGGCGGTGGCCAAGCTGGCGAGCTTTGTCATTGTGTCGTGTCTCGTAGTGATTTTGTGTGTCTTATATTTAACGCAGACGGTCACATTTTCTGTCTACCGAGGAGAATAATAATTGCCTGATTTTTAGACTGCTGGGCACGGCGCGAGAGAGTGGGGTGTTTAAGACCCTATGATCGCATAGAATTTAGCTAAGATGTTGGGTGGTATGCAAAAAGATATTTTCGGCGCATGAATATAATACGCTTTTGAATCGTTTTGAAACTTGTTGTGCTAACACCCCTGCGCTAACGGTGATCACATGTATTACCTCTACGTATACAGCCCCAGTGATTTCGTCAGTGGGTTGCCCATTGAATCCGGCGCCCAAGCTGCTGGGTCTCCGACATTCTCACTGACTCTCAAGGCTGGCGCGACGCCCACCTTGATCAAGGTCGATGATGATGAGGCGGTATTTGACGAGGTTGACGGAACACAGTCATTGGATGGGGCCGTCACAATCGACGGCAACAGCTTTGCCGACGGGACAACAATCAATACCGCCTATGACCTGATTAACACGGCGAACGGGCACAAGGTTACGTCGTTCCATTTCGGCGGCGACGGATACCAGCAGGGTGAAGTGGACGGGATTGCGTCTACCGTTTTGTTGACGCCGGGCACGACCTATACGTTCAATACTGAACGTACGTCGCACCAGATGAACAACTTGTATGATGATTACGTTGCCTGCTTCACTGCGGGCACCGTGATCGCAACACAACGTGGGCCGGTTGCCGTTCAGGATTTGGTCACTGGCGATATGATCCGAACATTGGATCGCGGTTATCAGCCTCTGCGCCTGGTTTTGCAGCGGCATCTATCCGCGGCTGAACTGATTGCACGCCCCAAGCTGTGCCCCATTTTGATTGAGGCCGGTGCCTTGGGGCAGGGGATGCCGTGTCGCGATTTGCGGGTGTCGCCGCAGCACCGGTTTCTGGCGAACTCCCCGATTGTGCAGCGGATGTTTGGTGAGAGCGAGGTTTTGATCTCGGCCAAGAAGTTGACCCAGTTGCCCGGAATTTCGGAAATGGCGGGATGTACGGGGGTGACATATTTCCATCTGGTGATGGACCAGCACGAAGTCGTCTTTGCCGAGGGTGCCCCGACCGAGAGTTTCTATTTCGGCCCGATGGCCATTCGCGGCCTAGGCGACGATGCCCGTCAGGAGATGGTCGAGCTGTTTCCTGATATGGTGCTGGAGGGGTTCGTGCCCTCGGGCGCGCGTGAGATCCCATGCAGCAAGCGGCAGTCGCAGTTTGCGTGGCGGCATGAGCGGAACGGGAAGTCCGTTTTGACGGATGCGGTTCTGCACGACAGCCCGTCCTGAGAGCGGCCATAAAAAAGGCCCCGGAGGATATCCGGAGCCTTTGATCATTTCGCTAGGGGCGCATCAATTCGGGATCGCGCCCTCGATGCCCTCAACGTAGAAGTTCATGCCCAGCAGGGTGCCGTCATCGGCGGTCTCACCCTCAGCCAGCCAGACGGAGCCGTCCTGCTTGTTAACCGGACCTGTGAACGGGTGCAGTTCGCCAGCCGCGATTGCGTCCAGAGCTGCCTGTGCCTCAGCCGCGACATCCTCGGGGATGTTAATGTTGAACGCGCCGATGGTGGTCGTGCCCTGGCCGATACCGTGCCAGGAATCTGCGCTTTCCCATGTGCCATCCATGACTGCCTGAACCCGCTCGATATAGTACGGGTTCCAGTTGTCGATGATCGAGGACAGGCGCGCATTCGGGCCGAATTCCAGCATGTCCGAGGCCTGACCGAAGGCGTAAATGCCGGTCTCGTCCTCACCCAGATTGTCCCATGTTGCCTCTGCAATAGTCATTGGCGCAGTGGAGTCGGTGTGCTGCATGATGACGTCGGCGCCTTGCTCGATCAGGGCATTGGCGGCGTCTGCTTCCTTGGCCGGATCGAACCATGTGGACACCCACACGATCTTAAACTCGACGTCAGGGTTTACGGATTTCGCAGCAAGGTAGGCCGCGTTGATGCCGCGAATAACCTCGGGGATCGGGAAGGACGCGATGTAGCCAATCACGTTGGATTCGGTCATGTGACCGGCGAGGATACCCTGAACGGTGCGGCCCTCGTAGAAACGGCCGGAATAGACCGACACGTTATCGGCGCGCTGATAGCCGGTTGCGTGCTCGAACATTGTTTCGGGGAACTGGCCAGCGACGCGCAGGGTCGGGGTCATATAGCCGAACGAGGTGGTGAAGATCAGGTCGGTGCCGTCCTGCGCCATGCGGCGGATGACACGCTCACTATCGCCCTCGGGGACGCTCTCGATATAGGTGGTTTCTACGGCGTCGCCGAAGTGCTCCTCGATGGCAAGACGGCCTTGCTCGTGCTGGTAGGACCAGCCGAAATCGCCAATCGGGCCAACATAGATAAAGCCGACCGACAGGGGATCGTCGCTTTGTGCCATAACGCCGCCAGTGGCGAGGGTCAGCGCCGTGGCCAGCCCGAGTGTTTTGAGAAGTTTCATAGGTATCTCCTAGTTGTTGAGGTTGTCCCCGACCGCCCCTCGTTTAGCTGGAGGCGTGGAACACCCGACCCAGTGAGGCCGGTGCATTAAGTGCCGCGCGTGTACGGTCGCCAGAGATAGCCACCAAAACCACGATCGTCATCAAATAAGGTGTCATTGACAGGTATGCAGAGTCGAGCCGGAATGCGGGCCAAGTCAATGCCATTGCCCAGCTTAGCAGGGCAAGCGCTCCTAGAAATGCCACCCGTATCCAGTTTTTCGCGGTCATGCTGCGCAGGTTCAGCGCAATCATGCCGATCGTCACCACCGCCAGCACGATGGCCGCGATGCCCAGTACATTCAGATTCGCCGCCTGAATGTTCAATTGCAGGATCGTCACGCCGCCAAACAGCCATGCGCCGATAATCACGCGGCCCGGTTTCCAGCTGGCAAAGACCACGATGGCCAATGCGATCCAGCCGATGCCGGCGGTCATCCCCTCGGACCATTGTGGTACGCGGACAAGGCTGAGATAGGCCCCGCCCATGCCTGCACAGGCCCCCCCGAATGCGATGGCGGCCAGACGTATGGCGATGACGCGATATCCCAGCGCGTGGGCCGCATCGTGGTTTTCGCCCACCGCGCGCAGGACCAGCCCCGCGCGGGTGCGGTTCAGGAACCACCAGACCGCGCCGACCAGTGCCAATGCGAAATAGACGATCCAATCATAGGAGAACAGCATCTGACCCAGCACAGGTGCGTCGGACACAAACGGGATGTCGATGCGCGCGGTTTGTGGCGGGCGGATGCCGGTATAGGTCTGCCCCATCAGCGCGGCCAGCCCCAGCCCGAACAGCGTCAGGGCAAGGCCGGTGGCGACCTGATTGCTCAGTAATACTTGGGTCAGAAAGCCGAAGATCAGTGCCAGTAATCCACCCGCAACAGCAGCGAGGATAAAGCCCGCGACGGGGGTGCCGGTCTCCACCGCAGTGATAAACCCGATCACGGCGCCCATGACCATCATCCCCTCAACCCCCAGGTTGAGCACACCGGATTTTTCCACGATCAGCTCACCCGTCGAGGCGAGGACCAGTGGCGTTGCCGCGATCACCATGATCGGCAGCAGGGTTGTCAGGATATAAAACAGCGATTGCTGGATCGTAACGTCGGCGTTCAGCCCGATGACTTCCATCATTGTGCAGCCCCCCGCTTGCCAAAGCGCACCCGATAGCGCACCAGAATATCCAGTCCCAGCAGGAAGAATAGCAGCATTCCCTGAAACACGCTGATCGCGGCGCGGGGCAGGCCCAAATCGAGCTGCGCGTTTTCGCCCCCGATATAGGTCAGCGCCATGACCAAGCCCGCCGCCAGAATGCCCAGCGGGTTCAGGCGGCCCAGAAAGGCCACGATAATCGCGGTAAAGCCGTAGCCCTGTGGCAGCGCAGGCACCAATTGACCGGCGGGGCCTGCGACCTCGAACAAACCGGCCAGACCGGCCATTGCGCCGGACAGGCCCAGACAGACATAGATAATCATCGCCGGTTTCACGCCCGAGAACCGCGCCGCGCGGGGGGCTGACCCCATGACCTGAATGTTGAAGCCCAGCAGGTGTTTGCGCAGCAACAGCCATGCCAGCGGCACCAGCAGCAATGCGATCAGCACGCCGACATGCACGCGGGTATATTCGGTCAATCCGGGGAAGCCCTGTAGCAGCGGCAGCACCGCGCTGTCATGAAACAGGCGGCTTTCGGGGAAGTTGAATCCAGCCGGATTGCGTAGCGGCCCCGCGACCATCGCGCGCAGCAATTGATCGGCAACATAGACCAGCATCAGGCTGACCAAAATCTCGTTCGCGTTGAACCGGACCTTTAGGAATGCGGGGATCATTGCCCACAACGTGCCCGCGACCATACCGGCCAGCGCCATCAGCGGCAGCAGCCAGATTGCCTCGGTGCCGTAAAAGGCCAGCCCGACGGCGGAACCGGCAATCGCACCGACGATGAATTGCCCCTCGGCCCCGATATTCCACACGCCTGCGCGGAAACCATAGGACAGGCCGATGGCGATCAGGACCAACGGTGCGGCCTTCACGAACAGCTCATCACGGCTATAGGGGTCGAGGATGGGATCGACGAAGATCGTCCAGATCGCCTCCATCGGGTTTTTGCCCAGCATCGCAAACAGAATGCCGCCTGCGATCATCGTGGCCAGAACCGCCAATGCAGGCGTGCCCCAGACCATGGCACGGGAGGGGGTTAAGCGGGGTTCCAGACGGATCATGCTGCGTCTCCTCCGCCCATCATGCGGCCGATTTCCTCGATGCTGATGCTGCCTGCGGGGCGGGTCGGGCTGAGTTTACCGCCCGCGATAACCGCGAACTGATCTGACATTTCCATAAGCTCATCCAGATCCTGCGAAATCACCAAAACACTGGCGCCAGCGGCGGCCAAATCGCGAAGGCTTTGCCGGATTGAGGCGGCTGCGGCTGCATCCACGCCCCATGTCGGCTGATTGACCACCAGCACGCGAGGCTTTTGCATGACCTCGCGCCCGATGACGAATTTTTGCAGGTTGCCGCCAGACAGCGCGCGGGCAGGGGTATCCACCCCCGGTGTGCGCACGTCGAACTGTTTAATCACGGCCCGCGCGAAATTCGAGGCGACGTTCCATTTCAGAAAGCCCTGCGTGGACAGGCGTTGGCGCACGCGGCCGGTCAGCATGGTGTTGTCGGTCAGGCTCATATCCGGTGCGGCGGCGTGGCCCAAGCGTTCCTCGGGCGCGGTCAGCAGGCCAAGGCTGCGGCGGCGGTTCGGGCTAAGCCCACCGACCGGCGTATTGTCCAGACGGATCATGCCCGGCTCAACCAGTTGTTCGCCTGACAGGACCTCAACCAATTCATCCTGACCGTTGCCCGCGACACCGGCGATGCCTGTCACCTCACCCGCGTGCAGCGTCAGGTCGATGCCCTGTAGGGACACGCCGAACGGATCATGGGTGGGCAGGCTAAGGCCCGTGAGCTTCAGCAGGGTTCGCCCCGGAACCGCACGGCGCAGGGGTGGGTCGGCCAATGTGGAGCCGATCATCATCTCGGCCAGCGAACGTGGCGTTTCATCGCGTGGGATGCAGGTTGCAACCACCTTACCACCACGCAGGATCGTGGCGCGGTCGCATAGCACCCGAATTTCGTCGAGCTTGTGACTGATATAAAGGATCGCAACGCCGCGTTTGGACAGCAGGCGCAGGGTATCGAACAGGATGTTGACCTCCTGCGGGGTCAGGACCGATGTCGGCTCGTCCATAATCAGCAGGCGGGGGTCCTGTAGCAGGCAGCGCACGATTTCGACCCGCTGACGTTCCCCTACGCTGAGGTCACCGATCAGGCGGTCAGGGTCCAGCGGCAGGCCGTAATCCTTGCTTACGGACCGGATGCGGTCGGCCAGAACGCGGGGGGCGATTGCCTCATCCAACCCTAGCGCGATGTTTTCACGGACGCTTAATGCCTCGAACAGGCTGAAATGCTGAAAGACCATCGACACACCGGCGGCGCGGGCGTCCTTGGGCGAGGTGGGGGCGTAGGGGCGGCCATGCAGATGCATCTGCCCCTCATCCGGTTGCACCAGACCGTAGATCATCTTGACCAGAGTCGATTTGCCAGCGCCGTTTTCGCCCAGCAGGGCGTGTACTTCACCAGGGGCGATGTCGAAGGCAACGTCGTCATTTGCAACAACGCCGGGATACGCCTTTCGCAGGCCAGAAATGTCCAGAAGGGTGTTCATGCTATCGATTCGGTAAGCTGCGTTACGTTATTTCGCAACTGCAAAAGTTCAGATGCAAGCCCGATGGCAATCGCAGCAGGTTCCTTGCCAAGAGTTCTGTCGCCAATAGGGCAGTTTAGATGAGAGATTGTGGCCGCGTTATGGCCCAATTCCAACAGTCTTTTGCGAAAGCGGGCTGCTTTTGTTGCGGAACCGATCAAACCCAGATGTCCGTGGGGTTTTGATAGCACGCGGTGGCAAATCTCTAGGTCCAGCGCATGGGAATAGGTCAGCACGATATGCACCGCGTCATGGGGGGCATGTTGCACTGCGTCAGCGGGGTTGGCGGCAAGCAGCGGTTCGGCATGGGCGGGGATGTCGGCAGGGAAGCGATCCTGCGCGTCATCGACCCATGTGATGGCAAAGGGCAGCCCCTGAAACACGCGCACAACCGCGCGGCCAACATGGCCGGCACCGTAGAGCCATAGGGGCTGTTTGGCGGGGGCGACGGGCTCGATCAGCCAGCCCTCCAGCAATACCGGCGCGTCGCGGCCTTCTCGGACGGCCTGCACTGCGCGGGCCACGGAGAAGGGCATTTGCGTGGGGCCGGTCAGGGGGCGGGCGTGGATTCGGCTGTCTGGCAGGGTGCTGGCGTCGAACCGCTCGAATGCCAGATCAACATGGCCGCCGCAGCATTGCCCCAGCGCGGGGCCTAGCGGCACGGCCTGATAGGTGCGGGTTTTGTTGCCGGTCAGCATGGTGCGGGCGCGGGTGATTGCCTCATACTCCAACGTGCCGCCGCCGATTGTGCCTGATTGGCCCGTTGCCGTGACCAGCATTGCGGTGCCTGCCTCACGCGGGGCAGACCCGCGATGTGCGGCGATCAGCACCCGCACCACGGGGCCGTCTGCGCAGGCGGTGCGCAGGGTTTCTAGGTCAAAGCCGCTCATCGGGGTGGGTCCAGTCGGGAACGGCTCACCATCCTGCACCATTTGCGGTTTCGATCGCGTTCAGCAGACGTTCGGGCGTTGCGGGCGCGTCCAGCATAACGTCAGAGCCCGCTGCGCGCACCGCGTCCTGTAGCGCCATCAGCGCCGAGATGCCCAGCATGAAAGGGGGTTCGCCCACGGCCTTTGATTTATGGATCGTATCCTCGACATTCTCGTTCTGGAACAAGGCGACGTTGAAGGTTTTGGGGCGGTCCGAACATCCCGGGATTTTATAGGTGGAGGGTGCGTGGGTGGACAGCGCACCGCCCAGATTGCCCCTGCCTGCGGGGGTCCAGACCAGCTCCTCCATGGTGAGCCAGCCTGCGCCCTGAACATATGCACCCTCGATCTGGCCGATATCCAGCGCGGGGTTCAGGGAGCGCCCGCAATCGTGCAAGATGTCGGTGCGCAGGATGCGGTTTTCGCCGGTCAGGGTATCGACTGCGACCTCCGTTACGGCGGCGCCATAGGCGAAGTAAAAGAACGGGCGACGTGGGCCGCTGCGTTTCAGGCGATCCCATTCCAGTTTCGGCGTTGCGTAATACCCCGTTGAGCTGAGCGATATGCGCGCCGCGTAGCAGGCCTGCGCCGCCGCCCAGAACGGGATTGTGTTTGTGCCGTCGCTGACCATATCGCCGTTAAAGATCAGATCGGCGGGCGCGCAGTTAAAGGAATGCTCGCGCCGATCCGGTTTCCCGTCACGGTCCAGCAGGTCGTGGCCATCGGCGTCGCGGGCGTGCCACAGGACCGTTGCATTGCACAGATAGTCGGCCATGCGGGCGCGCACGGTTTTGCATGCGGCCTGTACCGCCATGCCGTTCAGATCAGACCCGCTGGAGGCCGCCGTGGCGGAGGTATTCGGCACCTTTGTGGTGTCGGTCGCGGTGATTTTGACCTGTGCGCTGTCCACGCCGAACACGTCGGCGGCGACGCTGGCGACCTTGGTAAACAGGCCCTGTCCCATTTCGGTGCCGCCATGGTTCAGGCGGATCGAGCCGTCGGTATAAATGTGGACCAACGCGCCCGCTTGGTTCAACTGCGTCAGGGTAAAGGAGATGCCGAACTTCACTGGTGTCAGGGCAAGGCCGCGTTTCAGCACGGGGCTGCGGGCGTTATAATCCGCGATTTCCGCGCGGCGTTTGGTGTAATCGCTGGTGTCGGATAGCTCCTGCACCAGCTCGTTTATGACGTTATCCTCGATCTGCATGCCATAGG
Source organism: Pontivivens marinum (assembly GCF_900231835.1). Taxonomy (GTDB): domain Bacteria; phylum Pseudomonadota; class Alphaproteobacteria; order Rhodobacterales; family Rhodobacteraceae; genus Pontivivens; species Pontivivens marinum. Next base: position 14,860 of record NZ_OCTN01000003.1, on the reverse strand, counting down.
GAGTGGTTTGCCCCACTGCGCCCGCCGCGTAGAAATTGGCGCGGCGCACGTCCAGCGGGTCGAGGTTCAGTTCCGCGGCGATGTGGTCAATCACACGCTCGATTCCGACCACGCCCTGCGGTCCGCCAAAGCCACGAAACGCCGTGTTCGAGCATGTATTCGTCAGCAGCCGCGTGGAGCGTATCCGTGCCGTGGGCAGGTTGTAGGCGTTATCCGCGTGCAGCATCGCCCGATCCGCCACCGGTAGGCTGAGGTCGGCAGACCAGCCGCAGCGCACGTAGTGGTCAAAGAGCACACCAGCGATCCGGCCCTGATCGTCAAAGCCGACATCATAGTCGATGCGGATTTCGTGCCGTTTACCGGTGATCATCATGTCGTCGTCGCGGTCATAGCGCATCTTGACCGCGCGGCCGGTTTTGCGGGCGACCAGCGCGCAGGAGATGGCCAGTGCGTTGCCCTGCGATTCCTTGCCGCCGAAACCACCGCCCATGCGGCGCACCTGTACCGAAACTTCGGCAAAGGGGACATGCAGGGCGTGGGCGACCTTGTGCTGGATTTCACTGGGATGCTGGGTCGAGGCATGGACGACCATTTCATCCCCGTCACCGGGTACGGCCATGGCGGCCTGCCCCTCCAGATAGAAATGTTCCTGACCGCCAACCTCAATCCGGCCCTGAACACGGTGGGGGGCGATGGTCAGGGCGGCATCGGGTGCGCCCTTTTCCCATTCCAGTGGCTCCTCAAGGAACCGTTTCGCGGCGAGGGCGTCGTCTATGGTCAGGATCGGGGGTAACTCATCGATTTCGATACCTGCTGCCCGTGCCGCGTGGCGGGCCTGTAGGTGGGTATCTGCGGCGACGATGAACAGCGGCTGGCCGTGGAACTGCACTGTACCGGTACATAGCAGCGGTTCCGGCGCGGGGCTGGGCGATACGTCAGGCATTTGTGCGAAGTCATCGGGCCCCAGCACCAATCGGACCCCCGGCATGGCCCGCACAGGGGCAAGGTCCAGCGATTTCAGCACCCCATGGGCAACCGGTGCCATGCCAAAGGCCAGATGCAGCGTGCCGACGGGTGTGGCCAGATCATCGGTGTAACGCGCCTCGCCTGTCACGTGCAGCGGGCCGGAATCGTGGGGGCGGGATTTATGAACGCTCATCAGATCGCCCCCTCTTCTGCCTGTCGTCCGACCAGTCGGGTCGGGACCTTTTCCACCTGCTCCAACCAATAGCGGCGGATCATATTGCGGGCGGATTGCATGCGGTAATCGGCGCTGGCGCGCATATCGCTGAGCGGTTGGAAATCCTGCGATAGTGCGTCCTGTGCCACGCGCACTGCGTCTTGTGTAAAGGGGTGGCCGATCAGCGAAGCCTCAACCGCTGTGGCGCGTTTGGGGGTTCCGGCCATGCCGCCAAAGGCGATGCGGGCCGAGGTGACGATGCCGTCCTGTATCTGCACTGCAAAGCAGCCGCACACGGCGGAAATATCCTGATCGAATCGTTTGCTAAGCTTGTAGCAGGCCAAGGTGTCGATCTGATCGGGGATCAGGATGCTCTCAACAAATTCGCCATCCTGACGGTCCTGCTTGCCATATTCGATAAAGAAATCCTCAAGCGGCATATCGCGGGTGCCGCTCGCGCTGCGCAGGGTTAGCGTCGCGCCCAATGCGATCAAGGCGGGTGAGCCATCGCCGATGGGGGAACCATTCGCGATATTGCCGCCGATGGTTGCCGCATTGCGCACCTGAACCGAGCCATAGCGCCGGATCAGTTCGGCAAAGTCTGGATGGCGATCCGCCACCGCGCCGCGCAAACGGCTGAGCGTGACGCCTGCGCCGATGCGCAATCCGCCCTCAACCCGTGTGATCGTGGCCAGATCAGCGACCCTGTGGGTAAAGATCAGCGGGCCGATTTCGCGGAATTGCTTCGTGACCCACAGGCCAACATCCGTCGCACCGGCCACGATGGTTGCGTCTGGATTGGCAGCGTAGAGTTCGGCCAGTTCCGCCGTGGTGGTGGGCAGGTGGAAACCATCGCCGCCCATTTCATCTGTGGTCAGGCCCTGTAGGGCGGTACGTTCGTCTAGTTCCCATGGGGGTGTTGGGTGGGTTGCGGCAACCTGTGCTGCGCGAATAATCGGGGCGTAGCCGGTACAGCGGCACAGATTGCCGGCCAGCACGTCATCATGATCGACGCGGCCTGTGCGGTGCGCCGTATACATCGACATCACAAAGCCCGGTGTGCAGAACCCGCATTGCGAGCCGTGCTCCGCTACCATTGCCTGCTGTACGGGGTGCAATTCGCCGGTGGGCGAGGTTAGCCCCTCAACCGTGCGCACGGCTTTTCCGGCCAGTTGGGGCAAAAACAGGATGCAGGCATTTTGCGCCTGATGGGTGACGCCGCTATCGTCCAGCGTGCTGACGGTGACGGTACAGGCGCCGCAATCGCCCTCGTTGCAGCCTTCCTTTGTGCCGGTCATGTGCTGTGTCTCGCGCAGCCAGTCGAGCAGGGTCACCGTCGGGCCCGCATTTTCAATGCAGACTTCCTGACCGTTGAGCATGAACTGGATCATCACAAACACTCCCATCGCTGCCGCATAGCTTTGCGACTGTTTTTATCAAACGGTAAAACCTGCGTGACCGCAAGCCGCCCGTCAGATCGGGTCGTGTCCTAATGCCTGCATCACGCCGGCGTCAATTTGCAGTCGCAATTGCTGTAGTAGACGTGGCGGCATCTGGCGCAGTTCTGACTCCCAATCGGGGATGTCGATTTCGCTGAACTCTGGCTGTGTGCCATCCTTGGCCGTCAAATGCGGGCTCAGCGCGTCGTGTGCGGTTTCGCGTAACTCGTCGCTGCGCAGCAGGATAACGGTGCGATCCGTTTCGGCCAATGCCAGCAGGGCGCGCGCCTTTGCCGACCACAGCTCCAGCGGGGTTAGCGGGGTTTGATCGGTCAGCCCGTCGCGGCGATGCACGGGAAAGGGAGTAGTCAGCCACTGGGCCAGCGGCATTTCCTTGGTCGCGGCGCCGGGTGTGCGGGGTTTGTCCCGCAATGCAGCGGCAAAGGCCAAAGGGTGCATGGTGATGCCCACAAATAGCGTATCAATCGCATGGGCCGCCGATTGGATGATATCGGTCGAGGGGGCCGTCGCCGCCCAGCCGAAATCGGAATACAGGATACGGTCATGTTCCATATCCAGCATGTGATTGTGCAATTGTGCGCGATCACGGGGGGGGACGGATTGCAGAACGCCGCGTAGCGCGGTCCGGTCCAGTTCAGGTGTGCCGCGCATTTCGGTGACGGCCCAACCACGTTTGATACTGCGGCCCAGTTCGGTTGCGCCGCAATTACGCTCGGCAAATATCTTTACGAACAGAGCAGTCACGTTGGCCGGTTCCTTGGCTGATTGCGCAATTATAGTTCGCACTTGTCTATAGTATATCTGGCGCAATTCACACCTAATCGTATTTCCGCGAAAATTTACCGGTGTCACGCAGCGCCCATCTGGCCCCTGCGCGGTGCGCCCTATATCGTGGGGCCATGACCCAAGCCCCCCGATTCATTCACCTGCGCGTCCATTCGGCCTATTCGCTCTTAGAAGGGGCGCTACAGGTCAAGAAACTACCTGATATTGCCAAGGCGGCGGGCATGCCCGCGCTGGCCGTGACGGATAGCTGTAACAATTTCGCCGCGCTGGAATTTTCCGAGGTGTCGGCCAAGGCAGGGTTGCACCCGATTATCGGCACGCAATTCCCGCTGGCCTATTCCGGCCCGCCGCAACCCGGCGAAAAACCGGTGGAGCCGCGGGCGATTGTTCTGTTGGCGCAGAATGAGACGGGCTGGGAAAACCTGATGCGGCTCAACAGCTGCGCCTATTTGGATAGTGGCGATCAACTGCCGCATTTAACTCTGGACGAGCTGGAGACGTTTTCCGAGGGCTTGATCTGCCTGACCGGTGGGGCGCTGGGCCCGTTAGGGCAGTTGATCCGCGATGGGCATGGGGCCAAGGCAGCCGCGCTGGCCGATCGCATGTCCGCGATGTTCCCCACGCGCCTGTATATAGAAGTGCAGCGCCACCCCTATGGCGATGACCCCCGCACGCCTGAGGAAACCGCCAGTGAACCCGGCTTGGTTGATCTGGCCTATGCCAAGGGCTTGCCGCTGGTCGCCACGAACGATGTGCATTTCCCCAAGCGTGAGATGTACGAGGCCCATGATGCCCTGATCTGTATCGCCGATGGCAACTACGTCGATCAGGCGGAGCCGCGCCGCCGTTTGACGCCCGAGCATTATTTCAAAACCGCCGATGAGATGGCCACCCTGTTCGCCGATCTGCCAGAAGCGATTGAGAACACGGTTGAGATTGCCCAGCGCTGTGCCTTCCGCGTGACGACCCGCGATCCGATCTTGCCGAAATTCGCCGATGATGAGGTGGTGGAACTGCGCCGTCAGGCGAATGAGGGCCTGCAAAACCGCCTTGCCGTGATCCCCCATGCCGTCAGCGTTCAGGATTACCAGAAGCGCCTCGATTTCGAGCTGGATATTATCGAGGGGATGGGATTCCCCGGATACTTCCTGATCGTTGCGGATTTCATCAAATGGGCCAAGGATCACCAGATTCCCGTCGGGCCGGGCCGTGGTTCGGGTGCGGGTTCGCTGGTGGCCTATGCGCTGACCATTACCGACCTTGACCCGCTGCGCTATTCCCTGCTGTTCGAGCGGTTCCTGAACCCCGAACGTGTGTCCATGCCCGATTTCGATATCGATTTTTGCATGGATCGCCGCGAGGAGGTCATTCGTTACGTTCAGCAGAAATATGGCCGCGACAAGGTGGGGCAGATCATCACCTTTGGTGCATTGCTGTCCAAGGCGGCGGTGCGTGATGTCGGGCGTGTGCTGCAAATGCCCTATATGCAGGTGGATCGCCTGTCCAAGCTGATCCCTGTTGAGGGGGTAAAGCCCGTCTCGATCCAGCAGGCGCTACAGGATGAGCCACGGCTAAAGGAGGAAGCGCGGCAGGAGGAAGTCGTCGCGCGCTTGCTTGAGATTGGCTCCGCGCTGGAGGGGCTGTACCGCAACGCCTCGACCCACGCGGCGGGTGTGGTGATCGGGGATCGTCCGCTGGACCGGCTGGTGCCGTTGTTCAAGGACCCACGTTCGGACATGCCGGCAACCCAGTTCAACATGAAGTGGGTGGAGCAGGCGGGTCTGGTCAAGTTCGACTTCCTCGGCCTGAAAACCCTGACGGTGATCCAGAACGCGCTGGACCTGCTCAAGGGGCAGGGAACCGCATTGATGGACTTGCCTGAGGGGGACGATAATACCAGCAAGGCACGCCGCGCCGCATTGGAGATTAACCCCTACGATATCTCCGCGATCCCCATCGATGATCCGTTAAGCTATGAGTTGTATGCCAGTGCGGCCACGGTCGCGGTGTTCCAGGTGGAAAGCTCGGGCATGCGTGACGCGCTGCGTCAGATGAAGCCGACCTGCATTGAGGATATCATCGCGCTGGTGGCCCTGTACCGCCCCGGCCCGATGGAGAATATTCCGAAATTCTGTGATGTGAAAAACGGTCGGGCGGAGCGGGATAACCTGCATCCCACCATCGACCATATTCTGGACGAAACGCAGGGCATCATCGTTTATCAGGAACAGGTGATGCAGATCGCGCAGGACATGGCCGGCTATTCGCTGGGCGGTGCTGACCTGTTGCGTCGGGCGATGGGTAAGAAAATTCAGGAGGCGATGGACGCCGAGCGTCCGAAATTCCTGTCCGGTGCCGCTGAAAACGGCGTTGATCAGGCCAAGGCGCAGGAGGTTTGGGACCTGCTGGATAAGTTCGCCAACTATGGTTTCAACAAATCCCACGCCGCCGCCTATGCCGTGGTCAGCTATCAAACAGCGTGGCTAAAGGCGAACCACCCGGTTGAGTTTATGGCCGGTGTGATGAACTGCGATCTGCACCTGACCGATAAGCTGTCTATCTATAAGCAGGAAATCGACCGGCTGAAAATCGGCCTGATCCCGCCTTGTGTGAACCGTGCAGAGGCAACATTCACCGTGCGCGACGGACAGGTTGTTTATGCGCTGGGCGGTCTGAAAAATGTCGGCGTGGAAGCAATGCGCCTGATCACTGCGGCGCGGGGGGATGAGCCGTTTCTGGACTTGTTCGATTTCGCACGGCGTGTGGATTTGAAACGTGTTGGTAAGCGGCCATTGGAAATGCTGGCGCGGGCCGGTGCCTTTGACCTGCTGGATTCCAATCGGCACAAGGTTTTCGCCAGCCTGGACAAGCTGTCCGCCTATTCCGCCGCCACCCATGCGGAGAGGAATTCCAGCCAAGGTGGTTTGTTCGGTGATGCCGGTGAGGATTTGCCCGCCCCCCGCCTGCCCATGCCCGATGACTGGGTGCCGACGGAGCGTTTGGCGCAGGAACATCAGGCGATTGGCTTCTATCTGTCCGGCCATCCGCTGGACGATTACATGCCTGCATTGCGGCGCAAGCGGGTGATGACCCTGACCGAGGTGGCAGCAAAGGCCCGCAACGGCGCTGTCGCGGCCAAACTGGCAGGCACGGTTTCGTCCAAGCAGGTGCGTAAGTCGGCACGGGGCAACCGCTTTGCCTTTATTGCTTGCTCCGACCCGACCGGTTTGTACGAGGTCACGGTCTTTGGCGACACGTTGGAGCAAGCAGGCGATCTGTTCGACACAGGCCAGAACATCGTAATGGGCGTTGAGGCGACATCTGAGGGGGACAGCCTAAAGCTGCTCGCCCGCAGCGTGACTGCTGCTGAAGATGTAGTGGTTGAGGCAGGCGTCGCCGGTTTGAAAATCTACGTCAACGATCAGAACGCGCTGACATCTGTATCGGCACGTCTAGCCGACAGCGCGACGGGGCCACGGCGGGGTAGGGGGCCGGTGAACCTGATCCTGCAACATCCCGATCTGCCGGGCGATGTGGAACTGATGCTCAAGGAACAGTACCGCATCACCCCGCAGATCAAGGCGGCGATCAAATCCGCGCAGGGCGTGGTGTTTGTCGAGGAGTTCTAGGCCGCGCTATAAAACCGCCTGATAGATGGCCAGCGCGTCCTCATAGGTCATCGGACGTGGATTGTTCACCAGCAGGCGTGTTTGCTTCATCGCATCGGTGGCCAGCCCATGCAGGTCGTCCTGTGTCACGCCAACATCGCGCAGGGTCGTGACCAGCCCGATTTCTGGCGCCAATTTGCGAAACCCATCGGCCAGCGTGACGCCTGTGCCAAACAGGATTTCCGCCAGCTCGGCATACATGTCGGCTGCCTGGGGGGCGTTAAAGGCCAGAACCTCAGGCAGGACGAGGCAGTTGGACAGGCCGTGCGGCACATGGAACTGCCCGCCCAGCGGATAGGCCAACGCATGCACCGCCGCGACTGGAGCGTTGGCAAAGGCCTGACCGGCAAGGCACGACCCCAGCAACATTGCCCCCCGTGCATCACGATCTGTCGGGGTGTCGCAGACGGTTCGGATATTGCCGCCCAGCAGGCGCAATGCTTCACGCGCCAGCGCATCCGAGATCGGGTTCTTGCGCAGCTTCGACGTGTAAGCCTCAATTGCGTGAACCATCGCATCGACGCCAGTGGCCGCAGTCACGGCGCGGGGCAGGCCCAGGGTTAGCTCTGGATCTAGAACCGCAACATCAGGCAGCAGCACGGGGCTGACCACGCCCATCTTCTCATTCGAGCGGGTGGTTAGAATCGAGATGGGCGTCACCTCGGAGCCGGTGCCGGCTGTGGTTGGCACCAGAATCAGCGGCAGCCGTCCACCGGTCACATTGCCCACCCCGTACATTTCCGTCAGCGGCTGTGTGCTGCGCAGGCGCACGGCAACCAGCTTGGCAATATCCAGCGATGAGCCGCCCCCGATGGAGATGATTCCGTCGCAGCCGGATAGGGTCTGCACTGCGTCGTCCAGCATATCCTCGGTCGGGTCAGGGGCGGTGCCGTCATATATAGTCAGGGCCAGTCCCGCCGCGGCGATTGATTCCTGTGCTGTGTCGATCAGCCCAAGGTCACGAACGATGCGATCTGTCACCAAACCCACATGCTTTACCCCCAGTTCAGCGGCCTGCGCACCGACCTGACCGGCTGTCCCAGCGCCAAAACTGATGCGGCCCGTGGTTGAGAAGGTAAATTCCTGCATTTTTGTCGCTCCCTGAACTGCGATTGCGCCTGTTTTAAATTGATGCGCGATTATGAGCATTTTCCACTTGCAGCCTCGTTCCGCCACTACTAAAAGCTCCCTCACCTGATGGGGTGTAGCCAAGTGGTAAGGCAACGCTTTTTGGTAGCGTGCACCGTAGGTTCGAATCCTACCACCCCAGCCAGGTACTTTCCAAGTCATTGCGATGCTTAAGAAAAACGGGTTTTCGCCATCCCACATCCTCCCACTGCGATACATGGGTGTGATACAGTTGTCCGATACTCCCGCTTTCAGTTCTAAGCGACACGATCCTTTCGGCTCCATCAGGAGTCTAGAGAATGAGATTGCCGACCCATGTTCATCGCCGCGGTGCGGTCTATGTCTGGCGACGTCGTATTCCAGCGAGCAGTACCCGTAGCAGCGTCCGGTTCGTGCAGGTCAGCCTGCGGACTCGCAGGTTATCCACATGTCGTTTGGTAGCGCCCCTTTTGACATGGAAATCCGACGCGTATCTCCGGGAAATGATGAATGGACGCCTGTCTCATACCGAAGCGCAACGCTATCTCGCCGCGATCGTGGCGGCTGAAATCGTGCGCCTAGAGGTATTGCGTTACGAGGAACCACTTGATCAATGTCCGGAGGAATGGCTCGAGCGGGCGGCAGATGAGAGGATCAAGAGGGCTGCTTTCGAATTGGTTGCGGCACGTGGAACAGCGGCGATCTTGCTGCCAGAGGATGCAGAGCGATTGTCACTGGAAGGCTTGAGGCCCGAAGACCTCGGCCGGATTTCCGCGGAACTCGAAACCTTGAAAGGCTGGCTTTCGGCCCCCGAAGCGCGGGAGACTGTCGCGCAATCGGCTGCGCGAACCATAGGTCGTGGTCCGCGAAACGCGCGAGAGCAACAGATGATGCAGCGCCTCCATTTGTCGGGACAGGCAGAGGCACTTGCCATGATGGATCGGATCAAAGCGACCATGCCGATGCATGGTTTGACGGTCGCGCCCGCCGTCCAGTCTGGCAATGCATTTGCGATTGCGGCGACCGCGAGCGCAGGAGGGTGCTATCGCCCTCCCACAGATCCTGCGAACGCTCCGTCATTTCGACAAGGATCTGAAGTCGTTGAAGCAGATAGCGATAGCTGGGTGGTCGCTGACGATGACGCCCTAGATCGAAACTCTGTAAAAAACCGGGACCGTCTTTCCAAATTACTCGAAGGGCTTCTCGAGAGAGACTATGCCGTGGGGAAGACAGCCGCAGCAGAGAAGACGATTGGAAAGAACCGTCGACAGGTTTGCGCAGTCCTCACCCAGTTCATTGAAATCGTTGGGGACAAGCGACTGCAAACGCTCACGCAAGCCGACTGCGCATATTATGTGGATGCTCTTGCCCGCCTGCCGAAAGTCTACGGAAGAAACGCCTCGGATAGAGCGAGATCCGTGCGTGATCTGATCGAGCGTGGTGAAGAGCTGCCGGATGAAGAAATTGGCCTCGCGCCTCCAACCGTCAATCGCAATATCGGGCATATTAACAGGCTACTGAAGTTCGGTCGGCGGGGTGGAATGCGCCCAGCGGAAGAGCTGTTCTTAAGCGATCTGCGTGAGAGAGACGACCGGGATGCACGCTCTGTGCGGCTCGCTTTTACTCTCGATGATCTTAGTGCCTTGGCCGCGCATCCGGTCTGGGCGGGTTGCAAGAGCCCAAGCCGGCGGCACGAGCCGGGCCGCGAAATTATTCGCGATGGCCTCTACTGGGGTCCGCTCATCGCTGCCTATTCCGGAGCGCGCCGCGAAGAGCTCATGGGACTGCGACTGACAGACATCATGGATACCGATGAGATCCCGCACATCACGATTTGTCCGAATGTGAACAGAGGTCTGAAAAATGCTGCATCAAATCGTAAGGTCCCGATCCACCTACGCCTTATCGAGCAAGGTTTCCTCGAATATGTCCGCGAGATGCGCCTCGCAGGGCAGGTAGATCTCTTCCCCGAACTGCGACCGACCTCAGAAGCCGAGAGTTTTGGTGGCAATCTTTACAAAAAATGGACCGAGGCCAAAACCTGTGCCCTGGGAGATGCAGGCAACCGAAAGACATTTCATTCATTCCGCCACACGGTCATTACCCACCTGCGGCACCAGAAAGATGTTTCCAAGCTGATCGTTACTCAGCTCGTGGGGCATACGCCATCGGGTGAGACCGATCGACGCTATGCAAAGGCCGCACCCCTACGTTCACTGGCCGAAGCGATCGACCGCATTCCGGTCTGGTTCTGACCGAGCTATGGACCGTTCCGGTATCAGTGGGGTCAACCCATTGCATATCGTCAGGTACGGCGCTTGCGGTGATCAATCATATCCTGCCTTGCAATGAGTTGAGCGATATCGAGGGTTTGTGATTCTTGTCGTTTTGTTACGACTGGCGTAGGCATGATGCCCTTGGCGATATCGCCCGCGTGGAGTGCGCGCGACGCGGCTTGCAGGTGAGCTGACTGAACGATCTGCGTGAGGAAGAATTTCATCTACTGCACCGCCGCTAAAGGCTGCCCGTGGCGCTGTCTTCCAAACGAGGTCCCGCTGGTCTCGACGGTGCATCGCTGTACTTACCGCTGGTGGGCGTAACCGACAGCCAAAGCCTTCAAACCTCAGATGCGGGTGACGTGCGCGGCTGTGACGCCGAGAACCGGATTAATGTGTAAAAGTGCCATATCGCCGTGGACTCGCTCGGCCTGATGGTCGGCAGCGTGGTCCATGGCGCAGACGTGCAGGACCTTGATGGTGCTCATTCGTCCTCGCCGCCATCCACTGCCGGTGGCCATTGGCGGGATCCGACTTGCCGAGTTCTGCGTAGGACGCCTAAAACATCTCATGTTGTTCTGTTGACCTGGCCGGGATCATCGCGATGGTGGGACTATGAGAGTTTTGGTTCTTGCAGACATCCATTTTGACATGTGGGAGGCCGCAGGGCGCGATCCGTTTGCCGCTCTACCAGCAGCAGATTGGACCCAGCTTGATGCGGTAATCGTTGCGGGGGATCTCGCCAACAAGCCGAAGGTCAGGTGGAAGACGGCGCTCCGGCATTTGTCTCAATATATCGCGCCGGAACTGATCCATGTGTTTCCAGGCAACCACGACTATTACGATTTTCATCTGGATGGAGATGATCGGCTTGCGCAGATTACCTCCGACGAGGGTGTGCAGTTCGCCCAAAAGTCGGTGATCGAGATCGGCAGCGCGAGGTTCCTCTGCTGCACGCTCTGGACGGACTTTGCATTGCGCGGAGACGATGCCGGAGCGCGAGCGGCGGCGCAAAATCAGATGAACGACTATCGCTACATTCGCCACGCGGGCAGGGGCTATAGACGGATTCATCCTGGCGATACGGCTGCGGTACATGCGGATCATCGAGAGTGGCTGGAGGCGCGTTTGGCCGAGCCGCATACCGGTCCAACCATTGTAGTAACGCATCACTGTCCGCATCCTGATTTGATAGCCGGGGATCCTGTTCCGCTGGATGCGGCTTACGCCTCTGACCTGACCGCGATCATCCGGAGACATCGGCCAGCGGCATGGCTCTATGGGCACACGCATCATCCGGCCGAGATACGGGTTGGGTCGACATGGGTGCGTAACGTGTCTTTGGGCTATCCCGATCAAACGCCACCCGATGTGGTCCAGACGATCTTGCGACGTGGTCTGATCGACCTCACCGAACCGGATTTCGGCATCGTGCGGTAGACAAATCTTTTTGCCATATCCATTCGAAACGCCGATTGCCGGAGGTGATTGTTTTGCGTGGAAGCCGCGCTTTTGTGATGAAAAACTATTTCACAAATTGCCGTGTCGGTTTGTCCGGGATTGGTCGTTGAAGAAAAATCGGCTTTCACGCGCGTTTTCTTTCCAGAGCGCCGATCCTGCATTTGCGTTAAGCACTATTGGGATTTTCGGCTTTTGTCCGGAAATCCTCGCGCCTTGAGCGTCGATGTTATCCACACTTTCCTTCCCTCCCGGACTTTGCCTGACGGCGAACGTCCCGAACATTGGAACTCGATGATGAACGAAAATCCGTTCGCCGCTCACCGAGAATCCTCGACTGGGCCTAGATGAGGGAAAACCGATTTGCGCAGACCCACGGGAAAGAATGGGCCGGCCCGCCAGCGGAAGGTGGCGTTTACGGATGATGAATGGGATCGGATCCGCCGGAATGCGGACCGAGAGGGGGTCTCCTGTTCGCGCTACGTTGCGGGGCGGACGCTGGCCCGTGGTGCCGTGGCAACTCCAGATTCGGCGCTCTTCGACCTGGTCGCCGCGCATGGAGTCGCAGCGAAGGCGCTTGCTTGTCTCGCAATTAACGCGGCGCAATCCGGCGGATACGTTGATGGTCTGCGCCTTCTCGACAGGCTCGATCAGATCGGGCAGCAACTTGATGGTGCCGTTCAGGCGGTGGTGCGGGAACGTCGCCGGTCCGGGGTGGAGGGCGTGGAATGATCGTTTTGTGGTCGCCTTATACTGCTGGATCTGCGGCTTCGGTGGTGGACTATCTCCTCGCGCCGACGGTCGAAAAGTCCGTGGCGGGACGGCGTGAGAAGGTCGTGCGCGATCCCGCGCCTGAAGTGCTGTACGGCGATCCCGATCTTGTGCACGGCTGCATTGAGGCCCTCTCGACACGGCACAGGTATTGCTGCGCGACACTGTCGTTCGCGCGCAAGGACATCGACATCGCGGAATGGAAAAAGGGCGACCGTGAGCTGCGTCGCCGGGTGGATGGTGCGATTGCGCTGTGGTGCGAGATCGCCTTTTGCGGTGTGGCTCAGGAAGCGCGGCCACCTGTTCTCGTTGGCACGCATCTGCACACCGGTCGATTGGAGGTCAACATCCTCGCACCTCGGTTCGTGATGGCGAAACGGGGCGCGCGGTATCTGCCGCGCGCGCTGAATCCCCATCCGCCAACCAGCGGTAGCCGGGCGATCTGGCAGGCGTATCAAGATACTCTGAATGGCACGTTCGGATGGGCCGATCCCGGCGATCCGTCCCGGCGTGCGGCTGTCCGGGGGCCGGGCTGGATCGAAAAGAAGGCGGCCGAGCTCGATCGATGGATTGGCCTGCGCGTGGGGGCTCCAGTGCCTATCAGTGAGGAAGATGCGGCCCGCGTTGCGAGTGCAGATCCGCCACTGCAGATCCTGCTCGCTGCCAAATCCCTTGGGCGACAGGGCGCGCGGGATCGGAACGCGCTCTTGGCTGGCCTCGCTCCGATCCTTGAGGAATTGCACTGGCGTGTCGACGCGGGGCGCGGGGATGCGCTGGTGTTGTGGCCCGATGTCGCCGATCCGCGTGACCGTCTGATCCTGCGGGGCCCGTTGTGCGAAATTGCGCCAGAAGCTCCGACCTCGACCGAGCTGCGCGATCACGCCCGGTGGATCGAAACCGCCCCGGCGCGGCTGACGAGCTCGCTTGCACGTCTTGCGAAGGAGCGGCGCAGGACGCTGCCGTTCGGGGTTGCATCCGCGCCTACAGTGATGGATCCGATGGCACTGCTCGCCGCACCCGCTCCGATGTCGATGCCAGTGCCGGTGCTGATCAATGCCCGGTTACGCCGTCATATCGCGACACTCACGCAACGCATCGCCGTGGCGGTCCAGAGAATGGGGGTGATGAATGCGCTTACCGTCTGGGCCGTGCGGGCCACCGATGGTCTTGCCTTAACACGGAAGCTGCTCGCCGACCTTGCGGATCGCCCGCCAATCCAAGTTGCCAAGCCGCGCTCCACAACAACTGCCGACCCCGCCCTTATCTCCACTCATACGACCAGAGCCGCAACAGAGGACCCCTCACCATGAGCAGCCACTTCACCCCCACCGACCTTCATCGCGATTTGCGCCGCCTGATCGACGCTGTCGAAAACTTGCTGGAGCGCGGCGCATCGCCGGTTGCAGCTCCGATCGAGCAGATGCTGCGGGAGCTGACCTCGATCGAAGGTAGTCTGAACGCCTGCGCGATCGCGATGGCAGAGACCCGCGATGCAGTGCAGGCGTTGGCGGCGCGGCCCGACCCCATGCCCGAGATTATGCGCCTGCGCCATCTCGTCGAGGCGAAACTGTAGCGCAATCTGACTGAAGGTGACGCCATTGCAAAGAGCTGGGGGAGACGAGTCAGGCGCCCCGCAGTGGGGCGCCCTCGGCGTGATTAGGCGACGTTCGATGTCTGGGTGGATGGATCCCAACCCGCCTCCACCGCGTCCAGAAGCGCCGAGATGTACGAGCGTCCATGGCGGTGGTAAATCTCGGATGTTGTCCGGATATCTGACCGAAAAAGGTCCGGGGGCACAATCAGATCGGGGCGGTGAGCTTTGATGTGAGAATGCAAAGCCTTCTCGACGCAGATCGCCCGATGTCCTGTTTCCAGCGAGACGGATCGCAGAACGGAACCCTTCGTTACTTCGGGGGCGATCTGGACCTGACGCATCCGGAATTCCGGATTCGAACTGAAGCCGAGTTTGATCACGGGCAGGTCGGGAAGCGTAAAATCGAGCAAGTAGATTCTGCTTGGCTTCGACGTCCAGCTTTGCCCGCAACCTGCGCAATCGACGTCGCCGTGACGCATGTTCGCGACAGAGACATCCTGGCGATGACCGCAAGTGTGCTCATAGCGACGATAGCTGACATTTTTCCGGACAGAGGGTCC
>NZ_OCTN01000004.1 GCF_900231835.1 Pontivivens marinum | reverse complement strand
AGTTCCGCATCTTGGCAGTGAATGATGATTGCTGCCGCGAGAATCTGTGCCTCATGGCGGACACCAGCATCTCTGGCGCGCGGGTGGCACGTGAGGCGCGGTTGCCCCGTGCGTCGATGGACACGCCAACCCCAGCATCTCTGGCGCGCGGGTGGCACGTGAGTTGGACGCGCTTGTGCGGATATATGGCAAGCCCGCCTGCATTGTCAGCGATAATGGGACCGAGTTCACCAGTCGTGCGATCCTGAAATGGGCGAACGAGAACGATGTCGAGTGGCACTACATCGATCCTGGAAAGCCGCAACAGAACGGCTTCATCGAGTCCTTCAACGGGAGCCTGCGAGATGAACTGCTGAACGAAGAATGGTTCGACAGCCTGGACGACGCCCGCCGTAAGCTGGCGCTCTGGCGATACGATTACAACAACGTCAGACCGCACTCATCACTGGAGAACCAAACACCCGCTGAAGCGCGTCGGGCGCTTCAGCAATTTGAGGCCTCCGCGCACGACGCGCTTGCCCAAACCGACGACGAACAATATGAAAATCACACCCGCAAACTCTCATTATAAATGACGGAGCCTCGGGGGGCAGGTCACGCGCCCTAAGGCAATTTTGCGACAAAATTTGTCACTAATCACGGATTGATAGCGCAACAGCACACCGCTATAACGCCCCTATTGGGAGATTAGCTCAGCGGTTAGAGCAGAGCGCTCATAACGCTTTGGTCCAGAGTTCGAATCTCTGATCTCCCACCACTTTCAAGCACTCTGCATTAGCCAGATATGGCCCCTACCCTCCTATAGGGCGGCAGGGTTGAAACGGTCCGCATGCCACAATCGGTTACACCTAAGAGTGGCCGACATATCCCTTTGGGCAATGCCAGCAGATCACCCGGCATGACATTATGATTGGAAATAACGTGTCCAAAATTTGGTTATTTAGAGAGTATTCCCATGCTGAATGTTGCATTCGCAGTTCTGTTTATCGCGTCCGTTAAACAGATATCCGCCCAAATACGGCATCTAGCGTCGCAGTCATTGCGAGTATTATTCGGCAAAAGTATAGCGATCCGCGCCTCTATCAGCCTCATTTTTCTAGCCCTGTGCGCACAGGCTGCGCAGGCACAGGATCTTATCCTCAACACAGTGGGGAACCCCACGGTTGTTGGCAGCTTCACAGGTAAGCGAGCCATCTGGCAGAACGCCGGTACCGTTGGCGGCACTACGGTGGATATCGTTGGCGTGATGGCGGGAACAACGCTGGACCATAATTTCCAGACCGGGAATGGCCGGATCATGGTGCGCTCCGTGGGGCCGGACCCACACTTTCTTGATTTCACACTGTATCGGGCCGGAACCTACGACATTTACAGCGACACAGGCGGCGTGCCTGTCGTTGCTGATATCAACGTTCAGATCAACGACTTGGACGGCCCGAACAACGAAGAACTATACGTCAAAATGTGTGACGGTACGGTTCAGTATGTCCGCGTCGACAGATCGGCCACGACATATCGCGGTTACATCCCCGGCCCTGACGCGACGCTGGGCACTGATACATTCTTTATTGCGGGTGACCGGACCTATGAGAACCAGCCGACATCCGGCCTGGAGATTTTTTACCCACAGTCATCGACGTTCAGCTTTGGCCGTTCGGCGGAAAATACATTCTTCGTTCAAATCGCAAACCCGACCTACGTTGTTGCCGACACATACGAGATCAAATGTGGTGACTTTCAGGATCCGCTGCATGTCGTAGACGACTATAAAGAGGGCGCATTGGGTGAGCCTGTCGTTCTGAACATCCTGCTCAACGACGGCGTTGCGACCAATAACGATAACGGCCCCGCGAACAATAGCGGCATGCCCAGTGATTATGCGCTGCAAGCGGTTGACCTGATCCCTCCCTTTGGTGCGATCAATGTCGTAACCGACAGTGCAGGCCATCGCGTTTCGTTCGACGTGGTTGGTGAGGGAACGTGGAGCTATGACGATGTCACAGGTGAGCTAACCTTTACCCCATTCGTCGCATTCTTTGCCGCACCAACGCCGATTGATTATCGTTATCAATCGCCCATCGTTTTACCCGGTGACCCGCCAATTTATTCAAACACCGCAACGGTAACGATTGATGTTGGCTCCATCGGCTTGCTAAAGCTAGCAACATTGGTCGATCTTAACCTGAACGGCTATGCCGATGCGGGTGAGCAGATCCTGTATACCTTTACGTTGGAAAACTTCGGCAACCTGGATGTGACCAATGTCTCATTGGTTGAAACCGAGTTTAGTGGTGCCGGTGTACCGCCAGTGATGACCTTCACCGCTGCATCCTACCTTTCGCCTGAGGGTACATTGGTTGCCAATCCGGTAAAGGGAGAGGTCGCGGTATATACGGCGCTATACACCATCGTACCGGCAGATTTGGACACCACAATCTCGAACCAGGCGCGCGCGACAGGTGAAACGCCCAGTGGAACGGTTGTATCCGACGACTCGGATTCCGAGAACCCGGGGGATGGTGACGGCACGCCCAGCTATGGTCCCGGTGATGGGCGAGATGACCCCACCACAATCTATCTGTCCTCTGGTCCGGATCGCGGTGACGCGCCGCTGACCTATGGCGACCCACAGCACACCGATACCTCTGACTATTGGATCGGTGACAGGAACGGCGACGGCGATTCCTCGCCCCAGTTTTCGATCAATGCGACCGGTGATGATCTGGACGGCATCGACGATGAGAATGACGAGGACTTCCCGCAGCTCTACGGTGATCTTACCCGTGTTGTTACTGTTGTCGTCAACGAACCGAACCCCGGCAATGGCTACCTACAGGCCTGGGTCGATTTTGGCGGTCAGGGCACCTTCCTGTCTATCGGCGATCAGGTTGCGTCAAACATCCGCGATGGTGGGCCATCCGATTTGGATGGCACCGTAAACGGGGAAATCAGCTTCCCAATCGATGTTCCGGCTTCGGCGGTTCTGACACCAACCTTCGTGCGGCTACGCTGGTCCTCTGTGTTCGGATTGAACGCCCTGCTGCCTGCCGTGGATGGTGAGGTTGAGGATTACGGCATAACAATCAAAACCCCACCAGATACCGATCGCGGTGATGCGCCGGTAACCTTTGGTGATCCGCAGCACATCGTAGAGGGCGCGTCCGAGAACTATATGGGTGTCACCCCTCCGGATATCGATTTGCTGTTGCAAAACGGTTTGACCGCGACGGGCGATGATCTGGACGGCTCTGATGACGAGGACGGCGTCGTGATGCCGATCCTGTATCGCAATAGTACCGCGCAGATCACCGTATCTGTGACCGATAGCGGCTCTCTGCCTGCGCGCAGTTCCTATCTACAGGCCTACATCGACTTTAGCGGCGATGGCACATTCGGTCAGGCGGGTGAGCAAGTTGCCCTGAACCTGCAAGATGGCGATGCGCTGGATAAGGATGGCATCACCAATGGCGAGATTACGTTCGAATTCGACGTGCCTGCCGGTGCCACACTTGCGCCGACCTTTGCACGGTTCCGCTGGTCTACGGACAATACGGGTCTGGATATCGTCTTTGATGGTGAGGTTGAGGATTACGACGTAACAATCTCGAACGATCCCCCTCCTCTTATCTGTGATTCCAGCTTCTATCGCTATGACCGTAATGGTCGGGCGCTTGCACGGCTGAATATGTCGGCTAGCGGCTCCAGCTACAGCATGGCGATCACGGATATTGGCTTTGCGCCGAACGATTTGAACTCCGGCTGGGGTTATAACGAGGTGGACGGCTACCTCTATTCGATGCGCCCGGGTGGCCGCGAAGTATACCGGATGGATGGTTCAGGCACGTTCACGCAGTCCTCCTCGGTACCCTTTACAGCGGCGACCAGTAATCGCGCGGGTGACATCCTGCCGAATGGCACGATGGTCTATGTGCAGGACGCCAATAGATGGCAAATGGTCAGCCTGACCAATTATGGCACTGGCTTTAACCTGACTGATCTGGGCGACCTGCAACTCAGCCAGAGCGTTAGCGTACAGGATTTCGCCTATAACCCTGTCGATGGCTTTTTCTATGGAATCGATCAATTTAGCGATCAAGTGGTCAAGGTGGACGCGAATGGCGGTATTGCCGGAGCAGCCGCAGTAACCGCATTTGGACCAGCTATCTATACCGGCACCTTCAGCTCGGCATGGTTTGATGAGGATGGCCACTTCTATGTCTATGAGGAAGGCTCGAACGGGCTGTACCTGGTCGACACTGTTACAGGTGTGCCCTTCTTTCTTGCCACAAGTCCGATTGATGAGGGCAATGGCAGCGACGGCGCGTCCTGCCGTGGTCCATCGCTCATCCATTTCGGCGCGATTACCGGCAATGTGTATAATGATAGCGATGGTTCGGATGTTCGTGAGGAGACCGAGGTAAACTTGGGCGGCGGCATTAGTATCGACCTTTATATCGACAATGGGACAGCCGATATTTCCGACGATTACCTCCTTAGAACGGTAGAAACACAGCCAGACGGCACCTACTCCTTCGATGATTTGCTGATCAGCTACACCTACCGCGTTGAATTGGACGAGTCCGATCCCGACATTGGTGGCGGTCTGCTCAGCGGCACATCCAACCCCCTGCTGGGCGTGGTTGCTGTTGCGGATCAGGTCACCGCAAATCAGGATTTCGGCTTTGATCCCTCAGGCTCCGACCTCTCGATTACAAAGATCGCTGCCGCCACTGGCACCACAACTGCGATCACGAATGTGAGTGAGGGGGATACCGTTGACTGGATCATCAGCATCTCCAACGCCGGATCAGGTTCGCCATCCAGCGTTAAGGTGATTGACCGGCTGCCCAGCGGCTTCGCGTATGTGTCGGATAATGCGCCCGCAACTGGCGATACCTATGACCCCGATACGGGCCTGTGGTTTGTCGATGAAATCCTGGCCGGCGCGACCGAAACCCTGATCATCACCACAACCGTATTGGGCGAGGGTAATTACACAAACTACGCCGAGATCGTCTACAGCTCGCTGCCCGATCCGGATAGCGACCCGAGCGTCGGTCGTGTTGCCGATGATCTGGGTGATGGTATCGCTGATGATGACGAGGCCTCTTACACCCTCATCTTTGATAGCGGCTCCAGAACTCTGTCAGGTCATGTGTTCATCGATAACGGTATTGGTGGTGCAACTGCACATGATGCCGAATTCGAAGGAGCCGAGGCCGGAACGCAATCCGCAACACTGGATATTCTGGACGGTTCAGGCAGCTTGCTGGCGACGGTAGATCTGGCTGCCGACGGAACATGGACCTATGAACTGGATGCCGCCTATACCGGCAATGTCACGATCCGTGTGACACCTGATGCGGGTTTTCTAACAGTGTCGGAGAAGACAGACGGCCTGTTTGGGTTGGTCGTGGGCGATCCCCACGACGGTGAGTTCGAGTTCGAGCCAACCCCGACCGGAGATCAGGTTGCGCTGAACATCGGTCTGGTTGCACAGCCAAGCTTGACCGAGGATCAGGTGCGCCAAATTCAAAGCGGCCAAATCACCGTCCTGCCCCATGTATACGAGGCAACTTCGGACGGTACGGTCACGTTCTCGATCTCGCAGGAGGCATCTGTGCCCAGCGGCGCCTTCTCTAGCGCGCTATATACGGACCCCTCGTGCAACGGCACTCCGGGAACTGCGATCAATGCGGCGATCACTGTCACGGATGGCCAAACGATCTGTCTGGTGTCGCGTGTAACGGCCTCATCCGGTGCATCAACGGGCAGTCGCTACACCTATACGCTGAACGCCCTGACCACGTTTACCGGAACAACCGTAACCTACACCCCGACCGATCAGGACGTCGTGACCGTCTCGAATGCGCAGGGTGAGGTGACATTGTCCAAGACTGTGGAAAATGAGACCCAATTGTCTGGCGAAGGTGCGACAAATTCCGGTGCTCCGAATGATATCCTGCTGTATCGGATCTATCTCAGCAACCAATCGGCCGCGCCTGTGGATGACATAAAAATCTACGACAGAACGCCGCCCTACACGTCCCTAGCCGTGGAGATTCCGACGCCCGTGCAAATCTCACCTACGCTCAGTTGCGAGCTGGCTGTTCCGGGCGCCAATACGGTTGGCTATCAGGGCGCAATACAATGGAACTGCACGGGTGTCCTGACACCGGGCGACAATGGCGCCGTTACTTTCCGTGTCAGAATTTCACCATAGGGCAGCCGCAAACACCTTCGCCGCAGCATTGTTGCGGCGAAGCCCCTGCGTTCAGCGCTAATCAATTGAGCTATCGCCCCGCGTAGTGATATTGAACAGTGACAGGCCACCTATGACGGCCCAGAACCAAGAGGAACAATTGATGAGCGACCGGCCACGTACACCCTATCTGGGAACCTACCTTATCTGGCTACTGGTCGGGATTATCGGATGCGCGGCCCTGCTGGCGCTGATGCGGGTCGCCTTCGGGTTTGAGTTAAGCGCAGGCGCGATTGCCGCTATCCCCCCGATGATGGCCGCAATGCTGGTCGGTCAGAAATGGGCCAAGGAGCGCGGTGTATTGCCCACCTCGGCCGAGGCATGGCGCTGGGCAATTGTGGCGGCGATTGCCTTCCTCTCGATCCAGATTTTGATCGTTATGATGTTTCTGGCGGCGGCCGGTGGCCCGATCACGACCAGCACCGCAACGATAACCGGAATGGCGCTGGTTCTGTTCACCGTGGTGGTGATCTTCATCAATCGTTACTTTTTGGTTTTGTACGCAAAGCGCAATTTGAAAGCGAAGTGATGGACAGCCCACGCGCCCGCCGCTAAACGGACGCCAAGTAATCAGAGCGAGGGTGCCATGAGCAAACTGACCTATGCCGCCGCCGGTGTGGATATCGATGCGGGCAATGCGCTCGTGGACCGGATCAAACCAGCTGCCAAGAGCACAAACCGCTCTGGCGTGATGGCAGGTCTTGGCGGCTTTGGCGGCCTGTTCGACCTAAAGGCGGCAGGCTATACCGATCCGGTTCTGGTCGCCGCGACTGACGGCGTCGGAACCAAGCTGCGCATCGCGATTGATACCGGCCATGTTGCCGGCGTTGGCGTTGATCTGGTCGCAATGTGCGTGAATGACCTGATCTGTCAGGGCGCGGAACCGCTGTTCTTCCTCGACTATTTCGCAACCGGTAAACTGAACATCGATGAGGCCGCGCAAGTGGTTGAGGGCATCGCCGAGGGCTGCCGCCTGTCCGGCTGTGCGCTGATCGGTGGCGAAACGGCGGAAATGCCGGGCATGTACCACGATGGCGACTTTGACCTTGCCGGTTTCAGCGTCGGCGCGATGGAGCGTGGCACCGCCCTGCCCGCCAATGTCGGGGTTGGCAACGTGTTGCTGGGCCTGAAATCATCTGGCGTGCATTCCAACGGCTACTCACTGGTGCGCCGCATTGTTGCCGATGCCGGCCTAGGCTGGGATGCCCCGTTTGAGGGTGGAACATTGGGCGAGGCCCTGCTGGCCCCCACCCGTCTATACGTCAAGCAAGCCCTGTCCGCGATCCGCGAGGGCGGCGTAAACGCGCTGGCCCATATTACCGGCGGCGGCTTGACCGAGAACCTGCCCCGCGCCTTGCCTGAGGGATGCGGCGTAACCGTCAACCTCGACGCGATCACCCTGCCCGCCATCCTCGACTGGCTGATCGGTCAGGCCGATCTGGACGAGGCTGAAGCCCTGAAAACCTTCAATTGCGGCGTCGGAATGGTGCTGATCGTTGAGGAAGGCGCCGTTGACGCAGTCGTTGCCGCGCTGGAGGATCACGGCGAGGAGGTCGTCCATTTGGGCGAGGTAATCGCCGGTGAGGGCGTCACCTATTCAGGCTCCCTACGTTGAAGCGCGTCGCCATCCTGATCTCCGGTGGCGGCTCCAATATGCTCCGCCTTGTGGACGAAATGCGCGCCGGTGTCATCGACGCGCAACCCGTTCTGGTCCTGTCGAACAAGGCCTCCGCCGGTGGCATTGCCAAGGCTGACGCGCTGGGTATCCCGACCAGGGTTCTGCCTCATACCGACTATACCAGTCGTGAGGATTTCGACGCCGCCCTGCATGACGAACTGCTGGCGGCAAAGCCGGACGTGATCTGCCTTGCCGGTTTTATGCGGATTTTGACGCCGGAATTCACGGCTAAGTGGGAAGGTCGGATGATCAACATCCACCCCTCACTGCTGCCCCTGTTCCGCGGCCTGCACACCCATCGCCGCGCGATTGAGGCTGGCGTCGCGGTGCATGGCTGTACTGTACACGGCGTTACGGCGGAACTGGATGATGGCCCGATTTACGGACAGGCCGTCGTTCCCGTTACCGCCGACGACACCCCCGACACGCTGGCCGATAAGGTGCTGGTACAGGAACACCGCCTGTACCCTGCTGTGCTCGCGAAATTTTGCGACGATGAAACGCCACGCGTGGCAATGACAGGACTTTGAGCGGCTCAGACTGGACACAGGCCGCTCGATTGTTATCTATCCCTTAAACCCGTGACGTAGCGTCGTGGGACAGCACGAGGAGACACCCATGGTCAAAGTAGCCATTAACGGATTCGGTCGTATCGGGCGCAACGTATTGCGCGGCATCATCGAAAGCGGACGCACCGATATTGAGGTCGTCGCGATCAATGATCTGGGCCCTGTTGAAACCAACGCCCACCTGCTGCGCTATGACAGCGTCCATGGCCGCTTCCCCGCGACTGTGACAGTTGACGGCGACACGATCGACGTTGGCCGTGGCCCGATCCGCGTTACCGCGATCCGCAATCCAGAGGACCTGCCATGGTCCGATGTTGATGTGGCGCTAGAATGCACCGGTATCTTCACCTCGCGTGAAAAAGCTGCAATCCACCTGAAAAATGGCTCCAAAAAGGTGCTGATCTCGGCCCCCGGCGCAGGCGCTGACAAAACCATCGTTTACGGTGTGAACCACGAAACGCTGACCGCCGAAGATCTGGTTGTGTCCAACGCATCGTGCACCACCAACTGCCTCAGCCCTGTTGTTGATGTGCTGAACAAATCCGTTGGCATCACCAAGGGCTTCATGACCACCATCCACTCCTATACCGGCGATCAGCCGACATTGGACACGATGCATTCCGACCTGTACCGCGCGCGCGCAGCCGCGATGAGCATGATCCCGACCTCGACCGGCGCGGCCAAGGCTGTAGGTCTGGTTCTGCCTGAGCTGGCAGGGAAGCTGGACGGCGTCGCGATCCGCGTTCCGACACCAAACGTCTCCGTAGTCGATCTGACATTCGAGGCAAGCCGCGACACAACGATCGAGGAAATCAACGCCGCCATTCGTGAGGCAGCAGATGGCCGCCTGAACGGCGTGCTTGGCTACACGGATGAGAGCTTGGTCTCCATCGACTTCAACCACGACCCACATTCGTCGATCTTCCACATGGATCAGACCAAAGTACTGGACGGCACCATGGTCCGCATCCTGACTTGGTACGATAATGAGTGGGGCTTCTCGAACCGCATGGCAGATACAGCCGTAAAAATGGCTTCACTGTAATTGCGATTTACTGAATGAATTTATGGGGGCGTGCCATTTGGTGCGCCCCTTTTTTTTGTTTACTTCACCACCATAAACTTAAATATCGCGAACAGATCACTAGATCATTCAAGTAGCATCACACACTTGGAGATTCTAATGACCCGACAGCGCGTCGCTGTTCTAATAGATGGCGACAATGTCAGCCCGAAACACTCAGCCCAAATATTAACCCATGCCGCTACGCTTGGGCAGGTTGATATTGCCCGCGTCTATACATGCGGACAGCAAAATTCCGATTGGCTCAGCATGCCCGGATATCGCTACATGCATGCCGGAGCAGGGAAAAACGCCGCAGACATCTTGCTTTGCATTGACGCGATGGAGGTATCCGCCCGTGACGATATCACAACTTTTATGATCGCAACCTCGGACGGTGATTTCTCACATCTTGCTCTACGCCTACGGGAATATGGCCGAGCGGTATATGGGATGGGAGAGTCGAAATCCCCCACCTGCTTTCGCCACGCTTGCACATCATTTCGCGCCCTGCCCGCCCTGAACACAGCGCCAGCAAAACCTGTAAGAGATAATCCGCAATATACCGACCTAGACGCCAAAATTCGCACCGTTATCGCACAGGGCAGTCAGGATGGGATCAAAATGGCCATCCTCGGCGTACAGATGCACAAACAACATGGCATCAGAATCGCCACCTACCCTGATAAAAACTGGCGCACATATCTGACCCAGCGCCCGACCCTATTCGAGGTTGGTCCCAAGGGGCCGGATGCGATGGTTAAATTTTGCCCAGCGGGCTTTGTCAGCTAATCAATTAGCCGTGGTGGCAGTCGATTGCGGTTTTGAGTATCCTTTGGAACAATCATCATAACTGCCCCCATCAACTCATTCCGCGTGTTCCGATATGGCACCGTACACAGCGCGGACGGAACACCCTCTAGTGTATAATCCATTTCATGACTTTTCCCGGTCTCGACAACATCCACCAGGAATGACAGTGACTTAGGAAAACTGGGTGGCAACTCGCATTCCGATATATGCGGCCGCTGCACCTCAGCCGGGATCGTCAGTAAGGATTGCGCTTGCGATGATGCACGAACGACATTCAGTTCAGCATCCACCACAACCAATGGCACAGACACATTGGCCAGAATTGCCTCCAGCTCCCTCACCGCAAGGCTCATCTGTATCGCGTTGAACTGGTGTTCCTCGTTAACGGCAATCAACTCCTCGTTCGTGGATTGCAGTTCCTCGTTCGCGGCCTCGATGTCGTCACTGGTGGCCTGCAACTCCTCGTTCGTGGAATGCACCTCCTCACTGAGGGTACGTAACTCCTCATTCAAGGCCTCCAGTTCCTCAATCCGGTAGAGCAGTGCCTCCTCTTCCACCTCACGGCTGCGGACCAGATCACCACCAGACGCGTCAACATCCAACGGCTTGATAACCAGCAGAAACAGTGCATCCCCATCCGCATCAGCACCCAAGGGATAGCACAGTAAGCGCACGCTTTCCTTTGCGGTTGTCGGATGGGGTAGTGAGCCGGTTTGCCTCATTTCACCGGCGCGCTGTGTTAACGCTACCAATAAGCGTGCCTCAGCCGCCAAGTGCCCACGCAGGGTATTCCGCACCTGAGTAGCGCTGACTGGTGTCTCAATAAAATCAGTTAGTTTACCAAAAACCGACCGTATCTGTGCTTGCGCCGTTACGATCAACGCATTGGGTCCAAGCGCCTGAACCAGAGCAGCAAAACGCCCATCAATCGACTTGGATGTACAGTTCTGCGGTTCAGGGCGCCGCATTGGCATAGACGAATGGGCCGCATTGTCAGGGCAAAATGTGGGGACAGGAACCTCCACTCCAGCGCGCAGGTTGAATACTTTTCCCTCCCCCACAACGCGCGCAAACAGATCTTCAACAGCGCCTCCGCTCTCTGACAAGCCCAGAAACAGCTTTCCACTATCCTTCAGCGCCGAATAGATTTTCGACATTACCCGATGCTGCAAATCTTCACCGAAATAGATCAGCACGTTTCGGCAACAGACTAAATCAAGATTTCGGAACGGCGAATCCTGACACAGGTTATGCTCCGCAAACAGAACAACATCGCGCAGGTTCGGATGCACCCTATGACCATCCGCAGTCGCCTCGAAATATCGGTCGCGATATTCGCAGGGCACTTGCGCGATAGCATCGGCAGAATACAAACCTTCCCGTCCGAATTTCAGTGCCTTCATGTCGATATCAGAGGCAAAAATCTGCAAGCGACTCCGATCAATAGCGTCCGCGCCGCCCATAGCCTCTGCAAACAGGATGGCAATTGAGTAGACTTCCTCGCCCGTTGCACATCCCGGAACCCAAACCCGTAGCGGCGTAATGCCATCCGCCTTCTGCACAATTTCATTAATTGAGGCGCGAAAGCACTCGAATTCCTCAGGATCTCGGAAGAAAGATGTGACACAGACCATCATCTCCCGAAACAGTGCATCTATCTCGGCCAAGCTGTTGCGTAGAACATCAACATAATCCGAAACCTGTATCAGCCCCAGTGCTGCCATGCGGCGTTCAATTCGGCGGTACAGAGTTGAGGGTTTGTATTCACGAAAGTCCACATTGGTGTGCGTGTATAGCAATTGGCTAATCTCAGCCAAATGTTGAACCGGCGGCATCAGCGTCGCTAGGCGATCACGTTGCCCGGATGCTGCAAGAATTTGCGTAAATTTCTGACCGATAGCCTCGGCCGACAATACCAAATCAACATTGCCTGCCTGCAAGGCAGATAGCGGCTTTCCACTATATCTCGCGCTCGCTTCATCCTGCGCAATCGCGGTTCCGCCTGCCGCCTGAATAGCCTCAAGCCCCCGCGTGCCGTCAGACCCCGAACCCGACAGCACGACTCCGATCGCAGCGGCTCCGCGATCCTGTGCAAGTGACGTGAAAAAAGTATCGATAGAGGGCGTTGGCCCGCCCACAGTCGGGTCAACTGGCAGCAAAACCAATGTCCCCTGCTGCACCAAAATATTGTGATTGGCAGGCGCAATATAGATGTGATCCGGTTGCGGGCTCAGGCCGTCACTGACCTCCCCGACCCGCAGCGATGTTTCACGTTGGATTAATTCGCACAAAATACTTTTATGATGCGGCGCCAAATGCTGCACCACAATAAAGGTCGCACCGACGCTTTCGGGCAATCCTCTTACTAAGCTGGCTAGCGCCTCCGGCCCCCCCGCCGATGCTCCAATCCCAACCCAAATTTTCTTGAGCGACGCGTCACTCATCATAATTTTACCCGACTTCAATAACCTTAACTGGAAAACAATATTTGATAATTTAACTCGCCCATTGGTATCACTGTTCTAGTGAAACACCTGCGTCACGTAGTTTCGTGACACGATCTCCCTAAGAGAAACGCGTTGAATACGTAGCTTGCTGGAATCCCTCTTTCGCTGCATACTTCGCAGCAATAACGCAGTGGGGGCTGATAAAATGATGAATTCAGAGGCAGATGATGATGAAGGCACCAAACGGGCCAATTTAGGACCGGCAGTTGTCATTCATGCTCGCCGTTCAGTGGAATCTGGCATTCTGGTTGTTGGCGTAGATTTGAGCGTTGGTGGCACGCGGATCAAACTGAGCTTTGATCAGGACCGCAGGATCGAGCAAGTTTTCGGTATCGATGTTGCCCCGCTGATCCTGTCACTATGTGATCAAGCCCCGGCAGAGGCTGGCGTGATGAGCAAACCGGATTTGCATGTGGCGGTTGCTGGATGTGAAATTCGCGGTGCAGCAATTCTTTCTCGGATCTACGCGGAACACGTGACGGCGCTGACAATTCGCATCCGCAAACTTCAGGGTAACGCGACCCGCCTGTTGCACCCGGAAGTGCTGAACGATGATCAAAGCTTAAAGGCGCTTTCCGCTGCGGTAGACAACGCAATTGAGCGGATTTATATGCCCTTGCGTAATTTCGAGCACTCGATTGATGCTGCCCTGCGGGAAACCGCGACCATGCAGGTCGAGCGGCTGCACGCACAGATCATCGCCTTTCGCACCGAAATCGATAACGTTTGCTACAATTTCGAGCGCCTGCTTTCGGATGACCTAGTTCGCGTTAAGGAGAACGAAGCGGCACAGCTCGGAATTGTTGAGCCATCAACTGTGTTTGACGGGCGTGCCCAATCTCCTCCGACCTTGCGTATCGTGCCGAGCAGCGGCTAGTTCGAAACAAATATGTGCGCAGAAAAGACGCAAATTTGGCCACTTGCTCCACATGAGCAGCTTATTATTACAGATGATACGCTGCGGTGCTTAATCGGGTATTCCGATGATCTGCGCGCTGATGTGCCGGATTTACCCTGCCTCAGCGATTTCTTTAACCGCTCTGACCTGCATGATCTCCGCAATGCGGCGGGATTGGGTCAGGCACAAAGCACAGGTTTGATTGCAGGGGCATACGGCCTGCCCTGCGGTCAACGGGTGGTACACCTTCGATGCTCACAGGGGTTAGCCTATCTCCATCTCCGGCCGCCCTCCATACCCACCCGAGAAAACCTGAATCCAACATTGGCGCTGAACATGCTGCTACGTCAGGTCAGTGATGTTGCCGCCCCGGACCGCCCGCGGCTGCTTTGCGGTAATCTACGTGCGGTCCTTGGTGCGCAACAGGTGGGCTTGATGCATGTTTCTGCGCACAGGGCACGCACGTTAGTTGCTGCCAATGTTCTGAACCCAGAGGACCTAAGCTCTGAAACCTGCCAAGCCTTGCTGGATAGCCACGAGAGCACTCTTGTACAGAATCACGACCCTAGCTTGCATCAAGAACGGCGCATCACCTTCATCGACCGCAAGTTGACATCCCAACCAGAGTTCTCCCGTACTAGATTAAATTCTATACTAACGATTAGGACGCCAATCAAAAATTCCGAAACACTATGCTTTTTTACCGGTTCATTCTCAAGAAATCCGTTATCTTTTGAGTATAAATCGATGCTAGAAACGTTTGCTGGAATCGTAGGTCTTATTATAAAATAGGATTCAACTAGCGAGTAGTATGTGTACGCCGATCCCGTAAAATCTGGATCTGCCCGATTGCAAGAAGCGGAATTTCGATGAAAACCATCGTAATTATGGAAGATGACATAGCACTGGCAGCCGAGTGGCAACTTCACTTGGAGCAGGCAGGCTATATCGTCGTACAGACCAACGGTGCTAGTGAATGCCTTGAATACCTGTCCGACAATCACGCAGATCTGGTTATTGCCGATGTCTATGTTCAGCGTGACGGTGTTTTCGTGGGCGATGGCGGGATCAAGCTAATCGGCCTGCTGCGTGCAACAGGCGGTAAAATGGCCCAGCCAGCACTGCCCGTTATCTGCGTTTCAGGGGTTGGAGGTGGCACAAAACACTTGCCGCCAGTTTTGGAGCTAGCCAAGTCGATGGGCGCAAATGCTGTATTTCAGAAACCGGTGGCATTCTCGGATCTGATTAAATGCATCGAGGCACTTTTACCAGCAACCGATCACCGGTAAACTTAAACTATATAGATATACCTCGTAACCCTATGTTACAAAACGGATTATAAATGGCGCACGCGAGGGCCCATTTTTTATTGACGAAAACACAACTTTCAATGGAACTGAACAACCCGCTCAGCGGTTTCACTACTATGTGCCCGTCGCATTAGGGATATCGACGATGACTCCGGATACCATTGTGAAAATCGATCTGTACATCAGTGAGCTCGCAAATTGCGAATGCGTTGATGATATCTGGGATCGGTTCGCAAATCATTTTAGCGATATGGGCTTCGATAAATTTACGTATCAGACCATGCCATTTGCATGGGAAACATCGGATGATCCGCTCCTAATTCGTACCCGTGGTTTTCCTGAGGATTGGGTTGAAACCTATTACGCTGATCGAATGTGGCAATTTGATCCAATTACAACCACGGCAATGAACCAATCGCAGCCATTTTTCTGGTCAGAACTGCCGCAAATGCGTGACCTGTCAGATGCCGATCGCCGTTTTTTGGATCGTAGGAACTCACATGTTTTGGGGGACGGACTTGCGGTTCAGGTCTTTGGCCCAAACGGGTTCAACGGGTATTTCGGGCTTGGTCTGGAACAGAACGCAACCAACGATCATCGCCTTGACTTGCGTGCGATCCAGTGGGCCTGCCAAATGACCCACCATCGCTGCTCGGAAATGCAGGTAACTGAATCCGCTCCGCTATCTCGGCGTGAGCAGGAGGTTTTGTCGTGGGTTGCACGGGGCAAGAGCAACAGCTCCATCGCCGATATTCTCGCCATTTCTAACAACACGGTGGATGCCTATATGCGGCGCATTTACCAAAAATTAGGCGTCAACGATCGGGTCAGTGCGGCCATTCGTGGCCTCGGTTCTGGCCTGATTAAATCCGCCGCCTAATCCGGCTGTTACAAGGCTTGCCCCCCTGCGATACCGGCGGTTAGTGTTTCGATCAATTGACCACGCTGGGATCACAATGCCATTCAAGAAAATCGAGCAGGAGCGCGTTTCCGACGCCATCACACGGCAGATCGAGGCACTAATCCTGCGCGGCGTATTGCGCCCGGGTGAACGCTTGCCAGCGGAACGTGATCTGGCGGCGAAGCTAGGCGCATCGCGCCCCTCGCTGCGTGAATCTCTATCCGATCTGGAAAACCGTGAACTGATCGTCACCAGACCCGGCGCCGGTGCCTATGTGGCCGAGGTTCTTGGAAACGCCTTCGCCCCGTCCCTGATCGCACTGTTCTCCACGCATGAGGAAGCGTTTTTCGACTATCTCAGCTTTCGTCGCGATCTGGAGGGCATGGCCGCCGAGCGCGCCGCCCGCTTTGCCACCCCCACCGATCTGGAGGTGATCGACGCAGTGTTCAAGAAAATGGAGGCCGCGCATACCCTGCGCAATCCAGAATCCGAGGCGGAGCTGGACGTCGAATTCCACATGTCGATTGTCGAGGCAGCCCACAACGTCGTCATGATGCACATGATGCGCTCCATGTTCGAGATGCTGAAAAAGGGTGTTTTCTACAATCGCCGCCTGCTCTTCGGCGTGCGCGACACCCGCACCGCTCTGCTGGAACATCATCGGGCAGTGCACAGCGCCATCATGGCCCGCGATCCCGCCCGCGCCCGTGCGGAGCTAGAGAACCACCTGACCTATATCGAGGATTCCATGCGCGCTCATCTGCGCCGTGCCGCGCAGGAGGAAACCGCGCAGCTGCGCCACTCACAAATTACCGGCATTCCACGGGATAGTTAACTACTTTCCCCGACCCAAATGCGCCGCCACACGAAAACTATCGGGCATATTTACGGTGCCGTTGGTGATCTCATCCAGCAGCACCTCACCCACCTTTTGCCCGATGCCAAAGCCGATCTTGAACGCGCCCAGGGCAGCAAAAACACCCGCGGCGTTTGGAACAGCCCCCAGCATCGGATCACGCCCATTGGCCCGTGGCCGCAACCCGGCCCACCGCGCCAGCACAGGCGCCTGCGCGATCCTGGGGCTGACAGCTCGCGCCCGCGCAATCACGTCGTCTAGCAGAGCATCCGTGCCCACGCCGTCAAACTGTCGCTCGCTGGTGGCACCGACGGCAACACCGCCATGCTTATGCGCGATCAGGTATAAACCATCGGCGTAGATCAGCGGAATGTCACCCAGATCCGCATCCAATAACGCGGCCTGCCCCTTTTCCGCGCGGCCGGTCACCTCACCCACATGGGGCGCGAGCAAATCAAATCCACGCACACCCGCGGCCAGAACAATCGCATCTGCGAACCGGTCCCCACGCGCAGTTTTCACGCGGCCCGATTGCACGTCCAACACTTCGCAATCCGTCTCGATAATTCCACCCGCACGCCTGATAGCCTCGGCCAAGGCATGGCAGGTCGCGGAGGGATGCAGGCGACCGGTCAGGGTGTCATGCACAATCCCCGCAGGCGCAGCCGAGGCATCCAGCCATTCGGGATAGGCATCACTGGGCAGAATTTGCATCTGCGCTGCGTTACCCCAATTTTCCCGCGCATCACCGATACGGCTCTGTGCACGGTCCCGTGCGGCATCATCCAATAGCGGCACAAGTCGCCCCGTACGGTGATACCCTGTGCTCAGCCCGCTTTCTGCCTCAACCGCTGCGATTGCAGGGGCCAATGCGGTTAACGCCTCGAATTGAAACTGCTTTTTCTCACCCCAGCGTTCGGGCATATGCGGGGCCAATGCGCCAACGATCCCGCCGCTAGCACCATGGGCAACGGTGGGTCCCGCCTCCAATACCAGTACGCGCAAACCACGGGCCAGCGCCGCCCGCGCAGTCCATAGACCAAAGACGCCCGCGCCCACTACAATGATATCGGCCTTGTCGCCCGCCATTCGTCATGCCACCTGTTTGTGAGTTTCACTGCACGCTAGGCCGGACCATGACGGAATACGACCCCAAACCCGATAACTTATCGTGGCGCGACGGCGATGTGCCGTTCTCCACCCGCTTTGACGATCCGTATTTCTCGGTGCAAAACGGGCTGGAGGAAACGCAGCATACTTTTCTGGCTGGAAATAACCTGCCCGACCGTTTGTATGACGGTTTCCACGTGGCCGAGCTGGGCTTTGGCACCGGCCTAAACCTGATGGCGCTGGCAGCCGCCACGCCCTGCCCGATCCAGATGACCTCGTTCGAGGCATATCCCCTACCCTATGCTGATCTGGCCCGCGCGACCCAGCGATGGCAGGAGATCCTCGGCCCGATGCGCGACGCCCTGCTGGCAAATTATACGCCCGATGGTGGCCAGATACAGGTCGGCCCCGTGACGCTAAACCTGATTATCGGTCAGGCGTTAACCACCTTGCCGCAATGGCAGGAACGTGCGGATGCATGGTTCCTTGACGGTTTCGCACCGGCCCGAAACCCTGAACTATGGTCGGATGAATTGATGGCGCAGGTCTGCGCCCACACTGCCCCAAACGGAACATTTGCAACCTATACCAGCGCGGGCGCCGTGCGCCGCGCATTGAAATCAGGTGGTTTCACCGTCCGTAAAATAGGTGGTTACGGGCGCAAACGGGAAATGAGCGTCGGCGTGATGCAGGATTAATTACTCCGCCGCGACCACCTCAACCGCCTCAACCTTACAGGCCGAAAACTTGAATTCGGGGATTTTGCCATAGGGGTCCAACGCCGGATTAGTCAGAACATTCGCCGCCGCCTCTACAAAGGCAAAGGGCAAAAACACCATATCCGGCGCAACAGCCCGATCCGCACGGGCCATCAGTTCCACCGATCCACGGCGCGTGGTCAGGCGCACCATACCGCCAGCAACGGTTCCCAGCTTGCGCAAAGTGGACGGATGCAGTGAGCAATTCGCCTCCGGCTCCACCTGATCCAACACCGTCGTGCGCCGCGTCATCGACCCTGTATGCCAATGCTCCAACTGACGACCCGTCGTCAGGATCATTGGATATTCGGCATCTGGCACCTCATTCGGCGCAATGACAGCGGCGGGGGTGAACTTCGCCCGCCCCTCAGCGCGCGGAAATCCATCACCGAACACCACAGCCTCACCCGCCTGATCAGGACCATGCACGGGGTAGGTCACCGCATTTTCACGTTCCAACCGATCCCACGTGATATTATCGAGGCTGCGCATATTCTCCTTCATCTCGGCAAAGACCTGCGACGGATGCGTGTAATCCCAGCCCAAACCCATGCGCCGCGCCAGTTCGGTCGTGATCCACCAATCCTCACGCGCCTGACCCGGTGACGCCACTGCGGGCCGCCCCATTTGGACCTGACGATTGGTGTTGGTGACGGTTCCGGTCTTCTCCGCCCACGCGCTGGCAGGCAGGATCACATCAGCGAAATTGGCGGTTTCCGTTAGGAAGATATCCTGCACAACCAGATGATCCAGCTTGGCCAAAGCTTGTCGCGCATGTTCAACATCAGGGTCGGACATGGCCGGATTTTCACCCAGAATATACATGCCCTGAATATCGCCAGCATGAACTCCGTCCAGAATTTCCGTAACGGTCAGACCCTTTTCCGCGCTGAAATCCGGTGATTTCCACACATCGGTAAAGGCTGAACGCACCCCGTCATCCATCACATCCTGATAATCAGGCAGGAACATCGGAACCAATCCGGCATCCGACGCCCCCTGCACATTGTTCTGCCCCCGCAGCGGATGCAGCCCCGTTCCGGGCCGCCCGATATGCCCACACATCAGCGCGAGCGAAATCAAGCACCGCGAATTATCCGTCCCGTGAATGTGCTGACTGACGCCCATTCCCCAGAAGATCATGCCCGCCTTGGCCCCCGCAAAATCACGCGCAATTGCGCGCAGGGTTTCCGCATCGATGCCGCACATCTCCGCCATTTTTTCCGGCGCGAACCCCTTCAGATGCTCAACCATGGCGGGCCAGTTTTCGGTCATGCCCTCGATATATTGCCGGTCGGCCAGCCCCTCCTCAACGATCACATGCATGATCGCGTTCAGCATGGAGACATCAGCCCCCGGCCGGAATTGCAGCATATGCGCCGCGTGCCGTTTCAGGGCATGACCACGCGGGTCCATCACGATCAGCTTGCCACCACGCTTTGCGAACTGCTTGAAGTATGTGGCCGCAACAGGATGATTTTCCACGGGATTTGCGCCGATAACTATGGCGACATCCGCGTTTTCAATCTCGTTAAAGGTGGCGGTAACAGCGCCCGAGCCGACATTCTCGATCAAGGCGGTAACGGATGACGCATGACATAACCGCGTGCAGTGATCGACATTATTGTGGCCGAACCCCTGCCGGATCAGCTTTTGAAACAGATACGCTTCCTCATTCGAGCACTTCGCCGAACCAAAGCCCGCAATCTGCCGCCCGCGCCCCTTCATTCCGTTTGCGGCGAAATCCAGTGCCTCCTCCCACGTTGCCTCGCGGAAGGTTTCCAGCGGATTTGCCGGATCGACATTCAGCCCCTTGGGCATCCCCTCACGCCGGATCAGCGGGGTTTTTAGACGGTGATCGTGCGAGATATAATCGAAGCCGAACCGCCCCTTAACGCACAACCGGTTTTCATTTGCAGGCCCCCCCGCCCCATCGACGGAGACGATCTTCTCCCCCTTGATCTTGAACGACAACTGGCAGCCAACGCCGCAATAGGGGCAAACGGATTGCACCTCGCGGTCAAAATCCGCGCTGTCGCCAACCTGCTGCGCATCCATCGCGGTGGATGGCATCAGCGCACCGGTCGGGCATGCCTGAACGCATTCTCCGCAAGCAACGCAGGTGCTGTCGCCCATGGGGTCGTTGAAATCGAATACAATCTCTGAATCATGGCCACGCCCAGCCATGCCGATCACATCGTTGACCTGAACCTCACGGCAGGCCCGAACGCACAGGTTACACTGAATGCACGCATCCAGATTGACCCGCATCGCAACGTGGCTGTCATCCAGCAAGGGCACACGGTCAACCTCGATGGTTGGGTAGCGGCTCTCACTAACGCCCTGTGCATCGGCCATGGCCCAGAAATGCGAGGACTTGTCATGGGCGACCGGACGCTCCGGTTGATCCGCCATCAGCAGCTCAATCACACCGCGCCGCGCATTTACTGCACGGTCCGAGGCGGTGTTAACCTCCATCCCCTCAACCGGCTCACGGATACACGACGCGGCCAGAACACGCTCACCGCCGATTTCCACCATGCACGCACGGCAATTTCCGTCGGGGCGATAGCCGGGTTCCGGGCGATGGCATAAATGCGGGATTTTCAGGCCACGCCCATTCGCCACCTCCCAAATCGTCTCACCAGCAGCGGCGGTGACGGTCTGTCCGTCTAGCGTAAAGGTGATGCGATCAGTCATGGGTTTCCTCCGGCCTTTTGGCAATTCTAGCCGATCCCCACCTCGAAACGAAACGTGGTTCCCGACGCCCGCGCATGCTTTTACGCCACGCGGGCGTTCCAATCGGAAACAGCTGTTACTCGACAGGAACCGTTTTCTGCATTGCGGGCCGTTCCGCGAAGCGACTGTACCACGCCGCCAGCGATGGATGGCCGTCGCGCCACTCACCAACTTGCTGACGGAAATCCAGATACCCCAGCATCGCGCCAACCGCGATCTGGCCCATATCCAGCGGACCGTGCAGATGCGCCATCCAGCGATCCTCTAGCGCGTCCAGACCGCGGGCGATTTTGGCCTGCTGGCCGTCCAGCCAGCCCTGATGTCGCATGTTTTCGTCGCGCAAGCGGCTCTCATACACCCACAGCAATCCGGCATCCAACATACCGTCCGCTGTCGCCTCCAATGCCAGCGTGTCCCAACGACGCCCGCCGGTCGGGTACAGGCCCATGCCCCACAAATCATCCAGATAGGCGCAGATCACGCGGCTATCGTACAGTGCAGGCCCCTCGGGCCGGACCAGGCACGGGATCTTACCCAACGGGTTTACCGCAATCGGCATCGTATTGGGCGCAACCGCGCTACCCGAAACGTAATCGAGGTCCAGCTGATCGGCCTTGCCCGCCTCGAATGCGAGGATCATCACCTTGCGGCAATAGGGCGAAGTCTTGCTGTCATACAGTTTCATAATCTCATTCCCCTTGGTTTTCCGGCGGGTTACGCATCGCATCGGCCAATGCGTGCAATTCCTGCCCATGGCCTGATTGCACAGCATCCGCCGCGCGCAGCCGTTGGGCCTCACCCTTGTTCTGGCTCAGCTTCCACGTTCCTTGAACATCATCAATAATCAGACGCACGGGAACAATCATGCGTTCCATGCGCAGGATGGACACCTCACTCATCTTGTCCAGTGTCCATTCCGGTTTGTCCAAGCCCCGCTCGAACCGCGCCGATAATTGCCGCAAATGCGGGCGCAGTTCCGATGGGTCCAGCACGCTCAACTCACCGCGCAAATGCACCGCGATATAGTTCCATGTCGGCACCTGTTCCGGCGCGCCGTACCAATCCGGAGAGATATATCCATCCGCACCCGTCACCATCAAAACCGCACGACCGGGGTGACGCAAAATCGGGTTCGATCGGGCAAGGTGCAACCCAACCACCGCCCCCGCATCATCCACCACAAACGGCACATGAGCCGACACAACCTCACCCGCGACCGCGACGCTTAGCGTGCCGAAACCACGGGTCCGCGCGAAATGCAGGTTTTGCGCCCTGCCTGATTTTCTGAATGTGGGATTTGGATGCATGACCGCTCCTCCTTGCACCTTCGTGCTGACGGAACGTGGCAACCGGATCAAGAACGCGATTGTGACCGATACGCAGTCTATGCGCCGTTAAACGCCGGAATGCCGCTGCATTGCGATGGAATCAACACCACGGAACATGGCCTGCGTTGCATAGCGGACCGCCGGTTCGAATTCCTGCGACATGCTGCAAAATTCAGGCTCATCCAACACCCGCTTTACATGGGCAGGCGGACAGGTCATCGGAAACAGGCCCGAAACCAGCACATATTGCATCCGCAGCGCGTTATGACAGTCATCAAGCGACCAATGCGGGATTGCGCGGTTCATGCTGGCGGCAACGCTGTCGGTGCACTCGTTCATCTTACGCTTGAACCCGCGGATCGTCTCACATGTGATGTTATATTCCAGCGTCGAGGCCATGCGGCTGATCAACAGGCATAACCGCGGCCGATCGACAAAGCAGTCGGCTGTGATCTGCGCCAGACGATCCACATCCAACTGCTCCGTCACATCCTGTGCAAAGGCATCACACATGTCCTGCATGTCCGAGAGCATCAGCTCAATCAGGATTTCCTCACGGCTTTCAAAATAACGATACAGGCCGGATTTCACGACCCCTGCCTCCTGCGCGATGGAGTTCAGCGAGGTCTCGTTAAAGCCATCACGATCCAGCACACGTGCAGCCGCGTCGAGGATCATTCGACGACGTAATTCTTTGTGCTCAGGTGAGCGGGCGCGTTGGAAACTCTGATTCATATACTCTACTTAATAAACGATATGCTTGACGACAAGTCACATAGCGGACCACGGTTCTCTTATTGACATAACACACACGTATACCAAATATCACCCATCCGACAGGGTTAGGAGAGCCACGGTATGCAGCTAAACGTCAACGGTCAAAACCATCAGATCGACGCCGATCCCGAAATGCCCCTGCTATGGGCACTGCGCGACCTGCTCAACATCAAGGGACCGAAATTCGGCTGCGGTGTTGCGGCCTGTGGCGCCTGTACCGTTTTGCTCGACGGCATGCCGGTGCGCTCCTGCTCCCTGCCCGTTGCGGATGCCGCTGGTGAGATCACTACGATTGAGGGCATCGCGCTGGACGGCACCCTGCACCGCGTACAACGCGCATGGATCGAACATAACGTGCCCCAATGCGGCTATTGCCAGTCGGGCCAGATCCTCGCCGCTGTAGCGTTGCTTGAGGAAACGCCGCAGCCCACCGATCAGGATATCGACTTCGCCATGACCAATCTGTGCCGCTGCGGCACCTATCCCCGGATCAAGGCCGCGATCAAAACCGCTGCCGGAATGGAGTCCTGATATGGCACGCAAGAAACGATCCATTGTCGGTAAAATCGTCCGCCGAACCTTCCTCGGCCTAGGGGCGGCAGCCGTTGGCGGCGTTGCATTCGGCGTTTGGGCCGTGCGCCGCGATCCCGAAAATCCGCTGGTGGCCGATCAGGGCGAATCCGTCTTTAACCCGTACATCAAGATTTCGCAGGACGGCACGATCACCGTCATCACCCCGCGCGCGGAAATGGGTCAGGGCATCCAAACTACCCTCGCCGCGATGGTGGCTGAGGAGCTGGACGTCGCCCCATCCGACCTGACGATTGCGCATGGCCCACCCGCCGCCGCCTATTACAACTCCGCCATGCTTGAGGAAGGCGCATTTCCCCCCCACTTTGATCGTAGTTTCGCGGCCGAGGCACAGCGCGGCCTGATGGGCAGCATGGGCAAAATCCTAGGCCTACAGGCAACCGGCGGCTCCTCCTCGACCATTGACGGCTTCAACAAAATGCGAGAGGCCGGCGCCACAGCCCGCGCCGCCCTCAAATCCGCCGCCGCTGCACGGTGGGGTGTAAACGCAGACACCTTGCAAACCGCCAATGGCACTGTGACGAACCCTGTTTCCGACCAGTCCCTAACCTATGGCGAGCTGGCAATGGACGCCGCCACGGCTGAAGTGGGCGAGCCTGAATTGCGCCCCCGCTCCGACTGGAAAATCCTCGGCAGATCACAGCCCCGCGCGGAAATAGCCGAGAAAGTCACCGGTGCCCCGATCTACGGCATCGATGTGGAACTGCCCGACATGCTGTATGGCACCGTCGCGATCAGCCCCCGCTTCGGCGCGCAGCCGCTGAGCGCAGATATCGACGCGGCCCGCAATGTGCGCGGCGTGATTGATGTGGTTGAGGTGAACACCCAAACCGGCAACGGCTATGGCATCATCGCTGACAATACCTGGGCCGCGTTCGAGGGCGCGCGCGCATTGAACGCCGAATGGGGCCCGGCCACCTATCCCGCCAATGATAATGCGATTACCGGCGCATTAACGGCAGCGATTCAGGGCGAGGCAAATCATGCGCTGATGGATAAGGGCGACATTGATGCAGGCCTCGCCGATCCGCAAGGCACCTTGGTTGAGGCGGAATACTCCGTTCCCTACCTCGCCCATGCGACGATGGAGCCGATGAACGCCACCGCGCAACTGGCCGATGGCCACCTTACTATTTGGGCCGGAACACAGGCCCCCGGTATCGTTCAATCGCGCTGCGCTGCCTTTGCCGGGGTTGAGAAGGAAAACACCACCGTCAACACTGTCATGCTGGGCGGTGGTTTTGGGCGGCGTGGAGAGGTCGATTTCCCCCTCTACGCAACCGCATTGGCCATGCACACAGCAGGTCGCCCGATCAAGGTGACATGGACGCGCGAGGAGGACACCCAACACGACGTTTACCGCCCTGCCGCCCTTGGCCGGTTCCGCGCTGTGGTTCCCGCAAATGGTCCCGCAACTACGGTTGAGATGAAAATCGCATCCCCCTCGATCATGGCCAGCGTCGTCGGGCGCACCTATCCTGACCTGCCCATGGGCGGACCGGATAAATCCATCACCGACGGTGCCTATAATCAGCCCGTCATGGTCGAGAATCATCGTGTTTCCGCCCATCTGGCCGATCTGGCGATTCCCGTTGGATTTTGGCGCTCTGTCGGTAACAGCTATAACGGCTTTTTCCATGAGGGGTTCATGGACGAAATGGCCGCAGCATCGGGTCTAGACCCGCTGACATTCCGCTTGGCCATGATGGGCAATGATGAACGCCTCGCCCCCGCACGCGCCTGCTTGGAAAAGGTCGCGCAGATGTCGAACTATGCGGCTCCGCGTCCCACGGGCAAGGGACGCGGCATCGCCCACGTCCTCAGCTTTGGTAGCTGGGTCGCAATGGTGGTCGAGGTGGACACGACAGACGACATTCACATCGAAAAGGTCTGGATCGCTGCCGATCCGGGCACCGTACTGGACCCGCGCAATTTCCGCGATCAGCTCATGTCCGGCGCGATTTTCGGCTTTAGTCAGGCGATGGGCCAGCAGATCAATTTCGAGGATGGACGCGTCGTACAGGAAAACTTCTGGGACTACCCGATGATGACAATGGGTCAGGCCCCGCAGTTCGAGATCGAGATTCTGCAAAACGCCGAAACCATGGGCGGTGCAGGCGAAATCGGCACACCCCCTGCGGCCCCTGCCCTAGCCGCCGCGATATTCGACGCAACAGGTCAGCGGCTGCGGCACATGCCGTTCACCCGCGAGGTTTCGTTCCAACAGGTTTAAGCGGTCGGTCCGGCGGGCCCCCCTGCCGGACCGGTATTCCCGAGCGTTTTACTGCGCAGCCATATAGCAGCCGCAAAGCAGCCACAGCGCAGCCCCTCAAATCAGGCCGTTAGCTGCCGACCCTCAACGCCTGTAATCGTGACATCCACAATCTCACCCACCGGCTGCGGCGTGGCGAAGCGAACCTCGGTAAAGGCTTCGGTCCGCCCCATATCCGGTGCCTCGGTCAGCACCCGATGCTGGCGACCGATCTGGGCCTGCAAATGGCGATCCACCACCTGATCCCCGATCACCCGCAACCGCGCAGCGCGTTCTTTTATAACGATTTTCTCCAGCTGTGGCATTCGCGCTGCCGGTGTTCCCTGACGCGGTGAATAGGGAAAGACGTGCAGCCATGTCAGCCCACATTCCTCAACCAGCTTCATCGAGTTCAGGAACATCTCCTCCGTTTCCGTCGGGAAACCGGCAATGATATCAGCACCATAAACGATATCAGGGCGTGCCTTACGCATATCAGTGCAAAATTCAATCGCCTGATCCCGATTATGGCGTCTTTTCATACGCTTAAGGATCATATTATCGCCCGCTTGCAGGCTTAGATGCAGATGCGGCATCAATCGATGCTCGCTTGCGATCGCCTCAATCAGCGCAGGATCCGCCTCGATCGAATCGATGGAGCTAATCCGTAAGCGGTTGAGATCAGGGCATAATTTCAGGATACGCTGCACCAGATTACCCAATTGCGGCGTACCGGGCAGATCAGCGCCCCAGCTGGTCATATCAACGCCGGTCAAAACAACCTCGTTATATCCCTTATCAACAAGCCGTTGAATTTGCTCAACAACTACACCGGCAGGGACGGAGCGTGAATTACCGCGCCCGAACGGAATGATGCAGAAGGTACACCGATGATCACACCCGTTTTGCACCTGAACATAGGCGCGTGAGCGTGTGCCGAACCCATCAATCAGATGGCCAGCCGTTTCCGTTGCGGACATGATGTCATCAACGATGACCCGCTCCGTTTTTCCAATGAAGTCAGGACCCTGCGCGATATCCGTCCACGTATCGGCTTGCATTTTCTCAAGGTTGCCAACCACGCGGGCGACCTCATCCATGCCGGCAAATGTCTCAGGCTCCGTCTGCGCAGCGCAACCGGTCACGATAACCTGCGCGTTTGGATTATCCCGCTTCAGCCGCCGGATCGCCTGCTGCGATTTGCGCACGGCCTCGGCAGTAACGGCGCAGGTATTGACCACAACCGCATCACGCAAACCGGCCGATGCGGCCAGTTCCTTCATCGCTTCGGTTTCGTAAGCATTTAATCTGCAACCGAAATTTGAGAATACAGGGGCGTCACTCATCCGCGCCACACCGCGTCAAAGACATAGGCAACCGGTCCGGTCATCCATACGCCATCGTCGCGCCAATCCAGATGCAGTTCCCCCCCGTCCAGCTTGATCGTCACAACCCGATCGGTCAAACCACGCCGCGCTGATGCCACCGCGACGGCACATGCACCCGATCCACAGGCCAATGTAATGCCCGCGCCACGTTCCCAAGTACGCTGACGTATTGTTCTACGGTCCAGCACGTGTATAAATTCAACATTTGTACGCTCGGGGTATAGGGGGTCATTTTCCAGCTCAGGCCCGATCCGCGTTGCGTCCACGGCATCTGCATCCTCAACAAAGACGACACAGTGCGGGTTCCCCATTCCAACGGCAGAGGGCGCACCCTGTAACGGCAGCGCATCTATATCTACGTCACGCGATAAGGGGATCGCGGCCCAATCCTCAACCGGCTGGCCCATATTCACGCGGATCAAATCACCGACACGCTCACAGGGCAGCAGCCCGCGTTCCGTGCGCAGCACTAATGTATCGCGCACCAATTCACGCATCAGCAGATCCGCAACGCAGCGCGTCGCATTTCCGCACGCACCCGATTCCGATCCATCCGTATTATAGAAGCGGATCAGGGCGTCGGAATCTGCGTCATCCATAATCAGGGCGAGCTGATCGAAACCGACACCCATATGGCGGTCCCCCATCGCACGTACTGTATCCATGTCGGGCACAGGGCGATCGCCGCGTCCGTCGATAACAACGAAGTCGTTTCCAAGGCCGTGCATTTTCAGGAACGGCAGAGTGTTTTGAGCGCTATAATTCATGCCCGCGATATACGCCCCGTTTCGGTGCAATTCCAGTGCCGCCCATGGCGCGAAACAGCCAAATGTCATTTTCTTGAAATAAGTGGTCGAACTGCCCTTGACCCCCCCCATACACCTTTGTAGATACACGCTCATTGGCGGGCCCTTAGCTCAGTTGGTAGAGCAACTGACTTTTAATCAGTGGGTCGCAGGTTCGAATCCTGCAGGGCTCACCAATTAAATCCTTCTTAGGATTACGCGGAACTCAGCGAATATGCGCTGAAGATTCCACGGATTGGTGACAAGCATTACCGCCGCGATTTTCAGACACGTTACGATGCATTTCCCTGAATGCCATAGGGCAAATTGTCGCACCCGACCTATTGGCCGTGTTATGTTTCCAACACCGCAAAAATAGATCAGTCCAGCGGCAGATTTAATGTCGCACAAAACGCATTTGTGTATGTTTTCCGACGCGCATTCCCTTATAAAAATATCAGACCTAGGACTTATTGCATGAGGGGTTACGCAATATGACACGAATTCTGCTTGGAATGATTCTGACCTTCACCCTAACGGCGTGCAATATCGACCTTGTACTACCCAAGGATGAGGAGCCGCATACAGGAAACACGGTCGTTGATTTGAACGAACGCACTCTGAATACAGCGGTTGTTGACGGTCAGTGACGCGAAGCGCGCGGGTAGGCTTGTCGCATGCCAGCACGGCCTCTATAGATTCTGACAACATTTAGCATGAAACATGTGCGCGGCCCTCTGGGGAAAACCGTGCGCAATAATAGACGGGCAGTCGATATGAAGATCACGCGCATTACCTTGCTATTGAGCACCAGCCTACTGGTCATGGCTTGTGAAGCGCCGCTTCCTACCGCTGTCGCTGATCCGGGCGCGGCACAGCCTGTCGCACCGAGCGCTGCGGCTGATCTGGCGGCACTGTCATCCACGGCGCCGCTGTCCACCAGTGGTCCGGTAAATGCGCTGCCCGGTCAGTGCTATACGCAGGTGACTCGCCCCGCACGATTCGAGACGGAAACCCGTCAGGTCGTCGCCACCCCTGCGAGCGAAGAATTCGAGGTGATCGCCGCCACCTATCGCACAGAGACGGTGCCTATCGTGATTGAAGAGGCCTTCACCCGCTTGGAGGTTGTTCCTGCAACCTATGAAACC
The DNA here is from genome assembly GCF_900231835.1 of Pontivivens marinum. Classification (GTDB taxonomy): domain Bacteria; phylum Pseudomonadota; class Alphaproteobacteria; order Rhodobacterales; family Rhodobacteraceae; genus Pontivivens; species Pontivivens marinum. The sequence continues at coordinate 263,192 of NZ_OCTN01000004.1, read as the reverse complement.
GTCATGGATACCGTGGTTGTCGAACCATCGCGTGAGGTGACGCGCACGATCCCTGCTGAATACCGGAACGCAACGGAGCAAGTGCCTGTACGCCCCTCCTACCGCTCATGGGTGACATCCAGCCGCATCTATCCTACAGGCGCAGCCGCACTTGGCGGGACGGTTGTCGGCAACCGCACGCTGGCCAGCGGAGCAGTTGAAACCCTGGTCGAGTTCCCGCCTGAATTCGAGACGGTCAGCGTGCGTGAGCTTGTGCGCCCTGAGCGGACAGAAACAACAATCATCCCCGCCGTTACACGTGAAGTGCCGCGCCGCGTCATCGCACAGCCCGCACGCACCGTTGAGGTTGTCGTTCCCGCCGTGACCCGTCAGGTTGAACGTGAGGTTGTGGCCACGCCTGAGCGTATTGTGCGCAGTGAAATTCCGGCGACCTTCCGCGAGGTTTCCGCTCCGGTTCAGGTTCTGCCCGCACAAGAAATCTGGGCGAATGTGGTTTGTGACACCGATTACAACAATGGCTTCGTCACTGCATTGCAGCGCGCCCTGCGCGATCAAAGTAGCTATCGCGGTGCCATTGACGGGATCATGGGGCCGGGCACATTGCGCGCTATTCGCGCCTATCAACTGGATCTGGGCTATGACACGCCTGCCCTAACGCTTGAGGCAGTGCGCGCGCTAGGTTTGACGACCTGATCGCGCGCAACTGTGACCCCGTCAATCAGGGCCGTCCTATGGATGGCCAGTGCAACCTGCTCGTTTGTTATGATGGCTGTCGCGGGACGTGCCGTCTCGGTTGAGTTGGATACCTTTGAGTTGATGTTGTTCCGTTCGCTGATCGGGATCGGGATTGTCACGGGAATTGGTGGTGCGACGGGACAGCTGCGTGGGATCAACACCCAGCGGTTCCACATACATCTGATCCGCAATATCGGGCACTTCACGGGGCAGAACCTGTGGTTCTTTGCTGTGGCGGTGATTCCACTGGCGCAATTGGTCGCGCTGGAATTCACAACGCCCCTATGGGTCGCGCTGGCCGCTCCATTTATACTGGGTGAGCGGATGACGTTGCTGCGCGGCTGCGCGGTCCTTCTCGGCTTTATCGGCGTGTTGATTGTCGCGCGGCCCGACGCGGTGGTGCTGGAGCCGGGGGTTATGGCTGCGGCTGCATGTGCTATCGGGTTTGCGATTTCCTTTCTTGCCACGAAATCCCTGTCCAGAACGCAGAGCGCGACTTGCATCCTGTTTTGGCTGACGGTGATGCAGGCGTTTTTTGCGCTGATCTGTGCGGGTTATGACGGTGACATCACCCTACCCTCGGTGGACATCCTGCCTGCGGTAATTGCGGTGTCGGTGACGGGGCTGCTTGCGCATTTTTGCATCACCCGTGCGCTGCAAATCGCCCCTGCCAGTGTGGTCGCCCCCCTGGATTTCGCCCGCCTGCCGCTGATCGCGGTTGTGGGTTACGTGCTATACGCGGAACCATTTGCGCTGGCCATTCTGGGTGGTGGTGCGCTGATCCTTGGCGGGAACGCGATTAACATCATTGAGAACCGTCGCGGTCGTTGAGTCGATTGCGCGTTTGCCTTCATCATGTTACGCGACCGACAATGAATGTCGCCCAAGGAGTGCACTATGAACCTCGATAAGATTCCCGCCGGTAAGAACCCACCAAAAGATATCAACGTTGTGATCGAAATCACTGGCGGTGCAGCAGGTGGCGCGCCTGTTAAGTACGAGATCGACAAGGAATCCGGCGCTGTTTTCGTTGATCGCATCGTGAACACTCCGATGTTTTACCCATGCAACTACGGCTTTGTGCCAAACACACTGCATGCTGATGGCGATCCAACCGATGTTCTGGTTCTGACCGACTTCCCATTGCAGCCGGGCACTGTGATCCGCTGCCGCCCTGTTGGCGTGCTGAAGATGGAAGATGATGGGGGCATGGACGACAAGCTGATCGCCGTTCCTGTGGAGAAGGTTGACCCCTTCCAGGCTAACGTTCAGGACCTGAACGACATCGTTCCCAAGACGCTGGAGCGCATCAAGCACTTCTTCGAGCACTACAAGGATCTCGAAGCAGGCAAGTGGGTCAAGGTTATCGGTTGGGGCGATAAGGCCGAGGCGGAGGAAATCCTGCAAGGCTCCATCGACGCAATGAACAAGTAAGTTCATACAACCATTACGTGCATTTAACGCCGCTCTGACATTCAGAGCGGCGTTTTTCGTGCTGATTGCGCAACATCCTTTCAATGCGGGTCCAGATTGACGCCGCGTCTGATGTTGACCCATTGCCACCGGCCCCGTCACAGTATTTTCATCAATAACCTTACGACCGGCTCGAAAGTCGGCGTTTCCATCCCACAGGGGGGACTAACATGACCAAAATGGTAAAGTTGCTGGGCGCGACGGCGACCGCTGCACTTATCACATCTGGTGCGATGGCGGGCGGTCTTGACCGTTCTGGCCAGTCCACCGGCATCATCTTTAAGGATGGGCACTTTCTCGAATTTTCTGGCGCACATGTCGCACCCGAGGTTAGCGGCGACATCTCTGGCGCACTATCCGGTGATAGCGGTAATGGACAGGAAGATTACAGCCTGTTCGGCATCAGCTATCGTGGCGAAATCAACGAGCAGCTTAGCTATGCTGTAATCTACGACCAGCCGTTCGGATCCGATGTCTCATACGGAAATGCCACCGGCTCCGCTGCTGTATTGAACGGCCTGACCGGTGTTGTAAACTCCGACGCGCTGACCTTCCTTGGTCGGTATGAGTTCGGTAACGGGTTTTCGGTACATGGCGGCATCCGCGCGCAGCGATTGGATGCAGCGGCAAGCGTTCCTGCCATCCCCGGATTGTCGCCAGCCTATGACGTAACCGGCGATGCAGGAACGGAATTCGGCCCTGTGATCGGTGTCGCATATGAGCGTCCAGACATTGCATTGCGCATTGCCGCAACCTACTCCGCCGCAATCGAGCATGATGTCAGCTATATCGAAAACGGCACAGCAACATCGGGCCAGATCGAAGTTCCTGAATCGATCAACCTCGAATTTCAAACCGGTGTAAACCAGTCCACGCTAGTCTTCGGTTCGATCCGCTGGGCGAACTGGTCGGAATTCACGATCACGCCTCCGGGCTATGCGGCTGCAAATGGTGGCGCTTCGCTGGTTTCCTTCGCGGATGACGGTATCGATTATAACCTCGGCGTTGCGCGTCGGATCAACGAATCCTTCGTCGCGACTGCATCCATCGGGTACCAAAAATCGACCGGCGATGTCGGCACCTCGCTGTTTTCGCCAAGCGACGGTCGCATCAGCTACTCGCTGGCAGGGATCTACACCGTTGGGGCAGCGGAAATCACGGCGGGCATCCGCTACACCGATCTGGGTGATCAAACTGTGTCCATCGGCGGCGGTGCTGCAACTGGCGAATTCTCGGGCAATGACGCGGTTTCCATCGGTATTCGGGTTGGCTTCGCGCTCTGATCGTGGCCGAATCTGTTACGAAAGGCCCGCCCAATTCGCGGGCCTTTTTTGTTTGCGCATGTTTCGGGTGGAGAGGCGCATCTCATAGCGGTAGCGTCCGCGCATGACACAACAGCATTCCATTTCGAACACCGTTTGGGGCCTGCTGATCCTGCTAGGGATCATCTGGGGCGGCTCTTTTTTCTCCATCTCGCTGGCATTGCGCGAGGTTGGGGTGCTGACCTCGGTCACGCATCGCGTTGGCTGGGCGGCTTTGGTCCTGTGGGGCGTTGTGATTGCCCGTGGTCACGCCCTGCCCCGATCGGCACGGGTGTGGATCGGGTTTGCGGGGATGGGTCTGCTAAACAATGTGATCCCCTTTATCCTGATGGCATGGGGTCAAACGCAGATCGAGACAGGCTTGGTATCGATCCTGAACGCCACTACCGCGATATTTGGCGTTCTGGTTGCGGCGATTTTCCTGCACGATGAACGATTGACCAAGGCAAAGGCGACAGGCGCAGTTCTAGGCGTCAGCGGTGTTGCGGTGATTATGGGCTGGCAGGCGCTCAGCAGCTTTGATCCGCGCAACCTGGCGCAATTGGCAGTATTAGCCGGAACGATTTCGTACGCCTTTGCAGGGACTTGGGCGCGGTTCATGCTCAAGGGATTACCACCGGAATTGGCCGCTGCGGGCATGTTGGGCGCGTCAACAATGTTCATGTTGCCGATTGGCTGGATGGTCGAGGGGTCGCCCTTTGTCGCGGTTAGCTTCACCGCAGGGGCGGCAATCGCCTATTATGCGATCATCGCGACGGCCGCCGCGTATCTGCTATATTACCGCATTCTGAACCTAGCTGGAGCGGGCAATGTTATGCTGGTCACATTGATGATCCCCGTCGTTGCAATCACATTGGGAGCGCTGTTTCTAGGTGAAAGCCTAAGCCCCCGCGCCTTTGCTGGGTTGGCATTAATTGCCCTCGGCCTGTGCGTCATCGACGGGCGGCTTTTCAAGCGGCGCGTCACCCGCTAATCCATTGGTAACAGCCGTGGAGGAGCCGCAAATGTACTATCCTGACGCCAACGCATGGAACGATACCGCGCATAAGCGGGTCGCATTGTTCGGAATGTCCGGCTTGGGGAAAACCTTCATCTCGGACATGTTGCGCGGCACGGGAAAGTGGTTCCACTACTCCGTCGATTACCGGATCGGCACGCGATATATGGGCGAGCATATCGTCGATAATTTCAAGCGTGAGGCGATGAAGGTGCCGTTTCTGGCGGAGCTGCTGCGCTCCGACTCGATTTTCATCGGGTCGAACATCACATTCGAAAACCTCGACCCGCTATCCACCTATCTGGGAAAACCGGGCGACCCGGCCCGCGGCGGGATCGATATTGAGACCTACCGCCTGCGTCAGCAGCAGCACCAGAAGGCCGAAATTGCGAGCCTTTTAGACGCGGTACAATTTTCCGAACGTGCGCAGGATATTTATGGCTATCCGAATTTTGTGTGCGATACGGGCGGTTCAATTTGCGAAGTTGTGGACCCCAATGACCCCAACGACCTTGTTTTAAAGGCGCTAAACGCGGCAATGCTTCCCGTCTGGATCAAGGGGTCGGATGCCCATGTTGATGAACTGGTCCGCCGTTTCGATCGCCAGCCCAAGCCGATGTATTACCGGCCCGAGGAATTGGCCCGAAATTGGGCAGATTGGCTGGAACGCACAGGGGATGCTCCGGACCGCGTTGATCCTGACGCCTTTATCCGGTTTTCATATCGCCGCGTTCTAGAAACCCGACAACAACGTTACGCAGCGATGGCACAGCATGGCGTGACCGTAACTGCCGAAGAAATCTATGAATTACGCACGGAACAGGATTTCAACGCGCTGATTTCCGACGCAATCACGCGCACGTAACTTGCACCGCCGGTCCGAGCTGCCTAAATCAACCCTCCCTGAACAGGAGCAAGCTGATGCCCATTAAAATCCCCGCCACCCTGCCCGCCCATGATGTGCTGCGGTCCGAAGGCGTAATGGTCATGTCGGATGAGGATGCCGCACGGCAGGATATCCGACCGCTGCAAATCGCGCTGCTGAACCTGATGCCAATGAAAATCGAGACGGAAACGCACTTCGCACGCCTGATCGGTGCGACTCCGTTGCAAATTGACCTAACGTTGATCCGGATGAGCGAACACCAGTCGCGCCATACCGCGCCCGAGCATATGGAGGCGTTTTATCATCCGTTTGAGGACGTGCAGAACCGCCGATTTGACGGGCTGATCACCACCGGTGCGCCGATTGAGTTGCTCGATTTTAATGAGGTCAGCTATTGGGATGAGCTAGAGCGCATCTTTGACTGGACGCAGACGAATGTGCACTCAACGATGGCCGTTTGTTGGTCCGCGCAGGCCATGCTGAACCATTTCCACGGGATCGCAAAACACCCGCTGGACGCGAAGGCCTTTGGCGCGTTTCGCCACAACGTGCATGATGCGACATCGCCCTATCTACGTGGATTCTCAGACAATCTCGTTGTTCCGGTCAGCCGCTGGACAGAGGTTCATCAGGCAGATGTCGACGCTAATTCCGGACTGAAAACCCTAATTTCATCCCCTGATGCAGGCCCCTGTTTGATCGAGGATGAGGCCCACCGCGCGCTATATATGTTCAACCATCTGGAATATGATAGCGATACGCTAAAGGGTGAATATGATCGTGACGTTGCTGCGGGCAAAACAATCAACGTGCCGATGAACTATTACCCCGATGATAATCCCGAGAATTCGCCCGAGAACCGGTGGCGCAGTCACGCGCACCTGCTCTATGGCAACTGGATCAACCAGATTTACCAAACCACTCCGTTCGGCTGGACCAGCTAACTGGGCTTGTGCAACTGGCGTCGGAGCATCAAGTTGTACGAAAGAGGGGGATTGTTATGAGTGAAAATGAACTGGTCGGCCAGATCACCGATTATTTTGAGAATGACGCGCCGAAATCCCTTCGCAAATTGATTGAGGATGGCGGCAAAAAGGAAATGCTCGACCCGACCTATCCCTATTCCGACCGCATGGTTCGCGACGAATATGAGGATACGCTGGACGCGCTGCAAATCGAGCTGGTCAAAATGCAGGACTGGGTTCTGCGCACCGGCGCCCGTGTTGTCGTCATCTTCGAGGGACGCGACGCGGCCGGTAAGGGCGGAACGATCTCTCGGGTTCGCCAAAACCTGAACCCGCGTGTCGTGCGCACCGTTGCCCTGGCAAAACCCACGCCCAAGGAAGCGGGTGAGTGGTATTTCCAGAGATATATCAAGCACTTGCCAAGCGCAGGCAATATCACACTGTTCGATCGCAGCTGGTATAATCGCGGCGTGGTTGAGCATGTCTTTGGATTTTGCACACCGGAACAGCGCGAGCATTGGTTCATGCAGGCGCCTGAATTGGAGCGTATGCTGGTCAATGACGGTGTTCACGTCATCAAAATCTGGCTGAATGTGGGGCGCGCGGAACAGCTTCGCCGTTTCCTCGCGCGTGAGGCTGATCCGCTAAAACATTGGAAGCTATCGAGTATCGACGTTAAGGGCTTGAGCAAGTGGGATGCCTACACCGATGCCATCTCTGAAACCCTGACCCGCACACATACCGATGTTGCACCATGGACCGTGATCCGATCCGAGGATAAGCGGCGCGCGCGGATCGGGGCCATCCGGCATATCCTATCCCGCCTACCCTGCGATTTGGCCGATCCGGCGGTGATTGGCGAACAGGATGACAGCATCGTTGGCGGGCCGGAATTGATCCTGCGCGATGCCTGAGCGTAAAAGCTATCACCACGGCAATTTGCGGCAGGCCCTCGTTGAAGCAACCCTCTCACTCATTGAGGAAAAGGGGCCGACTGGTTTTACCTTGGCTGAGGCGGCGCGCCTCGCCGGGGTTAGCGCGGCTGCGCCATATCGGCACTTCAAGGGGCGCGAGGAACTGATCGCCGAGGTCGCTCTGCAAGGTTACGAAATGTTTGCCGATCTACTGGAGCATGCCTTTGATGGGGGAAAACCGTCTTCTCTGGCTGCATTTGAGACGGTAGGTCGTGCCTATCTGCATTTTGCCCGCACCCAGCCGGGTCACTATATCGCCATGTTTGAAAGTGGCGTTTCTGTTGCGGGCCACCCCGAACTGGCGCGGGAATCCTCGCGTGCCACATCAGTTTTGGACCGCGCGGCAGAGGCGATGATGCAACATCTACCCGCAGATGCGCGCCCACCGGCCAGCATGGTCAGTCATCATATTTGGGCCATGAGCCACGGTGTCGTCGAACTGTTTGCGCGCGGTGCACCCGGTGCACGCGCGCCATTCTCACCAGAGGAACTGCTGGAATCCGGTATTGGTATCTATCTGCGCGGCCTAGGCATCATTCAGAACGATTGATCCTATCTTGCCCGATCCAATAGTCGTGCTTGCGGTGACTGACGCGCGAAAGCTGCCAGCGCGTCGATGTCCATCGGCTTTGAGAACAGCCATCCCTGCAATACGCCACATCCCATTTCCCGCAAGATGCGAGCTTGCTCCAGTGTTTCCACGCCCTCAGCAACGATATCGACATTCAGGGCGCGCCCGATTTCAATCATTGCAGCAATCACCCGCCGCGAATGGTCAGATCCAGTTAGTGCAGCCGTAAATTGCCGATCAATCTTCATTCGATCTGGATTCAAACGCAGCAAACTAACGATTGAGGCGTATCCCGTTCCGAAGTCGTCGATCTCAATCCCGATACCCAAGTCCCGAATTCGGTCGATTTGCCACTGCCATGTCGCATCGGTTTCATCAAATAGCACCGTCTCCACCAGTTCGAAGCTAAGACTACCCGGTGTGATTTTCAGTTCACGTAGTTCCTCAATCAGCTCCGAACCGGCGAGGCGTTGCGCGGAAACGTTGACTGATAGGCATGGAATCTCAATGCCCTCCTCTCGCAACTGCTCCATATCGGCGCAGGCGGTTTGCAGGATCATCTTGTCGATGGCCCCCATTCGATCATCCCGTTCTGCCACGGCAGCAAACCGGCCGGGCGCGAGCAGGCCATCCTCTGGATGATGCCAACGGGCCAATGCCTCAACCCCGCATAATTCGAAGGTATCCGCGCGAACCTGCACCTCGTAGACGGGGCGAAACTCGGATCGTTCCAGACCGCGGATCATATCCTCGGACAGGCGGTTTTCCAGCTTCATTTCAGCATCCATGGAGCGTGAAAAAATCTCAACCCGCCCCCTGCCGCCGGTTTTTGCGCGGTACAACGCAACATCAGCGTTTAAGAGTAATTGCCGCGGCTCAACCGTGCCGAATTCGGGCAAGGCAACGCCAATGGATGCGCCGGTGCGGCATTCGACGCCCTTACACCGGATCGGCTGTGAGAGGCGTTCAACCAATCGTTCTGCCAGAGCCAAAACACGGGATGCGTCACCAGAATACCTGCAAAGGATAGCAAATTCATCGCCGCCGACCCGCGCCACGAAATCACCCAAGCGGGATTCCTGCACCATGGTTTTGGCGACGTGGCGCAACACATAGTCACCGGTAAAATGACCGAATGTGTCGTTGATTTGCTTAAACCGATCCAGATCGATGTGCAGCACTGCCAGATGCTCACCGTCGGCAGCTGCTTCCTCCAGACGACGCTCTAGATAGCGACGATTGGCCAGCCCGGTATGGGCGTCATGCAGGCTGACATATTCGATTTTCTCATTCGCTTCGGCCAAGAGTAAGGCGCGTTGCTCTGCCTCACGCTTTAGCAGGCCCAGATCGCGGATCGCGCCCTGCTGTTGGTCGCGATAGGATGTGATGTCGAAGACCAGCCCGGCGATACCCCGCGATCCGTCAGGCAGGGTAATCACCGCTTTCTCTACCAACCAAAGCCGCCCATCAGGGGTTGAGCGTTGGGCAATTGTGCGGCCGGATTGCAGGCAATGGTGATCCTCCTCCGCGAAAACTTGGGCATCTGATGCGCAAAATAGCGAATCACAGGACTGACCGGCAATGGGCACATCCGGAAACAGCTGTTGAAATGCGGCATTTGCATACAGGTACATCTGTTGCGGCGTTTTGATAAACACCGGTGAATTCATCGTCTCAATAAATTCACCAAGGATTTCGAGCGCGATGGGGTCTTCCACTCTCTCAAGTACCTGCATTCAACCTCCCACAACTCACATCGGACACCATCAATGCAAAGTCTTAGCAGAAGGTTTACGTTCAGAATTTTTCGGTGGTTACGCTTGAACTGCGAAAGCCCCTCCCCAAGTATGTTAATGTGAATAACATTTACATCAGAGAGGACCACCGATGACAACCGCCACAGCCTACCTTCAAAACGCCGAAAGCTGGCTCGACGAGCGCGGCAAGGGCGCATGGATCGCCGCAATGGTGCTCGGCTTTATCTTTTTCTGGCCAGTCGGTTTGGCCCTTTTGTTTTATATGATCTGGAGTAAACGCATGTCTTCTTCGAAATCCTGTTCGTCCTGGCGCAATCGTGCCCGTACGGCCCGCAACACCAACAGTTCGGGCAACTCCGCCTTTGATGCATATCGCGATGAAACCATTCGCCGCCTTGAAGAAGAGCAAGATGCATTCCACTCTTTCATGGAGCGCCTGCGCAATGCCCGTGATAAATCGGAATTCGATCAGTTCATGAGTGACCGCCGCAATCGTCCTGATATGACGGAAACAACTGATGGCGATACGCCGCAGCAAAACGGCTACTAAACTCTTGGGCTCGGGCCGCTAAACAGGCCCGACCCAAACAACCCTATTTCCCCTAACGGAGCGGATGATGACACAGACCCGAGCCTACAATCCCAACTATCGCCGCTCCCCCACGGGGCTGCCTGATCCACAAACCGAGCCACAATTTTATGACGGTGTCGCCGGTAAGCGCCTGATGGCGTGGATTTTCGATATCGTTCTGATTACCGCATTATGGTTTGTTTTCGGTATATTGACGCTTGGCCTAGGATGGCTGCTGCTACCATTCTGGGCGGTCATCAGCTTTATCTATCGCACTCTGACCATTAGCGGGCGTTCTGCGACATGGGGTATGCGGATGATGGGGATCGAGTTTCGCGACGGCTTTGGACAACGGTTCGGCATGGGGCAAGCCTTGGTCCATACCGGTCTGTACACCGTATCGCTGATGTTCGTTGCGACGCAGTTAATCAGCGTTGTTTTGATGGCTGGAACCGCTCGTGGACAGGCGCTGCACGACATTCCGCTGGGCTCCACCGCGATTAATTCACCTAGCAATTGAGCCGTTGAAGTGGGTCGGGTGCGTTGACACGGTCGCGCATCCGACCCACTCTTGGTATCCGCCTTGTTTAGGGCCGTGATAATACGGATCAGAATGCGCCACCTTACCCCTCATATGCCTCAGTTCTACGTGACTGCCCCCCAGCCCTGCCCCTATTTGGACGGACGGGTTGAGCGCAAGCTGTTCACCGCATTACAGGGCGATGACAGCCAGCGCCTGAACGATGCGCTGTCGGCACAGGGGTTTAGACGCTCTCAAAACGTGTTGTACCGGCCATCCTGCGCGGATTGCTCGGCCTGTATGTCGGCCCGCATCCGTGTTGCAGATTTTGAGCCGACGCGCAGCCAGCGTAGGATCACCCGCAAAAACCGTGATCTGGTGCGGGCAGGAACGTCCCCATGGGCGACCGAGGATCAGTACATGCTATTCCGCCGCTATCTGGACCACCGCCACGCGGATGGCGGAATGGCGGATATGGACATGTTTGAATTCGCCGCAATGATCGAGGAAACCCCCGTTCGTAGCCGAGTCATCGAATATCATGATGCGCAACAGCACCTGACCGCGACCTGCCTGACAGATGTGCTGAATGATGGCGTGTCGATGGTCTATTCCTTTTTCGAGCCCGATGCCGCATCCCGCTCGCTGGGCACATACCTGATCCTCGACCATATCGAGATCGCACGTGAGGCGGGCCTGCCCTATGTATATCTAGGCTACTGGGTGCCCGGTTCGCAGAAAATGGCGTATAAGGCACGCTTTCGCCCGCTGGAGATTTACAGCGCGGGCAACTGGCAGGAACTGCACGATCCGCAGCAGATGGAAACCGCCCATCATCCCCTGCGCCATGATCCCATTCAGGATCAGGTCGCCGCGATCCAATTGCCGGATAGCGCCACCTAGGACCCAAATAGCAGACATGAAAAAGCCCGCCCGACGTGACAATCGGGCGGGCTTTTCTGTTTCAGCGGTTTAGTTGGACAGCAGGTCCGGCACGATGGTCACGATGGATGGGAACATCCACAGCAAGCCCAGACCAACCACCTGGATCAACACGAACGGGATAACGCCGCGATAGATGTGGCCTGTCGTAACGCTCGCCGGTGCCACACCGCGCAGATAGAACAGCGCGAAGCCGAAGGGAGGCGTCAGGAACGAGGTCTGCAAGTTCACCGCGATCATGATCGTAACCCATTTCGGATCAAGCGTTCCGCCATAGATCACCGGCCCAACAATCGGGATCACGATGTAGATGATCTCAAGGAAATCCAGAACAAAGCCGAGGATGAACAGCACCAGCATCACCATCAAGAATACCTTGAACTCACTATCGAAGCTCTTGAGGAAATCCTGAATGTAGTGCTCACCACCGAAGGAGATCAGCACGAGGTTCAGCAGCTGCGAGCCAATCAGGATCGCGAACACCATCGATGTTACCTTGGCCGTTTCGCGCACTACCGGTGTCAAAACGCCCTTGGACCACAGGATCCAGCAGCAATAGACCAATGTCAGCATGGACACCGAATAGCAGATCAGCGCGATGACAAAGGCGATGTAGTTCTCAACCGAAACCTGCTCGATCGAAATGCGCAGATCGAAAGTCGTGCCAAGGACCAGCATCAGAATAATCGACAGCGTACCCCAGATAATCGGAGCGGGCGAACGATCAGGATCTTCCTCCAGCTTACGATAGGCGGCCAACAGCAATGCACCAGCAGCACCCAGCGCAGCGGCCGGTGTCGGATTGGTAATCCCGCCGAGGATCGATCCCAGAACGGCCACGATCAGAACCAGCGGCGGGAATACCACGCGCAGCAGATCGTTTTGTCCTAGACGGCCAGCCGCCTCACGGATCGAATACAGCAGCGCCGCAAACGGGATCGCAAGGATCAGGAAGGCCGTGCCCGGCGTCGTCAGCGGGCCGATAAAGGCCGCATCCAGCACGATACCAACACCAATCGCCCCTGCCCCGATCAGGATTGGCAGCATTGGCAAGCGCGGAGCAACACCCACGGACATGGCCAGCGCAATACCGGCAAGCACCCAAACCAGCATCAGTGTGGAGGACAACAGAGGAGCGTTTGCAAGCGCCTGTGCCTCAGCCTCAGCCAATGCCTCAGGCGACAACTCGCGCTGCTCCTGCGTCAGCGTACCGCCATTGGCATCAATATCAGCCTGTTGCAGAACCGCGCGGTCCCATTTTTCCTGACCGTGACGCTCAATCATCGAGGCTTGGCACTCGGCAGAAACATTGGTCCGCAGTTCTGCCTGCGCGCCCAGATCAGCAATCGAGGAGACGCTGACATTTTGCGAGCCGGACAGGCCAGCCGTGCTCAAACCGATAGCGAACAGGATGATTGCAACAGGTGCACCAACGAACCAAGTGACGTTGTGATAACGGCCAACAATCTGCACATCGCCCTGCGATCCAGCAACGGGTGGTGCCTTTTCAGGATAAACCATCGCGAAACCGAACGCGTAGGCGCCATATAGGAAGGCGAGGAAGATACCGGGCAGCAGAGCCGCCTGGAACAGCGTACCAACGGACAGAACCGCAGGTTCACCCAGATAGGTCAGCGCATCGGGGCACATATTGGCCTGCGCGAATTCCTCCTGCGCGGTGGAATACAAATCACCGGCCAGTGTCCCGAGCAGAACAATCACAATGGATGGCGGGATGATCTGGCCTAGAGTACCGGACGCCGCGATAACACCTGTCGAAAGCTCGGGCGAATAGCCATTGCGCAACATTGTCGGCAGCGCCAGCAGGCCCATCGTCACAACCGTGGCACCAACGATACCGGTCGATGCGGCAAGGAACGCGCCCACGACAACAATCGAAACAGCCAAACCACCGGGAAGCGGTCCAAAAACCCGCGCCATCGTGGTCAGCAAGTCATTCGCAATGCGCGAGCGTTCCAGCGTGATGCCCATCAGAACGAACATCGCTACAGCTAGCAATGTCTCAATCGACGGTCCGGCAAAGACACGTTCGTTCATACGGTTGGTAATCAGCGCGATGTTGCGATCAAAGGCCCGCTGCCATCCATCAGGAAACAGTTCCTGCGTATAGGTGGGCAAATCCGGATATCGGAACAGCGAGATCGTATCCCGCGCCACCCCATCTGCGACCAGTTGCGCATATTCAGCGGAGCGGTCATCGACCGCCTGATGAAGCAGAATACCAGCATCGGATAGCGCCGCCAGAATACCGAATGCGATAATACCCGCACCACCGATGGAAAACGCCACCGGATAGCCAGACATAATCGCCCCGAACAGGCAGGCGAAGGTGATAATCAGGCCGATTTCGACCCCGTCCAGACCGAACAACATGTGATCTGTGCCCCTTGGTTTTTATGGCTTTAGTGGATTTCGGCGGCAGCTTCGGCGATATCGTCGCCGAGCTGGTCTTTATCGATGAATTTGCCGTCGCTCTCTGGCCCCTCGATGCATTCCAGCAGTGAGCGGTAGAAGCTGCCCCACGCCATTATGAACATCGTTGCGGCAAAGCTGAGGATCAGCATTTTGAACATCCAGTACTGATCGAAACCATTCGGGCTGAACCCGATCGTCTCAATATTCCAGCGCACGGCGCGCGCCTTTAGCAGCAGGCGGTCCAATGTATCGGTCACGGCAACAGGCGGCGTAATCATGTTGCGCCACATGAAGAACCACGAGAACAGCCAAACGATAACCGTCAGCGGCAGCATGAAGAATACGGCACCGATCATATCGACGATCTTTTTCGTGCGATATTTCGCGCCGGCATAGAACAGATCAACCCGCACATGCCCGCCCTGAACGAAGGTGTAGCCAACGCAAAGCGCGACAATCATAGCGTTGTACAGCTTCAGCTCTTCGGACCACCACGAAACATCACGGGTAAAGACGACATCGGCGAAACCGAAGCTGATCGCGCTCTCACGGAAAATCCGCTGTAGGAAAACGATCATAACCTGTTGCAGAACCATGAACAAACCGGCCCATGCAAACATCCGGCCTAGACCGTTCTGGAACCATTCGATACCGCGAACGACCGACCATAGCAGCGGGCGATAGAACAGCCCGACGACCAGCAGGATCATCAGGACAGAAAGCAGCGCGAAAAACAGTTGAACCGATGCACCATAATAGATGAACCGCATCAGGCTCGCCTTGTCCTCGCCCCAGTTTGCCCACGAACCCGTATCGGCCAAAGCGGTGAAGATACCGGAAAAGCCGGTCCATAGGTTTCCAAAAAACCAGCCCAACGCGTCCAGCATTGCAACCACCCGTCAAAAATCAGTGAGAATATGGGTCGGCAGAACCGCACCCTGTCCGAAGATCGGCATGCGGGGCACCCGTGGGCGCCCCGCTGCAAAATCAAATCGAACCGATTAGCCCAGTACGCGGTCGCGCTGTGCTGTGTAGACGCCCGACGAACGTGCGATCCAGTTGGACGATTTCGCCATGGAATCCATCGCGGAGTTGTGGATCTTCGCATAGAGCTCATCGCCCATGTTCTCTTCCAGAACTTCCTGCGAAGCGACGCCGAACGCATCCCAAACCGAGTCAGGGAATTCACGAACGGTCACGCCAGCGGATTGCAGACGGTCAAGCGCAGCACCATTTTCAGCCATGAACTGTGCCAGGTTGATGGAGTGCGAAGCCGCGGAAACGTTCTCGATAACTGCCTGATGCGCAGCGGAGAGCGAGTTCCAGACGTCGAGGTTGGTCGCCAGCGACAGACCAGCGCCCGGCTCGTGGAAGCCCGAAGCGTAGTAAGTCTTGGTGATTTCCTGGAAACCGGCCTTCTCGTCAGCCCATGGGCCAATCCACTCGGTTCCGTCGATCGCGCCGGATGCCAGTGCCTGATACACTTCTGCGCCCGGAATGTTCTGAACGGATGCGCCAAGACGACCCAGCGCCTGACCACCAAGGCCCGGCATACGGAACTTGAGACCGTTAAAGTCCTCAGGACCAGTAATCTCGTTCGCGAACCAACCGCCAGCCTGTGCGCCGGTGTTGCCTGCGAGGAAGGATTTGATGTTGAAGATTTCGCCCAGCTCGTGGTGCAGCTCCTGTCCGCCCATCCAGTAGTACCAGTTGGTCAGTTCCTGAGCGGTCATGCCGAATGGTACAGCTGTGAAGTAAGCGAATGCAGGGTGCTGACCTACGAAGTAATAGTCAGCGCCGTGATACATGTCAGCCTGACCCGAGGAAACTGCATCGAATACTTCGAACGCACCAACCAGTTCGCCAGCAGCCTTGAGGTCGATCGTCAGCGCACCATCGGTCATGGCGGTGATCTGATCGGCACAACGCTGTGCGCTGTCATGTACACCTGCGAGGCCACGGCCCCATGTGGTGACAAGGGTCAGCGTGCGACGGCCCTGTGCGTATGCAGGTGCGGCGAGTGTTGCAGCAGCGGCAGCAGTACCACCGAGTGCGGAATTCTTTAGAAAAGAGCGACGATCCATAATGACCTCCCAATAACGCCCGTCCTTTGGTGGACGGGTCATGAACGCCCAAACCTTAGCCGCGAGGATGCCAGTGGGGAATACCCAGAAGCCCGTAGTATTGAATTTTTTAGATTCTCGCCTAAATGACGCGCTTGCGAATTGAACACGCCAGATGGCTCACGCTGCCACAGCCAGCAAACTTGAGTCCCCGCGCGATAGGCGCTACCCCGTCTGAATTCAGGCTGTTCCGCCCCTCGCGCACATTTAGAGGACGCTAATGTTTGCAAAGCTAAAGCGCCTGCGCTGGTGGCCCAGCTATGGTCAGAAGATCTTCCTTCTGGCGACGGTGCCGCTTGTCCTTGCGGTTGCGTGCATTGCATCCTTGGTCGCCTATCAGTCCCGCCAATTGGCCGAGGATGAGATTGCGTTTCTGGAGGATACCCTGCTGGAGACAAAGGAAGCCGAGCTGCGCAACTATATGGCATTGGCGCGCAACGCGATTTACCACATTTACGGCCCCGCCGGTCCCGATGATGAGGCGGCAAAAACTCGCGCTGCGCAAATACTTGCGGCGATGACTTACGGTAATGACGGGTTCTTTTTTGTCTACGAATATGACGGCACGAATATCGTCAGTTCCAAACAGACCGAATTAATCAACCGCAACCTTATCGAGTTGCGCGACAGCTCCGGCACGTTGGTCGTGGAGCCCCTGATTACACTGGCGCGGCAGGGTGGCGGCTATCACGAATATATCTGGCCCAAACCCTCCACCGGTGAGGAAAGCCCGATTGTCAGCTACGTTATCGGCTTGCAGGATTGGCAATGGGCGATCGGCACCGGCATCTTTATCGACGATGTGCGTGCTCAAGTCGCCATGACCCGCGCCGAGATGGAAAGCCGCATCCGGCACACCTTTATATGGATCGCTGCGATTACGCTGATCGTGCTTCTGGGCGTCTTTGCCTCGGGCATGTTGATTAACCTGCGTGAGAGGCGCTTGGCAGATTCAAAACTGGCCATCCTGACCCAACGCATCGTTCATACACAGGAGGAGGAGCGCGGCCGCGTTGCGCGTGAGCTGCACGACTCTATCTCGCAGGTACTGGTCAGCATCCGCTACGGGCTGGAACTGGCCCGCCGTAAGATCACCACCGGCGCGCCGGATGTTGAGGCAACGCTGGATAAATCGACCGAGCGTCTGAATCTGGCGATCAAGGAGGTCCGCCGCATCAGCCGCGATTTGCGCCCCGGTGCGCTGGACGATCTGGGCCTGTCCCCTGCCCTGAAATCATTGGCCGAGGAATTTCAGGAACGGACCGGTATTATCACCCGGCTTGATACTGTGGCGCTGCGCAACTCGCTGACCTCAGATGGCAAAACGGCGCTGTTCCGTATCGCGCAGGAGGCACTGACCAATATTGAGCGTCACTCCAACGCGACTGAGGTTGTGATCCATATCAAACCCCACCGGCGCGGTGCCGCCATGACAATTACCGATAATGGTGGTGGGTTTAATGTATCCCGCCGCAATGGCGCGGGAATTGGCCTGCGAAATATGGCTGAGCGGATGGAGCATCTGGGCGGTACATTCAAAATCACCGCCTCGCATCACGGCACGCGCATCGATGCAAACGTGCCTGCCAGCCACCTCGCCTCTGGCGCGCCCGTAGAGCATAGAAAGCTAACATGACCCCAATTCGCGTGATCCTGGCCGATGACCACCCCCTCGTGACGGAGGGGGTTCGGGCCGTTCTGGAAACCTTTGAACAGATCGAGGTTATCGCCTCCGTCACCAATGGCCGTGATGCGGTGGACACTATCGCGCGGATGAACCCTGACGTGACGCTGATGGATCTGAACATGCCCGGCATGAACGGGCTGACCGCGACGGAACTGGTGCTGGAGCGTGATCCCAATGCCCGCATCATCATCCTGTCGATGCATGACAATCCCGAATATATCTCAACCGCGCTGCGCCATGGCGCGAAGGGATACTTGCTCAAGGACGTACCGACCGAGGAAATCGTCACCGCAATTGAGCAGGTACACGCAGGCGACACCTATCTGTGCACCGGAACCGAGGGCGCGTTGCAGCCCACACCTGATGGCGATCGTGAGCCGCTGACCAGCCGCGAGCAGATGGTACTGCTGCGCCTTGCCCGCGGTGCCTCGAACAAGGAGGTCGCGCGGGATCTGGATATTTCGGTGCGCACCGTCGAAACCCACCGCAAAAATATCAAACGCAAACTGGCCATAGATACGACAGCAGGGCTGACACGATACGTCCTCGAAAGCGGATTGTTGGGGCTGAAGGACTGACGTGGTTCGTGATGCTGCGCGAAAAACGCAAAGCGCGACATTTAATTTCGAAAAATAGCCATTTCTGGTTACTTTATCCGAAATAGACGGTTGACCCCACCTCGCAAGAGGGTAAAACGGGTTCCAGCAGAGGATAAAGCCATGAACACCATCGTCGTACTTATTGGAAAGCGCGCCTGACGCGGGGACATACCCCACGGCAGCAGGCGCGCATGACCCCCACCTCGGGGGTTTTTTTATGCCCGATGTTAAGCCAGAACCGATGCACCGTAGAAGTAGAAACAGGGCGTAGTGCCCAGCAGTAAGAGAGACAGACCCATGACCCGTATGTCTGGAGCAGAGATCGTCGTCAAAGCCCTGAAGGACCAGGGCGTCGATACCGTATTTGGCTATCCAGGCGGCGCGGTCCTACCGATTTATGACGCTATCTTTCAGCAGAACGACATCCGTCACATTCTGGTTCGCCACGAACAGGCCGCAACCCACGCGGCGGAGGGGTATGCCCGCTCCACCGGTAAGCCCGGCATTGTTCTGGTAACCTCTGGCCCGGGTGCAACAAATGCCGTTACCGGCCTAACGGATGCGCTGCTCGACTCGATCCCGCTGGTTGTTCTGTCCGGTCAGGTTCCGACATTCATGATCGGCAACGATGCCTTTCAGGAGGCGGACACCGTCGGCATCACTCGCCCCTGCACCAAGCATAACTGGTTGGTTAAGGACACGGACAATCTGGCCAACACATTGCATCAGGCATTCCACGTTGCCACATCAGGTCGCCCCGGCCCCGTTCTGATCGACATCCCCAAGGATGTTCAGTTCGCTGATGGCACCTATGTGAAGCCGGAAAAGGCGAATAAGGGCCACTACGCCCCGCAGGTCAAAGGCGACGTTGACGCGATCACGCAGGCGGTTGAGTTGCTGGAAACGGCCAAGCGTCCGATCCTTTATACAGGCGGTGGTGTCATCAACTCCGGTACGGCGGCCAGCCAACTGCTGCGCGAGCTGGTTGGTGAAACTGGCTTCCCGATCACCTCTACCCTGATGGGTCTGGGTGCCTATCCTGCCTCGGGCGAGGCATGGCTGGGCATGTTGGGTATGCACGGCACCTATGAGGCCAATATGGCCATGCATGATTGCGATGCGATGATCTGCATCGGCGCCCGGTTTGATGATCGGATCACTGGCCGCACAGATGCGTTCAGCCCGAAGTCAAAGAAGGTTCACATCGATATCGATCCATCCTCGATCAACAAGATCATCCGCGTGGACGTTCCCATCGTTGGCGACATCGCGCACGTTCTTGAGGATATGCTGCGCATCTGGAAGGCACGCGGGCGCAAAACCCGCTCCGAGGAAGTTGCAAAGTGGTGGAAAAAGATCGACGGCTGGCGTGAAAAGCAGTGCCTGAGCTATGAACAGAAAGGCCCGATCATCAAGCCGCAATACGCTTTGCAGCGGCTGGAGGCTCTGACCAAGAAATACGACCGCTACATCACAACCGAGGTTGGTCAGCATCAGATGTGGGCCGCGCAATATCTGGGCTTCGAGGATCCGCACCGCTGGATGACCTCGGGCGGGTTGGGTACGATGGGCTACGGTTTCCCGTCCTCTATCGGCGTACAGATCGCGCATCCTGAAAGCCTCGTCATCAACGTGGCCGGTGAGGCATCATGGCTGATGAACATGCAGGAGCTGGGAACCGCAATGCAGTTCCGCGCACCGGTTAAGCAGTTCATCCTGAACAACGAACGTCTGGGCATGGTCCGCCAGTGGCAGGAATTGCTGCATGGTGAGCGTTATTCGTCGAGCTGGTCCGAGAGCCTGCCCGATTTCGTAAAGCTGGCTGAGGCATTCGGCGCAAAGGGCATCCAATGCTCGGACCCTGATGGTCTGGATGATGCAATCATGGAGATGATTGAACATGACGGCCCGGTGGTGTTCGATTGCCTGGTAGAAAAGCACGAAAACTGCTTCCCCATGATCCCGAGCGGCAAGGCGCATAACGAAATGCTGCTGGGCGATGCCTCGACCCAAGGCGCAATTCAGGCTGGCGGCGCGGTGATGGTGTGACCTGACGGTTGGGGGCAACTCCAACCTCTCACCCCATTTCGTATCGACTTATTAAGGAGCGACAACCATGTCCCCTCTAGACCTAAAAAAAGGCAGCTCGAAGAAAAGCGCCTATGACCTACGCACCCCGTTCTCTGATGTGAACGAGCGTCACACCCTCGCCGTTCTGGTGGATAACGTTGATGGCGTTCTGGCGCGCGTCATCGGATTATTCTCGGGCCGCGGCTATAACATCGACAGCCTGACCGTGGCGGAGGTTGACCACACCGGCCACCGTTCGCGCATCACTGTTGTCACCACAGGTACGCCGCAAGTCATCGTGCAGATCAAGCATCAGCTGGAGCGGATGGTCGTGGTGCATGAGGTTCACGACCTGACAGTCGAGGGCGCCAGCGTTGAGCGTGAATTGGCCCTGGTCAAGGTTCGCGGCACCGGCGATCTGCGGGTTGAGGCATTGCGCACAGCCGAGGTTTTCCGTGCCCGCGTCATGGACACCACGTTGCAAAGCTTCGTTTTCGAGCTAACCGGCGCACCGGAAAAAGTGGATGCTTTTGTTGAGTTGATGGTTCCGCTGGGGCTGGTCGAGGTTGCACGAACAGGCGTTGCCGCAATCGCTCGCGGCGCGGAATAAGCAATTTAAAGCCGGATCAACATTACGAGGAACAAATATGGGCCTAATCGTTTCAATCATCATCGGCGGTATCGCAGGATGGATTGCCGAGAAACTGATGAAGGCGGATCATGGCCTGATTACCAACATCCTTCTGGGAATTACTGGCGCGACTGTCTTTAATTTCCTGATCGGGATTGTTGGGTTCGACAGCCGAACCAGCTTCCTTGGCGGATTGCTGGCAGGCGTTGTCGGTGCCTGCCTGCTAATCTGGGCGTGGCGTATGCTGCGCGGTAAATCCTGACAAACGGGGGCGCTGATCTGCGCCCCCGACCAAAGCGGCCTTAGTTAGTGCACACAGTGTTCTGCGTTTCGCGCAGGACTATATTAAAGGGCGATCCATCCTCGCCGCGATGCCATGCCGAGGTTCCCATCTGGCTGGAACCAACCGGACGATACCCATTTGGACAGGTGGCCATCGCCATATTCCGCATTTCCTCGCGTCGTGCGCTGCGTAGACTGGCTGAATCGCGACGTTCTTCGACTGCGAGTCCACTCGCCAAGCGGCTCTTGCCAAACACTTCATATACGGGCGCGCCATTTTGGCTTCCGACCTGCCGTGCAACATCGGTGCAACCGGACAGCAAAATGAGGATCGCGAATATTGGAGTAGAAAGACGTTTCACAAGCATATGTCCTGACGATTAAAATTCAAGCCCGACTGTAGATGGTCGCGCACGTCAGGAACCTATCACTCCTCACTTAACAGAACATTCGACTCCACATCACCAACACCCGGCAAAGTCATAATACGCCGCCGCAAAATCCGCTCGAAATCGCTGAGGTCCTGCGCAACGACACGCAAACGGTAGTCATGCACGCCGATGACCTGCTGCACCAACTGCACCTCGGGCACGGCGATAACAGCCTTTTCGAAATCAGCCATCGCCCCCCTGCCCCGCACCGCCAGTTTTACCCCTAGAAAGACGGTGACGCCGTAGCCCAGCTTGGCTGCATCCACGATCAGGGCGCGTCCGGTGATGATGCCGTCCGCCTCAAGCCGCCGAATCCGACGATAAGCCGCGGGCTGGCTGAGGCCAACGCTGTCGCCCACTTGCTTTGCATTCAGGCTGCCATCAGCGCGCAGCGCATCCAGAATGGCGTGATCGGTCGCGTCCAACTCAGTCATACCGGCACCGCCTCGGAGTTTTTCAGCTCTGCCACCAGCATGAGTGATTCCACGTCTAGGATATGGGGCAATGCCATGATCCGGTCCCGATAGATCTGCTGATAATGCGCCAGATCGCGCGCGGCGACATCCATGCGAATATCCACCCGTCCCAGCAAGGTTTGCATCGCCGTAACCTCGGGGATTTTCCGCGCCTCGGTGATAAAGGCGTCAAAGGCGTTTCGGGCGGTTTTATCGAGGGTAATGCGGAGAAAAACCTGCACCTCCCAACCCAGTTTGCGCTGATCGATCAGGACACGCCGCCCCTTGATCACGCCGTCCCGTTCCATTTTCGAAATCCGGCGCCAGCACGGCGCATGGCTAAGCCCCGCACGTTCCGCTATCACCGCCACCGATGCGGTGGGGTCTGCCTGCATTTGGCGTAAAATGCGCCTGTCTGTATCGTCGAGCATGAATTTTGTCCTTCACGCCGCTTTGACGCATAGATATACGCCAATTACCGATATTTCGACACAGAAAGAAATATCTATCGGCGATTTTTGCGTAAATTACCCCTCAATCGGGGAATAAAACAAAGGATACACCCATGCGCGTTTATTATGATCGTGATTGCGACATCAACCTCATCAAGGACAAAAAGGTCGCGATTCTGGGCTATGGCTCGCAGGGCCACGCACACGCACTGAACCTGCGCGACAGCGGCGCGAAAAACCTCGTCGTTGCACTGCGTGAGGGTTCCGCCTCCGCTGCCAAGGCTGAGGGCGAAGGCCTGACCGTTATGGGCATCGCAGAGGCAGCAGCATGGTGCGATGTCATCATGTTCACCATGCCCGACGAATTGCAGGCTGAGACATACAAGAAATACGTCCACGACAACCTGAAGGAAGGCTCCGCAATTGCCTTCGCTCACGGTCTGAACGTGCATTTCGGCCTGATCGAGCCGAAGCCCGGCGTTGACGTCATCATGATGGCGCCAAAGGGCCCAGGTCACACCGTTCGCGGCGAATACACAAAGGGCGGCGGCGTTCCCTGCCTCGTTGCTGTTGAGCAGGATGCATCCGGCAAGGCGCTGGAAATCGGCCTGTCCTACTGTGCAGCGATCGGTGGCGGCCGCTCCGGCATCATCGAGACGAACTTCCGTGAAGAGTGCGAAACCGATCTGTTCGGTGAGCAGGCAGTTCTGTGCGGTGGTATCGTTGAACTGATCCGCATGGGCTTCGAGACGCTGGTCGAGGCTGGCTACGCACCTGAAATGGCGTATTTCGAGTGTCTGCACGAAGTGAAGCTGATCGTAGACCTGATCTACGAGGGCGGCATCGCAAACATGAACTACTCCATCTCGAACACTGCCGAGTATGGCGAGTACGTTTCCGGCCCACGCATCCTGCCTTACGATGAGACAAAGGCACGGATGAAGGCAGTTCTGCGCGACATCCAGACCGGTGCATTCGTGCGTGACTTCATGCAGGAAAACCAGGCTGGCCAGCCGTTCTTCAAGGGCACACGCCGCCTGAACGACGAGCACCAGATCGAGCAGGTTGGTGGCAAACTGCGCGAAATGATGCCTTGGATCTCGGCTGGCAAGATGGTCGATAAGGCTAAAAACTAATCCTAGCCCCATCTAAGCCTAAAGGAAGCGGCCCCCATGCGGGGCCGTTTTCACATCCACCATTTGAATGTTCCTGCCCTACGGCGCAACCAACCACCGATGCTGAAATTATCCCGACGGATCAACAGGATCAGCGCGATCATTGCAGCAAGCACCGCCAGATCGATGACTTGATTGCGGTGGATCGGAAACCCCCGTTCGTTCAGCGCAAAGGGATCCAGAAATCCGTCCAGCCGCCGCGTCACTGTAAAGAAGTGCATCACCAGCAGCGCGCCATAGCTGAACAAACGCATGATCCCGAACAGCGCCAACAGACATATCGCGATCTGCGCACCGGCTAGGGCATAGGTTTGTGCATTGTCCAGCGACACCCCGTCATAGTGCTGCGCCAATCCCTGATATTGCGCAGGCGTGATGATCTTATGCGCGGCCCACAGAAAGATGAACCAGACGAGGCCCAATCGCAGCACCAGCAGCGCGACCCCGTCCAGTCGATCCTGCGTACTCAATGGCGTCATATCGCCCTCCTGATCTGTTTGATCCGGCCATAGCACAGCGCAAACACGCAACCGCGTCACAAGTTCGTTTCCTAAATAGAGACTTCTCGTGATCGGCGTGGATGCTACCTTGGGAGCATGGATTTAGACCTCAATACCCGCGAACGCCTGCCAGATGCCCTGCGCGTCCTGCTCGAAACCTATCCGCGTGAAACGTGGGAGGGGCACCATAATTTCGGGCAGTTGATCCGCTTCTGGCTGGATCGCCATCTGATGTTTCGCAAGATGAACAAGATACTGCTATCGGGCGTCGAGGGTTATCTGGACCAGCGCGTCGATGCGGGACGCTATGGGCGTGAGACCGCGCGTATCGGGCAAAAGATGCTGCACGAAATCCACGGCCATCACACGATGGAGGACACGCATTATTTCCCCGTTTTGACCAAGCAGGACAAACGCCTCATTCGCGGATTCGAAATGCTGGATGCGGACCACCATGCGCTGGATGAACATCTGGCGGGCTTTGCGAAGGATGCGAACGCATTGCTTGGAGCGCTCGGCAATGGCAAGGCGCGGGATGAGGCAGGTAGGCTTCATGACCGCATCACCGGATTCGGCGGCTTTCTGGATCGGCATCTCACGGATGAGGAAGATTTGATCGTACCCGTGCTGCTGCATTATGATCCTGAGGAGTTTCAAGGGTATTAGGTCGCAACCGGCTGCCCGAATGAGATCAGCAGCGCATCCTCATCGCTGACATGGAATTCGCGTTGTCCGTAATAGGTGTCAAATGGTGCGCGAACACGCCCCGCCGGTAATTTATCGAGCTGCGGCTGCATTTGTTCATACAGCGCATCGATTCCATCAACGTCGATATAACAGTGCTGTTGTCGTGCCGGATCGTGCAGATCACAGCTCTGCTCAACCTCGATCAAGCGCAGCGCAACCGCATCACGCCGGATGAAAGCGTAGTTGTCCGCATGAAAGGTTGTGGAAAACCCCAGCACCCCCTCAAAAAACCTACGCGCGCGCCCCATATCGGTTACAAGCACGAAGGGAGTGATCTGCTTTAGCCTTACCATTGGGTTATTCGCTCCTGCTCAGATCACTTGGGGCCGTTTTCGCATCGACACCCTAACATGCCTTTGTTAGACAGCCTCGCATCACCACAAGACAGCGCACGGACCCGTAATGCAAAACGTTCTATTGATCATCCTGCTTCTACTCGCCCTCGCGCTCATCATTGTGGTGCTGATGCAGCGCTCCGAAGGCGGCGGCCTTGGCGTCGGAGGCGGAGGCGGCGGTGCTGGCGGCAACGGATTGATGTCCGGCCGTGGCGCGGCAACTGCGTTGAGCAAGGTCACATGGATCATTGCTGCGGGCTTCCTATCCCTGTGCATCGCGCTGACGATCATTGCAGCACGCGAAAGCGGCAATTCCAGCGTTCTGGACCGTCTGGGTACAGATGTAGAAGAGGTCGAGATCGACCCGACATTGCCTGCTGGCCTACAGGGCGATCTGTTGCCGCCCACAAGTGGTGGCCTCGAATTGCCCCCAGCGGCTGAATAACTTAAACCCAAGACATCGCGTCACTATCACCCCCGGCCACTAGATCGGGGGTGTGAGCTCTTGCTGGAATCAACATTTCAGGCTAAGGCTCTACTCCCGTGGCGTGGTGACAATTCTGACAGACACCACGCGGCATTTCAGGCCGACACGGGGGACCATTTCACATGGCGCGATACGTATTCATTACTGGCGGAGTCGTCTCCTCGCTGGGCAAGGGTCTGGCATCTGCCGCCTTGGGTGCCTTGCTACAGGCGCGTGGCTATTCGGTACGTTTGCGCAAACTGGACCCCTATCTGAACGTCGATCCGGGCACGATGTCCCCATTCGAGCATGGCGAAGTATTCGTCACCGATGATGGCGCGGAAACCGATCTGGACCTTGGCCATTACGAGCGATTTACCGGCGTTGCAGCCCGTTCGACTGATTCCGTATCATCGGGCCGCATATACTCCACCGTGTTGGAGAAGGAGCGTCGCGGCGAATATCTGGGGAAAACCATTCAGGTGATTCCGCACGTCACCAACCAGATCAAGGATTTCCTTGAGGTTGGCGGCGACGAAGTTGACTTCATGCTGTGCGAAATCGGCGGCACAGTCGGCGATATTGAGGGGCTGCCCTTCTTTGAGGCGATCCGTCAGTTCGGACAGGAACAACCATTCGGTCAGTGCCTGTTCATGCACCTGACCCTGCTGCCCTTTATCGCCGCATCGGGTGAGCTGAAGACGAAACCGACTCAGCACTCGGTTAAGGAACTCCGCTCCATCGGTATCGCGCCGGATATTCTGGTGTGCCGCGCCGATCAGCCGATTCCCTCGAAGGAGCGCGAGAAGCTGGCCCTGTTCTGCAATGTGCGGCCAGAGCGGGTGATCGCGGCGCTGGACCTGAAATCCATCTACGAGGCACCGCTGGCTTATCACCGTGAGGGATTGGATCAGGCGGTTCTGGATGCATTCGGCATCTCCCCTGCCCCCGCGCCCAAGCTGGACCGCTGGCGCGATGTGGCTGACCGCATCTATAACCCCGATGGCGAAGTGCGCATCGCGGTTGTTGGCAAATACACCCAGCTGGAGGATGCCTATAAATCCATCAGCGAGGCATTGACCCATGGCGGCATGCATAACCGCGTGAAGGTCCGCACCGAATGGATCGATGCGGAAATTTTCGACAGCGATGATCCCTCGCCCTACCTCGAAGGCTTCAACGCGATTCTCGTACCCGGTGGGTTTGGAGAGCGCGGAACCGAGGGTAAGATCAAAGCGGCGCAATATGCGCGCGAGAACAACATCCCCTATTTCGGCATCTGTCTCGGCATGCAAATGGCCGTGGTTGAGGCTGCACGGAATCTTGCAGGTATCGGCAAGGCCGGTTCGCAGGAATTCGACAATGAGACCGGCGGTGAGCGATTCGAGCATGTGATCTATCACATGAAGGAATGGAACGAGGGCAACCGCACCATCCAGCGCTCGATCAACGATGATAAGGGTGGCACGATGCGCCTAGGCGCCTATGACGCCACCTTGGTTGCGGGCAGCCGGATCGCTGAAATCTACAACGCGACCAATATTTCCGAGCGGCATCGCCACCGGTTCGAGGTCGATATCGCCTATCGCGAAAAGCTGGAAGAGGCAGGCTTGCACTTCTCCGGCCTTAGCCCCGATGGCGAATTGCCTGAGATTGTTGAGATTCCAACGCATCCTTGGTTTGTCGGCGTGCAGTTCCATCCGGAGCTGAAGTCAAAGCCATTCGCACCGCACCCGCTATTCGCCAGCTTCGTGCGCGCGGCAATGGACCAGTCCCGTCTGGTCTGATTTGATTACAGCCGGTGGCGCAGCGTCGATTGATGCGCCACCGGTACTGATATTTGCGGACAGTTGATTCAAGGCGCGCTAGATTTGCGCCATGACAGATTTCGCACTCCCCACCCCGCCCATATCCTCCGTCGCGATTCATGACAGCGAGCAACGCTTTGCCGTGCGCCGTGTGTTTTGCGTCGGCCGCAATTATGCCGCGCATGCCCGCGAAATGGGAAATGACGAACGCGATCCGCCGTTCTTCTTTACCAAACCTGCGGATGCGCTGGTCGATGATAGCGCGACCATCCCCTATCCCCCATTGACCGAGGATCTGCATCACGAGGCGGAGCTGGTCGTCGCCATCGGTAAAGGCGGCATCAATATTACGGTCAAGGATGCCGCCAGCCATATCTGGGGCTACGCAATCGGGAATGACCTGACGCGTCGCGATTTACAGGCCGTGGCGAAAAAGGCTGGCCGCCCATGGGATTGGGGAAAGGCGTTTGATAGCTCGGCCATTTGCGGGCCAATTCATGCAGGCGATCATCCGCTAACCGGTGCGATTACCAGTTCCGTAAATGGGGTGGAGCGACAGCGCGGCGATCTGGCCGATATGATCTGGTCCGTGCCCGAAATCATCGCGATCTGCTCAACCTCGGTCGCATTGCAGGCGGGCGATCTGATCTATACCGGCACGCCTGCCGGGGTTGGTGCGTTGAGCCGTGGCGACACATGCACATGTGAGATTGAGGGTCTGGGCGCGATAACAACCATCATCGCGCCCTGAGAGTTTACTGCGCGGCGCGTAAAATTGGCGCGCCGCCTGCACGAAACTGCGCGAGCACTTCCTCGCGCCGTTTCGCGGCGGCCTCCGCATTTGCTTTCTTCACATGGCCAAAGCCGCGGATTTGCAGCGGGATCAGTGCCAGCGCAACGGCGGCATCGTGGCTGGAGGCATCAACTGCGCCTAGAACTTCATCCATATCGGCTTCATATTGCGCGATCAGGGCGCGCTCCATCTTGCGCTCCTCAGTATAACCGAAGATGTCGAGCGGTGTGCCGCGTAGCGCCTTGCCATGACGTAGCAACGCCATCGCCTTGAACATCCATGGGCCGAACTCGGATTTCACCGGCTGTCCCTGTGCGTTTTTCTTACCAAATAGCGGCGGTGCCATGTGGAAGCGCATGCCGGAAACGCCCTCGAACTTCTCCTCAACTGCTTGCTGCAAGGTATCAACCTGTAGGCGGGCAACCTCATATTCATCCTTGTAGGACAACAGCTTGTGGTAGCCTTGTGCGACGGCAAGGCCCAGTTCGTCGCTGACACCGCGCGCGCGATCAACCAATGAGCTGAACCGTTTCGCCAAGGCAAGGTTTTGATATTCGGTCAACTGATTGGCGCGGAAGGCAATGCGCTCCTCAATGCTTTTCTCCTCAGCCGGTTGGGCAAGCTCAGTCAGTTTCGCTGCCTCAACCGGTGCGTGGATCGCCCAACGGCCCAGCTCGAATGCACGTTTATTACCGTCAATTCCCGCACCGTTCAGCTCCACCGCCCGCATCAGCGATTCAAAGCTCAGCGGAACCAAGCCCGCCTGCCATGCCGCGCCCAGCATCAAAACATTGGCATAGATCGCATCGCCCAACACACGCTCGGCCAGCTTACTTGCATCCAACATTGTCAGCGCATCATCGCCAAGACGCGCACGCAGGGCCAACCCCATGCGGTCGGTTGGCAGTTGGAATTCCTTGTTCTGCGTGAATTCACCGGTGATGATTTCATGGCTATTGCACACAGCACGAGTGCGACCACGGGTCATCAGGCCCAGTGTTTTCGAACCGGCAGCAACCACCATATCGCCACCGATCACGCCATGTGCCTCACCCACGGCTACGCGGACAGCGCTGATATCGCTAGGCTTATTGGCAATACGAGCGTGGATATGCACCGCGCCGCCCTTTTGTGCGAGGCCTGCCATCTCCATCACGCCAGCGCCCTTGCCCTCAAGGTGCGCTGCCATTGCGATCAGCGCGCCGACAGTCACAACACCTGTGCCGCCAACGCCGGTAATGACCAGGTTATGGGTGCCGCTAATCTGCGGCAAGGTCGGTTCAGGCAGTGCACCGATTTGAACAGCCGTCGTTGCCGCCTTGCGAACCTTTGCGCCCTCAACCGTGACGAAGCTGGGGCAGAAGCCCTGCACGCATGAGAAATCCTTGTTGCAGCTTGATTGATCAATCTGACGTTTGCGGCCCAGCTCGGTTTCCATCGGCAGGATCGACACACAGTTCGACTGCACACCACAATCGCCGCAGCCCTCGCATACGGAGGGGTTGATGAAGATACGTTTGTCCGGATCAGGGAACTTGCCCCGCTTGCGTCGACGCCGTTTTTCAGCAGCACAGGTTTGAATGTAGAGTAGGACCGAAACGCCCTCGACCTCTCGCAATTCGCGCTGCACGGCGTCTAGCTCGGTACGTTCGCGCATCTGGATCGGGAATTTCGAGGGATCCACATCCTCCTTCGGATCATATAGGCCGATGATGGTTTTAACGCCCATCGCCTTGATCTCCGCCGCGATGCGCATCGCGTCTAGCTCGCCCTCATTCGACTGACCGCCGGTCATGGCGACAGCATCATTGTAGAGGATTTTGTAGGTAATATTGGTGCCAGCGGCCAGCGCGGCGCGGATCGCCTGAATGCCCGAGTGGTTGTATGTGCCGTCACCTAAGTTCTGGAAAACATGCTTGGTATTCGAAAACGGTGCTTCACCAATCCAGTTCGCGCCCTCGCCCCCCATATGGGTAAAGCCGGAGGTTTCGCGGTCCATCCACTGAACCATATAGTGGCACCCGATGCCCGCATATGCGCGCGATCCGTCTGGTACTTTGGTCGAGGAGTTGTGCGGGCAACCCGAGCAGAACCATGGCAGTCGTGCGGCAATTTCCTCAGCGTTATCTGCCTTGGCTGCGGAGTCCAGAACCTGCATCGCAGTGGTTAAACGGTCAGAGGTCACGCCCTCCTCCGTCAGCAACCCGCCCAATTTGCGAGCAATCAGGACGGGGTCCAGCGCGCCCTTGACCGTGAACAGCAGCGAGCCGTCTTCCTTTTTCCAGCCGATAACGCGGCGGCCGTGGCGTTCGTCAAAGATGGCTTCCTTGATCTGCACCTCGATCAGCTTGCGCTTTTCCTCAACGCAGATGATCATATCCAGATCGTCGGACCATTCGCGCATGGATTTCATGTCGAGCGGCCACGGCATGCCGACCTTATAGGTGGTGATGCCCAGACGCTCCGCTTCCTCCGCATCAATGCCCAGTAGATCCAGCGCGTGGATCATGTCGAGCCAGCTTTTGCCACTGGAAACGATGCCGATGCGCGCGGATTTACTGCCGTGTACGCGGTGATCCAACTTGTTAGCGCGGCCAAATGCCTCGGCAGCGAAGCGTTTGTGGTCGTGCAGGCGGGCCTCCTGCTCGGTCGGGGTGTCGCCCAGACGGATATTCACGCCATCTGCGGGCATGTCGAAATCGGTTGGCAGGGTGATCTGGATGCGGTCAGTACGACCGTCCACAACCTCGGTCACCTCGATCGTGTCCTTGAGGCATTTAATACCGACCCAACAGCCCGAATACCGGCTGAGCGCCCATCCGTAGATGCCGTAATCCAGCACCTCCTGCACACCAGCGGGCGCCAGGATTGGCATCAGCGCATCGACCAGCGCGAACTCGGATTGGTGCAGGACGGTCGAGCTTTCGCCCGTATGGTCATCGCCCATCGCAACCAGAACGCCGCCAAATTTGGAGGTACCGGCCATGTTGGCATGGCGGAAAACATCGCCTGTGCGGTCTACGCCCGGGCCTTTGCCATACCACATGCCAAAAACGCCGTCATATTTGCCCTCACCGCGCAGCTCCGCCTGTTGGGCACCCCATAGGGCGGTGGCGGCGAGGTCTTCGTTCAGGCCACTTTGAAACAGCACATTAGCAGCGGTCAGTTGTTTTTCCGCCCGCTGCATCTGCTGATCAACGCCGCCAAGTGGCGAACCGCGATAGCCGGTCACCAGACCGGCGGTGTTGTTTCCTGCCGCACGATCCCGTGCCGCCTGCATCAAGGGCAAGCGGACAAGCCCCTGAATGCCGCTGAGCAGCACGGTGTCTTTGCTAAGATCGAAACGGTCGGACAGGCTTACATCCTGTAAGGTCATGTCATCATCTCCCACGGGCCTGCCACTCTACGGGGGCTAGGCGAACTGATTTCTGTCATTACGATAGGTAAGAAGTCTTGACCTTTCAAGGGGATTTTTCGGCAGACTATTCGGCAGATTAACAGTCTGATTACATTAGGAATCCCAAAAACAGATGATCTGAGGCACTGTTTCAAGCGCATGGAAAATGCGCAATTTGTTGAATGGGACGCCCTCAAAAAAACAAGGAAGCTATCAAATTCACCAATGAATAGTGGGCATTATGTTATTCGAACACGCATAACGGGTGACCAAAGCCAAAGCAGGGTGCGGCGCGCGTGGTCAATCCCATGCGCCATAGTGAACTGTAGGCTTGGCCGGTCGCCGAAATTCGCTATTCTCGCTGAAATGCCTATTTGCAAGGGGCATATGCCGCATAGTGCGCTATATGGCTCAGAACATGTGCTATGAGGCCACAAAAGAACGACGCTAGCACGGCGCCAACGGGGGACGGAGACGGGATGGACTGGGACAAACTGCGGATTTTCCATGCAGTTGCGGATGTGGGCTCATTGACCCATGCCGGTGACAGCTTGCATCTGAGCCAATCTGCCGTCAGCCGCCAGATACGCGGGTTGGAGGAGGCGTTGAACGTCACTCTATTCCACCGCCACGCGCGCGGCCTGATTCTGACTGAGCAGGGTGAACTGCTATATTCAGCGACCCGCGACATGGCCAAACGACTGGCCGCCGCGACCGCCCGTATTCGCGATAGCGAGGATGAGGTCTTTGGCGAGTTGCGCGTCACCACCACGACCGGTTTCGGCACGCTGTGGTTGGCCCCTCGCCTGACGAACCTGTACGAAAATTATCCGAACCTGAAAATCAACCTGATGCTGGACGAGCGTGTGGTCGATTTGCCCATGCGTGAGGCTGATGTCGCCATCCGGTTAAAGGAACCCTCGCAGGCTGATTTGATCCGTCGCCGTCTGATGGATGTGCGGATGCGATTCTACGCGTCCAGCAATTACATCGAGAAGAACGGACGGCCCGCCACGACCGAGGAATTGATGCGCCACCGGATTATCGGCCACGCACCAGATTCACCGCAGGTTGCCGCAGGTCAGGCATGGTTGCGGCCATTCCTGGATGCAGACCATTCCAGTCATCTGACAGTGAACAACTATTTCGGCATCCTACAGTCGGTTATTCACGGGCTGGGGATTGGTGCGTTGCCAGATTACATCACTGCAAATCAGCCCGATTTGATGAATGTGGTGCCAAGTCAGGCCAGCGGTGTTGTTCCAGTCTACCTCGCCTACCCTGAGGAACTGCGTCATTCCAAGCGTGTTGCGGCCTTCCGTGACTTTGTTCTGGATGAGATCGCAGCCTATAAGCGCGCGCAGCGGGTCGCGGCGGAGGCTGCCAATTAGTGTCATGCGTTTAGCGGGACGCGGCTATGCACGGATAATTGTCATCATTTCCTTGTCTTATGCCGCATCGCGCCCTAAGTACCCCATCAAGACAGGCGGATGCGCAGCTACTGTTGCTTCCCGCCGGTCTTGAATACCTCCCTGTTGGACTTTGGCCGAGCTTAATGCTCGGCCTTTTTTTTGCCTGCTAATCAGGTGGGGTGGCGGCGCCCTATGCTTGGCGCTTCAGCCATTTTCGCACGGCTGCAACCTGTGATCGCAACGGGCCACGACGATAGAGCAGATGGTATCCGCGACCGGGGGTCTCATCCTCCCACAATATGGTCAGGCGTCCCGCATCCACGTCCTGTTGCACGAATGCACGGGTTGTTGCGGCAATACCCTGCCCCTCACGCAATGCGGCCAGCATCATATAGCCGGGAACCTGCGTCACATTGCTGGCCCGCTGCTGCGCCAACCCCATCGCCTTGAGCCAAATTGCCTGTTCATTGCGGCCCGGCTCGTCAAACCACGGCAGCGCGAGCAGATCCTCGGGGCAATCGGGCGACCAATCCGCGACCAGCGCAGGTGCAGCGCAAATAACGAAGGACGTTGGCAGGAACGGCTCACTGATTACTCCGGCCCAATCGCCAGAACCAAAGCGGATGGCCAGATCATGATCGCCCGCCGCCATATCCACCAGATCGGCGCTGGGGTGCAGCGCCAGCTCAATATCAGGATGTGCCTCACGAAAGCTGGCAAGGCGTGGCATGAACCAGCTAACCGCAAAGCTGGACGTGATGGCGATACGGACGGGTAATGCGCTTTTCTGTTCGCGAATCCGCGAAATGCCACGCCGAAAACTGGCGAATCCCTCGGACAAATCATGGGCCAGATCGCTGCCATCAGCGGTTAGGGCCAATCCCCGGCCCGAACGCTGCACCAAAACGACGTCCAATTCACGTTCAAGGCCGCGAACTTGCTGTGCCACGGCGGCGTGCGTCACGTTTAACTCACGCCCCGCAGCAGAAAAGCCGAGATGGCGGGCAGTCGCCTCAAATGCACGCAAAGCGGCAAGGGTGGGAAGTGGCGCATCATCCATATGTTAGCTGAGCTTTCATATTGAAATCCCTTATGGCTCGAAATTCGCGTTAATAATCAGCATCTATTGATTATCGAAACATAGATTAAGGATGAGGTCATGTTATTCCTGTTTGCTCAAACATACAATGTCGCCACACGCACGGACCCATTGCAGCGCCAATTGTCGCCGCCACATCGCCCCGTTTGGGAGCGTCGTATAGGTCAACGGCAGAGGTGACTTGCCCACAGGGGCCTCCGCCCCCTAAAAGGCAGCAACGCAAGCCTGCCGGAGGCCCCGATGCACAACGAACCTGCTATCTCACCCGATTTGATCGCCGCACATGGCCTGAACGCTGAGGAGTATCAGCGCATCCTTGACCTTATCGGTCGCGAGCCCAGCTTTACCGAGCTTGGCGTGTTTTCCGCGATGTGGAACGAGCACTGCTCCTATAAATCCTCCAAGAAGTGGTTGCGCACATTGCCAACCGAGGGACCGCAGGTGATTTGCGGACCCGGTGAAAATGCTGGCGTCGTGGATATTGGCGACGGTCAGGCCGTGGTTTTCAAAATGGAAAGCCACAACCATCCCTCCTATATCGAGCCCTATCAGGGCGCTGCGACAGGCGTTGGCGGCATTCTACGCGACGTGTTCACCATGGGCGCACGCCCGATTGCGGCGATGAACGCGCTCAGCTTCGGTCGCGTCGATCACCCGAAAACCCGCAGCCTCGTGAATGGCGTGGTTGAGGGCGTGGGCGGCTACGGCAACGCATTCGGCGTACCGACTGTCGGGGGTGAGCTGCGGTTCCACTCCGCCTATGACGGCAACTGTCTGGTCAACGCATTCGCGGCCGGCTTGGCAGATGCGGACAAGATTTTCTATTCGGCGGCATCCGGCGTTGGTATGCCCGTTGTGTATCTGGGCGCAAAGACTGGCCGTGACGGTGTTGGCGGCGCAACTATGGCCTCCGCCGAGTTCGACGACACCATCGAGGATAAGCGCCCCACGGTTCAGGTTGGCGATCCCTTCACCGAAAAACGTCTGATGGAGGCAACGCTGGAGCTGATGGCAACCGGTGCTGTGATCTCGATTCAGGATATGGGTGCTGCCGGCCTGACCTGCTCAGCCGTCGAAATGGGCGACAAGGGCGATCTGGGCGTGCGGCTCGATCTGGAATGCGTGCCGGTTCGTGAAGAGAACATGACCGCGTATGAGATGATGCTCAGCGAATCGCAGGAGCGGATGCTGATGGTTCTGCGTCCTGAAAAGGAGGCCGTGGCCAAGGCAGTCTTCGACAAATGGGATCTGGATTTCGCAATCGTGGGTGAGACGATTGCCGAGGACCGCTTCCTGATTATGCATAACGGTGAGGTAAAGGCCGATCTGCCGCTAAAGGCATTGTCGGGAACCGCGCCTGAATATGATCGCCCATGGGTGGAAACACCCGCGGCAGCGCCCGTTGGCGATGTGGCCGAGGTTGACGTGGCTGAGGCGCTGCTGACGCTGGTTGGCTCCGCCAATTATGGCTCACGCGCATGGGTCTGGCAGCAATATGACACCACGGTTATGGCCGATACTGTCCGCGTTCCGGGCGCAGATGCTGGCGTTGTGCGTGTGCATGGCACGCCCAAGGCGCTGGCGTTCACCTCGGACGTGACGCCCCGCTATTGCCGCGCAAACCCGTTCGAGGGCGGAAAGCAGGCTGTGGCCGAGGCGTATCGCAACCTGTGCGCCACGGGTGCCACTCCACTGGCCACCACGGACAACCTGAACTTCGGCAACCCGGAAAAGCCCGAGATCATGGGCCAGCTTGTCGGGTGTATTAAGGGTATTGGTGAGGCAGTTGCCGCGCTGGATATGCCCATCGTTTCCGGTAATGTCAGCCTGTATAACGAAACGGACGGATCGGGCATCCTGCCCACGCCTACGATTGGTGCTGTTGGTCTGCTGCCAACCTTGGACGCCCTGATCGCGACCGCGCCAACGGATGGCGATACACTGGTTCTGATCGGTGAAACGACGGGCCATCTGGGACAATCCGCCCTGCTGGCCGAGTTGCTGAACCGTGAGGATGGCGACGCCCCAACTGTGAACCTGACGGCGGAGCGCGCCCATGGCGAGTTGGTCCGCGCGGCACATGCTGCGGGCTTGGTTTCGGCGGCGCATGATTTGTCCGATGGTGGTCTAGCCCTAGCGGCGACCGATATGGCGCTGGCCGGAAATATCGGCGTGACGCTGGATGGATCTGGCACAGGTTGGTGGTTTGGTGAGGATCAGGCCCGCTATCTGATCGCCACAACCGATGCCGATGCTCTGGTCACGATGGCGCAAGCGGCTGGTTTGCCCGTTGCAATCATCGGTAAGGCTGGAGGCGATGCCGTAACGCTGGGCACTACATCCGTATCGCTGACCGCATTGGCCGAGGCACATGCAAACGCCCTGCCCGCGCGGTTTGGCTAAACAAATTGTGGTGGCCCTGTCGATAACCGGTAGGGCCGCCGCAAGACGTGACTTCTTAGACCAGTTCCAATCTTGCACCCCTGCGAACTGAGCCATAAGTTTAGCGCAGGTAGAGGAGTCCAACATGGCAATGCAAGCAAGCGAGATCGAAGCCCTCATTCGGGAAGGTTTCCCCGGTTCAGAGGTAAAGATCGACGATCTGGCAGGCGACGGAAACCACTATGCGGCGACTGTTGTCGCTGAACAGTTCCGTGGGTTGAGCCGCGTCAAACAACATCAGGCCGTTTATGCCGCCCTGAAGGGCAAGATGGATGGCAGCCACGGTGAGCTACATGCGCTCGCCCTGACGACCAAGGTTCCGGAGTGAGCGAAGGAACGATCTGGTTGATCTACATCATCGGCGGCGTGATCGGCGCCGTGATCCTGTTGGCTGTGATCGAATATGCGTATCGCTCGAAACAAAAGCCGCGAACCTTTGTCGAGAAATTCGACATCGACCCTGCAAAATTCCGCGAGGTGCACACATCCTTCGGTAATCCGCTGGGGCATAGTGACATCGCCAAGGCAAATGACTACATGCGCGATCAGGCCGTAAAGGCGCGCGCGCAGGAAACTAAGGAGCCGAGAAAATGACCAATCCCGCACATGATCTGATTGATGCAGACGTAAAGGGCAACGACGTGGTCCTGTTCATGAAGGGCACAGCCTCGATGCCGCAATGCGGGTTTTCGTCCCGCGTGGCCGGCGTGCTGACCTATATGAATGTTCCGTTCAAGGACGTGAACGTGTTGGCAAATGACGAAATTCGTCAGGGCATCAAGGATTATTCCGACTGGCCCACCATCCCGCAAATGTACGTTAAGGGCGAATTTGTCGGTGGATGCGACATCATCACCGAGATGGTTCTGTCCGGTGAGATGGATACCCTGCTCAAGGAAAACGGCGTCGCATTTGACGAGGAAGCCGCATCGCGTGTGCGTGAGGCAAACAAGCAGGACTGATACGGATCTGGATATGTTTTGAGGGGGTGGGCCAATGGCTCACCCCTTTTTCGTTATAACGCGGCGCGCCAGTCAGGTTCCTTGAAACCGGTCAAGACAGTTTCGTCTGTGGCTAGAACAGGGCGTTTGATTAGGCGCGGGTCCGCAACCATTTGCGCGATTGCGAAATCAGCATCTGCGGTCATTTTCTGCTGAACATCATCGGGCAAGGCGCGGAATGTCGCGGCGCGCGCGTTCATAACCTTGTCGATCCCTGCCACTTCGATCCAGTCGCGCAGGGATGCGTCCAGATCTGCAACCTTGGCAAAGGGGGTGAAGTCGTGGGCGATGCCCTCCGCTTCAAGCCACTTTAGCGATTTGCGCACGGTTGTGCAGGCGGGCATGCCGTAGACTGAAACGCTCATGCGGGTGTTGCCTCCAACGCATCGGCCATCGCTTCAAGCGTTTCGGCGGTGCGCGTCAATGCCGCAATTGCCTCGGCTGAATCCTGACCAAAGGTCGCGGCGGATGCAACTGGTGTCGATGCGGATGCTGCGGCCTCGGCCTGTTCACTGCGCTGCTCCAACGCCCGAATGCGATCCTCCGCCGCGCGAAGCTGGCCCTGCAACGCAATATGCCGATCACCCAACATCAGGGACGACATCAGCAACATGCGCGTTTCAGGCACCTGCCCAATCGCGGAGACGAGGCTAGTCGCCTCGTTCGCGACCAGCGATGCGGCGGCTTCCAACTGCCGTTCCTCGCCATCAGCACAGGCGATGCGGAAGATTTTTCCGCCGATGTTCAGATCGATTTCAGCCATTCTCGGCTTCCTCCACCAACGGACGCAGTTCGGAGATCAGTCCGTCCAGCTGCGCCATATCCGCCTCACGCTTCAGCTCCATATCCTTTAGTTGCGCACGCAGGGCGACGTTCACCCGCTCTAACCTGCGCAACGCAACCGGATCAGCGCCCGGCGCGGCCACGGCCTGCTGCTTGGCAGCGATTGCCGTTGCGATCCGGGTGGTGGCCGCCGTGATGCGGGCCTCCAATACCTCGATATCGTTCATGTTATGCCTCTTATGCCCGGGGCATTCGCCCTGTTTTGCGACAACCTACCTTGTTCCGTTCTGCTTCGCCAGATTTGACAGGGTTCAATTTGGGGGATTTTGCATCTGAAATTCAGAAGGCCCTATTTTGGGCAAATTA
Organism: Pontivivens marinum; assembly: GCF_900231835.1. Classification (GTDB taxonomy): domain Bacteria; phylum Pseudomonadota; class Alphaproteobacteria; order Rhodobacterales; family Rhodobacteraceae; genus Pontivivens; species Pontivivens marinum. Next base: position 223,989 of record NZ_OCTN01000004.1, on the reverse strand, counting down.
CCGCTCAACCAAGGCACGGTGACGGGGAATTCCGGATGTTATCGTATAGAAATGTGTCCGAAATGGGTTTCGGTGTCATATCAGGCCTGTGATCAGCTTGACCAAGGGGCCTGCGGTGTTATGCAGAACCCGACTTTTCCCAGCTGTGATGAGAGATCCCTCGTGAACATCGAAGACCTGCGCGCCCGCCACCCTGACCACTGGAACAAGGCCACCGCGATCCGCGTGCTGGCCCTCGACGCGGTTAAGGCCGCCAATTCCGGCCATTCCGGCATGCCAATGGGCATGGCCGATGTGGCAACGGTATTGTTCGAGAAGCACCTGAAGTTCGACGCCTCGCAGCCGAACTGGGCGGACCGTGACCGGTTTATCCTGTCTGCGGGCCACGGCTCCATGCTGCTATACGCGCTGATGTATCTGACCGGCTATTCCGACATCTCGATGGAGGAGATCAAGAACTTCCGTCAGATGGGCGCACGCACTGCGGGCCACCCTGAATTCGGCCATGCCGCTGGTATTGAGACAACGACCGGCCCGCTGGGTCAGGGCATTGCAAACTCCGTTGGTTTCGCAATGGCTGAGGCATCGTTGCAGGCGCGGTTCGGCAAAAAAATCGTCGATCACCACACCTATGTCATCGCCGGAGATGGTTGCCTGATGGAGGGCGTCTCGCAGGAGGCAATCGGTCTGGCGGGCAAACAAAAGCTCGGCAATCTGATTGTGCTGTGGGACGATAACGGCATCACCATCGACGGCAAGGTTTCGATCTCTGACGTGACCGATCAGATGGCACGTTTCGAGGCATCCGGCTGGTCCGTATTCTCATGCGACGGTCATGATCCAGAGGCGATCGACGCGGCAATCGCGCAGGCGAAGCAATCGCCCCTGCCCTCGATGATCGCATGTAAAACGCATATCGCGCTGGGTTCCTCGGCTCAGGATACGTCCAAGGGCCACGGCGCACTGACCGACGACACGCTGATTGCTGACACGCGCACGGCATATGGTTGGGCACACGCGCCATTCGATATCCCTGCGGATCTGCTGTCCGAGTGGCGCCAGATCGGTGCGCGCGGCGCAATCGCCCGTCAGGAATGGGAAATCCGTTTCGCGACCATGTCCGGCACGAAGCAGGCAGAGTTCACTCGCCAGATGTCCGGCGAAACGCCAAAGAAGCTGTCCGCAGCGATCAAGCGTTTCAAGCAGGAAGCATCCGAGGGTGGCAAGGCCGTCGCAACGCGCAAGGCATCCGAGCTGGCGCTTGGCGTTATCAACTCCGTTCTGCCTGAAACAATCGGCGGCTCCGCTGATTTGACTGGCTCGAACAACACGTTGACGCCGGATCTGGGCACGTTCGACGCGGATAACCGCAAGGGCCGCCACGTTTCCTACGGCATTCGTGAACACGGCATGGCATCCGCGATGAACGGCATGGCACTGCATGGCGGCGTTCTGCCATATGGCGGCACGTTCATGGTCTTCACCGACTACGCGCGCCCTGCAATGCGTCTGTCGGCGCTGATGAATATCCGCGTTGCTTATGTGATGACGCACGATTCCATCGGCTTGGGCGAGGATGGACCGACGCACCAGCCGGTTGAGCATCTGGCCGCGATCCGCGCGATCCCGAACATGACCGTCTTCCGTCCTGCGGATACCGTTGAAACGGCTGAGGCATGGGAGCTGGCAGTACAACTTGACGGCCCATCCATGCTGGCACTGACCCGTCAGAACCTGCCAATCGTACGGACTGAGCATAAGACAAAGAACCTCAGCGCGCAGGGTGCCTACATCCTTGCCGAAGCACAGGGCAAGCGGATGGCCATCCTGATGGCATCCGGCTCCGAGGTTTCTGTCGCGCTGGAAGCACGCCGTATTCTGGAGAACGAGGGCATCGGCGTTCGCGTCGTTTCCATGCCGTCGTGGGAGCTGTTCGAGCAGCAGGACGAAGCCTATCGCAAGCGCGTTCTGCCAGCTGGTCCGGTCCGTGTCGCCGTTGAGGCAGGCATCCGTCAGGGCTGGGACAAGTGGCTGTGTGGTGAGCGCGGCAACTGGAAGAAAGCTGACTTTGTCGGCATGGACAGCTTTGGCGCATCCGCACCAGCTGGTGAGTTGTTCGAGCATTTCGGCATCACGGCTGAGGCGACAGCGCAAAAAGTTCGCGACCTGCTGTAAGCATCACTCTCGGACGAACAAAACGCCCTCCGGTCAAACGGGGGGCGTTTTGCGTTTGGGGTGTCAGATGGTGACATTTCCGAATGCGCCACTACAGTATTTGTATGCGGATCATCCTAACCTTGCTGATAATGACCCTACCCGCCCATGCGGAACGTTGGGTCTTGTCGCCAAGCGAAAGCGTGATCGATTTCATCTATACCGAAAACGAGACGCCGATGATGGGGGCTTTCCCTGAATTTACCGGATGGGCCGTCTTTGACCCCGATACCCCTGAGGACAGCACAGTTTTCATTCAGGTAAATACTGAGGCTGTGCAATTACCCGATTTCGTTAGAACCGCCTTTGCCCGCACCGAGGATTGGTTTGCAACGACGGCGCATCCTATGGCCTTGTTCGAGTTGACCAACCTGACCTCAAATGAAGACTACCTGCTGGCAACTGGTATTTTGACGGTAAAGGGGCGTTCACGTCCGCTATCTACGGCTGTCGAATTGGTTGCTGAGGGTGATTGCCTTCGCGCAACTGGGCGCTTTCCCATTGATCTGCTGGATTTTGAGATCGGCCGCGGGACCGTTAGCCGCCTGATCAAGGTCGGGGATGAGGTTACAGTGCAGTTCGATCTGATTGGCCGACCAGAGACACGTCTCGTTAACTGCGGGTGACATAGGGTTCCACCTCTCGTAAAGAGGCGGCGACGGTCGGAGAAGTTTCATGAACACCAAATTCGCTCTTTGGTTTGGCGGCATTATCATTGCTGTCTTTCTCGCCGACACTTTCTTTTTTGGCTGGGACCTCTGGATCGACGCGATGAAGCTGTTATGGCGCATCTCGACCTGGATGGCCTTCTGGCGCTGATGACAAAGGATGCCTCTATGAGCTGGAAAACACTCGACGATCTGGATCTGAACGGAAAGGTTGTTCTGACCCGCGTGGATCTGAACGTCCCGATGCAGGGCGGCGCGGTCAGCGATGCAACGCGGATTGAGCGGATCGTACCCACCGTGCGCGACATTCTGGCAAAGGGTGGACGCCCTGTTTTGCTAGCGCATTTCGGTCGCCCAAAGGGTACTGTTGTTGATGCGATGAGCCTTGCGCAGATCGTGCCAGCATTGGAGAAGCATTTGGCCGCTCCAGTCCGTTTTGCTGCGGATTGCATCGGTGCACCGGTTGCGGATGCTTTGGCTGATTTGCCCGAAGGCGGCGTTGTTCTGGCTGAGAACACACGCTTTCACGCGGGTGAGGAGGCAAATGATGCGGCTTTTGCGGCGGCCCTGGCCGAAGCGGGCGATGTCTATTGCAATGACGCATTTTCCGCCGCGCATCGCGCACATGCCTCGACCGAGGGGCTGGCCCGCCTGCTGCCATCCTGCGCCGGTCGTTTGATGGCTGAGGAATTGGGCGCGCTTGAGGCGGTTCTGGCCTCTCCCCCCCGCCCTGTTGTCGCAATTGTCGGTGGCGCTAAGGTTTCGACCAAGCTGGACCTGCTGGGCAATCTGATCGACCGTATGGATCACATTGTGATTGGCGGCGGCATGGCGAATACCTTCCTCGCGGCGCAGGGCATTGATGTTGGCCAATCCCTTTGCGAACACGAAATGACGGATACCGCCCGCGAGATCATGGAAAAGGCAAACGGTTCGGGTTGCACCCTGCACCTGCCCACCGATGTTGTCGTCGCGCGTGAGTTTAAGGCCGGAGCAGACGCGGAAACAGTTGCCGCCGATGCCTGCCCAGCCGATGCGATGATTCTGGATGCGGGCCCAGAAACAGTTCGCGCAATCGCGGAGCTGTTTGCACAGGCAAAGGCATTGGTTTGGAATGGCCCGTTAGGTGCGTTTGAAATTGAGCCGTTCCATGTCGCGACCAAGGCTGCGGCACTGGCTGCTGCGGAATTGACGCAGGCTGGCAAGCTGGTTTCCGTTGCCGGTGGTGGTGACACTGTGGCGGCGCTGAACACGGCGGGTGCTGCGGATCAGTTCACCTATGTATCCTCCGCCGGTGGTGCATTTCTGGAATGGCTAGAGGGTAAAACCCTGCCCGGCGTCGCCGCACTGGGTTAGCCGCCCAAGCGATGACGAACCGCCCATCCCGCCAAATGCGGGGTGGGCAGCGCGGCGAAGCCTATTGCTTCGCGAAAACCGTCTGAACATAGCGCGCGCCAAAACAAACAATTTCGCTGAAATTCACCCGTATTTTCAAGCTATTGCCCATGCAAAAGGCAATTGCCCAGCGATTTCATCTTTTTGTTGCAGTGCATAAGATTCAAAGCGGTTGGGGCGCTGCCGTCCAGTTGACCGATTTGCGCGCCCTGCGCTACGCCAAGTGTACAGCCCCTAATGGCCCTTGGAGGACCTCTGATGAAAGCTACCCGGATCGTTCGCAATATCCTTGCAAACTACGAAGGTGAAACCCCTGGTGTGAAGGCAAACCTGTGCCGGATCCTGATGCAGGGTAAACTCGGGGGCACTGGCAAGCTGTTGATCCTGCCGGTTGATCAGGGGTTCGAGCATGGTCCGGCGCGTAGTTTCGCACCGAATCCGGCGGCGTATGACCCGCATTACCACTACCAGATCGCGCTGGATGCAGGCCTGTCCGCCTATGCCGCCCCGCTGGGAATGATCGAGGCTGGCGCCGATACATTCGCCGGCCAAATCCCAACGATCCTAAAGGTGAACTCCGCCAACTCATTGATCCCAGACGAGGCGGCCAAGGATCAGGCGATCACCGCCACTGTTGATGATGCGCTGCGGCTGGGCTGTTCAGCAATCGGCTTCACAATCTACCCCGGATCGTCCGCTGGTCTGGATATGTTCGAAGAAATCTCGGCCATGCGTCAGGAGGCAGCAGCCAAAGGCATCGCCACAGTCATCTGGTCCTATCCGCGTGGTGAGGCACTGGATAAGGACGGCGAAACTGCGATTGATATCGCGGCCTATGCCGCTCAGATTGCCGCCTTGCTGGGGGCGCACATCATCAAGATTAAGCTCAGCACCGACCACCTAAGCCTAGGCGAAGCTAAAAAAGTTTATGAGAGTGAGCAGATCGACATCGCAGATCAGGCCGCGCGTGTGCGCCACTGCATGCAGTCCAGCTTTAATGGTCGCCGTATCGTTGTCTTCTCGGGCGGGTCCAAGAAGGGCGCAAACTCGGTTTACGATGATGCGCGCGCAATTCGCGATGGCGGTGGCAATGGTTCGATCATTGGTCGCAACACGTTCCAGCGCGAGCGCGGCGAAGCGCTGGATATGCTGGCCAAATTGATCGACATCTATAAGGGTCGCGATTGATCCACGGCTTTGGGCGGTCAATTGGCCGCCCAACCTACCTTAAAGTGTAACCCAAAGTGCACGCTGCCATATTATAGCCAAGAAGGGGTTTCCCTGATCGGGCAGAAGTTGGCATAGTTAACTTGAGACGCTTCGCTCTCGGTGCAATTTTGGTAATATAGTGCCCAATCGATCCCGCATTCCGGCGCGCGCACTTAGCGACGCAGCATTTACGCTCGGTGCGCTGGGACTGGTTGTGTATTTCGCTTTCATTGCCTTGCAGGGCAATCACGGCATGACGCGCCTCGCCACGGTGAATGAAGATATTCGCGATCTGGAGGTCACGCTGGCCGGTCTGCAATTGCAGCGCGCCGAGCTGAAAAACCGCACACGACGCCTCTCCAGTGATTTTCTCGATCTGGACTTGCTGGACGAACGCGCACGTGTTGTCCTCGGCATGGCACGACCTGACGAGATACTAATCCGCTAACCCGCACAGTCCGTTGAGTTACCGAACTGTGGTGAACCTGAATTTTTCGGGTGCTTTTAACGTGACGCCGCGTTAGAATAGGGTAGTTTGATATCAAACAAGTCTGAGGAGACGTTTTATGGCGACACGAAAGGCGGCGGCTAAGCGCCCCAACGCGTCCAAGGAGGAGCTGCTCGCGTATTACCGCGACATGCTTCTAATCCGACGGTTTGAAGAAAAGGCAGGCCAGCTTTACGGCATGGGCCTGATCGGTGGTTTTTGCCACCTGTATATTGGCCAAGAAGCTGTAGTTGTAGGGCTTGAGGCTGCTGCCAAGGAAGGCGACAGCCGCGTAACCTCCTACCGCGACCACGGCCATATGCTGGCCTGTGGCATGGATCCAAAGGGTGTGATGGCAGAGCTAACCGGTCGTGAGGGGGGATATTCCCGCGGCAAAGGCGGCTCAATGCACATGTTCTCTGAGGAGAAGAAATTCTATGGCGGCCACGGAATCGTTGCCGCGCAGGTGCCAATCGGCACCGGCCTTGCCTTCGCAAACAAATATAAGGGTGAGGATACAGTCAGCTTCGCCTATTTCGGCGATGGCGCGGCGAACCAGGGCCAGGTCTATGAGGCCTATAACATGGCGGCTCTTTGGGACCTGCCTGTGATCTTTGTGATCGAAAACAACCAATATGCGATGGGAACCTCGGTCCAGCGCTCCACCCACTCCCCTTCGTACTGGGAGCGTGGCGTTGCGTTCGGCATCAAGGGTCGTGAAGTGGATGGAATGGACGTGCTCGCCGTCAAGGAAGCCGGCGAAGAAGCCGTCGCCCACTGCCGCGCAGGCAAGGGTCCGTATATCCTTGAAGTGAAAACCTATCGCTACCGCGGCCACTCCATGTCCGATCCGGCGAAATACCGGACCCGCGAGGAAGTGCAGAAAATGCGTGAGGAGCGTGACCCGATCGAAGGCATCAAGGCGATGCTTCTGACCGGCAGCCATGCCTCCGAGGACGAGTTGAAGGACGTGGACAAGGAGATCAAATCGATCGTCAATGAGTCCGCCAAGTTCGCGCAGGAAAGCCCTGAGCCTTCACTGGATGAGCTTTGGACCGATATTTACGCCGACGAACTCCCGCAGGAGTCAGCACTATGACCATCGAAATTCTGATGCCCGCGCTCTCCCCCACGATGGAGGAAGGCACGCTCGCGAAATGGGTCGTTAAGGAGGGGGACACTGTCTCCTCCGGCGACGTCATCGCGGAGATTGAGACTGACAAAGCCACGATGGAATTCGAGGCGGTCGATGAGGGGGTAATCGGGAAAATCCTGATTGAGGAAGGCACCGAGGGCGTAAAGGTAAACACACCTATCGCCGTCATGCTGGAGGAAGGCGAAGACGCCTCCGCCGCCGATGCTGCTCCAACACCTGCTGCCGAGGCACCTGCTGAAACGCCAGCAGAACCTGCCAAGGCACCTGCCGCAGCAAAGCCCGCCTTTGAGGCGCCAGCACAATCGCCGGATGTTCCAGAGGGCACGACCTTCAAATCCCAAACTGTTCGTGAAGCATTGCGCGACGCGATGGCTGAGGAAATGCGTCGTTCCGAAAACGTGTTCCTGATGGGTGAGGAGGTTGCCGAATACCAAGGCGCCTATAAAATCAGTCAGGGTCTGCTCGACGAATTCGGTGCAAAGCGCGTCATCGACACGCCAATCACCGAGCACGGCTTTGCCGGTCTGGCAGTCGGCGCGGCATTTGGCGGCCTGAACCCGATTGTGGAGTTCATGACCTTCAATTTCGCGATGCAGGCCATCGATCAGATCATCAACTCGGCAGCCAAGACATTGTACATGTCCGGCGGTCAGATGGGGTGTCCGATCGTGTTCCGTGGCCCGAACGGCGCTGCGGCTCGTGTAGGCGCACAGCACTCGCAGGATTACGCTGCTTGGTATGCGTCGATCCCCGGCCTCAAAGTCGTGCAGCCATATTCCGCAGCCGACGCTAAGGGCCTGCTGAAATCGGCAATCCGTGATCCCAACCCGGTTATCTTCCTTGAGAATGAGATTCTCTACGGTAAGACCTTCGACGTTCCCGAGATCGAGGATTTCACGATCCCGTTCGGCAAGGCAAAAATCTGCCGCGAAGGTACGGACGTGACTATCGTCAGCTGGAGCATCGGTATGACCTACGCTCTGGAGGCCGCAGACGCGCTTGCAGAAATGGGTATCTCTGCTGAGGTTATCGACCTGCGCACCCTGCGCCCCATCGACTATGCAACAGTGATTGCGTCTGTGAAAAAGACGAACCGCTGCGTCACAGTTGAGGAGGGCTTCCCCGTTGCGTCGATGTCCAACCACTTGGCCGCGACAATCATGACGGAGGCGTTCGATTATCTCGACGCACCTGTGTTGTCCTGCACAGGCAAGGATGTTCCGATGCCCTACGCAGCCAACCTCGAAAAGCTCGCACTGACGACCACCCAAGAGGTGATCGATGCAGTCCGCGCTGTAACCTACAAGTAAGGGGGGAAACCGATGCCTATCAACATCCTGATGCCCGCGCTCTCTCCCACGATGGAGGAAGGCACGCTTGCGAAATGGGTCGTTAAGGAGGGGGACACTGTCTCCTCCGGCGACGTCATCGCAGAGATCGAGACCGACAAGGCCACGATGGAGTTCGAGGCCGTAGATGAGGGCACAATCGGAAAAATCGTCGTCGCTGAGGGCACGGAGGGCGTAAAGGTCAACGACCTAATCGCCGTTCTGCTTGAAGAGGGCGAAAGCACCGATGATATCGATGCAGCATCCGACGAAAAGGCCGCTGCCCCCGCGCCAACTCCTGCCGCCGAAGAGCCTAAAGCAGCAGAACCAGCGCCAAGCGCGAACCCAGCCCCCGTCGCGCAGAGTGGTGAGCGTATCTTTGCAACACCACTGGCCCGACGCATTGCTGCGGATAAGGGGCTGGACCTCTCAGGCATCAGCGGGTCCGGCCCTCACGGTCGCATCATCAAGGCAGATGTAGAAAACGCCACGGCAGCACCCAAGGCAGCGCCCGCGGCTAAACCTGCCGAAGCACCTGCCGCGAAAGCAGCAGCCCCCGCTCAGGGCATGTCAGCTGAGACAGTTGCCAAGATGTATGCTGATCGCGACTACGAGGAGGTCAAGCTCGACGGAATGCGCAAAACGATTGCGTCCCGTCTGACCGAGGCAAAGCAGACGGTTCCACATTTCTACCTGCGTCGCGACATCCACCTCGACGCATTGATGAAGTTCCGCTCGCAGCTCAACAAGGGACTTGAGGCCAAGGGCGTAAAGCTCTCGGTCAACGACTTCATCATCAAGGCATGCGCGAACGCCCTTCAGGAAGTCCCTGACTGCAACGCCGTGTGGGCCGGTGATCGCGTACTAAAGCTGAAGCCGTCCGATGTGGCTGTCGCCGTCGCAATCGAGGGTGGATTGTTTACACCCGTCCTGCGTGACGCTGACACAAAAACGCTCAGCGCACTCTCGGCTGAGATGAAGGATCTGGCAGGCCGCGCACGGGATCGCAAACTTGCTCCGCATGAATATCAGGGCGGAACATTTGCGATTTCCAACCTAGGCATGATGGGCGTTGAAAACTTTGACGCAGTTATCAATCCGCCCCACGCCTCGATCCTTGCGGTTGGTGCTGGTGTGAAGAAACCAATCGTCGGTAAGGACGGTGAATTGACCACAGCGATCGTGATGAGCGTGACACTGTCAGTGGATCACCGCGTTATCGACGGTGCACTTGGCGCGCAGTTCCTTGCGGCGATTAAGGCGAACCTAGAAGACCCAATCGCGATGCTCGCATAAGCGACACGTTGCAAACAAAACAGGGGCCGCTTCATCAAAGCGGCCCCTGTTTCATACAGCCTAGTAGTATTTTGAAAGCTACAAAGCAGTTACTGCAAGGGCACACCGTTAGCAGTAATCTCACCATTTGCGTTCATCTCGATGTGTGAAGTGTACTGGTCGACCACATCCGTTGGCAGCAGCATCACTCCCATCATCATTCGCGCACCCATCAACATCTCCGCGGGTAGCACGCCCATTTCTGAGAGAGCTTCCATAAAACCGTTGATGCCCGAAATTTCAGCATCAACCGCACCGACAGGCGTGGGTTGCCGATTAGAATTATCGAACTGGACACGCCCATCCAGCGAGAGATCGACCCCAGCGGCAGAGATTGAAACCTCGTTAATATCCAAGTTCTCAATCGTCGGTGGTTCCCGTAGAGCCATTCCTTGGCTGCGAACGAACAACCCTTCAGGTAACCCCACGCCAAATCCGACATCTATTGCAATAGATGCAGGATCGCGAGACAAGGTTCCCGCAGGATCAAAACTGTCCCAAATCCCATCCGAAGCAGAAACACCATCGACAGAGAATGAGAATGCTCCATTCGAAACACGACCATCTGCAATCATAGGAAAAGTAACAGTTGTATCCAGCCCATCGATAGACAAAGACGCCTTCGAAAACGGCAACATGCTACCCGCTAGTTTAACAGAAGCCGAGCCGGACACTGCCTGAACGGTCAGCGCTCCATCTTCCAACCTGATGGCAGCTTCTGAACTAGCTCCGGTTGATTGCGCGATGATACTCTCACCGTCAAATGTCTGCCATTCCTGTGTGGACTCCGATACACCAGAAATTCCGGAGATGACGAGGTAATCGTCACGTTGCACTAAGGGAATTTCACCTGCTTCAAACTTCGAAATACGCTCCAGAACCGGCATTCCGGACCAATCAATTTCATAGATCAAGTCATCAGATGTCGACACTGCACGCGACATGACGACACCATCGTGATCGATTGTCTCGCTCTCGGAGAGAAGCCGCCCAGCCTCCATCCGCATAGTCCCACCGGCTCCTGAGCGCTGTGAGATTATAGTATCCTCAAGCGTCATATCAAACGAGCCGTGTAGAGATAGATCATCGACCATGGTGCCGACTATTCGCGTAGAAATCGTCTGGAAACTCGTCTCAGCCTCATCCAATGAGCCACGCATTTGATAGGAGTAGTCATCGCTCTCGATCGAGAACGCCCCGATCATCTCTCCGCGATCTAGCAGTTCATAAGCAAGATGCTCCAGCCCACGAACCTCAACATCATACGCCCCCCCTTCAATTGCAGAGAAGACAAGCACACCATCTCTTTGAAGCAGCACAACATCATCGCTCAACCCGACGGAGATGTTACTAAGCGCAACACTTCCATCATCTCGAGTGTCCAGATCATAACTGACCTCACCCTCAGCCAGATTCAGGCGGGCCTCAAGCTGCGCAGCGATATCCGCTGGTGTAAGCTCCGCAAATACTGGGCTGCCTGCTAGCAATGCGATACCGGATGCTGAAAGCAAAAGTTTCTTCATTATAATCCTCTCGACGCAAAAACGGCCTAGCTTGCAGCATTAAGCAAATGGTTCATCGACGCAGCCGGCTGGTCGCAGCCCGCCTCACCAACAACCCGCGCAGGCACACCGGCAACAGTCTTGCACGGCTCAACCGCCGACAGCACAACAGACCCTGCTGCGATACGGCTGCAATGCCCTACTGTGATATTGCCAAGCACAGCCGCCCCTGCCCCGATCAGCACACCATTGCCAATCTTGGGGTGACGGTCGCCATCTTCCTTGCCCGTGCCGCCCAATGTCACCGAATGCAGCATCGAGACGTTGTCGCCTACAATCGCTGTCTCACCGATGACGATCGAATGGGCATGGTCAATCATGATCCCCTGCCCGATCTGCGCGCCGGGGTGAATATCCACGCCAAAAATCTCTGATGTGCGCATCTGAAAGAAATAGGCCATATCCACCCGCCCCTGTAACCACAGGTGACGCGCAGCACGATGCGCCTGCACAGCCTGATAGCCCTTAAAGAACATCAACGGCTGGATCAGACGGTGGCAGGCGGGATCACGCTCCAGAACTGCAGCCGCGTCCGTGCGCGCCATTTGTCCCAATACAGGATCAGCCTCATGCGCCTCTGTCAGGATTTCGCGCACCAACCCCTCGGTCATTTCGCCCGAGGATAGTTTTTGCCCCAACCGGTAGCACAGCGCATCCTCAAAGGTCCGACGGTTCAAAACACTGGCATGGACCAACCCGGCAAGGCGCGGCTCATCAGCCACCATTGCTGCGGCTTCTTCGCGAATTCGCGACCAAACAGGGTCTAAACTATGCGTTGCCTCGCGTGCGTGTAGCTGGGACATGGTGATCTCTCAGTTGCTTCCTTTCAGAAGTCGGGCCTAATCGCCTAAAAATCAAGCACCGACTTTCTCCAGAGCCTTAGATCGCGTGCGGTGGCTCTAGCTGCGTAACGTGAATCGCAAACCGAACACTGCCACCGGTAAAGCTCGCACCGCCTATCGGCGATACAAATAGCGGCGTATCAACGTAATAGGTAACAGGTTGGCCGGTCAGGCCACGCACCCAGGAATTCAACGCCATCCCTAGGCCCGAGCCATAACGATTGCTTGAACCATCTACGCCCAGCTCCCAACCCGTCACGTCTGGGCCGGTAACAGGATCAATTACGCGCCCTGTAACACCAATCACCTGCGCATTTGCGGGAATAGAAACGCCCGTGCTGACCGGACCACCGCCGCCCAACACCTGATCGAACTCAATCATCCCCTGCCGCGTGACCGCACCGCTTACGGAGCTCACCACATCCGCTTCGCGCCACTGCGCGCCATCGAATTGCCGTACAACCCCGGAGGCAGCATCCCATGCGCGCCAGCCGAAACCGGGCGTTACGAAATGCCAACGACCATCCAGCGACAGGGCAACCTGCCCCCCCTGACCGGACCACTCACCGGTCGGCGCCGCGCCCAGCGCATAACCGGTGCCGTCATTAGGAGCCACTGGGGGCGTTACCGCGTCCAGCTCACTCAAAGTCAGCTGAACCACCGCATCCAGCCGCGTCATCGCTTCATTCACCGTCACATGCTTTTGCGCCTGTGCGGCCTGCACCAGCGGCAGGCCAAGGTTTGTCGTCTCAGTCATGTCGCGTCATCCTTGTCGTAGGTCCAGATCCAAATCGGGCAGAGATTTGCCCGACGGTGATGTCATATGGCGCAGCAGGCAGATCCGCCGCCGCAATGCTGATCGCAGGACTATCCGCCTCAAAGGTCGCCAAAACGGTGCCCGCCTTCTCAATGGAAATCAGATAGCTCTCCCGCTCCTCGTTCAGCGGTACGTCGCCAGCCCCCCATAGATCGCCATCAATGCGGGTACGCCGAACCCAGCTTAGGGACAGCCCTCCAGCCACATCAGGCAGCCCACGCAGATGCGCAGGGCTGTAGGGACGCAGGCCAGCACCATCAAAGGCCCGAACCTGCGTCGAGTATGTGGCGTCATCGACACTGCGCAACGCAGGACCAATCCGCAGGTAACGGTCCAACCCACGGGCAGAGAGCGGCAAATCAATCTGCACCGCCGCCCCATCCAGCGCGACAAAGCGTGTGCCTTGTGGCCAACTATCGGGAATGGCAAATTCCGTTCCGGCCTGTCCACGCAACAACCCACGTAGTTCATAGGTCTTTGGTCCCACTAGGGTGGCGTCACGAAACTGGATGATCTCCCAATCTCCGGTATCCCCATTCCGCAATGCGGCGATATTCGCACCATCCAGAACAGCATCAGCCGTACGCCCCTCTAACGCACCATGACTTAGCTCGACCCGCAGGACGCCACCGGACCACACACCTGCCCTAGCTGCCGGTAATGGCGCAGTCAGAACACCGAGAGTTGCCTCACGCATGACCTGACCAACCAGCTCATAACCAGTCTCGGACGGTGACAGGAACACATTGACCGGACCGGGCCACGGGGTAGAGGCTGCCGCGACATAGGGCGTATGCTCTACCTCGTCCCCCCGCAATAACGGCAAGTCCATGATTTCCGACAGAACCGGCCCAACACCAGACGAGGCCTTGGCATCGAACAACCGATCAGGATGATCTGCGGCAACATAAACCGCCGCCTCGACTCGAACCGCCTCCAACTTACGTGCGCTCTGCTCCTCAATCCGGTCGATGCGCCAACTGGCGCCGTCCAGCTTGATAACATCCCCCGGCTCCAGCACCATTAACGAGGGCGGAACGGAAACCTCCAGCGTATCCCGTGAAACCAGCGCTTCGGCCAACCATCGTTCCGCAACGCCCTTTGCCTGCCCCGCGCCCAGCGCAACCGGCAGGTCCGCTGTCTCTGCCCTCATCGGGGCACCTGCATCCAGTGCTGCCTCAACCGAGCCACTTTGATAATCATGGTCCGACTGGATATAGCTTAACCGAACGCGATCAGGCTGCTGATCCAATGCGCCACGCACCTTATGCGGGCCACTATCCTCAACCTCGTCCATATCCGTCAGATCGGCATCTACCAAACCGTCGCGGGTAAAGAAGTGCAGGACCCCGTCCCGTTCACGACAATCAAACCCATAGGCCAGCATTAACGGCTGCAAGCCGGAGCGCGCAGATTGCCCGTCACGCATCTCCATTCCGGCCACACCACCGAACAGACGTTTCGTCTCAATCGCGGTCACACCGGAACGTGCGCAAACCTCGCGCACAACATCGGCCAGAACGGCCATCTCCTGCCGTCCCGAAATCCAATGACCGGTGCCAAAATTCACACCATCCGACCATTGCCCAACCCGATTGGGAAAATCGGGCCACGGTCGCGCGTCCCATGCCCAGACATGCGCCCGATCCATACGCAGCATAGGCCCGTCATAGATCTCGGATACAGGGTTGCGCCCATCCTCACCCCAATAGTCCAACACGGCGTTGATATATTGATGCTGGATAAAGTCATCCCGCGCCCCGGTGGAAAAATACGGAACGGAGTTTTCGCTCGACTTTATGTCCCGAAAAACATTGGGTTGATTGGTTCCCTTGTCGATGGCCGCACAACCGAACTCGGTAAACCAGATCGGTTTGGAGCGCGGCACCCACGCCGTTTCCACATTTGAGCGTACACCACCGTGCCGGTCAAAATGCGGGCGCTCCCACCAATTGCGAATGTCCTTGTTACGGAACACATGATCATCACCATAGGCACTATCGGTGATAGGCGTTCTTAGCTGCCCCTCACGGTCTGCATCTGTGGCGTAATACCAGTCGTAACCCTCGCCCCCCTCGATATTAGACTTCAGGTAGTCAGGGTCATGTATTGAACGCCACCCATCCTGCGCATCCAGATGATCGTCCCCTGCACGCCAATCGCTCAACGGCATGTAATTATCGATCCCGACGAAATCGATATTCGCATCTGCCCATAGCGGGTCGAGGTGATAAATCACGTCATCGCCATCATGATGCCCGTAATATTCGGACCAATCCGCCGCATAGCTCAGCTTTACATCTGGCCCCAGAACGGCACGTACCTCTGCCGCCAATGCAATCATCCGCGTTACAGCAGGATATGCCCCGACCTCATCCCGCGTACGCAACAGATCGCGCATTTCCGACCCGATACAGAACGCAGCAACGCCCCCCGCGGCCTTACACAGATGCGCGTAATGCAGCACCATCCGGGCAAAACCGAAATCGCTGCCCGCATAGTTGATCGAGCCACCCGAAACGGTAAAATCCTCAGCCGTTGCAGGGCCAAAGAACGCCTCAACCTCAGCCACCGCAGCAGCCGTACCATTTGCAGTGGCCAAAATGCGCCCACGCCATGGAAATGCACCTTGCTCGGAACCGCCCAGTGGGTCAGGCAGGCCATTATCAGGCGCAATATCCATCAGGATGAACGGATAGAACGTCACCTCAACACCGCGCGACCGCAGCTCCGCTATCGCCTCCACAATCGAGGCATCGGCTGGCGTCCCACCATAGTTCACACGATCACCTGTGCGACTGATGGCATATCCCGCACTGCGCCCCAGCCCGCTAACCACCCATGGCATACGGTCGCCATCGGCCAGCACCTGCTCAACCCCCGGCTTCATCTCGCATTGACCTGCACGCAGATCGGTGCCAAACCAACTGGCAACCATCAGGGTCGAGTCCACCTCGGGGAATTGCCCCTGCAAATGATCCAGCGACAGCGTTACATCCGCCGCACCTGCATCATTGTTGACGTTGACCGTCTCATACTCACCCGGCCCATGGATCAGGCTGACCTGCTCCGTCGCGAGGGCATACTCCCCCGTACCGGGGATCAGGGCGACGGCCTGCACACGATCGCGCAGCGTCGGCTGGTCACTAGAAGGCTGACGGTATACCTCCACATTGATCTGCGGAATGCGGTTGCCATAGCTGGTCAGGTCCAACCCCTCGAAAACCACGTAAGCGGTCCCCCGATAGGCAGGCGCATCCTCAGTACCCTCGATCGCGGCAATGACCGGATCAGGCATCTGCGTGTCCGACCCGTCATAGAACCGGATTTCCAGCTCGGACTGATCCATCAACTTACCATCTGCCCAGATACGCCCGATGCGCGTCGCAACGCCCTCACACAGCGCTAGAGCGAAGCTGACGGAATAGGTATAGCTTGTCTGCGTGACCTTCGGCTTTGATCCCTTACCGCCACCACTGCTGGCGGTGCTGACCGTCTCCAAAAACCGCGTGGACCAGATCATCTGACCGGGCAAACGTGTGCGCCCAGCGATATATGGCAGGGCCGTTCCCTCCTGCGCACCCTGCACGCGCCACGTATCCAAACGCCCCGTTTCGACGACAGAGGCACCGGCCCCCATGATCCGCTGATCGATCAGCGATCCCAAACTTGCGCCCACGGCCTGCCCGATGGCCGCACTGGTCAGCCCCATAACAGTACCGCCGACCGCCCCGCCAATGGCAGAGCCTGCCGCAGCTAATAACAGCGTTGCCATTCAGTTTCTCCCTACAGGAAAGCGGAACCCCGCCACGATCCGCCGCCCCCATGCAGGGCCTAGCGGGCTTTCGACCACGCCATGCCCTGAATAGGCATGGATTATCCGCTGCGCGTCCGGCGTGGCATCGCTCAAAATCGCAAGATGCTTGGCCACCGCCTGCCCCTTCACGCGAAACAACAGAACATCGCCCGCCCGATAGGGCGGCGCGATCTGGATCAAGTGCCGCGCGGCCCCCTCATGTAGACGTTCCACACGGTCGATCTCGGACCAATCGGGGGTGTAACCGGGCATCTCCTCCGGCTCACCACCGATCAGCGCACGCCAAACCCCACGGATCAGGCCCAGACAATCGGCACCCGCACCGCAAACACTTGCCTGATGCTGGTACGGCGTCCCCAGCCAGCAACGTGCCTCGGCAACGACGTCCTCAGCTTTCGCGTAGTGATCCACCATCATGTACCTCCCCTTGGTTGGGATACGATGTCAGCCAGTCCTCGCCCGGAATGTGGGGGAAGCCTCTGAAATTCATGAAGTTCGAGAATTTGGCACGGCACGTTTCCGCCCGCCGGTCGCATCCGGAAATCACGTCGAACGTGTCACCGATTGCCACCTCAAACGCGGCCCCCGTGCGCAGCCCCAGCAAGCGCATACCACTGCGCGATGTGTCATGCCGTAACGCCGACCGCGTGCCTGCATTGCCGCCACCGGTCCACGCGATAACGCCGCCCGCGAACCAGCCGGAGGCGTACGCGGCCAAACCATTGACCACCAGCGTGCCATCGCCCTGAATTGCCGTGACAGTGCCCTCGGCCCGAAAATCGGAGTTGGTAAGATCAACACCACACCGCGCATCGCCCAAGGTCGCATCGCAATCCCGCCCCAGCGCACGCCCAACCGGCCGGTTGAGGTCATCCACCAGCGAGCGTAGCTCTGCCTCAAACGCACCCTGCCCACGCCGGATTTCACCGATGCGCCCAGTAAATACTGCCAGCTTCAGGTCGGTGCGTTGCCAATCAACCAACCACTGCTTTACCTCGGCCCCGTCATATAGACCCGCCGCGATGTCCACCTCGCGGATCGCATCCGCGCTCAACGCGCCCAGCACCTCGCCATTATCCGCGCTCATACCTGTGGCCAGATCCAGCGCACCAGCGCTCAGCCCGCTTTCGGCGGCATAGCGCACACCATCCACGACCAAACTGCGGTCATGATCGGTAAAGCCCAACTGCTCACCATCCGCCCGCGTCACCAGCCAGCAGCGG
This sequence comes from Pontivivens marinum, assembly GCF_900231835.1. Taxonomy (GTDB): domain Bacteria; phylum Pseudomonadota; class Alphaproteobacteria; order Rhodobacterales; family Rhodobacteraceae; genus Pontivivens; species Pontivivens marinum. The sequence goes on along the minus strand of NZ_OCTN01000004.1, from coordinate 205,936 downwards.
CACAACGTCGTGGCACCGCTATCCAGCCGCGCCTGCATTTCCGTAGGAATATCACGCATCAGACACGCACCTCCACAATCGGGATCGAGGGGATTTCTCCGGCCTCGAACGCACCCAGGGATGTCTCGATCAGATCGGTGTCGAACCGCACCGGCACGTCGAACTCAAATCCGGCGGAGATCACCGCCCCGTCCTGTGGTGGCACGTCAAAACTGACGATGCCCGTCGCCGCATCCAGCGCAAATCCCTCGAATATCTGCACACCACCCACGCCCAGGCGCAGCGTCCCCGCCACCGGCTTCTCGATGGGCCGGACATAGGATGCAGGGCCGGACAGATAGGTCTTACTCAACTGGAACGCGGCACTGACACCATCGCCAACGCCGATATCCTGATCGAATGCCTCGATATCCTGCGCGGACGGGGCGGACCGCCAATCGGACCAGTCGCGCCACCGAAACCCGTGAAGGCGACCGGCGCGTGCCTCGAAAAACCCGATCACCCCCTCCAGATCATCGCGCGACCGCATCCCCAAACCCGCGTCAAAGCGGCGCCGCGAATGCGCCCACGGGCTGTTACGCTCCTCATGCCCGCTGGCAAGCGTGACGATCTCCGTCCTCCGCTCAGGCCCGCCTGTTGATCCGAAGCTGACGCTGACCGGAAACCGTACCTCGTGAAAGCTCATGGCTTCCTCCATTCATATCTGTGGGGATGGCGCGCACCTATGGGCGCAAAATTGCAGGCTTGTCCGGCGTCACATGTTCCGCTGGCCCCGCGACAGGGCACGCGACATCTCGGCGGCGACCTGCGTGCGGGACTTGCGGAAACCATCAACATCGGGCGAGGAAATGTTCATCGTCACATGCACAGCACTGCCGCCACCGCCCGCTGCCTTGACGCCCAAGGCACCATCAGCACCACGGGTCAGCGGCATAATTGCCTCGGGCCCCGCCTCCCCCATCAGGCCCATTCCGCCGCGCATGGGAAAGCTGGTGGCGCCATTCACAACGCCGCCCTTGGCAAAGGCTGTGGGCCGCCCGCCCGACATCACCCCACCATTGGCAAAGGGCATCAGCGCACTGATCCCGCTCTGCACCAACCCGCTCAGGGATGACCCGACCGCATTCTGGACCGGCTTCAACGCCTGATCCAAAATCGACGAGGAGATAGACTGCCCCAATTGCCGCATCGCATCCGAGGCCCGCGCCCCGTCGAAAACCAGCGCATCAAACGCGCCGCGCAAACCCGTGCCGATGGAACGATCCAGTCCCGCAATCCCGGCAGAGGCCGTCTCCAGCGAGCGTCCGGTTGAATCCAGCTCGCGCCGGAAGGCCTCAACCATTGTTTCCGTTGATGCGATCGAGGCATCCACCTCGGCAAACAGCTCCTGCACTTCGTTGATTTCACTCATTCCACTTGCCTCTCATCTGGCCACTCGCCCTTCATCTGGCTAAATTTCGTGTCGGGATAACGGGCGCTCAACTCATCAAACCGCCCACGCGCCATGGCGGGGGCGGCCTGCGGATCCAGACCAGCCATCAGGGCCAGTTCGGCCGGCGTTAGCGCCCAGAACTGATCGGGGGTCAGGCGTAGACCATGCAGGCCCAGCCGCATCAGCGCCGGCCAATCGATCATTCAGCCGCGCCTTCAACACCGGCAAAGGTCAGGCGCAGCAACCGCGCCGCGACCCGTGCGGCCTCCACTGGCCCACCACCGATGACCGCCGTTGCCAGTTTGCCCGCCGGCGCACCGCCTGCCTCCAACAAAGCAACCAGGTCAGCGGCCCGAAACGTCCCCGCCTCGAACCGTGCGACCAGATCGGTCAGGCTATCCGTGCCCAACCGCTCCTCCAGCTGCGCCAATGCCCCCAGATGCAGCCGCAACACATACGGCTTTTCATCCAGCACCAACGCCACCTCACCCCGATGCGGGTTCGCGCGCTTCTTACTCACAGCGCGAGGAAGCTCAGCGCGCCGGCACTGGCCATCGACATTTCGTAAACAGCCTCACCGTCATACTCGCCGGAATATTCGATAGAGGTCAGCTGGAACGGCCCCTCGATCACGCCGAAATCGGGGATCACCACCTGAAAGCCGGGGACCTCACCGTCAAAGAACATCTGCCGCGCCCGCGCATCCGTATCCGCATCGCGGAACACGCCCGAACCGGACAGCGCAGCGGACCGCACACCGGCACCGCCCAGCAGCTCACGCCAACCACCGGTGCTGTCCAGCGTGGTCACATCAACCGTTTCCGCGTTGAACGAAATACGGCTGGCCCGCAGGCCCGCAACTGTCTCGAACCCGCCGAAACCGGTCATATCGATCTTGATCAACAGGTCTCTACCCATCTGAGTGGCCATGTCATAAATTCCTTATTAAAATAATGCCTTGAAACGTTTAGTTCGCGTCGATCAGAATTCGGAAGGTCAGCGTAATCAGCCGCCGCTCCGTGCCCTTTGACCGTTGCGCACGCGCCTTTAGGAACCGCAAATCCGTCACCGTCGCCCCCGTTACGGCGGGCGGGGTCAGCAGCAGGACGTTGCCCACCTCCGCGGCGATAATCTTGGCCTGCGCGAATCCCTGCGCGGCTGAATGAACCTCGATCAACACATCATGCTGGCTCAATCCCGGCCCGCGTTGACGCACCAGCTCCTCTCCGATCGAGACATATTCGCCCTCAACCGGCGCGCTGGTCGCATCCAGAACGGTGGCCAAATTGGTGATTTCCGGCGCCGCATTCAGCGCCCAGTACAGGCCCTGTTGCAGCTCCCATGAAAATGCGCAGCTCATGCTCCGCCCTCCTCAGCCCAGAGTTGCAGGTAATGCGCCGCGCGGTCATATTCCGCGACGCCAAGGATACGGAACACCCGATCCCCCATGCGCAACCGCTGGCCCGGAACAGGCCGCCGCGATCTGCCGTGGGGCGCTGCACGCAGGATGATCCGCACGCGCACGCTGGACACCTCTAACGCACCCTCACGCACCAGACGGGCCGCAGGACGCTCAATCGCGGCCCATAGCGTGCCGAGCGCCTGCCACCCCTCCATCAGGCCGCCACCGCCATCAGGGGTCATGGCACGGGCCTCCAGCACCATCTCTCGGTCTAGAACCGGCGCAGCACCGCTCACAGGCGCACCGGACGATGCGCGTCCAACAGGGCCAGCACGCCAAACGGCCAATGCCCCTGCCCACCGGACCGGTTTTCGTAATAGCTCGCCGCCAGCAGCATCACCGCATGACGCAAATCAGCAGGTACATCCGCAGGGACGAGGCCGTAACCAGCGGTAAAATCAACCTCGACCTGACCACCCTCGGGAACGCAAATACGCCCGGCCAGAACCGGGCGATGGGCATCAATACGCAGCGTGACGTTCTCCATCACCCGCGTGCCACCTGCCGCATCGGCTACGCGCACCTCGTCCACGGCAGTAACCGGCGCAATCGGCAGGGCCTGCATATCACCGCGCCAGTTTGTCAGAACCAAACGCAAATCGCGCGTGATCAACGCCTTGCCGATCCGTGCCTCAACTGCGCTGGTTGCTGCGCGCAAATACATCTCCAGCATGGCGTCCTGCGCGCCATCATCGTCAAACCCCGTTCCCAGATGCAGGTGGTCCGCAAAATCGCGTATCTCCACCGGCACGCGGGCTGGGCCATTGCGTTCCGTCATCATCATCGGCTGTCTCCCACCCTGTCGGATACAAAAAGGGCCCACGCGAACGCAGGCCCTTCGATCAGTCAGTCAGCGCTGTCTTAGCTGGCTGCGAACTTCAGCAGCTTGATCGCAGCAAAGTCGCTAACGTCGCCGCCAACACGCTTGGTGGCAAAGAACTGGACGTTAGGCTTGGCCGAGAACGGGTCGCGCAGGATGCGCATGTCGGGACGTTCCGCGATGGTGTAACCGTTCGAGAAATCGCCAAAGGCAATCGCCGTGGTACCCGCTGCGATATCCGGCATGTCCTCGCAGATCAGAACCGGATACCCCATCAGACGCGCAGGCTCACCCGCGGCCAGTGTGTCCGACCACAGGAAGCGGCCATCCGCGTCCTTCATCTTGCGCACCGCGCCAGCCGTCTTGGAGTTCATGACAAAGGTCGCGTTCGCGCGGTATTGTGCACCCAGCGAATAGACCAGATCGACAATCGCATCCGCCGGATCAGCGATGGAGAAATCGCCGTTCGTACCGGTGGCCACATAGCCCAGATTGCCCCAGGCCCAGACATCATTCGCAACAGCGGTATAGCTCATGATGCCGCGCGGCTTGCCCACACCGTCACCCGCGATGAACGAAACGCTCTCGGCCCGTGCAAACTTGTCCGCGATGCGGTTGGCCAACCAGCCCTCAACGTCGAACGCGCTGTCATCCAGCAAACGCTGCGAGGCCTTTGGCATTGCCGACAGCTCATGCAGCGGGATCGAGATACGCTCCAGTTGCGGCGCGCCAGTCTCACCCGCATTGGCCGTCTCATCCGACCAGCCAGCGCCGGTGTCGTTGTGATCGACCAGCACGTCAAAGGCGGATGCCTCAACATTCACCACATTCGCAACCGAACGCAACGACGCCGCGCCCAGCAGAACACCGTGCACAGTGGCCGAGGTCTGCGGGTCCACCAGATAACCACCCTCTGCGGAAACCTGGGTGGACATGCCCTTTTCCTCAACGCCCAGCGAGCGCAGGCCATCATCATCACCCGACCGCAGATAGGCCGCGAATGCCTTTTGATGAGGAACCTCAACTTCAGCAGCGGAGGACAGTGCGGGGCGGGAGGATTTTGTCTGCATCATGTTCAAGCGGCTTTCTTGTTCAATAAGTTTTGTCTGAATGTCGGATTGGAAGTTTTTGAATTCGCTCAGAAAGCCAGTCATGGCCGCCTTCACGTCACGCGCTTGTGCGCCTGACTTGGTGTCGATGTCGTGCATCAATCCATCCTTGAAATTGCTTAAGTAAAAAACGACCAATCAGGCCAGTAGTGCCGCCGCGTCATCAAAAAAGGACGCGAGGCTCGTCGCCAGCACATCGTCATCCGTCTGTTCGGATTTCGATTGTGCCCGCGCCTCGGGGAGCATGGGGAACGTCACTAAGGACACTTCCCAAAGCTCGATCTCGTGCAGCAACCGCCCTGCGCCGGATTTCTCCGCGCGGATGGTGCGATATCCAATGGACAGCCCGTCAATGGCTCCGGCTTTTAGCAGCGCCAGCGCCTCACGGCCCGCCTGCACCTCGGTCAGGATGCGACCGCGAACATGCAGTCCGGTGCCATCCTCCTCAACCGCCTCCCAAACACCGATCGGGGTGTTGGGATCGTGCTGCCACAGCATCTTGACCGTGCGGCCCTTGGCGAATAGCCGCTCCAATGCGCGGCCATATGCGCCCTTTTGAACGATGTCGCCGCCCTGATCGGCAATACCGTATAGCGAGGCATAGCCCGCTATCGTCGCATCCCCATCCAGCGCAGGCGCTTCGCCCAGACCGCAGAACTTCGTTTCCAGCATATTCGCCGGATCATATCCCGTCATCCACACTCTCCTATGTAAAACAACACCTTATCAGGCGGCGTTAAGACCACCCGACAAAACCAGAAACAGCCCCTGCGCGGCCAGCGTACCGGCCACACCGTAAACGGCCATCCACATGCGCCGCTCCAAACGGTCCAGCAGCGCCTCGATCCCGCCCAGCCGACGCTCCAGCGCCAGCCAGCGTTCCTCGCTTACCCGTTCCAGCGTTTCGACCCGTGCGCTCGTGGCATCAAACGGCTCATATAAAAACCGAGAGCCAGGGGTCCGCGCCGTCAAACCGCACGCGGCGGCAGGCCAAGCATGCCGCGCTTTTCGTCCTCGCTCAGAAAGTCCGCATCCGAGATACGACGCCACTGCGCCTCGCGCTCCAACGCCAATGCCGGAACCCCATCCAGATCCGGCTTTAACCGCGCCCCCCCCATACCGGGCAGCCACTGCGACAACGCACCTGCAACCTTGCCAACCAGCGGCAGCACCGTCAGACGGTAAAACGCACGGTTCGCCTCGGCGTAATTCGCATAGGTCGCATCACCGGGCAGACCCAGCAGCATGGGCGGCACACCAAAGGCCAACGCGATCTCTCGCGCAGCCGCTTCCTTGGTTTTCTGAAACTCCATATCGGACGGTGAGAAACCCATAGGCTTCCAATCCAAACCGCCCTCCAGCAACATCGGGCGACCCGCATTCGCCGCACCCTGATGCTGCCCCTCCAGCTCGTGTTTTAGGCGATCGTACTGATCCGCGCCCAACACGCCGCCGCCCTCAGCCGACCGGTAAACAATCGCACCTGAGGGCCGCGCCGCATTGTCCAGCAACGCCTTGGACCATTTCGAGGCCGCATTGTGCACATCCACCGCCGTCGCCGCCGCCTGCATCGGGCTTAGACCATAATGATCGTCCGTCGGATGCCAGCCGCGCACATGGCACACCGCCTCAGCCGGAAAGCGATGCTTCTTCGCCCCAACCGCGTAATCATAGCCAATCGGCCAGCCATCCGAACCGGGCACAACCCGCATCCGATCTGAACGTAGAACATGCAGCTCCATCGGAACATCCGCACCGGCCACGGCCTCCATGTAGCCGTTACCACTCAGCAGCAACTGGCCGTAGAACGCCTCAAACAGCTCACCAGCGCCCTGCCCGCCATTAGGGCGTGCCAGCAGGTCCAGTACCGGATGCACGTCATAGCGCCGCTCCGCATCGCCCAGCACAAAGGGCACAGCCGAGGCCGCCTCCGCGATCAGCTTCACACAGCGAAACCCGACCGGGTTCGAGGTAAAGCCAACCCGCGTCAACGACGCCCCATCACGCCCGCTCCACGTTGCGCGCCCCGCGCCGTGAAACGCGACCATAGGGCTGGCCGCACTCGCCTTGACCTCGGGCGCTTCCCTTTTGAACAAACCCAGCATCGTTTTCTCCCGTAAAATTCCGGTAAACAAAAAGGGGAGCCAACTGGCCCCCCTCGCATTCTTCAAATATCCAAAATTCGCCTACAGCCCGCGCACCTGTGGGCGATGAACCACCGCCTCCGCATCCTGCATCAGGTCGGTAACGGCCCAGACCAGCGCATCCAGCCGGTCCGGTGATCCACGCCCCGAATAACCGGAGCGCAGCATCGCCGCCATCTCGTCCTCCAGCGCGGGGAAGCTGCCCGCATGCAACACACGCCCCTGCTCATACAGCGCCGCAACCGGCTCCGCCCGCGCCTGTTTCGAGCGGCTGGCATGCACACCACGGTAACTGACGTTCCGATCCACCTGCCGCAGCAAGTTCTCCACCAAATCACCGCCCTGATTAACCTCGGCCACGACACGATCCGCGCCCCAATCATCGCGCGCCGCAATCGCCGCCTTGGCCCAAGTCAGTGGGGATGCTGCTTGAACGCTCACATCCGCGAGGATGACCGCCTTCCAGCTATCCGCCTCACGGTGCAGGCCCGCCACCACGATGCCACATGCGTCAGAGCCCTCATGCCCCGTCATCGGTGGATCAACCGCAACGATAATGCGCTGCAATTCAGGCGCCTCGGATACCCGCGCCGCCTCGATCAGATCCCGAGGCCACAGCGCGCCGGGCATATCCTTAATCAACTCACCGTCCAGCTCCTGACGACCCAGTGCCGTACCACCATATTTCGCCGTGACAGCCTTCAGAAAACCGGGCGCCAGATTGGCCATATTCGCCGAGGTCGCCGCCTGCGTAACAACCGTACCCGCCTCGCCCAGAACCTCCTCAAACAACGCACCGGGCGCTGGCGTCGTCGTCACCACACAGCGGGGATCATCACCAAGGCGCAGCGCGAATTGCAGCATGTCCCACGCATGTTGACCCTTCTTCCACTTGGCCAACTCATCGCACCACGCCCCGTCAAATTGCGGCCCGCGCATCGCCTCAGGATCGGAGGCGGAAAACACCTGCGCCTCTGCGCCGTTCGGCCAGATCAGCACGCGGCGTGACGCAATCCAACGCGGCTTACGATCCGGTGGCGAGCAGGCAATCAACCCGCTATCGCCCAGCACCATCACGTCGCGCGCCTGGTCATATGTCTCACCCAGCAGCGCAATCCGGTTACAACGACCCGGCGCGTTCGGCGTTGGCCCCTCGACCAAGCTGCGGATATATTCCGCACCGGCCCGTGTTTTACCTGCGCCGCGTCCGCCCATGATCAGCCAATTTGACCACTCACCCTCCGGCGCGATCTGATGCCCCTCAATGGCCCAAACCTCGAACAGATAGCTTAGCGAATGCAGCGCATTCTCACTCAGGCTTGCCAGCAGCTCCTCGATCTCCGCCTCGCTTGCGGAGCTTAGAAATTCGCGCACGAAGCTCATCTCGTGCGGCGTCGAGGTCGAGCATGTGCCCTGCGCTATGTCCGTTTGGTGCAGCATTTGCATTGAATTCTGCCTCATATTCCATGAGTTGCAAGAGAGCCTTGCGATGTGTCCGAACTTCATCGGCAATCGCTTTGGCTGCTTTTTCGTCCGGCTCAGAACCTTCGAGCTGCACGATACGGGTCTTCAGGGCGCGTCCGACGGATTCGTAAACAACCCGCGCACACTCAAGCTTCCAGTCGGGCGCTGCCCGCTGGTCTTCTGTTTCAAATGTCATGAATAAAAACTTACCGCTGGTTATGGCGAAAATAAAAAAAGCGGCTCTGGTTGCCCAGTCCGCTTACCCACTTCTATCAGCTTGAAACAAGTTATGCCTGATAGCGCACGATCCGTCAACAACAAAATGCACTTTTACTTATTTTTAATCTTTACGTTAACGATTCAAACCACAAAACTCAACAATATCAATAAATATAGCCTCAATAGAATTAACCTTTACAAAGTCCGAAACAGAAAAAGGGCGCGAACCGGCTGGTTCACGCCCCAAATCCCTCGCGAATCTGCACCTTACTGGTTGCGACGCGCCTCAATCTCGCGCCAACGCGCCACATTGGCGTTGTGCTCGCTCAACGTAACCGCGAATGCATGACCGCCCGTGCCATCCGCAACAAAGAAGATATAGGGCGTCTCATCCGGATTTGCCGCCGCCGCAATCGCGTTGCGTCCGGGATTGGCAATCGGCGTCGGTGGCAACGCATCGATGGTGTAGGTGTTATAGGGCGTGGGGGTGTCCAGCTCACTGCGCCGCAATCCACGACCCAGAACGCCCTCACCATTGGTCACGCCATAAATCACCGCCGGATCGGTTTGCAGGCGTATCCCCTGCCGCAACCGGTTCACAAAGACGGAGGCAACCTGCGCCCGCTCCGCCGCGACACCGGTTTCCTTCTCGATCAAGGACGCCAGAACCAACAGTTCCTCAGGGCTATCCACCGGCAAATCATCCGCCCGCTCTGCCCAAGCAGCCGCCAGCACATTTTCCTGCGCGATCTGCATCCGCTCAATCACCGAGGCACGGGTATCACCGGGCTGCACCTCATAGCTGTCAGGGCTTAGCGATCCCTCCGCCGGTACATCCGCGATTTCACCCTCCAGAATGTCGATCCGTTGCAGCGCATCACGCACCTGCCAACTGGTCACACCCTCGGCCAAGGTCACACGATAGCGCGGGATCGCATCACTGTTGACCAGCTCGGTAAAGGCTGCGGGAATCGCGATCTCCTCCGCCGCTGGATCATAGGATGCAACCTCCTCGTAACGGCCCGTCACGGGGTTCAATTCCCGCGCAACCGCACTGATTGCGGTGACACCAACGCGGAAATTCACCTCAGCACCACAGGTGCTCTGCCCGCCGCGTGTGACAACATCTATGATCTCATCCATCGAACTGCCCGCCGCAACCAGATAGTTGCCGAATTTCAGATCGCCCGACCGCCCCGAATAATTCGCGCCAACCCGAAACAGCGTGGCGTGGGAAACAGCGTCCTGCGCCTCCAACCGCTGCGCAACAGCGCCCATTGAATCACCAGGCGCGACACGCAAGCAGATCGCCTGCTCCAGTGGCCCCTGCGCGACAAAGGTGCGCTGCCCCCAGAAAATCACGCCAGACGCAGCCGCCAGCGCGATAATCAGAAAGGTCAGAACATTCGAAGCAATCGAGCGGATCATTACGGATCAGACCTTCTTGAACAGAACCGAGGCATTGGTGCCCCCGAAGCCAAAGGAGTTGCTGAGCGCGACGTTGATCTCACGCTCCCGCTTTGCATTCGGTGCCAGATCCAAAGGTGTTTCCACCGCAGGATTGTCCAGATTGATCGTCGGTGGGGCAACCTGATCGCGGATCGACAGAATCGCAAAGATCGCCTCAATCGCGCCAGCAGCGCCCAACAGGTGGCCAGTTGCCGATTTGGTCGAGGACATCGTCGCCTTATCCGCAGCATCCCCCATCAACCGCTCAACCGCGCCCAGCTCGATCGTATCCGCCATGGTCGAGGTGCCATGCGCGTTGATGTAATCCACATCCGCAGCCGTCAAACCGGCCCGATCAATCGCCGCCTTCATGGAACGATAGGCACCGTCCCCATCCGATGCAGGCGCCGTGATGTGATAGGCGTCGCCGGACATGCCGTAACCAACAACCTCGGCGTAAATCTTGGCACCACGCGCAACTGCGTGCTCGTATTCCTCCAGCACAACAACACCGGCACCCTCACCCATAACAAAACCATCGCGGTCCTTGTCATAGGGGCGCGAGGCCTTCTCGGGCGTGTCATTATAGCCAGTGCTCAGCGCCTTGCAGGCGTTGAAACCAGCAATGCCCAGCTCACAAATCGCGCCCTCGGCACCACCTGCGATCATCACATCCGCATCGCCAAAGCCGATGATCCGCGACGCATCACCGATGGCATGCGCACCAGTGGAACATGCGGTCACAACAGCGTGGTTCGGACCCTTAAAGCCGTATTTGATGGACACCTGACCAGAGCACAGGTTGATCAGGCTGCCGGGAATAAAGAACGGCGACACACGGCGCGGGCCCTTTTCCTTGAGCAGGATCGCGGTCTGCGCAATGCTGTCCAATCCGCCAATGCCGGACCCGATCATAACACCGGTGCGCGCCTGACCGTCAGCATCCTCGGGCTTCCAGCCCGAATCCTCAACCGCCTGCGTCGCAGCAGCCATCGCAAATAGGATGAAGGTATCAACCTTGCGGGCTTCCTTGGGCGACATCCAATCATCAACATTGAATGTGCCATCTGTGCCGTCCCCTGTGGGAACCTCACACGCAATGCGTGTCGCCAGATGTGAAGCATCAAATTTGGTAATCGGACCCGCGCCCGATTCCCCATCCAACAAACGGCTCCACGTTTCTTCGACCCCGCAGGCCAAAGGTGTCACCATCCCCAATCCGGTCACAACCACTCGCCGCATACCGCTCTCCTCGTCATTTTGTTGTCAGGGATATAGCGCTGCTATGGGGGGTGCGACAAGGGAAGCCTTGCTTCTGAATGCAAGATGCGCCTCCGGCGGGGATATTTCATGAATGCGATATGCCCGTCACCCAACCACGCCGCACGTGCGTGGAGGGTGACGCATCGCATTCACGGCCATCGGCGTCCCCGCCTGTTCCGTAATGCCAACCTGCGCCGAATTGGTTATCGCATTCTTAAAATATCCCCGCCGGAGGCGCCCCCAAAACATCGCCCCGCAACGAAAAAGCGCGCCCCCATGCGGGAACGCGCCTTTCAAAGCCATCATACGGTCACGTTGGTGCCCGCATCAGGTGCGCTATTACTGCGCGCCCTTGATGAAGCTCACTGCGTCGCCGAACGTCTGGATCGTCTCAGCGGCGTCGTCTGGGATCTCGATCCCGAACTCTTCCTCGAAGGCCATGACCAGCTCAACAGTGTCGAGGCTGTCTGCGCCGAGGTCGTCGATGAACGACGCATTCTCGGTCACTTTGTCCTCTTCGACGCTCAGGTGCTCGACGACGATCTTCTTCACGCGATCTGCAATGTCGCTCATATCCATATTCCTCGTTTCGGTCGGAAGGGACGCGCCCTATCCGATAGGTTCCCAGTGTGAATTACCACCGGGCGATGGGTCCGCCGTAACGGAAAAAGGCCCGTCTGACAATCCGGCACGAACATGTGCGCGGCATCCGGTGGGCCCGTGTGCGGCGGGCTATAGCACAACCTATGCGATGCGCAAACGCTTTCGCACAGCTTGCAAAAACCGCTTAGATCATCGCCATGCCGCCGTTGACGTGCAGCGTCTGGCCCGTGACATAAGCGGCCTCCTGACTTGCCAGATAGAGCACAGCAGAGGCGATTTCATCCCCTGTGCCCATCCGACCGGCAGGAATCGCAGTCAGAATGCCATCTTTCTGCTTTTCATTCAATTTATCGGTCATCGCCGTTTCAATGAAACCGGGGGCCACGCAATTGGCAGTGATGCCGCGCGATGCGACTTCCTGTGCCAGCGATTTGGTCAAACCGATCATGCCTGCCTTGGACGCGGCATAATTTACCTGCCCGCCATTGCCGGTCACACCCACGACGGAGGTGATGTTGATGATACGCCCCCAACGGGCCTTCATCATCGGGCGCATCACACCACGACACAACCGCATCGAGGAGGTCAGGTTTACGTCGATAACCCGCGACCATTCATCATCGGACATCCGCATAAAGATGTTGTCAGCCGTGATCCCTGCATTGTTGACGAGGATATCCAGCGAGCCCATGGCCGCGATGGCCTGTTTTGGCAATGCCTCAACCGCCTCCGCGTCGGACAGGTTGCACGGCAACACATGCGCGCGTTCACCCAACGTTTCGGCCAGCTCCTGCAACGGTGCCTCGCGCGTACCGCTGAGGCCAACAGTCGCCCCCGCAGCATGCAGTGCAGTGGCGATCGCGCCGCCGATACCACCGGATGCACCGGTGACGAGGGCCGTTTTGCCAGTCAAATCAAACATAAATATTACTCCTTCAGCGCGGCGATATTGTCGGGTGTGCCGACAGCCTTGCACGCGATCGTCTTATCAATACGGCGGATCATGCCGGCCAGCGCCTTACCAGCGCCGATTTCCCAAATTTCGGTAACGCCCTGCGCGGCCATATAGCCGACGCTTTCACGCCAACGCACGGAGCCTGTGACCTGCTCAACCAGCAACTCGCGAATCTGTGCAGGATCGTCGGTCGCGGATGCGGTGACATTGGCGACCAGCGGCACGGCCGGTGCGGCGATATCAACGGCGGCCAAGGCTTCGGCCATGACCCGCGCCGCAGGTTCCATCAATGCGCAGTGGAACGGAGCAGAAACGGGCAGCAGAACCGCGCGCTTTGCACCATGCTCCTTGGCGATTTCACAGGCACGCTCAACCGCGGCCTTATGGCCGGAAACCACAACCTGACCGGGATCGTTATCATTTGCAGCCTGACAGATTTCACCCTGCGCGGCCTGCTCTGCGACGGTTTTAACCGTCTCGAAATCCAGCCCCAGCAACGCGGCCATGGCACCAACACCAACCGGAACGGCCTGCTGCATTGCCTCGCCCCGCTTGCGCAGCAAACGCGCCGTATCGCCAAGGCTCAACGCACCGGCAGCGCATAGCGCGGAATATTCGCCCAGCGAATGCCCCGCGACATGGGACGCGCCGGACAGGTCAAACCCCTCGGCTGCCAATGCACGCATAGCGGCAATGGATGTCGCCATCAGCGCGGGCTGCGCATTGGCGGTCAGGGTCAGGTCGGCGATATCGCCCTCCCAAATCAGCGTGGACAGCTTTTCGCCCAACGCATCATCAACCTCCTCAAAGACCTGTGCGGCCTGCGGGTAGGCATCGGCAAGCGCCTTGCCCATGCCGATTGTTTGAGCACCCTGCCCCGGAAATACGAATGCGCGCATATCATGTTCCTCATATGTCGTTACGTCACAGTTTAAGGTGCGCAGGGATAGGGGGCAAGCGGTCAGGGCCTAGGAAACCTGCACGCCGTTCGCCCATGTCCCCCGCAATACCGGCGAGCCGCCCATCATGGCGAACCGGATCACGTCCGCCCGCATTCCACCGGTCAAAACACCCCGATCTGTCAGGCCGACACTGCGCGCGGGTGCATGGGTGACGGTGGCCAAACCACGGGCGTAATCGGCCCATTCCTCGGCCAGTTGCACGGCCCCCATCAGCAGCGAGGCAGGCACGTAATCCGACGACAGAATATCCAGCCGGTCCCGCTGCGCCAGTTCCAGCGCGGCGACATTGCCGGAATGCGAGCCACCGCGCACAAGGTTCGGCGCGCCCATGATGGTCTGGATACCCACCTGACGGCAGGCATCCGCCGCCTCAACCGAGGTGGGGAATTCTGCGATTTTCACACCGTAACCGTAGCTGGTGGCGACCTGCGCGGCGGTTGTGTCATCATGGCTGGCCAGCGTGGCACCATAGCGGCGCGCCGCCTCAACGGTCGCTGCCTCATGCGCGGCGCCATAGGTTTCGTGCAGGCCCAGCAGGAACGAGACATAGCCATCGAATTCATCCGCGGGCAGGCCGTGCTTGCCGCAAACATAGTCCCGATATTTCGTGATGTCCGAAAATTGGCGCTGCCCCGGCGTGTGGTCCATCATCGACACGATCCCAACGCGGTCATCCGGCCCGAACTCGGCCAGTTCATCAACCAAGGTTTCCGAGCACGTTTCAGCTCGCAAATGGATGTGATGGCTGATGCGCAGCGCGCCCTCGGCCCGCATGGCGACAATCTCGTTCGCCATGTTGCGCGCATATTTGCCATACCGCTTTTGCCCCGCGGACACGATGGAGCCAACGCGGATCGCATCGAACACGGTGGTGATACCGGTGCCCGCCAGTTCCCGATCATGGGCGATAATCGCGGCGCGGTGGGGCCAATCCACCTTGGGCCTTGGGGACAGGTGCCGCTCCAGATTATCGGTGTGCAATTCGACCAAACCGGGGGCAACCCAATCACCCTGACAATCCACCGCACCAACGGGCACCGATGCGCCCTGTGCGATCTCAACGATATGACCATCGCGCATGCGCAGCGATCCGGTCACGACCTCGTCCTCTAGGATCAGGCGAGCATTGGAGAGAATGATGTCTTGTGTCATGGAATCGTCACGCTGTGTTGGCAGGCAGTGCTGTCTGCGGGAGTGAAATGATGTTTGAGCGATATGCAATTTTCTACACGCCGCCCGAGGGGCCGCTGGCCGATTTCGGCGCGCGCTGGTTGGGCTGGGATAATGCAAAGGGGCGCGCGCTGGCGCATCCCTATGCCGATGGGTTGGACGTTGCCGCCATTACGGCCACGCCCCGCAAATACGGGATTCACGGCACGCTGAAGGCACCGTTTCATCTGGCGCAGGGCCTGACGCAGGATGATCTGCTGCACGGGGTTCAGGACTTTGCGCGCAACCATGCGGCGGTGCGGATCGCGGAAATGGACCTTGCCCATCACCACGGCTTTGTCGGCCTGCGCCCCGTTGGCGAAAACCCCGCGCTGGGTGCGCTGGCCAGTGATATCGTGCGTAAGCTGGACGCCTATCGCGCCCCCTTGACCGACGCCTATATCGCCCGCCGCCGTCGCGCCGGTCTGACGCCGAAACTGGACGCACAGATGCTGGAATGGGGTTATCCCTATATCTTTGACGATTTCCACTTTCATCTGACGTTGAGCGACCAGTTGTCGGTGGCGCAGGCGGCGCAAGTGATCGACGCGCTCAGCACCCCCATCGCCCGCGCCCTGCCCGCCGCGCTGGACATCGATGCGATCACCCTGATGGGCGAGGATGCGGACGGTATGTTCCACCAAATTCACCGCGCCACGCTGTCAGGGTAAAGGCACGCCCGAACCGCCTGCACGCAATCGGCCAAGGTGCTGTCGTTCACCACGTCATGCACGGTCAGTTCCGGTGGAAAGGTAAAGGCGGGCCGTTGCAGGCGGCGGGCAATATCGTCCGCATCCTCACGCCCGCGATCCGCCAGTCTCGCGGCCAGTGCGGCGCGGGGTGCGGTCAGGGAAATAACCTCGAACTTTGCGAAACGGTCAGCAGCCTCCTGCAATTTCGCGCGTGAGATGTTGGCGAGCACATCGCGCCCCGCCGCAATCTCATCATCCACGCTGCGCGGGATCGCGTAGCGCAACCCATGAGCGGGCCAGTTCAGCGCAAAGGCTCCGGCCTGTTGCAACAGATCGAAAGCGGTTTCGCTAACGCCCTCGAAATCCTCACCGCCCGCATCTGACGGGCGGGTGATGATCCGCCGCGCCAGAACGATATTCGGATCGCTGGCCAGCGCCGCCATGACGCTGTCCTTGCCCACGCCTGACGGGCCGACAACCGCGATGAAGCGCCCGCTCACGCCGCC
Organism: Pontivivens marinum; assembly: GCF_900231835.1. GTDB lineage: Bacteria > Pseudomonadota > Alphaproteobacteria > Rhodobacterales > Rhodobacteraceae > Pontivivens > Pontivivens marinum. The sequence continues at coordinate 189,647 of NZ_OCTN01000004.1, read as the reverse complement.
AATCCCGGGGTGAATCCGGTGACATCCACCTGCCGGTCGCACAGCCGTTCGCGGGCTGGTGCGTCGTGGAAAATGCCGATGATTGCGGTGCCGCGTGCCTTCGCCTCCTCAACCATGGTCAACACGGTTTCGCGGTTGATAGGATCAAGGCTGGCCGTCGGCTCATCCAATAGCAGCGCCGGATAGGGATAGGCGAACCCGCGCGCGATGTTCACCCGCTGTTGTTCACCACCGGAAAACGTCGTGGGGCTTAGCGCCCACAGACGCTCCGGTATATTCAATCGCGCCAACAGGCCGCGCGCGATCTCGCGAGCCTCGTCATGCGGGGTGCCGGTCATCAACAGCGGTTCGGCAACCACGTCCAGCGTGGAAACACGAGGCACCACGCGCAGGAACTGGCTGACATAGCCCAAGGTCCGGCGGCGCAGGGCGATAATCTCACGCGGTTGGGCGGTGGCAACATCCACATCCCCGACCATAATCCGCCCCGAGGCCGTCAGGTAATTGCCATAGATCATCCGCATCAGCGTGGATTTACCTGCGCCTGATGCTCCGACCAGCGCAACACATTCGCCCGCCGCCACGGCCAGCGATGCGCCCTCCATCACGGGAATAACCGCACCGCCCTGATTGTGCAGCGTGAACGACTTTGAAACATTTTCAATCGAGATCATGATCTTATACCTGCAAGACAGAGGAAACGAGAAGCTGCGTATAGGCATGTTGCGGATCGTCGAGCACTTGGTCCGTCAGACCCGTCTCAACCACCTGCCCATCCTTCATCACCATCAAACGATCGGCGAGCAAGCGTACCACAGCCAAATCATGGGTCACGATAATCGCACTCAACCCCATTTCACGCACCAAGCCGCGCAACAGATCCAGCAAGCGCGCCTGAACGCTGACATCCAACCCGCCTGTCGGCTCATCCATGAACACCAGACGCGGGCCGGTGACGAGGTTGCGCGCAATTTGCAGCCGCTGCTGCATGCCGCCGGAAAAGGCCGTGGGCCGGTCATCAATCCGGTCCGCTGCAATCTCCACCCGCCCAAGCCAATCGGTGGCGGTGTCGCGAATCTCACCGTAATGCCGTGCGTTAACGGCCATCAGACGCTCACCCACATTGCCGCCAGCGCTGACATTCATCCGCAGCCCGTCGCGGGCATGTTGATGCACGAATGCCCAATCGGTGCGCGACAGCATCCGCCGCTCCGGCTCGCTCATCGTGACGGTGTCACGCAGGCCGCCATCATGCTGGCCGTCGGCGCGGGTATCGAACTTCACCGCGCCACGATCCGGCACCAGATGACCGGCAAGGCAGTTGAGCAGCGTGGATTTACCCGATCCACTCTCGCCTACGATGCCCATCACCTCACCGGGGTACAGGTCAAAGGAAACGTCGGTGCAGCCAATGCGTGCACCGTATAGTTTCGCGATGTTTTCAACTTGCAACAGGGGCGTCATGCCGCGTCCTCCTCGTATGGCACGCCCTGCGCGCCAATATGGCCAGCCTTGCGACGGCTGGTGCAATAATCGGTGTCCGAACACATAAACATCCGGCCGCCCGCATCATCCACGATCAGCTCGTCCAGATAGCTTTCGGTGGAGCCGCACAGGTCGCACGCATGATCGGCTTTGGTTGCCTCGAACGGATAATCGTCGAAATCCAGACTGACGACCTTGGTAAACGGGGGCAGCGCGTAGATGCGCTGTTCGCGCCCAGCGCCGAACAACTGGATTGCCGGCATGGACAGTTTGGGGTTGTCGAATTTCGGAATTGGCGAGGGGTCCATGACATAGCGGTCCTCAACCTTCACCGGATAGGCATAGGCGGTGGCGATCGCGCCGTGCTGGCTGATATCCTCGTATAGCTTCACATGCATCAGGCCGTATTCCTCCAGCGCGTGCATCTTGCGCGTCTCAACCTCGGATGGTTCGAGGAAGCGCAGCGGCTCAGGAATCGGCACCTGATAGACGAGGATCTGGCCCGCATTCATTTGCTCCTCAGGGATACGGTGGCGGGTCTGGATCACGCTGGCCTCGGCGGTTGCCTCGGTCACGGCAACATCGGCGGTTTTCTGGAAAAAGCGCCGAATGCTGACCGCGTTGGTCGTGTCATCCGCGCCCTGATCGATCACCTTGAACGTATCATCCGGTGTTAGAACGGCGGCGGAAACCTGTACGCCGCCCGTTCCCCACCCATAGGGCATAGGCATTTCACGGCTAGCAAAGGGCACCTGATACCCAGGAATGGCCAATCCCTTCAGGATCGCGCGGCGGATCATCCGCTTTGTCTGCTCATCCAGATATGCGAAATTGTAGTCAGACATTGCAGGTATCCTCCCGAAAAGAACGGGGGAACGTGCGAAGTGATACAGACAGCGCCCCCCATGTCGAACCAGACGCAGTGCTCATGCACGCTGCATGGTGTGGAGTAAAAAGTAATGATTGAGTTTGTAGCGGCCGCTTTCGCCCTGATCGCCCTTGTCGGGTATATCGTCCAGAAAAACCGTGCCGAGCTAACTTTGCTGATGATGAACAAACCAGAGGCCCGCGCGCAGCGTCTGTTTGACGAGGCAGCAGCCCAGCAGCAGGCCCACAACAAGGCACCATCGCGGCGTAGGTAAGCACACGGGTCATTCCGCCACCTGCTGCAAAGCCGTCGCCTCGCGCCGCAATTTCCGGATCAACTCCAGCTCGGACTGGAAATCGACGTAATGGGGCAGTTTGATATGCTCCAGAAATCCGGTCGCCTGAATATTGTCGCAGTGATACAGCACGAATTCCTCGTCCTGCGCAGGGGCGCCGACATTATCCTCGCCCAGTTCCGCCCAGCGCAGCGCACGATCGACCAGCGCCATGGAAATCGCCTTACGCTCTGTCATACCAAAGACGAGGCCGTAGCCACGGGTGAATTGCGGCGGTTCTGTTTTCGATCCCTTGAACTGGTTCACCGTTTCGCATTCGGTCAGCGTGACCTCTCCGATCTCGATGGCGAAGCCCAGTTCGGGGATGTCCATTTCCACAGGCACCGCACCGATGCGCAGTTCCGCGACAAAGGCGTGGTTGCGTGCATGACCGCGCTGCGTGGAATAGGCCATGCCGAGGATAAAGCCCTCATCCCCTCGCGTTAACGCCTGCAATCGCAGGGCGCGGCTGGCGGGTAGCTCCATCGGCGCGCGGGTCAAATCGTCGGGCACGTCAGCGCCCTCACCTTCAACCTGTATCAAATCCTCACGGTCGAGGAAGGACATGATATGGGGTGTCTGCTCCTCACGCCCTGTGGTTTGGGCGGCCTGTGGCACCTCACCATCCGCGGCCAGCTTAAAGTCCAGCAGGCGGTGTGTGTAATCAAAGGTCGGGCCTAGAATTTGCCCCCCCGGTGCATCCTTGAACGTCGCAGAGACACGGCGGTCGCAGGACATCTGCTCCGTCTCTACCGGTAGGCTGGCGCCCAATCGGGGCAAGGTGGTGCGATAGGCGCGGATCAGGAAGATCGCCTCGATCAAATCCCCGCGCGACTGCTTGATGGCGAGGGCCGCGAGGTCAGGATCATATAGCGACCCCTCCGCCATCACACGGTTTACGGCCAGCGCCAGTTGTTCGCGGATTTGTGGTACGCTCAGCTCGGCTACGGCGGAATCGCCGCGCCGCTCCTCAGCCAGCCATGCATGGGCATTGTCGATGGCGCGCTCGCCACCCTTTACGGCAACATACATCAGGACACCTTCGTTGTGCGCGGCAAACCGGCTAGGCGGTCAGCGCAGGTGAACAGAAAATCCAGACCGCGCGGGAAATGCTGCGCATTGGACTGGAAGGTTTCGATCTCTGGCAGGGACAGCGTGGCCGTGTGCTCAATCCCCGGACCGCGCAGCGTCGCGCCATCTGTGCTCAGCTCAGGCAGTTCCACAATCAGCGTGGTTGAGCGGTCAGGATATTCCGATGTGCCCAGCGGGAATTCCCCCACCGGCATTTGATCCCATTCGCCCAGCGCAAAGGCGGCGTCAGCAGGCGCGCAGATCGGCGCGCCGGTGTGGAATGCGATCCAGTCGCGCACCGCGGGCGTGTCATAGCGGGGCGTCAGGAAAATCGGCGTTTCGGGGTCGCACAGCGTCAGCACAACCACACCCGCCGCGATGGAGAGCGGAGCGGGGGGCGTGGCACCCTGAACAGCCTCGATCACACCGGGGCGGGCCGTGACATTCATCACCGCGCGAAAGGCATGGGCCGCATCAATCGGCGCATTGGCAAAGCCGCCCTCAAGAGCATGCATATCCATCAATCCTCACCCCGTACCATTGTGAAGAAATCAACCTTGGTCGCTGCCGCCTTGGCCGCGCGGGTGGATTTCATCTGGTCCATTGCGTTGCCCAGCGGCGTCAGGATTTCCGCCTGCACCCGGGGGGCCACATCGGTTTGCATCATCGCGTCGATCAGGGCGGCGGTCAGCGCCTGCGCCTTGTCCCGACCCTGTACATAACCGTGACCAACCGTGCCGTCGGACAGCTTGATCGAGGCGCGGGTCACCGTCATCTCACCCAGATTAAAGGCCGCGCCAACCGCCCCTGCCCGACCGCGCACCATGACGCCGCCGATTTCAGGGGCGCGCAAAACACTGTGCTGCGGCGGCACGAACGCCCCCCACAATTGCGCCAATAGCGTCGCAGGGGATTTGGCGAGCATGCTCATCCACGCCTTGCGCGCTGCATTCGGATCGGAGCCATCCATCTATCTAGACACCTTTTGATGTTTACTATACAACTAGACAAATACTAGAACCGAGCCGCGATTCCCGCAATCCCGCTTTCTGTGAAGGTTTCGTAACAATGGCACGCACACCGCTCTGGACCTCCATCGCTGAAACCCTGCGCCATGAAATCGCGGCGGGGCATTACACGGCTGGTGACAAGCTGCCGACGGAGGCATCCCTGTCCGCCCGCTTTGGCGTGAACCGCCACACGGTGCGCCATGCGTTAAAGGTGTTGGGCGATGAGGGGACAGTGCATGCACGTCGCGGGGCCGGAGTATTCGTAACCACCACCCCCACCGATTACCCCATCGGGCGGCGTGTGCGGTTTCATCAAAATCTAGCCGCCGCCGGACGCACCCCTACGAGGCAAGCCCTGCATTTGGAAACACGCATTGCCGACCCAAGAGAAGCGGAAAATCTCGACCTGCCAAAGGGAGCACAAGTGCATGTTTATGAGGGGCTATCCCTGTCCGATGGGCAACCTCTTGCACTGTTTCGCAGCGTCTTTCCCGCCGCCCGCCTACCTGGAATGATCGCCGCGTTGCAGGAACAGCAATCTGTCACACTGGTTTTAGCCGCCGAGGGCATACCTGACTACACCCGCGCCAGTACCCGCCTGACAGCAAAGCTGGCCACGGCCACCCAAGCATTGCATCTACGCATTGCCGAGGGTGCACCAATCCTGCGCACCGTTGCCCTGAACGTGGATCCAGACGGCATTCCGATTGAATACGGACATACTTGGTTCGCAGGGGATCGCATCACATTAACCATTGGCGAGGGCGAACTGTCACATAGCTGAAACAGCTTGGCGGCATATGTGTCGCAAAGATCAGAAAGGCTACCCGATGACACTGCCCCACCTACGCCTGACCGGCGCGCAAATCCTGCACGATGGCACCTTTACCGACGGTGCGATTACCGTTGCGGACGGTACGCTGCACAATACGGGCGGGCGCAATCTGGACCTGAGCGGATACTGGCTGCTGCCCGGCATCATCGATCTGCACGGCGATGCGTTTGAGCGTCACATGGCTCCGCGCCCCTCGGCTCCGTTTTCGCCTCAGGTCGCGCTGACCTCCACCGATCTGGATGCGGCGACCTGCGGTGTTACAACGGCATGGATGGCGCAAAGCTGGTCATGGGAGGGGGGATCACGCGGCCCTGCGGCGGCGCTGAATTTCCTTGAGACATTCGAGGGCTATCGTCCAAACGCCCTGACCGATCTACGGGTTCAGTTGCGGTGCGAGACATATACATTCGACACGCTGGAGATGATGACCCACGCGATCCGCCGATTTGGCGTCGATTACGTGGTGTTCAACGATCACCTGTGGGAGGCAAAGTGGCTGGGCGACAACCGCCCTGATGAGCTGATCGGCTGGGCCGCCCGCGCAGGGCGCACCGTGGCGCAGCATATGGAGCTGGTCGAGGAACGCCTATCGCGTCAGGCCGAGGTACAGCCCTATCTCGAAGCCCTGATGCAGGTATTCAACGATCATGGCGTGCGGTCCGGCAGCCATGATGATGCAACCGCCGACGCTCGTGACCGCTTTCACGCGCTGGGCGCACGCACCTGCGAATTCCCGACCGCAGTTGAACCCGCGCAACGGGCCAAGGAGCTGGGCGATCCGATCCTGATGGGTGCGCCAAATGTGGCCCGTGGCGGGTCGCAATCCGGCAATATCGCAGCGGAGGATCTGGTACGCGCTGGCCTATGTGATGCATTGGTATCGGATTACCACTATGCGTCGATGCCGCTGGCGGCGTTCGCGCTGGCGGATCGGGGGGCGATGCCTCTTGGCCAAGCGTGGCAGATGATCTCAACCAATCCTGCGGACATTATGTCGATGTCGGATCGTGGTCGGATTGCAGCTGGTCAGCGGGCCGATCTGGCGATTGTGAACATGGAAACCCGCACGATTGAGGGCACCCTGTCCGGCGGTCGCTGGTCGCATCTGGCCGGTGATCTGGCGGGGCGTTTGTCCTGTATGCCGCAGCTCAGCATCGCCGCTGAATAAAAAGCCGAATAGAAAGACGGGGGCGTTGTGCCCCCGACCCTTACCCTATTCGTATTTCTCTAGAAACGCCTCGGCCCTCAGCGTTCGGAAATCATCCAGCGTGGCGTGCAGGCGATCGTGATCCCAATCCCACCATGCCAGCGCGATCATCCGGTCGGCCACCTCCTGCGGATAACGCATCCGCATCGGTGTCGCTGGCAAACCCGCAACGATGGTGTAGGGGGCGACATCCTTGGTCACGATGGCCCCACCGGCAACGACGCAACCATTGCCTAGTGTGACCTCGGGCCGGATTTGCGCGCCGTGGCCGATCCACGTGTCATGGCCGATCACTGCGCGGCGTGTGCGGCGATGGGCGAACCAATCCTCGTCATGGGTCGCATCATCGAAATAATCAGCCGAGCGGTAATGGAAATGGTGCAAGCTCGCCTTGTCCATCGGGTGATCCGTCGCACCGATCCGCACGCAGGACGCGATGTTGGCGAACTTCCCGATCTGCGCATTCGCAATATCGGCCATTCGGTCGCAATAGGAATAATCCCCGATATGCGAATGGGCGAGGCGCGTGGCCCGCCCAATCTCAACATAGCGGCCAAAGGTGGTGTCGATGATCTCGCATTCAGGATGCACATAGGGCGCATCCGCTGTCAGGCGTGCCATTAAAAGTCTCGTTCCTCGCCGTTCCAAATAAAGAACTTGCCGGTTTCTGTTGGGGTCAGCCGTGCGGCCAGATCGAGGATACCAGCCGCCACATCATCGGCGTTCAGGTCCGCTTCATCGCCGCCCATATCGGTGCGCACCCACCCCGGATCGATCAGCGCGACGGGGATATCCACGTCCGCCAGATCGGTGGCCAGCCCCTGCATCACCTTGTTCACCGCGGATTTCGACGCGCGATAGGCGATCCGGTCGGATTTAGCATAGCCCATTCCGGACATCTGGCTGGAGATCGTCAGGATGCGCGGGCTGTCACTGTCGCGCAGGTGGGACAGAAACGCCTGCGATACGGCCAACGGACCCGCGACATTTACGGCAAAGGTTTTGGCCATGCCGTCAAAATCCATGTCCAGCGTGCTTTGCCGTTCTGGCCCGATGATCCCTGCATTGTTGATCAGGATATCAATCGGGCCGTCCAGCGCATCAGCGGCCGCCTGAATGGAAGCGATATCTGTTACATCCATCGTGACATCGCCGCCCTGCCCTGCGCGCGTGGCGCGGATGACCTGCCAGCCGCGTGCCTCCGCATTGGCGGCCATCGCGGCCCCGATGCCACGATTTGCACCGGTGATTAGAATTCGGGTCATACGTCCCCTCCGCCCTTGATCAGCTTGCGCCGCAACCAGCCAGAGAACGTGTCCATCGCCATCACCAACAGGATGATCAGGACGATGTAATAGGACACTTCCTCCCAATCCTTCTGGGTGATGATCGCCTGCGTCAGCATCAAACCGATACCGCCGCCGGTGATCGCACCGATAATGGTGGCAGAGCGCGTGTTACTCTCCAGATAGTACAGGACTTGGCTGAGCAGCACAGGCGTGATTTGCGGGATGACGCCAAAGCGGTAGCGCTGCATTGGTTTCGCACCGGTCGAGGAAACACCCTCGATCTGCTTTTCGTCCACGTTTTCCAGCGCTTCCGAGAACATCTTACCAAACGAACCCGTATCCGTCAGCAGGATCGCAATCGAACCGGTCAGCGGGCCAGGGCCGAAGGCACGGCTGAGCACAATGGTCCAGATCAGGCCATCAACACCGCGCAGGAAGTCGAACACACGCCGCGCCGCGAACCGGAGGCTACCCAGCGGGGTGAAGTTCTTTGCCGCGAGGAAGGCCAGTGGCAACGCGATGATTGCCGCGCCAAATGTGCCGAGGAACGCCATCAGCACCGTTTCAACCAGCGCCCATGCAACATCACCGTGACGCCACATCGCATTATTCCAGAAGTCGCTCCAGATCGCGCCAGCCTCGCCACTAAAGGCGCGTGAGGCGATCTGACCCCAGCTCATATCGTGATAGGGGCTTTCGAGGGTAAAGAAGAACAGCTCCCAACCCGGTGCGTAGCGGAACACCTCGGACCGGTTGCGGGTCACGGTCAGGCGCCCTGCATCGGTGGTCACGGTCAGACGGTTGCCTGAGGCGTTAATCCACTCGGGCACGGGGCCGTCGGGCAGCTCCGCGTTCACGCCGGTATTGCCCGGATCGGTCACAATCAGGCCATAGCCCGGCACGTCATAGGTCACGTTCTGGCCGAAGGTCACGACGTGGCCCTCTCCCAGATCAATCACTGTATCTGCGCCCAGCGCAACCCAATCAGGGGATGTGCCCTCAGGATAGCGGCCCTTACGCTCACCCTCGATCGCGATCTGGACGGAGCCGTTGCGGTTGTCGCGGGTCACGTGGGTTTTATAGCTATAGGTATCTGCAACCAGCGTGCGGGCATTGCCTACATTGACCCGGTCCGTCAACCCCGGCACATCGAATGCGAAGAAGGCATAGGTCAGGTACAACAGGATCAGCAACGGTAGGGCCAATGCGGTCAGGCGCTTACGCCGGAACCCGCTGACGGTTTGCATGGCAAGGGTTGTCATGGGTGCACTTCCTGAAGTTTTGCGCCATGGGTCAGGCGGTTACGCACGACGCTGGACAGTTGATCGACAGCAACGATGGTCAGGAACAACAGCAGGAAAATCGCGGCTGCTTCGTCGAACTTGCCCTGCCCCCATGTCATCGTGTTGCGCAGGTCATAGCCAATGCCACCGGCCCCGACGAAGCCGAGGATGGCGGAGGCGCGGATGTTGATCTCGAACCGCAGCAATGCGTAGCTGAGGTAATTCGGCGCGACCTGCGGAATAACGCCCAGCCACATCCGCTGTGGCCATGTGGCGCCAACGGATTCCAGACCTTCGAGCGGTTTGAGGGAGGCGTTCTCGTTCACCTCGGAAAACAATTTGCCCAGCGCGCCGACTGTATGCAGCGCAATCGCGATCATTGCGGGAATCGGGCCGCCACCCAGCAGATAGATCAGCACCAGCGCAACAACGATTTCGGGAATGGCGCGCAGGATATCCAGAACGCGGCGTAGTGGCCCGATCAGGAACGGCACAGGGGCAAGGCCCCGTGTCACCAGCAGCGAGACCATCAGGCCGATCAAGCCACCGATCAGCGTGGCCACAGCCGCGATATTCACAGTCTCGATCAGCGATGGGAAATATTTGACCAGATATCCCGGCAGCAGATGCCCGCGTTCATATGCCTCGGACAGCACATCGGCGGGGAAATCAAGGATGTTGGGAAGGCCCTCGAAGAACCCGCCAGCGTTGCGGTCATCCGCAGTTACAAAACCGGCGCCCAACATGGCGACGAACAGCAAAATCAGGATCAGGTTCATAACCCGTTTGCTGCGAGCGTGGGCAAGGTACTGCGCACGGATTTCATCCGTCGCGCCCTGTGTGCCGGTGAGGTCTGCCATTGTGGTCCCGCCTTAAAAAAGAGCGCCCCGACAAATTGCCGGGGCGCTCGTTAGATCATCACTGGATTAGTTCGAGACGCTTTCGCGTGCCGCGATGATGGACAGATATGCATCATGCGTGATCGGATCGAAGCCGAGGCTCTCGCCCGCTGCAACGCCATAGGCGCAATCGGCATCTGCTTCATGCAGGCCATCCATCAGCGCGGTCATCGCGTCCTTAACGTCCTGTGGCAGATCGCTGCGCAGGACAATCGGACCCTCGGGGATCGGGTTGGAGCGCCAGATTTCAACCAGATCGTTCATATCAACGATGCCCGCATCAACAGCCTTGCGCAGGGCGCCGCTGTTATAGCCGTCTTCCCAGTTGCCCTGACCGTCAGCCCAGGTCACGCCTGCGTCAACGTCGCCATTGTTCACAGCAACGATGGTCTGCTCGTGACCGCCAACGAAGGTAACTTCGCCGAAATAGTCGCCGCTTTCCATTGTGTGGCCAGTTGCCTGCGGGATCTCGATGGACGGGATCAAGTAGCCGGATGTGGAGTTAGGATCGCCAAAGCCGAACACTTTGCCTTCCATATCGTCCAGCGATGTGATGCCGCTATCTGCGCGGGCAAAACCGATGGAGTGGTAGCCGAAGGAACCGTCCACGTTGATCTTGACCAGAATAGGCTCAACAACTTCCGGGTCCTGCATGTAAACGGCTGCATAGGCAGATGCGCCCAGCCATGCCATGTCGAGCGAACCGCCCAGCAGGCCCTGAATCACGCCGTTATAGTCGGCTGGAGCGAACAGACGTGTCTCAACGCCCAGTGCTTCCTCGGTATAGGCGCGCAGACACTCGTTGGAGTTCATGCGATCCTGAGCGTTCTCACCGCCGAGGATACCGATACGGAATTCGGTGATTTCCTGTGCGTGCAGCGGGGCAGTCAGAGCGGTCGTCGCAAGAGCGGCGATCATGATGGAACGGATCATGGTGAATACTTTCTGTGAGGGGAGTTTTTTAAGCTGGTATGCGCGGCGAACCCGCGTCGAGTGTCTCGATCTGTGTCGAGGTTGCGGCTTCGGAGAACGTGTCATCCGCGCCGTAGATATCGCGCGCAGCACCTGCGGTGAGCTGTTGTGGCGTGCCGTCAAAAACGACCCGCCCGTCGCGCATCCCGACAACGCGGTCGCAATAGCGGCGTGCGGTGTCGAGGGTATGAAGGTTGGCAATAACGGTCCGGCCGTCCTGCTCGTGAATATCGCGCAGGGATTGCATAACCACCTGTGCGTTCATCGGGTCGAGCGAGGCGATAGGTTCGTCCGCCAGAATAATCTTGGGGTCCTGCATCAGGGCGCGCGCAATGGCGACGCGCTGTTGCTGACCACCGGACAGGGCCTCGGCCCGTTTCGGCGCATGTTCCGCAATGCCCAACCGGTCGAGGATATTGATCGCCTGAACGATGTCGCCCTCAGGAAACAGGTTGAACATAGTGGCCAGCGTCGAGCGGCGGTTCAGCGTGCCGTGCAGCACGTTCGACACCACGTCCATCCGTGGCACCAGATTGAACTGCTGAAAGATCATCGCGCATTGCGACTGCCATGTGCGGCGCGCAGCACCGGTCAGGCCGGTCACATCGCGCCCCTCAAACAGCACCTCGCCCGAGGATGCGTCTGTCAGGCGGTTCAGCATCCGCAACAGCGTGGATTTGCCCGCACCGGATCGGCCGATAATGCCGATCATCATGGGACGGTCCACATGTAAGGTCACATCTCGCACCGCGAAGTTTGACCCGAAGGATTTGGTAAGATTCGTTATTTCGAGCATGCGACAATGTCCCTTGGTTGCGGCGGACATTGCCCCTCGATTGCTTCAGTCAAATGTCGAAGATGCGAAGCTTATGTGTCAGACTTATGTAAATGATGTGACAGCGTACGACCCCAAAAGGGGTACGAATGCGGGTACAATCGCGCGGATTGCGCGACAGTCATGAACATGACACGGGACTGTAGGTGATGATGAAACAGGGATAGCGCAATGACACAGGGGCAGAACGGGCGGGCAATCGGCGTTATGTGTCTAGGTATTCTGGGCCTCGTGATGAGCGATACTGCCGCGAATGAGCTGGTAGACCGCTATGAGGCCCTGCAAATCATGTTTGTACGGTCCTGCATCGCCCTGCCCCTCGTGATGGCAATCGTTGTGCGGGCCGAGGGTTGGGGCGCATTGCGGTCCAAGCGGCCTAGCATTCACCTGCTGCGTGCGATCCTGACCTTGGGCGCGACCTATACGTTTTTTACTTCGCTGCGCACTCTGCCACTGGCCGGATCAACCGCGCTGGCCCTGACCGCCCCACTATTTGTGACAGCTTTATCAGTGCCATTGCTGGGCGAAAAAGTCGGCCGCCTGCGGTGGGGCGCGCTGGTCGTCGGATTTGGCGGTGCGCTGGTGATCGTGCAACCCGGTGCGGACACTCTGCAACCCGCCGCTCTGCTGGCACTGGGCACGGCGCTTTGCTACGCGCTGGTGATGATTGCGGCCCGCTGGATTCACGAGGGCGACAGCCTGCGCACGGTGATGTTTTACCTGACGCTGCTGCCGCTGGTGCTGAGTTCGTGGACGTTGCTGCTGGACTGGCCAGTTATGACACTTGCCGACCTAACCCTATTCGCGGCGATGGCGATCTGCGGAACATTCGGGATCACGTTAATTACCCAAGCGTTCCGCATGGCCCCCGCCGCCATTGTTGCGCCATTCGATTACACGGCGCTGATATGGGCCAGCTTTACCGGCTGGCTGTTTTTCGATGAATTGCCCATGGCCGCCACCTATTTCGGCGCGGGCATCATCGTGGCGGCCGGTTTGTTTGTGATCTGGCGCGAGGCAAAGCTGGCTCAGCGTTAATGCCCGCCGCTGCCCGATAGGGTGTTCAGCACAACCACACCTGCCACGATCAGCCCGATACCGATCATGCCGGCCAAGTCCAGCTTTTGCCCGAACAGGACAAGGCCCAGCACCGCCATCGCGGCCACACCTGCGCCGGACCAGATCGCATAGGTCACGCCGATGGGAATCGTGCGCAGGACAATCGCCAGAAAATAGAACGCAACGCCGTAGCCAAGAACGGCAACAATCCCCGGCAGAGGCTTCGTAAATCCGTCAGACATTTTGAGGGCGGTTGTTCCCACAATCTCACCCGCGATGGCTAGCGCCAGAAAAAACCACGGCATAAACAATCCCTCACTCTGCAAATCAGTAGATACACGCCGGCAGAACCGGTGGCGCAATCTGACCTGAACATAGAATAGGGGCAATCCCCTTGCCACACAGGCTCACCTATGTATAACGCCCCATCCGGTGCATTTTTATGAATCGCGACGCCCCTCGTATGTGCCCGCCCGGCTATCTCCGGCACATTTTGAAGCGCGCTAGCAAATGGTGAATTCATGGCTCTGTACGAGCATACCTTCATCGCGCGGCAGGATCTGTCCACTGCGCAGGCCGAAGGCCTTATCGAGCACTTCTCCCAGGTTCTGACCGACAATGGTGGTTCCGTTTCCGAGAGTGAATACTGGGGCCTCAAGACGATGGCCTACAAGATCAACAAGAACCGCAAGGGCCACTATGCCTACCTGCGTTCGGATGCGCCTTCTGCCGCTGTGCAGGAAATGGAGCGTCTGATGGGTCTGCACGAGGACGTTATGCGTATCCTCACCGTGCGCGTTGACGCACATGAGGAAGGCCCCTCCGCAGTGGTTCAGGCGAAGAACTCGCGCGATGAGCGCGGTCCCCGTCGTGACCGTGGTGACCGTCCGGACCGGGGCGACCGCCCCCGTCGCGATTGATCTGGAGTATTTGACACATGGCACGTAAACCATTCTTCCGCCGTCGGAAATCCTGCCCGTTTTCGGGTGAGGGCGCTCCTGCGATCGACTATAAGGACGTGAAACTGCTTCAGCGTTATATCTCTGAGCGCGGCAAAATCGTTCCTTCCCGTATCACCGCAGTTTCGGCAAAGAAGCAGCGCGAACTGGCGAAAGCCATCAAGCGCGCACGTTTCCTCGCCCTTCTGCCCTACGCCGTGAAGTGAGGGTCTGAACATGGACGTTATTCTTCTTGAGCGCGTGGCCAAGCTGGGCCAAATGGGCGAAGTGGTTTCGGTGAAAGCCGGATTCGCTCGCAACTTCTTGCTGCCTCAGGGCAAAGCACTGCGCGCAAACGATGCAAACAAGGCACGTTTCGAAGCACAGAAAGCACAGCTGGAAGCAACCAACCTGGAGACGAAAAAGGAAGCCGAGGCGCTCGCAGCGAAACTCGACGGCCAGATCTTCGTCACCATCCGTTCGGCTTCGGACGCGGGCGGGCTGTACGGCTCCGTCACCACGCGCGATGCAGCCGATGCGGCAACCGAGAACGGCTTCACCGTGGAGCGTCGTCAGATCGTTCTCGACCAGCCGATCAAGGAACTGGGCCTGCACGACATGGAGGTGGTTCTGCACCCCGAAGTGTCCGCAACGATCACGATCAACGTTGCTCGTTCCGCAGAAGAAGCTGAAATTCAGGCTTCCGGTAAATCCATCGCGGACATCCGCGCCGAGGAAGACGCCGAAGCTGAATTCGACATCGCCGAGCTGTTCGACGATGTTGGCGGCGCTGCAAACGACTTCGACGACGAAGATGCCCCAATCGAGGACGCACCCGCAGAAGACGACGATCAGCCACAAGTCTGATCCCGTCCTAAACGGTTGAGTTACAGCCCCGTCCAGCGAAAACTGGGCGGGGTTTTTCTATTTTACGTTTCGGGATGCGCTGGATGCTTCTCCAGTATAGGCGCCCGCAGTCATTGATGCGGACCTCTGCCCCTCACTTGCAATACTGGCAAGGAATGCACTCAAGTTCGATATTTTGCTCGGTTCCAATGTGATGGATACAATAGTACCTGGAATGTTGCATTCAAACTTCTTGTAAGAACCTCTAGCAATGCGCACTGCCGCCGAGCCAGAAAAAACGCACAATACGCCTGACATTTCGCAAATACGCTTAGCGGCATATAGTCCATACCCAGTATTGAAGTATCGATCAGCACCATTATCCCTCATCGGAGCAGACGTAACTCCGCTAAGTAGAGCATTATCCAATGCCTCAGTATCACTTAACTCAGAATATTCTGATCGTGACCTTAAAGTTCCGGCTATCCCCACTCCAAAATCGGAGATCACTGCATTAACTTGATTTTTCGTAGGCCAATTTTGAGCGCAGTACCACATCTCACTCGACTGACTGTGTTCGAAAACGTTCCTGATAATTTCTCGAATTACATACTGAACTGTAATAAAGTTACTACTGCCGAATTCTTGAAGTAGAGTCTGTGCAATTGCGTCGGCGCGGCCCTCTACATGTTCAGGAACTGCACGCCCCCATGCACTTGCCTCCTCTTCGAAATCGACCCTGTTAATTTTAGTTATGGGAATGAAGTTTCCAGATTCAACCGCTCGACTGTGAGCATGCCCAATATCCATACCCAGTGAATTAAAAAAGCCCATACTTCCTAGGTATCCATGACATTCGGTATTCTTCATTTGCCAGTCAGGGCGTGGAGTGCGCTGCCCCAAATTCCAAAGCAATGAGTGAAGTGAAAATCATCGCAAGAGGCGTCCAGCGACGCTGCTTAACACCTAGATTTATGCTAAAATTATCGACACTCTTATTTGCGCTTAAATTCATCGATAGCCTTGATATCGACTTTGCGTTCATCTTAGTAGGAACGTTTACTTCCACTGGAAACCTCTAATACGATTAATATTCTAACACCCAATACATTTACAGATCTAAAAGCAAGACCGCTACCGCTCCCACATTGCATCCGCTACAATGTCCCCAACGCGACTCCCCTAAACTCAATCTCTGCCTTCCTGTCGTGGGCGTGTTAGTGTGTCGGGGTCGATAGTCGGCTAATTGGTAAGGTGGGTGCAGTATGGCGGATGGCGGTTATCAGGCGGTGGATAAGGCGGATCAGACCCCTTTGCCGCATAATATCGAGGCGGAGCAGGCGCTGTTGGGTGCGTTGCTCGTCAATAACGAGATCTACGACAAGGTCGCGGCGATTATTGAGCCTGTGCACTTCTTCGACCCCGTCCACCGGCGGATTTATGAGGTGGCGGCGCAGCGTATCCAGAAAAACGCCCTCGCCTCGCCCGTAACGCTCAAGGCATTTTTGGCCGAGGATCCGGGCTTGGCGGAGCTGGGCGGACCGGCCTATCTGGCGCGGTTGGCAGGGTCTGCTATCTCGATCTTTGCTGCGCGTGACTATGCTCAGATGATCTATGATCTGGCGATCCGCCGCGCTTTGATCGAGATTGGTGAGGAAATCGCAGGCACCGCGAAATCAATCACCGTGGATAATGAACCCAAGGCCCAGATTGTTGAGGCCGAGGCCAAGCTGTACCAACTGGCCGAACAGGGTCGGGTTGAGGGCGGGTTCCAGTCTTTCCTGCGCTCACTGACCACGGCGGTGAATGTCGCCAACTCCGCCTATCAGCGTGAGGGCAAGCTGGCAGGCGTGTCCACCGGTCTGCGCGATCTGGACAGTAAGCTGGGCGGGTTGCACAAATCCGACCTTTTGATCCTCGCCGGTCGTCCCTCGATGGGTAAGACGGCGCTGGCCACGAACCTCGCATTCAACGTGGCGCATGCCTATAAAAAGGGTCTGCGCACTGACGGGACCGAGGGCACGGTGGATGGCGGCGTGGTCGGGTTCTTTTCACTGGAGATGAGCGCGGATCAGCTGGCCTCGCGTATTCTGGCCGAACAGGCGGAGGTGGACAGCCACAAAATCCGTGACGGTAGCTTGGACGCCGACGAATTCCGCCGCTTTATTGAGGCGTCGAAAACACTGGAGCGAATTCCGCTTTATATTGACGATACGCCCGCACTGAAGATCTCGACCGTGGCGGCGCGTGCGCGGCGGTTGAAGCGACAGCACGGCCTCGACCTGCTGGTGATCGACTACCTACAGTTGCTCAAGGGTACGAACTCCAAATCCGATAACCGCGTGAACGAGGTTTCGGAAATTACGCAGGGTCTAAAGGCCATCGCGAAGGAGCTGGAAATTCCGGTTATCGCCCTATCGCAGCTGTCACGTCAGGTGGAAAACCGCGAGGATAAGCGCCCTCAGCTCAGCGATTTGCGGGAATCCGGCTCGATCGAGCAGGATGCTGACGCCGTTATGTTCGTATACCGTGAGGAATATTACACCGAGCGTGAGATGCCATCCGAGACAGATCTGGAGGCAACGGCCCGCTGGCAGGAAAAGATGGAGAAGGTTTCCGGCATCGCTGAGGTCGTGATCGGCAAGCAGCGGCACGGCCCTATTGGCTCCGTCCCGCTGGCGTTCGAGGGGCGCTATACCCGCTTCTCCGACCTTGCGCGAAGCTGGCAGGAACGCCCCGAAGAATATTAAGACCCTACTGCGGAGTGGTGCCTGATGCGCGCTGTACTGGAAGTTGACCTGAACGCAATTCGTGCAAATTGGCGTGCACTATCTGTGGCCCCCGAAACGGGTGCTGTGGTTAAGGCGGATGCCTACGGGTTGGGCCTGACACCCGTTGCGCAGGCCTTGGCGCGTGGGGGGGCAACCTCGTTCTTCGTTGCGCAGGTTGAGGAAGGCGTTGCCCTGCGCACGGCCCTGGGTGCGGGGCCGGAGATCACGGTTTTTTCTGGTCTGATGCAGGCGCAGGATGCGGCGCTGTTTCGGGATTACGCACTGGTTCCGTGCCTTAACTCCATCGAGCAATGCGTTGATTTTGCAACTTATCTGGGCGGCCAGCCCTTTGGCCTGCAATATGATAGCGGGATGAACAGATTGGGTTTGGAGGCGCAGGATCTGGCGCATCTGCCTGACCTTGGCACACCGCGTTTGATCATGTCGCATTTGTCCTGTTCTGATGAACCGTCCCATCCACAAAGCGCCGCGCAGCTGGCCGCGTTTGTGGAGATGGCACCGCAGGGGCGGCGGTCGCTCTCCGCTACTGGCGGCACATTGCTGGGGCCGGATTACCATTTCGACATAACACGGCCCGGGATCGGGATGTATGGCGGCATGCCATTTGCCGCCGCGCAGCCGGTGGTCACGCTATCGCTGCCCGTCATTCAGGTACGTGATGTGCAAGTGGGTGAGAGCGTCGGCTATGGCGCGCATTGGATTGCGCAGCGGCCATCGCGCATTGCAACGGTTTCGTCGGGCTATGCTGACGGATTGATCCGCGCCCTGAGCGGTGGCGCGACATTGTGGGCCGGTGATATGCCCTGCCCGCTGGCCGGTCGTGTTTCCATGGATTTGATGGGCGTGGATGTAACCGACCTACCGCATGTGCCGCAAATGCTGGATATTTTGGGGCCGCATCAGGGGATTGATGCCTTGGCAGACGCAGCGGGCACCATTGGATATGAAATATTAACCTCGCTTGGAACACGATACGCGCGGCATTACGTGGGCTAACAGCCCTTGGCCTGCGCCCCTTCGCAGGGTAGGTCTGCGATCAAGCGATAGGAGGCGTAAATGGCCGTGCTAAGATATGGGCAGAGTTTTCTGGCGGGGATCGGTGCTGCGGTGCTGGGGCTATGCGCGGCGACAGGTGCGCTGGTGCTGTTTGCGGCCTCGGCCATCAGTCACATGGTTCGGCCACCGTTTTATCCCGCTGAAATCGGGCGGCAATTGCTGCGGATCGGCTGGTTTTCCTTGCCGGTTGTGGGCCTGACCACGCTGTTTACGGGCGGTGCGCTGGCGCTGCAAATCTTTGCCGGTGGCGCGCGTTTTAACGCCGAGGCGGTTGTCCCTTCTATCGTTGCAATCGGCATGGTACGTGAGCTTGGCCCCGTTCTGGGCGGCCTGATGGTTGCCGGGCGGGTTTCGGCGTCAATCGCGGCGGAAATCGGCACGATGCGTGTGACGGAACAGATTGACGCGCTCAGTACGCTCAGCACCAATCCGATGAAATATCTGGTTGTGCCGCGGCTGATCGCGGCGGTGATCGCGCTGCCCCTGCTGGTGCTGATCGGCGATATTATCGGCGTTATGGGCGGGTTTATGGTCGGCGTGGGTCGGCTGGATTTCAACGCGGCGACCTATATCACGACGACTGTGAATTTCCTGACGGTGCAGGACGTGGTTTCCGGCTTGGTCAAGGCCGCGGTCTTTGGCTTCATTCTGGCGCTAATGGGCTGTTATCAGGGCTATAACTCGCAGCGCGGCGCGCAGGGTGTGGGGCGCGCGACAACCAATGCGGTTGTGTCTGCCTCCGTCCTGATCTTCGCGGCAAACTACATCCTGACGGAGGTGTTCTTTACGCCATGAGCACGCAAATCACCCTAAGCGGCCTGCAAAAATCCTTTGGCCCCAAACATGTTCTACGCGGCGTCGATCTGATCGCGCCTGCGGGACAAAACACGGTTATCATTGGCGGATCGGGCACCGGTAAATCGGTGCTTCTGAAATGCATTCTGGGCTTGGTAAGGCCTGATGCCGGCGAAATCCTGCTGGACAGCGCGGCTATCGGGCGGGATCGGGATGCGTTCCTTGCGCGGTTCGGGATGCTGTTTCAGGGCGGCGCGCTGTTCGATTCGCTGAGCGTTTGGGAAAACGTCGCCTTTCGCCTGTTACGGGGGAAGGGAAAGCTGAACCGCAGCGATGCACGTGATGTTGCGGTGGAAAAGCTGCGCCGCGTTGGCCTGACGGCGGAGGTTGCGGACCAGTTTCCGGCGGAACTATCGGGCGGCATGCAGAAACGTGTTGGACTGGCGCGGGCGATTGCCGCCAACCCCGAGATCATTTTCTTTGATGAGCCGACCACCGGCCTCGACCCGATTATGTCCG
Source organism: Pontivivens marinum (assembly GCF_900231835.1). Taxonomy (GTDB): domain Bacteria; phylum Pseudomonadota; class Alphaproteobacteria; order Rhodobacterales; family Rhodobacteraceae; genus Pontivivens; species Pontivivens marinum. Next base: position 169,554 of record NZ_OCTN01000004.1, on the reverse strand, counting down.
GCGTTATCAATGATCTGATCCGTGAGATCACAGCGGAGATTGGCGCAACCGGCATGACGATCACCCATGACATGACCTCGGTTCGTGCGATTGCCGATCAGGTCGCGATGCTGCATGGCGGCAAGGTCCGCTGGACTGGCCCCGCGGCCGAGATGGACCATTGCGGTGATCCCTATGTTGAGCAATTCGTGACCGGCAGCGCCGATGGCCCGATTGAGGCTGTTCGCTAGTCATGCAACTGACCGGCATGCCCCTGCCACGCCGGATAAATCTGGCATTGCTGGTCCTGTACCCCATCGCATGGCTGGCACCGTTAATGCAGGCGCGCGCGATGTGGTTTCTGGGCGGCGATCAGGTTTCGATGCTCAGCGGGTTGGGCGCATTGTGGTCGTCGGATAAGGCACTGGCGGTGCTGGTCGCGCTGCTGGCCATCATCATGCCCTATGGCAAGGTTATCGCGACGGAACTGAGCTTCACCCACCGCCTGCCGCCACGTTTCGGGCGCGCATTGCCGTGGATTGCACGCCTCTCCATGGCTGACATCTTCCTCATCGCGCTATATGTCGTGGTGGCCAAGGGCATCGCAGGGGCAAGTGTTACGCCGCTCTGGGGTTTGTGGCTGTTTACGATTTGCGTCCTGACATCCCTATGGCTGAGCACGGTAAAACATGACGATTTTTGAATTGATGGGCGGCATCCTGATCGGCTTTGGCACGTTCGGGGCGATGTTCTGGTCCGCGTGGCGGGTCATTTCTGCGCGGGGGATTCGGCGTTGGCTATATGTCGGCGCGGTCGCGTTTACCTTGCTGGGCATGGCATCGGTTTCGCTGATCTCGCCACCCTTGGCGATGTTTGCCGGTGGCGGCTTGGTTTTCTGCGCGTTGAGCCTGATCTGGGGTGAGCGTTGGGGCGAGCGGTTTCTGCCAGCGGTACAGGCTATTTTTGGTGCTTTGCTGATTACAGGCGCGCCGTTCTAACCTGCGATGTTGCGGTTTCGTTCCACACGCGATAAGCCGTTCTTATGGCAAAACAGACAACATCCTTCGTATGCTCCGAATGCGGCGCGACCCATAAAAAATGGGCGGGCCGCTGTGATGCGTGCTCGGCGTGGAATTCCATTGTCGAGGATGCAGGCACAGGCTCCGCCGCGCCCAAGGCGTTAGGCAAGGCACGCGGGCGCACGGTCCCCCTCAGTGATCTGAGCGTTGAGGACGCCGCCCTGCCCCGCGAGCTGTCGGGAATTGCGGAACTGGACCGTGTGACGGGCGGCGGGCTGGTGCCGGCCTCTGCCACCTTGGTCGGTGGTGATCCGGGCATTGGTAAATCGACGCTGCTGCTACAGGCCGCTGCCGCCTATGCGCGCAACGGGGCCAAGGTCGTCTATGTTTCGGGCGAGGAAGCCGCAGCGCAGATCAGGATGCGGGCCAAACGGCTTGGCCTAGCCGATGCGCCGGTTATGCTGGCCGCGGAAACCAACCTGCGCGATATTTTGACGACGCTGGAGGCAGAGCAGCCACGGCTGGCCATTATCGACTCGATCCAGACAATGTGGTCCGATCATGTGGACAGCGCCCCCGGATCGGTTTCGCAGGTCCGCGCCGCCGCGCATGAGCTTGTCACCTTTGCCAAGCGTAAGGGGATCAGCGTTATCCTCGTCGGGCATGTGACCAAGGACGGACAGATCGCTGGCCCCCGTGTTGTCGAACATATGGTCGATACCGTGCTGTATTTCGAGGGTGAGCGCGGCCACCAGTTCCGTATCCTGCGCGCGGTTAAGAACCGCTTTGGCCCCGCCGATGAAATCGGTGTGTTCGAGATGACGGGAATGGGGCTGTCCGAGGTTTCCAACCCCTCCGCCCTGTTCCTGAGCGAACGGGGAAAACCGTCTAGCGGCTCCGTTGTTTTCGCGGGGATTGAGGGGACGCGCCCCCTGCTATGCGAAATTCAGGCGCTGGTCGCGGCGTCACCACTGGCCACACCGCGCCGCACGGTGGTCGGTTGGGATTCGCAACGGTTGGGAATGATCCTCGCCGTGTTGGAGGCCCGCGCGGGAATCGGATTTGGCGGAATGGATGTGTTCCTGAACGTCGCAGGCGGATTGCGGGTCGGGGAACCGGCAGCGGATTTGGCCGTGGCGGCCGCGCTGATCAGCGCCCGACAGGATCACGCCCTGCCGCCCGAGACCGTATTGTTCGGCGAAATCAGCCTATCAGGTGCATTGCGCCCCGTGCCGCAACCCGAGGCGCGATTGCGTGAGGCGGCAAAGCTGGGGTTCAGCCGTGCTATCGTTCCCGCAGGCATGCGCCGCACAGGAAGCGACCCAATTGAGGTAGAAACTCTTGACGATTTGACAGGCTTTGTGGAAAGCGTATTCGGACAACTCGACTGATACGCAAGAATAACAGACAGGACGCTGGCACATGGATCAATTCACTCTGGTGGACGCCGGTGTCGCGGGCATCGTCCTTATCTCTGGCCTATTGGCCTATTCGCGCGGGTTCGTGCGTGAGGTTCTGTCGATTGCAGGTTGGGTCCTGGCCGCAGTCGCCGCGTTTTTCCTGGCGCCAAAGGTAGAGCCGATCATTTCGGAACTACCGGTTGTGTCCGACATTATCGGCGGCTCGTGCCAGATTTCGATCATTGCGGCGGCGGGCATCGTCTTTGTCATCACGCTGATCATTATTTCGCTGTTTAGCCCGCTGATTTCCAGCTCGGTGCAAAATTCCGCGCTCAGCCCGATTGATAGCGGTCTGGGCCTACTGTTCGGTATCGCGCGTGGCCTGCTGCTGGTTGCGATTGCCTTTGTGATCTATGACCAAACACCGGTCAGCGATTCAACGATTTCGATGGTTGAGAATGCAGCGACGCGCGACCTGCTGGAAACCTTGCGTTTGCGGGTAACTGACCTGCTGCCAACCGAAATTCCGCCTCAGATTGTTGAGAGCTATGACCACCTGATGGGCCGCTGTTCCGGCTGATCCGTGTCGCCTGTGATCCGCACTGCATATGGGTGTCTTGCATTTGAGATTTTGCACGACACCCGATGTGCGGTGCAGCAAACTCAGATGGTGACAAGCTGATGACACAGGGCTACAAGGCGGCGAAGCCATCCTCGAGAGCATTTGTGGGAGACATCAAGATGTCCGCTATCCCCGATTTTCCAGCCCATCCCTTTGATGCACGCGGGGACGATAAACCTCGGGAAGAATGCGGTATTTTCGGCGCGACAGGTGTGCCGGACGCTGCGAATTTCGTAGCACTGGGTTTGCACGCATTACAGCATCGCGGTCAGGAAGCAGGCGGAATCGTCAGCTTCGCACCCGGTGTCGGGTTTTCCTCGGTTCGCCGGTTTGGCTATGTGCGCGATAATTTCACCTCCGCTGATGTGATGAAGCAACTGCCGGGCCAGATCGCCTGCGGGCATGTGCGCTACTCCACTGCGGGGTCTAAGGGCGCGGCCATTCGCGATGTGCAGCCCCTCTTTGCCGAATTCGCCATGGGCGGCTGTGCGATTGCGCATAACGGCAACCTGACCAACGCTGAGGCATTGCGGGCCGAGCTGATCGACCGTGGCTCGATCTTCCAATCCTCCAGCGATACGGAATGCATCATCCACCTGATGGCGCGCTCGATCCAGCGTTCGATCCCTGAGCGGATGAAGGACGCGCTGCGGCGGGTTGAGGGTGCGTTCAGCGTTATCGCCATGACCCGCACCAAGCTGATCGGCGTGCGTGATGCACGCGGTGTACGCCCGCTGATGCTGGGCCGTTTGACGAATGGCGGCTGGTGCTTGGCATCCGAAACCTGCGCATTGGACATTATCGGCGCCGAATTCGTGCGTGAGGTCCAGCCGGGTGAGATGGTGATCTGTACCGCTGACGGCATTGAATCGAGCTTCCCGTTCGAGGCAAAGCCCAAAAAGTTCTGCGTCTTTGAATATGTCTATTTCTCCCGCCCTGACTCGGTCATTGGCGGGCACAGCGTTTATGAGACGCGCCGCCGTATCGGTGTGGAACTGGCCAAGGAAAATCCGGTTGAGGCCGATCTGGTCTGCCCTGTCCCTGATTCCGGCACGCCTGCGGCAATCGGCTTCTCACAGGAAAGCGGCATTCCCTACGCGATGGGCATCATCCGCAACCAATATATGGGCCGAACATTTATCGAGCCGACTGCGGAAATCCGCAATATGGGTGTGCGACTAAAGCTGAACGTCAACCGTGCGCTGATTAAGGGCAAGCGGGTGATCCTGGTCGATGACTCGGTCGTGCGTGGCACCACCAGTCAGAAGATCAAGGACATGATCCTCGACGCTGGCGCGGCGGAGGTTCACTTCCGCATCGCATCGCCCCCCACGCAATGGCCGTGTTTCTACGGTGTCGACACGCCGGATCGTGAGAACTTGTTGGCCGCGCAGATGACCGTTGAGCAAATGCGTCAGCACCTTGGCGTGAACAGCCTCGCCTTTGTCTCGCTAGACGGTATGTACCGCGCCTGTGGTGAGAAGAAGCGCGCGGCGGAGCCTCAGTTCTGTGATGCGTGCTTCTCCGGCGATTATCCTGTGCGCCCGACCGATGTTATCGCGGCCGGTCGCGTTAAGCTAAAGCAGGATGCCTGATCCCGTCGCCTTTCGCGCGCACCACTTTCTGTGCGCGTTAGGCTTTGAAGGTAAGGGCTATTCCAACCGTTTCGTGGCCAATATGGCCACGATCGTTGAGGCTCTGCGCGACGCACCCGACACGATGATCGAGGTTGTTGAGCAGACCGACGATATCTGCGCCCCGTGCCCCAAACGCCGCGATACCTCATGTCTGAACCAAACGCGGATCATGGCGTTGGACCGGCGTCACGCTGATGCACTGGGCCTGCAAATCGGTGAGCGGTTGAGCTGGACACAGGCGCAACAACGTATGCGTGAAAAGATCACCACTGACACTTTGCGCAATATCTGCGCAGGCTGTGCGTGGCTAGATCAGGGCATGTGCCTGAACGCGGTGGAACGATTGCATTCCACGGACGAAGGCTAAAACGTAAAACGCCGCCCCGGATGGAGCGGCGTTTCGTTTAACTTAGGGTCGGATTAGCGACGAGCGAGCTTGAAGCCGCCAGTCACGATTAGCGCTGCGATCACCAGCTTCACCGCATCACCAATCAGGAACGGTGTCATGCCAGCGGACAGTGCGCCGCCAAGGTCAAGACCGGTCACAGCGTCCAGATAAAGGATGCCGGGAACATACAGCGCCACATTTGCAACAACGCCCGCAGCGATCAGGCCGAACAAGGACTGGCCGGTTACACGCTCGGACACCAAACCGGCGATAAACGCCATCGCGACGAAGCCGTACAAGAAGCCGGCGGTTGGGCCGAACAGGGCCGCTGTGCTCGCGCCATTTGCGAAGACCGGCAGGCCCATCGCGCCCTCTGCAAGGTACAGAGCAACCGCAGCAGCACCGCGCCATGCGCCAAGGCTGAGGCCAATAAACAGAATAGCCAGCGTTTGCAGTGTCATCGGAACTGGGAACATCGGCACGGCAATTTGCGCGGCCATTGCGATAACCATGGAGCCACCGACGATCAGTGCGGCATCACGCAACAGGGATGGCGACTGCCAGATCGCTGTAGCCATTGGGGTTTGACGGTTCATAACGGTTTTCCTCGGCTGTGTTTTTTCTGTCATTAGGTCTGCCGATGTTGCGGCGCGATGTCAACGCGCACGACGTCTTGCACCGCTGCGCGATGCGGGGCAAAAGCAGGGCATGACACAGGAAATCACACAGAATCTGGCCGGACGAATTGTTCTGGTCACAGGGGCCTCTCGCGGGCTGGGGCGCGGCGTAGCTGAGGTTGCTGCCGCGCGTGGGGCACATGTGGTGGCGTTGGCGCGCACCGTCGGCGGGTTAGAGGACCTGGCCGACGTTGTGGACACGTTGCCGGGTGAGATCACGCTGGTGCCATTGGATATTGCCGACGATGCCGGTTTGCAGCGTATGTGCCTGTCAATTCATGAGCGTTGGGGCCGGGTTGATGGCTGGGTTCACACGGCAATCTATGCCGCGCCGCTATCCCCCGCCGCCCATGTCGCGGTTAAGGAATTGGACAAATCCATTGCGGTAAACTGGCGCGCTGCACAACGGCTGGTAACAATGTTGGAGCCGCTGCTGAAGGCCTCCGATACCGGCCACGCAATCTTACCCGACGATCCGATGGTTGGTGCGGCCTATCATGGTGGATATGGCGCGTCCAAGGCAGCACAGCGCGCCCTATGGCAAAGCTGGCAGGCAGAATCTGCGCAAATCGGGCCTAAAGTATCCCTGCACGCCCCCGCGCCAATGGCAACGGCAGTACGTGCACGTTTTCACCCCGGTGAGAATCGCGATACCCTCGCAGATATTCGCACCGAGGCGGAAAAGCTGGTTGCGCTGCTGCAATAGCAGCGCAACCCCACTCAATATTCGTTATCTTTGAAACCGGCCCGCTTACGCAGTTTTGTCGCGCGGTGAACCTTACGATCAGCGTAGGGGTTTTCACGCTTGCGCAATTCCAGACGGATCGGCACGCCCTGCATGTCAAAGTCACGGCGCAAACCATTGACCAAGAAACGCTTATACGCGGTCGGCAAATCCTCAGGCAGGGAACAGAACGCGATAAAGGTCGGCGGGCGCGTTTTGGCCTGCGTCATATAACGCAGACGAATACGGCGACCACCCGGTGCGGGCGGCGGGTGGCTGGCGACCATATCGATCAGCCATTGGTTCAGCTTGCCAGTCGAAATCCGCTTGTTCCAGATCTCATGCTGCTTCTCGATCGCCTCACGCAGACGGTCCAGACCACGACCTGTCAGCGCCGAAACGGTGATCAGGGGTGTGCCTGAAAGCTGGGGCAGCAAACGGTCGAGCTGCTCCTTCATGCTGGACAGTTTCTCGGCGCGGTTATCCTCAGCATCCCATTTGTTCGCGGCAAAGACCACGGCGCGGCCCTCACGCTCCGCCAAATCGGCGATGCGCAAATCCTGGCTTTCGAACGGGATCGAGGTGTCGAGGACGACGACCACAACCTCCGCAAATTTTACGGCGCGCAGGCCATCGGAAACCGAGAGTTTCTCAAGCTTTTCCTGTACCTTCGCCTTACGCCGCATACCGGCCGTGTCGAAGATACGGAAATCGCGCTCGCCCCACTTGGTGGTGACGGCGATAGAATCACGGGTGATTCCCGCCTCGGGTCCGGTTAGCAGGCGATCCTGACCGATGATCTTGTTAATCAGCGTGGACTTACCGGCATTCGGGCGGCCAACAACGGCGATTTGCAGGGGACGATCGGTGGCTTCTTCGTCCTCCTCCAGTTCAACCTCGGCGACCTCATTTTCGAATTTCTCGGCCCATGGTTCCAGCACGGCGCGCAATTCGTCCATGCCCTCACCATGCTCGGCGGAGATGGCGACAGGCTCACCCAGACCCAGCGTGTAGGCCTCGTAGAAGCCCGCATCGCCGGCATTTCCCTCAGCCTTGTTTGCAGCAACGACCACACGGCCATTTGCGCGCTTTCGCAAAATATCCGCGAAAACAAGGTCTTGGCGCGTCACGCCGGTGCGAGCATCGATGATGAACAGGCACAGATCGGCCTCACCCACGGCGCGTTCGGTCAGGGCGCGCATACGGCCGGGTAGGCTTTCGTCGCTTGCCTCCTCCAGACCGGCGGTGTCCATAACGTTGAACCGCAGATGGCCGAGGCGCGCAGCACCCTCCCGCAGGTCGCGGGTAACACCCGGCTGATCATCGACCAGCGCGAGGCGCTTTCCGACGAGCCGGTTAAACAGCGTGGATTTGCCGACATTCGGACGACCGACGATGGCGAGGGTAAAGGACATGGGCTCACTCAATGATGCGAAGCGTGGGCTTTAACGCCTTTGCACCGCGTTGGAAAGGGGCAGTCCGCCACCTGCGCCAATAAGGCGGACACGACCGCGGCCAAACCGCACAAACGGAAAGTGTGCAGTCACTGTGCGCGGCCTGCGATGCTAATCTACATATGCAGACCCGCCGTGGCGGACCTGCATGATCTTGAGGCGTAGTTAACGATAGGCGTACAGCGTGCCAGTATTCGACAGAACGTAAAGTGTATTGTCGATCACCGCTGGGGCACCGGCCACGCCACCAGCAACCGCAAGCCGTGTAATAGAGGACCCATCCTCGGGCGAGAAAACCTCAATCCCGTCATGGCCGTTCGCCACGAAAATGCGTCCGCCTGCGACGACAGGGCCGAGATAGCGCGCGGCAATTTCGTCATCATCGGCGTTACGTTCCGCCAATTGAGTTCGCCAGATCACAGCACCGGTTGCACGATCCAGGCGCAACAGTTCCGCCTGATCCGTTACGAAGAACACGGCCTGACCAACAATGGCCGCTGCATCCTGTGCGCCGTCAGGATGTGTCCAGTTGCGTCGGCCCGAGCGCGCATCCAGCGACACCAGACTGCCCGACTGATTGCCAGCAATGACATCAACATCGCCAAACACAGGATCGCCCGTTACGTCCCCGATCGAGGAACGCGCCAGACCACGGCGGCCCGCGGTAATCGCAGCCGCCCACGCACGACGCCCGTTGCGGGAAAAGGCTGCGACCATCTCACCCGACGAAAACGGCAAAACGATTAGCGCACCATTTGTGGCCGCCTGCGATCCTGCCAATACGCCGGCATCGCCGCGTGCGCCGGATAGACGCCACAGGATCTGACCGGAATCAGCATCGTAAGCCGTTGCAACATCATTGCGCGCGACCGCAATCACCCGACGGCCAGCAACGGTTGGCGCGGCTCGGAATGGCGCATCTGCGCGCTGCTGCCACTGAACTGCGCCTGTTGTCGCGTCCAGCGCGTAAATCTCACCAAATCCGGTCGTGGCAAAGAGCGTGCCCTGCCCCAGCGATACACCGCCGCCAAAGCCCTCCTCAGCCGGTTGCCCATCAGCAATCAGCGAGCGGGACCACAGGCGCTGGCCATTTGGGCCAGTTGCGGTGACGCGCGCCTCAGCATCCAGAGTGTAAATCGCAGTTGAGTTTCCAACGGGACCGGAGGTCATCCGCCCGCCCTCAGTGCTGCCCTGCCCGACCGAAACAGCAAAGGCGCGGCTCAGCGTGGGCTGCAATGCAGGATGCGGGATCAGGTGGCTGGCACTGCCGCCCTCATGCGTCCACGCGGAATTCACGCTGGCAACGGGCAGTGGCGTAACGTCGCCGCTGCCTGTGCTCAGCTCAACCTGCGGGCGTACGGGAATACGATCCCCCGGCATGCGTTCCTCGTCCTCGCCAAATAGACCACAGGCCGTCAACGACAGTGCGCCAAGCGCGATCAACGATGCACGAAGGATCATGATTTTCAGTTCCCGTTAGTCTGTACTTGCGGTGTAGTCAGTACAGCAGCGCCTGTGGTGCCGCCTGTCGCAATTATTATTTGGGTTAAACGATCACGCAATCCCGCTGTGGTCAACGGATCTGCCAGTGCAAATTCGAAATCGGCATGCGCTGCCTCGATATCGCCCAGTTCAACATAGGCCAAACCGCGTTGTTCCAGTGCGAGCAATCCCATCTGGCTGCCCCCATCAATTACGGTGGTCAGCGCATCAATCCGGTCCTGCGCGGGCGGCACGGCCCCCGGCACAACGGCCCATTTCAATGTGGCCAGCGCCGTATATAGCGGCGATACCTCGGTCGAATTGCGCAACTCGTCCAGCAGTGCAGATGCACCCGCCGCGTCGCCTGCCTCTGCCATGGCCTGCGCCTGCCCAAAGCCTGCAATCACGTCAGCATCCGCGCCCTGCGTCGCCAATGTTGCATATAGATCGGCGCGCGCGGCAGGATCGGTCGTTTGCTGTGCCGCATCCAACTGACCGCCGAGCGCCTCAGCCGCGGATCGCTGTGCGGCTGTGCGATACTCATTATATGCAGCACCACCAACGATCAGAACCACGGCAGCAACCGCGATCCAGCCATAGCGGCGTGCGTAACTATAGAGCTGGTCACGACGGACCTCTTCGCTCACTTCATCTAGGAATGAATCGGTATTGCTCACCAGAAGCCTCGCTTTAATTTCGGCGCGATCCTATCCGACGTAGCGGCGGGGTGCAAAGCCGTTTCACCAGTGCTTGCCAACGTGCGCGTGATACCGGATATTTCAACCGGACCAGATGGGAGATACCACCGTGATTATCTACGGATTGCACACCTGCACAGTTAGCCAGCGCGCCCGCAAAACGCTGGAGGCAGCAGGCCATCAGGTCACATTCCGCGATATCCGCGAGGAACCGATGACTGAGGCGGAATGGGCCGAGTTGATCGCGGAGTTCGGTGATAATTTGGTAGATCGCAAATCAAATGATTGGCGCATGCTAAGCGATTGGCTAAAACATTCGGAGACAGAGGACCAATTGGCGGCCAAGCCGAAACTAATGGTCCGCCCTGTTATTCGGAACGGGGATTCGCTGCACCTAGGCTGGGATTCAACGGTTGAGGCGGCCCTGCTGAGCGCGTAACCCGTTCAAAATATCTATCTTTGTGCGCTTGCATACATTGCCTGCGACAAAAGAGACCGGCGTTCACTTAAATCACATTAGCACTCTTGTTGCGATGCAACTCTGTCGTTATTTCTGCGTATAACTGGATTAAACGTCCATGCAATAATAACACGCCGGAGCGCACCATGAAAATCATTCCTTTGCTGACGGCGATTGTCGTGTGTGGACTGCTTTATTTGTTCGTGATGGAGCGCGAGCTGATTACAAGCTACTTACCGCAACGCCCCGGCATTGAGGGCGAATCCTCTGAAACGGCACCTGTAGTAGACACAGTAACCGCCCCCGCATCGCCGATGGCACGAGAGGAGCCCCGCCCCGTTGCCGTGGTTGCGATTCATTCGACCGAGCAGGATGTACAAAGTGGTATCGTTTTACGTGGACAGACTGAGGCAGCGCGTCGCCTAGACATTGCTGCGGAAACCAGCGGGCAGGTTATTTCCGAAAAGCTACGCAAGGGACGTTTGATTGAGGAGGGAGAGGTGCTTTGCCGTCTCGATCCCGGTATTCGCGCCGCCACCTTGGCACAGGCCCGTGCGGCATTGAGCGAGGCGCAGGCTAACGACACCGCAGCCGCGCAATTGGCGGAACGTGGCCTGACCGCAGCAAACAGCGCAATTTCCCGCCACGCACAGCTAGAAGCCGCAATCGCAACCGTTGAGGCCGCCGAGCGCGAGATTGAGCGCCTGACCATCACCGCGCCGTTTTCCGGCATTCTGGAAACCGACACAGCCGAGATTGGCACCCTGATGCAGACCGGTGCGGTTTGCGCCACGATCCTTGACCTTAGCACGGTGCGGCTGGTCGGGTTCGCGTCCGAGCGTGATATCGGCCGTATCAGTGTCGGTGCGCAGGCAGGTGGTCGGTTGATCTCGGGCGAGGAAGTCGTTGGCGAGGTTGCCTTTGTCGGACGCTCCGCCGATCCGCTGACCCGTACATTCCGTGTGGAAGTTCTGGTGGACAACGAATCCGGTGCTCTGCGCGACGGGTCCACCGCTGAAATCCTGATCGCGCTGGCCGGTGTGCAGGCGCATCTGCTGCCGCAAACGGCGCTGACACTTGATGATACTGGCGCATTGGGCGTGCGGATTGTTGTGGAGGATACCGCGCAATTCGCCCCCGTTTCCGTCATCCGCGACAGTGCATCGGGCGTCTGGGTTGGTGGACTGCCGGAAAGCGTTGATATCATCGTGGTCGGACAAGAATTCGTCAGCGATGGCCGCGCCGTGGCTGTCACGCGGCGTGATGCGGGAGCAGCCCAATGACCGGAATGATCGATTGGGCCGCCAGCCGTGCCCGGATGATCTTTGCCTTCATTGCCATGTCCTTGGCCGCGGGCATTCTGGCCTATGCCGGATTGCCCAAGGAGGGTGAGCCCGACATCGACATTCCCGTTCTGGTCGTCACGGCCCCTCTGCCCGGCGTCAGTGCAGAGGACGCGGAAACCCTGCTAGTTCAACCGCTTGAGAACGAGTTGCGCGACCTTGAGGGTCTGGCCGACATGTCATCCACCGCGGCCGAGGGGATCGGCATTGTGGTGCTGGAATTTGAATTCGGCTGGGACAAGGCCGCGACAATCGCCGAGGTCCGCGACAAGGTTGACCAAGCCACCGGCGACTTCCCTGCCGCGGCTGAGGACCCGTCGATTGCTGAGATTAACTTCTCCGAATTTCCGATCCTCGTGGTCTCGCTCTCCGGCAACGTCCCTGAACGTACTTTGCTGCGCGTCGTAAAGGACCTGCAAACCGAGGTGGAGGCCCTGCCCGAGGTGCTGGAGGCAGGCCTGGCCGGTCACCGTGACGAAATGCTGGAGGTCACAATCGATCCCCTGAGGCTGGAGGCCTACAACGTCACCGCGCAGGAATTGCTATCCGTGGTGACCAATAACAACCAGTTGGTAAATGCGGGGGCCGTGGACAGTGACAGCGCCTCGTTCAGCGTGAAGGTTCCGTCCAGCTTTGACGATCCCAGCGATGTTTACGACCTGCCGATCAAGGTGAACGGCGACCGCGTGATCACCCTTGGCGATCTGGCCGATATTCGCCTGACATTCGAGGATGCACAGGGCACAGCCCGTTATAACGGTGAAACGACCGTCGCCCTACAGGTGGTCAAACGTAAGGGTGTGAACCTGATCGACACCGTTGCCCTGATCCGCCAAACCGTTGCGGATCAGGTCGCGCTGTGGCCGCCGGAATTGCGCGATGCGGTGCAGGTTGATTTCTCGATGGACGAGTCGACCAATGTGGCCGACATGGTTAGCCAGCTTGAGGCATCGGTTCTGACCGCCATCGCACTGGTGATGATCGTGATGTTGGCGACGCTGGGGATGCGGTCATCGCTGCTGGTTGGCTTTGCCATTCCGACCTCGTTCCTGCTGACCTTTGCGCTGCTATCGGTGCTGGGCTTTACCATTTCCAACATCGTGATGTTCGGCCTGATTTTGGCCGTAGGTATGCTGGTGGATGGCGCGATTGTGGTCGTGGAATATGCCGATAAGCGGATTTCCGATGGTGAGGGGCCGATGCAGGCCTATGCCAATTCCGCCAAGCGGATGTTCTGGCCTATCGTTTCCTCAACCGCGACGACGCTATGTGCGTTTCTGCCGATGCTGTTCTGGCCCGGAATTCCGGGTGAGTTCATGGGCATGTTGCCAGTCACGCTGATCTTTGTTCTGTCGGCTGCGCTGGTGGTGTCCCTGATCTATCTGCCGGTTGTCGGCGGTGTCGCGGGACGTGTTTCGCGGCTGCTGGAGCGGGGCGCGGCTGGCCTGCGGGCGTGGGCGCATTGGATGGTGCGCGTCGTGCTGTTCGCGGTGACTGGGATCGTTCTGGTTGCCATGCTGTACCTGATGATGACAGTGCCTGCCGGTGCGCCGGTTGTTGTGATGGCGGTTCTGGCCACGCTCGCCTTTATGGCGGTGTCGATGGTTGGTGGCTCGCTGAAACCCCATGGACGGATGCAGACGCCACGCGCGGGATATCGGCGCAATGCCTTTGGCTGGCTGACATGGGCGAACACATCGAATCCGATCACACCTGTGCTAACGATCATTGGGGTTGTGGCCTTCGTCGGGTTCACCTTCGGTTATTTCGGCTCGAATAATTACGGCGTGGAATTCTTTGTCGAGCAGGAGCCGGAGCGCGCCGTGGCCTATGTGCGGGCGCGCGGTAATCTCAGCCTTGAGGAAAAGGACCGTCTGGTCGCGCAGGTTGAGGATGTGATCATGGGCGTGGACGGCGTTGAGTCGATCTTTGCCTTTGCCGGTTCCGGCGGTCTGAACCAGAACACCGGCGGCGCGCAGGCACCCAAGGATGCGGTCGGTCAGGTTCAAATCGAACTGCTGCCATGGGGCACGCGCCGCGATGGCAACGATATTCTGGATGAGATCAATGGACGCCTTGCCGAAATTCCCGGTGTCATTGCCGAGATTTCCGAGGCCGCGATGGGTCCTGCCTCGGGCAAGCCTGTCCATCTGCGCCTGACCGGCACGGATTGGGGCGACCTGCAACAGGCCACCGCAACAGTGCGCGATCATTTCATCGAAATGCCCGGCCTGATCGATGTGGAGGACACCCTGCCCCTGCCCGGTATCGACTGGCAAATCGACGTGCATGTGCAGGCCGCTGGCCGCTACGGCGCGGATGTGGCGACAGTTGGCGCAATGGTTCAACTGGTCACGCGCGGCATTTTACTGGACACGATGCGGGTGGATAGCTCGGATGAGGAGATCGACATCCGCGTGCGCTTCCCTGCTGAGGACCGGATTTTGTCCACGCTGGACAGCCTGAAGGTCCGCACCAGCGATGGTCTGGTGCCATTGTCCAACTTCATCACGCGCCAGCCTGTGCCAAAACTGGCCGAGATCAACCGCTATAATTCCGAGCGGTATTTCGACGTTAAGGCCAATGTAACCTCGGATTTGTACAAGATCGTTGACGCCGATGGCACCACTCTGCGCTTTGCCGGTGCCGATGCGGAACTGGCCGAGGGCGAGCAACTGGTTCTGCTGAACCCGACCGAGCGGATTGCCGAGCTTACGCAATGGCTCGAATCCGAAAACGTGCTGCCAGCCTCGGTCGATTGGCAGTGGACCGGCGATCAGGAGGATCAGGCAGAGAGCGGCGCATTCCTGATGAGCGCCTTTGCCGGTGCGCTGGGGCTGATGTTCGTGATCCTGTTGGCGCAGTTCAACAGCCTGTTCAACTCCGTCGTTGTTCTGCTGGCCGTCATCATGTCGGTGGCGGGGTCGTTGTGGGGGATGATGATTATGCAGCAGCCCTTCTCGATCATCATGACCGGTACAGGGATTGTCGCGCTGGCGGGGATTGTGGTGAACAACAACATCGTTCTGATCGACACCTATCAGGAATATGCCCGCTATATGCCGCGGTTAGAGGCAATTTCGCGCACTGCACAGGATCGCCTGCGGCCCGTGCTGCTGACCACAATCACGACAATGGCAGGGCTTGCCCCGATGGCGCTGGGGATTAACCTGGATTTCGCGGCGGGCGGTTATACCGTCAATGCGCCGACGGCCCTGTGGTGGACGCAGTTGGCAACGGCGGTTGTGTTCGGATTGGGTATCGCGACGGTTCTGACACTGATCTTTACACCGGCCATGCTGGCGGCGCGGGTGTGGGCCGGAGTGGTCTTCCTATGGATCGTGCGTTGGGTGCGGGGGCGTATCCTTGGCAACAAACGCATCCTCGCCGACATGCGGCTAAAGGCGGAGCGGCGGCGCACGATGCGCGAGGCCGGTGCCTTTGCATGGGATTGGCCCGAGGATGAGCAGGCCGTGCTGCCAACAGATACAGAACCATTTGATCCATTCCGACCGGCGCAGCAGCCACGTCCCGCAGAATAGAAAGGGACCGCATCACGCGGCCCTTTTCACTATTACAGACCGCTTTAGAACAGCGCGTGGCCGATCAGGCCGATAGCGGTAAAGACCAGAACGATCAGCGTGGCCAAGGTGCCGACCATCCGCTGCCAGCCCGGTGCGTCCTCAGCAATGAAGTGCATTGCGTGCAGCAAGCGACCAATGGTCAACACGATACCGGCAATGTGGATCGCCATGGCGGGCGCACCTTGCAGTGCCATGATCATCAACATAATCAACGCCATAGGGACATATTCGACGAAGTTGGCCTGCCCCCGTATCGCGCGGATCAGTGGGGCATATCCCCCGTCGCCAACCGAGACTTTGCCAGCCCCGCGACGTTTCATAACATTTACGGCAAGCCAAATGAGGATGAAGGTGTTGAACGCAGCGTATAGCGCAATGGCGTTCAGGGCGGGTTCTGTCATGATCTGTCCTATCCATGCTGAGGGCATCGATACAGTGACAGCACACTCGCCCCGCGCAACAGTTCAGTTGCACATCAGGGTGCAGCCCGCGCACATGGCGCGGACTGCGGATCAGGATTACTCGGCAATCGTGGCCGAGATAATGCGATCAGGGTTCGAAACCGCACCATTGCTGCCAGCGCCGCGTGTGATGCCGTTGACGACATCCATGCCCTCGGACACTTCACCAATTACGGTGTACTGGCCGTTCAGGAACGCGCCTTCCTCAAACATGATGAAGAACTGCGAGTTCGCCGAATTCGGGTTCTGCGAACGCGCCATGCCAACAACGCCCGGACCGAAGTTCAGGTCCGAGAATTCCGCTGGCAGGTTGTCCAGATCGGAACCGCCCGTGCCTGCGGGGCAGGATGCACCCTCGACACCGCAGCGCACATCACCGGTTTGGGCCATGAAGCCCTCAATCACGCGGTGGAATGCAACGCCGTCATAGGCGCCCTGATTGGCCAGCGTTACGATACGCTCCACATGCAGGGGTGCCGCATCCGCGTTGAGCGCGATGGTGATTTCACCCGACTCAAGCTCCAGCACCAGATCCTGCGCGGCAAGTGGCGTTGCGGCCAGCGCTGCGACAAATGCGAGGCGGGCGATCATACTGTGTCACCCATGCGCACTGTGATCATGCGGTCAGGATCGGTAACAGCACCGGAACCACCTGCGCCACGCTTGATCTGATCAACGTGGTCCATGCCCTTGGTCACCTGACCAAAGACTGTGTACTGGCCGTTCAGGAACGCGCCTTCCTCGAACATGATAAAGAACTGCGAGTTGGCGGAGTTCGGGTTCTGCGAACGGGCCATGCCTGCTGTTCCACGCTCGAACGGAACGCGGGAAAATTCTGCGGGCAGATCGGGCAGATCGGAACCGCCGGTGCCTGCGCGACGGGGGTCGCCGCCCTCTTTACCATGCTCAACATCGCCGGTTTGCGCCATGAAGCCGTCGATGACGCGGTGGAACGCCACGCCGTCATAAGCCTTTGCCGCGACGAGAGCTTTCATACGCTCAACATGCTTTGGCGCCACATCGGGCAGCAGTGCAATATGCACCTCACCAGCGGGCAGCGTGATAATCATGGTGTTCTCGGGTGTTGCGTCGGCCATGTGGATCTCCTCGCGTTTTCATTCGCCATCTATGTAGGGCCGCAGACGCCGTTAGGCCAGAGGGTCAGGCCAATGCAGTCCACTCAATTCCCCTAGGAAAGG
Source organism: Pontivivens marinum (assembly GCF_900231835.1). GTDB lineage: Bacteria > Pseudomonadota > Alphaproteobacteria > Rhodobacterales > Rhodobacteraceae > Pontivivens > Pontivivens marinum. The sequence continues at coordinate 152,427 of NZ_OCTN01000004.1, read as the reverse complement.
CGTTCCTGCAATGCAGTTGCGATCGCTGGTGGGACAAAGGACGATATATCGCCGCCCAGACGGCAGATTTCCTTGACCAAGCGCGACGCGATTGCCTGATGATGCACATCGGCCATCAGGAACACCGTTTCGATATCGTCATTCATGGCGCGGTTCATGCCCACCATCTGAAATTCATATTCAAAATCGGACACGGCGCGCAGGCCGCGAATGATCATGCTAGCACCAACATCCTGCGCAGCGTGGATCAGCAGGTTTTCAAACGGGTGCACAACCAGCTCACAGCCAATTTCATCGGCATAGGGGCGTGCCTCGGCCTCGATCATCGCGACCCGCTCCTCCAACGTGAACAGGGGGCCCTTGTCGCGATTTATCGCCACGCCAATCACGAGCCTATCGGTCAACGACATCGCGCGGCGAATAACGTCGAGATGTCCCAGAGTCACCGGATCGAACGTACCGGGGTATAGGGCTGTGCGCATAAGGATGCTCTCCAAATCAGTTCCACCAACGATGGCGGCACCCTGACGCAACATTATTGCGCCACCAAGGTCAAGCGCAGTTGCAGCATTTGCGCGCCAAGAGATTTTCGGTTGACCTGATCGATTTTTAGGAACAGACACCTTTTTGCAACAATTCACCGCAACGGATATGCGAAAACCCTATCCACTATGGAGATTTCTATGATTGCAACCGATACTAGCCCCGTAAATCAACGCGCGCGTATCATCACCCTGCGCATTGTCGCGCTGGCTGTCATTCCGCTTATCATCTTTAGCACTCCGGCATGGGGCGTTGATTCGCTTGCCCTTGAGTTCTTTGAGAATGTCGGCATTTTGCTGCTGATCGCAGGCGTAATCGGGCGACTGTGGTCGATCCTATATGCAGGCGGACGCAAGAATAAGACGATCGTTCAGATCGGTCCCTACTCGATCAGCCGCCACCCGCTTTACATGTTTTCGACGCTGGCGGTGCTGGGGCTGGGCATGATGCTGGGATCTGTCGTGCTGACAATCCTGCTGACCGGAACTGTATTTCTGATCCTGCGATCCACTGCGCAGCGCGAGGAAAAGCATCTGCGGGCCAAATTCGGGCCGGTTTATGATGAATATGCCGCCCGCGTGCCACAAATCATCCCCAGCCCGTTCGCCTATGTCTCAACCCAAGAGGTCACCGTGGATGTTCGCGCATTTCACCGCACCATTGTGGATGCGATGAGTTTTCTGATGCTGATCCCGTTTGCGGAATTTGTTGAGATCCTGCGAGAGGTCCAGTCGATCCCGCATTTCGTCATCTGGTAGGCACGGCGGCCGAAACCGCCGCGCGGATCAGTAGCCGCGAATCATATCGGCCAGGGCGGAGTTTTCATTCTCCACTTCGCCCAGCCGCGCCTTTACCACGTCACCGATGGAAATCACGCCCAGCACCTCACCACCGGCGCCCTGAACGGGCATGTGGCGAAACCGGCCACGGGTCATGCGGGCCAGCACCTCAACCGCCTCATCAGCGGGGATGCAAGATTGCACCTTGGCCGTCATAATGTCCATGACCGTGTCAGACAGCGCCTTTGCACCGCGAGCACCCACCTCACGCACGATATCACGCTCTGACAGGATTCCACGGATCGTGGCGCCCCCGTCATCGGACACAATCAGCGCTCCGATCTTGAGCTTGGATAGCATTTGCGTCGCGTCGGAAACTGACGCATCCGCGGATACAGTTTGGACCCCAACGGGCTTCGAAGCGAGAATGTGCTGTACGAGCATGGCTTTACCCTCCTGTCTGAGCTCCAACTGTGACGCAGGTATATTGGACCCGTCAAGCAGCATAGATTTTCCACGCGCAATCATACGATTCACGACGGCGCTACTCCGCAGCTATCGAGCGTTTGGCCAGCATATCGCGCAAGTAATGACCGGTATGACTGCCCTCGGTTTTTGCCACCTTTTCAGGCGTACCTGCGGCCACGATCTGTCCGCCGCCATCGCCGCCCTCCGGTCCGATATCGATGATCCAGTCGGCGCATTTTATGACGTCGAGGTTATGCTCGATCACGACGACGGAATTGCCCTGATCCACCAGTTCCTGAATTACCTCCAGCAGCTTGTTCACATCCTCGAAATGCAGGCCGGTTGTTGGTTCATCGAGGATATACAGCGTGCGACCGGTGGCGCGTTTGCTCAACTCCTTGGACAGTTTGACGCGCTGCGCCTCGCCCCCTGATAGCGTGGTCGAGGATTGGCCCACCTTGATATAGCCGAGGCCCACCCGTTTGAGCGTTTCCATCTTGTCACGGATCGACGGCACGGCCTGAAACAGCTCGGCCGCGTCCTCGATCGTCATGTCCAGCACGTCGGCGATGGAGTGGCCCTTGAACTTCACCTCCAGCGTTTCGCGGTTATAGCGCGCGCCGTTGCAGGTTTCGCAGGTGACATAGACATCGGGCAGGAAGTGCATTTCGATCTTGATCAGGCCATCACCCTGACAGGCCTCGCACCGTCCGCCCTTTACGTTGAAGGAGAACCGCCCTGCCTTGTACCCACGGGTCTTTGCCTCGGGCATACCGGCGAACCATTCGCGGATCGGCGTAAACGCGCCAGTATAGGTGGCGGGGTTCGAGCGTGGCGTGCGGCCAATCGGGGATTGGTCGATGTCGATGACCTTATCCAGATTCTCCAACCCCTTGATCTGTTCGCAGGGCGCAGGGGTTTGGCGCGCACCGTTCAGACGCATGGAGGCGGTCTTGAACAACGTTTCAATCGTCAGCGTGGATTTACCACCGCCCGACACGCCGGTCACACAGCATAATAGGCCCAGCGGGAATTCGGCGGTGACGTTTTTCAGGTTGTTGCCTGTCGCCTTAACCACCTTCACCTTTTTGCCCGACCCCTTGCGCCGCTTGCGCGGGATCGCGATTTCGCGGGCGCCGGTCAGGTATTGGCCCGTGATCGAATCCGGAGATGCGGCGATGTCCGCAGGTGTTCCGCGTGCGATGATCTGACCGCCATGCACACCCGCGCCGGGACCGATATCGAGGACGTAATCCGCCTCACGAATTGCCTCCTCGTCATGCTCCACCACAATCACGGTATTGCCCGCATCGCGCAGGTTTTTCAGCGTGGTCAGCAGGCGATCATTGTCGCGTTGGTGCAGGCCGATGGAGGGTTCGTCCAATACATATAGAACACCCGTCAGGCCGGAGCCGATCTGGCTGGCCAATCTGATCCGCTGGCTTTCACCACCAGACAGCGTGCCGGAATTCCGGCTGAGCGTCAGATAATCCAGACCAACATTCACGAGGAAGCCCAGCCGCTCACGGATTTCCTTAAAGATCGCGCGGGCGATTTCCTGCCGCTGATGGGTCAGCGTTTCGGGCGCACGCTCGATCCAGTCCAGCGCCTCACGAATGGAAAGCTGCACCACCTGCCCCGCGTGGAAGCCGTCGATTTTGACGGCCAGCGCCTCAGGCTTCAGGCGGTAACCATCACAGGCACCACAAGCGCGGTTGTTCTGGTAGCGCTCCATCTCCTCACGCGACCAAGAACTGTCCGTCTCACGATAGCGGCGCTCCATGTTCGGAATAACGCCCTCGAACACGCGCGAGATTTCGTAGACACGACCGCCCTCATCATAGCGGAATTTCAGCTTTTCCTCGCCGGAACCGTGCAGGATGATCTGCTTCACATGGGGCGGCAATTTGTGCCACGGGGCGTGTTTATCAAATTCGTAATGCGTCGCCAGTGCGTCGATGGTCTGGCGGAAATATGGGGATTTGGATTTGGACCACGGGGCAACCGCGCCCTTGTACAGGCTGAGGGATTCATCGGGGATCACCAGCCGCTCATCAAAGAACAGCTCAACCCCCAGACCATCACAGACCGGACAGGCCCCGAACGGCGCGTTGAACGAGAACAGGCGTGGTTCGATTTCCGGAATGGTGAAACCACTGACCGGACAGGCGAAATTCTCGGAGAAAGTCGTGCGCTCCGGCTCCTCATCCCCGCGCACGGCGGTTTCCAGCACGGCAATGCCGTCGGCCAGATCCAGCGCGGTGCGGAAACTATCGGCAAGGCGGGTTTCCAGCCCCTCCTTCACCACCAGACGATCCACGACCACATCGATATTGTGGCGGAATTTTTTGTCGAGGGTGGGCGGCTCATCCAACTCGTAGAATTCGCCGTCTACCTTTACCCGCTGGAAGCCCTGCTTTTTTAGCTCGGCAAATTCCTTGCGGTACTCCCCCTTACGATCCCGAATGATCGGGGCCAGCAGATAGGCGCGCGTGCCCTCGGGCATGGCCATCACGCGGTCCACCATTTCGGAGACTTGCTGCGCCTCAATCGGCAATCCGGTGGCAGGGGAATAGGGCACGCCGACGCGGGCAAAAAGCAGCCGCATATAGTCGTAGATTTCTGTAACCGTACCAACGGTCGAGCGCGGGTTTTTCGAGGTTGTTTTCTGCTCGATCGAAATTGCGGGGCTAAGGCCGGTAATGTGGTCCACATCCGGCTTTTGCATCATATCGAGGAATTGCCGCGCATAAGCGCTGAGCGATTCAACGTAACGTCGCTGCCCCTCCGCATAGATCGTGTCAAAGGCTAGCGAGGATTTCCCCGAACCTGACAATCCCGTAATGACGATCAGGGTGTCGCGCGGCAAATCCACATCGACAGATTTGAGGTTATGTTCCCGTGCGCCACGGATCGAAATCGTCTTTAGCTCGGCCATGCCCACGCTCCGTTTATGTTGTTCGGCTAGACTTAGCGTCCGCAACGGGATTTACCATAGAACAGAAGTGGAACATATGGAAGCGGCGCGTAACAGCCTGTTAACCGGTGTGATGCAACCATTTGGCGGCGCGATCCGCTTAGGGTAAATATCGGGGGTGCATCGGGTCGCAGGCGGCACTAACTTCGGCCCTCAAACAGAATCACGAGCGGAGAAGCCCCCATGGCAGGCAGCGTCAACAAGGTCATTTTGATCGGCAATTTGGGCCGCGACCCCGAGGTCCGATCCTTTCAGAATGGCGGCAAGGTATGCAACCTGCGCATCGCCACGTCCGAAACATGGCGCGACAAGCAGTCCGGTGAGCGGCGCGAGAAGACCGAATGGCACTCCGTTGCGATTTTTCAGGAGGGGCTGGTGCGCATCGCAGAACAGTACCTGAAAAAAGGCTCGAAGGTTTATATCGAGGGCAAGCTGCAAACCCGCAAATATCAGGACCAGTCCGGCGCGGATCGTTACAGCACCGAGGTTGTGCTGCAAGGGTTCGACGGCACCCTGACCATGCTGGACGGGCCAAACGGCCAGTCGGGCGGCGGCGGTGATTACGGTGGCGGCAGCGGCGGTGGACGCAGCAGCGGCGGTTCCTATGGCGGCGGGGGCGGCAATGGCGGTTCCTATGGCGGTGGCGGCGCATCGGGCGGCGGCAATGCTGGCGGCGGGGGCGGCTACGGCGCAGATATGGATGACGACATTCCGTTCTGATCCGCACAACACCGGATATGACAGGCAAAAAACCGCCTGAAAACACAACTTGCATTGCCCGATTGCGCCCGCGCGTCGGGCAATGCAGCCCTCAACGGCTTCATCGTTGAATTACAGGGGATTTCGCACGCTGAATGATTGCCAATACCCCGCCATTGTCGCATAACATACACACAATATGTAGCGGCACGGGATAGGCAGGACCACGAGTGAGCGATAGCCCAGAAACACCCGAGAACGAAGACGATCTTCCACAGCGGCCTGTCTATGACGGGCCCAGCATCACGATCGAGGAGGAGATGAAACGCTCCTTCCTCGATTATTCGATGAGCGTCATTATTTCTCGCGCGATCCCGGATGTGCGCGACGGTTTGAAACCTGTTCACCGGCGCATCCTGTACGCAATGCACGAAACCGGTAACACCGCCGATAAGGGCTATCGCAAATCTGCGCGCCCCGTTGGTGACGTGATCGGTAAATATCACCCCCATGGCGACACCGCGATCTATGATGCGCTTGTGCGAATGGCGCAGGATTTCTCGATGCGGCTACCGCTGCTCGATGGTCAGGGTAACTTCGGCTCGATGGACGGCGATAGTCCGGCGGCGATGCGTTATACCGAGGTGCGCATGGCGCCCCCCGCTGACGCAATGCTGGCCGATATCGACAAGGATACCGTTGATTTTCAGGCCAACTATGATGGCAAGGATATTGAGCCCTCGGTTCTGCCGTCCCGCTATCCCAACCTGTTGGTGAATGGTGCGGAGGGTATTGCCGTCGGCATGGCCACGCGCATTCCGCCCCATAACTTGGGTGAAGTGCTGGACGCGGCGTCGGCCCTGATCGACAATCCTGATCTAAGCTCTGAGGAGCTGATCGAATACGTCCCTGCCCCCGACTTCCCGACCGGCGGCATTATCATTGGTCGTCAGGGTGCGCGTAAAGCCTATCTGGAGGGACGCGGTTCCGTCGTGATCCGCGCCAAGACCGAGGTCGAGGAAATCCGCAAGGATCGCTATGCCATTGTTGTACGTGAAATCCCCTATCAGGTGAACAAATCCACCATGATTGAGCGGATTGCCGAGCTGGCCCGCGATAAAAAGGTTGAGGGCATCGCCCACGTTCAGGACGAATCTGACCGTTTCGGCGTGCGCGTTGTCATCGAGCTAAAGCGGGACGCGACAGCCGATGTCGTGCTGAACCAGCTTTACCGGTTCACCCCGCTGCAAACCAGTTTTGCCGCGAACATGCTGGCGCTGAACAATGGTAAGCCGGAGCAGTTAACCCTGCGCGGTTTCCTGACCGCCTTCGTCAAATTCCGTGAGGAAGTCGTCGCACGGCGCACCGCCTTTGAGTTGAACAAGGCGCGTGAGCGGGCACATATCCTGTCCGGTCTGGCTGTAGCTGTTGAAAACGTTGACGAAGTTGTCGCGACCATCCGGTCCTCCGCCGATCGGGGTGAGGCACGGGATAAGCTGATGACCCGTCGCTGGCCCGCCGCACAGATTGCGGAATATATCCAGCTGATCGACGATCCCAGCCATAAGATGAACGATGACGGGACCTATAACCTGTCATTGGAACAGGCAAATGCGATCCTAGAATTGCGTCTGCAACGCCTGACTGCGCTTGGCGTGAAGGAAATCACGGATGAGCTGGAAGTGCTGGCCGTGAAGATTGCGGACTTCCTCGATATCCTGCGCTCTCGTGATCGGATCATGGCGATCATTCGCAGCGAAATCGCAGAAGTGCGTGAGAAATATGCGACCCCTCGCCGCTCAGAAATTGTCGACTATGCCGGCGATATGGATGATGAGGACCTGATCGAACCGGCGGAGATGGTCGTGACCATCACCAATGGCGGCTATATCAAGCGGACCCCCCTCGACGAATTCCGCGCGCAGCGGCGCGGCGGTAAGGGGATTGGCGGCATGAACATGAAGGACGAGGACTTCGTCACGACCCTGTTCGTTGCCAACACGCATACGGCGATTCTGTTCTTCACCACCGATGGTATGGTGTTCCAGCTGAAGACGTGGCGCCTGCCGCAGGGTGGACGCAATGCGCGGGGCAAGGCCTTGGTCAACATCCTGCCGATCACTCCGGGCACCGGCATAGCCGCGACAATGCCCGTTGATCGGGATGAGGAGGATTGGGGTGATTTGCAGGTCGTCTTCTCGACCAGTGCGGGTGATGTGCGTCGTAACCGACTGAGCGATTTCACGAATATCATGCGCAACGGCAAGATTGCGATGCGCCTGCCCGACGATGGTACGCGCCTTGTTAACGCCCGTATTTGTGGCGAGGAAGACGACGTGATGCTGGTCACGGCGATGGGCCGCGCGATCCGCTTCCCATCAACGGCGGTGCGTGTGTTTAACTCTCGCACCTCGACCGGTGTGCGCGGGATCAAACTGGCCGAGGGCGATAACGTCGTCAGCATGTCCGTCATTCGCCACTTCGAGGCGGATCCGGCGGAGCGTGCAGCCTATCTGAAAATGCGCCGCGCGGTTGCCGGTTCGGTTGATGATGAAACCGATGAGGATGATGTCGCCCCCGGCGCGATCAGCCCAGAACGTTACGCCGAAATGTCCGCAGCCGAGGATCTGATCCTGACGCTAACGGAAAATGGCGCGGGTAAGTTGAGCTCCTCGCACGATTATCCTGTGCGTGGGCGCGGGGGCCAAGGTGTCATGGCGATGGATAAGGCGCTGCGTGGCGGGCAACTGGTTGCCAGCTTCCCCGTCGAAATCCACGATCAGATCATGCTGGCCACAGATGCAGGGCAGTCGATCCGGACACCGGTTGAGCATATCTCGTTCCGGTCCCGTTCGGCGGGCGGCGTGCGCGTGTTCAACACCCGTGAGGCTGAGAAGGTCGTAAGCGTTGCGTGGATTGCGGAACCTGATGAGGAAGACGCCCTGCCCGATGCAACACCGGATGCACCTAGCGCAGAGTGATCCGTTAAGAATAGCAGGTCGGGTTCAGCCCGGCCTGCATGCCCCCAAACATATTTGACGGGCAAAATCGGGTAGAGTGCTTTTCAAACCCGACGCGGCGGCGTACATGGCACGCATGACAAATCCCATCCATATTATCGGCGGCGGCATGGCCGGATGTGAGGCAGCCTGGCAGGCAGCTGAGCTTGGCGTGCCGGTCGTGCTTCATGAAATGCGGCCTATGGTCGAAACCTTTGCGCATCAAACGCAGGGCTTGGCCGAGCTGGTTTGCTCCAACTCGTTCCGATCCGATGATGATGAAAGCAACGCGGTCGGCCTGCTGCATTGGGAAATGCGTCAGGCTGGCGGGCTGATAATCTCGACCGGTGATCGCAATTCGCTGCCTGCGGGCGGTGCATTGGCGGTGGATCGGGATGCGTTCTCAGACGAGATCACGGCCAAGATTGAGGCACATCCGCTGATCGAAATCGCGCGGGGTGAGGTTGCAGGCCTACCGCCCGAGGAATGGGGCATCTCGATCATTGCGACCGGCCCGCTGACCTCCCCTGCTATGGCGGAGGCATTGCGCGCGGCAACGGGTGAGGAAAGCCTCGCCTTTTTCGACGCCATCGCGCCGATTGTGCATGCGGACAGCATCGACCTTAGCAAAGCGTGGTTCCAATCCCGCTATGATAAGGGCGAGACGGAGGAGGAGCGGACCGCCTACCTCAACTGCCCGATGGATCGCGATCAATATGAGGCGTTTATCGACGCACTGCTGACCTCGGACAAGACCGAGTTCAAGGAGTGGGAAAAGGACACCCCCTATTTCGACGCCTGCCTACCGATTGAGGTGATGGCGGAGCGTGGTCGCGAAACCCTGCGTTGGGGCCCGATGAAGCCGGTTGGCCTGACCAATCCGCATCAGCCCGATATCAAGGCACATGCGATTGTGCAGTTGCGTCGTGAGAATGCGCTTGGCACTTTGTACAACATTGTCGGTTTTCAGACCAAAATGAAGTACGGCGCGCAAGCGGATGTTTTCAAAAGCATTCCCGGCTTGGAAAACGCCGAATTTGCCCGTCTGGGCGGTATTCATCGCAATACTTTCCTGAACTCCCCTAGGTTGCTTGACACGCAAATGCGCCTGAAGTCGCGCCCTGATCTGCGCTTTGCCGGTCAGGTGACGGGTGTTGAGGGCTATGTGGAATCCGCGGCGATGGGTCTGCTGGCAGGTCGTTTGGCCGCATATGAAAAGCTGGGTGTTGCCGTCGAAATGCCACCACAAACCACGGCGATTGGCGCCCTGTTAGGTCACATCACTGGCGGTGCAGAGGCGGAAACATTCCAGCCGATGAACGTGAATTTTGGCCTGTTCCCACCATTGGAGGCCCCTAAAAAGGGACGGCGCGGTAAGAAGGATCGCAAGATCGCCTATACCGACCGTGCAAAACTGGATTGGGCAGCTTGGCTTGCAGCATTGCCATCGCAATAGTCATTCCCGCCGAACCGCGCTATCCTAGGGTACGGAGGCAGAAATGACGAAGAAATACCTCGATGAGGTTTACGAACTCGACGGTGACGCGCAGGCGCTCTACGCGCAATGGGCGGGCAGCTATGATGCTGAGGTCACCGAAAACGGCTATGTCACTCCTCAGCGTTGCGCGACCGCGCTGCGCGAGGCAGAGGCGGATTTGACCGCACCGGTTCTGGATTTGGGATGCGGCACAGGCTTGGGCGGTTTGGCCCTGCGCCTTGCCGGATTCAAGATTGTGGATGGCGTGGACCTAACGCCCGAAATGATCGAGCATGCCCGCGCGCGTAACATCTATCACACGCTACAGGTGGGTGATGCTCTCTCCGCGATGGAGGGGCAGAATTATCAAAGCGTCGCTGCAATCGGCCTGTTCAGCCCCGGCCATGCGCCCGCCACCCTGATCGACACCGTGCTACAGGCGCTGCCCAGCGGCGGGCGTTTTGTCTTCTCGCTCAACGATCACGCCTTGGCCGAGCATTTATATGAGGGCCGCGTGATGGCGTGGACCGATTCCGGTGCTGCACGTTGCCTGCACCGCGAACATGGTGAACACATGCCCGCCCGCGACATTGGGGCAACGGTTTATGTCCTGCAAAAGAGTTGAGCGGTTTGCGCCCTCGCCCACCGGTCCGCTGCATCTGGGCCATGCCTATTCTGCGCTGATCGCGGCCCGCACTGCGGACCGATTCCTGTTGCGGATGGAGGATATCGACACCGCCCGCTGCCGTCCTGAATGGGAGGCGCAGATTTTCGACGATCTGCACTGGTTGGGCCTGCATTGGGAAGAGCCGGTTTTACGCCAATCGCAGCGGTTAGCGCTGTATCAAGACGCGGTGGCACAGCTAACCGCCGCTGGACTAACCTATCGCTGCACCTGTACCCGTGCCGATATCAAGGCCGCGTTGAGCGCCCCGCAGGAGGGTGCGCCGATGCATGGGCCGGACGGCCTGATCTATCCCGGAACCTGTCGGAACGCGGGGCACGTCGCGCAGGATGCTGCGATCCGGCTGAATATGCGGACGGCGATTGCCTATCTGGGTGATGTCTCAGGGCTGCACTTCACCGAACTGGACGCAGGCGATAACGGTGAACAGGGGCAACAGGCCCTCAGCGCTGAGCACCTGCAAAACGGGATTGGTGATGTGGTTCTGGCGCGCCGCGATATCGGCACGTCCTATCACGTTGCAGTGGTTGTGGATGATGCCGCGCAGGGGATCACTCATGTCACGCGGGGGCGCGATCTGTTTCCCGCGACCCCGTTGCACCGGCTATTGCAGGCATTGCTGGACCTGCCCACGCCCGCCTATCGCCATCACCGTTTAATCCGGGACGAGGCAGGCAAACGCTTGGCCAAGCGCGATGATGCGCGTGCAGTAAGCACCCTGCGTGCCGAGGGGTGGACGCAGGGTGATGTGTTGCGCGCAATCGGGCTTTAGACCTCGGGCTTCATCAGCTCGACCTCAACACCGTCGCGGATCGCTGTGTAGAAACATGAGCGGCGATTCGTATGACATGCGGGGCCAGCCTGATCCACGATCATCAGCAGGCAATCGCGGTCACAATCCACACGCATGTCGATCAGGGTTTGAACGTGGCCCGAGCTTTCACCCTTGCGCCAAAATGCCTGCCGCGACCGCGACCAATAGGTCACGCGCCCTGTGGCCAGCGTTTCTGCAAGCGTTTCCTTGTTCATCCATGCCATCATCAGCACGGCTCCGCTCTCATCCTGCGCAATTGCGGGGATCAAGCCGTCGGCGGTATAGCACAAAGTTGTGGGATCGAATGTTACGGTCATAGCTGCCCTCTTTCCGTTCGCGGCGTCCGAGCCTATTTAGGGAGTTGAACAACGAAAGGCGAGAGTATGAGCGAACGCGATGACGAGATGATGAAGCTCTATTCCCAGCGGATCCTCGCGCTGGCCTCAGCCATTCCGCATCATCAACGGCTGGATGCGCCCGATGCGACGATTATGAAGCGCTCCCCCCTGTGCGGGTCCACCGTGACAGTCGATCTGGATGTGCAGGACGGCCGGATCAGCCAATTTGGGCAGGACGTAAAAGCCTGCGCATTGGGCCAAGCATCTGCCGCAATTTTCGCCGAACAGGCCGTTGGCCTAACCTTGGAACAGGCGCGTGAGGGGCGCGATGCGTTGCGCGCGATGTTGCGTGATGAGGGGCCTGTGCCCGCCGCCCCCTTTGACGGATATGATGTTCTGGAGCCGGCTCGCACCTACCGCAATCGCCATGCCTCGATCCTGTTGGTGCCGGATGCGACCGTTGCCGCGATGGAGGCCGCGCAAAAAAACGCCGCAGCGTCCTAAGGACGTGCGGCGAGTTGGGTTGCATCGGGTCGCGGCCAGTGTGATCGGGACAGATCACAATCTTGAGGGACAAGCTGGAACGCGGGGCGTCCCGAATGCGGCAGAAACTTCGTATACGGGTTACAGCATCAACGCAGTGACGATCATCACGCATATCGCGGCTAGGCCGATGACATCGCCTAGCATTTCATAACTGTTAAGGCGTGCGGTGCGCAGCATGTGGGGGATCATTTTGGCAACCTCCTGTTCCGTGTTGCCTTAATGTTCTCCTAATGACCCCTGTTCAGTCAAGAAAAAATGAGAACATTTGCGAACAAAAATTCTGTTCAGCGGCTAACCCACTGAAAGCAAACGGATCGCACGTTCCTGTTCCATCAGGTATAAAAGAGTCCGAATTGCCTGCCCGCGCGGGGAATCTAGCGTCGGATCACGGTCCAACGCCAATCGCGCATCCTTTTGCGCCAGCGCCAGCAGGCCAGCCTGCCGTTCCAAATCAGCGATTCTGAATTTCGGCAGCCCCGATTGCGCCGTTCCCAGGACATCGCCAGCACCGCGCAGGCGCAGATCCTCATCCGCGATACGGAATCCGTCCTCCGTCTCACGCATGATCTCCAAACGCGCGCGCGCCGTTTCGCCCATCGGGGATTGATACATCAACAAACAGGTCGATTTTTCGGAACCACGGCCCACCCTGCCCCGTAACTGGTGTAATTGCGCGAGACCGAAGCGTTCCGCCTGCTCGATCACCATGATCGTGGCGGCGGGCACGTTCACGCCGACCTCAATCACGGTGGTGGCCACCAGAACGCGCGTGCGACCGGCCACGAAATCCGCCATGGCGGCGTCCTTTTCCGCCGGCGTTAACCGCCCGTGCACCAGCCCGACATTTTCCTCACCCAAGGCGACACGCAGCGCACGGTGGCGTTCCTCGGCGGCGGTTGCCTCAACAACCTCGCTTTCCTCGACCAAGGGACACACCCAATAGGCCTGCCGCCCCGCCTGTATCGCGGCGCGCAAACGCTCAACCACCTGCTCCATCCGCTCAGCCGAGACCAGCGCTGTTTCGATCTTCTGCCGTCCGGCTGGCTTTTCGTCCAGAACACTCAGGTCCATATCGCCATATTGCGCGAGGCTAAGCGACCGCGGGATCGGCGTTGCTGTCATCACGAGGATATCCACCGCCCGCCCCTTATCACCCAGTGTCATGCGTTCGCGCACGCCAAAGCGGTGTTGCTCATCGATTATTGCCAGCCGCAAATCGGCAAAGGCGACATCTGATTGGAACAGGGCATGGGTACCCAGCAGGATGTTCAACTCACCCGCAGCCAGCGCGGTTAGCTTTTCCTGACGGGCTGCGCCCTTGTCACGACCGGTCAGAATCCCGATTTTCAGGCCCAGCGGCGTCACCAGCGGGGCCAAAGCCTCCATATGTTGACGCGCCAAAATCTCCGTCGGGGCCATCATCGCGGCTTGGCCGCCTGCCTCAACCACGGTGAGCATAGCCAGCAGCGCAACCAAGGTTTTCCCCGAGCCGACATCGCCCTGTAGCAACCGGTTCATCCGCAACGGCGCGGCAAGGTCCGCCGAGATTTCCCCAACAGCGCGGCTTTGCGCCCCCGTCAAATCATAGGGTAAAGCGGCGCGGACCTGCGCGCGCAATGCGCCATCGCCCTGCGAAACCCGCCCCGCTTTGCGACGTGCCTGTGCACGGGCAAGGTTTAGCGTGACCTGATGCGCAAACAATTCATCATAGGCCAGCCGCTCACGTACCGGCGTTGTTTCGACTAGATCTGCTGCGGAATCAGGGGCATGGGCGCTGCGAATTGCATCGATCCATGTCGGCCACTCACGATCTGCTACGACTTGTGGTGAAATCCACTCCGGCAAATCGGGCAGACGATCCAACGCGCCCCGCTGTGCCTTAACCACAGCCTTCAAGGTCAGGCCAGCGGTCAGCGGGTAGATCGGCTCGAATGGCGGCAGGGTTTCCGCCTCACCCATGCTTAGCACATGATCGGGGTGAACCATCTGCGCGACGCCGTCGAACAGCTCCACCCGACCAGAGACAACGCGCCGCTGCCCCGTGGGCAACTGCCGTTCCATCCAGTCATCGCGGGCGTGGAAAAACACAATCTGGAACTCGGCTTGCGCATCCCGCACGCTGACACGATAGGGTCGCCCCTTTACCCGCGCGGGCGAGTGTTCGCCGATCTCGACCTCCACCGTGACCGTGGCCGGCAAAGGCACGTCCAAAATCGAGGATTTCAGCCGCCGATCCGTACCGCTAGTGGGCAATGTCATTAGCAAATCACGAGGGCTTTGCACGCCGATCCGCTCATATAAAGGCGCGGTTTTCGGCCCGATACCGGGCAACGCGGTCAGGTTCGCGAATAGCGGGAACAGGATTTCGGGGCGACCTGCCATTGTTTTCAACTACGCTCCGTTAACATTTCAGCCGATCATGTCCAGCCACTCTGCCTCGGTCAGCACAGTCAGGCCAAGGTCACGCGCCTTTTTCTCCTTGGACCCTGCGCCCGGCCCTACGACCACGATATCGGTTTTGCCGGAAACGGAGCCGGATACCTTGGCGCCCATTTCCTCGGCCCGCGCCTTTGCCTCCGCACGCGACATTTTTTCTAGCGATCCAGTGAAGACCACGATTTTGCCCGCAACGGGCGACCCCTCGGTCGCGGGGGCGGCGACATCCTCAACCGTTAACCATGCGGTTAGGGCGTCGAGCTGCACGCGCGCGGTTTCTGATGCGAAAAAGTCGGCTATCGCCTCCGCCATCACCGCGCCAATACCGTCGATTGCGACCAGTTCCGTACGTGCCGCGCTGTCTGGCGTGGCCTGTTGCATCGCCTCACGAAACGTGTTCCATTGATTATAATGTCGGGCCAGCAGCATGGCGGAGCTTTCCCCGACATGTCTGATGCCAAGGCCAAAAATCAACCGGTTCAAGGGGATCGTGCGCCGCAGGCGGATCGAGGCGAACAGCGCATCCGCCGATTTTTGCCCCCAGCCCTCGCGGTTTTTGAGCTGCTTCATGCCGGACCCGTATCGCTCCTCAAGCGCGAAGATGTCAGCGGGGGACGCAATCCAGCCATCGGTGTGAAATGCCTCAACCTGCTTTGCGCCGAGCCCGTCAATGTCAAAAGCCATGCGAGAGACGAAGTGCTTCAACTTCTCAACCACCTGCGCAGGACAGGTCAGCGCGCCGGTGCAGCGATGCACGGCCTCACCCGGCTCGCGCAGAGCGGGGCTGTCACAGATCGGGCATTTATCTGGGAAAACAAATGGTTGTGAATCATCAGGGCGGCGGTCCAGCAACACATCGCGCACCTTGGGGATCACATCACCGGCGCGGTAAATCTCAACCATATCCCCGATACGGATATCGTTTCCGCCGCGGATCGGCTCCCCCTTTGAATCGCGACCCGCGATGTAATCTGCGTTGTGCAGGGTCGCATTGGACACTACAACACCGCCAACCGTAACCGGCTCCAACCGCGCAACTGGGCTGAGCGCGCCGGTGCGGCCCACCTGAATCTCGATATCCCGCAGGCGGGTCGCGGCGATTTCAGCCGGGAATTTATGCGCGGTCGCCCAGCGTGGGTTATTGGCTCGAAATCCGAGCCGTTTTTGCAGCGCGAGATCATCAACCTTGTAAACCACGCCGTCGATATCATAGCCGAGGTCGGGACGCGCGGTTCCGATCTGGCGATAATGCGCGATCATTTCGTCAGCGGAGCGGCATAGTTTCGTCAACGGGTTTGTTCGAAAGCCCAGATTGGCCAGCTCCGCAATTGCATCGGATTGTGTTGTCGCCAGCGGCGCCGACAACTGCCCCCATGCATATGCAAAAAACCGCAACGGGCGCGATTTTGTGATGGCCGCGTCCAATTGCCGTAACGATCCCGCAGCAGCGTTGCGGGGGTTGGCAAAGGGTTTCGCTCCGGCCTGTTCCTGTCGCAGATTCAAGGCTTGGAAGTCGTCATGGTCCATATAGACCTCGCCGCGCACTTCCAAAATGTCGGGGGCACCTGTTAACCTTTGCGGAATATCCGCGATAGTGCGGGCGTTCGCGGTTACATTCTCACCGGTTTCACTATCTCCACGGGTTGCAGCCTGCCGTAGAATGCCACCCTCATATCTCAAGGACAGTGATAAACCGTCAATCTTGGGGTCCGCAGTATAAGCAATGGGATCTGTTACACCCAGAAATTTGCGAACTCGCATATCAAAATCGATCACATCCTCGTCTTTAAAAACATTGGACAGCGACAACATCGGTACGGCGTGTACTACCTTTCCAAAACCATCGGCGGGTGGGGCACCTATGGCTTGCGACGGGCTATCCTCACGAAGCAAACTTGGGAACCGCTGCTCGATATCCAGAACGATCCGCTTGATGCGATCATATTCCGCATCGGACAGTTCTGGGTCATCAGCCTGATGATAGGCGATATTTGCCTGCGCCAAGCGTGCGGACAATGTTTCGAGCAACTCCTCTGCCGCCGCCGCGTCCAACGCCGTCACGTCAATTTTTGCGATATCGTCCATAATCTTCTCCCGCCGCACTTCGCACGAGAGTTAGGCCCGCAGCGCCCAATGGTCCAGATGGTTTAAGCGCGGCGGGCGGGTTGCTCAATCGTCTGGGGGATTGGATCACGCAAAACATAGCCCCTGCCCCAAACGGTTTCGATATAGGTTTCCCCGCCGGTTGCCTGACTTAGCTTTTTACGCAGTTTGCAGATGAACACGTCGATGATCTTCAACTCAGGCTCGTCCATGCCGCCATATAGGTGGTTAAGGAACATTTCCTTGGTCAGGGTTGTGCCCTTACGCAGGCTCAACAGCTCAAGCATTTGGTATTCTTTGCCGGTCAGGTGGACGGTTTTGCCCTCAACCTCGACTGTTTTTGCGTCAAGGTTAACGCAGACCATGCCGGTTTCGATCACAGATTGCGCATGCCCCTTTGACCGCCGAACAATGGCGTGGATGCGTGCGACCAGCTCCTCACGATGGAACGGTTTTGTCAGGTAATCATCGGCGCCATAACCGAAACCGCGGATTTTGTTATCCGCATCATCCATACCCGAGAGAATCAGGATTGGCGTTTCGATCTTGGCCAGACGCAGTTGTTTGAGCACATCGTGCCCGTGCATATCCGGCAGGTTCAGATCGAGGATAATGAGATCATAATCATACAGACGGGCGAGATCGACGCCCTCCTCCCCCAAATCGGTGACGTATACGTTAAAGTTCGCATTCGACAGCATCAGTTCGATATTGCGGGCGGTCGCAGGATCGTCCTCGATAAGTAGTATTCGCATGCGGGGACCTCCGGGCCACGGTGAGCGTTCTGCCCAACCTAATATACCTACAATCAACGCCTAAAGGTTAATTAACGGTAAACCCATATAAACGTATCGCGACCCACGCTAATCCCTCAGGTATCAGCGCCTTTTCGGTACCTCTGCATCGCAGTAACCCGTAGGGCATTCAGGCCATGTTTGCTAAGGGCATCGCGCCATTGGCCCAGCTCTTCCTCAGATAAATCATATAGTTCGCATGCCTCCTGCAAGGTAAGCATGCCGCCATCAACAGCGGCGACGACCATCGCCTTGCGCCGGGCAACCCAGCGTTTTGTTTCGGGTGGTGGCAGGTCGTTTCGGGCGATAGATCGCCCGGAATGATCCTTAACAAGGATCGGTCGGTCGGTGCGTTTCAGATACATAATATGCCTCACTGCTCTTTTTTGTGAGGAGACATTCGCGCAGCACAATGAACTGACCGTTAAGCCGCTGGTTGTCTATAGTGCTAATTTGATTATATACCGCGCGACTTCCGTAATGTTCTGGCAGGCAATGACATGACCACTCTCAACAGCCTAGGCTTCGCAAAAGCCCCCAAAGACACCCGTGTCGTCGTGGCGATGTCCGGCGGCGTTGATAGCTCCGTCGTTGCAGCAGAGCTTGCGGCTGAGGGCTATGACGTCGTTGGCGTGACCCTGCAATTATACGATCACGGCGCCGCCTTGGCCAAGAAGGGCGCATGCTGTGCCGGGCGCGATATTCATGATGCGCGCCGCGTGGCCGAGGTGATGGGCTTCCCGCACTACGTCCTTGATTATGAGAACAAGTTTAAGGAAAGCGTGATTGATGAGTTCGCCGACGCCTATCTGGCCGGCGCGACCCCCATCCCCTGCATTCGCTGCAATGAGCGTGTGAAATTCCGCGATCTGCTGGAAACGGCCAAGGATCTGGACGCGGACTGTATGGCCACCGGTCATTACATTCAGCGCAAACAGGCGGATAAGGCGGAACTGCACCGCGCCGCTGATCCGGAGCGGGACCAGAGCTATTTCCTGTTTTCCACGACTCAGCAACAGCTAGACTATCTACGCTTCCCCCTAGGCCATTTGAAATCCAAGGCGGAAACCCGCGCGCTGGCCTTAAAGCATGGGCTGAGCGTGGCCGATAAGCCGGACAGTCAGGATATCTGTTTTGTGCCCAACGGCTCCTACGCAGCGGTGATCGAGAAGCTGCGTCCCGGCTCTGTCGAGCCTGGCGATATCGTGCATCTGGACGGGCGCGTCTTGGGTCAGCATCGCGGTGTGATCCACTATACGATCGGTCAGCGTCGCGGATTGGGAATCGGCGGCGGCGAACCCCTATACGTTGTGAAACTTGACGCAAATACCCATCAGGTCATAGTTGGTCCCAAGGAAGCACTGGCAGTTCGCCGTGTTCCGCTCAAGGAGCTTAACTGGCTGGGTGAGGGATCCATCGCGGATCTGCCCAGTGAAGGCATCGAGGTAATGGTCAAGGTTCGCTCTACACGCCCACCGCGTGAGGCAATCCTGCGCCCGCTACCCGATGGCCGTGCAGAGGTCGAGTTGGCCTTGGCTGAAGAGGGAATTGCGCCGGGTCAGGCCTGTGTCTTTTACGCGTTGGAGGGGTCCCGTGTACTTGGCGGAGGGTGGATCGCAACGGCGTGATGGCGATAGGGGGAGCCATCAATGGACACTATTAAAGTCGGCCAAGTGTGGACCAGCAACAGGACGGCGACGACGCCGCCTCTGGTCTGCACAATCGGAGCTATTGATCCGGCGGAGAATAACCGCTCGGGCGAACCCATACTCTCGATCACAGTAACACCGCACCCTAAGGCACAGCAGCGCGGCTGGCCTGTTGTCGGCCACATGCCGGTAACACTTCGTGCATTTAAGCGCAGCGATTTAACACTGCACACACAGGATGCTCCGGAAAATCCACGGTTTCACGCAGCCTACACGGCATGGCGTGAACGGTATGATACTAAATTGTCAGGTGTTTTTGATGCCAGCGTAACGGAAACCTATATCAACATTATAGGCACTGCGCGCAGCAGCATGTCAGCATAGTCAGCGCAAGATGCGGAAGGCCGGAGCACTGCCCCGGCCATTTGCATAGCTTAGTTAGGGTTGCGGATCAGACGCTGTGTCGAACCGATTTCCTGACCAACGGTGATGCTAGGACCATCACAACGTGGCGTACCATCTGCATTCAGACGGTTGGATAGATAACCTTCAATTCCGTCATCAATCAACCAGTGCTGACATCCCAGCGGATCGACCCAGATCGACGCCCGCATATCGGATAGACGGTGTGCATCAATGCCGCGATCCACGTCAGGATCATTGTCATCAAAACGAGTTGCTGTTGCCCCACCAACACCAACACCGCCACCGGATTGACATGCAGCAAGCGGCAAAAACGCGGCCAACAACAGGCCCTTTGTAAGTCCAGTCATAATCTCAATCCCCCTACTGACGCGCGCCAGTGGTCCGGCCGCAAATCGGGCGACCATTTGGCTGTAGCTTGGGTGTCATATACCCCTCAGCGCCGGTATCGAAGACCCAGTGCTCACATCCGTCAGGATCAACCCAGGTCGCGGAACGCACCACGACAAAAGCCTCACCGTCAGTGCGGCTGGATGCAGACGAGAAATCGCCCTGGTTACATCCGCTCAGCACTGCTGCGACCATGCATAGTCCCAGCCCCTTTATGCCGGAGCTATTCAAAATAGGCATATTTGCCCCCATTTCAGTTTTCGTTGGTTCGTGTCATTACATCATACGAACCTTGGCTGTGCCAGACACCTCGCAATACCACATATTCTGGCATGGAAAAGTGTACAAATTTTGACCGTAACGTAACTGTGTATGAGCAAACCCAGATGAGTAATCTTGAATCCGTACTAAGTGCAGCCGACGCCAATACAGACACAGCATTGCAGCGTCTATTTGCGTTGCTCCGCATGCCTTCTATCTCAACCGATCCCACATATCATGACGATTGTGTGGCAACGGCGGACTGGCTGGTCGCCGAATTGAACGGCCTGGGATTCGATGCCACGCGTCGGGATACGCCGGGAAAACCGATGGTTGTGGCCCATGGCGGGCCGAAAGATGCGCCGCATGTGTTGTTCTACGGCCACTATGATGTACAGCCCGCCGACCCGCTAGAGTTGTGGAAGTCCGATCCGTTTGACCCGCAAATTGAGGAAGGTCCCGACGGCCCCATGATTCGTGCGCGCGGTGCGTCGGACGATAAGGGGCAGTTGATGACCTTTGTTGAGGCCTGCCGTGCATGGGTTGAAACAACCGGCGACCTGCCCGTGCGTATCACAATTCTGTTTGAGGGCGAGGAGGAAAGCCACTCACCCTCGCTGGTGCCGTTCCTACAGGAAAACGCCGAGGAGCTGAAAACCGAGATCGCACTCATTTGCGACACTGGTATGTGGGATGGCAACACTCCGTCCATCTGCACAATGTTGCGCGGCATGGTGGCCGAGGAAATCGTGATCCGCGCCGCCAATCGCGATCTGCATTCGGGCGGCTATGGCGGCCCTGCGGCGAACCCGATCCGTATTCTCAGCCATATCCTCGCCTCGCTGCATGATGAACAGGGCCGAGTCACGTTGGACGGTTTCTATAATGGCGTGCACGATGTTCCCGGCAATTTGGCCCAGCAGTGGGAGAGCCTCGGATTCGATCCCAAGGATTTTCTGGGCAAGGTCGGCCTGAGCACCCCCGCAGGTGAGCAAGGCATCCCTGCCCTGCATCAGATCTGGGCCCGCCCGACCTGCGAATTCAACGGCATCACAGGCGGCTATACCGGTGACGGCTTCAAAACCGTTTTGCCAGCCGAGGCGCGGGCGAAAATTTCCTGCCGATTGGTATGGGATCAGGACCCCCACGCCATCCGCGATGCGATCCGTGCGCGGGTGCGCCACATGCTGCCCGATGATTGCGAGGTTGAGTTCATCGGACACGGCGCGGACAAGGCAACGGTGATGGCGACATCCGATCCTGCCTTTGAAAAGGCGCGCAAGGCTCTGGCCACCGAATGGCCAAACGAGGCGGTTTACACTGGCGGCGGTGGCTCGATCCCTATTGCGGGGCATTTCAAGGAAGTGCTTGGGCTGGACTCAATGCTGATCGGCTTTGCTCGCGATGATGATGCAATCCATTCCCCGAACGAAAAGTATAACGTCAAAAGCTTCACCGGTGGTGTCCGCTCCTGGGTGCGCGTAATGGCGGCGCTCGGGAAATAAACGAAGATTGGCGATCAGCCCTGCGGGGGTGATCGCCACGTTAGCTTAACGCATCGGATCATTTTCCAGCGTCACAGCAAAACCATGCGGGGTTGCATGCGCGGCGCGGGTCCACGCCATGGCAAGGGCAGCGATATCCTCGGCCCCTGCGATGCCACGGCGCGTTACCTCATCCGACAATGTTTCGGCCCAATGCGGCCAGTAATCGGATGCATCATCAACCCCCTGCGCCCGACGGCGGCCAAAGGCCTGCGCCCATTCGGGCCATGGCAAATGTCCAGCCTCGTTCAACGCGACAGTCAGCGCGAATAGCTGCGCCTGCCATGGTTCCTCAAAGGGAGGGGCGTCGGGAAACTCAGACAGGTTCAACATAGCTCTCCCACAAATCGGCACGCACGCTGAGGCGCTCACCCTGTCCCCACAGATCCGCGCCATCGAACGCGATGGTATAGAGGTGCTGTGGCTGCTCACCCTGATGCACGGCATTGGTGTCGGGGAAAACATGGCCGCCGCAATGCGCCTCAACCACACCGATATGCCCGCGCAGGTAGCCCGGAAGGCGGATATGGCCCGTTGGTTGCAGGTTCAGCACCCGCACCCGTGTTCCCACAGGATATAGCGGGGCATTTTCCAGCGGACGCGATGTCGGGCCGCCCTTGGCCAAAACGCCTGCAACGCCATCGACCGACAGGCGACGCGATGCACGATTTCCGGCGGTCTGCGCGTGGCCGGAGGCAAGCTCCTGCGCGCTCAACTCACCATGGCGCTGTAGCAGCTCAATCAATGCGGTCAGCCAGATGCGATAATAGGAAAACCGCAGGTAATCCGTGTGCGGGATGGTTTCACGCGCATGGCGGCTTTCATCAATGGTCCAATAGCCCAGTGCGCCGCAGCACAGCACAATTCCCAGCGCCCGTTTTTCCCATTCGGCGTGAAAGAGCGGCTCGTTTTCCTCAGGCGCGACTGGGCCAAAGCCCATGCGCCCGCCCAGATCATGCGGCCCGTTCATGGTGCATCCGCCAAGGCTGTTCCGATCATGCTGTCACGATTGACGAGGGCGGCAAGCTGCTCCGCGCTCCACCCCTCAGTACCGTCGGGACGCTGCGGGATCACCAGATAGCGCATTTCAGCCGTGGAATCCCAGACGCGGATATCTGTATCCTCGGGCAGTTTTGTGCCGAACTCCTCAAGCACGCCACGTGGATCACGCACCGACCGTGACCGATAGGGTGGCGATTTGTACCAGACCGGCGGCAGGCCCAGCACGGTCCATGGGTAGCAGGAGCACAGCGTACACACGACGAGGTTATGCACCCCATCCGCGTTGAACAGCGCCCGCATATGTTCACCCTGCCGACCGGTGAACCCCATCGAGGATATCGCCGCCGTTGCATCCTGCTCCAGCCACGCAGCGAAATCCGGCTCGGTCCATGCGCGCGCAACGACGGCGGCACCATTTCGGGGGCCGACATCGTTGGAATAGGTCTCGATAATCGCGTCAATCGCAGCAGGATCAACCAAGCCCTTTTCCACCAGCACGGTTTCCAGCGCACGTGTCAGGGCAGTCATCTCATCCAGATCATTATCGTGATGGTCATGGGGCATCGGTGTCTCCATTCTCAACTGTTATGCGAACATGCCGCCTGTGCGCGCCGCTTGTCCACAGCGGGTGGCGAGGACGTCGGCCGATCAATCCGCCGTCCAGCCGCCATCAATCAGCAGGCTGGTTCCGGTAATCATCGCCGCCGCGTCCGAGGCCAGGAAGGTCGTAGCGCCCATAATATCCTCGACCACACCGGTGCGAGGTAGCTTGATCATACTCTCAATCCATGCGCGACGCACCGGATCGTTAAAGCTGGGTTCACTCAGCGGGGTGCGGATAAAGGTCGGGCAAATCGTGTTCACGCGGATGGAGTGTTTGCCCCACTCAATCGCCATCCCTTTCGTCATCCCCTCAACCGCGTGCTTTGTCGCGGAATAGACCGCACGCTCCACCCCGCCAACATGGGCCATCTGGCTGGAGATTTGCAGGATCACACCGGGTTTTCCGGCAGCGATTAACGGGTTCGCCACGGATTGCGCCAAGAAATATGCTGCCTTGATGTTCAATTCAGAAACGGCGTCAAAATCCTCCTCCGTCGTATCGGCGGCGGGGCTGTGGCGGGCCAGACCGGCGGAATTCAGCAGGATGTCAAAGGGTTGCTCGCGGGTGCACAGCCCACGTACCGCAGCAATATCGGTTACGTCCAGCACGGCACCGTGGGCGTCCAGCCCCCGTTCGCGCATCTGGTCAACGGCCTGCTGCAATGGCGCTGCCCTCCGTGCGGCGATCGTGACCTGCGCGCCTGCCTCCGCCAATGCAACGGCACAGGCCAGCCCGATGCCCGACGATCCCCCCGCGACCAAGGCGTGACGGCCATCAAGGCGGAAGGACGGGGTGATGGGCAATGTCATAGTTCTGGCCTTTGGTATGCAAAATCAATTCGCGGATATTGCGTGGGCCGCACCGCAGGTGCAACCCGCCCTAGCTGATCCCGTTCCACTGAAACGCACCATCTGCGCCAAGTGTTGAGAACGGGTTAAAGGCCACCTCCCATATATGCCCGTCAGGATCGGCGAAATGGCCGTGATGCCCGCCCCATGGCGTGTCCTGCGGGGGTTTAACGATCCGCGCCCCAGCTGCCCGCGCACGATCCAACAGTGGTGCGATTTCCGCCTTGTCCCGCACATTATGGCTGAGGATCACACCAGAAAAACCGTCATTCATGGGCGCAACGGGCAAGCCGACCTCGCCCAACATTTCGGATCGCGCAAACAGGCCCAGCGTTTGCCCGATCAGGTCAAAAGCAACGATCCCTGGCGGGCTTTCCACCGGTTTCCAGCCAAGCCGTTGATAAAAATCACGAGATTTTTTCAGGTCATCAACTGCCAGAGTAATAAGGGATATGCGCTGTTCCATGTCCTGTCGCCTTCTGACGTTGATTTCGCTGCGCAATTCATCCGCGACAGCACAGGAATCGTGAATCCCCACCTCGCCCGAAGCAAGCCGCAAACCCCAACCGTCATCAAGTTGTAGTCGAGCGGATTGTAAGCGGGCCGCCACGATCAACCGACTCAAACCAGCCAAGGATGATTACGCTATGCTTCGTACCACATCTGCCCTCACGCTCGCCCTCGCATTTGCCGCTCCTATCGCCGCACAGGCGGAAACGCTGACCCTGTACACATCGCAGCCCAATGCCGATGCCCAGATGACGGTTGATGCCTTTATGGCCGCCAATCCGGGTGTTGAGGTTGAGTGGGTGCGCGACGGCACCACCCAGCTGATGACCCGCCTGCGTGCGGAGATCGAGGCAGGTGCAGCACAGCCCGACGTTCTGCTGATCGCTGACACCGTGACGCTGGAGGGCATGGCGCAAGAGGGCCTGTTGATGGCCTATAACTCGCCCGAGGCAGGCGCATATGATCCCGCGTTGCACAGCCCCGAGGGGTATTATTACTCGACCAAGCTGATCACCACCGGCATCGTCTATAATACCGGTGCGGAACTGGCGCCGACATCGTGGACCGATCTGGTGGGTGACGGGATGGACGGCATGGTTGCTATGCCCTCGCCGCTCTATTCCGGTGCTGCGCTGATCCACCTTGCCACGCTGACCGGCACCGATGGTCTGGGCTGGGATTACTATCAGCAGCTCGCCACGAACGACGCACGCGCCGAGGGTGGCAATGGCGGCACCTTCCGTGCGGTTGCTTCGGGCGAAAAGCCATACGGCATGGTCGTTGATTTCCTCGCTATCCGTGGCGCGGCTGATGGATCGCCGGTTTCCTTCGTCTTCCCGACCGAGGGCGTTTCCTATGTGACGGAGCCTGTTGCGATCCTGAACGGCGCCGAGAACACCGAACAAGCGCAGGCTTTCGTTGATTTCGTGCTCAGCGAGGCAGGTCAGCAACTGGTTTTGGATCAGGGCTACATCCCTGCCCGTGACGGCATGCCGATGCCCGCTGGTTTCCCCGCACGGGATGAGATTGTGCTGATGGATTTCGATCCAGCACAGGCGCTGGCAGATGCGGATGCGAACAAGGCCCGCTTCGCTGAAACCTTTGGCGTCGAGTGATCGCGCCCGCACATAATCGCAACAGCCGGTCTCTACAGGATCGGCTGTTGCCGCTGGTTTTGGTTCCCGTTCTCGCGCTCAGCCTACTGCCCATCGGACGGCTGTTATTTGAGAGCATCAGTGTGGGCGACAGCATCGGCCTGTCGCATCTGCGTGAGGTTTTAGGTCGCGACAGCACATGGCGCGCCCTGCGGCACAGCCTGTTCACGGCAGGCTTCGGGACCGTGATTTCCGTCATTCTTGGTGGGACCTTTGCCTTTTTGGTCGCGATCACCAATATCCGCGCCAAGGCGGCACTGGTGTTCTGCCTGATGATCCCGATGATGATCCCGCCGCAAATTACGGCGCTGGCATGGACGCAAGTCACCGGCCCCTCCTCCGTTCTGCTGAAAACCATCGGGTTGGCGCCCACGCTGGGTTCGCCGCAGCCGCTCTATTCCGCATGGGGTATCGCGCTGCTGCTGGGGATTCAGCATACCTCGATTGTGTTTCTGACCCTGCGGGCGAACCTGAGGGCGATCCCCTCTGATCTGGTTGAGGCAGCCCGCGGTGCCGGTGCGCGTGGCGGGCGGATGTGGCTGCAAATCGTGTTGCCCCTATGCATTCCGGGCCTTGTGGCGGGAACGGCGCTGGCCTTTGTCACTGCGCTGGGTAATTTCGGCATTCCGGCCATGCTGGGCATTCCGGCGGGCTATTCGACATTGCCGACGCTGATCTATCAACGCCTTGCCGGTTTTGGGCCGACGGTTCTGTCCGAAGTATCCGTGCTGGCCCTGCTCATCGGTCTGGTCGCACTGCTGGGCATCGTGGGATACCGCATCGTGCTGGCGCGTCTTT
The DNA here is from genome assembly GCF_900231835.1 of Pontivivens marinum. GTDB lineage: Bacteria > Pseudomonadota > Alphaproteobacteria > Rhodobacterales > Rhodobacteraceae > Pontivivens > Pontivivens marinum. The sequence goes on along the minus strand of NZ_OCTN01000004.1, from coordinate 125,586 downwards.
CCACTGGGCTGAGCGGTCAAGGCACCCGCGCCCTATCGCTGGATTTAGGGCGTGCGCGGCCTGTGGTTGAGCTGACATTATGGGCCGTGATCACCGTGATCCTCGTGCTGCCGTTGATTGCGTTAACCGCGACCTCGCTGATCCCCGCCTATGGCCTGCCGCTGACTTTGGACAACATGACGTGGCAGGCATGGTACGAGGCGCTGTTCCGTCAGCCCGTTACGATCCGCGCCTTTCGCAACTCGTTCCTATTGGCCGGATCGGCGGCGCTGGTCCTGATGATGCTGTGCATTCCACTGGCATGGCTGAGCGTGCGGCGCCCGACCCGCCTGACGCGACTTGCCGATTTACTGGCCGATCTGCCCTATGCCCTGCCCGGTGTGGTTCTGGCAATTGCCTGCATCCTGCTGTTCATCCGCATCCCCAGTACGGATTGGAGCCTATACGGTACGTTCTGGATCATCTTCATCGCCTATTTGGCACGCTTTCTGGTCGTGATGTTGCGCCCGATTCAAAGCAGCTTCGTGCAGATTGATCCCGCGATGGAGGAGGCCGCACAGGCAGTCGGCGCGGGGCCGATGCGCCGCCTGTTCCAGATATTACTGCCCATGGCCGCGCCCGCCGCTGCTGCCGGTGCGATCCTTGTTTTTCTGACTGCGTTTAACGAACTGACGGTGTCGGCGCTGCTGTGGTCATCGGGCACGCAAACACTGGGGGTGGTGATCTTCAACCTCGACGATAGTGGTGAAACCGTGATGGCAGCGGCGGTCGCCATGATGGTCGTGCTGGTCGTCGTCGCCCTGATGGGCCTGTTGCAACTGACCGCGCGGCGGTTACCAAGCGGTGTCGTTCCATGGCAAAACTGATCCTCGAAAACATCACCAAGCGGTTTGGCACCACCACGGCGGTTGATGACATCTCTCTACGGGCCAAGGTGGGTGAGTTCATCGCGCTGCTGGGGCCGTCCGGCTGTGGCAAGACGACCCTGCTACGCCTGATCGCGGGGTTTGAAACACCCGATAGCGGTCGTATCGCGCTGGGCGGGCAATCGCTGGCCGATCCGGCGGTGGGTATCGCCATCCCGCCCGAGGATCGCAATCTGGGCATGGTGTTTCAGTCCTACGCCCTGTGGCCGCATATGAGCGTCGCGCGCAATATCGCCTATCCGTTGGAGGTGCGCCGCATCGCCAAGCAGGAACGCGAAGCCCGCTTGCAGGCCGCGCTACAGGTCACTGGCCTGACGCAAATGGCCAATCGGAAACCCGCGGAACTGTCGGGGGGACAGCGGCAACGTGTCGCCCTCGCCCGATGCCTGGTGATGGAACCGCAAGCCGTTCTGTTTGATGAGCCGCTCGCCAATCTGGACGTTCACCTGCGCGCCACGATGCAATCTGCCTTTCGCGATCTGCACCGGCAAACCGGCGCGACTATGGTTTACGTGACCCACGATCAGGCCGAGGCGATGGCGCTGGCCGACCGCATCGCCGTGATGCAAGACGGTCGCATCCGGCAATTTGCGCCGCCTGAGATCCTGCACGACGAACCAGCAAATGCGATGGTTGCGGGGTTTGTCGGTCAGGGTGTGGTGCTGCCTGTTCACGCGGCAGGCCCGTGTCGGGATGGCTGGATGGATGTGTCCCTAGGGGAACATATCGCCCGTGTTCGGTCCGGAACACCGCGCCCGACGCACCTTAGCCTGCGGCCCGATGGAGTTCATATCGACCATAACGGGACGCTGCCCGCGCAGGTCACGAATGCCGTCTATCTGGGTGGTAAATTCCGGCTGACCTTGCAGCTCGCCCCCAATCATGGCGGCGGAACCATTCTGGCGGAGCAACGTCAGCGGTATGATATTGGTGACACGGTGATGCTCAACATTCAGGATGGCTGGGCGTTTGAGGATCGGACAGCGGTGGCGGTGTGATTGCCGCAAGATAGCGCTGGAAACTTGTTACTTTATAAAATAACTTTCTGTTGAGCGAAGCAGGAGGCCCCCATGCGCAAGCAAGCAGCGATCCGGCAATCCGACGTGCTGAACGTGCTGCACAAGCATGACAGGCCCATGACCGCCTATGCGATCCTGGACCAGATGAAGCGCGAGGAGCCCGACCTTGCCGCGCCAACCGTTTATCGCGCACTGGCCGCGCTGACCAATCAGGGTCGCGCCCATAAACTCGAGTCGATCAAGGCCTTTGTACCCTGCCGCTGCGATCACGATGCTGCCGTTCCCGTGCTGGAAATCTGCGAGGATTGCGGCGCGGTTGAGGAGCATGACGGCACCAGCCTGCTGTCGGAATTATCCGCCATTTCGACCGCATCCGCCTTTAAACCCACACGTCATATCGTTGAAATTCACGGCCAGTGCCAAGGCTGCGCCGCCTAATCCATCGAACAGGATTTATCCCATGAAATTGCTTACGCTTCTGACTGCCTCAGCCCTGATTTCTGCCCCTGCCCTCGCGCAGGAGGCCCGCCATATGGATGCGCACGAGCATGGCGTGGGCCAGTTGGACATCGCATTACAGGGCCAGCAGGTCGCAATGGCACTGCATGCACCGGGCGCAGATATTGTCGGCTTTGAATATGCCGCGCAGTCGGATGAGGATCACGCGGCCATCGACGCCGCGATTGCGATCCTGTCCCAACCGCTCGATCTGTTCGCGTTCTCCGCCGCCGCAAATTGTACCGTGGTTGAGGCACATGCCGAGCTGGAAGGTGAAGACGAGCACGAGGATCACGACGCAGAACACGACCATGATGACCATGATGACCATGATGACCATGATGACCATGATGACCATGATGACCATGATGACCATGATGACCATGATGACCATGATGACCATGATGACCATGATGACCATGATGACCATGATGACCATAGCGAAGCGGATGGCCACACCGAATTTCACGCTGAATACCTGTTAAATTGCGAAAATCCCGCCGCAATCACAGATATAACTTTCACCTATTTCACAGCATTCCCCAACGCGCTGGAGCTGGAAACACAGATCATTTCCGATGCGGGCGCGACCGCGGCTGAGGTGGAGCGGGATGCGCCGGTTCTTGACCTGAGCGACTTGTAACAAGGCGACCCCGTTTCGTGACTGATACCGCCCCAATTCTGCACATGGACGATGTCCGCTATCGCTGGCCGGGGCGGACATCATTTGGGCTGCATGTGCCGAACCTGACCCTGGCACCGGCTGAAACTGTGCTGCTGCTGGGGGAAAGCGGATCGGGGAAATCGACTCTGCTGTCGCTGATTTGCGGTACGATTACGGCCCAATCGGGTCGGGTCTCGGTTGCGGGGACGGATATTGCGGCCCTGTCCGCGGGGCAACGCGACCGGTTCCGGGCGGAGCAGATCGGTCTGATTTTCCAGCAGTTCAACCTGCTGCCCTTTGCCAGTGTGCAGGACAACATCCTGTTGCCGCTGCAATTCGCCCCTGAGCGGCGCAGGCACGTGGCGGATCGACGGGCCGAGGCGGCGCGCCTGTGTCACGATCTGGGATTACCGGATGATGTCATGTCAGCAGGCGCAGGAACCCTGAGCGTCGGGCAACAACAACGTGTTGCGGCCGCGCGCGCCCTGATCGGCACGCCCCCGCTGATCATCGCGGATGAGCCGACATCCTCGCTGGATGCGGCCACGCAAGCGACCTTTCTGGAGCTGCTATTCGGGCAATCGCGCGCCCATGGCACGACGGTCCTGATGGTCAGTCACGATGCACGGCTATCCAGCCAGTTTGATCGCGTCCTCCACATGACCGACATCGCCAAAGCCGTGCGAGGGGCCACATGATCCTACGTCTTGCCTATGGCTCCCTGATTGCGCGTGCATTGACGGTCGGGATGACGATCCTCGCCATTGCCCTATCCGTCGCGCTGTTTCTGGGAGTGGAGAAGGTCCGCACGGGGGCCAAGGCCAGCTTTGCCGATACGATCTCCGGCACGGATCTGATTGTGGGGGCGCGGTCCGGTTCCGTGCAACTGCTGCTCTATTCGGTGTTTCGGATCGGGAACGCGACGAACAATCTGACTTGGGAAAGCTATCAGGACATCGCGGCGCGGCGCGAAGTTGACTGGATCGTGCCGATATCCCTCGGCGATAGTCATCGGCAATTCCGTGTGATGGGCACGACGACGGAGTTTTTTGACCGTTACAAATACCGCTCCGGGCAGTCTTTGGCCGTTCGGGATGGCGTGCTGATGGACGACCTGTTCGATACGGTGATCGGAGCGGATGTTGCGACCACGCTGGGCTATCAAATCGGTGATCCGATTGTGGTTGCCCATGGGCTCGCCTCGTTTTCCGAACACGCGGATCAGCCGTTTCGCGTTTCGGGTATTCTGGAGAAGACCGGCACGCCGGTTGATCGGACGGTTATCGTCAGCCTTGAGGCGATTGAGGCGATCCACGTTGACTGGCGCGGCGGTGCGCAAATTCCGGGGCAATCCACCCCTGCGGATGTAATCCGGCAGATGGACCTGCAACCGCAAGCCATTACCGCCGCGCTGGTCGGGGTGAACAGTCGCCTGCAAGTGTTTGGCCTGCAACGCTCCATCAACGAATATCCCGAGGAACCCCTGCTGGCGATCCTGCCCGGCGTCGCGCTGCAAGAGTTGTGGCGAATCGTCGGCATCGCGGAAACGGCGCTGCTGGCGGTTTCGGCAATGGTGGTTGTCACCGCGCTGATCGGGATGATGGCGACGATATTCTCCAGCCTTAATGAGCGACGGCGAGAGATGGCGATCTTTCGCGCCATGGGTGCGCGGCCCCGTGTGATCCTTGGCCTGCTGGTGCTGGAGGCGACCTTGATGGCGGCGATCGGGGCGGTCCTTGGGCTTGGGCTGCTCTATCTGGGCCTGTTTATCGGACAACCGATGATCGACAGTGCCTTTGGCCTATGGTTGCCGATTGAGGCACCGACCTTGCGTGAGCTATGGGTGCTGCTGGGCGTTATCGGTGCTGGCGCGATTGTGAGCCTGGTTCCCGCATTGCGCGCCTACCGCATGTCCCTTGCCGATGGTATGACAGTCAGGATTTAGGTCTAAGGGGACGCGTATGTATTTATCACGACGCCAATTGCTGACCACCGCAGCGGCAGGTTTCGCCCTGCCCAACGTCGCCATGGCCGACACACCGATTGAAATCACGTGGGATGACCTGATCCCCCCCGGCGTGCCCTATTCCGAGATTATCGGTGAGGGACTGATGGACGAGGTGAACGACACATGGCGCCCCGTCTTTGACAATAACGCGACCAAGCTGAACCCCGCGCTGGACGGTGCCTATATCAAGATGCCGGGCTTTATCATCCCCATTGAAATCTCGACCAGCGGCGTCAGCAGTTTCGTGCTGGTCCCCTATGTTGGCGCGTGCCTACACACGCCACCACCACCCGCCAACCAGCTAGTTTTTGTCACCGCGAAAACCCCATGGCCCCATGATGATTTGTGGGAGGCCGTCTGGGTGACAGGTGAGATGCAGCACGAAATCCAATCAACCGAGGTCGCTGATACCGGCTATGTTCTGACCGCTGATGAGATGGAGGTTTATGTATGGTAAACCACCATCTCAACCGTCGGCTGCTCATGGCGGGAATGGGCGCGCTGGCGTTGATTCCGCAAATCGCACGGGCGCAGGATTACATTGATCTAAGTTGGAGCGATCTGGTGCCTGAGGGGCAGCCCGCCCTGCCCCCTGCCTTGCAAAGCCTGATCGATCACGACCAAGCGCCGATGAACACCCAGCAGCCGCGCTCCACCGGTGTGCGCAATGAGTGGAACGGCCAAATCGTGCGCCTGCCCGGTTTTATCGTACCCATCGAATATTCGGGAACCGGCGTGACGGCCTTTATCCTCGTGCCCTTTGTCGGGGCCTGCGTGCATGTTCCGCCGCCGCCTGCGAACCAGTTGGTCTTTGTCACGACCGAACGTCCCTATCAGAGCGAGGGATTGTTCGAGCCGGTCAGCGTCACGGGCATGTTTGGCGTATCATCAATGTCTACGGAATTGGCGGAGATCGGATATGCGCTATCTGCCGATCTGATCACCCCCTATCAGGCGTAATATCAGGCAGCCCACGCGGATCGCACCGCGTGGGCTTTGCTATTAGATAACAGTCGCTTCAGCCTCGGCTGCTTCCTCATCCTGCTCGGCCAAGTCGATGGCGTATTCCTGCGCCACCTCCACCGCCACAGGCGATGCCTGCGGGGCAACATAGGCGTAGCTGGCCGTATCCTCGACCGAGGGGGCCGCACGACGTGTCATCCGGTACAGGCCGTACCCCGCGATAATTGCGAAGTTCAGCGCCATGAAAACAAAGAAGAAATCCGGCCCCAGATTGGTCATCATCGCACCCACGATGAACGGGCCCAACACGGCGCCCGACCCGTTGATGAACATCAGACCACCCGATGCCGCGGCCATATCCTCCGGCTCCAGATAATCGGCGGTATAGGCGATCAGCAGCGAATATAGCGGGTTGCCCAGACCACCCAGCACGAAGGCCGCGATCAGCAGCACGATATAACTGCCCGCAAAGGCCGCCGCAGGGATCATGGTTGCCGCCGCAGCTAGGCAGGTAAAGGTAATCAGGCGGCGTCGATCCATACGGTCGCTCATCCAGCCGATAGGATATTGCAGAACCATCCCGCCCAGATAAATCACCGCAACAAAGGTCGTGATATCCGCGACGCTCAACCCCTTTTCAGCGCCGTAAACCGCTGACATGCCGAACATTCCGGCAAATACAGCCCCCATGAAAAACATACCCACACAGCCCAAAGGCGAGGTGATGTATAGCTGGCGCAGGGTCATAGGTTTCGCACCCTGAAAAACAGGGGCGGGTGTTGCGCTCAACAAAATGGGGGCGAAGCTGACGGAAACCAGCACCGACATGACGACGAACAGGATATAGCTGGATGCATCAGCAAAGTTCACGATGAACTGGGCCGAGATAATACCCAGCATTTGCACGATCATATACAGCGACAGCGTCTTGCCCCGCGTCTCGTTTGTCGAGGCATCGTTCAGCCAGCTTTCGCAAACCACATACACGCCGGAAAAGCAGAACCCGACAACGAACCGCATAGCGGCCCACGCAATCGGGTCCGGCACCGCAGCATATAGAATAAATCCGGCGGAGATCAGCGACGCCAATGCCGCGAAAACCCGTACATGGCCGACCCGCTGAATCATACCGGGTGCCATACGCGACCCGAACAGAAAGCCCGCAAAATAGGCGGACATGACCCACGCCATGACGGACGCGTCGAACCCCTCGAACGCACCGCGCAAACCCAGCAATGTTCCCTGTAGGCCGTTGCCGATCATCAGCAAAAGCACACCAATGAACAGCGCCCAAGAGTTCGAAAATACCTTAACCATAACAAGCCACTCCTATAGCCGGGCCACATCGCGGTAATCTGGGCCGCGTACCAGCCATGGCAAGCACTGTCCAAGCCCAAATCGACATTTCGTGTCGCTACAGAACTACCTTGACCTCAACCACACTTGAGGTCCCAAAAACTGAGTCGTCACATTGGAGGGAAACACCATGACACGACTAGAACACGTTAACGTCACAGTAGCAGATGCCGATGCAACCAGCCAAATGTTGTGCGCCCTATTTGACTGGCACATCCGCTGGCAGGGCACGGGAAAACTGGGCGGACGCTCGATCCATGTTGGTGAGAACGACAGCTATCTGGCGATCTGGGCACCAGCAGCGGGCGACCCGCAACCCCAGGATAGCGGACGCCTAAATCATATCGGTGTCGTTGTGGATGATCTGGACGCGGTTGAGGCAAAGGTGCTGGCCGCCGGTTACACCACAACCAATCACGCCGACTACGAACCCGGCCGCCGCTTTTACTTCGCTGAGGAAAACGGCATCGAGATTGAGATCATCAGCTACGCTTAAAACCCGCTATGGTAACAGCAGCGAGCTGTCGCCATAGGAATAGAACCGGTATTCATCCGCAATGGCGTGGGCATAGATTTCCTTGATCCTGTCCACGCCCATCATTGCCGACACCAGCATCATCAATGTCGATCGCGGCAGGTGGAAGTTGGTCATCAGGCCGGACGCCGTGCGGAACTGATAGCCGGGCGTGATGAAGATATCCGTATCGCCAAGCCATGGCGCGATGGTGCCGGATGCGCTGGCCGCCTCGATCAACCGCAGGGCGGTGGTGCCAACAGGGATCACGCGGCGGCCCTCGGCCTTTGCCTTGGCAATGGTTTCGGCGGCCTCGACACTGACCTCACCCCACTCTGAATGCATCTTATGGTCGGACACGTCATCCACGGTTACCGGCAAAAACGTGCCTGCGCCGACATGTAGCGTGACGCGAGTGTTTTCCACACCGCGCGCGGCCAGTCGCGCCAGCAGGTCATCATCGAAATGCAACGAGGCAGTCGGTGCCGCAACCGCGCCCAGTTTATCGGCGAACACGGTCTGGTAATCCTCACGATCCGCCTCATCCGCGGGACGACGAGCCGCGATATAGGGGGGCAAGGGCATTTGCCCCGCCAGCGCAATCGCCGCATCCAGATCCGCACCCGCCTGATCGAAGCGCAGCGTCACGCGGCCATCCTGCCCCTTAGCCACGATTTCCGCCGACAGGTTTTCGAATTGCATCACATCGCCGACTGCAAGCTTTCGCCCCGGACGGGCAAGCGCGGACCAAGTATCGGGGGTAGTACGCTCCAACAAGGTCGCCTCAACCTTGGCCACGCCGGACCCATGGGCGCTGACACGACTGCGCGTGCCGAACAGGCGGGCGGGGATGACCTTGGTATCGTTGAACACCATCAAATCGCCGGGCTGCAAAATCTCTGGCAGATCGCTGACATGCCGATCCTGCGTTTGCGCCCCCTGTGCCAGCAGCATCCGCGATGCGGGGCGTGGGCGCACAGGTCGCAGGGCGATCAGGTGTTCAGGCAGGTCGAAATCAAAATCGCTGAGCTTCATGGCATCCTCGGGGCGTGTTTCACGGACGGGTGCCAGCGGCGTGCGACGATGTAAAGGGGTGGCGCACAGCCCTGCCCGCGATAAAAAGGATAAAACTCATAGCGAGGAGCCCGCAATGCCCCTGTCCATTGGCGACACCGCCCCCCTGTTTAACCTGCCGGTTTCCGGTGGGGAGATGTTGAACCTTGCCGATCTGCGCGGCGCACCCGTCGTGCTGTTCTTTTACCCCAAGGATGACACGTCCGGCTGCACCAAGGAGGCCATCAGCTTTACCGAGGCCCTGCCCCAATTCGATGCGCTCGGCGTGAAGGTTGTCGGTTGTTCCAAGGATACAGTCGCCAAGCACGATAAATTCACGGCCAAGCATGCGCTTGGCATGCCCCTCCTCTCGGACATTGAGGGCACCGCCTGCGAGGCATATGGCGTGTGGAAGGAAAAACAGATGTACGGCAAAACCTATATGGGGATTGAGCGTACAACCGTCCTGATCGATGCCAACGGGCAGATTGCGCAAATCTGGCCAAAGGTGAAGGTCGCGGGCCATGTTGACGCCGTGTTGGATGCCGCCAAGCAGCTAGGCGCCTAATCCATGGATTTCACCATTCCCCCGACCCTAGCTGAATGTGCCGACGCTGTTCTGCGGATGCCTGATGCGCGCGGCAAAACCGCCTTTTCACGCGCCTGCGCCGCCGAATGGCAACGGCGCTGGGATGGGGACCGGATGCCAATTGGCACTGCCTCACCTCCGATGCAGCCCGCACGGCCCGAACAACCAGAGCTGCTGAGCCCGCGCGATGTTCCCCGCCGTCGCCCCGGATCACCCGAGGGGCGCATCGCCATTTTGCATGCCATTGCGCATATCGAGTTGAACGCCGTCGATCTGCACTGGGACATCATTGCGCGGTTTACCCATGTGAAAATGCCCGCCGGATTTTACGATGACTGGGTGCGTGCGGCGGATGAGGAGAGCAAGCACTTCAACCTCCTTGCCGACCGGTTGCAGGCCATGGGCAGCCATTATGGCGCAATGCCCGCCCATGCCGGAATGTGGCGCGCGGCCGAGGATACCGCCGAGGATCTGGAGGCACGCCTTGCAGTTGTGCCCATGGTGTTGGAGGCACGAGGTCTGGACGTAACGCCGGGGATGATCACCCTGTTCGAGCGGGCCAAGGATGCGGAGACCGTTGAGGCGCTAAACACCATCTACGCTGAGGAAGTCGGCCATGTGGCCTATGGCTCGAAATGGTTTCATTTCCTGTGTGGTCGGCATGAACGTGACCCCCGCGATGCATTCCACGAGCTTGTTACACGGTATTTCCATGGGCCGCTAAAACCGCCCTTTAATGATGAGAAACGGGCCGAGGCGGGCATCCCCCTCGATTTCTACTGGCCGCTTGCTGACGAATAACACACGCGGCAGTAGAATCAGTTTTCCCGATTCAGGGATGTTTCCCCATCGCACGCAGGGCGGATCGGCAGGTTTTTGCCGAATCCCCTAGGGCGTCTCGGTCAAAATGCAAAGTATTTTAGTCGGATGTACAAATACGCACACGAATTGTTGTAGGTCGGTGTGCGCTTCGCTACGAATTACGCACGGACCACCTGTGGGGGCAGACAGGGCCGGCGTGAACCGAAAAATCGGACACGCTCCGTTGCTGAGGGACTAGAATGAAACGTTTGAACAAAGTTCTAGGTCGGGTCATTTCCGACCGCCGAATTTATGTTGCGACATCAAATCAAACAGCACATGCGCGATTGACACCGCTGCGTCAGATTGGGCTGGGTCTTTTGGGCACAGGCTTTGTTGGCTGGACAGCGTTTGCGACCATCATTATCGCGACCGATGCGATGGCCCCTCGTCAGGCAACCTCCGCGATTATGGTGCAGGGCGTACAACTGAACCGTATCGAGGAATTGGTACAGGATCGCGCCAGCTTTGCCGCACAGGCAGAGGCATCGCGCGTCCGGTTCGAACAGGCCGCCGCGATTATGAGCGAACAGCAGGCCGAAATCGTCCTGCTGCGCAATGACATCGCCGAGGCGACACAAATTACACAGGACCAGCGCGCGACCCTGGACCGACGCCAAATGGCCTTGGTTCAACGGGATGATGCGTTGGACCTCGCGCTGGAACAGGTTGCCACATTGGCCAATGACCTAAACCTGCGCTCGGATCAGGCCGTTGATCTGGGCCGCACAGTTGATGTTCTGCTGCAAGGGTTGAGCCGCACCGCGCAGGATCGCAACGACATGGCGGTTGAGCTTGCCGGTTTCGCCACAGAACGTGATCAGCTTGAGGCCCGCGCAATTCTGGCAGAGCAACGTCAGGAGCGTGTGATTGATCGGGTTGAGCGCGCTGTTGAGGGGTCTATCGCCGAACTGGACAGCGTTTTCGATGCTGCCGGTGCTGATATTGAGGCCATGTTCCCAACCGGTGACGACTATACCGGTCAGGGTGGCCCAGAGGTCGGGCTGGACGATAATGGCGACATCACGCCGGCCTCACTGGACCGCGTCAGCCTGCTGCTCAACCGGATTTCGGACCTGAATGCCCGACGTGATGCACTGGAACACATGCCGTTTGCTGGCCCCGTTCACACCGCATTCCGGCAAACCAGCGGCTTTGGTACGCGCCGCGACCCCTTTAATGGCAGTGCGCGCCGACATAACGGGCTGGATTTCGCCGCCCCTGTTGGCACGCCGCTCTACGCTACAGGGGCGGGCGAAGTGATTTTCGCCAGCCGCAGTGGCGCATTTGGAAATCTCGTCAGAATCCAGCATGCGTTCGGCTACGAAACGCTTTATGCTCACATGAGCCGGATTCGCGTCGCGGTTGGTGATCGTGTCGATGCAGGCGATCGAATCGGGGATATGGGCTCAACTGGCCGATCCACAGGTTCGCATTTGCATTACGAAGTTCACCGCGACGGACGGCCCGTGGACCCGATGACTTATTTGAAGGCAGCCGAAGATGTTCTCTAAGAGCAAAATCACCGACCCTATCGACGCACCAAAAACGGACGATGTTAAGCCGCCCGTTCCTGCGGCCCCGAAAACCTCCGCACCGATTTCGTCGCCAAAGCCGAAGCCATCGCCATCCGTGCTGTCCTCCGATCTGACGATCAAGGGCAATCTGGAAACGACGGGCGACATTCAAATCGAAGGTACTGTTGAGGGCGACATTCGCGCTCACCTGCTGACGGTTGGGGATGGCGCGACCGTTCGTGGTGAAGTCGTCGCCGACGATCTGGTCGTAAATGGCCGCGTTGTTGGCCGTGTTCGCGGACTTAAGGTTCGCCTGACCTCCACCGCACGTGTCGAGGGTGACATCATCCACAAGACAATCGCGATCGAGAGCGGCGCACATTTCGAGGGCTCGGTCCAGCGCAGCGACGATCCGCTGAGCACGGGCAACATGGCACCTCCACAAATGCCCCCATTGGGCAACGGCGAGTAATTCAGCCAGTTTCACTATTCTAAAAGCCCGGCCATTGAGCCGGGTTTTTTTGTGCGTACGACTGAATTAGACCTCTGGCATGATCAACGTCAGTTCGCCCCGTTGGGCAAGGGCGCGAATTTCACCAATCAATTCGGACTGTGCCTTTTCGCCGTCCTTCAGCTTCACATCGGGCATCTGGTTGATTTCCTCTGTGAACCGTTCGGCAAGGCGTTTCGAGATGTTCGACAGCATAAACTGAACACTTTCCTCACTAAACGCGCTCCCCGATTTCAGCGCGACGAGCAGAGTTGTTTCATCCATATTTCGAACAATGCCGCCAACATCACGAGGCTCCACCCGCTTCACGATGTCCCCGAATGTGAACATCACACGCTGCACTTCTGTCGATAGCTCAGGGTCCCGGTTTTCCAAATGGCCCAGCATGTCGGTGCGCACAGTTCCCGAGACGTTGTTCATCAAGCCCGCAATCAGATCTGCCGGACTGCGTGTATCGCTGCCATCCAATGCGACGCTCAGGAAATCACGTTGAATCACCGCCTCAACCAAGGAAACGACCTTGGTTTCCAGCCGAGGAACACGTGACAAACGCAGTACAACATTTTGCGCAAAGGTGGTTTCCAGATGCTCCAGAACCGAGGCAGCACGATCAGATCGCAGCTCGCTCAACACCACAGCGGCCGTTTGCGGATGTTCATTTTGCAAGAAACGCGCAACAACTGCGCTAGGCGCCTGCCCCATTTGATCCCACAGTGACCGGTTCATCGAGCCATCAACATCGCCCATGATCCTGTTAACCTGCTGCGTATCCAGAACGGCCTCCAACATTCGGCGCGCAGCATCTGTGCCGCCGGAAATGTCCGCACCGTCGCCCATGGCGACCATAAATTCCGAAATCACATTCAGGATCACTGCTTGAGGAACACGTCGTAACGCACTGATTGATACGGCAAAGCATCGCAATTGCGCCTCATCTAGGTCGCGCATCAATGGCGACGCCAGTTCCGGCCCTAATGCAGCCAAAACAATAGCTGCCTTTTGCGAGGAGCTAAACTCTGTCCCTGTATTTGCAGGCGTAGGCAAAGGCGCGGATAACGGTTTGTTCATAGCTCATAACTCCGAATGAGGGCACCAGCCAGCAGGGCCCATCCATCTGCAAGGACGAAGAACGCCAGCTTGAATGGCAATGCCACGACCGCAGGGGGGACCATCATCATGCCCATCGACATCAGGATCGCTGCGATCACCAAATCGATCACGAGGAACGGAAGGAAGATCAGAAAGCCGACCTCGAACCCACGCTGCACCTCGGTCAACATAAATGCGGGAACCAGCATATTCAGCGGCGGCTGCTGTTGTTCGACGACAATACCGCGCGCATCGGCGAGGGTGACGAGCGTATCGTGGTTCACGCGCGACTGCATAAAGCCGCGAAACGGCTCGATTGTATTCGGGATCGCATCCTGAACGGATAGTGTTCCCTCAATCATCGGTGAAATCCCGCTTTGCCAAGCCGCCTGCAAAGTTGGCTCCATCACGAACCACGTCAGAAACAGCGCGAGGCTGACGATCAACATATTTGGCGGTGCCTGTTGCACCCCAATCGCCTGCCGCAGGATTGACAGCACGGTTACGATAAATGGAAAGCAAGTCAGCATGACCGCTAGGCCCGGCGCAAGGCTGAGCACGGTGACCATCAGGAAGAGCTGAACTGTTCGCATCGACACGCTGCCATCACCACCCAGATCGAGCGCGACGCTTTGTGCGCTCGCTGGAAATGCAAGCACCAGCAGGGTGAGCAGGAAAAGGCTAAACCGCATCTTCCAGATCCGCTATCTCGGTCAATCGAACGCCTAGACGCCCACTGCCATCCTCCATTTCCTGCAACTCACCCCGGGCGATCAAGCGATCACCGACATATAAATCCACCGGGTCTGTCAGTGCCGTGTCCAGTGACAACACGGAATCGCGGCGCAAGCGGGCCAAGTCCGCGATCATCGGGCGCGCGCGCCCCACGGCCACAACAACCTCAATCGGCACTCCTCGAAATGCTTGCGGAGTAGGGCCGCCACTGCGCCGAGGGCTGAGCATTTCGATCTCACCCAGACGGTTGGTCGCTTGCGTATCAGGCGCGGTTTCGGTACTCATGTTCAGGCTCCTGTTGATGAGATGGGATCGATAGAGTTTGGGAAATGCGGCGCAAAACCTCCGCTGTGCTCAGGCGCGTCAAACCGGTGTCAGTGCAGATGGACGCGACGCCGGTGGCCAACTGCGTGTCAGGCTGAATTGCGATGCCCTCAGGCATTTGCCCTGCGAACAGCTCCACCTCTGACGGGTTGAGTTTTAGCGTGATGCAGGCCTGAGGACAGAGGAACAGCTCCTGCTGAATTGCGATGCAGACACGGTTTGAAAAGTCATCGGCCGCTGCTTTGGATAGCGCCGTGTCGGCGATTGCAGCGACCAATTGCATCAGGTCGCCCTCAGCCGTTGCACGGGCGCTTTGCACCGCAATTTGCGCATCTGACAGGGCCTCAATAATTCCTGATTGCAGATTTTCGGACCGTTGCTGCGCTGCCTCGGCTGCACGTGCGGCCCCGTCAGTGAATCCCTTTGCATAACCGGAATCATGTGCTGCCTGCTCGGCAACTTGTGGATCGACAACCGGTTCCACTGGTTTGGGCTCCCGTGGAGCCGTCGCATCATTAAAGCTATCCAAACGGAAAAGGCGGGCGGTCATGTCGAAGCTCCTTCTTCTAGATCGGCGTTAATCCAGCTGCGCAACAGGTCCACCGCCTCAGGCTTGCGCCCATCTACGGTGCCGCGGAATTTCGTGAGGGGCGTTTCGGATACCTCCACCTCTGCCTCAGTCGGCATGTTATCGAGCAGCAATAATTCAGGGGTAATTTTCGGGCCGCTTTCAGGCGAGGGCAGCTCAATCGCGGTGTCCAGCATGGTGGGTTGTTGACGTGCCGTCAGAATTGGCCGCAGGACGAACAACCCCAGCAGCAACACAACAGCCGATAGAATACCCAATTGTATCAACAAGCTGATGGGAATTTGACCGCCAATCAATGATGGCGCATAGGCGATGCTGCCTGCCTCGGCACGATCGGGGAATTGCATGCTCTCAATGGTCAATACATCGCCGCGTGCGACATCAAATCCGACTGTGGCGCGGACGAGCTCGGCCATCGCGTCGATCTCCGCCTGCGGTCGCGCGGCCCATTGCGGGCCATCGGCACCCTCGGTCGTGATCCCATCAACCAACACCGCGACGGAAAGGCGGCTGACGCGACCGGGTGAGCTGATCCGCTCACGCAGAATCTCGGAAACCTCGTAATTCACACGCTCACGGGTGCGGGTCAGTTCACGTGAGGTGCTGCTGCCCCCATTTGCGGCATCCCCATCGGGCAAGTTGCTGGCCACGGTAACGGCGCTGGCGCCCGAGCCAGTGGCCTCCTCCAGATCCTCCTCAACATCGGTGGAAATCGCGACACGACTATCGGGATCGATGACACGTTCCGTCACTGTTTCAGTGTCTAACGTTGTATCGACATTAACCTCGACAAAGGCGCGGCCAACGCCGACCCGTGCCTCAAGCAAACGCAGGATATTAGCGCGCATTTGTGCCGCACGATCCCCTGCATTTTGTGCTGGATCATCACTTTCATCGCCAATGATCAAGCCAGCTTGCGCGTCGATAATGGACACGGAATCGGGCTGCAAATCGGGCACTGCGGATGCCACCAAATATCGCAAAGCCCGCGCACGCTCGGATGAAAGCCGCCCGTTCGCCATTGTTACAGTCACAGAGGCGGTGGCCTGTTGATCGCGCCGAAACGGGGATTCCTCGGTTCGGGACAGGTGAACACGCGCCGATCGAATTGCGGGGGCGGCCGCGATTGTGCGGGCAATCTCCCCCTCCTGCGCGCGACGATAGGCGGCATCGAACATTTGCGAGGTTGTGCCAAAACCGGATAAAGAGTCGAGAAGCTCATACCCAGCCCCACCACTGGCTGGCAGGCCCTGCCCTGCAAGGCGTAGGCGCAGGGGATCCCGTGCGCTTTCCTCAACATAGATCGAGCTTCCCCGTACATCATGGGCGATCTGATCCGCCTCAAGCTGGGTCAAAACCTCAGCCGCGACGGATGGTTCCAACCCTGAATATAGCAACGCCATCTGTGGTGAGGTCGCCATCCGGCCCAGCATCAGGACGAGAACCACAACAGCCAGCGCAGCACCGCCCGCAATTAGTCGGGCACGTCCCTCCATTGCCTCGAATCGGGAAAATAGCTCGCTCACGTTTATACCTCGCTCCAGGGTCTTCGACTGCGCTTCCGGCCATCGTCTGGAACTATCGATAAAGCCCTGCATCTTAAGATTTGGTTAGTGGTGCCCGATTAGAACGGATGTCGAACACGATGAGGACCAACGCATGAGCGATGCAACCGCCACACAACCTGACGAACCGCGAAAGCGTTTCCCCACCCTGATCGCCCTTGTTCTATGTGCGATTATGGGTGCTGGCGGTTTTGGGTTTATAGCATTGGACCCGCTGCACCTGCTGCCCGAATCCCCACTGATGCAAGTGGAGGAGCACGCCCCTGCCCCGGAAGATAGTATTGATGCTGTGTTCATTGCGATGGAGCCGCAACTGATCAGTTTGGGCCCGAACTCCCGCGCGCGTCACCTTAGGTTTTCGGCAACGCTAGATGTGCTGCCCCAATATGAGGCCGAGATCAAAGCGGTTAAGCCCCGCATCGCCGATATGATCGCGACCTATTTGCGTGCAGTAGAACCGACCATGCTGGAGCAACCCTCCGCTTTACTAACCCTACGCGCGCAATTGCTGCGTCGGATCGCCGTAATTGTCGGTCCGCAACGTGTGCATGACCTTCTCATCACCGAATTCATCCTGAACTAAAGGAGCTGACATGACATTGCTCGCCGACGGGTTGCTCATCCTGGCAACATTATCCCTTACGATTTACTGCATCGTCATCTCTCGGCGTCTAAAGGCGTTGAGCCGGTTGGATCGCGGCATGGGGGCGGCGATTTCCGGCCTGTCCCATCGTGTTGATGAGACAAAGGCGACTGTGGCAGCGGCACAGCACCATTCGATGGAAGCGATCGCCGAAATGACCCGCCAAACCGCGCGTGCGGAGCAGGCAGCGGGGCGGCTCGAAATGCTACTGGCAACATTGCACGATTCGCGGACTGGCACCGCCGTTCCCGTGACAAAGCCTGCGGCGCCAACGCCCCAACCCTTTAACGGCAGCCTAAAGGATGCGTATAAGGCGATGAAGCGATGAACGTAAAAAGGACGCCTGCACTTCTCGTCCTGATCGGGATTTTTGCTGCATCGGCAGGCCTGCGCATTGCGGCTGAGGGTCCCAATTGGGCCCATCAATTTGCCAGCTTTGTGCCCTCTGCGCATGCAAACCCGACTGAGGAGACCATGCCTGAGCCGGATGGCGACGCGTTTTTGCAAGCCTTACAGCGCAGGGATGCCGAGCTGGACGCCAGAGCAGCGCAAATGGATGCACGGTCCCAGCAGCTATCCACTGCCCAAGCATCACTTAGAAATCAGATAGCAGAGCTGGAACGTGCGGAGGCCGATCTGCGTGATACGCTCGCCCTCGCATCAGGCGCAGCGGACAATGATGTCGCACGATTGGTAACCGTTTACGAAAGCATGCGCGCCGCGACCGCCGCGCCACTATTCGAGGCGATGGAGCCGAGCTTCGCCGCTGGTTTCCTGATGCGGATGGAGCCCGAGGCCGCCGGTCAAATCCTGTCCGAGCTGTCCCCCGAACGGGCATATGCGTTGAGCGCCGTCATGGCCGGACGCCACAGCGCCGTTGTGCGTCAATAGCGCCCCTTATTACTGGAGACTACTTATGACCGGATTGCTCGGCCTCGCCATCGTCTTCGCTATGGTTCTGGGGGGATACCTCTGGGGCGGCGGAAAACTCGGGATCATTTTTTCATCCCTGCATTATGAAATGATGATTATCGGTGGATCGGCAATCGGCGCGTTTATCATCTCGAATGGAATGCATACGATAAAGGGAAGCTTGGGGGATATTCGCCGCGTATTCACCGGCGCAAAATGGAAATCCAGTGATTACTCCGACGTTCTGATCCTGCTGTTCGAACTACTTCGCATTGCGCGGAACAACCCTGTGCAAATCGAGGAACACATCGAGAACCCCGAGGAAAGTTTACATTTTCAACGATTTCCACGCATTCTAGCAGATAGTGCAGCTGTTACGCTGATCTGCGACACCTTGCGCGCAGCATCCATGAACTATGACGATCCGCATCAGGTTGAGGAGGTCATTGATAAGCGGCTGGAGGCGCATCTACATCACTCTCTAAAACCCAGCCACGCATTGCAAAACATGGCCGACGGATTGCCCGCGCTGGGGATTGTTGCGGCTGTTCTGGGGGTGATCAAGACAATGTCCTCGATCGATCAACCACCCGCTGTCCTAGGAAAAATGATTGGGGGCGCGTTGGTTGGAACCTTCCTTGGCGTATTCTTAGCCTATGCGTTGGTAGGTCCATTTGCGACCAAGGCGCAGGAAATCGCGGAGGATGATCATCAATTCTACATCCTTATTCGCGAGGTACTCGTCGCAAGCCTGCATAGCCATGCGCCCAATATGTGCGTCGAAATTGGTCGCCAATGCATGTCATCTGAGTTCCGCCCGAGTTTTGACGACCTTGATAGTGCACTTCGCAATGAGGCTGTTTCGACATGAGGTTTGTTATCGCACTGCTCGCCATCATTGCATCACCCGCAATGGCGCAGAATAAAATTGCAGTACGCTCAGGCGAACATGGCACGTTTACGCGGCTGGTAATCGACGCGATACCGCCCGAGGGGTGGTCCGCGGCACAAAACGAGCGCACGGTTACGCTGAATTTGCCAAATTTCAACACGCTCGCAACAAGTGGAATCTTCGCGCGGATACCAAGGACGCGCTTGCTCAGCACGCAGACAAGCGGCTCACAATTCACATTACGGCTGGGATGCGACTGCCCTGTTCAGGTGTTTTCTCTCGAAAATCGTGTGTTGGTCATTGATATTCGTGACCCGAACAGCGCGCCTGTCACGCAGGCAATTGACCTAGCTGCACCTCCAGCAGAGCAGGTAGCGCAAGATGAAAGTACCGAACCAGCTCCAACTGAAATGGCCGCCCCCCCCGTGCCGAATTTAGATACAATCCGGGACAGGTTGGTCGAACAACTCACCAGAGCAGCCGATCAAGGGCTGTTAAGCTTGTCCGATACACCGCCAGAACCAGAAGATATCGAGTCTATGTTGCCAGAAGCGCTCGAAATAAGCGAACCTGCACCCGAAATAATACCTACTGGTGATACGCCCGAAGTTGAACCCAGAATTGATATTCGCACGGCTTTTGAACGCCCTCAGAATTATACGCCGCCTTCCCGATCGGAATGCACTCTCCCTACGCCAATCACCGAGGGCACGGCGGTCGATCGATACAACGAATATATAAAGGTTCGAGGCGGCCTGTATCGCGAATTTGATACAATAGATCGCGTGCAGTTACGCAGAACTGTATTGCTCGCCATTGGATTGGGCTTAGGGACCGAAGCACAATTGCATCTAGAAATGCACGGTGAGCTACTGCCAAATCGAGATGTTTTATGGTACATGGCAGGTATTGTTGATGGACGTCGATCCGGGGCGTCCCTACCGCGCCTCAGCAGTTGCGATGGTGCCTCAGGATTTTGGAGTCGCCTGACCGATGATAGAGCTCACATTGCGGCACTTTACGCAGCGGAGGATTTGGAAACGCTGGCCGAAATACCACCCGAGTTCCGCGTCCTGATGGCTGAGCATGCGGCCGAACATTGGTTAGAACTTTCCATGCCAGCCACTGCCCAGCGAGCATTTGAACTGGCACAGCGCACCGGAATTCCACTCTCTGCTCAAATGCAATTGATCAGTGCGAAAATCAGTCAAATGGATGGGAATTATGACCGCGCGGAACGTCAATTTAATCATCTGGCTGGAAATAGTGGCATTGCCGGATTGCAGGCACGCATCGGCCTTGTTGAAATTGGCTTAACCAAAAACGAGCCGATAGCACGAGCGGCAGAATTAGACCTTGCTGCAACTGCGTTTCAAATGCGCGGAACCGAGCTTGGGCGCACAGCGATACGACTACTCGCCTCAATCCGTGCGCGATCAGGAAACCTGTCGAGCTCGCTACACCTTCTGACCACTAGCGCGCAGAGGGAGCCCGAGATGGCAGAAATCTGGCAGCACGTCGCCGCTGAGTTAATCATCGAAACGACCGTAGATAGCCCAGATTATGCCCGTGCAGTGCTAAATTACGCCGACTTTCTGCCCGCTGGTTCGGCAGGTGATAGCGCGCGGATCGCGGCTGCGCAGGGTCTTGATCAGCTAGGATTGCCGACAGACGCTGACTGGATAGCGCCCCCCACAGCCAATCGTGCGCCTGTGCCAGCAGAGGAATCGCTTGAAACGACCCTGCCCCAAGCGCCCGCTGCGACAGACAGTGCTGACACGCCGACCAGCCTAGCATCGGCGCAACAGCTTATTGAGGCTGGGCGAGCGCTACGCCTATCAACGGTTGAATTAATCAGTGCGGTAGGTGAGCCTTAGGAAAATCACTTACTCCAACTCAAAGATGCCCAGCTCGAATGCCATGCAGTAGGTCCTAAATCCCGCACCGGGTCCATATGCACTGCGTTGGCAAGGTAGAACCCTGTGCCTAAATCAGGTGCATTCGCGATGCCCCCCTCATTCGTTGTTAGATGTGTTTCGCTAACCACCCCCGCCACGTTTCGGTGAAACAGATTTATGCGCACATATGCCGCCGGTTCACCCTGTACTAATGACTGGATTTGCACGTCACCATAGGTTGTGAACGGATTATCGAGAGCGACCAATTCGACCGGTAACCCGACCTCGAAATCATCACCCTCGGCATTGCCGACGCCAACCAGTGCCTTGGCCGAACGTGAATAGGTTTCGCCGAATCCAACCTCGGGCAACCCTCGTTCCGCATGTTCGGTTAAGATGTGATCCAGCCCTTCCGCACGCAGGAAGGTTTCGAACTTTCCTGCCTCGGTATAGGTGAGACGGGAGTCGCGGGTTTCTTGCGCAATGATGTGCAATCCCTCGTCCAGGTCAGATAGTGCAATCGCTGGCATTGATCCGATACGCCCCTGAACAAATGCGCCCTCAGCCCCCGGTGCAAAATGCTGCAAGCTGCGGAAACCACGGGGTAGATAGGGCATTTGTTGCCCCGTCAAATCGGAGCCGACAAAAATACCGATACCGACCTGACCGCCAACCTGTACCGAATGGCTGGGGGCCTCTAACCAGTATTCATGGGCGGCGGCTGGCGACAGCATGCCCAGAAAGATCAACGCTGCGGGTAGAATTTTCATAGCTTACTCTCCCTTTGCTGGCAGGTTGCGCAAACGGTCAAACAGGTTTGTCTGCGCTTCAACCCAAGCATTGATATCAAATGCCTGAACGCTGCTGCGCAATCGCTCCATCCGACCGCGCCGTTCATCCCTGTCCATATCTAGCGCCTGTTGAATTCCACGATCCATTGAGGCATGGCTGAACGGGTTCACAGGCACGGCGCCGTTTAGCAATACGGCAGTTCCTGCGAATTCGGATAGAACCAGTGCGCCGTCCATATCGTCGCGCGCCATACAGAATTCATTCGCGACAAGGTTCAGGCCATCGGCCAGCGGCGTAATCCACGCAACATCTGCCGCGCGGTAATAGGCGATCAGCTCCCTGAACGGGATGGCAGTGGAAATCAGCGAAACCGGCTGCCACTCAAACGAACCGAAGGTGCCGTTGATGCGACCGCTTATCTCCTCGATCCGCTGCTGCACTTCCTCATAGGCTGTCATATTTCGGTTTGCACCAACGGAAACATGCATCAACCTGACCTTGCCGCGCAGGTCAGGGCGGGCCAGCAGCAAACGCTCATATGCTTCGAGCTGTTCGACATTACCCTTGGTATAATCCGTTCGGGCAACCGACACGATCAGCTTCATACCCTTGATTTCAGATCGGATTTCCTCGACCCGCGTCTTCACCTCCGGGTCCGCAACCACGGACGCGATATAGTTGGTATCGACGCCAACGGGTGAGGTATCAATGATGATCTCGTGATCGTGGTGTCGCATCGCCTTGACGGTGTTTCGCTCGGACAGTGCCATTCCGCTGGGTGTCATCGAGGGCAGTGTCGGGGCCTCATCAGCCGTTTTGGCGGAACTGATGGAGCGCGCCACTGCCTTGAAATTATTCGAATAACGGGGAATGTGGAAGCCGACAGAATCCGCCGCGAGCAGGCTTTTCACGATTTCCTCGCGCCATGGCAGAACGTTGAACATATCGGGGTTCGGGAACGGCGTGTGATGGAAGAATGCAATTTTCACATTCGGTTTCAACTGACGCAGATAACCTGGCACCAACCATAGATTGTAATCGTGGATCCAAACCACGGCATCGTCATTCGCCTCCTCCGCGGCGGCCTCGGCAAAGGCCCAGTTCACCTCACGAAAGGTCGGCCAATCGACCGGATCGTAGTTATAACGCTCCTTAAAACCGTGCAGGATCGGCCAAAACGCTTCCTTTGAGCTGACATGGTAAAAGCTCTGCACCTGCTCCGGTGTTAATGGCAGGCGCGAGACGGAGTATTTGCCGTAGCTATCATCAATGTCGATCACGCGGTCAAAACCGGGATTTGCAGGGTCGTCGGCATATTTCCACGCGACCCAGCTCGCCTTTTCCACACGTCCGAAAAAGCTTTTCAATGTGGGGACGATACCGTTCGGGCTGGAGTTTTCGCGCAACTCCACATGCCCATCGACCTCGACCTCTTCATAGGGTTGGCGGTGGTAGACGATGACCAGATCGGAACTCATTTTATTCTCCAATCGCGTCGGGGTGCAGGTCGAAGGCGGCAATCGCCTCCATAATCCCTGCCGCGCCGATCGCTTTGCATTTACGCGCTGTTGAAATGTCGCGGGTCGCGTCGAGCAAGAGCTGCTCCGAACCACCGACAACAGCGCCGTTTAATCCCGTTTGGAACATGGACAGGTCGTTCAGCGTGTCGCCGGCGACCAATACCTTTGCCCGTTCCATTCCAAATTCTGTGATGAACCGCTCAAGCGTCGGGCCCTTGCTGACCCCCGGCGGAAGGACATCAAAATATCGATTATCAGAGATTAGCCAGTCTAGCCCCATCCCCTCAACAATATCTTTGGCCGATCCGTCGAACGCCGCGGCGTCCAAGTCATAGCTGACCCGATAGCGGAAATCGGTGGCCTGCTCACGAATACCGGCGACGGAGCGCAGCGCAGCCCGCACCTGATCACCGCGATTGTTCCACAGATCCGCAATGGCCTGCTCCAAGCCGGTTAGGTTATGTAACACGCGGTTGCCATCCGCCGCCAGATCAACGCGCGCGACGGTCGTGCCGACATCGCCAATCACGTAATCGGGCCATGGCACCCAGTTATCCGAGCACATTGCGTGGATAAATTCGGGGTCCCTGCCCGATACGAAAACCAGGCTGACCGTATCGCGGTGCGCCTCGATCCAATCATATAGGGCCTGTCGTTGTGCGTCGCTGCCACCTAGGAATGTGCCGTCTAGATCGGTTGCGAGTGTGAAAATAGCGTCGGACGGATGGAGGCTCATTCGCGACCCCTCCCATATCTGTGATGCGCGGCGGAGCTCGCCGGATGTGGAATTTTGAAGTTGATCGCCCGCGGCTCCCCCTCGATCGGGGAGCTCCAGTAATCAGCGAATGCTTCGCCAATTTCACGACCATCTGAAACGATTGACCGGACCATTTCGCAGATCGGCATGTGCAACTGCTTGCTGCGCGCCAGATCGGTTACGGTAACGGCATTAGTGCGGCCCTCAACAACGACGGGGCGCCCGTCAAAGACCTGCTCCTCGGACAGCCCGCTGCCGCGTTGCGTTCCATAGGAAAAGTTCCGCGATTTAGGTGAGGAGCATGTCAGCATCAGGTCGCCCATGCCGCTCAACCCTGTGACGGTTTCGCGCAATCCGCCCATGGCGACGGCCAGCTCCTTGATCTCTGCCAAGCCGCGCGTGATTAACGCCGCCCGCAGGTTTTCACCGTAGCCCGCGCCGTGCAGCATACCGCACGCAATCGCGATCACGTTTTTGACCGCGCCGCCAATCTCAACCCCGACCAGATCGTTGGAGATATAGGGGCGGAAGCTATCAGTGGTCAGCGTAGCGGCCATACGTGCGGCGGCCATCGCGCTCGGCTCGACGAGGCCGGAGGTACATGCAATCGTCACCGCAGTTGGTTGATCCGCAGCAGTCTCAACAGCGAAGGTTGGGCCGGAAATCGCGCCGATGGTGCGGCCCGGGGTTTCCTCGGCCATGATACCGGTCATCAGCAGGCCGCTACCCGCCTCGATGCCCTTTGCGCCGGTAAAAATCGGGCAGTCGAGTGGAGCAAGCGGCGCAATGGCTCGGGTCATTTCGCGAATGCTGACCGACGGCGTGATGAGCAATATCGCCTCGGCACCCTGTAATGCCTGCGCCATGTCGGTTGTGGCGCGGATACCCTCGGCCAGTGATATCCCTTTGAGGTAGCTAGGGTTTTCACCACGCTCGCTGATCGCCTGTGCGGTTTGTGCATTGCGGCACCATAGGGACACATCCCGACCAGCATGTTTTGCAACTGATGCGAGTGCTGTCCCCCATGCGCCCCCTCCTACAACGCAGATTCGTTGATAGGATAAATCTCCCTCCGGTGGTTCATCGTGAAGCATGTCGGGCATTCTAACTCGTCCTGTTGTTAAATTCATGGTTGTAAGGATGATGCACGCGTCCTCACTTTCAACTTATGGTCGCGAGAATGTTGCACCGCAGCGTCAAGGAATGACAATAGCCATCGATTTTATCTGCCTTTTGGTTGCATCACCGCCTTCATAATTGTCAGATGCCGTCGAAATATTCAGGAGGCATTCAGAATGCACATTCGTACCATATCCTATATCGCAACGTTGCTTGCACTGGCCGGCTGCGGTGGTGGCGGAGGTGGTACGCCCAGCATTGTGTTTAACCCTGGATCAACCCCGGCCACCGGTTTGACGCTGGCCCAATTATCAGATGGCGAATTTTCAAGCACCCGAAACTCCGGCGGCATCTCCAAATCATTGCGCTACCGCGAGGCTAATCCAGCAGCACCAGCAGGGGAATCCCCCGATGCGATTGTTGCGCGCGTTTTGTCCGATTCACGTAAGTTGCAGGGCATCCAGTTCACAGCCTCCTCCGATACCGGTCTGGTAAATGCCGTTCTGAACGATCAGATCACTTCCTCTGATGTGCAACTGCTAGATGGCGTTTATGTTGCAACCGACTTCCCCACCGGAACATTGGAGCTACAAGCGCTGGAACTGGGGACATACGATTCCGTTCTTGGCGGTTTGTGGCGCTATGTTCCGGCCAATTCGAACCCACAAACATTTGTTGGCGGCTGGCATTCCGGCTCTCTGACCGACGTGGCAAATCTGCCCACGGGGACAAACGTTATCTTTACAGGCAGCGTTTTGGGTCTTTACGTGCGGAACGACAACGTCAATCCCGGCGACACAATCCCGCTGGTGATTAGCGAAGTTACAGGCGACGTCACGGTTGAGATGAACTTCATCACCGGTGAGATTGTTCAAGGCGGGAACAGCGCAATCACCAACCTGACATTAACCGATCTGGCGGGCGAAACCCTCAACGATTTCCTGATCATCAATGGTGCGGCAACTGCGATCACCGACAATACGTGGGATGCGGAATTGCAAGCGGTCAACCAATCCAATGACAGCACCGATTTTTCCGCAGCCTCCGACAGCGACATTTCCGGCCGCTTCTACGGACCCGGTGGTGCTACGCAGGAAATGGGCAGCGCCTTCCGCGTGCGTGAGGATGGCGAAGCTGAAATCCTGACCGGCGTGTTCCTAGCTGAATCTACGCCAGTCGCACCATGACAGGCGGCGCAGTTAGCGGGGCAACCTGTTAACTGCGCCACGGCCTCCTAATCCGACAGCACGCGCCATAACAGTTGCGCAAATCGCAAGAGTAGTACCGTCCTTTGCAATTTTATGAACCATCATGCTGACCTACGCTTCCCTGAATAAGGGAGGACTAAAAATGACAAAAAACATGATGCGTTTAACAAGCATGGTCAGCGCGATTGCCCTGACCTGTATGACGACACCCGCATTCGCGGATCGCTCCAATGACACGCTGCGTGCAGCAATGGCCGAGGAAATCCTGAACCTCGACTATAACTACACGACCAAGCGCGAATATATCATTCTGGCACAACTGACCGACGCGACACTGTTCGACATCGATCCGGAAACGCAGCAGGTCATGCCCTCGGTTGCGACCGGTTATGAATTTGTCGACGAAACAACACTGGATGTGACCCTGCGCGATGATGTGCAGTTCCACGATGGCACTCTGCTGACGGCTGAGGATGTCGCCTACACCTTCAACTGGATTGCCAGTGGGGAAAGCGAGTCCAATGCCAACGGTGTTCTGGCCCGTTGGCTGGATAATGTTGAGGTGATCGACGGCCAGACCGTGCGCTTTCACCTGACCTCGATCTATCCGCTTGTCCTGCGTGATCTGGCCAACCGGATTATGTTGCGCAAGGCAGGCACCTATACTGTGGACGGGCAGATCGACCGCGACGCAATGTCCAGCGATCTGATCGGCACCGGCCCCTACCGCGTGGTAAGCTTTGAGCCGGGGACCGAGCTGGTGCTTGAGCGGTTCGACGGTTTCTTCGGTGACGCACCGGAAATCCAGAACATTGTTGTTCGCAATATCCCCGATGTTGGCACCCAGCAGGCAGAGATGATGTCCGGCGGTATCGACTGGATGTTCAAGGTGCCGCTCGACCTTGCGCAAAGCCTGGGCGCGACGCCGCTTGCCACTCACCTTAGCGGGGCGGACTTGCGGGTAGGGTTTATCGTTCTGGATGCGGCGGGTCACACTGATCCCGACGGACCGCTGACCAATGTTCTGGTGCGGCGCGCGATCAACCATGCCTTGAACACAGAGGAAATGGCGCAATACCTGATTGGCGGCTCGGCGGAGGCAATTCACACGGCCTGCCACCCTGCGCAATTCGGCTGCGACCAATCCTCGACAGCATATGAATACAACCCGGAGCGCGCCCGCGAATTGCTGGCCGAAGCAGGCTATCCCGACGGATTCCCGCTGGAATTCTGGGCCTATCGTGACAAACCCGCGGCCGAGGCTGTCGCCGCTGATCTGGAGGCGGTCGGCATTGATGTCGATCTGCGCTATGTAAAGCTGGAAAGCCTGAACCAAGCACGGGCGGCACGCGATATCCCCGCCTATTTCGGCACTTGGGGGTCCGGCGGCACGGCGGATACGGCAGCCATTGCGCGCATTCACTTCTCGGAGTCCGACCGGAATCTGTCTGGAGATGCGGAATTGCAGGACCTGATCCTGTCGGCTGAGCAAACAAATGATCAGGATGAACGCCTGTCGATCTATAGTGAGGCCATCGGCACAATCGCTGATGAGGCATATTGGGCGCCGCTGTTCAGCTATTCAGCGAACTATCTGACCTCGCCTGATTTGAACTTCCCCCTCGACCCGGACGGCCTGCCCCGTCTGCAAAATTCGAGCTGGAAGTAACCCGGAGCGCACGGCGGGAGCGATCCCGCCGTTGCGATGAGGAGTCACCGGACCATGTTAAAATACATTGCTTTGCGCGGCCTATTGGCCGTGCTGGTTGCCTTTACCGTTTCACTCGCGGCATTTTTGCTGCTGAACGTGGCGACCGATCCCGCCTATGCCATCGCAGGTGAGGACGCGACCCCTGACGTGGTTGAGACGATCCGCGCGCGTTACGGCTTGAATCGGCCACTACCTGTGCGCTATTTCGACTGGCTTGGCGGCGTGCTGACCGGTGATTTTGGCGAAAGCTATTACTGGCACAAACCTGTCGCCGAACTGGTGGCGGATCGTGCTGATGAAACGCTGAAGCTCGCCTTCTCCGCGATGTTTGTGACCATCCTGATCGCGATACCGCTGGGTGCGCTTGCCGCCCTCAACCCTAATAGCTGGATCGACCGGATGGCGCTTGGCGTGGCGGTGTCTGCGCAAGCTGTCCCGAACTTTTGGCTGGGGCTGATCATGATTATTCTGTTCGGCGTGATGTTCCCTATCTTGCCCGTTTCCGGCGATGATACGTGGCGGCATTTTGTTCTGCCTGCCTTCGTCCTGGGCGCGTCCTCGGTGCCTGCGGTCATGCGTTTGACCCGTACCGGATTGATCGAGGTGATGGGCGCTGACTACATCCGGACTGCTCGCGCCAAGGGGTTTCGCGGTTGGCCCCTGCTGCGCCGCCACGCGCTGCGCAATGCGCTGCTGCCCGTTATCTCTGTGCTGGCCGTGCAGTTGGGGCAGAAGTTCGGCGGCTCCGTCATTACGGAAAGCATATTTGCAATCAACGGCTTGGGCCGACTGGCACTGGAATCCATTTTGGGCGCGGACATTCCGACCGTCCAGATGTTGATCTTCGTTTTCGCCATCGTCTTCGTTGCCATGAACCTGCTTGCGGACATTCTGAATGCCGCGATTGACCCAAGGATCCGTATCGGATGACCGACACACAGATTTCAACAACCGGCGTCGAGGCAGAGATGACCCTGCTGACCCCACGCCAGATTTTCCGCAAGCGATTGCTGAGCCATACAGGTTTTCTGATCGGGGCCGGCCTGATCGCAACTATCGCCCTGATCGCATTATTCGCACCGCTTCTGGCCCCACATGACCCGTATGCGCAAACGCTAAGCGCGCGCATGTTGCCGCCAATCTGGGCCGAGGGAAGCAATCCTGACTACCTGCTTGGCACCGATCAAAACGGGCGCGACTACCTTAGCCGCTTGATATACGGCACGCGGGTTTCGATCACGATCGGTATTGGCGCGGCTTGTATCGGCATGCTGATCGGCGTCACCTTGGGTGTGCTGGCGGGGTATTTCGGGGGTATCGTCGATCACGCAATCTCGTTCCTGCTGACCGCGCAACTGGCCCTGCCGGGTTTGCTGCTGGCAATGGCCTTGGTTTTCATTATCGGCCCGTCGATCTGGGTTGTGATCGGCATCGTCGGTATTCTGCACTGGACCTATTATCTGGTCGTGACGCGATCCGCGACGCAGCGCATACGCAGTCTCGATTTCGTGGCCGCCGCCGTCGCATCCGGCGCAACACCGCGCCAAGTGATCTGGCATGAGATCCTGCCCAACCTGTTCTCACAGATCATCGTGATTTTCACGTTCGAGCTGGGCATCGCGATCCTCGCTGAATCCAGCCTGTCCTTTCTGGGTGTCGGCATCCAACCGCCAACACCGTCATGGGGACTGATGATCGCCGAGGGGAAACAGGCGATGTTCTATCGCCCGTGGCTGGTTGTTCTGCCCGGAATCTGTCTGTTCCTGCTGGTTATCGGCGCAAACCTGATGGGCGACGGCCTGCGCGACATCACATCACCCGAGGGGCGCAACGAATGAGCAAGCTTCTGGAAATAAACAACCTCAGCGTCACCCTGCCCTTGCCCGGCAATACGCTGCATGTGGTTCGGGATGTGTCCATCAGTCTGGAGCGCGGCCAAACCCTAGGCATTGTCGGGGAAAGCGGGTCGGGTAAATCGATGAGCGCGCTCGCCCTGATGCGCCTGCTGCCACGTTCGGCCATCGCGGATGCAACGACCATGCAGTTGGACGGATTAGACCTGCGCACGCTGGATGATCGCAACTTTACCCGCCAAATCGCAGGTCCGCAGATCGGCATGATCTTTCAGGAGCCGATGACCTCGCTCAACCCCGTCTACACCATCGGTCGCCAAATGACTGAGGGCGCGGTTTCACGCGGATTGTTGAGCGGTAAGCAAGTTGAACGCAAAGCCATTGATCTATTGGAGCGTGTGGGCATCCCCGATCCCGCAGGCCGGATGAGCCAGTTTCCGCATCAGCTATCCGGCGGACAAAGGCAACGTGTGATGATCGCGATGACGCTGATGCTCGACCCGACGCTGCTGATCGCGGATGAGCCGACAACCGCATTGGATGTGACGGTACAGGCGCAAATCCTCGACCTGCTGGATGATTTACGGCGGGAACGTCAGATGGGCATGATCCTGATTTCGCACGACCTTGCCGTGGTGGCGGAACGTAGTGACGATGTCGCGGTCATGTATGGTGGTGAGATTATCGAGCGTGGCGACGCATCCGGTGTTCTGCGCGCACCGGCCCATCCGTATACGCAATCCTTGATGCTCGCGATCCCGCATCTGGGCATGGCCCCCGGTCGTCTGGGCGCAATCCCCGGCACGGTTCCATCGCTGGTCAGTCCGCCCAAGGGCTGCATCTTTGCCCCCCGATGTTCCTATCGGCGCGAGGATTGCACAACTGCACGCCCGCAAATGCGCGACCATGACGGGCAGCATTCCTATCGCTGCGTTCTGGAGACGCCACCCACACGCCATGCCGAGGTTATTCCCCTGCGTGCAGCAGGCACCCCTGTTGGTCAGGATGTGATAACCGCCACCAACATCAATCAGGTCTTTGAAACCCGCAAAGCACTGTTCGGGGCCAAGCGTCAGATTCAGGCTCTAGACGATGTATCCCTATCCCTGAAGCGCGGTGAAACATTGGCCCTGATCGGGGAAAGCGGATCCGGAAAATCCACATTGGCGCGCATTTTGCTGGGGCTTGCACAGCCGACCTCCGGACAGGTTCGCATGCTGGATCGCCCTGTAGCCGAATTGGCGCCGCAGGAGCGTGCCGCCTTTGTGCAACCGATTTTTCAGGACCCCTATTCATCGCTGAACCCACGCCGCCGCTTGGCTGAAATCATCGCACGCCCCCTGCAATTGCGCGGCGAAAAGGACAGCAAAGTGTTGAAGCAGGCGGTTGGTGAGGCACTGGACATTGTTCGCCTGCCCCAGCGCCTATTACACGCCTATCCGTCGCAACTGTCCGGTGGGCAGCGGCAGCGTGTTGCGATTGCCCGCGCATTGGTTACGCGCCCTGCTGCGCTGATCTGTGATGAGCCCACCTCCGCGCTGGATGTTTCGGTGCAGGCGCAAATCCTGAACCTGCTGGATGATCTGAAGGCTGAGATGGGCCTGACCTGCCTTCTCATCACCCATGACATGGCCGTCGTTCACCAAATTGCGGATCGCGTGGTGGTGATGCTGAACGGGAAAGTCGTGGAGGAAGGCCCCGCCCAGCAAGTCCTCAAAACCCCCACCAATGATTATACCCGCAACCTGCTGGCCGCCGCCCCTAGGTTCGAAATGACGAATGCGGAGGTCGCATCATGAGCATGGAAAACCTACGCCCTGACACCCTGTTTTCACGGGATGCGTTGTGGCAATCATGGCTGGATGTTGAGGCTGCCTTGGCCCAGACACAGGCCGAGCTGGGCATCATTCCCGCCGATGCAGCGCAGGCGATTAGCGAGGCAGCGCATCTGGACAAACTGGACCGCGATGCCTTGGCCCGCGATATTAGCTACACCATGGCACCAATCCTGTCCCTGACCCGTTTTTTGAGCAAGGCAGCAGGGCCAGCCGGTGATTACGTTCACTGGGGGGCAACCACCCAGAACGTCATGCAAACGGGGCGCATCCTGTTGATCAGACGTGCTGATACCGAAATCAGGGGCGCACTGTCAGGTGCGTTTGAAACCTTGGCCACATTGGCGACGGATCACGCCGAGACCTTTATGCCCGGTCGCACAAATCGCCAACATGCACTGCCCATCACCTTTGGGTTCAAGGTCGCGAGTTGGATCGAGGAATTGTCCCGCGCGGTGGAGCGTTTGGATGCAGGTGCAAACCGGCTGTTCGCCCTGCCCTTTGGCGGCGCGGTGGGGGCAATGCATGCATTTGGCGGATCGGGGCGAGAGGTGAACCAGCGCCTCGCCGCACGGCTGGGGCTGCGCGATTTGCTGGTCCCGGGACGCACGATCAACGATCTGTTTGCGGATTACATCCTGCAACTCAGCCTGCTTGCCATGACGATCGAGCGTATCGCCTCGGAGATTTACCTGCTGATGACGCAGGAAATCAACGAGTTGGCCGAGGTGTTGGACAAGGGGACCGTCGGTTCCTCAACCATGCCGCATAAGGTAAACCCGAAATTTGTCGTACGTGTATTGGCCGAGGCGGCGGAACTGCGCGGCTTGGCCGGTTCCGCGCTGGAAACTGGGCGCTCCAGCCACGAGGGGGACGCGGCGACAAATCAACTTCTCAGCCGTGTGCTGGATCGTGCGGTGCCTCTGGGTTGGACACTGGCCGAGGGGTTTGCGCATCTGCTTGGCCGGATCAGGGTGTTGCCGGAAAACATGGCCGCAAATGCGGAGCTGAGCGGTGGTGCGATGTCCACTGAAAACCTGATGATGGTTCTGTCACCACATACGGGGCGGGCGGCGGCGCATGATCTGATACACCATGCGCTGGACCATACAGATGGGATGCCAATCGTGGAGAGCCTGTCGCAAAACCCCACCATTCGCGCCCATTTGGATGAGGGCGCAATCCGCAGCGCGTTGGACCCCGCGCAATATTGTGGCGACAGCGCCAGCATCGCGTTACAGGCATCGGAACTCGCCAACCGCCTGTCCACGCAACTGCGCTAGATCAGATAAAGAAGGTCCGCCACCTGCGCAGATTGTGCACGGCGGGCCTCCACCTGCGCGCTTAGTGCATCCAGAAACAACTCGCCCAATTTCGTCTTTGGCCCCTCGGGTTGAACGCTGGCATAGGTTGACCAATGATCCCCCTCAATCGGGCGCAGAACCATGCCGTGCAGCGAGGGTTCGGGCATGCAAACCGCATCAATGATGGTTAGACCCAGCCCCTGACGGGCCATCTCAATCGTGACGAGGGTCGATCCAGTCTCAAACGCGATATTGGGCCGCAGACCTGCGCCGCCCAGCACATCCTCGATCCGGCCTCGCCAGCGCTGACCGCTGGCGAGGGAAACCAGTGGTTCCTGCGCCAATTGCTTGATCGAAACCTCCACCTGCGCGGCGAATGGATGATCCTGCGGCATCAAAACGCAAATGCGCGCTCGCAGCAGCGGCATGATATCCAGTGCGACGATCTCGTTCTCAACCGGCAGTGAGATCAGGCCCAGATTATAGCTGCGGGCGGCGACTTTGCTCTCAATCTCAAAACGGGTTTCGGTGTGGATCGTGCACTGGAACTCCACCCCTTGTGCGCGCATGTGCGCAATTGCGGGAACAGCCAAACCGTTCGCAACGGGGGCTGCGGTAATCACAGATAGCCAGTTTCGCGGCTGTCCTCGTAGCTCCTTTGCGATTGCGGGGATTTCATCCAACCCGTTCAAAGTGTTCTGGATTTGCTGATACAGCAGCGCTCCCTGCTCCGTCAGTTTCAGGTTGCGCTTTGATCGCGAAAATAGCTGCAACTGCAATTGCCCCTCAAGCTGGGACAGCAATCTACTGGCCGAGGACGCAGACAGGTTGGCGCGTGATGCCGCCTCGGTCAGGGAACCTGTTGCGACGATATCGCGAAACAGGCGCAAGCTGCGAAGGTTCATGGGCCAAATCCTGCAAATTTAACAACTGCTGGACGATACCATGCAAATAGCGCAAACGTTAGCTGTCTCTTAAATCCGCGCGGCCAGTTCAGTCACCCCGCCCGACGTGCCCAGCGATGTCACGTCACGCCATAGATCATTGGCCGCGGACTGCCCGAGTAACGAGGCAGATTTCGCGCGCAAACGCGCCTCAACATCGGTCAAGTCGGCCTGCGCTAGCAGGTCATACGAAACCTCAAGGTCCTGCCCATCGGCCCGCACGATCACCCGTGCTTGCGTATCTGCCAGGCTGTCATCATCGTGAACCACAACGCGGTCGCGCAGGGCGATCAGGTCAGGGCGGGCGCAGATCGCATCCGAATAAGAGTCCAGCGCGGCAGTATCGACGCCAGATAGGCTCATCGCCGCAGTCAGGCGATAGCTGAATTTTGCCTGTAGGCCCGTTTCTGGTGAGAGCTGGTTGCATACTTTCAGCCAGCGCGGATGGGTGTGCACCGTCACCGTCTCGATTGCATCGACTGGCAGTGTCACGTCGCGCAGCGCCTCAAGCATCGCGTGCAGGCCGTGGCAACATGCGTGGAATTTGTAGGAAATGCGCGGGAAAATCCACGCCTGCCCCATGCCGTCAAAAGCCGCCATACGGTCCGAACCGACATGGGTGGGGCCAAACCCCTGCACGCCCTCGATAGCGTCAGGCGCGGATTGCACACCCGCCGCCGCCAGCATTGCGCAGGTTACGCCGACCTCCGCCGCGAAGCCTGCATTCAGCGGTTTCCCCATAGAGCCGAACTGGCTTTTCAAGCCTGCCGCCCGTGTTGCGGTAAGGGATAGCGCATGGGCCATTTCCTGCACGCTCAATCCCAGCACGCGACCCGCCGCTGCCGTCGCGCCAAACGCGCCGGATGTGCCTGTTTGATG
Organism: Pontivivens marinum; assembly: GCF_900231835.1. Taxonomy (GTDB): domain Bacteria; phylum Pseudomonadota; class Alphaproteobacteria; order Rhodobacterales; family Rhodobacteraceae; genus Pontivivens; species Pontivivens marinum. Next base: position 90,538 of record NZ_OCTN01000004.1, on the reverse strand, counting down.
AAACCCTGCATCATAATGCGAGCGCCCCATCCAATCACCAACGCGGCAGGCGACCTCCAACCCGATCGCCACCGCATTCAGGAAATCCTGCCCCGTGGCATTGCGCTGCTCTGCCATGGCCAAGGCGGCAGGAATGATCGCAACACTGGGATGACCGATATGCCCGAAATGCGTGTCGTCATAGTCCAAGGCATGGCTGGTCGCCCCATTAGCCAAGGCAGCCGCCCGCGCCGTTGCGCGCCCACCGCCAAACAGGGTCGCCTGATCGCCCCCTTCGGCCATGGCAAGCTGACGCGATGCGGTGGCCACAGGCTCATCCCGTCCGGCAATGCCAACGCTGGCCCAATCGAACAGCGAAAAGCGCACGAATTGCGCCATGACCTCATTGGGGCCCATCGGCGCGGTCGCGAATTTAGCAAGGGTCATGGCCAGCATAGGTTCAATCCTGTCCTGCATTTGTTGGGAAATGATCAACGCCCGCCCGTGCCAACAGACCTGCAAGCCAGTCCGGCGCAGCCGCGGCAGGTGCCAATGGATCGCGGGGGGATAGGTGATGGCTTAGCGTCAGCTCCGCCAGCTTGCTCCGATCCGCTGCGATCTGCGCGTGGGGGGCGCTCAGGGTTGCCCCCTCCCACGCCATGAAAATCGCGGCGGTGACGTGGTATAGTGCGGTTGCAGCACTGCGAACCTGCGCATCGGTTGCGGATTCCATCAGCGCAACACTGCGATCCAATGCTGTGCGTAACTGATCGGCAAGCGGCGCATCCACATCAACCAAGCATTGGCGCAGATAGTCCGCCAGCGCTGCCAATGCGCCCGTGCGTTGACTGGCCCGCGCAACATCAAGGGCAACGATATTGCTGGTCCCCTCCCAGATCGAGCCGAGATGTGCGTCGCGCAGCACCCGCGCATCCGAGAATTCCTCGATATAGCCACAGCCGCCGCGAACCTCCATCGCGTCGCCTGCAACCTTGCGCGCATCACGGCAGGTACGGAATTTGATCAGCGGGGTCAGGATGCGCAGCACTTTGGCCATTTGTGCATCACCGCCATCGGCCAGTTGCAGAACCTTTGCCGCGTGGAAAACCATGCTGCGGCCTTGCTCCGCTGGCAGTAACATCTTGACCAATTGGCGTTGCATCAGTGGCATATCGGCGAGCGTTTTGCCAAAGGCAGTGCGGTGGCGGGCGATGAACAATGCCTCACTAACGGCATGGCGCATCAGGCCTGCGGATCGCACACCATTAGCCAAGCGGGACATGTTGATCATGTCCGTCATCTGCTTGAACCCCTGCCCCGGATCGCCAACCAGATAGGCCTGCGCGCCCTCCAGCGCGATTTCACCCGAGGCCATGGAACGCGTACCCATCTTGTCCTTTAGCCGCACAATCCGGTAATCGTTGCGCCGCCCATCAGGCAGATGCCGTGGCAGCAGGAACAGTGACAACCCGCGCGTACCATCACCCCCACCCTGCGGTCGAGCCAGCACCATGGCGAGTGCAGCGTCAGGGTTAGAGCAAAACCACTTATCGCCCGACAGCTTCCAGGTATCGCCATCTTGCTCTGCCACAGTCTCAATCGCACCGACATCCGATCCTGCAACCTGCTCCGTCATGAACATCGCGCCCTGAAACAGCTCATCCATGTCCTGCGAGGTCAGGCGATCCACATAGCGTTCGATCAGTTCGGGTGAACCGAATTTGCGAAGGGTGCGGGTCAGGGAATCCGTCATGCTCAACGGGCAACACAGGCCGAATTCGGCCTGCACAAACAGATAGACCAGCGCGTATTTCGCCATCGGGGCCAAAGGGGCGTCCACCCCGAAGACGCCCGCACGATGCGACATGGCGGCCAGCCCGAAATCACCGAATGCGACCTGTTCCAGCGCCTGATAGCTGGGATGTTTGACGACCCGCTCATCCGGGGCGCCGGCACGATTGCGCAGTGATAGCGTCGGCGTATTTTTGTCGGCGGCCAGGGCCAATTCCTCCAACCGGTCCCCGACAAGTTCTCCCATCTGCATCAGTTTAGGCATCACGACGCCCTGCAATGCCGTGGGCAGATACAGCGACAACAGACCCGCAAAGGTTGGGTCCGCGAGGAATGCATTGAGGCCACGACTATCGGGCACGTTACGATAGGTTTGTACGGTCATGTCGGCCTCTCAGTTGGCGAGTGGTGCGTAGCGGGCGTCGAAGGTGACGGTCCCATCCGGTTTTTCCAGCCAGATATGTGCGCCATCCTGCGTGACAGTGACGGGGTGGCCCGCAATCAGGGGCGACAGGCCGCGATATTCGAACCGGATCTGCTCATCCCCATGCGCCATGGCAGCGGCATTCATCAGCAGGGTCGCCTGAATGGGACCGTGCACCACTAGGCCGGAATATCCCTCAACCTCGGTGACATAGGGGAAGTCGTAATGGATGCGATGCCCGTTAAATGTCATCGCTGAATAACGGAACAATGTCACAGCATCCCCGACAAAGGCCCCATCTGGAACGGCGGGAACGGTCACGGGTTGCGGTGGCTCAATCGCACGGGGGGGGCGATAAACGATGTCTTGGCGCTCCTCGACCTTTACCTGATCGCCGACGCGCAATTCATGTTCGACCGTGACGAAAACCAAGGGGCCGCTGCGGCCATCCTTGGGCGTTATCGCCGCGATGCGAGAGCTTCGCGTGACCTGATCCCCCACGTGGATTGGCGCGTGAAAGCTGACGGCGCCACCTGCCCACATGCGGTTTTCCAGCGGAATTGGCGGCAGGAACCCACCGCGCGAGGGATGCCCGTCGGGGCCGACCTCCTCAATCGGCACGGCAGGTGGCGCGAGGCACCAATGCAGGCCCAGCGGTACCCCCGCAGCGCCCGCAAACAGGCGTTGGCCAAAGGTTGCCTGAAACCGTGCGACCAGTCCTGCGGTGACGGTATCTGTCACGCTTTCGGTGCGACCAATCCATGTGTTCAGATGGTCGAAATCGATTTGATCCAGAACGCTCATGATAATGTCCTTTCCCGCTCCAGAATACGGCGTGCTCGGGCCACGACCGGCGCGTCCACCATGGCCCCATCAATGGCCAAGGTCGCACCGTCGCCAGCCGCCGCAACAACCCGCTGCGCCCAGTCCAGATCGGCAGCATTGGGGCGGAATGCGCCGCGTGCAGGTGCTATTTGTTTCGGGTGGATCAAAAGCTTACCAGCGAAACCCATCTCTATTGAATGAGCCGCATCATCGGCAATTATCGCCGCATCATCGGTTGTCGTCGTGACCCCGTCGATTGGTGCGATACGTCCGGCCATGCGCGCGGCCTGCACAATGCGGCTGCGTATGGGCAGCAGTGCAAGTCGCGTATGTGCGCAGCCCATATCCTCCGCAAAATCGATGGAGCCAAAGGCCATCTGATCAGCCTCTGCGGCGATCTCATCAATGGCGGCCAGTCCTGCGACCGTCTCGACCAAGGCAATAACCATGCGCCCTGGGTCCAATGCGGCGCGCAGGTCTGCAATCTGCTGCGCGCTTTCGGTCTTGGGCAAAACAACCCCGTCGAACCCGACGGAGCGGGCAAAGGCAACATCATCGCGATACCATGGGGTTTGCACCGCATTAACCCGCAGGAACAATCGAACCTTCCGATCCACAGGCAGGGCCCGTTCGGGGATGCGGCGCACTGCGACTTTGCTATCGGGGGCGACGGCGTCCTCGAAATCGATGATAACGCTATCCGTTCCCGCAGCACAGGCCTTTGAAAACCGCTCTGGTCGGTCGGCGGGAACGAACAGAGGAAAGGTCAGGCCCTTATGGGCTGCGGGATCGGACATTGTTAACTCCTAGAAACTGCGCGGCATGCCGAGGATATGTTCAGCCACATAGGACAGGATCAGGTTGGTTGAGATCGGTGCGACCTGATACAGACGTGTTTCGCGGAATTTACGCTCCACATCATATTCCTGCGCGAAACCGAACCCGCCAAAGGTCTGCATGGCGGCATTTGCGGCCTCCCATGAGGCATCAGCGGCCAGCATTTTGGCCATATTTGCCTGCGCGCCGGCATCCTGAACCGCGTCAAAGCGGCGGCATGCCTCGAACCGCATCAGGTTAGCGGCCTCAAGATGGGCAAACGCCTTGGCCAACGGGAACTGGATGCCCTGATTTTGACCGATGGGGCGGCCAAATACCTCGCGCTCCGTGGCGTAGCGGGTTGCCTTGTCGATGAACCAATAGCCGTCACCGATACATTCCGCCGCGATCAAGGTGCGTTCCGCGTTCAACCCGTCGAGGATATAGCGAAAGCCCTTGCCCTCCTCACCGATCAGCGTGTCGGCAGGGATTTCGAGGTCATCGAAGAACAGCTCGTTGGTTTCGTGGCCGACCATGTTCGGGATGGGTTTGACCTCCATCCCCTTACCGATCACCTGATCCAGTTCCACGAGGAAGATCGAAAGCCCCTCGGATTTCCGCTTCACATCGGCCAGCGGCGTGGTGCGGGCCAGCAGGATCATCAGGTCTGAATGCTGAATGCGGCTGATCCAGACCTTCTGTCCGTTGATGACGTATTTGTCGCCCTTACGCACGGCGGTTGTTTTTAGTTTGGTCGTGTCGGTGCCGGTAGTCGGCTCAGTCACGGCCATGGATTGCAGGCGTAGTTCGCCGGTTGCAATCTTGGGCAGGTATTTCGCCTTTTGCGCGTCGGAGCCGTGGCGCAGCAGCGTGCCCATATTATACATTTGACCGTGGCAATGACCGGCATTGCCGCCCGCACGGTTGATCTCCTCCATCACGATGGAGGCTTCCGTCAGGCCAAGGCCGGATCCGCCGAATTCCTCGGGGATCATTGCGGCCATCCAGCCTGCCTCGGTCAAGGCGGTGACGAATTCCTCGGGATAGGTTTCATCGGCACCATGCTTGCGGTGATATTCCGGTGGAAATTCGGCGCATAGCGCACGCAAGGCATCGCGCAGGTCTTCGTGATCTTGGGGGGCGCTGGTTTTCACGCGTCTCTCCTGTTCGTTATGGGTCGCGGGGACCGCGCTCAGGTATGAATTTTGGCTTCGGTAAGCGCTTGAACCTCGTCCAGCGTATTGCCTGCTGTCAGTTCAACCAGTTTGAAGCCAGCCGGTGTTATGTCCAGCACGGCAAGGTCGGTATAGACCCGGCTGACCACGCCCAACCCGGTTAGCGGATAGGTGCATTCACGCAGCAACTTGGGGCTGCCATCGCGGTTGATATGCCGCATCATCACGAGGATTGTCGGAACGCCGACCACCAGATCCATCGCGCCACCAACGGCAGGCGGGAATGTGTTGTCCAGCGTGGCCCAATTCGCGATATCTCCGTTTTGCGCAACCTGATAGGCGCCCAGAACAGCGATATCGATATGGCCGCCGCGCATCATGGCAAAGCTGTCAGCATGCTCGAAATAGGCGGCACCGGGGGCTGGCGTGACATAACGCTTACTAGCATCGATCAGCTCCAGATCCTCCTCACCCTCAGCGGGGGTTGGGCCCACGCCGATGATACCGTTTTCGGCGTGATAAATCACCTCGCGCCCCTCGGGCACGTAACCGGAAACATGGGTCGGTTTGCCAATGCCCAAATTCACATAAGACCCGTCAGGGATATCCTGCGCGACCCGTGCGGCCAGTTCGGTATCGGTCAGATTTCTCATGGCCGTACTCCGTATTCAACGACGCTATGAACAAAGATGCCGGGGGTGACCACGCGCTCTGGATCAATGGGTTCATCAGATAAATGCCGAACCTCTGCGATCGAATGGCGCGCCGCGCAGGCCATAACCGGATTAAAATTCCGAGCGGTTGCGTGATAGTTAAGGTTGCCCCACTTATCGCCGTTTTCCGCACGCAGCAGCGCGAAATCGGCGTGTAGCGGGGATTCCATCACATAGCCGCGCCCGTCGATCACGCGGGTTTCCTTACCCTCGGCCAGCAGGGTGCCGTAACCGGTAGGCGTCAAAAACCCGCCGATGCCAGCACCTGCGGCGCGAATACGTTCGGCAAGTGTGCCCTGCGGCACAACCTCCAGCTCGATCTCTCCTGCCTCGTAGCGACGCTCAAACCAGATGGAGCCTGGGGAACGCGGGTAGGAGCAGACCACCTTGGCCAGACGCCCTTCCTTTAGAAGCTTGGCAATGCCGGTTTCCTGTGCACCGGCATTGTTGGAGATGACAGTCAGGCCACGCGCGCCCTGTTCCAGCAGCGCGTCGATCAGACCGAAGGGAATTCCGGAGGACCCGAACCCCCCGATCATGATCACTGAGCCGTCTGTGATCGGTGCGACCGCACTGGCCAAATCTGGCAGTCGTTTATCCATGGTTCGCTCCCATCGTCGCATTACGACGCTTTAGCATCAGGTTGATAGAGATGACGCCGCCCAGAACAACCGCACCTGCGATGCTGGCCGTCAGTGTCGGCACGATGATCAGAATGCCGCCAACTGCCAGAACCAGACGGCTGACGATGCCCACCTGCCCCACTTTGTAAATCCAGCTTTCAAAGGCGGAGGTAATCGCCCACAGCGCAATCGTCGTCAGCGCAACACGCGTTACGATATCGATGGCAGAGCCGTGCATAATCAGCGCCGGATCGTAGACAAAGATGAACGGCAACACGAAGAGCGGCAGACCCAGACGCATAGACCGGAAGCCAGTCTCCATCGGTTTGGACCCAGCCACATTCGCCGCAGTGATTGCAGCCAGCGCAACCGGTGGCGTGATATAGGACAGCATGCCCCAATACAGGATGAACAGGTGGCTTGCGATCGGGTTCAGCCCCGCCTGAACCAAGGCTGGCGCCAACAGGATCGACAGGAAGATATAGCAGGCCGTAACCGTCATCCCCATGCCCAGAACGAAGCTGGTCACAGCACCCGCGATCAGCATCAATGGAATGCTACCACCAGCATAGAGCAGAAGCTCACGACTGAACGCACCGGCAACACCGGTATAGGACAGACCGCCCACGACCAGACCGATACCGGCAAGGATCGCCACCAGCTTACCCACGTTCAGGGCAACATCCAGTATCAGCGCCTTGAACCGCTCATAGGTCATGCGCGTTTCCTTGCGGAAGGACGTCGCGATAATCATCACGATGGATGCGTAATATGGCGAACGCGACTCCAGACGCAGGACCATCAGCACAAAGATCAGCACCGCGAGGCTCAGCAAATAGGGCCAGCCCTTTGCCAGCACCGGCAGCACCTTTGGCGTTTCAGAGCGTGGCAAACCGTGCAGGCCGCGACGTGCTGCGTACATATCCACTTGGAACAGCAACGCGACATAGAACAGGATTGCGGGGATTACCGCTGCAATCACGATGGTGGAATATTGCACGCCCAGAAAGGACGCCATGACGAAGGCAACAGTGCCCATAACCGGCGGCATTAGCGTTGCTCCGGTTGAGGCGCATGCCTCCACCGCCGCCGCATAACTGGCCGGATAGCCCACGCGGCGCATCGTCGGAACGGAAAATGGCGCGGAGGTCAGGATGTTTGAAATCACACTGCCCGATAGCGAGCCAAGAATGCCGGAACCGATCACCGCCACCTTGGCCGGTCCACCGCGACTGTGACCCAGCAGGGCCGAGGCAAGCTCCATGAAAAAGTCGCTGCCCTTGGTAATCACCAGGACCGAACCAAAAATAACGAAGCCGATAACCAGTTCAGCAACTACCTGCATTGGAATGCCGATGATGCTTTCCACACCCAGCACATGCGCGCGAACCGTTTCGATACCTGAAAATTGAGTACCCCACAAAAAGCCCGGCATGTGGCCGGCATAGAGCGGAAATGTTCCGAACAGCAGCGCAGTCGCCAATAGGACGGGGCCACCGGCACGGCGTACGCCCTCCAGCACCAGCACGATCAGAACCGTCGCCATAATGTCGGCGGTTAGCGGCGCGTCATATTCCCAGCCACGCGTGATGATATCGAGGCCGTGCATCCCCAGCCAACCGCCACTGATCAGCGCAGCCGCCGCCAGTAGCAGATTCACCCATGTCAGCTTTCCCTCCAGCTTGCTGGAAATCGGCAAGGCCAGAAAGGTGACAGCCAGAAAAATAGCAATCAGGTAATAAAGATATGAGTTTCCAAGCGGCTGGAAGCCAAACAGGCCCAGCAAAAATTGCTGGTTCACGGCAAGGATGACGCCTAACGCACCCAGCGCCATGACAAGCCACCGCATAGTCCCCTGTGGGCCCGCAGCACTGACCGGGGCGAAGTCGGCCGTATCGGCGCCCGCAATATTTTTATCGGAGTCCATGAAACCGTCCATAATGTACGAATGACTAATCCCCCCGGCGCGTAAAAACGCCGGGGGTTACTGTGGAGCGAGCTCCGATCAGTTCAGTGCGGAGATAACCTCAGCCCGATGCGCCATCCACGCCTCGGAGAAGTCTTCCTCAGCCATGTCGGCATTTTCGGCGTGGAAGGATGCCCATGCATCTGTCAGCGCATTCATGCGAGCCAGACGGCGCTCATTCCATGCGTCGTCTTCCTCGGTCCACACGCCGATTTCGCGCAGGTAGCGGATCGCGCCCTCATGGAAAGGAACGTCAATCGCAGGGCGCCCGGACAGGTCGAGGGACCAGCGGTGCATTGCTGCGGTGCCGTCCTTGTACAGGTCATAGGTTTCGTCCAGCGCCTTGATAAAGGCGTAAACATCGTCCTCGGACTTCTCATCCGTGGTGGTGATTACAGGATAGCGATAGGCCGCCATCAGCGTAATTTCACCCTCGGGCACACCTGCGGCAACGTCCTCCTCGGACGGGCTCATGATGGGCAGAACTTCCAGAAGCTGTTCCCAACCGGCATCATTATCGGCATGCAGCGGTGCGTATTGAATGCCACGGGGGCTTTCGGCCAGTTCGTATAGCTGACTGGTGGTCGGCGTGGTGCAGGTTGCGTCGGACTCGTTGCGTGTCATCGAGGACATGGCGGAGCCGTAGGTCGGGAACATTACGACCTCGACATCATCCAGCGTCAGACCGCCAAATGCGAGGATCGCCTCGCACTTCACGTTCACCGACGGGTTACCTGCGACGAATGCGATGCGCTTGCCGCGTGCATCCTCAACCGTGTTGATACCCGCATCACCAGCGGCAATCAGCGTGATGCCCGCAGGACGGCCTGCAATGGCGCGCAGCTGATGTGGACCCCACTCTGGCGTCGAGAAGTCATATGCGCCCTCACCGAGGAAGAATGCCTCCGTCGCGAGGAAGGCATAATCGGCGCGCCCTTGCAGCAGCGGCTGCAAACGGCCAATGCCGCTGCCCGATGGCTGAATACGTACACGAGTACCGAACTCACGGCCAAATGCATCCGCAATTGCCGATGCCTCGGCATAGCCCGCGGAACCAACATCATAGGATGTCCAAACCATCGTGCCGGGCAATTCCTGCGACATAGCAGGCAGCGCCGCACAGGCCATAAGTGCACCAATAGTTGTGCGCAAAAGTGTCTTTTTCATTGTGTTTCCTCCGAATGGAGAAGGTCCCGACCCACGCATCACCTCGGCCGGATTCTTTGACCGTGTCCAAGATGAAAAGCTGTCCCCCAGCGCCAGATCGGGCTGAAAAGTGAGTTTGCCTTCTCGACACAGACTGTAAGACTGCTATTTATGTTTCAAATGCATTATGGATATATCAGCGATACAATTGGAGCATGAATGGATTTCCGGCAACTTCGCAACTTCATCCAGATCGTTGAGCTGAGCAGCATCACCGCCGCCGCCGACCAATTGAACATCGCGCAGCCCGCGTTGAGCAGGCAGGTAAAGGCGCTGGAATTCGAGCTGGGCGTCCCCCTGCTGCGCCGTCACGGACGCGGCGTTATGCCCACCGAGGAGGGCCTGAAATTGGCCCGCCGCGCCAAGGTTATTCTGGAGGATATCGAGGATCTGACAGGCGAGTTATCGGGCAATAAAACGACCCTTTCAGGCACTCTAACACTTGGCCTGCCGCCCACTGTTGCGGAGGTTCTTGCGACCCACCTAATCGAACATACAATGCAGAATTATCCGGAAGTAAACCTGCGGATTGTATCCAGTTTTAGTGGCCATATTCAGGACTGGTTACTGCGTGGAAAGATTGATCTGGGCGTTGCCTACGAGGGGCAGAAATCACCTTCAATAAAGATGCAACCAATTATTCTTGAACAACTTTTCCTAATACAATCGACCAAGCAAACCGACGCACCAGATGGCATGCCGATCAATGCTGCCGATGCGTTGCGCGAACCGCTGATTCTGCCAAATCCGGAGCACGGATTGCGGGGCCGGTTGGACAGCATCGCGCAGGGCGAGGGCATCGACCTGAACGTTGTTTTGGAGGTCGATATGCTGCCCACCATGCTTGCCTTTGTGCAGCGCGGAATGGGGGCCACGATCCTGCCCCTTGTCAGCGTCATCCAGCAGGTTCGCGCAGGTGAAGTGATCGCCCGTCCGATCGTGCGTCGCACCATTGATCGGACCCTGGTTTTGATGACGCCGCTCAATCGCCCCGGCTCGCGACTGACCTCCGGCTTTTCCGAGTTCCTGACATCCGAGGTTCACCGACTCGCCGCCTCAGGTCAGTGGCCAGGCACGACGCTTTAGCATTCATGCCGAAAATGCATGTCTGAAATATTGATCAGACCCTAGCAGCATGTAATAACCTGATTTAGGCTCTAGAAAAGAGCCATGATAGGTTCGAACAGATGGGGAAAATGATCATGTCCAACGGACCTCTGGATGGCATTCTTGTGGTGTCTATTGAACAGGCTGTCGCCGCACCGTATTGCACATCGCGTCTTGCAGATGCGGGTGCGCGAGTACTCAAGGTTGAACGCCCCGAGGGCGATTTCGCACGGGGCTATGATCAGGCCGCAAATGGCGAAAGCAGCTATTTTATTTGGTTAAATCGCGGCAAAGAATCCGTCACGATCGACCTGAACAATACTGACGACCACGCCCTGTTACTGTCGATGATTGAGGGCGCGGATGTGCTGGTCCAGAACCTGAAGCCCGGCACATTGGAGCGTAAGGGATTGGGCGCTGCGGCAATGCGCGCCCGAAACAAGCGGCTCATCACCTGCGGGATTAGTGGATATGGTGAAACCGGTCCCTATGCGAAACGTAAGGCATATGACCTGTTAATACAGGCCGAAACGGGTTTGTGCTCGATCACCGGCGGGCCGAATGAACCGGCAAGGGTCGGAATTTCAATCGTTGATATTGCCACCGGCGCCGCAGCGCAGGCCGCAATTCTGGAGGCACTGATCGCGCGTAGCGTGACCGGTCAGGGCAGTGATATCCACATCTCCATGTTCGACGTGATCGCGGATTGGCTGGCCGTTCCCTATCTGCACGCTGCCGCAGGAAATACGCCCAAGCGGATTGGCTTGGCGCATCCCAGCATCTCACCCTATGGGGTGTTTACCACGAGTGATGGACAGGATTTACTGATCTCGATCCAGAACAATCGTGAATGGGAATTGTTTGCAACCGGAGTGTTGGACGCGCCGGAGCTGGTGTCTGATCCTGCCTTTGCCACTAATAATGCGCGAGTCGAAAATCGTGCACAGGTTGATGGCACCGTGGCGCAGGCAGTTGGACAGCGCAGCAATGCGGAGATGGCAAAACTCTTGCAAGCCGCCAATATCGCCTTTGCAGGCGTAAATGACATGAACGGGCTGCTATCCCACCCGCATCTGCATACTTCGCAGGTCGCGACGCCGACCGGCTCCGTCGTATCGCTGCCCGCCCCGCCCGCGCTGATTGATGGCGTACGTCGCGTGGTGAAATCGCAGATGCCCGCTCTTGGCGCGCAGGATGCCGCGATCCGTGCGGAGTTCGCACCCACCTCAAATCAAACCACTCAGCATCAGGCCGGTTAGCATTGCAAACCAGATCAGTAGGATCGTCAGGCAGTACATGCCATTCCAGATCAGGCCGATCCGCCAGACCGGACGCTCGATAATGCCGGAACACAGGATGATCGTGGTGATAAAGGGCGACAGCCCGATCACCGCGGTCCATCCGCCGGTAATGGCCAACGCGATTGCCGTGTTACTCAGCCCCGGCACTGCCAGTTGCGACACGATTGCCCCCATAACGGATGCGGTCACAATCGGGTTGATGCCCAGCATTGCGAAAAACACGATCGATAGGGACAGCCCCAGCGCCAGCGATATCGGCCCCAATCCAAGATCCGCAATATACATGCGCAAAACGTCAACGGGGATCAGCGCCAACAGCATCACTGACAGGAAACCAGCAGCAGCGAATACGCCAATTTCCCCTGCGGAGTTGGGCAAGCGGTTGACCGTGGTGGCTAGCGCCTGACGGATTGCCGAAATGGGCGCGGAACGCCTGCTGCCAGCGGCCCATAGCAACGCATATGTTGGCACGACGAGGATCAAACCCTGCTGAAAGCTAAGCGGCGTAACTTCATGCAGAATAAAGACCGACGCGCCCAGCACTACGACATGCACCAGCAGGATTACCGCCCCCTTCCATGCGCCAACCGGTGGACTGGGCCGTGCGGTGGCGGTGGTGCCCAGCCGCCAACGCTCAATCTGATCATAGCCCCAGCCGACCGCAACAAAGACCAGCGACATGGCAAAACCTAGCGGGCCGAACTCCACATAGCTAATGCCCGGCAGCGTGATCAGGATCGCATTCGTCGCAAAGCCAAGCGGCGACCAGAGCGAGATCATCCCGAACCCGCGCACAATGGCCAGCGACATCCGCTTCAGCTTCACCTCACGCAGCTCAGGCGATAGCTGCATGCTCGCCTCGCTTTTCATGGCGCGAGTGGCCATGTCCAGCAACAGGGCGAGGCCCCCGAAATTGATCAAAACGCCAAACAGGTGCCCGCCTGTGTTCAGCGCGATATAGCGACGCGAGGCCGGTTGACCGGTTAGAAAGGCACCTGCCTGCGCGACCTCCGGCGCCATTGATGCGGCGGAACGTAACGTGCCCAGAACCGCAATCAACGCAGACAGAAACAGCATCCGCCCGAGAGCCTCTAATAGAACAGCCCCCTCAACGCCCTGCTGCACCGCCACAGCGAGGATGCCGACAGATAGCAATACCGGCACCCAAGTTCCGACACCGAACCGCCGCCAGCCCAGCACCAAAAACAGCGCCAGTGCGCATGATGCGCCCAGGATCAACCAATCCGAGGTCACGAAAACCAGCAAGATTGCGGAGATCATGACAACAGACATCAGGCCCCGACGGATTAATGTCAGGGTTGTTGGCGCAGCTTCGGCGACGGTCGTATCAGGCATTTGTCCTCGCGACGGGTTAACGGCCCAGATAGGTCGGTGTGCGCTTTTCAAAGAAAGCCGCGCGGCCCTCGGCTGCATCAGCACTGTTGAGCAGAATCGGCTGCAAGGCACGCTCGTAATCCAGCGCAGCATCAACATCCCGCGCGAACCAGTCGTTGATGAAGTGGCGTGGCAATGGCGCGCCTGCGGCCTCGACCAACGCGATTTTACAGGCGGTTTCCAGTGCGGTTCCGGTTTCGGCCAGCTCATCAATGATGCCGGTGCTAAGGGCCTCCGCCGCATCAACGGGGCGGTTGGTCATGATGATCCGCCGTGCGCGCCCTGCCCCGATGCGGGCTGGCAATGTGGCGAGCAGGCCCATATCGGGGATCAGACCTACCTTGGTAAAGCTGGCGATGAATTTCGCATCCTGCGCCGCCACCACCGTTGGGCACGCCAGCGCCAGTGCGAAACCGCCGCCAGCGGCCCATCCCTCAACCGCGGAAACCAGCGGCTTTGAGAAGCGGACCATCCGCGTGACCATATCCTTGACCGTGCCAAACCGCTCACGCTGTTCTGCCACGGACCGGTCCCGCTGATCGCGAATATCGCCACCGACGGAGAAGTGCCCGCCCGCGCCGGTTAGCACCACGCCCTTCACCGCGTCGTCGCCCTCCGCCTGTGATAGCGCCGCCACGATTGCCTTGCGCGCCTCATGGCCCACGGGATTGCGCCGATCCGGCATATCCAGCGTGATGATCATCAGGCCGTCATCGCGCAGTTCTGTCGAAACACTCATTTCAAATCCTCACGAAAGCGGAAAATACCGTTACCGATGGCGACCTTATCCCGCTGCACCACATGCATGCGGAACGAGCCGTCATCCCAAATCTCAGTGCGCAATGTCTCACCCGGGAAAACATGCGCGGTAAAGCGCCCGTCCAGCGATCCAAATCGGGTCGCGTCGTAATCACATAGCACCGCCAGCAACGCATGTGCCGCACAGCCAAAACTGCAAAGCCCGTGCAGGATGGGCCGTTCGAACCCTGCCTTTTGCGCAACCCTAGGGTCCAGATGCAACGGATTTGTGTCGCCATTCCAACGGTATAGCAGCGCTTGCTCAGGACGGGTTTGCGTCTGGAACACATGGTCGGGTTCGGTATCGGGCAATTGATGCGGCACCTTGGCCGGACCGGTCGGGCCGCCAAAACCACCATCGCCCCGCAGGAAGGTCGTGCCGCGACATGTGGCCAGTAGGTCGCCGCTGGCCGCATCATGAATTGCCTTTTCGGAATAGAGCAACGTGCCCTTGCCCTCGCCCTTATCAATCAGGCCGACGACCCGCGTTTTGGCGCGAATTGTCCCCTCGGCAGGTAGGGGCTTGTGGATCGTCATCCCCTGCTCACCATGCACCAGACGCAATGCATCCACGCCGGTATCGGGGTTGCCCAGCCAAAATCCGGGATGACCCAGCACGTTGGCCATTGCAGGCATCGCGCGGATATCGCCCTGCACACCGCCGACATAGGGCAGTTGTTGCAGGTCCATAGGGTCCTGCCCCATGCCGATTGACAGGCCGTATTGCGCGACATCCCGTTCGCCATAACTCTGCACAACCTCTGGAATGTCGTACCCCATCAGGTGGTCATAATTGATCGCCATGTCAGAGCTCCTTCACTTCGATAACCGCGTCCAGCGCATAGGCGCCTTGCGGCAGGGCAAGCACGGGGTTCAAATCGACCGAGGTCAAACGCTCCCCCGCGCCAGCGGCAAAGATCGACAGGCGTGACAGCATTTCCGCCAGTGCATCCATGTCCACGGGGGCCTGCCCGCGCGCGCCCTTTAGAATGGCCGCGCCACGGATGGAGGAGATCATTTCGTGCGCCGCCACCGTATCAAACGGGCATTCGCGCACTGCCACATCGTTCAGCAGCTCCACGAAAATGCCGCCCAGACCGAACACCGCCATCGGGCCAAAGGCCGGATCGCGATTGATCCCCATCAGGCATTCCACACCACCGCTAAGCTGTTTTGCCACGAGGATACCGCTGATATGCGCGTCCGGCGCATGTCGAGACGCAGCACCTAGAATCTCCGCATAGGCCAAGCGCACGGCCCCTTCATCGTCCAGATTCAGCTTCACTGCGCCGATATCGGATTTGTGCAGAATGTCCGGCGACAGGATTTTCATCACCACCGGATAGCCAAAGCTGTCAGCGGCGGCGACCGCGTCCTCGATGCTTTGCACGGCTTGCTCCGGCGCGGACAGGATGCCCGATTGCGCCAGGATTTCCTTGGCCGTCGCCTCATCCGGTGTGTGGTCCGGCAGGGTCAATGGCGTGACGTCTGGTGCTGTCACGTTAACCGCATCCCGCATCGAGCAAATTGCATGAATTGCACGGGTCGCACGGCAGGGATCGTTGAAAATCAGGATGCCCTGATCGTCATAACTACGCAGCACCTCCGGCGCGCCTAGGGCAACAAAGGCAATGATTCTATCGGGATAGGCGGCGCGCAAAGGTGTCATCGCCTGCATGATCGTATCGGACATCGCGGGACTGCCCGCCACATAGGTAAAGAAGCACAGCACCGCGCCATAGCCACCATCCTGCAATGCCGCGCGGGTAAACACCTCCAGCAAGGATGGATCGTTCAGCGCCTGCGCCGTACAATCCAGCGGGTTAACGGGGGAGCCATAGGGCAGTACCTCGTTCAAGTGTGCCTGCGCCTCATCTGGCATGGGCGGCATTGGGAAACCGATCCGTTCCGCCTCATCACTGATGACGATCCCTGCACCACCGCTGACGGTAATTACGCCAAGGGAGTTTTGTTTCGGGAAAATCTTCTTGGACGCGACATAGGCGATATCCAGCATGGTTTCTGGATCCCGCACGATGATCGCGCCATGGGCCGTCAGCACGGCATCAGCGACAACTGCATCACCGGTTAGCGAGGCCGTATGCGACGCAGCCGCAGCCGCGCCCACAACCGAACGACCGGATTTCAGCGCGATCACAGGCTTACCCGCCGCACGCGCCGCATCCAGCGCCCGCAGCAAGGCAGGCGCGTCGTTCACCGCCTCCATATATGTGCAAATCACGTCCGTTGCGTCGTTCTGCGCCATCCATGCAATCGCATCAGCGACAGTGATATCCGCCTCGTTGCCCGTGGTCATCAGGATGGATGAACCCAGCCCGCGATCCCGCGCCAAAGCGCCCAGATGCGCACCGAATGCACCGGATTGGCTGGCAATGCCGATATTCCCTGCCAGCGGAAAACCCGTATCCAATGACGACGAGAACGAGCCGTAATAGCCGATATCGACGTTATAAACGCCCAACGTATTCGGCCCCAGCAATCGCATTCCATAGGAACCGGCGAGGGCGACCAGTTCACGTTGTGCTGCCTCACCCTCCGCGCCCATCTCCGCGAAACCGGCGGAAAACAGCGTGGCGGCTTTGCATCCCTTACGGCCCAGTGCCTCAATCGTTTGGGGCACCAGCTTGGCCGGAACCGCAATCAGGGCAGCATCTGGCGCCATGGGCAGGTCATCAACACTGGCATAGCAGGCAAGCCCCTGAACACTGTCACGTTTCGGGTTCACCGGCAGGATATCTCCCTTATATCCTGCCTTTAGCATTGCCGCGATGGGGCGCCCGCCGATGCGTGTCACATCTTCGGATGCGCCGATAATCGCAACGGAACGCGGTGCGAGCAGCCCGTCTACATGGCCTAGATCGGTCACAGCGTGGCCTCCGACCCCAGAATAGCCGTGCACTGACTGGACAAGGTGCCGCCATTGCCGTGGCACAGGGCAAGGTTGCAATCCGCGATCTGACGTGCGCCAGCAGTGCCGCGAATTTGCTCCACCGCCTCCGCAATCAGGAACAGGCCGTACATGCCCGGATGCACACAGGACAGGCCGCCACCATTGGTGTTTACCGCCAGCTCCCCGCCCGGTGCGATGCGGCCATCCTCGACAAAACGTCCGCCCTCGCCCTTGGGGCAGAAGCCCAAATCCTCAAGGAACAGGATCGTGTTGATCGTAAATGCATCATACAGCATCGCCAGATCCAGATCGCCGAGCTTGATACCCGCCATTTCCAGCGCACGTGGTCCGCTATCCGCAGCGGCAGTCGTGGTCAGGTCAGGCATTTCCACGATGGAACGGTGATAGTTCGCAGCACCTGCGCCCATGAAGTAAACCGGTTTTGCATGCAGATCCTTTGCACGGTCCGCACGGGTCAGGATAACCGCCGCCGCGCCGTCCGTTACCAGACAGCAATCCGCCTTGGTCAATGGGTCGGAGATCATGCGTGCTGACAGGACCTCATCCTTGGTCAACGGGCCACGGGCGAAGGCATCGGGGTTCAGGTTCGCCCAGCCCCGCGCAGCCAACGCAACATCGGCCAATTGTTCGCGCGTCGTGCCATATTGGTGCATGTGACGGCTGGCCGCCAAACCATATGCCGTGATCGGGTGGCGTGGCTTATAGGGAGTCTCGTGCCATTGCGGCTCGCTCATCGAAACAAGCCGCCCGCCCGCCGTGCGCTGGTTCGAGCCGTAGCAGACCAGCGCGACGTCGCACAAACCTGCCTCAAGCGCCATGGTTGCCTGCAACAGGTGCAGCTCGAAACTGGAGCCGCCAACATTGGTGCCATCAAAGAATTTCGGCTTTAGTCCCAGATATTCAACAACACTCATCGTTGGAAAAGCGTGCGAGCTGGTCGCCGCGAAAACCGCATCAACGTCCTGCAATTTCAAACCAGCATCCGCAACAGCCGCAACAGCCGCCTGCCCCAACAGTTCCATCGCTGAGAAGCCGTGCGCCTCGCCAATGCCAGCGGTTGCCATGCCTACGATTGCGGATTTTCCGCGCATACTGTTACCGCTCATGCTGCATCTCCTTCGGCCAGATCGAACACTACGCGTGGGGCGTCGCCGTCATTTTCAATTCGTGCGATCAGGCGCGTGCCGATCGGGGCGGTTTCAACATTGGGTAGCGTGGACATCATCCGCGCGCCCTCATCCAGATCGACCAGCGCGACATTGGTGGAACCGGACCGGCCCCGATTAACGGTGATTGCGTGCAGGGTTGCGCCGCCGCCGACCTCAACCCAATCCAGATCAGTGGCGCCGGTTGGGGTTGTCACGCGGGGATAGAAAACGAACTCACCGGTGCTGGCCGCGCGCTGGATCATAAAGCGGCCCTGCGCGAGGAATTCTTCGTAGGTGGCCTGTGGCCCTTTGATGTCAGAGTTTGTCATGGTGTCCTCTCAATCCGTCCATTCAAGGATCAGATGGGTCTGGGTCGTAACGGCTACGGTTTTCCCGTCGCTACGGGTCATGGTGGTTTGCAGCACATGGGTCGTGCGCCCGCTATGCAGCGGAACGCAGTGCGCGGTCACAACATCGCCAACACGAACACCGCGTAGAAAGTTGGTTTTACTCTCGATTGTGGTGTTCGATTTGCTAGCGGGGATGTTGATGAACGCGCAGGTTCCCGCCGCATTATCGGCCAGCGTCATGATCGCGCCGCCATGCAGCGCACCGTTCCGGTTGGTCAGTTTCTCCGTCACCGGCATCCGGCAAATCACTTCCTCAGGCGTGACGGAGATCAGCTCGATCCCCGTCAGCGCCGAATAGGCCGATTGCGGCGGCATTTGCGTGGCGTCGCGCGGTGTATCCACGCTCACGCTGCACGCTCCGCCAAGGTACGGCGCGCGATGATCAACTGCTGGATCTGGCTGGTGCCCTCGTAAATGCGCAGCAGGCGGACATCGCGGTACAGACGCTCAATCTCATATTCCGCCATGTAGCCCGCACCGCCATGGATTTGCAGGGCACGATCCGCGATACGCCCAACAGCCTCGGTGCAGAAATATTTCGAGCATGACGCCTGTAGGATCGCCTTGCCCTCCTTATCAAAGGTCGCAGCCGTGGCGCGAACCAATGCGCGGGCGGCGTGCAACTCAGCCTGACACTCGGCCAGCAGGCCCTGCACCAGTTGATGCTCACCAATCGGTTTGCCGAACTGCTTACGCTCCAGCGCGTAATCTGTGGCCACGTCCAGAATGCGCTGGCCCTGCCCCACGGCCATGGCGCTTACGTGGATGCGACCACGGTCCAGAACCTTCATCGCGGTGCGGAACCCTTGGTTCAGCTTTTCAGGACCGCCTAGAATTGCGCCCTCGGGAATGCGCACATCGTCAAAGATCACGTCGGATGTTTTGGTACCATGCTGGCCCAGCTTACGGTCCGGCTTGGCCACTGTGATGCCCGGCGTATCGGCGGGAACGATAAAGGCGGTCACGCCGTCGGCGCCCGGCTTGCTAGGGTCCGTGCGGGCGAAAACGGTAAACACATTTGCGCGCGATGCGTTGGTGATGAACCGCTTGGTGCCGTTGATCACAAAGTCAGAACCATCACGACGGGCCGAGGTTTTGATACCCGCCGCATCCGAGCCGTTATCCGGTTCGGTCAGCGCGAACGAGGTCATGATGTCGCCGCTGGCAATACCGTGCAACCAGCGTTCCTTTTGCTCGGGCGTGCCGTCCATCACGATGCCCTGCGCGCCGATGCCGACATTGGTGCCGATCAGCGACCGGAAGGTCAGCGAGGCATAACACAGCGTCTCGATCAGCACGGCCTCCTGGCTGGCGCTAACACCGATTCCGCCGAATTCCTCAGGAGTGGACAGGCCGAACAGACCCATCTCTTTCATCTCCTCGATGATCGACTCAGGAATTTCCTTATCTTCCTCAACCTGCCGTTCCGCAGGGATAAGCCGCTCCTTTGCAAACCGGTCTACTGCGGAAACCAGCTGTGCAAAGACGTCCTCATCTACACCTGTTAGCATTTTCGTAACTCCTCCCCTTGGGGGTGCCATTCGCGGCACCTCTTGCCATGCAATACGCATTCTGTATGTTGAATGCAATTCCACAAGGAAAATCTTATGTCCGACGACATTCGTCAAAAATTTGTCCCCGCCGTGCAAAACGCGACGCGCATCCTGCGGTTTCTGGCCGCGCGCGGGCGACCAATTGGCGCGACCCTGCTGGCTCGAGAGTTGGAGATGAATGTCTCGTCTGCGTTTAATATCCTGCGCACGTTGACGCATGAGGGGCTGGTCAGCTTTGATCCCGCTAGCAAGAATTACCGGCTGGGCATGGGCATCATGGAATATGCCGCCCCGCTAATGGGGGCTAATCCGACCGACCTGATCCGCCCGATGCTCAACGAAATTGCGCAACAGCATGAGGTGATGATCGCCCTGTGGCAGATCACACAAACCGACCGGATCGTACTGATCGACCGCTTCACCACCGAACGGGTTGTGCAGGCCGTTATCGCGCGCAGCAGCCGCCTGCCCGTATTTGGAGGCGGTGTCGGGCGCGTTTACGCCGCCGCCATGAACCTGACCAAGGAAGAAACCCGCATTGGCTATGAAACCGTGCGCTGGCAATCCGCACCGGGTTTCGACGCCTATTGGCAGGATGTTGAGGTCGCCCGCGAAACCGGTACCGCCTTTGATTATGGCGGGCTGTTTCGGGGCTTGGAAATTGTCGCTGCTCTGGCCCGCGATGCTGAGGGTATTCCCCGCATCGGCATGAGCAGCATCACCATCGCAGGCCAGCAGGACAAAGAAAGCCTCGCGGCTGTGGCTGTTTCGCTGAAATCGGCAGCGGATCAAATCGAGCGCGGAATTTTCGGCCGACAGGCAGAACCGTGACCTAGCAAGTAACTGACATGACGGAGGATATATGTCGGACCAACACCCCCTTGACGGGAAAGTCATCCTTGTAACCGGCGCCGGTGGCGGCATCGGTCGTGCTATTGCATTGGAGGCTGCAAAGGCAGGCGCCAGCGTCGTTGTAAACGATCTGGGCGCATCGCTGGATGGCAAGCGTGAGTCGAGCGAAGCCGCCGATAACGTCGTTTCCGAGATTGAGAAGCTGGGCGGCAAGGCCGTCGCAAATGGCGATAGCGTTGCTGATCCAGACGGCGCAAAGGCGATGGTAAAGCAGGCCACAGACTCGTTCGGCAGACTGGACGCCGTCGTCAATAATGCCGGCATCCTGCGCGACTGTTTCTTCCACAAAATGACCTATGAGGATTTCGACGCCGTTGTGAAGGTGCACCTATATGGCAGCTTCAACACCAGCCGCGCCGCCGCCGATGTGTTCCGTCAGCAGGAAAGCGGCAGCCTGATCCACATGACCTCCACCTCCGGCCTGATCGGCAATTTGGCACAGGCGAATTATTCCGCGGCAAAGCTGGGCGTGGCATCGCTGTCCAAATCCATCGCGCTGGACCTTGCGCGCTGGAACGTCCGCTCCAACTGTATCGCGCCCTTTGCGTGGAGCCGCATGACCTCCTCGATCAAGGTGGACAGCCCCGAGCAGGAGGAGCGCGTCAACCGGATGAAGGAAATGGTGCCTGAGAAGATCGCCCCGCTGGCGCTGCACCTCGCATCGGATGAAGGCGCTGATATCACCGGACAAATCTTTGCCGTGCGCAATAACGAGATGTTCCTGATGTCGCAGCCCCGTCCGGTTCGGTCGGTTCATCACGGCGATGGCTGGGATATTGAGAGCGTACGCAAGCAAGCAATTCCTGCCCTGCGCCCCAGCTTCCAACCACTGGATGTTTCGGGCGATGTATTCTGCTGGGACCCTGTCTAATCGCAATTCGAGCGGGGCAACTGCCCCGCTCTTCCCCCGCCCCCATGGTGGCAATGCTATTCCAGCAATGCCTCCAATTCCTCACGCGTCATCTTCCAAACAGTATCCAGATCACCGACCCCCTCATTCACAGCCTGAACATCCTGACGCTTACAAGCTGCTTCAACGATGGAAAGATGCTGCTGCATCACTGTGGCACCAAAGGTAGCGGCGGCACCGGCCAGTTTGTGAACCTCACCTTGCACTTCGGGTAAATCCGACTCCACCGTCGGACGGGGTATGGATTGTAGAGTACGCACCGCCTCATCTGTCAGGTTGGCGAAGGCCGCACGAAAACGTTGCTCACCCAATAGCTCGATCAACTCGCCGCAAGTCTCAGAATTGATGTAGGTACCATCATCACTCTCCTCCCCCCATGCGTCATCCTCTCCCTCTATGGGGATCGGGGTATTCGCGTGATTTGCCAGCATCTCGGTCACGCATGCGATCGTAATCGGCTTGATCATACAGTCCTGCATGCCGATCTCGCGAAAACGTGCCATTTCCTCAGGCAACGCATGTGCGGTCAGGCCGACAATCGGAGTGTCGCGGGATTGCCCGCTCGACTCACGAATTTTGATTGTTGCGGTAACGCCATCCATCACCGGCATACTGATATCCATCAGAATGATATCGAAATGCTGATTTTCGGCAGCTTCGACACCCATTAGACCATTTCCTGCCTCCGTCACCTCATGACCTAGACCGACAAGCATCTCACGCGCGACGAAGCTGTTGATGGCATTATCCTCAACCAGCAACACCGATAGCGGCGCGATATGTTCATAAACGCTGTCAGTATCAGGCTGTGAATCTGGCTTTTCCTCGGGTTTTTCACCGCGAACCAGCGGAATTCTAAACCAGAACGAACTGCCAGACCCGAAATCGCTCTCCACACCGATGCTGCCGCCCATAGCGGTTGCCATGCGTTTGCTGATGCCAAGGCCCAGCCCGGTGCCGTCCGAGCGGCGGCTATAGGACGTGTCGATGGTAACAAAGTCATCGAAAACTTCGCCCAACTTGTCGCTGGCAATGCCGATTCCGGTGTCATTCACACGAAACTCGACCATCGGGCCGTCCTCGGTTGCGATCTCCTGCACGCCGACCTGCACCGATCCGTTCGAGGTGAACTTGATCGCGTTCCCGACCAGATTCAGTAGGGTTTGACTGACCCGAAAGCGATCAGCGACCATATAGACCGAGTGATCCAAACCAGCCTCGACCCTGATTTCATTACCCCGCGCGCTCGCATTTGCACGGTTCGCGTCCACAACTTCATCGGCCAATGTGGCGGGTGAAAACACGTCATTGGTCAGCTGCAACTTGCTGGCATGAACCTTTGAGATATCCAGCACGTCGTTGATATGCCGCATCAGGAAGCTGCCCGAAGTCTGGGCGGCCTGTACATAAGCCCGCTGTTTTTTATCAATATCGGTGTTTGCCAGCAGTTCCAGCGTGCCCATGATTCCATTGAGCGGTGTGCGCATCTCATGGCTCATCACGGCGAGGAAGGTCGACTTCGCCTTATCCGCCGCCAATGCGTCATCGCGGGCGGCGGTCAACTCCTCCTGCACACGCAGACGTTCGGTGATTTCACGTACAAAGGCGACAAAGATCGTGCCGTGTGGCCCCTCAGCCGAGGCGACCGACATTTCGACCGGCAATTCACTACCATCCTTGCGCATGCCCTGTAGGACCACCAATCCGGTATCGAGAATGGTCTTTTCACCGGTCCGAATAAACCGGGTCAAGCCCAAGCTATGCGCATTGCGAAACCGCTCAGGTATGATGGCATCTGCAACGGGAAGGCCAATTGCCTCTTCATGTGTATATCCGAATATCTCCGTGGCAGCGCCGTTGAAATCAATAATCAGGCCCCTGTTATCCACCACGATAATGGCATCCAACGATGTTCGGATCACCGCCCTCAAACGCATATTCGTTAATTTGCGCTTTTGTCCCTCACGCTCTGACACACCGAACTGGCGGAACAAGATGGCCAGCACTGCGGCCAATGCAATGATCATGCTGACCAGCATTGTGCTGGTACGGGTCAACAGCGCCGACAACTTCTCACGTTGCAGCGTCGATTGCTGCGCAAAGGCGCTTACACCATATACAGCCAACTGCCGCAGGGTCGTGCGCAGGAGCGATGCCTCGGCAATTAGATCATCGGTTCTGGCGAGCAACACAGCGTCAGGCGCATCAATGACCGGAATTTTCTCATCGAGAAAGGTACGCACATCGTCTAGCCGATCCGCGACATTGCTGTCGTCACGTACCGTATTAAACGTCTCCCCCTCGGTTACGGACTGAACGCGGCTGTAGAAAAGGTCAAATTTATGCCGGATCGCAGCCGCCGAAGCGACAGGGTCCGTGTCGCCAGATTGCTCCAAGGCGAGTTGTAAGTTGAGGAGATCCACCTCCAACTGTGGCAGGTTCCACTCAATATTATCGCTGGAGGCCGTCCGCAGCGCACGCAATTCATCGTTCACCTGCGATCCCAAGACCGCCAATACAGCCGCACCGCTTAGCAGCAAGCCCAACAAAACTGTAATAGCCAACCATCTTGCCATCATACACCTCTAGCCAACACACCAATCAGATCGAGCTATTCAGCTACGTCAAGTCTGACGAAGTTCCAGAACTACGCCATGGCATCACATGATTATGCATAAATTCATTTCTGGCACGTGAATTAACGACTGATGAAGACAGCGCTTTGGGCCGATGGGCACGCATGTTAATAGGCCTGAGCAATCACAATACCTGCGATCCAAACATCAGCCGGTGGTATTTTACGCCCGTTCATCTTGCGCATTGCTCCTCGCTGCCGCGATTAAAAACGTGAATGCGTTTGCGGTTATCATGACATTGGAACCAGATGTCAGGGCCGCGCTGGAATTGCATTCGACCTGAACCTTACCGTGAAGCCGCCCTATCCACACGATATAACAAGGGTAAAATTATATACTTTCGGATAGGATTTGTTTCTGCCATGGTTTTCTTGCCGTTTTATGAGAAAAATCAACAGACAAATGTCGTTTGTACATTCTTGAGAAATAGCGCTGAATGGGTCCAGTAGAACCTGTGCGTGTAGAGGTAGGGAGAAATATAAATGAGGATTCTCGTCGCGGACGATCACGATCTGGTACGTGAAACGATCGCAGCCTATCTCGAAAAAGATAACAGCATGACTGTTCGTCAGGCCTCCAGCCTTGATGAAGCACTGGACGCGATCAAGAACGAAGAGGGCTTTGCGCTGGTCTTACTGGACTATGCGATGCCCGGCATGAACGGCCTAGCGGGTCTGGACGCCGCCTTGCGCGCCAGTGATGGACGCCCTGTCGCCATGATCTCCGGTTCTGCCAACAAGGCGATTGCCGAACAGGCCCTGCAACAGGGTGCCGCCGGTTTCCTACCCAAAACGGTCGCGGCAAAGTCGATGATTAACGCTGTAAAATTTATGGCGATGGGCGAAATATACGCTCCGCTTGATTTCATGACCCAGCAGGAAACCGACAACCCAGCCACCAGCCATCTGTCCGAACGGGAGAAGCAAGTGCTCAAGGGCATCGCTGAGGGTAAGTCGAACAAAGAGATCGCGCGCGATCACGACTTGCAGGAGGTAACGGTCAAGCTGCACGTAAAAACCCTGTACAGAAAACTACAGGCGAAAAACCGCACACATGCCGCAATGATCGCCCGCGATCAAAACATGTTGTGACGCCTATAAGTCGCCGTGCGTATCAGCAAACCACCTGAATACACCCCGTGTATATCGTGGCTAGCCGAAAGGGTATTCTCGTATCCACTCTAACGTAAGGCTGTCCTTTCTCGTCGCAGTTTGCACAACCGACACCTGACAAATTGAGCTTCGAAGCAGTGCATGTCCGCCACTGCAACACGAGGTTCTTTCCATGTTTGGTACAAAGATTTTGCCGGCGATTCCCCTGGTCGCTGCGCTTGCTTTGCCGACACAGTCGGCATCGGCAAAAGAACTGTCTTTCCTATCCAGCACGCAACAAAACGCTGATGCTGTCGAAACGGTAGATGAACGGTTCTATCAACTTCGCACGAATGCAGGTGATCACATGCTGGCCTTGGCCCATGTGGATGACATGCTGCACATGATCAATCCGGTCTTTGCTGATGATACCAGCTCCGCCGAGTTGAAGTCATTGATCGCATTGGCAGAGGCAGGCCCGCAGGGCTATGACGCCGTACAATTGGCCGCACGCATATTGCCGCCGCGCCGCCCGACTGAAATGACGCTTGGTGAAATTCTGGATTGGGTCGATGCGACCCCCGGTCAGCACCACGCCATTGGGCGCTATCAGATCATACCGAACACCCTGCGCGAATTGATGCGCCGTGGTGGCTTGCCCCGCAGCGCGCGTTTCTCGCCATCGATGCAGGATGATCTAGCAGACATTCTGCTGCGGGATGCCGGCTATAGCAGCTTTGCCCGCGGTGAGATGTCCCGCGTGCAATTCATGAACAACCTCGCCCTGATTTGGGCAGGTCTGCCGACGAGCACCGGATTATCCGCCTATCATGGTTATGCAGGCAACGCCGCCTCGATCACGTGGCCGGTTTACGAACAGCGAATGACCGCGATCTTCAGGTAACCCCCTTAGCCTGGTTCGCGTCCTCGCCATTGGCGAGCGCGGTGCCTGCCTGCGAGTTTGTTCCTCATGGGCTTTTGGGCAGGCACCAAGATCACACTACCCCAAGGAATAGCAAATCTATCCATACGCCGAATAAGTACACGAATACCCCGCTAGATACCCAACCGCTGTCTGCATTTCACCTCGAAACAACGTAATATGCTTTCAACAACAAGACGCTACGGATCAACGCCAAACAGGCCGATATCCGCCTCGGAAACAAGAAGGCGACGGAGTGATGATGTGCTCAATATCGACAAATATCACGCCCCGAGCCCCATCAATCGCGCCGTTTCCACAGGTTAGATCACGCCCTGCCCCGACTATCCAACTGACACAGCCGCATGTTTCCGCGGCCCCCATTCAGGATAATGCAGATGATACAACAATGCGCCGCATGTACACTGTCACCGCTGGCTCACCCCACCTTCACAACAATGGCCTGCTTGATTGCAACGCTGATCACCAGCATCCAGATCGGCTGAGCCCACAGAGCACTCCTTATAGAAACAACGGAACGCCACTGGACATCAGTAGCGAAACGCTGGCCTGCCCGGTTATGACCGGCAATCACGGTCCCAGTGCGTTCCAGACCTTGGCGGCATCGAACTATCGGATTGAGCTGGACACCACCGATAGGAACATACCGCCGAGCTTCGCCATCGGCACTGCTATCCCAATTTCGGGGAAGGCTATCGCCGATGGCGTCGAGCTAATTTCGATACCGTCGACCATCGCTGCGTAGAGACGCACACAAAACACTGTCCACATGCTTACGGCGCAACCCAGGTTGCGCCGTAACTGTTTTAGTCGATTAGAACAGCTCTATCCTGCGCCTGTGGTGGTGAAATTAGGCACATAGCCCCAGTCGCCCCAGCTGCATTCACACGATCCCCACACCGATTTCCGCGCATACAGCGCCACAACGGCAACACGCTGGGGCTGGTGGGCCATTTGCGGGCCGTCATTGGGAATGGGTCAAGCGGCAGGTATCTTTGCGAGGAGCGCCCTGCCACGCCTGCGGAGGTTCAACACAGCCGTAGCACCTGCGGTCTCCGCAGCTTCCTGAAAGCAGTCCACAAAAAAAGACGGCCGGGCGTGGGGCCCGGCCGCAAGCGGAGGATTGCTTCGCAATAATATCATTCACGCCAGTCAGGGATGAGAGCTGGTCGCCAATGAGCATCCGTAGGCTCGCTAACCCCTCCCCCCAGACGACTTAAGGGATCTGAGGAAAGGGGTGTTGCTAGTCAGACCAAGTATGGGGAGAGGCCTGATGTACCACGGGCACCATCAATGATGACCGCACGACCGTTGCCATGACATCCAATAAGTCCACCCGAAACGCACACACGGTTAGCAATGCAAACAACCTCAAACACTTGACTGTTACTCCTACACATTTGCACTGCGTACATAGAAACTCAGGGGCAGCTTAAGAAAGCTTGGCTTCAGTAATAGCAATATGCCTCAATCATTATGCGCAATCATTAGCGCAAAGGGATAGCTCGCGGCACATTTGGCCCGTGACCCAGGCAATTCGGATAGAAAAAGAGCGCTGCCAATCGCAACGCTCCACCCAAAATTTCATCAATGATTGTAGCCATTAAGGCAGCAGCGGCGTGGAGATGCCCCTCCGCGCCGCTGCTGCCGTCACTCACCCAGGAAAGAGTCCAGCCGATCCCAGAGAGAGTGATCAAGAACAATCCGCAATCGAAGATACAGACCGTCCTGATAGAATGGGCTGCTATCTGGCAGCTCGCCCATGGAGTGGTTGTAGCCAAAGGACAGCATGGTCCCCTCGCTCATTACATAGCTTAGCTGGATACCTGCCGCATTGGTGCGCGCGCCCTGATTATCCCAGATCTGCATCAGGTTCAGGCCAGCCTCCCAACGATTATTATCGAAGTCCCACGTCAGGCCGCCCTGCACCAGTTGGGTCAGCACATCGGTATCGATGCCATTGGCACCCTCTGTGGACAGGTTGGTCAACTGGCCCGCATATTTACCATTGAGGCGCAAATCCTGATCCACCTCATAGGTGCCTGCGATCGACCACATATGGGTGTCGCTGCGGGTATCACTTTGGTCCAACTGGTGCTCGTACCACGCCAGCATGTCCAAGCGGGCATCCTCAACCGGACGATAGGCTAGACCGATACGTGCCCGGTGGCGCAGATGATCGGGGCCATCGCCACGTTTATCCAATGCCAGGCGCGACCGGCCCAGGAAGGTCAGATCGTCATTGATCTGATAGGCCGTGCCCAAATTCGTGTAGAAGGTCGAGCCCTCCTCCTCGAATGTCTGGTCCAGATCGGCCTCGACAATCCACTCACCCTCTGGTGCCTCCCATGTGGTGCCCAGCGCGAGAGAGGTCAGGCGACTGCCGTTTCCGTCCAGAGGCTCGGTATGCTCAAGGCTAACGCCCAGGCTCCACTGTTCCGTCAGATCCCAGTCACCTCGCATGCCCTGAACTAGGTTGGAGCTGTCCAGATTATCGCCATTCGCGCTGAACTCGGTACGCCCACGGACGCCGTCAGCCATCTGGTATTCCATGCCCATTTGCAGGCGGGTGATCTTGTCCACTTCGCCCTCACGATCAAGACCGAAATCAACCTGACCAAGAGCAGTCCAACCGGGACGCACCTCATAGCTAACGTCAAAGCTCAACTCGCCGGATTCATC
Organism: Pontivivens marinum; assembly: GCF_900231835.1. Classification (GTDB taxonomy): domain Bacteria; phylum Pseudomonadota; class Alphaproteobacteria; order Rhodobacterales; family Rhodobacteraceae; genus Pontivivens; species Pontivivens marinum. The sequence continues at coordinate 61,202 of NZ_OCTN01000004.1, read as the reverse complement.
ACCAATGATCGTTTGCTCAAGGTCGATACCCAGCGCAAGCCCCGGGTGATCCTGCGGGCGAACATCAACACCCAGCAAAAGCTGCATGGAGGTCGGATCCGAAGCCTCGAAATCATGCTGTACACCAACACCGATGCGGCTGGTCAGTTGCTCGTTTAGGCGGCGTGTGTAGACGAGATCAGCCTCGGCAAGCTCCGTACTTGCGACATGATCCGCGATATAGCGGGCAGACAGGCGCAAATCGGCATCAGCACCCATTTGGCCGGTAAAATCGACACGCACCTCATCTGCACCGGCACGCGTGGACGACCCTGTCGGGTTGAAGTCGGTGCCTGTTGTGCTTGCCTCGATTTCCAGACGGGTTGCGTCCCCCTCATGCACGAACTCGATACGCGCAGCATTGCCGGTATTACCGTCAGAATCCTCGGCCTGTGCGATTTCGAACAGCAGGCTGTTCTCCTCGCTCAGTTCACGACGGATATAGGCGGCGTAAATCCGCTCACGCTCCGCCATGCCGCTATCCGCATCTGCATGAACAACGCGCGCACCGATGGTGGTGGTTTCGCTTAGCTCGACGTTCACCTCACCGCCATACAACCAATACGCCTCGGCGCCGTCTTCCTCGACCTCATAGGTCACGCGGATCGAGATTGGATTGCCGTCAGTATCCGTCTGGTTAACCGGCGTGTTAAAGATCAACGCATCGCGGAAGAAGTCGAGAACGTAGTCATTGCCGCGACGCTGCGCATATTCAGTGATGATCTCACCGGTATCCTCGTCACGAACCAGGATGTCTACGCGCTCGCTGCCCTCAACATAAGTGCCAAGATCCACGTCATAGGGACCGGAGACACCGCGTGCGGCAACCTCAACCACGCGCTGTGTCGATGTGGTGCGGGCGGCAAAGATCGTGATCGAAACGCCGTCCTCCTGCCAATGCGCCTTACCACCTGTGGTAACGCGGCTGTACCCGCCCAGCTCGAAGGCATCGGATTCAGCCTCGATTGCGATATCACCGTACAGAACGTAGGAGTCGCCCTTTTCGATCTTTACGAACAGGCTGCTGGAGGATTGCGCGTCAAAGCCACGCTCGGAGTTATCGCCGTAGACGGGGTAGTACTCATCCCCCCGAATATCACGGAACAGGCGGTCCTCTGTATCACGGTCGGAGCTGTAGCTGAGTGTCAGCAGAGCATCGCCGCGAATGCGACCCTTCAGATAAACCTCGCCACGCAGACCGGTGGCTGTTTCCTCAAAGGGGCTGATCCGCGATTCCTCGATCAGGTCACCACGACCGTTCAGTGCAACGGCGCCCTCGATGATACCGACGAGGATACGCTCATCAAGGTTTGGCGTGAACACGATCTCCGTCTCTGCACCACCAAAGCTGCTCTCAACCGAGATAACCTCAGGACCCGTGTTTTGTGGTGGGATCAGGTCGAATGTCGCCTCACCATTGTCGATATAGGCCTGAACGCCGGGCTGATTTGGGCGAATATCGGTAACGTCCCACAATCCGGCCTGCGCACGCAGGGTTACAGTCGCGGAAGCCTCAACCGGAGTGCCAGCGCCATCCAGAATACGCACGACAACGGGGATACGGTTGCCGGGGATCGCAGCAGCCTCAGCCGGTGCAACAATGTCCAGACGCTCAGGATCACCTGGCGCGAAGATCGTAATCTCCTCACGCATACGCTCATTCCCGAAGGGGCCGATACCGGTCAGGACGATAGAGTTCTCGCCAGCTTGCAGATCCATGGCGATGAACTCGATGGCCTGAATGTTGCCACGCTCCCATGTGGTCAGCTCACCAATGCTGGCCGAAGATGCAGCGGTGTCATTAATGCTCAGATACAGGGTCAGGTCAGCCGGACCCTTTACGCGAATATTCGTCGTGCGACGCAAAACCGTATCGCCATCCTCCAGCCCCATGAAGCCAGCCTCTGGATCAAGGGTTTTGATAATTGACTCCAGCGTCTGACGCTCCTGCGCTGTTTCGATAGCAACCTCGGCCAGATCAGCGGCTGGTGTCGCACCTGCTTGCGGCGCGCCGCGCAGGATTTGCGTGGTTGTACCCGAACCGGATTCAGTGCGGATGCTGCGACGATCACCGGTGGAGGCATCCATAGGCAGATCGGACAGGAACTGGCTGGCAGTTTGCGCACGCTCGGCAAAGGCAGCGATCCGTGCGTTTACATCCTCAACCGCGGTTGGTGCGCAGCTATCCAATGCGAAATTCTCGGTGCGAACCTCACCATTGGTCAGGGCAACCATACGTGTCCCGCCCCGCAACATATCCGCCGCGCGTGTCACACGCACCTCTGCATCGATCGGCAGGGTATCGGGCAGAATGCTCAAGACATGGCTAACGGGGCTCAACCCGAACAGCGAGAACTGACCATCCGCATCAGTTACAACAAACAGGCCGGTTTGCGTTGCCAGCTTTACACCGGGCACGCCCAATTCCTCCGGCCCGTCGCGCAGACCGTTTTCGTTACAATCCAGGAAAACTGCGCCAAGGATCGTGCCCTCATCCGCGAAGACGCCACCGGTATTGTCCAGATTGACGTAGTTTGTAGCGGTGTTAGACGCGCGATATGTGCCTGTACCAGCCTGATTGCCGTCCAGAATAGCTGTGTTGTAGTTCCGGCCAGTGCCAGCCAGCGCTGTGAAGCGCAGCACGTAGGTCAGGACGTTACTTTCCGCCACTGTCATCGTGTCGAGGTCAAAGCGCAGATCGCCGGATGCATCAACGGTTGGATCCGCCAACACCTGACCATCCAGACGCACGGTGCCGGAGACAAGCTCGGTACCGAATGGCGGCCGGTCCAGTATCTCCGCCCCGATCAGGGCCTGATCCATATTGTTGGTCGCAGTGACAGTGTAGGTCACAAACTCACCAGCGCGAACGCGGGTTGTATCGGCGGTTTTCTCCAAGGACAGCGGCACGCCATAAAACGGATCAACCGGCAGATCGGCACGGTGAACGAGACCGCCGGAATGTGAGAAAACACCGCCAAAGGAAATCGATGTCGCAACATTCCGGTCCATGCCGACAAAGGTCGGACGCACGGACGGGAACGTGAAGGTGGCGGACGGAACCACCTCGTAGCTGTAATTACCTGCAACCAGCGATCCGGGGGCGAAGAAACCCTCGGAGTCGGTTTCCACGGTTTGCACAACTGTACCGCTGGCATCAAGAATTTGAACCGTTGCGTCGGTGATCGGCGCATTGGTCACGCTGTTGAAAACGAAGTTGCCCGGATTGACCAGCAACGCATCCTCAGCCACCTGCCCATCACACTGGATCGACGCGCTAAGCGTATCGCCGTTCACACTTGCCAGAACGCCGTCGCCCGAAACTGGGGTGTCCATCTGCGCCAACGGCAGGTCAGTGGTGTTGAAGATACCAGTATTCGCGCCGGTCTCACGTGCGATGATAACCTCACTGTCACCAGTGATCCGGCTGACAACCGTCACATCAACCGTGTCAATTCCATTGGAAATGTTACATGCACCGGAGATCAGTTGCAGTGACGTATCGGCGCCCAGTTCACCATAGCTGGTGAACGCACCCGTCGTGGGATCGGTGAAATCCAGGCTGATTGCATCATCCGCCTCACGACGCAGAACGATCTCGTTGGAGTTCAACGTGGCAGTGCCCGCGACTTCCTCAAGATATGTATCCGCGATGTTTGAAATGGAAACGGTGCCCAGTGCCTCTGGCAGCAAAACGCTGAAGGTCAGGTCAGAGGACCGGCCAACCGCGTAATCACGGTCCAGATAGAACGCAACGGCATCAATATCAGCCAGTTCAGTCGGCTCTACTGTGACATACTCCTGCGTCGGCGCGCCACGCAGGTGATATAGCGGGGTCAGGCCGGCATCGGCCTCAAAGGCCACAAACGATGTATTCAACGGGATCGCATCCCGAACCAGAATGCCGCTGACCGCCGCGCCATCAATGCGCAGGGTGTCGCCGTCAATCTCATCATAGGTAACGATGTCGAACTCAGAGTTGTTTCGCAAATTCAGAGTGAAGGACAGTTCATCGCCGTCGGCAACAGTGCGGCGAACCACCGACTTTTGCAGCTCCAGACCACCCACAACGATATCAACCAGCGCGGCCGGGCTGATCGCGTCAATCGGGGTGGCAGCAGCGGACGTGCTGCGGGCTGTCGTCATCAGGAATGTTGTTGCGGTCTCTGCCGGATCTGCAAAGGCAGTCACGTCAAAGGAGTAGATCAGAAAGGCGCTCTCACCCTGATCCAGGACCAGTTCGTCAGTGGCGCTTAACGCAGGCTCACCTGCATCGGCGACACCATTGCCGTTCATGTCCCAGATCAACAGGGGGTTTTGAAGCAACCCTGCCTCATTACCGGTATCAAGTTCAGCCGCAAAGGCGATCTCGACGTTGCCGGTATTGCGGACCTCGAAATGATGTTGGTCACGGGCGCCGCGCGACAGACGAAGGTAGGAATTGCTCACCACCTCCATCGCGGGGACTTCTGCAACGAGAGCAGAGACTTGATTGGAATAAACAGTCTCAAAAATACCAAGGTCTGCGTTGTAATAGCGAGCTTCTGCGACGTTGACGATGCTCATACCGGCTGGAGCGGGAGCTGCGTTCAAATCGGCTGTAAAGGCGGGAAACAGTGCGACAGTAAGGCCGAGTGCGCAGAAGGCGTGTATATGGGTAGCGAAGCGGGGCATCGTACATAAACCTTCGGCAGGAGTGCTGGAAATTCTTGCTGAATACGCCCCCCGGATGGGCCGGGGGGCGCGGTTTTTAGAGATCGAAAGGTGGATTAGTTATCGACGCGAACCGTGAACTCGAATGTTCCGGTGCTGCCCGGGTTGATCGTGCCGTGATCGGTTTCCAGATTTGGAGCACCAGTCACATCCACTGTCGCCGTGCCGGGCGTCACAACCGCAGGGCATGCGCCGCCGCAGGTTTCGAACGTGGTGTAGGCAGGGACAACATCGCGGATGATAACATCAGTTACTGGCGTGGAGCCGGTATTGGCTGCTTCGATACGGTAAACGATACACTGGTTAGGCTCGACGTCCTGACGCTCAGCCGAGAAGGCACCCGGATTGTCGTTGCACAGCGGGTCGATCGCTTGGGTCTTGCTCAAGGTCACGTCGCCGGTAACAACCACCACCTGATCGTCAACCGTGTTGTTGGTCGTATCGCGATCAGCCTTGGTGTCGGTGTTCAGGTTGCTGTCCAATGTCAGCGTCGCGACTTCGGACGAACCTGCCAGAGCACCGGCCTGCACACGATAGATCAGCGAGATCGTTTCGCCAGCCGCAAGGCCGTCTGTCGTGCCACCGATATTGTCGGTCAGGTCATTAAAGTTGTCGATAACCTCGTCCGTGGCATCCAGAACGCCATTGCCGTTCTTATCCCAGAAGATCGTGCCGGAGAAACCGGACAGACCTGCCGCAGTGATCGAACCTTCGACGATGTCGATGTTACCTGCGTTCGAGATGGTGTGCAGGATATCGACAACACCGTTTGGCGAGGCCTGAACAGTCTGGCTCTCAACAATCGAAACATCGATCACTTCGTTAACTGTGACCTGGTTGGTGATGCTGTCGCTTTGACCCGAAACCGGTGATGCAACGTTGATATCAATCAGCTGCGATACAGGTGCCGAACCGGGTGCCGGCGTAACAACAACCGTGATGTTGGCCGTGTCGCCGCTGCCAATCGTACCGGTATTGGTGACGATCGAGCCATCAGCCAGTTGGAATTCAACGGTCCAGCCTGCCGGCAGTGCCTGATTCAGGGTCAGGTTGTAGCTGTCTGATGTCGGGCCCTGGTTTTCGATATTCAGCGGGAAGGTTACAGGAACACCCGGATCCGTTGCTTCGGTGACCCATGGGTCGCCGCCATCCGTTGGTGCTGCGCCGTCACCCTCGGACCCGGCAACCGTGTTTTCCAGATCGACCGAGGCCGCAAGAACCGCACCGGTGAACTCGGCTACGGATGTGTTGGTTGTGCCCGTCTCATCCGAGGTTGCCGTGATTGTGGCTGTATAGTTGGTCGCGCCACTTGCCGTTGGTGCCGCATCACTTGGCAGAGTTGCCAACACGAAGACCTTTGCACCATCACCTGCATCCAGCGGGATGCTACCAACAACCGGTGTCGCGCCGTCAGAGGCCACAATGCGGAAGCTCGTGCCCAGCGGGAAGTCACCATTGGCAACGTCCAGCGTATAGCTGTCATCCTGGTTCGAGTTGTTCCCGATCACGAATTCGAACTCGATGGTCGTACCCTGCGAAACATCGCCGGTCTCAAGTACTTCGTCATTGCCAGCGGCACCATCATCGGTGGTCGAGGTCAGAACCGTTGTATCCGTCTGCGTGAAGGTATCGTCGATGATGTGCGCATATTGCGACGCAACTGTCACCGAGGCCGTGTTCGATGGCGGATATGCACGATCGTTATCGGACTGTGTCGCCGTGTTCTCGATCAGGCCGGCATCAGCAGTTCCGCCGATTGTAACCTCAAAGGTAACGGAGCCGGTACGACCGGCAGGAACTTCGGAAATCTCGAAGTCGATTGTGTTGGTGCCAGCAGTATACTGGTACGCAATGGTATCCAGCGAACCGTTGGTCGCATCAACAGCCGTGCCGTTGGTTTCATCCAGACCACCAACAACTGTTGCATCGGACCACTGGGCCGAACCGACTGTGTAGGGCAGATCTGTATCGATGATATCCTGAACCGAGTAGGTATCGGATGCAGCCAGACCGGTGTTGGAGTAGGTCAGCGTTACTTCGATTGTATCGCCTGCATCAATGATCGTCGCATCACCGGCGCTCTTATCGACAACCATCGACTTAACCAGCTCCATGATCGCGCCATTGGCGACGGTCAATGTGTCGGTGTTAACGGCGGTTGTTGCCGCAGTCAGCGCACTGGCTGCCGTGATGGTCAGCGTCTCCGCATCAGCCGCGGACGCAGTGGATGGCGCAGTTGCATCAACAATAAAGCCAAAACGCTCACCAGCGCCCAGGACCGGAGTTTCCGTGATTGGCGTTGCGTTATCAGCCACACCATCCAAGTTGGCATCTGCGTAGAACACAACGGACGCAAAGTTGAAATCACCCGTATTATCGACATAGGACAGGTCGAAGCTGTCCGGACCGTTACCATCGTTGGTTACGATGTGCGGCAGGAACGCCTTACCACCGGGTGCGATTTGTTCGGAATTGTCCGAAGTCATCGAAACGCCGGCAACCTGCTGCACAATTGTTTCAACCTTGTTCGACGTTACGGTGATCGTATCACCCGCCGCGTTGGTATAGGTCGCAACCGCTTGGTTGCCGATTACGGAGCCCGCATCTTGCGGGGCTGCGAGTGCTGCCATGCCCACGAACGACACTGCAACGATCGCGCTGCTGGACAGCAGGAAGTTTCTGGAATGTTTCACTTTTACGTACCTTGTTTGGAGTTAGGTTTCGGATACCCGGTCATTCTGAGCGGGTTTAGTCCGCTCAGTTGACGACCACTCGATATGTGTTGAGAGCCGATTCACCGCTCTTCAGGGCGGATTCGAGGTTCCAACGAACCGCCTGAACGGCGTCGGCTGGAACTGGTTCGCTGTGCTGGGTGCCATCCTCGGCGATGACGATGCGGCTTGCCGGAACAGCCGACCATTCTAGACCCTCATTCATCGGGTCCATTTCGGCCTGAATTTCAAAGCTCGCGGCGAGCGAGGAAAATTCGGAACCGAATTCCAACGTCACACCGTTTGGCACTGGTGCGAGGAAGGTCAGACCGTTCAGGTCATCCTCCAGATTGTTCATGTGCGACACCGCATACTCGATGACTTCACCGGGGTAGACGCTGCTGCGATCAACCAATGTCTCGGTGCCATCTGCGGCGATTTCGACGATCTGGAATGCGAACTGGCTTTCCAGTCCTTGTGCGTGACCACCCTGTGCGGTGCTAATGATGATCACAGCTGTTGCTGCTAGAAGAGGGCGTTTCAGTAGCGAAATATTCATCTCGTTTCCTTTCTCGGGTTACGGCGGGGGCCGCGGTCGTTGTTGCGCCTAGCTCACCGCGGCTGGATCGCGGCGGCTTGAGAACAATCAACAGGAAAGGAGGGGTCGCTACATGAGCGCGAACGGACAGCTTCGGGCCAATTCGAGCGATTTCTACTCAGACGGATAGAGGGGCTGTTCCATCGCGCACGGAAATGGGAAAAATGCGCCGCTGATGAGGGATTTTCAGAAGTGATTCCGAATATTTACGATGGATCAGCACCGGATTCGCTGTGCAGTTCGGAAAAATGGAATCGTGCATTGATCTGATTCCATGCACATTCTGCATGAAACAAATCAAACCGGCCCAGAGGGCCTTTAATTCAAATTCTATATTAGGAATCACTGATTGCTTGGCGGAATTGTGCACAAACTATAGGCAAAGCGCGGCACAACTCTGCACCACAGAGGAACGCCAGCCACAGCCCACCGTAAGCAAACAGTTCAGCAATATGAGGGTCGCAAAATCGAATTACCGATGGTGCAGGATCACCTTACGACCGTCGATCATGTGGGTTTGGATCGGTGCGTTATACAGTGTACTCAGCGCCTCAGCCGTCAGCACCTGATCGGGCGCACCGCTAAACGCAACACGGCCCGCATCCAGAGCCACCACATGATCCGCCCATGCAGCAGCATGGTTAAGGTCGTGCAAGACGATCACGATGCTGCGGTTCTCTTCCCGGACCAGCCGCGCCAATTCCCCCATCAAGCCACGCGCGTGGCGGATATCCAGATTGTTCAGCGGCTCGTCCAGCATCAGCCAATCGGTCTGCTGGGTATAGGCCATCGCAACAAAGGCCCGTTGCCGTTGCCCGCCCGAAATCTCATCCAGAAACCGGTGGGACAGGTTGGTAAGGTCAAAGACCTCCAACGCATGGGACGCAATCGCCCTGTCATAGGGGGTTAGGCGTCCCTTGCTATGCGGCCAGCGACCGAACTCCACCAAATCCCCGACGGTCAGGCGGCTGGCGATATCCGAGCGTTGCGCCACTACCGCCATACGTTGCGCCAACTGGGTGCGCGGCGTCGTCGCCACATCCAGATCATCGACGCTGATCCGCCCCGATTGCACATCCGCCTGTGCCGCGATCAGATTGAGCAAGGTCGATTTACCTGCTCCGTTCGGCCCGATCAGCGCCGTCAGGCCGCCGCGCGGGATGGTCAGGGTGATGTCGTGCAGAATCTGCGTTGTGCCTGCCGCGTGATTTAGGGCTTCGATCGAAATCATCGGATTTTTCCTTGGATCAGCAGGATCAGAAACAGCACGCCGCCTGCGAACTCGACCACTACGGCCAATGTTGATTGCAGGCCCAGCACACGCTCAAACAATGCCTGCCCTGCCACGAGGATAATCGCAGCAATCATCGCAGCGGCGGGCAACAGCAGGATATGGCGGTGCGTTCGCATCAACGCATGGGCCAGACTGGCCGCCAGCAGCCCCAAAAACGTAATCGGCCCCACCAGCGCCGTTGCGCAGGATACCAGCACCGTAATGACAATCAGCAGCCGCCGTTCCACCGCATTGTAGTTCACGCCCAGCGATTGCGCAGGCCCACGCCCCAGCGCGACCACATCGCACAACGACGCCCAGCGAAGGATACCGACACTCAGTAGCATGATCGTGGTTCCCGCCAGCAACAGCTCCACCCGATCAATCCCGCCAAAGCTGGCAAACATCGCGCCCTGCACCACCGCAAATTCCGAGGGGTCCATCACCCGCTGTAGGAACGAGGCCATTGAACGGAACATCAGGCCAAAGATCACGCCAACCAGGATCAGCATCTGCAAATCGTGGCGGCTGCGTCGGTGGATCAGCGTGAACAGCGCGAGCGAGGCCAGCACCATGGCCGCGATTTCCCCACCGAAAACCGCCAATTGCGGCAGTTGCGTGTAACCAAACCCACCTAGCATAAAAACCAGCATCGTCTGGATCAGGATAAACAGCGCATCGAACCCCATGATCGAGGGCGTCAAAATCCGGTTGCCGCTAATCGTTTGGAACAGAACCGTGGACACGCCGACAGCACAACCAACGACAATAAGCGCGCTTAGCTTGACCGCGCGCAGTTCCAGAATGAACCAGATGCGCCCCGAAAGGCCCCAGATCAAAAAGGTCGCGCTAAAAATCACAAGCAGCACGGCAAGCAGAACAATACGCATATTAGGCATTACGACGACGCCCCAGCAGCAGCCACAGAAAGATGATGCCGCCCAGAATACCGAACACGGTACCGGCAGGGATCTCATAGGGGTAACGGATCACGCGCCCCAGAATGTCGCAGAACAGCACCAGCCCTGCCCCCATTGCGGCAACGACGGGTAAGCTGCGTCGCAGGTTATCGCCCATCAGCCGCGACACGATATTGGGAACGACCAACCCGATAAACGGCAGCAGCCCCACGGTTACGACCACCAGAGAGGTTACAATCGCGATGACGGTCACGCCGATGGCCATGACTTGGCGATAGGGCAGCCCCAGCGCGCGACTGGTGGTTGGCCCCAATCCGGCGACGGTAAACCTGTCCGCCGCGAAATAGGCCGCAATGGTCACGCCACCCGCAATCCACAACAGCTCGTACCGCCCTGCCAGCACACCAGAGAACCCGCCATTCAGCCACGTACCCAGATACTGCAACAAGTCCGTTTGAAACGCGACAAAGGTCACACCCGCCCCCAGCACGCCCGAATAGATCAGCCCGACCAATGGGACCAACAGCGGCTGCGTTGGCGGCAGGACGCGGCTCAACGCCAGAAAGCCCAAAATTCCGATCAGGGATGTAATGCACGCGGCCAGCATCTTGGCAAAGATCGGCCATCCGGGGGCCAGCAGGGTCACGACCAACAGGCCAATCATCGCGGCCTCTGTCGCGCCGGTTGTGCCGGGCTCCACGAATTTGTTGCGCACCAGCAGCTGCATGATGACGCCAGACACCGCGAGGCTGGCACCGGTTAGCAATGCGGCCAGCGTACGCGGCCCGCGGCTGAGCAATAGCAGCTCTAAATCCGCAGGGTTGGTAAACAGCTGGCGCAGGTCAAACTGCGCCACCCCGATACTGACACTCAGCAAGGCGAGTGCAGTCAGGCTCACTATACATAACGCATAGGCACCATATATCCGTGAACCTGACATTGGTCTTCCTTAGCCGCCAAAGGCCGCAGTGACTTCGTCCAGTGTCATACCCATCGACTGAATGCCGCCACCCGCAATGTAGACATTGGCCGAGGTCAGATAGATCACCTGCCCCTGCTGCCACGCTGTTGTCTGTGCAACCAGCGCATTGTCCAGCGTTTGCGACGCCGCATCAGCCGGCTGCCCAATGGCGGAGGAACGATCAACCACGATCAGCCAATCGGGGTTCGCCTCGGCGATGAACTCGAACGAGATTGCCTCACCATGGGTTTGCTGATCCACGCCCTCAACAGCCTCTGGCAGGTCCAGCGCCTGATGGATCCAGCCGAAACGCGAACCCGCGCCAAAGGCCGAAACGGTTGGGCCATTGGTCATGACGATCAGCGCATCGCCCTGATCCGCAACAGCAGCGCGTGCGGCATCCAGTTTGGCGTTGAAATCAGCCTCAACCGCATCTGCCTCACCCTCCAGCCCCATCAAGGTGCCGTATGCGTCCAGTCGTGCGAGAGCCGCTGCAACGTGATCATCGCCGTAGATGGTCATGTCGATTGTTGTGCCGACCTCGCTCAACGCATCAACCTGACGGGACGAACGGCCGCCAGCGACGATCAGGTCGGGGGCCATATTGGCCAGCGCCTCGAAATCAGGCTCGAACAGCGAGCCAACATTCTGCGCCTGTGCGGCAACATCATCCAGATAGGTCACGAAATGTGGGGCCGGAATACCGGCGATCTGAACGCCCAGCGCATCGAGCGTGTCCAGTGCGGCAATATCCAGCGCAACAACCGTCTGTGGTTGGGCGGGCAAGGTGACGGGACCGGTCGCAGTCTCAATCGTCACATCCTGCGCAGCAGCGGCTGTTGTCAGGGCAAGGGTAAAGGCTGTCGCCAAACGGATGATATGGGCCATCGAACACTCCTAATATGGACCTGTTCTGGCTGGCGGCTGCTGGCTCGAACTGTTTGGCCCTGCCTATTGACTTCCATCTGGATCGTCCAGAAATTATTCCTACTGAATTAGTCGGAAAGCACACATGCCCACACTCACCGGAAACTACGCCACGGCGCATGCCTCGAAATACTTGCAACAGTTGTGCAAGCATTTCGGGCATAAGGTCGATGTTAGCTACGATATGCAGGCCGGAACCGCTGCCCTGCCCGTCGGGCCAGCACAACTGGTTGCCTCGGATGAGGCGCTATCCGTTGTGATTGCGCTAAATGACGCAGGCGATGCGGATCGCGCGAAATACATTCTCGACAGCCATCTGGAGAAATTCGCCTTTCGCGAGGAATTCACAACGATGGATTGGGCGATGGCCGACTAAAGGGAAAATTTGGTCGGCGTGGTTGACTCACATCTAAATATCACAATATCTGGATACATGGATAAACAACTCGCCCTCAGCGCCTTTGCCGCCCTTAGCCAATCCACCCGTCTCGACGTGGTTCGCCTGCTGATCAAGGCAGGCAGCGACGGCATGTTCGCCGGTGAAATTGGTGAGGCACTAGACGTGCGCCAAAACACGATGTCCGCCAACCTATCGATCCTGACCCGCGCAGGCCTGATCCGCAGTGAACGTCAGGGCCGCGCCGTGCGCTATTTCGCGGATATGAACGGCATGCGCGGGCTGCTCGGGTTCTTGATGGAGGATTGCTGCGGCGGTCGTCCCGAACTTTGCCAACCCCTGCTCAATGAAATCTCCTGTCCCTGCTGACACCAACCCCCGAAGGATTGACATGACACAGACCCCAAATCCCGCGGCGGCGGGGCTAGGCCCCTTTGAACGCTGGCTTTCCATCTGGGTCGCATTGGCGATTGGTGGCGGGCTGCTGCTAGGCAATCTGATGCCCACAGTTTTCGCGTTCCTCGCATCGCTGGAAATCGCGTCGGTCAACCTGCCGGTGGCGGTGCTGATCTGGGCGATGGTTTATCCGATGATGGTGGGTGTGGATTTCAGCGCCCTGCGCCGTGTGGGGGAAAAGCCGAAAGGGCTGGTGGTGACGCTGGTGGTGAACTGGCTGATAAAACCGTTCACGATGGCCGCGCTTGGCGTGTTGTTCTTTAACTACGTCTTTGCCGGATTGATCCCCGCCGATGATGCGCAGGCCTATCTGGCAGGTGTTATCCTGCTGGGCGCGGCGCCCTGCACTGCGATGGTGTTCGTCTGGTCGAACCTGACGCGGGGCGACGCGACCTATACCTTGGTGCAGGTCAGTGTGAACGACGTGATCATGGCCTTCGCCTTTGCCCCTATCGTGGCACTTCTGCTAGGCGTCACCGACATTGTGGTGCCATGGGACACGCTGCTGATATCCGTGGGCCTATATGTCATGCTGCCCCTGCTGGCAGGATACCTAACGCGCCGTAATCTGGTGCGTGATGGTGGTGAGGTCGCGGTTAATCGCTTTAAGTCTCGCGTGCAGCCCTTTTCAATCATTGGGCTTTTACTGACGGTGGTTCTGCTGTTCGGCTTTCAGGGAGAGGTCATTCTGGATCGCCCGCTGGTGATCGTGCTGATCGCCATACCCTTGCTGATACAATCCTATGGCATCTTCTTTATCGCCTATGGCGCGGCGCGGGCATGGGGCATTCCCTTCAACGTTGCTGCCCCCTGCGCGCTGATCGGCACGTCCAACTTTTTCGAGCTGGCCGTAGCCGTGGCGATCAGCCTGTTCGGACTGGGATCGGGCGCTGCCTTGGCCACGGTGGTGGGTGTGCTGGTTGAGGTGCCGGTCATGTTGTCCCTCGTCGCATTTGCAAACCGGACGCAGCACTGGTTCCCAACCGAGGGGGATGATGCGTGACCGTCACGATTTACCACAATCCCGATTGCGGAACCTCGCGCAATGTATTGGCGATCATTCGTGCGGCGGGGATCGAGCCGGTGGTCATCGAATACCTCAAAACCGGATGGAAGCGGCGACAGTTGCTCTTGCTACTCAGCGCGGCGGGCATGACGCCCCGCGATGCGCTGCGCACCACCAGATCACCGGCACAGGAGCTTGGCTTGCTAGACCCCACCGTCAGCGATGCGGAATTGCTGGAGGCGATGCTGACCCACCCCATTCTGGTCAACCGGCCCATCGTCAACACGCCCAAGGGAACCCGCATGTGCCGCCCTAGCGAGACCGTTCTGGGCCTGCTCGACCAGTTACCCCCCGGGCCGTTTTCCAAGGAGGACGGAACTCTGCTGATTGATACCAAAGGAAATTACATTGCCTGATACGCCCAACCTAGATGACGACCTGTTCCATCCCACGGATCAGCAGAGATTGTTCAACCCCACCCATTCCGGCCATGCACCGCGTATCCTACTGCTATACGGATCGCTGCGGGATCGATCCTATAGCCGCCTGATGACGGAAGAAGCGGCGCGGGTGCTGACCGGTTTGGGGGCTGAGACGCGAACCTTCGATCCCTCAGGCCTGCCCCTGCCCGATGATGCTGATGCTGACCACCCCAAGGTGCAGGAGCTGCGCGATCTGGTCACGTGGTCCGAGGGCATGGTCTGGTGCTCCCCCGAACGCCACGGTGCAATGACCGGTATCATGAAGACACAGATCGACTGGATTCCCCTATCGCTGGGCGGTTTGCGCCCGACACAGGGAAAAACGCTGGCTGTTATGCAGGTTAGCGGGGGCTCGCAAAGCTTTAACACAGTGAACCAGCTTCGCATTCTGGGCCGCTGGATGCGCTTGCTGACAATCCCGAACCAGTCCTCGACCCCCAAGGCGTTTCTGGAGTTTGATGAGGCGGGCCGCATGAATCCCTCTCCATTCTATGACCGGATGGTGGACGTGATGGAGGAGTTGATGAAGTTCACCGTTCTGACCCGCGACAACAAATCCTATCTGCTGGACCGCTATAGCGAGCGTAAGGAAAGCGCCGCCGAACTGTCCAAACGGGTCAATCAGAAATCGATCTGACCCAAACCGGATCAAGATAACAAAACGGGTGCCGGTTGGCGCCCGTTTTGCGTTCAGCACACCCAGCCTGACCAGCAATAGAACCGCCCGCATTGGGTGCATTTCCATTGCTTTACAGTTTTTGCGAACGACTTCACCCTTTGGCCCAACGTGAATTTCTACCTATGATTAAAGGGCAGTTCCCCAGATGAAAATCGGCTTTATCGGACTCGGCAATGTTGGCGGAAAACTTGCAGGTAGCCTGCTGCGCAACGGCTTTGACCTGACCGTCCATGATTTGGATGCGGAACTGGTCGCCAGCTTCGTAGCAAAGGGGGCCAAGTCCACCACCGGCCCGCTGGCCCTGATGCAGGATTGCGATGCGGTCATCACCTGCCTGCCCTCGCCCGCAGCCTCCGCCGCCGTGGTTGAGGCGATGATGCCCGCCGTGAACGCCGACAAAATCTGGATGGAGATGTCCACCACCGATGAGGGTGAGATCAAGCGTCTGGCCGCGATGGTCATCGAACGCGGCGGCTCGGCTATGGAATGCCCCGTTTCGGGCGGATGCCACCGTGCGGATACCGGCAACATCTCGATTTTCGCCGGTTGCGACCGCGCGACATTTGAGCGGATGTTGCCCACGCTAACCACCCTTGGCCGTCGTGTTTTGCATACCGGCGAAATCGGCACCGCCTCGGTTCTGAAGGTTATGACCAACTATCTGGCCACAGCGAACCTGCTGACCTGCTGCGAAGCATTGGTCACGATGAAGGCCGCAGGCGTGGATATGAACATCACCTATGAGGCGATGAAAATCTCCTCCGGCACGTCCTTTGTGCATGAAACGGAAAGCCAGCTGATCCTGAACGGATCGCGCGATGTGTCCTTCACCATGGATCTGGTGAAAAAGGATATCGGCCTGTTCCAGAAGATCGCGGATCAGGCAGGCGTGCCGCTGGAAATCAGCCCCCTGATGGTTGAGATTTTCAATGACGGCATCGCCCGCTTTGGTGAGCGTGAGCTGTCGCCAAACATCATCCGCCGTCTGGAGGAGGCAACCGGCCTCAGCATTACCGCCCCCGGCTTCCCATCGGAACTGTTCGATGATGAGCCTGAGGAGGACGGTTACGAGGTTATCCCAACCGGTCTGTCCGCGCCCGTCAGCAGCACAGCAAAGGTATAACCATGTCCACACCAAACCTTAGCCATTGGAACGAACGCGCCGATCTGGCCGCCAGCTTTCGCTGGGCCGCCCGTTTGGACATGCATGAGGCCGTGGCGAACCATTTCAGCCTAGCCGTCAACGACTCCGGCACGGAGTTTCTGATCAACCCCAACCAGCAGCATTTCTCGCGGATCAAGGCATCCGACCTGCTGCTATTGGATGCCGAGGACCCCACCGCGCTGGAGGCCGCAAACGCGCCCGACCCAACCGCATGGGGCCTACATGCCGCAATCCACCGCGCCTGCCCCCATGCGCGCTGTGTCATGCACACGCATTCGGTCTGGTCCACGGTTCTGGCCTGCTTGGCTGACAGCACCCTGCCGCCGATCGATCAGAACACGGCGACGTTCTATAACCGCTATGTGATCGACAATGCCTTTGGCGGATTGGCGTTTGAGGAGGAAGGCATCCGCTGCGCCTCCATGCTGTCCGATCCGGCTAAAAAGGTCATGATTATGGGCAATCACGGTATCCTCGTGGTTGGCAATAGCGTCGCAGATACATGGAACCGCCTGTTCTATTTCGAGCGCGCCGCCGAAACCTATATCCGCGCCCTACAAACGGGTCAGCCGCTGCGCATCCTCAGCTCCGAAATCGCTGAGAAAACCGCGCAGGAACTGGATGATTACCCCGGTCAGGCCGAGGCACATCTGGCCGAGCTGCGCGCGATCCTGGACGACGAAAAAGACCCCTACGCCACCTAAACTCCCTCACTCCTTTAGACAGGATGATTCAGCGATGACAGATATGACACTTGACCTGCGGGACAATGGCATGGTCGTTGGCATGCCCGACGGCGAAACCTACTTCAACTATTACTGGCTGCGCGATGCGTGCGAGTCCTGCATCGACCCGCAGACGCGGGAACGGGTGTTCGATGCGTCGGAACTGACCAACGCCCCCCGCGCCAGCACCGCTATGATCGAGGGCGACACGCTGGTCATCGGCTGGATGGATGAGGCACAGGCATCACGCGTACCGATGTCCCTGCTGCGACAGGTTGCAGGCGGCGGTCGCGCCGTTGATCCCGCCGCATTGCCGCGAAAGCTGTGGTATCATGACCACCTGCCGAAAATCACCCGCGTGGACCAAAATGCAGTGCTGGAGACAGGTGAGGGCCGTGCCCGCCTGACCCGTGCGTTGATCGAGGACGGTATCGCCATCGTCACCGGCATGGACAAAACAACCGAGGCGTTGCCCCGCTTGGTCAATTCCATCGGGTCTGTCACACCATCGGCCGAGGGGCTGTTTTTTGACGTGCGGGTCGAAATTGAGCCCACGAACCTTGCCTTTACCGCGGGCCCGCTGGAAATGCACACCGATCTACCGGGTGAGGAATTCGCCCCCGGCGTTCAGTTCCTGCATTGTCTGGAAAACACCGTTGATGGCGGCCTGTCGCTGTTTCTGGATGGCGCCGCCGTGGCTGAGGCATTGCGTACCGAAGACCCCGAGGCCTTCGCCCTGCTAGCCGGTCACGACATTCCGTTTTTCTATCGCCACAACAACTGGGACTACCGCGCCCATCAGCGTGTGATCGAAACGGACCCTGATGGAAACGTCACCGGTGTTACGATCTCCCAGCACTTGCAGGACAATATGGACCTGCCGCAGTACCTGCTGGACACCTATTACCCCGCCTTCATCAAGTTCATTCGGATGATGCGCGAGGAACGTTTCATGCTGCGCTTCCGGTCCGAGGCGGGCAATTGCGTGGTGTTCGATAATCACCGCATCGTTCACGGGCGTGAGGGATACGTGGCCGAGAGCGGCAGCCGCCACCTGCGCGGATGCTACACTGATCGCGGCGCGCTGCGGTCAGCTTACCGTGTTCTGGCACATCAGGGCTATGACGGCACGGCCACGGACCAACAGGCCATCGCCTGACACGACCAAGCAGTACAAAGAGAAACGGCGCGAAGATCACTTCGCGCCGTTTTTGTATTTATGGCCTTATGGATTACAGCGCGAAGGGCGGACGAACCTTCAGCTCCAGATAGTCCTCCAACCCGAACAGGCCGCCCTCGCGCCCATTGCCGGACTGCTTGAACCCGCCAAAGGGCGAGCCGTAGCCGGCATCGCGTCCGTTAATATGGATGCCACCGGCGCGCAGGCGGCGTGCGACGCGAATGGCGCGCTCCTCGCTACCTGTTTGCAGATATGCGGCGAGGCCATATTCCGTATCATTGGCCATCGCGATCCCTTCTTCCTCTGTATCGAAGGGGGTGATGACCAGAACCGGACCAAAGATTTCCTCGCGCCAGATCGCCATGTCAGGCGTCACATCACAGAAAATCGTCGGGCGGGCGAACCAGCCGTTTTGTACGTTTACAGGCAGGTCATCAGGACGCCCCAACCCACCGGCCAGCACACGCGCGCCGCCGTCGATGCCCTTTTGGATCATCGCCTGCACACGGTCATATTGCAGGCCGTCGAACAGAGGACCGATATGGTCACCCTCTTGCGCGGGATCACCCACCTGCTGTGCCTCAGCCGCGCTGCGCGCGATAACCAGCGTTTGCTCGTAAACGGACCGCTCCACCAACATGCGGGTCGGCGCGTCACAGGATTGGCCGGTATTGTAGAAGCAGCTGGCCACGCCCTCACGCACGCGGGTTTCCAGATCGCAATCAGCAAAGATCAGGTTGGGCGATTTGCCGCCCAATTCCAGCGTCACACGCTTGACCGTATCGGCTGCATCCTTGGACACGGCACTGCCCGCGCGGGTCGAACCGGTAAAGGACATCATCGCCACATCGGGATGGCGCGACATGGCCGACCCGACGCTGGGTCCGTCACCGTGGACGAGGTTGAAAACGCCCGCCGGATATCCGGCCTCATGCACGATCTCGGCGTAGATTTGGGCGGAAAGCGGCGTGTGCTCGGACGGCTTCAGAATGCAGGTCGCACCGGTGGCCAAGGCTGGGATCACCTTTTGCGCGATCTGGTTGATTGGCCAGTTCCATGGAGTGATCAGGCCGCAAACGCCGATCGGCTCACGGCTGAGGATATCACCGCTGGGCAGGGTTTCCTGCTCATCAAGGGATTCCAGCGCCGCGATATACCCCTCCAGATGGCCAAGGCCGGAATAGGCCTGCACCTGACAGGACATCGTGATCGGTGCGCCCATCTCCTTGGAAATCGCGTGGCCCAGATCATCCATGCGCGCGCGCGTTACCTCGGCCAAACGGCGCAGCAATGCTAGACGCTCATCCTTGGTGGTCATGGAAAACGTCTCGAACGCGGCCTTGGCTGCGGCGACGGCGCGATCCACGTCAACGGAATTGCCCAATGTCACCTGCCCGATTTGCGCATTGGTGGAGGGCGTCAGAATTGGCATCGTGGTCGTCGAATCCGGGGCAACCCATTCGCCGCCAATGTAAAATTTATCAATCAAAATCATCTCTTTTCCTCTCAAGGGGTCACATGCATCTGGGCCATGTCCAGATGCAGTTCGTCGCTGTCATAGGTCATGCCTGCGATAGCTTCGTCGTCAATTTCCAGGCCGAGGCCCGGCGCGGTGGACGGCACGATATAGCCATCCTCCCATTCGATTTCGCCCTTAACGCCCTGCATATAGGGGCCGTCAAAGGTGCCAATGCTTTCCAACACCAGAAAGTTCGGAGAACAGGCGGCGATCTGGATATTGGCCGCCGCAACAATCGGGCCGCAATACAGGTGCGGAGCGATCTGGACCTGTCGGGTTTCGGCCATGCCGGCGATTTTCTTTGCCTCTAGCAAGCCACCAACACGGCCAAGGTTCATTTGCAGGATCGAGGCGGCTCCACTCTCAATCAAACGGGCGAATTCGTATTTGGTACACAACCGCTCCCCCGCCGCGACAGGGATCGAGGTAAAGGCGGCCACTTGCGCCATGTCCGCAGGGCTTTCAGGGGGCAGCGGCTCCTCGAACCACAGCGGATCGAAGGGTTCCAGCGCGCGAGCCAAACGCTTGGCCCCCGACACGGTGAACTGCCCATGAGTACCGAACAGCAGATCGGCACGATCGCCCACGGCCTCACGTATCTCACGACAAAACGCGACGCTGCGGGTGATATCCTCACGCCGTGGCTGGTGCCCGTCAAAGATGGTGAACGGCCCCGCCGGATCGAATTTCAGCGCGGTAAAGCCCTGCTCGACCATCTCAACCGCGATTTCCGCCGCGATAGTCGCGTCATTATAGGCATTGGGCAGATCAGGATCGGGATACACATCGCCGCTGGTCGGATAGATATAGGAGTAGCTGCGCAACCGGTCATGAACCCGCCCACCCAGCAATTCGTGAACGGGTTTATCCGCCGCCTTGCCCAGAATATCCCAGCACGCCATTTCCAGCCCGCTAAACGTGCCCATAACGCTGACATCAGGGCGCTGGGTAAAGCCAGCGCCATATGCCTTGCGAAACAGCAGCTCAATGCGGCTAGGGTCTTCGCCTGCGAAGTGACGCTCGAACATATCGCGCGCCATGGCACAGCAGACATCTGGTCCGAAGGTGGCGTTGTAAATCTCGCCCACGCCGGTAATGCCGCACGCAGTCGTCAACCGGACAAAGATAAAGTACCGCCCGCCATGGCGCGGCGGCGGGTTGGCGACGACAAAGGTTTCGAGTTTCTCAAGGCGCATAGGTGCCCCTTTCCTCAGTTAAGATTTTCTCAGCCCGCATCCTGCAGGATCATCCTCGCAGCGCGCATCGCCAACATCATGGTCGGGGCATTGGTGTTGCCCGAAGTGATGTTGGGAAAGGCAGAGGCGTCCACGACCCGCAATCCGGGTACGCCGTGAACTTGAAGTCGTTCATTCACCACTGAATCCTGCGCATCACGCCCCATCCGGCAGGTGCAGGTCGGGTGGTAAACGGTGGTGGCCCTGTTGCGGAAATCATCCAACAGGGCGTCATCATCCATTTGCTCGAATTCCGTGCATTTCGCACCGGCACTAACCGCCTGCATCGCCGCCGTCTGTGACAGTGTGCGGATCAGGCGGCTGGCACGGATGGCGGTTTGGCGATCCCCTTCCGTGGACAGGGAATTGGGCTGGATCGAGGGGGCCTCGCGGTAATCCGCCGACCGTATCTGCACCGCGCCCCGACTGGTCGGTCGGCAGGCCTGCGCGGACATCAGATAACCCGCGCCACGGTCCAGAACGATCTGGCCATCTGGCGAAATCTCGTATGAGGCGGGGTTACAAAACAGTTGCATATCCGGCGCGGTCGCCTGAGCATGTGATCGCACAAATCCGCCCACCTGATTTACCGGCACCGATAACGGCCCACGGCGTGACAGCACATAACGCATACCCGCCAGCAAACGCCCCACCGGGTTGCCCAGCGTTGCGTTCAGCGTCGTGGTATTTGCGCGAAACTGATGGGTAATCGCCAAGTGATCCTGCAACCCCTGCCCGACCTGCGGTAGATCGCGCTGCACCTTGATCCCATGGGATCTCAGCAGCTCAGCAGGCCCCAAGCCCGATAATTGCAGGATTTGCGGCGTATTGATCGCGCCACCGCTCAGAATAACTTGCTGACGGGCCGTCACACGATGGATTTTGCCGCGTCGGGAATAGGTCAGCCCCGCCACCCGCGTTCCGACAAAATCCAGGTGAGTCACATGGGCGCGGGTTTTGACCCTAAGGTTTGCACGCCGCATCGCGGGGCGTAAAAAAGCATCCGCCGCGGACCAGCGCCGCCCTCGGCGCACATTACTGCGGTAAAAGCCCATGCCCTCTGCGCCCTCACGATTCAGGTCATCCACCACCTCGTAACCGGCCTGAGGGGCGGCGGACAGGAAGCGCTTGGAAAACGGGTGCATCTGGTCCGACAGATCCTGCACCCAAATTGGTTTGTCCGAGGGGGCCTCGCCTGAATGCGCCTCCATGCCTGCATAGGTGCCGCGAACCGCGCTCCAGTCCCAGCCAGTGGCACCAGCCGCCGCCCAATCGTCGAAATCACGGGCCTGCCCCCGAATATAGGCCATGGCGTTGATTGAGCTGGACCCCCCGATCACCCGCCCGCGCGGCCAGTAGTTCTTGCGCCCAGCCAATCCCTGATCCGCATCGGTGTGATATCCCCAGTTCAGCACGGGGTTTGCGTAATTGACGGCATAACCGACCGGAATCTTGATCCACATGCGCGCATCGCTGCCGCCTGCCTCCAGCACCAGCACGCGAAATTTGCCGCTTTTCGACAACTGATCGGCCAAAACGCATCCGGCAGAGCCTGCGCCGACGACGATATAGTCGTATTCCTCTACCGTCATTTCGCCGCCCATCCTAACGTTGCCTTGGCCCTACAAATGAGCAGCGGGGCGCGTGTAAGACAAACAACGAGTTTGACCGGTCAGACCTCATATGTTTTTGAGCACAACACGAAATCTTGCCTGAACGAAGCGGACACATCATGCGCCAACTGCCCCACGTCACATGGCTACGCTCGTTCGAGGCAGCCGCGCGCCACAGCTCCTTTAGCTCCGCCGCGGATGAGCTGAACCTGACACCCGCCGCCGTTAGCCAGCAAATTCGCCTGCTGGAACATCATCTGGGGGTGCAACTGTTCAAACGCTTGGCCAAGGGGGTGGAGCTAACAGATATTGGACAGGCCTATGCCCTGCCTATCCGCAAATCGTTTCTGGAGATGCAAAGCGCGACTGACGGGCTGTTCAGCACAAAACGGAAATCACCGATCCGCATTCGCGCCTCGATCTCCTTTGCAGCGCTGATCCTCGCCCCGCGCCTGAACGCATTCCGCCGCCAACATCCAGAGGTCGAGATCGAGCTGTCCACAACCGTCTGGTCAGATCGGATGAGCGATGCGACCATTGATCTGGATATCCGGTTCGGAACTGGCGATTGGCCGGAACACAACATCCACCTGCTGCAAATCGAGCCATCGACCATAATTTGCCACCCTGATTACGCCGCGCAATTCGCGGACAAGCCCCCAGCCCAGGCAATTCGCGACGCCAGCATCGTGCAGATTGTCGGCTCCGAAACCGACTGGGATTTGGCAACCGCCCAATATGATCCGAACCAACCGCGCCCTAAACACTGGATGAAGGCGGATTCATCCCTCGTCGCATTGCAAATCATCGGGTCCGGCCACGGCTGCACAATTGTCACGCGCAGCTTCGCCAAGCATGAACTGGCCGATGGCCGACTGGTCGCGCCCTTGCCATTGCAGCTGCCAGCGATCAAAAACTTCTTCCTCGTCGAACGTGACGATCTAGGCCAGCGCGACGATGTCCGAGCGTTCATCGACTGGATTTGCGCCGAGACATTGTAAAACGCACTGGATCAGCCGTTGGCCAACTGGTTTCCGATGGAAATTACCGCCGAGAGCCGATCCATTCAGTAATATTTTCGCCGATAGGCGGACCTTAACGTAGGGTCCGACGTTACGATCCCTCGCGGTCTATAAAGACCTCCGGCGTGGACATTCAGTCAGATTTAACGTTGACCAAGCTCATCTTGAATCCACCCCAATCACAACCATGAACTGTGATGCAAATCGCGGCACATCCGACATTACAATGCATTACATTTACAGGATTCTTATTCGCTAAAGCTACGCAACTTCGCGCCCACAAAACCTGGATAAAAACGCACCCTTTCGCGGGTACTTCCCGACACGGCGTGACAAAAATAGTCAGGAAATCATACACATGGAACTGCGCCTTCACCTACGCCGCTTGCCACAATGAAAGTGCGAAAATCATGGAACCAACGTGCCTGCGCGCGGGTTCAAACAGAGTGCAGCGAGAACTGCGACATTTTAGATTTAGCCGTTGGAGCAACACGCCATGATCAAACGCATATTTTGGACGATTACAGCCACTGCCGCAGTCGGCGTAGTCGGGTTCGGAGTTTATGCGTATAAGCCCGCAATGGATCCAGTTGCAGCGCAGGATCGGCCGGCATTTGGTCCTGAAGTCGTTGAGCAGGGGCGTATCCTTGCTGCTGCGGGATATTGCAGTGAATGCCACACGACCGCAGATGGCGCGCCCTATGCAGGCAATTACGCGATGGAGACCGGCTTCGGCACGATCTACGCCAGTAACCTGACGCCAGCAATGGACACGGGCATCGGCGCCTATTCAGTCGAAGCGTTCCGGCGCGCCATGAAGGAGGGCGTCGATATTGATGGCCGCCACCTGTTCCCCGCATTCCCTTATGACCACTTTGCCAAAATGTCTGACGAAGACGTTGATGCGATCTATGCCTACATCATGACTGAGGTCGTACCGGTTGAGCAGGAAACACGGGAAAACGAATTACCGTTCCCCTTGAACCAGCGGTTCCTACAAGCGGGCTGGAAGCTGCTGTTCGTTGACTTCGACGAATATGCCTTTGATGACACGCAATCTGAGGATTGGAACCGTGGCGCATATCTGGCCGAGGGGGTCGCCCATTGCGGCGCATGCCATACGCCGCGCAATCCAGTCGGTGCGGAGATTGCCAGCGATCAATATGGCGGTGCGCAGATCGATGGATGGACCGCGCCTGCATTGACCGCTGACAACGCATCGGCGGTGCCATGGTCAACGGCCGATTTCAAATCCTACCTGACGGATGGTGTCTCGACCTATCACGGTATTTCTGCCGGCCCGATGGGGCCAGTCGTGCATGCGGGTATCCGCGAATTGCCTGATGAGGATATTAACGCCCTCAGCGTGTATCTGGGTGAGCGTACCGGTGGAAACGAGGATGATCCCGCAACCAGCACCGCGATTGTCAGCACGCTGGAACGCGGTCGCCCCGATCCACAATACCGACGGGATGCAGGCGAGCGTCTATATGCGACGGCTTGCGCGTCGTGCCATTACAACACGGCGCAGATTGAGGCGGGGCGTCCTGACCTTGGCATTAACTCTGCGACCAATCTGGATACACCAGAAAACCTGATCCACGTCATTCTGGATGGTGTCAGCGGACCCGAGGGGATCGAGGGCGTTGTCATGCCTGGCTTCCGCGATGCGCTTTCCACCACCGAAATTACGGCAATTGCGGCCTATCTGCGTGATGCACGTGCCGGTCAGCCCGCATGGCCTGATCTGTCGGAAACAGTGTCCCGCATGGCTGAATCCGCCGCGCACGCCGAATAACCTCAAAGAGGACCCAAGATATGATTAATTTTGAAATCAACGGCAAAGCAGTCAGCATTGATGCGGAACCGGACACACCGCTTTTGTGGGCAATCCGTGATGAGGTTGGATTAACCGGCACGAAATTCGGCTGCGGTATCGGGATGTGCGGCGCGTGTACGGTCCACGTTGGCGGGCGCGCGACACGGTCCTGCATTACGCCGATCTCCGCGGTTGAGGGCACGTCCGTCACCACGATTGAGGGGTTGGCCGTCGAGGATAACCACCCCGTGCAGGAGGCATGGCGCAATCTGCGTGTGCCGCAATGCGGGTACTGCCAGTCAGGTCAGATCATGCAGGCCGCCGCGCTGTTGGAGGATATTCCCGCCCCTACAGATGACGATATCGACGCGGTGATGACCGGTAACCTGTGCCGCTGCATGACATATCCCCGCATTCGCGAAGCCGTCCGTCAGGCCGCGACTGCAATGACCGAGGGAGGCCGCAACAATGGCTAATCTTCTTTCCCGCCTGCGCGATAGCAATGCCGCACAGTCCGAAAACAATACGGCTGGATCAGACCTGTCACGTCGCGGCTTCCTCGTTGCAGCAACCGCTGCGGGCGCTGCATTCGGCTTTCCACTGGCAGGTTATGCTGCAATGGACCCTGCCGCTGCGGATGGCGTGCCGGTTTCACCGACAGGGGAAACCTTTGAGCCGAGCATGTGGTACTGGATCGACAGCGACGGCATCGTGAACGTCAACATCATCCGCGCAGAGATGGGGCAGCATGTGGGCACCGCAATTGCGCGCATTCTGGCGGATGAGCTGGAGGTCGCGTGGGAAAATGTTCGCATCACCCATGTCGATACCGCTGAAAAGTGGGGCACGATGGTTACGGGCGGCAGTTGGTCCATCTGGCAAAGCTGGCCTGTTTACCGCAAGGCAGGTGCAGCAGGTCGCACAGCCCTGATTGAGGCGGCGGCAGAAATGTGGGGCGTTGATCCGTCCACCTGTCAGGCGCGCAACGGCACCGTCACTGACGGCACGAATGAGGTAACCTACGCCGCGCTGGTCGCGGAGGGCCTGCAACGATCCTTTACCGAGGATGAGCTGAACGCATTGCCGCTAAAACCGCATGAGGAATTGCGGTTGGTGGGTAAGGACGTGACCGCGCTCGACATCGATACAAAGACGAACGGTCAGGCGATTTATGGTCTGGATGCCTCGGTTGATGGCATGGTTTATGCTGTGCCGATGATCCCGCCAACGCGGCTGGGATCGTCTGTCATTTCTGTGGACGATAGCAGCGCGCAGGACGTGAAGGGTTATCTGCAAACACTAACGCTGAATGATCCATCGGGCACCGTGCCCGGCTGGGTTGTTGTGCTGGGTGATAGCTTGATGGCGGCCAAGCGCGCCTCGGAACGGGTCGTTGTCGAATGGCAGGCTGGTGAAAATGCTGGCGTGAATGAGGATGATATCAACGCCCGCTCACGCGAGCTGATTGCGGATGACAGCTATGGCTCGATCCTGCCGGCCGATAATACCGACACCTCTGCTGCATTCAGTGACGCGGCTGATGTGTTTGAGGCGGAATACACTACGCAAACAGTTCTGCATTTCCAGCTGGAACCGGCAAACGCAACGGTATTCCAGAACGAGGACGGCATCTGGGAAATCCACACGGGCAATCAGTGGCAATCCCTGATCCTGCCGACGCTATCTGCCGCGCTGGAGGCACCTGCCGACCAGATCGTCATGCGCACCTATATGCTGGGCGGTGGTTTTGGGCGTCGCCTGAATGGCGACTATGCCATTCCTGCGGCGTTGGCATCGAAAGCACTGGGTGGCAAGCCGGTCAAGCTGATGTTCATGCGTGAGGATGACGCTAAATTCGACAGCCCCCGTTCGCCCTCGGTTCAGCAATTGCGCATGGCATTTGATGGGGAAAACGCCGTCACAGGCATGGATCACAACGCCGCCGCGGGGTGGCCAACGCAGGTGATGGTGCCGTCCTTTATGCCCAAGGGTGTGAATGATGAGCCCTATGACCCCTTTGCCATCGATGGGGCCGATCACTGGTATAATGTCGGCGCGCACCGCGTGCGGGCGATTTCCAACGATCTGGCCAATGCGACCTTCCGCCCGGGCTGGTTGCGCTCCGTCGGGCCGGGCTGGACCAATTTTGCGGTCGAAAGCTTCATGGACGAAGCCGCGCATAAGGTCGGCATGGACCCATTGGATTTCCGTCTGGGGCAACTGACCGCCACAGGAATGAATGCTGGGTCTGCACCGAACGCCGTTGGTGGTGCGTCCCGTCAGGCGAATGTGTTGCAGCGCGTCGCGGATATGGCCAATTACGGCAGAACCGATTTACCCGCAGATACGGCGATTGGCATTGCCACGACCTTTGGTCAATCGCGATCCATGCCGACATGGGTTGGTGGTGCGGTTCAACTGCACGTCAATCGGGACACCGGCTATATCGACGTGCAGAAGATGTGGCTCAGCTTTGATTGCGGCACAGTTGTCGATCCTGATGGCGCATTGGCGCAGTGTCAGGGTGCGGCGCTGTGGGGCCTGTCTATGGCGCTATACGAGGGAACGCGCTTCGAGGACGGCAATGTCGTGGATCGCAACCTAGGCACCTACACCCCGTTACGCATGATCGACACGCCAGAGATGGAAATCGAGTTTGTCGAAAGCACCGAAGTGCCCGTTGGATTGGGTGAGCCCGGGACGACCGTGATCGCACCCGCCATTGCGAACGCGATTTACAATGCGGTGGGGTCACGAATTCGCAGCTTGCCGATCACGCCTGACGATGTCCTCGCGTCCTTGGCGCAGTAACATCACAGACTTGTAGGAGCGGAGCTCTTGATAATCTCCGCTCCTACAAACGCGTCGAAACAACCCCGGTTACGCGACATGCTGCGTATCGATCCATTGGCGTGGCGACTGTCCGTAGATGCGCTTGAATTCTCGGCTGAACTGCGATGGGCTGACATAGCCACATCCAAGGCCGCTTCGGCGACCGTCATCCCCTCAAACATCCGCATCGCGGCATTGTTCAACCGCATCGATTTGACGAACTGGATCGGTGACATGGTTGTCGCATGCTTAAACTTGCGATGAAAAACGGCTCGGCTCATGCCGGCGCGAGTGGCCAAATCGTCGATGCAAATGGGCGCGCTCAAATGTGATGCAATATGGGTAATGGAGCGGGCAATCGCATTGCCGGAGCCAAAGGCCTGCCGTGCAAAAAAACCTGCCTCGCCCTGTAGGATTGCGTAATAAAGCTCTCGCAATCGCGCCTCGCCCAGAACCGCGGCGTCCATTGGATTGTCGCCCAACTGCAGCAACCTCAACAGCGCCTCGCAGAACCGATCATCCCAATTGGCGAGCTTGATCCCCTGCGTATTCAATTCATTCGAGCGTACAGGGGCAACCCCGCCTGCATTTTCCATCTCAATGGCCAACCCGCTCATCACACGTGGATCGAGGGTGATGTAGACCCCGAAAAGCGGGTTCTGCGCTGTGGCCTGCGGTGTACCGGCCTTTAGCGGCATCGACATCGGGCAACACATATACTGGCTGCTATCATACACATATCGCGCACCATCCAGAACCGCCTCCTTGGCGCCGCTGGCGATAGCAAGGACACTGGGCTCATAGACGGCAGGTGCACAGGGAATTGCCTCGGTCGCCCGAAATAATCTCACCCCCGGCACACCGGTTTCCATAAGGCCATCCTCGCGAATTTTACCCACGATAAGTTGTCTGATTTGTTCCTGCATCATATTGCTACGTTAATCCGCAAACGACAGCACAGCAATCTCGACGATACAAATAGGCAAGTATTCGCGATGATATCGCCTATTTTTGCGCATGAAAGACAGCCATCTAACAATCAGGACAAAACACATACCGCGCTGCCCGTAGCATGCGAACCATGGAGACATAAAATGGCCGACACCCAATTCGGACCCCAAGGCTGGACACCGGAGCGCCTCACCGATCTGACCGGAAAGACCTATTTAATCACCGGCGCGAATGCTGGAACCGGATTTCAAGCCGCTCGCATACTTCTAACCAAGGGCGCAAAAGTCGTGATGCTCAATCGTAGCACCCAAAAATCCAAGGACGCGGTAAAGACACTCAAAGATGAATTCGGTATGGCGGCAGATGTCAGCTTCATCCGCATGGATCTTGCTGATTTGAGCAGCGTGCGCGGTGCGGCCAGTGAGGTCCTGCAAACGGTGCCCAGAATTGATGCGCTGATCTGCAACGCCGCCATCGCACAGGTGCCGACGCAAAAACTGACCAAGGACGGGTTTGAGAGCCAACTGGGCACAAATCACTACGGCCATTTTGTCTTGTGCGGAATGTTGTTCGACCGGATCGAGGCAACGCAGGGCCGCATCGTGGTTGTGGCAAGCCTAGGCTATAAAATGGGTCTGCGAACGATCCAGTTTGACGATATGAACTGGGATAAGAATTACAGTGCCAACCCTGTGTATAGTCAAAGCAAACTGGCGCAGATGATGTTCGCCTATGAATTGCAGGACCGGATCAGAAGCGCCGGTAAGAATGTCGGTGTTTACGTTTGCCACCCCGGTTCGTCCGCAACCTCACTGATCAGCACCAGCGGCGGTTTGGGTGCTCGGATCGTATGGTGGCTTATGACCAAATCACCTTTGGTTCAAACAGCTGAAAAGGGCGCGTATCCCGAGATCATGTGCGCGACAGAGAACGGCCTTAAACAACGCGCTCTGTACGGGCCAACAGGCCGTATGGGATTTGTCGGTCCGGTTGGCGAGGGGAAGCTGGAACCCTTTGCCTACGGTCCAACGATCATGGGAAAACTGTGGGATCGATCACAGCAGGAGACCGGGTTCATTTGGAGCCTGTGAGCGAAAGCAAGGCTATGGGCGGCTCCATGCGATTATAGGAGCCGCCTCAAATCACTACAGGTCTATCCAACACCCAACTGGACAGATTGCCCCCTTCTATACCCCCCAAAGTCGATCGATTTGGGCATAATTACGTCAGTTCCGATCAAAAAAATTGTTACGTTTCTTCAAGAACAAGTCCTTGCCCTTAATCTGTCGAGTTAAAAAATCGCCTGCGGTAAAGAGCGAAAGGAAAGAGTTACCCTTAAACGGGCCCAGTGGGATCAGGATGGGCGCTTTCTTCCAAGGTGTGTAGGGCTTTTGATCTTCGATTTTTTGCCCGACCAACACGGTTTTCAGTGTTTTTATAAGCCAGGGCAACTGTCGCGTAGTTGCCACGACAGTCATCGCGTCCCCCATTTCAGCCACGTCACCCGCCGCAAAAATATTTGGTAGGGACGAGGGGCGCATCCACTGGTCAGTGATAGCGCGATTTGCGGTGCCCATTTTGACATCCGGCAATGCCCTTAACAACTCCGATGAACCCCGCGAGCCGATTGCAGGAAAGATCAGGTCCGCCTGAACGCTTTGACCATTGGTAAGTTCTAAAACTCCTGCGTAAGGCTCCGTCATGTTTTCCAGGTTCATGGCACGCGCGCCTAGGATCACCTCAACGCCAGCGGCAACCAGCTTCTTTTCGAGGGACCGCCCCAGCCGTTTCGGCATCTGCGGGAAAAGCGTGGCGTCGCTTGAGATCAGCTTGATCTTCTTCTCGGGCGTGAAATGCGCAATTTCACCCGCCAGTTCCGTTCCTACGGCTCCTGCCCCTACGATCGCGACTGTGCTCGCAGCCTTTAACATCTCGTGAATGCGCGCATTATCAGCGCGAAGCCCAGCTATATCCGCACCTTTCGGTTTAAAAGGCGTTGCGTTTTCTGAACCGGTCGCGACGACAATGTAATCTGCGTCAATACGGCTGCCATCATTCAGTTGCACGCCACCGGCATCAATACTTACCGCGCGGGCCTGTACGAATGTTCCTTGCGTTAACAGCGTGTCATAGGGGATCAAAGCTTGATCCAGAATGGATGGCTCAACAACCGCACGGATCATAGCAGGAGCATGTACGTAATGGCTGCACTGCTCGATCAACGTGACTGTCGCGCTTGCTTCAAGTGACTTTGCAAGCTCGGCACCGATGGCACCACCCCCGACGATTGCGATACGCTTAGCCATCAAATCTGTTCCTCTTTACCGAGTGCGATTGTCATTTTGAGTGTCACACAACATATAGAAAGCAAGTTAATGCGAAACAATGGACCATTGTCACTGGTTTGGGGATTATCATGCGGATAGGTGAGCTGGCCGAGCGATCAGGCGTCAGCCGGGATACAATCCGGTTCTATGAGCGTAACGGACTAATACGCTCCATAGCAGGCACCAGCGACACGAATAACTACAGGGATTATCCAGAGGATAACCTGACGGCACTCGATTTCTTCTCTAAGGCCCGCACAGCAGGTATCTCCATCGCAGATCTACGCGACATCATGCAGGCCATCGCAGGAAGCTGCGATCGCGCTGATGCAATCACAGTCATTCGGGCAAAAATTAGCGAGCTTCAGGAGCGAGCCACCCAAGTGCAAAACGTCATAAAGTTCCTTGAGCAGTCAATAGACGGTGACTGAAGTGGATATAGAGCGCATCTGGAATAGCAGGGCGAGTTTGTCCGCCCTGCTTTTTCGCAATATTTAACCTTGGTACAGATTAGCCGCTAATGCTTTTGGCAGATGCCATTCCGGGTGCATCGGATGCACCACCCAGTTTTTCGCGCACGCCTGCCTCAATCTTATCACCAATATCACCGTCGATGTTGCGCCAGTATTCGAAGGCACGCAGCAGCACTTTCTCACTAACGCCGTCCGTTAGATGCCCAACGACGTTGCCGACCAAGCGTTCGCGTCCTGCATCATCCATCACATCACGCACCAGAATACCGGCCTGCGAAAAGTCATCGTCATCCTTGCGAAGGGTATATGCCTGCCGCACCATCTCGCCGTCCGTATGCCAGATACCGGCCTCATGCTGCGTTGGTTGCGCCGATGGGCCGCCATAGGAATTGGGAGCATATACAGGGTCAGAAACCTTCTTGGTGCGCCCTGCCCCGTCCTTTGAATAGCTGTGAACGTCTGACTGCGGACTGTTCACCGGTATTTCCTTATAATTCACGCCCAGCCGTGCACGATGCGCATCTGCATATGAGAACCCGCGCGCCAGAAGCATTTTATCCGGCGACAGACCAACGCCCGGAACCATGTTATTTGGCTCAAAAGCGGCTTGCTCGATCTCGGTGTGGAAATCGGTCGGGTTTCTATTCAAGGTCAACTTGCCAACTTCGATCAACGGATAATCCTCATGCGGCCAGACTTTGGTCAGGTCAAATGGGTTGATCCGGTAGGTTTTAGCATCCTCGAATGGCATCACCTGCCACTTTAGCGTCCAGCTAGGGTGATCCCCCTTGTCGATCGAATTGAACAAGTCTCGTCGGTGGAAGTCCCCGTCCATACCGGCCAGTTTGTCGGCGTCGTCCTGACTGAGATAGGCGTTTCCATCCCCCTGATCCGTATGGAAGTGGAACTTCACCCAGAATTTCTCACCCTCGGCATTGATCAACGAATAGGTGTGGCTGGAATAACCGTTCATTTCCCGCCACGTTCTGGGAATGCCGCGATCCCCCATCAAATAGGCCACCTGATGCGCACTTTCCGGCGAGAGCGTCCAGAAATCCCACTGCATGTCGTGGTCTCGCAGGTTATTGTCAGCGCGCCGTTTTTGGCTGCGAATGAAGTGCTGAAACTTCATCGGATCACGAATAAAGAACACCGGTGTGTTGTTTCCGACCATGTCGAAATTACCGTCCTCGGTGTACATTTTTACCGAAAATCCACGTGGATCGCGCCACGTGTCCGGGCTTCCCCGCTCACCCGCGACCGTGGAAAACCGCATCACGACATCACATTTCGCGCCGGGCTGGAACACCTTTGCCTTGGTGTACTGTGACACATCCTGCGTAACCTCAAACGTACCGAAGGCCCCTGATCCCTTGGCATGCGGCTGGCGCTCGGGGATACGTTCACGGTTGAAGTTTGCCATCTGTTCAAGAAGATAATGGTCATTCAAAACAATCGGACCATCGGGGCCAACTGTTAGAGAATGCTCATCGCTTTGAACGGGAATACCTGCATCGGTGGTGGTGGGTGGAGTGCTTTTCTTGCTGGTCATGACGTGCCTTCCTTCGCCGATCTGCGTTCGGATGTGTGAGCTTCAAAAACGCATAGAAAGGCGAAATGTTCCTGAAATCGGCCACCCTGACATGTCCAAGGCAAGCAGCTGCCGATGGTTGGCACGGAAATCAGGTCCACCGCACAGCCGATTCCCCCCGCAGGCACGGGCATATTCCTCGTTTTGAAATGTATGTCATAGTATAGGGTTAGGCGGACAAAAGGCCGCAGCACCACACCCTTTAGTTTGGTTGCGATGCGAACCATGTTCCGCCCTAGCGAAAGCTGCCAAGTGATGCCAACGTTCACCACGGCGCTTACCGGTCGAGACAACATAGCAATAAGGAGCATCCTGTGCAGATCACCCAAGCCGACATCGAAGAAGCCCTAACGATCTGGGGGAACGGCAAAATCACTATCTCGAAGGCATTCGAGGATGGCGGTATCGACGCGGCGCGTCAGGTCGCCTCCGCCAATATTGATAACTATTACGGCTACGGCTTGGGGCCGGTTCTATTCAAACCCACCATGGCCAACGGCGAGCAAACGTTTCGCCCAACCAAAGCGGGTGCATTGGCCTATTTCTGCGGCCACTCCGAAGAATATCCGCTAGACAACGGCTTCGCCATCATGGGCTGGCGTGCTATGGAAAGCATCCCGTCGGCCAGCTTTATTCAGGGCGATGTCGCGATGTGGATGGGCTGGGTCAAATTGACCAACAAGGACGAATCCATCACAACTGTCGATAAGAGCTTTGGCTACAAGAAGGACGAGACCGGCACTCTACGTATCGTCCTGCACCATTCATCATTGCCCTACCAGCCGTAGGGCCGAACCAGAAATGGAACTTGGACTTTGTCTCTGACAGCCTGTCCTGCGGACGCCGGTTTCGCGCATCTTTAACGTGACCGACAACTTTAGCTAGTAATGCTTGGCGGCGGTTGTCGGTACGTCCTTATCGAAAATCCGTGTGAGCCGAGAATTAAGCAAGATTGCCAAGATCAAGGGCTATCCCTGCATGGAGGTCAGCGGGACGGAATTGACCTTCGATGCCATCTTGAAATGGCAGGGAGACCTGCAAAGTCGAGTGGTACGACAGACAAGGTAATGCAGAACACCTTCGTCAAAATTTTAAATGGCTGCATGCGAAATGAAATACTGAACGAGCACCTATTCGATAATTTGAGTTATAGGTTAACAACTTCATTCACCATCGCTCACATTTAAGCGCCGTAGGCATAATTTGAAATATTTCCATCACTAAAAGAATATCCAAACCCTGAACAGTTCTAAATCACAAAATAGTAACCCAATAGGATAAGGTCACCATCAAACATAATACATCAAAACAAACGCAACCGAACTCACCTTAGCATAATCGGCCGACGCTCAATAAAGCCCCGACCGATTCATGATTTTAAGGTAAGGCTACACCCTATGGTTCAGTGTGACCAAAGCCATCGCGTCTAGATACGCCCCAATCTGTCCAGCAAGGCTGCACCGGTTTGGATCCCCTTCAGGAATAGGGATATCTCCATATTCTCGTTAGGAGCGTGGTTCGCCTCATCCGCATTCGCATATGGCATTACGAAAGCAGGGACGCCTAATATCTTGGTAAAGACATAATCAGGCAGGCTGCCACCGGCACAGGGGTATACCAACGGGGCTTCACCACGCGCCTCGGTGATCGCCTGCTGAATGACCTGTCCCCACGGACTATCGATAGCCGTCTTCGAGGGCAGCATCCCCCCTTGAAAGATCACCTCAACCTCCGGCGCATGTTTGGCAACGTGGGCGCGCACGCAGTCCATGACTTGTTGCGGAGTCATTGCCTCAACAAGGCGGATATCGCATTTCGCCACTGCGCTACATGGTAGGACCGATTTCGATCCCTGCCCGCCGTAACCACCATGAAGCCCGTTGATTGTCATGGTTGGGTGGAACATCAGCCGATCCCAGAACGGTCGGTCCGTCGGAGCATCGAGCTTCGACAGCCCCATCTTCTGCATATATGCGGGCAGATCGAGCGGCAGCGCCTGTGATGCGGCGATCTCTACCTCGGTGGCCGGGATAATCGGAGCATGCAAACCGTCGATGGTGATCTGTCCATCGGGTGTCTTCATCGTGCCCAGCAAGTGTACCAGCGTCCAGATCGCGTTCGGCATAACGCCACCGTAATTGCCTGAATGGGCATCACGCGCAGCCGTCTTGACCCGCATTTCAAATGAACACATGCCCCTAACGCCATAGGTCAGGGTCGCGCGGCCGGATTCATGCAACGGGCCATCGGCCGTGACCACGAAATCCGCCTCAAGCCGATCGCGATGATCCCGCACGAAATCAGCAATCTGTGGAGAGCCAATTTCCTCCTCTCCCTCTAGCAGGAAGATGACATTGCACGGCAATGTACCATGGACCGCTAGGTGCGCTTCAATCGCCATGATCTGAGCGAAGTGCTGGCCCTTATTATCCCCCACGCCGCGCGCATAAATACGGCCGTCACGGATTGTGGGTGTAAAGGGAGGGCTGTCCCACAGCTCCAGCGGGTCCGGCGGCTGCACATCGTAATGGCCATATAGCAATACGGTCGGCTTATCGGGATCAACGCGGTACTCAGCCAAGACAAAGGGATGCCCCTTGGTCGGGATCGCCTCCGCCTTCATGCCCAGCGCGCTCAACTGCGCCACCAACAGCTCTGACACTTCGCGGATGCCGATATTGTGGGCACTGATCGAGGGGTTTTTTACATAGTCCATCAAGCGCGTGACATACTCGTCGCTGCGCGCACCGATATGTTCGAGGACCGGGTCCAGTGTTTTGCTCGTCATTGTGCAGCCTTTTCCAGCAATATGTTGCCCGAGGGGTGAACTGTCGCGCTCCAATCAGGACCGACAAAGGTTGTGGTATCGAGTTGGATCAGAATGGCCGGTCCGTCGAAACGTGAGCCAGCTCCCAGTGTCGCACGGTCGATGACCGGAACCGAGGTGGGCGCACCCGCAATCATAACCGATATGAATTCGCTCGGTTCAGGCGTCTCGCCCGGTTCAAGGGTAATTCCCGGCGCATTACGGGCAAGGCCAGTGGCATGAACCCGCAATGTGACCAGCTCAATCGGCGCAGACAGTGTGAAGCCGTAGAGCGATTTATGTGTCTCGGCAAAGCTTGCCTCGACCACCTTGGGGTCAGGCGACCATGGCACGGCGATCTCGCCCCCCTGCCCCGCATAGCGCATCAGCGCCACGCGCTCGATCTCACGTGCCTCAGGAACAACATCCTCATCATCCAGCCACGATTGGGCTTGCGCCTCTAGCTCTGCAACAATGCTCTCCGTTTCGGGACCGTTCATCGGGCCGGCAATCGCCAATGCCCGTGAAAACTCCGACTTCAGATCCGCAACCAGAAGCCCGTTCGCACATAGAACACCCGGTGCGTTCGTGATCAGTACCCGACGGATACCCAACAAGTCAGCCAATGCACATCCATGCAATGGACCAGCACCGCCAAACGGCACCAGCGTGAAATCACGCGGATCGTGGCCCCGCTCAACCGAAACGACGCGGATCGCACCGACCATGTGATTGTCGGCAATGGCTAGAATTCCGCGCGCAGCGGCTTCCATGTCGATGCCCAGCGGATCAGCCACACTGGCCACCGCCCGATGTGCCGCATCTGTATCCAGCAACATCGTGCCGCCCAGCAGACGCGCAGGCAATTGGCCCAACACAACATGCGCATCGGTCACAGTCGGTTCCGTTCCACCATGCCCATAGGATGCTGGGCCGGGGCGTGCCCCCGCGCTTTCAGGCCCGACAGTTAGGCCACCATTCTTGATCCGCGCCAGCGAACCGCCACCAGCACCGATCGTGATCATGTCCACCATGGGCAATGCCAACGGCCACTCACCAACAGCGCCCTGCTGCGTCAAACCGATTTTACCATCCTTGATCAGACAGATGTCAGCCGAGGTGCCGCCGATATCCACGGTGATAATATCGCTGATCCCGCAGGCCTCGGCCTCCGCCCGCGCACCGACAACACCAGCAGCTGGCCCTGACAATGCGGTCAATGCAGGTGCAACGCGGATTTTCGCCGCGCCCGCAACGCCACCATTGGATTGCATCAGCATCAATGGCGGGGTCGCGCCCTCATCCTTCAACCGTTGCTCTAGACGCGCCACATAGGATGTGACGCCCGGCATAACCGTCGCATTCAGCACCGTGGTCAGCGAGCGTTCATATTCACGCACAACCGGCAACACGTCCGACGACACAGTGATCGCCAGATCCGGCAGTTCCTGTCGCAGGATTTCAGCAACGCGACGCTCGTGATCGGGGTTGGCATAGGCATGCAACAGGCAAACGGCCACGGCCTCAACATCCATCCCTCTGATAGATGCGGCAGCGGCGCGAACGCTGTCCTCGTTCAAGGCACCGGTCACTTCGCCCCCTGCGGCCACACGCTCGTCAATTTCGACAATGCGCGAAGAGGGAACAGGCGGCACAGGTTTGACCCAAGTATATAGGTTCGCCTTGCGCGGAATGTCCTGACGCCCAATGGCCAGAACATGCCGGAACCCGCGCGTTGTGACGAGGGCAGCACGCGCGCCCTTGCCCTCCAGAATCATGTTCGTGGCGACGGTCGTGCCATGCAGGACCTGATCCAAATCAGCACCGGCAGCACCGGCCTGCCCTAGGGCAAGGCGGATACCGTTCAGGAACGCTTCGGACGGGTCCGACGGGATCGAGGGTGTCTTTGCCCGCCAACTGCGCCCTGTCGCGTGATCCACCAGCGCCACATCAGAAAAAGTGCCGCCGATATCAACAGCAACGACAAGTGAGGTCTGTTCGTTATTCTGGGCCATGTTAAGCAAGCTCTTCACAATAGGTGTTACGGTGGAAGGCCATCGCGGTCGGACGATCCTGACGCAGCGCCTCAGTTGCGGCGGTATCCAGAACGTCATCAGTAATCACGACGCCATATTCACTGCGCGCGGCCGCAGCCGTTACAAAACCGCCGAGGACATCTTCCAACACAGTTTCCGCTGGACGGTCATAGGGATGCCCCATACCGCCGCCCCCACCTGTGTGGATGCGCAGCACGTCACCCTTTGTAAGAACGGTTCCGTCAGACAGGGGCGGAATAACCTTTTCACCCGCCGTGCCGGGATTGACCCATGCACCACCGACGCCCGCAGATTTCCCGCCGGCATAGCCCCATGGCGGATTGGTCACACCATCAATGCGCAATGCGAGGCGCATTTCATCGGCCAGCACCTCGTATTCACGAATGATGCCCGTGCCGCCCCGCCACTTTCCAGGACCACCTGAATCCGGCACAACGCCGTAATTGCGCAGGCGCACCGGATAGCTGGATTCAAGGAATTCAACGGGGTAATTTTCCTGCGCCACGAAATACACAGCATCAATACCATCCGCGAAATCGCGCGCGCCGTAACCCACACCGATCCCGTCCGCCAACAAAAATTCCTGCGGGCTTCCGGTATCCCTGCCATAGGTTCCGCGCATAATCGTGACGACATAGGCAGAATGCGCCGCCGGTGCGCCGCCTTTACCCCGATTCACCATACCGTTCAGCACGGCCAGCATTCGCATCATTGTCAGGCCGCGCATGCCCAGCGGAGCCGGAAATTTCGGCTGCACGATCGAACCCTCACGCAGGCGGACCTCGTCAATTGCCAAGGGACCACCCGCATTACAGACCTGCGCAGGATCACCCCCCAGATAAAACAGGCCCAGCGCCATGCCGGCAACGCCCTTGTTCATGATCAGGTTGACCGGACCGGGTGCCTGATCGTCGCTTTCGGTAGCATCAAAGATGAACCGATCCTCGCCATCGGCACCCTTTTCACGGGTGATGGCAAAACGCAGGCTGAACGGGCCATTGCCGTGCCCGTCACTGTCGATCTGATCGGCAAAGCGATACGTGCCGTAGTCGAAGTTTTCTGCAAGCTGTGACCGAACCAACTTCCGCGTCCGCTCTAATAGCTGTGACAGGGCATTCGAAACGATATCGGCACTATAGCGGGCGACAATTTCAGCCACGCGATCAACGCCCAGCTTTACAGCCGCCGTCAACGCCGCCATGTCGCCCTCGCTCTGCGCGGGATAGCGGGAATTACGGTGAAAAATATCGAGCGCGGTTTCATTCACTACGCCAGCATCAATCATCTTGGTCGGCGGAACGATGATACCTTCCTGATAGATCGAGGTTGCATCAGGGCTAATCGACCCCGGATGCAGCCCGCCAATATCTGCAAAATGCGCCCAACTCATCACAAAGGCACATAGGCGCCCGTCATGAAACACTGGCGCCAACAACACTTGGTCGTTCGAATGTGTCACGGCACCCTTGGACCCGTAGCAGTCATTATACCAATACAGGTCGCCCGGCTTCATCGTCTCACGCGGGAATTTTTCAAAAACCGGTGTGGTCAGATCGCCAAAGATTGGCACCATTGACCCCACCGCCATAACGCCGTTTTCATCAAACAGGGCGGTATAGAAATCCTTCTTTTCGCGGATAAAGGCTGAGATCGCGGTACGCTCAATCAACGCCTCCATCTCACGCTGAGTTGCCATGATAGCGCCGCGTATAATCTCCAGCGTAACGGGATCACATAGGGGCGCATCAGCCATGGCCGATTGGGGCGACGATGCAGAAGATAGAGGTGTCATGGCGTGATGTCTTCCTCAGTTGGTTCGGAAATAGTCGTTGGGGAAACGGTAGTTCGGTCCATGTGGCGCAGCACTGATTCACCCGATCGGCGGACAAAGGTGCGGACCGCATGTTCTGCGGCATCGGTCTCTCGGGCGACGATGCTGGCAACGACTGCGCGCACCCCCTCCATCCCGGTTTCGACCTGCCCCGGTTCGCGCATCGCGACGAGCCGCAGGATACTGATGCGTGCGTTGAGTTGGGACAGCAGCTCCGCCGCGATTTCATTATCCGCGACACGCGCCATGAAGCGTTCGAATTCTGCCATCATCTCAACTGCGGCAAAGCGATCACCCTGCGCTGCGATCTCCAGCATTTTCTGGCCGTAGCTTTCCGCCACCGCAATATCGGCATCGGTTGCCGCAGATAGAAATCCGCGCACAACCATGGCCTCCAGCTCGGTTCGGATAGCGTAAATTTCCTGCACATGCTTGTGGGTCAGTTCTGCCACTCGCAATCCGACATGGGGTTCGAAATCGCCCAGCTTTTCCGCCGCAATCATGCGGATTACCTCACGCACAACTGTACGGGACACACCGAATGCGTCGCACAATCCGCGCTCCGTCAGGCGTGCACCGGGTGGGATACTGCCGTCGACAATTTTACGACGCACGGCTTCGAATATCCGCTCACGCTCGACCTTTTTGGGGGCAGGTTTTGTACCTGCATCCGGCGGTGTCAGTCGATCATGCTGAAAAATCTGGCTTAAATCGTCCATCACTCATCCCTGAAGGTCCATCGACGCCATACGCGCCGAGTCACAGCCTAGCTGTTTGAATGTCATTAACCCACATAATTGTCGTACAATCTAGTATTGTCATACAATTATTTTTGAGACACCGTATCACCAACAGAGCACCCCACACCGTACTGGGGCGTAAATCGACATCGGATTTGGGACAACTCAGGAGATGAAAACTATGCTGGATTCACGGATTAAGACCGCTATCGATCAGGTAAGCGATGCCGCCCCTTGGGCCTTGGTAGAGCACTTTTCCACGTTCCCACGGTGGAAACCCGAGGATGTCGCCGAAGCTGCCTCTGACATCGCACGTCGCCTGGATGAGGTTGGCGTCCCTTGCGAGCTGCTGAACGCAAACCTATACCTCTCGATCCCCTATGATGCATCGGTTGAGGCGAATGGCGTCACATACACAGCCAAGCCATTAGCCTATGCCAAAAGCATCCCCGAGGGCCTGACCGGCACCTTGGTACATGTTCCCGGCACCTTGGCCGCATCGACCGCCAGCTTTTACGATAAGAACCGCAAGAACGAATCCGACGCAGATGCCGAACGTTTGCGGGGGAAAATCGTGCTGACCGATGGTTTCGCCAATCCGCAAAAGGTGCTGGAATTCCAACAAAAGGGCGCGATCGGTGTGATTGCCGTGAACCCCGGTGTGGACCGGCACTGGGGCATATGCTCCTCGATCTGGGGCACGCCTGATCTGGACGGATTGCCGCGCAAACCCATGATCCCCGTTGCTGCCGTCTCAAACCCTGACGGTGCGGCACTGGTTGAACTGGCCCAATCGGGCGGCACAGTGACCCTAAAAACCCGCCTGGAGGAGGGCTGGTTTTCCTCACCCGTTCCGGTCGTAAACATCACAGGCAGCGAGGAAGCCGAGAAATTCGTCCTACTGCACGGCCATTACGATTCATGGGATGTGGGCGTTGGCGACAACGCAACAGGCGATGCCGCCATGCTAGAGATCGCCCGCGTCCTGTGGGCGAACAAGGATAACCTGCGCCGCTCCGTGCGCATCGCATGGTGGCCCGGCCATTCAACAGGCCGCTACGCCGGTTCCGCATGGTTTGCCGATGCATTTGCGATTGATCTAGATGAAAACTGCGTCGCGCAGGTCAATTGCGACAGTCCGGGATGCCGCTGGGCCGACACATATGAAAACGTTGCATGGATGAGCGAGACGGAAGCCTTCTGCAAGGACGTGATCCGCGATGCGACAGGTCTGGAATCGAGTGGTGAGCGTCCGCTGCGCGCCGGTGACTACTCATTCAACAACATTGGCCTGACCTCCTTCTTCATGCTGTCCTCGACCATGAGCGAGGAGAAGCGCAAGGAAATGGAATATTACACTGTGGGTGGCTGCGGTGGAAACATCGCATGGCATACTGAAAATGACGTCATGGAAATCGCGGATAAGAATGTCCTGATGCGCGACATTAAACTGTATCTGGCCGCTGTGATGAGCGTCGCAAACGCACCCATCCTGCCCTTTGACTGGCGCAACACGGCGGCTGAATTTGAGGCGACACTCGGCAAATACACTCAGCAGGCAGGCGCGGATGCGGCACTTCTAGAACCCGTATCCACTGCGCTGAGCGCATTTTCCACTGCGCTTGATACATTCTACACCAACGCACCAACCATGCCGCAAGCAACGGCCAATGATGCGATTCAGAGTTTGGCCCGGATCTTGGTTCCGCTAAACTACACTCGTGGCCCGCGGTTTGGTCACGACCCTGCATTGCCCGTACCTGCCCTGCCGCTGCTTGCCGTTGCCACCCAAATTGGCGAACTGCCCGAAAATCAGCAAGGCTTTGCCCGTACCCAACTTGTACGTGGTGTAAACAGAACCGTTGCGGCCCTGCGTGCTGCGACACGTTTGGTATCGCAGTAATGGACGGGAAAGCACTGATGGCGGCGCGTTACGGAAACGCGCTGCCCACAACCGGCGTGCCCTTAACACCGGTGATGGAATTGATGATGCAGCACCGCTCGGTTCGCCATTACACCGAGCAACCCCTGCCAGAGGGTGCGCTTGAAACGCTGATCGCGGCGGGCCAATCGGGGGCCACCTCATCAAATATGCAACCGATCTCCGTGATTGCGGTGACGGATCCGGATCGTAAAAAGCGGTTCTCCGAGGCGGCCAGCGGGCAGTCCTTCGTAGCCGAGGCACCTGTCATATTGTGCTTCGCCCTGGATCAATCACGCCCTGCCCGCATTGGCGCGGATAAGGGTGAAGACCTTTGGGCGCTACCTCTGCTGGATAATTTTCTGGCTGGCGCAACCGACGCTGCCATCTTTGCGCAAAACGTCCTGCTCGCCGCCCAATCGATGGGTTTGGGAGGCTGCTATATCGGCAATTTCCGCAAC
Organism: Pontivivens marinum; assembly: GCF_900231835.1. GTDB lineage: Bacteria > Pseudomonadota > Alphaproteobacteria > Rhodobacterales > Rhodobacteraceae > Pontivivens > Pontivivens marinum. Next base: position 17,772 of record NZ_OCTN01000004.1, on the reverse strand, counting down.
GACCCTGAATTCATGGCGCGTGAGCTATCCCTGCCAAGCCAAGCTGTCGTTCTATTCGGCATGGCGTTGGGGTATGAGGCTGAACCACAGACCGGCATCCGCCCGCGCCTGCCGCAATCAGTCGTCCTGCATCACGAACACTATAGTACCGATGTAGAGACCACCGCATTGCAGGACTATGATGCGATTTTTGCGGAACATGAAGTCGCGCAAGGTCGCCCTGAAACCACATGGACCGATCGCCATAAGGCCCGATATGCAAACCGTGATTATCTAAGCGGCCGGATAAACCTACGCGCGATCCTTGGCCGGATGGGCTTCCCATTGTCGTGACGACATCGCCCAACAATAGAGAATGTCAGGCTGGGTACGGAACACACCCAGCCTGACAAAATTCACCCGATTGGCAGCAACCCGGTCGCACGCTCCAGCGCATCAATAAGACGGTTCTGCCCTCGCATCAGCTGCGCCCGCAGGAAACCGCGCTGATTTTCAGGCAGATCTGGCCATAGGCTGGCATCCGCAATTCCCGGCAGTGGGGGCGTATTGAGTGCTGGATCATGCGAAAAACGCGGTCCTCGCACAAAATTCACCGGCACCATAACCCGCGCAAGCGCCTGAATCGTAGCAGAGGCCTGCGTGGCAGCAATATGCCCAGCCTCCACCGCCGCGTAAAAATCGCTCAGCGAGGCCTGCAATACATCCAATACCTCAAGCGATGGTGAAAAATCGAAATCCGCACCGACAGATGCCTGTGCCTTTAGAATGGTTTGGCGAAACTCTGCTGCTGTCAGTCGCCAGTCAAAGGGCAGAACCTCTGCCGTCGCCAATCCGTAAACCGTTGTTGCATATAGCTCCGCATCGGTTCGTAACACATCGAAATCCGCAATTTCAATTGTGTCATTTTCCGTATGCCACGCGATGTTACCGCCGCAACCAGCAACAACGTAATACCCATGTGCGGCACGATCCTCGGCGGTCATCATGGATGAGGAATTGAACAACCCCGTCACACCGATATTGCTGAACGTGTAATCGGAATTTCGCTGTGGCCTGATGCCCGTGGCATGTTGCCCTGTTACGGCGGCGACAACTTGCTGAACATAGGGTTCCGCTTCGGCCAGACATTGCACCGACTCGTAACTGACTGCCCATCGGCAACCAGGGCTGTCGCAGTTAATATGCGCGACGCAATGCTTATCCAGATCCCGCGCGAATGTATCTGCGAACCATGCAGACCCAGCATAACGCCCTGTCGAATGCCCGGGCCACCACGCCAAACGCACTCCGCGCTGCAATTTCCCACGCAAGGCCCATAATGCCTCTGCCACGGCCAGCATGCATGCATTGCCGGTGCCGTTATCACCGACACCCTCGCCCCAACTGTCATAATGACCATGCAGCAGCACGAAATCTTCGCACCCATTGGCGGCTGGTATCTCCATCACTGGCAAGTTTTGCGGGAACCACCCTGTTTCCAACTCGGTTTTCAGCGTCACCCGCGCGCCCTGCGAAGCCATCGCAATCAGCCTGTCACCGTCAATGCGGTTCACCGCCACCGATGGGATTTTGGGTAAGCGGGACAGATCGGGCAATTCGGGCGTACCCCATATTGTGGAGACCGTTCCGTTATGAATATCAACACCGGGATTCACAGCGATTGCACCGATTGCGCCGACAGCCTCCAATCCCGCGATGAAGTTTGGCAGGGCAAAGCCCTCGATCACTGCAATCTTGCCCCGCGCACATTCCAACGCGCTGGCGCTAGCTGGATTGCGGTCTAATGGCGTGCCGCCGCCGGCCTCGGCCATATAGACCAACTCCCCCTCGATCCCCTGCGGGCAGGACAGGGCAAAGGCTGGTGGCTTGGCCCTCATCTGTGATCCATCAGCCAGGACAACCGATGCGGGCCCAGGCAGTGACAGGAAAATCTCAGGCTGGTGAAGGGTTACCGGAATGCCTTTGGCGCGCAACGCATCGGCAATCATTTGCGCACCGCGATTGGCCTCAGCGGGGATTTCCCGATCTTGTTTGGCAAATGCATGTACCAGTGCCGTTGCCGATGTCATGTCTAGGACATTACGAATCTCGCTTAACTGAGTTTCCAACACGTTCATATCTCCTGATTTTTCAGTAGGTGAAACACTTTTTCATTGTTGTAATTTCTATTTATTCCTTTATTTCGACTGCATGTACCAGTGATTTTATCGCTTACTGCGGCTTGGAGGCCCCTTGAACTACACGATTTCCGCAGTAGACAGGGCGCTGTTGCTACTTGAAGCATTGGCAGATTCACCTGATAGCGGCGTTTCAGAACTTGCCGTGAAAACGGGTCTTACCAAGACGCTGATCTTTCGCCTGCTTTACACACTTGAGGAGCGCGGTTTCGTATCCAAGGATACGGTTCGGCGCACCTATACGTTGTCATGGCGCGCCATGATCTTGGGCGATCAGGCACGTCGGCAATCCAAACTACTGTCAGCAGCCGAACCACAAATGGTTGAGCTTAGCCGCGTAACGGGGTGCAACGTCTCGATCCAGATCCGCGACGGAATGAACTCCGTTACCGTGGCGCTGCAACGTGGCACACAGGAACAGCACATATTTGCTGAAATCGGTCGTCGCGGCCCACTGCATGCTGGCGGCGGGCCGAAAGTCCTACTGTCCTACGCGCCTGAGGATATTCGCGAGGCTATTCTGGCCAGTGATCTGGCCCGCTTCACACCTGCGACAATGATTGAACCCGACCGCCTGCGTGAGGCAATATCGGCCATCCAGCGCGATGGCTGGGTCATGTCTGAAGGGGAGCTGGACCACTCCACCTATTCCATCGCGATCCCGATCTATGACAGCAGTTCACAAGTGGCCGCCGCAATGGCAATCACCGGAAAAACGGACCTGCTGCCGCCAGAAAAGCGCGGCCATGTACTGGATCTGCTGCGCGAGGCGGGGGTTCAGATCACACGCCTCGTTGGCGCACATGCGATAAATACGGCACGGCTTTAGACCTTACCCACTGTTTAGAAACACGAAACCCGCCCCCACCGGCGGGTTTTTTCATTTCTGCCTGCATGACTGGTTGCGTTTAGCCTTCTAATTTTTCTATTATACGAAAAAGCTTTTCGATAGGTGAAAAATGAACTCAGATCGTTTGACCGCAACCGACAATGCCTCTGCCCTCGCGCGTGATGGGCGGTTTTTGGATGTGCTACGACAGCGCATTGCCGTCCCGACCGAGAGCCAGAACGCAGACCGCCTGCCCGATTTATACCGCTATCTGGCAGATCAAATTGCGCCCGCATTGCAGGCATTGGATTTTGAATGCCGCATCATCGACAATCCGGTCGAGGGTGGCGGCCCCTTTCTAATCGCGCACCGGATTGAGGACCCCTCCCTTCCGACCGTACTGGGCTATGGTCACGGGGATGTCGTGCGTGGCATTCCCGAGCAATGGCGCGAGGGCTTGGACCCATGGACCGTCACGGTTGAGGGGGAGCGTTGGTACGGTCGTGGCGCGGCCGACAATAAGGGCCAGCACGCCATTTGGATCGCAGCGCTGGAAACCACGCTGAAATCTCGCGGCAAGCTAGGCTTTAACGCGAAATTCGTGATCGAAACATCCGAGGAGATCGGGTCCGTTGGCCTTGATGTCCTGCTGGAAACCGAGGCCGAGGCCCTGTCCTGCGATGTGCTGCTCGCATCCGATGGCCCGCGCCTTGTCCGCGATAAGGTGGATATCAAACTTGGCAATCGCGGCGCATTTGCCTTTGACCTGCGCGTGAAATTGCGTGAGGGCAGTCGTCATTCCGGCCATTGGGGTGGCGTGTTAGAGGACCCCGGCCTCATCCTCGCCCATGCACTTGCCTCGATCACAACACCACGTGGGCGTATTCTGGTCGAGGACTGGCTGCCAAAATCCGTCCCTCCCAAAGTGACCGCCGCGCTAAAGGGGATCAACGTCGATCCCTCTGATCCGACCCTGATTATGCCCGATGACTGGGGCGAGGCCGGCCTAAGCCGCGCCGAAAAAATGTATGGATGGACCTCCTTTATCGTGCTGGCCTACGTGACCGGCGCGCCGGAAAAACCGATCAACGGCGTGCAACCCGATGCATCCGCTAGTTGCCAAATCCGCTACACGGCAGATGTGGATGAAACCCAATTCATACCTGCCCTGCGCACGCATTTGGACGCCCACGGGTTTCAGCAGGTGGAAATCGTGGACCTGTCCAAAAATCGGTTCCCTGCATGGCGCACCGACCCTGACAATCCGTGGGTCGATCGCGTTATGACCAGCGTTGAGAAAACAATCGGCTATGCCCCGACATTGATGCCCAATTCGTCAGGTGGCCTGCCCTCTGAAATCTTTGCCCGCCACCTTGGCTGTCCCGTCATCTGGATTCCGCATTCCTATGGCGGCTGCAAACAGCACGGCCCTGATGAACATTTGCTGCAACCCATCGTTGAGCAGGGCCTCGCGATAATGACCGGCCTGTTCTGGGATATCGGTGCGGATGCAACGGGGGCGCAAACATGACCTGCACAGCCCGAAACAGCATAGCAGACCACCCAACCAGATCACTGAAACACCTGCCGGAGCACGCAACATGACAAAATATCGTATTGGCTGCGACATCGGCGGCAGCTTCACCGACTTCATTCTTTACGAGGTGGCAACAGGCAAAATCGAAACGCTCAAGGTCGCAACCACACCTGAGCGACCCGAAGACGGCCTGATGAATGGCATTGATGCGCTTACCAAAAACCACCCTACCCTGCCCGAGAATTTAAAAGTTCTGATCCACGGCACCACTCTGGTCATCAACGCAATCCTTGAACGAAAAGGCGCCAAAACCGCGCTTCTCACCACCGAGGGCTTCAGGGATATCATCGAGACGCGGCGTGAAATCCGCTATGATATCTATGACATCCGGCAGGAATACCCCAAGCCTATCGTGCCGCGGAATTTGCGTATTGGAACCGCAGGGCGTATCGCATCTGATGGGTCAGAGGTCACGCCGATCGACCCGACCGAAGTCACGGAAATCCTGCATGAGCTTAGCGCGCAGGGCATCGAAAGCGTCTCCGTCTGCTTCATCAACGCCTATGCTAACCCCGCGCACGAGGCGCAAGTCGCCGAAATCGCACGGGATGCCGGGATTGACCTCTCCTTCTCCCTATCCTCGGACGTATTGCCTGAAATCCGTGAATTTGAACGTTTCACCACCACGACCCTGAATGCCTATGTCAAACCCAAGGTAGACAAATATCTGGCCGGCGTTGAGCGCGCATTGAGCGAGCGAGGCCACGGCGTACCGCTATATCTGATGCAATCAGGCGGGGGTGTCATTACAGCCGAAACCGCACGGCAAAGCCCGGTACGTTTGGCAGAATCCGGCCCCGTCGGAGGCGTGTTAGCGGCCCGCAACCTCGCACGTCTAGCCGGTCACAGCGACGCCATCGCCTTCGACATGGGCGGCACCACGGCCAAAACCTGCCTGATCCGCAAGGGTGAGATGCCCATCACCCGCTCCTATGAGGTGGATCGCGTGCACCGTTTCAAGCGGGGTTCAGGCACCCCATTGGCGGTTCCCACGGTTGACCTGATCGAGATTGGCGCCGGCGGTGGTTCCATCGCGCAGGTTGATACACTTGGCCGGTTAAAGGTTGGCCCCGAAAGCGCCGTGGCCGATCCCGGCCCTGCCTGCTTTGGTCGTGGCGGAACCCAGCCCACGGTCACAGATGCAAACTTGATCCTCGGGTTCCTTGACCCGGCTGAATTCGCCGCGGGCGGAATTATCCTCGACCGCGATGCCGCCGCCGATGCGATCTTGCGTGAAGTGGCCGATCCACTGGGGTTGGATGTGCAACAGGCCGCCGCCGCAATCATCGAGATCGTCAACGAAAACATGTCGCAAGCCGCACGGATCTACGCGGCGGAAAATGCTGGTGACCTGACAGAAACAGCCATGGTTGCATTTGGTGGCGGTGGTCCCCTACATGCGATGGAGGTGGCCCGAAAATTGAAGATTCCAAAAATCATCGTGCCCGAAGCCGCTGGCGTTTTCTCTGCACTTGGGTTCCTGATGGCCGCTCCCAGTTACGAGGTTGCCCGCTCCTACCCCCGCCGCTTGGATGAGGTGGACGAAGGCGCCCTGACCACCGTCATAGGTGAACTGCGCGATCAGGCGGGCGCAATCATCGCCGCCTCTGCCCCTGATGCGGCACAACATTTCAACCTGTTCGCCGACCTGCGCTATATTGGGCAGGGCCATCAACTGCGCGTCCCGATTGACGAAATCGCACGCGGATCAATCGCCGAAAACTTCGCCCACGCCTATTTGGAAGCCTACGGATATGTCTATGACGACATGCAGATCGAGATTGTAACCCTGCGGGTTGAGGCCACGGCAGATGCATCAGGCCCACAGTTCACAGCATCAGACACCGTGGCATCAGCGGAATCCAACCGCACGATCTGGGATCAAGGCGTACAGGCGATGGTGCCGCACAGGGTCATGCGCTTCGACGCGATTACAGACCGTATCGATGGGCCTGCCTTGATCATCCAGCCCGGCACATCAATCCATCTAGGAACCGGCGCCTATGCTGAACGCCACGCCCTAGGGTGGCTCGAAATCAATACTGGAGTTTAAGCAATGCGCGAAGAAACCCCACTCGACCCGATCCGCCTGCAAGTTATCTGGTCACGCCTCGCCTCCGTCGCGGATGAGATTGCCACGACGCTGGAACGCACGGCATTCTCGCTGATCGTGCGTGACAATCAGGATTACGCATGTGCGCTATATGATGCCGATGGCACAATGCTGGCCCAGTCAAACCAATGCACCCCCGGGCAGGCAGGCTCGACACCGACTGTCATCCGCGAGATGCTGGCCACATATCCCGCCGAAACGCTGGAGGATGGCGACATCCTGATCTGTAACGACCCGTGGGTTGGCGCGGGTCATGCACCGGATGTATTTGTCGCAACGCCGATCTTCTACTTGGGCCGTTTGGCGGGCTTTGCCTGCACCTGCGCACATCATGCCGATATGGGGGGGCGCCTGGGTGCGACGGATGCCCGCGACGTATACGAAGAAGGCGTCATCATTCCCGTTTCAAAACTGTGGCGCGCTGGCGTACGCAATGACGAACTGTATCGCCTGCTCGCCCGCAATGTGCGGATGTCCGAGAAGGTTCTGGGCGATATTTCAGCGCAGATCGCCGCAAATCGGGTCGGCGCCAAGGGCATTGTCGGCTTGATGCAGGATTTCGATTTGGATCAACTGGAAACATTAGCCCAACAAATCACCGACGCAACGGAGGCCATGTTCCGCAAGGCCCTATCCCGATTGCCCGTGGGTGAGGCGCATTCCGAGGTTTTCCACGAGATCACCAACGAAAACGGTGAGCGTCTGAAAATTTCGGTCAAGCTGACAGTGCAGGAGGGTGAGGTCCATCTGGACTTCACCGGCACTTCACCGCAGGTCGCGATGCCGATCAATGCGGTGTTCAACATCACGCGCGCCTATGCAGTGTTTCCGTTTATCGCAACGCTTTGCCCCGATTTACCGATGAATGCGGGGGCCTTCCGTCCGGTAAAGTTGTTCGTGCCCGAGGGCACCGTTCTAAACCCCACATTCCCTGCGCCGGGAATGTACCGGTCCCTCCTGTCCTATTTCACGGTAGAGGCATTGATGGGCGCGATTTACAAAGTCGCCCCCGACCTCGCCATGGCACCATCGGGGACCTACCCCCTCTGGACGGAAAAATTCGCAGGTGTCGGACCGGATGGGCGCGAATTCCTGTCGCATTATAATGCGCAGGGTGGACAGGGCGCATTCAGGGATCGCGATGGCAATTCCGCAGTCGTCTTTCCAGGCAATATTGCAACCACCTCGGTCGAGTTGTTCGAGTTGGAGGCCCCCTTCCGCGTCATCTCACGCGAATTACGGCCAGATACAGGCGGTGCGGGTAAGTTTCGCGGCGGCCTTGGGCAGGAAACCGTGATGCAGTGCCTGAACGATACACCTGTACAGGTTGCCTTTTCAGGTGGTCGGCTGGTCGAACCCGCGATGGGGCGCGAAACTGCCCTGTCCGGCACCCAAGGCGTGATTCAAATTCGGGATGATGCGCCCTTTACCCGCAGTGGCCGTGGCGTGATGGAAAAAGGTGATATCTGCCGCTTTGCCCAACCCGGTGGCGGCGGCTTTGGCAATCCGGCGGAACGGGACTGCGCGCTGATTGCCCGCGACCTGCAACTTGGCTACGTCACAGCCGAGGCTGCAACACAATATTACGGTGTCTGTGTTGCCGATGACGGTTCAGTATATCGTGACGGCTCTGCGGTATAATCCAGAGACATAGCCCCCTGAATTGCCCCGCGCGATCACTCGCGCGGGGCTTTTTGTTCAAAGCACTGAATCAACCAAGCGGCGCGCATCCATCAACGCTGCCGCTGTCCGGTTTGCGCCACGCATCAATTGCGTTAGCGTTACGTTAAGCATCTCAGCAGGAACATGCGCCAGATCCATAACGCCCTCAATCAATGGCATGGGCGCGCGGGTGATAGCCGGATCATGGGTAAACCGTGGCGCGGTTGTATAATTCACCGGAACCATAATTCGCGCTAGACGCATCTGGACCTCATTAGCGGCTTTTACGGGGATATCCCCATCCTCCACGCCCAGATAGAACCGATCGAGCGAGCTTGCCAGCGATGCAACCGCACCTTGAACAGCCGTCAGGTTAACCGCCTCCCCGGATGCTTCGGCATATTTATCCGCCGTGACTTGCAGCTCCGCGATGGTTGCGCGCCAATCCACTGGCAGCACCGTCGCATTCACAACACGCCAAACGGATTCGAGGTAAATCTTGATATCGGTCAGCAAGACATCCTTATCGGCGATTTCCAATGTGTCGTTCTCAGTGTGCCACGCGATATTTCCACCGCACCCCGAAACCGCGTAATAGCCTTTCTCCTCGCGCAGATCGTCTGGCATGGTCGAAGACAGCATGAAGAAGGACGAAATCCCGATATTGTTAAAGGAATAGTCGCCGGCCTGATGTGGGCGTTGCATCACCGGTGTTTTGCCTGCGATTTTCTCAATCACATCATTAACCAGCATATGCGTTTCAGTCATTGCCGTCGTCTGGTGATAGGATGTTGCCCAGCGACAACCGGGACTGTCGCAGTTCACCTGCATCACGCAATTCTCATCCAGATCCAGCGCAAAGTGGTCCGAGAACCAGGTCGAACCGGCATAACGACCTGTGGAGTGTCCAGGCCACCACGCAACACGAACCGACCGTTGCAGCTGATCGCGATTCTCCCACAATACGCGGGCAATCTCTAGCATCGTCGCATCGCCAGTGGCGTTATCGCCAACGCCCACATCCCACGAATCGTAGTGGCCATGCAGCAGCAGGAATTTGTCGGGATCGACAGAACTGGGGATTTCCACGACGGGGATAGCCTGCTCGAACCACCCCTCCTGCATCTCGGTTTTGATCGTAACCTCAGTCGGGCCGACCTGCGCACGGGCGATCAACTTCAGGCCAACCGGGTTCGCAACCGAGATCACGGGAATCGTAGGCTTGCGACCGAAATCATCAAGGTCAGGCGACCCCCAAACCGTCGTGCATGTGCCCCAGTGGGTATCTACGCCGGGGTTGACCGCGATCATGCCGACCGCGCCCCACTCCATCGCGATAGCGGCCAGCGCGGGGTTTCCAAAACCCTCTGTAATCAGGATCTTACCGGCAACTTTTTCACGCATTTCTACATCGGTGCCCACATCCTCACCAAAGAACGCGATCGCCTTTTTATTATAGCTGCGCAGCGAGGATTTCTGCGCGGGTATATAGAACAGCTCGGCGCTAACACCCTCGGGGCAGCTCTTGGAGGAGGATGGCGGCTTCGCAAACATCTCCTCGCCATCCAATGTGACACTGGCCGAAAGCGGCACCGACAGCGCGACAGTTGGGCGATGGATTTCAACCGGCAGGCCCAAAGCACGCAAACGATCTGCGATCATTTCGCCTGCTTCGTTCACATCCTCGGGGCGCCAACGCTCCTTACCTGAGAATGTTGTGACCAATTCCCACGCGTGATCGAGCGTAATCTGGTCAAGAATGTTGCTGGCGGCTGTTGCCTGCCCACTGATTGAGCAATTTTCAGGTTTCATGATCATAGTTATCCATTGTTGCTGATTTTATTTGTTTACCTGATCTATCGCTTGTCCCATAGTAAATAAAACAAGATTTCAGCTAGTGAAACAAAATGGCAATCCGGCATGCGATCCAATGCCGACCAACAGAGGTGATGACTATGTCCACTACTCGCAGACAATTTCTCGGCACCAGCGCATCCGCTGCGCTAATTGCCAGTTTGGCCGGGGTGCCAAAGGCCGCTCTCGCACAATCCGTGTCGCCGGTCCGCGCGCTCACGCTGTACAGCCGCGCACAGGCGGCAAACCCACAGCAGTACCAAGCGGCAGAACTGATCGCGCAGGCATGGGGCGACCTTGGCCTTGACGTAACTGTGTCCGGCCTGCCCCAGAACCAGCTCTCGGATGTTGTTTGGTACAACCGTGACAGCTGGGACGTTTCCATGTGGCAAATGGTTGGCCGTCCCGAACGGTCAGACCCCGATGATTTCGTGTCGAACCTGTTCCACTCGGCCAATATCGAAAGCGGCTATAACTTCGTGGGCTACAGCAACCCCGAATATGACCGCGTGGCAGAGGCACAGCGCCTCGTCGTTGATCGCGATGCACGTCAGGCCCTGATTTATGAGGCGCAGGACATTGTGAATGCGGATCAGCCTTATGTCTTCCTCGTCTACCCGACGAAATCCTACGCCTATAATACCGCTGTGTTTGACGACACAACACTGGTGAACCAGCCGGGCCTCGGCATCAAAAACTTCCTGTCCTTCATCGCGGTTGAGCCTAAGGGCGACCAGAAGGATTTGATCATGAACGTCTCGAACGAGCTGAACGCGATCAACCCGTATTACATCTCTGGCGCTGGTGACAGCTGGATGACGGAACTGATCTGGGACCGTATCATGCGGATCGACGCCGACGGCCTGCCAACACCATGGGCCGCTGAATCCGTCACATGGAACGACGAAGGCACCCTCGCGACCATCGTTATCCGCGACGACCTGTCCTTCCATGACGGAATGCCGGTTCGCGTGGAGGACATGATCTTCTCTCTCGAATCCCCGCAACGTGCAGGCGTGGCACCAATGTACAAGCCATTCGTCGATCCAATCGTCGCGATGGAAAAACTGGACGACCGCACCTTTACCGTAGAATTGGCGCAACCGAACGCGGCCTTTGAAACCTCGACATTATCCAAGGTGAACATCGTACCAGAGCATATCTGGGCACCGCTGCTGGATGCATTGGTTGAGGGTGAAACCGCCGAATCCGTGCTTGAGGACAGCCGCGTCGGCTCCGGTCCTTTCAAGTTCGACCGCTGGAACCAGTCCGAGGTTGTCTTGTCCGCAATCCCCGACCACTTCGCCGCAGCAAAGGTGGATCGCGTCATCATGCGCGTGGTGCTGAACGTCGAGGCATCGCTCGGCATGCTGCGCTCGGGTGAACTGAACTTCCTGACCGATTACACTGGCGATCCTCAGCTTCTGAAGGATGCTGCCGATGCTGATGACAGCATTGCAGTTGTTGATGTGACCGATATCGGGTTCCAGTTCCTTGGCTTTAACTGTCGCCGCGCGCCCTTCGATGATCCCGCGGTTCGCCGCGCATTGTCCTTTGCGATCAATCGCCGCCTGATTGCCGGCGCCGCCTATAACGGCTTTGGTCGTCCTGCGAACAGCCATGTCTCACCAGCACTGCCATTCTGGTACAACGCGGCAACGGAGGAGCTTCCCGTGGGCATCGATGTGGCCACGGCGATGCTTGAGGATGCAGGCTATTCAATCGTCGACGGGCAACTGCACTATCCGGCAGGCATGACCGAGCAATACTAACGGTCCACCCCAAACTAAAAAATATAGCCAAATATTAGGAGTCCGGCATGAAATATGTGATGTCTAGATTGTTATATGCGATCCTTGTATTATGGATCGTAGGGACAATTCTGTTCTTCATGTTCCGCCTTATGCCGGGCTCGCCCTTGGCAGCATTCATTGATCAAACCACCACACTGGAACAACAGCAGGCCCTTATCGCGCGCTTCGGCCTCGATAAAAGCCTGTTCCAGCAATACACCATCTTCCTGCAAAACGCCCTTCAGGGTGATCTAGGGCAAAGCTTCTTTCACCGCCGCCCCGTTACCGAAGTGGTGATGGAGGCCCTGCCCAACACCGTCATCCTGACCCTATCCGGTCTTGTCGTGGCCTATATCTTTGGCGTTTTAGCTGGCGCCTATCTGGCATGGCGGCGCGGCTCAACGGTGGAGGGGATCGGCATTCCTCTCGCACTGGCTACACGTGCGGCACCAGAATTCTGGCTGGGCATGGTGATGCTCGCCTTCTTCAGCTTCTATCTGGGCTGGTTTCCCGCAGGCGGCGCAAACAGTGTTGGCCTCGAATATGACAGTGAGTGGACGCGCATTTTCAGCGTTGATTACCTGCATCACCTAACACTGCCCGTTCTGACATTGGCGATTTACCTACAGGGTCTGCCATTGCTGCTAATGCGCTCAAACATGATTGAAATCCTGCAAGAGGAATTCATCACCATGAGCAAGATGAAGGGGCTCGGCTCACGCACCATCGTGCTGAACCACGCCGCTCGCAATGCGATGCTGCCTGTTGCCACGGCATTCGCCCTGGGGATCGGTAGTGCGATTGGTGGCAATGTTGTTGTTGAAACGATCTTCTCATGGCCGGGCATTGGACGCCTGTTGGTGAACGCTGTTTCGGCCTCAGACTATCCGCTGGCGCAAGGCGCCTTCATGATCATCACCGCAGTTCTGGTCGCTATGAACTTTGTCGCTGACATGACCTACCACCTGCTTGACCCAAGGATCCGTCATGCCGCAAGCAATTGAGCCTATGGGCACCGCCTCCACCGATCAGACGGCTGCGGCACTGCTGCCACATCTGGCCACAGCACCCCGCCGATCCGGCCTGATCGCCATGTTAGGCCGCGCAGGCAACGCCTTCTGGCGGGTTCCGCGTGAAAGCAATTACGCCAAGGTTGGCCTGATTATTTACCTGATATTCGCGCTAACAGCGATTTTCGCGGATCAATTGGTTCACTATGAACCGCTGGAGATTTTGTTCGCGGATAACTACCAGCTGCGCCGAAACCTGCCCCCAACCACCGATCACTGGCTGGGCACCTCCTATTCCGGGCGCGACATCTATTCGCAACTTGTCATGGGCACACGATCCGCCCTCGCCGTTGGCCTGACTGCTGCAATCTGCGTTGTGGCAATCGGCACGCTGGTCGGCTTGGTTGCCGGTTATTTCGGCGGCTGGATCGACAACCTGCTGATGCGTTTGGCGGATATCGCACTGGGTATCCCGTTCTTGCCCTTCGTCATCGTGCTCGCATCATTCATGGGGGCGGCGCAATCAAACGTCGTGCTGGGCATCGCACTGCTATTATGGCCCAACTCGGCCCGTGTTATACGCAGTCAGGTCATGTCCTTGCGTGAACGCGCCTTCATCGAGGCAGCCCGCGTGACCGGCGCTGGCAAGTGGCGCATCCTCTTCGTACACATTGCCCCCAACGTTTTGGCTCTGTCGTTCCTATACACATCCGTCGCGGTTGGCTGGGCCATCCTGACAGAGGCGTCCGTCAGCTTCTTGGGCTTTGGCCCGTCGGATACGGTTAGCTGGGGCTACATGCTGCAAGATGCCTATGCCAGTCAGGCACTGGGTCGCGGTCAGTATAACTGGTTCATCCCACCGGGCCTGTGCATCGTCTTCGTCGTCATGGCCGGTTTCTTCATTAGCCGCGGTTATGAAGAAGTCCTATTCCCCAAACTGAAAGGCTGATCCGATGCTACTTTCGGTCAAGGATCTAAAAATCCAATACAAAACCCGCACGGGCATAGTCCACGCAGTTGACGGCATCTCCTTTGATGTGCCCGAGGGCAAGGTGGTCGGCATCGTCGGTGAATCTGGCTGCGGTAAAACCACCGCGGTGCGATCGCTACTGCGCGTCATGCCGCCGGTTGCCAGTTATGCCGGTGGTGAGATCAAGTTCGACGGCTCTGACATTCTAAAACTGTCCGAGCGTGAGATGAACGACCTGCGCTGGCGCGACATCGCCTATATTCCACAATCGGCGATGAATGCCCTCGACCCTGTATGGCGCGTTGGCAATCAAATCATCGAGGTACTGACAAAACGTGGAGGCATGAAAAAAGCCGCCGCGAAGCTGCGCGCCGAAGAACTGTTCGCAATGGTCGGGCTGGAAAAGAAGCGCTTACGCGACTACCCGCACCAATTCTCGGGCGGAATGCGTCAGCGCGCCTCAATCGCACTTGCCTTGGCGCTCAGCCCTAGGCTCGCCATCGCGGATGAGCCTGTAACCGCGCTGGACGTGATCATTCAGCGGCAGGTGCTGGACACCTTCTCACGGTTGCAGCGCGAATTTGGGCTGTCCGTCGTGTTGGTAACCCATGACATCTCGGTCGTCGCCTATGTCTGCGATTACGTGGTGGTGATGTATGCGGGTAAGATCGTCGAAAAGGGTCCGGTTAAGGATGTGCTGACCAGCCCGTCCCACGCCTACACGATTGGCCTCTACAACGCGTTTCCCGAACTGTCTGCGGATGAGGAGCGAGAGCTGTCCCCGATCGAGGGCGGCCCACCCCTGCTGCTGAACCCGCCAGAGGGATGCCGCTTTCGCGAACGCTGCCCCTTCGCGCAGGAAATCTGCAAGCAGGAACCGGTCGAGGTACAGGTCGGCCCCGAACATTTCTCACTTTGCCACCGCGCGCATGAGGCCGCCGAAATGCGCGAGCAGGCCCGTGATCCCGCCGTGTGGCGTGGCGTGGTGACGGCATGAAGGACGCAAAAATGCACGATGAAATCCTCCTGGACGTTAAAAACCTGTCCAAAAGCTTCATCCTCAGCCGCTCTCTTGGCGATGTCATCAACGGGCGACACCCGCAAGTGGACGCGGTGAATGACATCAACTTCACGCTGAAACGGGGTGAGACGATTGGCGTTGTCGGTGAATCCGGATGCGGGAAAACCACACTGGGCCGGATGTTGTTGAAGCTGATCGAGCCGACATCAGGCAGTATCGATTTTGGTGGCGAAGATATCTCCACACTTGATCGAACGGATGAGCTGGCCTTTCGCCGTAGGGCGCAGTTGGTTTTTCAAAACCCGTTTGACGCCCTTAACCCGCATTTCACAATCCGCCGCAGTATATACGAACCCCTCGTCAACACGCAGGTGCCTGAGGAGCAGCACGATCAGTTGGTTGCTGATGCGTTGGTGCGGGTGCAGATGGATCGCATGCTACACCTGCTGGACAGTTATCCGCACCAGCTATCCGGTGGGCAATTGCAGCGTGTTGTATTGGCGCGCGCACTCGTCCTGAAGCCGGACTTCATCGTCGCGGACGAACCGGTTTCAATGCTGGATGTTTCGGTCCGTGCAGGCATCCTGAACGTGCTGCGCGAGGTGCGCGACACGATGGGACTGGCGGCTGTTTTCATCAGTCACGATCTAGCGTTGGTGCGCTATGTCTGCGAACGGACAATCACCATGTATATGGGTTCGGTGGTTGAGGATGGACCTACCAAAGACGTCATCAACCGCCCCCTACACCCCTATACACGCGCATTGGTACAGGCCGTACCTGTACCAAATGTAATCCAGTCGCATGAACCGCTTGCCTTGACAGGAAACCTGCCAGATGCACGCAATCCCCCACCGGGCTGTCGTTTTTCGGACAGATGCCCCTTGGCCGAGGATATCTGTCGCCAAAGCCGCCCGCCACTGCGCACGGTTGAGCAAAACCGCCGCGTCGCGTGTTTCAAGGTCCCCGAGATGACCGCCGGAACGGCATAACAGGCAGGCCACTTAAAGCGTTGCTGGGCTATGCCCCATTTGGCCCAGCAAATTTGAATGCCCCAATAGGGTAGCGAGCATGCCAATCAGCCCTGACCCAGCGAACCTAGGATTAATGCTCCGCCATATCGCCACAGCGCTTCCACCTAGATTCAAAGCCAAAATTTTGCATACTCTGATCGGGCAAGACATGTTTTTCCACCACGCGCGACTGCCGCCCACATGTCAGGAAGGCCGATCCGCGTGCGCACCTGAATAACAGGCTTCACATGGCAATGCATAAAAGGCACCTCAAACGAGATGCCGCATGCTTCAACGGTTGCACGCGCGATTAACTCCTAACCGAAACCTGTTCAACAAATTGCACGTGCTCGCAACTTAGTGGCGACATGGCGTACCGACTTCAACCACCACTGCCTAGATTCAAGCCTCGCAGGCCGGACACCATGGGAATATTTCAACCGCTCAAAGAAAGGCCAAAACCGGAATAGAGCTAACTCACAAACGAGGCCTTCTCTAATTGGGTGTCTGGGTCAAGCTCGTTTTCCTTCTATTTTTTGTAGATGAGATCGTTTCTCCGGGTCACGCTTCTCTTCGCAGTCTGGTTTGGCGTTCGAAATGGCGCCGCTGCATGCATGTGTCGGAATGGAAGTGGAGAGCCCCGCTTTCCGGCGCGCTTCAAGCTGCGCAGCAGACATTTTCGGCTTCGTCCACGAACCTCGTCCGGATTGGACGATCCCGTCAGGTTAGGTGGTAGGCTACTTGTTCATGCCGTGCCTCCAACTTGTTCCTGACGGAATTCGCTGCCGTCGATCCACATACGGTGGAGCAGAACGGCGAGTTTGCGGGCGACGGCGGCAACGGCGCGTCGGAGACCTTTGGTGCGCATCAATCGCATGCCCCATGATTTGATCTGTGACCCCGCCATCGTCCGCATCAACAAAGCATTGGCGGCTGCATATAGAGTCGCCCAAACATCTCGGTCTCCAGCCTTCGATATTCGGCCAGGATTGTCGTGCTCTCTTGACTGAAAGCGCCTTGGTGTGAGGCCAAAATGCGCAGCGACGGTACGAGAGCGTTCGAAACGGCTCGGATCATCAACTGCCGCCTTGAATGTGAGTGCTGCGATCGGACCAACACCCGGCACGGTCATCATGCGCATGCAAACCTCGTCTTGGGATGCCGCACGTTTCACGCGTCGATCCAGTTCCAAGTAATGTTGGAACAAGACCACCCGCGCGTCGAGCAATGGAATGACCGCATGCGCAAGGACGTCGTCCATCTCGATCATGGGCCGCACCAGACCATCAAAGGACCCGTGTTTCACTGTTCGGGGCAATCGCACACCAAAGATCTTCAGCAGCCCACGTACTTCGTTGGCCATATCCATCGTCTTCTTGAGTAACGCTTTTCGCGTGCTCAAAAGCGCCCTCAACCCATGGGCCTCCCGACTCTTCATGTGAACAGGGCTGAACCAGCCTGTCCGTAAAATCTGGGTAATGCCTTTTGCATCTGTCTTGTCGGTTTTGTTCCGCATGGCATACAACGCGGCGCTCACCTGACGCGCCTCCATGCAAACGACGTCGAACCCAGCCGATTGCAAACCAAAGAACAGATGTTGGCTCATTGCACCGGCTTCAAAACCAACGCGTTCTATTGTGGACCTGACCCGTTTTTGTGCCGCCCCCGGTGCTCGTTTAGGCCACCTTCCGCTCGAAAGCGACTGGGCTTTTCCAGCCCAATGCTGAATGGCG
>NZ_OCTN01000010.1 GCF_900231835.1 Pontivivens marinum | reverse complement strand
CTGTTCTTCGCTGAAACGGCTTCTCTTCATCGTCTGTCTCCTTCTTGGAGAACAGGCTAACTCAAAACACCGGACTTTTCAGGGGAGCAGGTCAACTGATATCCATACACTATCCCCCGACATGCTCATGTCCGAGTTAAGAACCTCACACATCTCCCGCCTTGTATCCGCACGGCAAAACGAAGGGTTACGCGCCAACAGCATCAACATCGAACTTCGCTTCATACAGCGAACCTACAACCTGTGTCAGAAGGACTGGGAATTTGCCGTATTTCAGGGGGTCAGCTTCAAAGCTCTGAAGGGTTTCCAGAAGACCCGCTATTTCGATCTGGAGGAAGAACGATGCATCTTAGAGGCCCTACAAGGGGGGCAGGACAACAACATCAACCAAAGGGCATACGACCTATTCGTAACCCTCCTAGACACCGGGATGAGGCTTGGAGAGGCTCTGTCGCTGGAGTGGTCAGATATCCGACTGAGCCAAAGATCGATTGAGGTCTATCGGCAGAAAACCAAGATCGTTTCCACCCTTTCAATCAGTGAACGTGTCGCAAACGTGCTCGAAAGGAGGATGTGCTTTCAACGACCGTTTAGTGAAATGGATCGCCCTGTCCGTGTGCTTCGTCAAACGATAGCCTCGACATGCAACGCCAACCCTCGATTAGCAGCCCAGCGCGGGGCAGCAACGATTCACACTTGCAGGGACACCTTTGCGTCCCGAATGATCATGCAAGGGCTTTCGATCTACAAACTCTCGAAGCTCCTCGGACATGCTTCTGTTGTTATGACGCAGAAATATGCCCACATTGATCAGGACAGGGTGGCAGACGAAGCCAGGAAGCTTCTGGATCGGTAACGCATGTCACGTATACGTCACGTTGCCCAACAATAGAAATTTTCGACCAACTATAAGGTAAAATTTCTAAGCTAAATCATGAAGTTATGGTGCCCCCACACGGACTCGAACCGCGGACCTACTGATTACAAATCAGTTGCTCTACCAGCTGAGCTATAGGGGCACTGCGGAGCGATTTAGATGCTTCTGCGGGGGCTTGCAAGTGCTTACTTAAACAATCCACGCAATACATCTAATCCACCGCCTTCACCGCGGATTGCATCGTCGAAATCACTCAATGCGCCGCGGGCTGCGCTCTCCGGATCTTGGCCCGCAGCAAGGTCGCTTCTGAAGCGCTCAACAGCGTCATCAGCCTGTGCGCGCAGAGCGTCCTCGTAGGCACCTAGATCGGGGCGGTAGCTTAGATCGGACCATGGGCCGGATATCTCGACCGGGATGGCAACGCCTGCACTATCCTGACTGCCGCCCTGCCCTGTCAAATCTGTGGTCACACGGGGAATAAGCTTTACGTTCAACCGCCTAGCGGGCAGGGAAACCGTTCCCTCACCCGTCAATCGCAACAGTGGGCTAAGCGCCGATAGCTGCTGAATCTGCAGAACTCCATCCACGGAACCCATACTAATATGGGCCTCGGTAAAGTCTGTTTTGGCATCCTGCTGGACCGCTCCGGTCAAGTTTCGCCCGATCTCAGCCAGGTTCACACCGCGCAGCGCTCCATCCGCAAGATCAACGGTAATGGGGCCGTTTAGGGTGTTTGTCAGGCCTGAAAAATTCGCACCACTTGCAGTCAGCGAAGCAGATAAATTTCCACTGCCCTCGACCCGATCGGTCTGAGTTGTGGCGGCGAGTACCTGCTCGATTCGGATATCGCGCATGGCAATCTGCGATTCGATTCTCTGCGAGTCGGCATTCAGGCGGATATTGCCGGATAGATCGCCCCCGAATCCTTCAATACGGTTGAGTTGTATCTGGCCCTGACCGTCCCGCATGAGGACCCCAACATCGCTTTGCCCTAGCTGCACTACACCAGTATCCAGTGACGCAATCACCAACGACAGATCGAGGTCGGCAACCCGCAACATCTGCCAAGGTAGAGCCGACTGATCCCACGCGCCCGATTGCTGCGCCGGTGCAGGCTCCGCATCGCTGGCGACCATAGCGTCGGCAAGAACGACATGGCCCACACGCAACGCTCCCGTCAGATTGGGGGTATCCGCCATGCCGACACCCAGATCGCCCTCAACCGTCAGCTCTGTAAGCTCCATGGAGAGCTGACTAAGCTGCACCCCATCCGGCCGCAGGGCAATCAATGTACGCAACGCAACCGGCCCCTGTGCTACATGCGGTAGATCGCCCTGCCCCGCGCCCGCCCAGCCCGCAAACCACGGGATGCTGTCGACATCAACAGCAAGGCGACCATCGGCGTGGCCCTGTACATCAACCGTTCCGGCAAAGCTGGCGGAGAGATGGTTTTGCGCTGTCACTGCGAATTCGGTGTTCAAAGGTGCGCCCAATACACCATCCGCATTCAAATTGAGGTCTACGCGCACATCATCCCGGTCAGCACGTCCTGCTACCTCGATCAGAAAGCCACTGTCGTGCAGGCCAATCGTTCCATCCAGCCGGACGTCGGAAATCACTCCTGCCACGTCGGGTAATGGCGCTAGGCCCAGCGCATTTAGCGCCTCGGATACTGATGAAATCTCGACCTCGAAACTTGCGTCCCCAGTCCCGACGCTAACATCAGCGATTTGCCCGCGCGCCGATATATCCGCAACATCCGAAGTTACCTGAGCGGCTATATCCAGACGTGAGAGTTGCGCCAGCGGCAGATCGCTCTCAACCTCTACATTCACCTGAAAGGCCGTCATGTTATAGCGGACCGCACCCTGCATCATCGCCTGCCGGTCATCTGCATCATAGGCCACCTCCAGATCGATTTGATCCAGTGTGTCACTGCGCCCTGAGCGGTAATCGGTCAGGCGCACGGTTCCATTGGTGATATCGGCAGCAAGCTGTGCCAGTCGCTGTGTTGAACCGCCGCCACTGCCCCCAACCGGATCTGCGTTGTCATTCGCAAACTGCCAATTCGCACGACCATCGGGCGCGATTTCCAGATTGATTTGAGGAGTATCAAAGCTAAGGCGCCTAATCTCGATCCGGCCGGATAACAGCGCCATGGGCGAAACCGCGATCGTCGCGCCCTGCGCACGCAGCATTTCCGGCCCCTGCGCCCAATCAGCATTGCTGACCGTCAACGGACCGGTAGAGATACCCAGATCAGGCCAGAGTGAGGGCTGGAAGCCGCCTGTCAGCGTAAGCTTGCGCCCTGTCGCTGCCTCCAGTCGGTTAGAGGCAACCTCGGCAATACGCTCGGTCGGCAGGGCAACAAATAGCGCAGTTATGAAAACCACGCCAAGGATGCCCAAAACCAGAAATAGCCGCCCAATTGTTCCGCGCATCAGTCCCTCCTACGGTTGCGTTACATGCAGCAACCGAGGGGGAGGATAAGACGGGCGCACCACTGCGCGCCACATCTTAGTTCATCGCATTACATGTCCAGCGCTTCACGGTAGAGCTGCAACACGGCTTCTTCCTCACTGATTTCTTGAGGGTCCTTGGCACGCAGGGCGATCAGCTTGCGCAATGCCTTGGTGTCATAGCCACGGCCCTTTGCCTCGGCCATGACTTCTTTTTGTTGTTCGGCGACAACTTTTTTCTCTTCGTTCAGCCGCTCCATCCGCTCCACGAAGGAGCGCAGCTCACCCACGGTAATCCGGTACTGCGAGCTAGGGCCATTATCGTCGTCAGTTACGTCCATTATTCGTCCTCACGGGTGATCTGGGAAACGCGCGGACCATACGCAGGACCGCCGCTCGCGTCTAGCGCACTTGCACAGAACGCGAACAGCCCTTACCCCCAGTGACGAAACGTCGAGGTAAGGACTGCGCAATGACCATTCTGATCGTGATCGGAGCCGTAACAACATTTCTGGGCATTGCTGGCCTAGGCTATTGTATCCGCGAGGCTATGCGCATTCGCACCGGCGGAATGTCCCCCGAGGAGTCCAAGGTAAAGCTGCGCGGTCTTGTCGCCGTCAACATGGCAGCTGTCGGCGTTGCATTTCTCGGCCTTGCCATGGTTGTGGCCGGCGTCATCCTGTGATGCAAACGCCTCCCTAATTGGGAAGCGTCGCAATCCAGCGGATCATCGCCTGCTGAACGGGGGCGGTCATACCCGGCGACACAATATCACCGGCGATGACATGGGCGTAGGGATCAGCATCGACGCTTAGCTCGGGGTTGATGATCTCAACCGGTCCACCCCACTCTGCCGCGACCTCACGGGTTACGCTGTGATCTATGACCTGATCGTCATCCGAGAACATAAACAGCGCGGGCACTGTGGTTTCGCTAAACGGCATCAAGCCCGCCGCCTGTACCGAAGCCGCCATCGGCAGCAGGGCCAGTGTGGGATACCTGGTTGTCCAGAAACGCTCATGCTCTGGGTTTGCTGCCTCGAACGAGCGTTCAGCCCCCGCGACAGTTGGCCCCCAGTAGCGCACGAGTGGCAACGTCAGGATAGCTGCCGACGGGTTTGCTACCTGAAAATTCGGGGATACAAAGATGATCCCTGCCAAGTCCTGCTCAATCCGCGCATCAAAGGCGCCAAGTGCCGCGATCGTACCTCCGGTTGAGGTGGTCATCACGATCACGCGCTCCCCCAGACGTGCGCCAATGGCAATCGCCTCGGCGTAATCGTTGATCCATGCGGGCACAGTCGCCTCTGCCATTGCATCGCCACCACGGCCGTGTCCGGTTAGGCGTGTGTAGTACAGGTTTGCACCCAATGCCTGCGCCACATTGTCAGGCACGGGCCGGATTTCCTCGGACGTGGCAGAGAACCCGTGGATATAGACGATGGAATAGGTCGTGCGTGCACCCACATCCCCCGCCCACTGGATACGCTTCTGCGTACCGGGCGTGATATCATCGAACTGCGCCTCACTTGCCGCGAGGTATAGGTCGATATCATCGCCCAGATCCGAGCTGGAAAAGGTGATAGGCCCCTCAACCGGTTCGCGTGGCGCGAACAGCAAGAAGCCCGTTACCAATATGGCCAGAACGATAAAGATGGCGGCAATTATGCGCATGTCAGTCCCCGTTTACCTGTATGTCGGGCAACCTACTTAGGACATTTGCGCAATCAAAGCTGATTGTCAGATGCCGTGGCGGAATTCGTCCGATGCATTCCGTACCAGCTAGCAAATTTCCATTACCGTTTTCTGAATTAATGCCAGACATTCCGGCGAGCTGAACCGGTGATCCGCACCTTTGACAAAGGTCAGCCGCATATCTGCACAGTCCGCATGGTCGATCAGTTTGAGTGGTCGCGACATATCCACATCCACATCCGCAGTTCCGTGCAGCAGGTGGACAGGAAATGGCAGCGGCAGCCTATCCCGCAGAACCAACTGATTGCGACCGTCCTCGATCAGTTTCTGGGTAATCACATAGGGTCCGTCATCATAATCACTGGGCAACTCCACCCGCCCCTGCGCTGTCAGAGCCGCGCGCTGATCCGCATCAAAGCTGGCCCACATCGAATCTTCGGTGAAATCTGGTGCTGCGGCGATGCCAACCAAACCAGCCACACGCTCAGGCATGTGCCGCGCCAGCAGCAGGGATATCCAGCCCCCCATGGAGGAACCGACCAGAACTTGCGGTCCCGTCGTCAGCGCGGACACAACATCCATTGCATCGCGGAACCAGTCACCGATGCAGCCATCCTCGAACGCGCCGGAGCTATCCCCATGGCCTGTATAGTCAAATCGCAGAAAGGCGCGGCCCTGTGCGCGGGCCCATGCCTGCAAATCCACGGCCTTTGTTCCGCCCATATCCGAGCGGAAACCGCCTAGAAAGACGATACCGGGCTTGTCCGCCCCTCTCGCCTCAGCCATTGTACGATGGAAGGCGATTTCCCGCCGATCATCCGGTGTGAATACCTCAAAGGACGTCATGAATAGTTCCGATCAAATCGCAGATTCTGGATCCGATCCTGCCCGTCCTATGACGGTCCTGCAACTGGTTCCGACATTGGAAACCGGTGGGGTTGAGCGTGGCGCGATCGAAATCGTCCGCGCCCTTACCGCTGCGGGCCATCGCGCACTTGTTGTCAGCGCAGGTGGGCGGATGGAGCCACAACTGCGCCGCGCCGGTGGTGAACTGTTCCAAATGAATATCGGGTCCAAGAATCCGGTAACGATCTGGCGCAATGCCCGCGCCCTGCAAAAAATCATCCGTGACGAAAACGTAGATATCGTTCACGCCCGATCCCGCGCGCCCGCATGGGCCGGCTGGAACGCAGTGCGCGCAACCGGCACACGCTTCATCACCACATATCACGGCGTTTATAATGAGGGCGGCATCCCCTTTAAGCGCTGGTATAACTCGGTCATGGCGCGCGGCAATCCGGTGATCGCAGTATCAGAACATGTTGCCAGCGTTATTCAGGCACGGCACCGCATTCCCGCCTCGCGCATTGTTACAATCCCCCGTGGCGCCGATATTCAAAGCTTCGCCGAGGAGGTTGTGACCAGTGAGCGCACAATCAGCCTGGCCCAATCATGGGGCGCGATTGAGGATTCCCGCCCCATCGTCATGCTTCCCGGTCGCCTGACACGGTGGAAGGGTGCCGAGGATCTGATCGCAGCCACCGCGTTGATCAAACAGCGCAATCCCGATTTCGACATGCAAATCGTTCTGGTTGGCGATGATAGCGGATCGGGCTACGGCGCAACGTTGGAGCAAGCAGTCCGCACCGCCGGATTGACGGATGTGGTGCGCATGGTCGGACACTGCGCCGATATGGAGGCCGCCTATAAGCTGAGCGCGGTTGTTGTTAGCGCCAGTCGTGAGCCAGAGGCATTTGGCCGTGTCGCTGTTGAGGCACAGGCCATGGGCCGCCCCATCATCGCGACCGCACATGGCGGCAGTCTGGAAACGGTTGAGGATGGCGTCACCGGCTGGCTGTACCCCCCCGGTGACGTGAATGCATTGGCCGACTCGGTTGAGGCAGCAATGTCGCTGGATGACAGCGCCCGCGCCCATATGGGCATGGCCGCCCGCGCTCGAATCCGGTCCCGCTTTACTGTGGAGCAGATGCAGATGGCGACCTTGGCCGTTTATGCCGACGATCCGGCGCAATCCGACTAATTCCCATATCTGCTTGACGCAGTTGGCCCGCGTCAGTCATACCCCTCATGCACATAACCGCAACCGGGCGCACTCGTAGGCGCCGAACCGTAGGAGGCCCATGATGGCCCAGATCACGATCACACTGCCCGATGGCGCACAGCGCATGTATGAGGCAGGGATTACCGGAGGTGAGGTTGCTGCAGATATCTCGAAATCACTGGGCAAGCAGGCCATTGCCTGCACGCTAGACGGTCAGTTCCGCGACCTGTCCCGCCCGATCGAGAATGATGCGCAACTCGCCATTCACACAATCAAGGACGAGGCCGAAGCGCTGGAGCTGATCCGGCACGATTCCGCCCACATCATGGCCCGTGCCGTGCAGGAAATCTGGCCTGACGTAAAGGTCACAATCGGACCTGTTATCGCCAATGGCTGGTACTACGATTTTGATCGCGAGGAACCCTTCACGCCTGAGGACCTTGAGGCGATCGAGAAAAAGATGCGTGACATCATCACCCTGCGCGATCCCGTTCGCACAGAAACATGGGAGCGCGCCCGCGCTATTGCTCATTACGAAGCCGCGAACGAACCATTCAAGGTTGAGTTGATCGACGCCATTCCAGAGGGCGAAGACCTGCGGATGTACTGGCACGGCGATTGGCAGGATCTGTGCCGCGGCCCACACCTCGCCCATACCGGTCAGGTGCCTGCGGATGCGTTCAAACTGACCCGCGTTTCCGGTGCCTATTGGCGTGGCGACTCGAAGAACAAACAGCTTCAGCGCATCTACGGCGTTGCCTTCCGCACTCGGCAGGAGCTGAAGGCGCATCTTCTACAAGTCGAGGAGGCCGCAAAACGCGATCACCGTCGCTTGGCCAAGGAGATGGACCTGTTCCACCTGCAAGAGGAAGCGCCCGGCATGGTGTTCTGGCACCCCAATGGCTGGAGCATCTATCGCGGGCTTGAGGAATATATGCGCCGTCGTCAGATCGAGGACGGCTACAAGGAAATCCGCACACCTCAGGTTGTGGATCGCAAGTTGTGGGAGGCCTCCGGCCACTGGGACAAATATCGCGAAAACATGTTCATCACCGAGATTGATGAGGAACATGCAAATGAAAAGCGGACGAATGCGCTAAAGCCGATGAACTGTCCGTGCCACGTTCAGGTCTATAACCAAGGCCTGAAATCCTATCGCGACTTGCCCCTGCGTCTGGCCGAATTCGGTTCGTGCCATCGCTACGAGGCATCCGGCGCGATGCACGGCCTGATGCGTGTGCGTGGTTTTGTTCAGGATGATGGGCACATCTTCTGCACGCAGGAGCAGATTCAGGAGGAATGCGCCAAGTTCATCCAGCTCCTCAGCCGCGTGTACAAGGATCTCGGCTTTGACGAGTTCAAGATCAAGTTCTCCACCCGCCCTGATCAGCGTATCGGCACCGATGCTGAATGGGATGTAACCGAAGGCGCACTGGAATCCGCGATCAAATCCATCGGTATGGATTATGAAGTCGATCCCGGTGAGGGCGCATTTTACGGCCCCAAGCTGGACTTCAAGCTGACCGACGCGATTGGCCGCGAATGGCAGTGCGGCACGTTCCAAGTAGACAGCCAACTGCCCGAGCGTCTAGGCGCGGAATATGTGGGTGAGGACAGCGACAAGCACCGTCCCTTCATGCTGCACCGCGCGGTTCTCGGCTCGTTCGAGCGCTTCATCGGTATCCTGATTGAGAACTACGCGGGTAAGCTGCCCTTCTGGCTGGCCCCACGTCAGGTCGTCGTAGCGTCCATCGTATCGGATGCGGATGATTTCGTGAACGCAACGGTTGAGATGCTGCGCAAGCAGGGCATTCGTGCCGAGGCAGACACCCGCAACGAGAAGATCAACTACAAGGTCCGTGAGCATTCACTGGGCAAAGTGCCGGTGATCCTAGCTGTCGGTCGCCAAGAGGTCGAGAACGGCACCGTGTCTATGCGCCGCTTGGGTGAAAAACAGTCCGTGGTTCTGCCACGCGAGGACGTGTTGGCTACATTGAGCAACGAGGCATTGGCACCCGATCAGGTTGCACGCTGATCACTCGAAGCCAATCAACGCGGCGGTATCTATCGCCGCGTTGCTGCCCGATCCTACGCGAATTCGGTTAAACCGATGATCGTAAATATCTGGGCCATCATATACATGCACCACACCATTGGACATATCAGCCGCCGCATCGGCGCCGTCTGTTCCAGGAAAATCACCGTCAAACAGTGAAACAAGCCTGCCGCGAAAAACAGCGATGTCGTGTAGCTGATTATCATCATCTCACCACCGACCATCTGCCCCAGCGCGAATTGCAATAACCCGACGGTCGATTGCAGCACGCATATGTGCCAGTGCCTTTGTTGTGAGCGCAGGCACATGATGATGACCACTCCGGTCGTGCAGGTAGCCAACAAGATTGCCGGACCCGCCTCAATAATCGAGCGGTTGGCCAGTGCCAGATACTCAACCATATAAATCGCATGAACCGCGCCGAAGGTTATCGCGCTCATCACCACCCAATTGAGCGCACCGCGACTGCTGCCGAAATCACCCAGCACAGCAAAGCAAATAGCGATAATCACATGGTTTGGCGCGCCAATCAGCGTGGCCCAGATCAGGATCGCGACCATAGCAGACGTTTTGGTTAACGTCCGTTCCCATGATGGGCGCTGCCATGATCGCAGCAGGCC
Organism: Pontivivens marinum; assembly: GCF_900231835.1. GTDB lineage: Bacteria > Pseudomonadota > Alphaproteobacteria > Rhodobacterales > Rhodobacteraceae > Pontivivens > Pontivivens marinum. The sequence goes on along the minus strand of NZ_OCTN01000010.1, from coordinate 84,231 downwards.
ATAATCCAGCCCCGCGCCCACCCCGATCAAAAGGAACAGGATCGCCATTCTAGTCCCCACTCATTCCGCGCCACCAATCATCATCAACGTCAATCCTGCATGGTAAAACACCCAGATGATAGGTCCGACAACACGCAAAAATCGATACTTCTTGTTGAACAGGATCACCTCAAACCCTAACAAAAGTAGTGTGATCAGGTAAAATGTCAGGCCGAGCATCAGTAGTGGTCGTCCCGGGGATGCACCCAGACCCAATGAAAACAGCAGCATCGTGCAGAAAAAATACGGAATCAGTAGCAGGTTTCCGCCCTTCAGCTTGGGCCAAACCATGGCAAAAAACCCACCTGAAACGCCAAAAACGCCCAAAATACCAACCAGCGGTGCCTCAATCCCCACCCACAGAACAAATACGAACCATATGCATGTCAGTAACTGCATCGAGGCCGACGCGATAACAGCAACGAAGAACAGACGGTCACTGCGGAGACTTTTCAGACAATCAGCCACCGCGCATAGCAGTAGACCCACGCAGAACAGCTCCGACACGCCGCCCAACCATGCAGCCACCGCCAATGCAAGAATTGACATCGTCTTACTAACCGATCGCGGTACGGACACGGCTCGCAGCTGGAAATAGCCCACATAAATCACAGAGCTGATGAGTGATATCACCAGCGCGGCAATCGTAAACGCGTTAATCTCATACATATGCTGGTTCTGTACTGGGGGCGGGCACTTGCATTAACGTTATCCGCAAAATGCGACGAAGAACATTAGTAATGACGTGTAGTAAGATATCCAGACAGAATGCCCCGCGAGAACGGCCTCAATCTCGTTTCTGCGCAGCATGTAAATTTCCAGCGAAATTAAAACTTGCGACAAAACATAGAACAGCATGCCGATAACTGCGAATTGCCCGTAAGTATCGGTACCCAACGCGACATAGGTGGATGCAAGCATCCCCACAGAATAGCAAATAATTGCAACGCGTGATCGCACCAGCCCGCCCCAGATCAACATGAAATACCCGACCCAAATTCCTCCAAGCCCGATCGCCGCTACGAACGGGGCATCAATGCCGGTCCATGCTGTTAAAAACGTGAGGCATAGGAAAATTTGCGCCATTAGCGCGACAGCCAAGGCAACGAAAAAATCGTCACCGTCCTCACGTGCTAAAATGGCATCGCACAGCGCAGCAGATGCGAAATAAAAAACCAGTGTTATTGGTGCGCCTTCGATGATTGTCGCCACCATCAAGCTGCCGGCCGCGGTTGCTTTAACCAATGCGCGGCGGCGCGATGGCGGGGCCTTACGATAAAGCACGAGATAAAGGGTCGCCGCGACAGCAGAAATTGCGACCAAAATCCCTTGAAAAATCACGAAAGCCTCCCGACATAACGGTTTGAGTTGATAAACTCTATTGACCCAAAGGCAAAGAGGCTCCACTTAAGCCTCCTGTTGCCCTGCTTTGCGCGCGCGGGTCAAGTCTGTGCGCGTGGAGTAAAATATGATATACGCGATCTGTCACCACAGAAGGACGAGAAGACCATAGCCAGAAGACCGCACAATGCGCCCCCAACCCGCGACACGGGACCCCGTGTCAATGACCGCATCCGCTCGAACGAAATTCGCCTGATCGGCGCTGACGGCGAACAGGTAGGCGTTGTTACGCCTCGTCGTGGCATTGAACTTGCGGAGGAGGCAGGTCTCGACCTCGTGGAAATCTCCCCGAACGCCGAGCCGCCCGTCTGTAAGATCATGGATTTCGGCAAGTTCAAATATGAACAGCAGAAACGTGAATCCGAGGCGCGTAAAAAGCAAAAGACGATCGAGGTGAAGGAGGTGAAGTTCCGCCCCAACACCGACACGCATGATTACGACGTCAAAATGCGCAACGTGATGAAGTTCCTCGAAGGTGGGGATAAAGTTAAAGTCACATTGCGTTTTCGTGGCCGCGAAATGGCGCACCAGGATCTGGGCCGTATTCTTCTCAACCGCGTCGCTGACGATGTTGAGGGTACAGGCAAGATCGACAATATGCCCCGCGTTGAGGGCCGCCAGATGGTTATGATGATTTCGCCGGTTAAGACCTAACGGCCGGATCTGCGATAGGAATATGAAAGGCGGCGCAGATGCGTCGCCTTTTTCGTCTCTACCATTTCGACGCCACGTTGCCCCGTCACACCGATGGCCCGCAACGCGCAACTCGGATAGAGATGTAGCAACAGCAACGACATCGATGGGGCTAGCCTCGCATGACGATCCAGCGCCGCCTGACAGATATCGGGCACTACCTCTCCAATGCAGTTCTGCGTGTATTGGGCAAGGCATTGCGCCTATTGCCCTACTCCCGCCGTTTGCGTGTCGGATCGTGGATCGGCCGCGCTGTCTTGATGCGCGTGCCCGCGGCACGAAAGCGTGTGCACCGCAATCTGGATATGGTCATGCCGCAGTTGACCAAAGCGGATCGTGACCGGCTGATTACAGGTATCGGCGATAATTTCGGGCGCGTGTTGGTCGAAGAAATGATGATGGCCGATGTCGTATCCGACCCCACGCGATTTCGCGCCAGCGGCGATGGGCTGGAGGCGTTGGTGACCGCGCAAGAACAGGGACGTGGTGCGATCATTGCATCAGCCCACTACGGCAACTGGGAGGGCGCGCGCGCCTCCGCCTTGGCCCAAGGGGTTGAGATTGCGGGGGTTTATCGCACGCATAACAACCCCTATTACAACGCGGATTTCGTGGCGGCCTTGCGCACATTAAGCCCGAATGCCTTCTCAAAGGGACGGCAGGGAACGCGCGATTTAATCAAGCATCTGCGCGGTGGTGGCGTCGCTGAAATCCTGGTGGATCAAAAGCAGACCGGTGCGCCACTTATCGATTTTCTGGGTCATCCGGCTGAGACAACGCTGACAGCGGCCAAACTGGCGCTAAGCATGAATATCCCGCTGATTCCGGTCATCACTTTCCGCGCCGCGGATGGGGAGACCTTTGACAGCGTATTCGCCGCACCGATCCCGCCCAGTGATGAGCATACGATGATGGCGGCTGTTAACGACCAGCTCAGCGTATGGATTCGTGAGCGGCCCGAGCAGTGGTTCTGGTTCCATCGCCGCTGGAGGTAGAGATCAGCGTTCCATCCGAGCGGCTGCCAGAACGGGCCCGACGCGGCCTTGCTGCACGATCACAGCCACACCCTTACCCATAGCAGGCGCGGGTGCGACCAGCTCCATACGCTGACCGTCCCAATCGCCCAGACGCATCCAATCCGTGACTACGTTTGTGTAGGTCACAGTTTGACCGCCATTTTCGCCACGCGGGATCTGCAATTCCTGTGGCAAAGCATAGCTGACAATGTGAACAACGCCATTCAGCCCCTCACGACGCGGAATGATCACGACCAGCAAGCGACCGTTCTGCTCCGTCAACTCAATCGTCGCAGGCGCCGGGGTGGCTGCTGCCGCATCAATCGCGGTCAGGACGTCATCACGACGGTGGCCAACGGCGGACACTTCGCCCTGTATCATCATCTGCGGTGTAAAGACGGAACGGGTATTGTGGGCAACGGCGTAGCTGCGCTGCCTTTGGGTCATCTCCGGCGATGCAAACGGATCGCTCCAGCCTAGATAGTCCCAGTAATCGACATGCAGTGACAATGCGATAACGTCTTCACGTTCCGCCAATTCGCCCAAGAACTCATCAGCCGGCGGGCAGGAGGAACACCCCTGCGAAGTAAATAGCTCAACCACCACGGGATTGCTCTGCGCGACGGCGCTACTTGCAGCAGCGGATAGCAGCGTGGCAATCAGTGCAACTTTGCGCAGGACCATAAATCTACCTCGGATTATCTGTGTCGCTTATAGCTAAGTGCAGCATTCGGTCGGGTCCAATCAAGTGTTCGGGAGTTACCGAGCCAATGCATGTTTGAACTGTGTCACAAATATCGAAACATGCTGGTTTCACTGGCTTAAAACGAAAAAGGGGCACCGAAGCGCCCCTTTCCCTCTATTTTTAGCGCGATTACGACGCGGCAAGGTTGCGCAGCACATAGTGCAACACGCCGCCATTTTCGACATATTCGATCTCAACCTCGGTATCGATCCGGCATTTCAGCGTGATGTCCTTCACCGCGCCGTCGCCATATGTGATCGTCGCGGGAACATTGCTGAGCGGCTTCAGATCGCCCGCAAGTCCGGTGATCGAAACCGTTTCATCCCCCTTCAACGCCAGAGTTTTGCGCGTATCACCAGCGGTAAATTCGAACGGGATAACGCCCATACCGACGAGGTTCGAGCGGTGGATACGCTCGAAATTCTCGGCGATGACAGCCTTTACGCCCAACAGGTTGGTGCCCTTTGCTGCCCAGTCACGGCTGGAGCCTGCGCCATATTGCTCACCACCAAAGATGACCAACGGGGTGCCTTGCTCTTGATATTCCATAGCAGCGTCAAAGATCGAGGTCTGTTCGCCACTGGGGGACAGGGTATAACCGCCCTCGACACCATCCAGCATCTCGTTCCGGATGCGGATATTGGCGAAGGTACCGCGCATCATCACCTCGTGATTGCCGCGACGCGATCCGTAGGAGTTGAACTCACGCACGGGCACCTGATGCTCGACCAGATATTTACCGGCAGGTGTCGTCTCCTTGAACGAACCGGCGGGTGAGATGTGGTCCGTCGTCACCATATCGCCCAGAATTGCCAGAACCTTGGCATCAGTGATGTCCGAGATTACGCCTGCTTCCTTGGCCATGTCGCGGAAATACGGTGGGTTCTGCACATAGGTGGATGCTGCGGGCCAGTCATAGGTTTCACTATCCGTGGTCTCCACGCCCTGCCATTTGTCGTCGCCCTTGAACACGTCAGCATATTTTGACTGGAATGCCTCACGCGTTACGGTTGCCTGCACGAGCTCGGCGATTTCTGCCTGCGATGGCCAGATATCCTTGAGGTAAACGTCGTTGCCGTCCTTATCCTTGCCCAGCGACGCCGTGGTAATGTCCACGTTCATATCACCGACCAAGGCATAGGCCACGACCAGCGGTGGCGACGCGAGGTAGTTCGCCCGCACATCTGGGGAAATCCGACCCTCGAAGTTACGGTTGCCCGACAGGACAGAAACCCCGATCAGATCATTATCGTTGATGCATTTCGAGATTTCAGGCGCCAGCGGACCGGAATTGCCGATACAGGTCGTGCAGCCATAACCGACGAGGTTAAAGCCGATGGCGTCCAGATCGTCCTGCAACTCGGCTGCCTCCAGATAGGCGGAAACCACCTGCGAACCGGGGGCCAACGATGTCTTGACCCATGGCTTGCGGTTCAGACCCAGCGCACGCGCCTTACGCGCCACCAGACCGGCCCCGATCATCACATATGGGTTCGAGGTATTGGTACAGGACGTGATCGAGGCAATGACGATCGAGCCATCATGCATCTGATAGCCGCTTTCCTCGGTCTTAACGTAGCCCAGCTTGTGGTGCCCCTCGTTTCCGGGGATGTCCTGCGGCTCGGGCTGCCCGCCCTCTGCGGTCCAACGGACCTCGGCTGTATCGGATGCGCCGGGGCGTTGCCCCTTAACATAGGCGGCAAATTCGGATGCGGCAGAGGTCAGAGCAATATGATCCTGCGGGCGTTTCGGGCCGGAAATCGCGGGCACAACCGTGCTCATATCCAGCTCCAGCGTGTCGGTATAGACAGGCTCATATCCCGGGTCGCGCCACATGCCGTTCGCCTTGGCATAGGCCTCAACCAGCGCGATTGTATCCTCATCACGGCCCGTTTGGGTCAGGTAGCGGATTGTCTCGCCATCAATCGGGAAGAAGCCGCAGGTCGCGCCATATTCCGGCGCCATGTTGCCGATGGTCGCACGATCCGCCAGCGGTACGTTGTCCAGCCCGTCGCCGTAGAATTCGACAAATTTCGACACCACGCCCTTGGCCCGCAACAACTCAACCACCTTCAGCACAAGGTCGGTTGCTGTTGTCCCTTCTGGCATCGCACCGGTCAGCTTGAAGCCGATAACCTCTGGGATCAGCATCGAGATCGGCTGCCCCAGCATCGCGGCCTCCGCCTCGATCCCGCCAACGCCCCAACCAAGGACAGCCGCGCCGTTGACCATGGTGGTGTGGGAATCCGTACCGACCAATGTATCAGGATAGGCCACGACCTCACCATTCTGATCCTTGTCGGACCAGACGGTTTTGGCGAGGTATTCAAGGTTCACCTGATGGCAGATGCCGGTTCCGGGCGGCACAACGCGGAAGTTATCGAACGCCTTTTGGCCCCATTTCAGGAACTGATAACGCTCCATATTCCGTTCATATTCACGGTCCACGTTCATCTGGAATGCACGCGGGTTTCCGAACTCATCAATCATGACGGAGTGGTCAATGACCAGATCGACAGGGTTCAGCGGGTTAATCTTTTGCGCATCGCCACCCAAGGCCACAATCCCGTCGCGCATCGCGGCAAGGTCAACAACAGCCGGCACGCCGGTGAAATCCTGCATCAACACGCGGGCGGGACGATAGGCGATCTCGCGCGGGTTCTTGCCGCCCAGCTTCGCCCACTCGGCAAAGGCCTTGATGTCATCGGTCGAGACGGTCTTGCCGTCCTCGAACCGAAGCATGTTTTCCAGCACAACCTTCAGCACCGCAGGCAAGCGGGAGAAGTCGCCCAGGCCCGCCTCCTGCGCGGCGGAAATCGAATAATAGGCGAAGGATGCGCCGCCGGAACTAAGCGTCCGGCGCGTGTTGTTGCTGTCCTGACCGACGGTAATGGGCATGGGAACCTCTTCCTTGCTGGTTTGACGGCGCGCCACAAATCAGTGGGCGATACAATCTGACTTAGCACGGAGCATCGTGTCTTCCAGCCGGTGCACCGTGCTTTCACAACTCATATATGTGAATTTCATGTGAAATGCAATGAATTGTACACATAGGTATACCGCGCAAATCCCCTTTCGATAACGCGCCGCCTCAGGTAGCCATGAGGCATGGAATTGAATGTACATAATCTGGGCTGCTTGCGCGGCGGGCGACGCATTCTGGCGGATGTGTCGCTACAGCTTTCCGCCGGTCAGGGCATCGCATTGCAGGGACCAAATGGCGTAGGAAAATCAACGCTGATCCGCGCGCTATGCGGCCTGATCCCGCACAGCGGGCGCGCACAAGTGGGCGAATTTAAGCTAGGTTCGGATGGCTGGCTGGATCAAATCGCCTATGCCGGGCATCAGGACGCCATCAAATCCGCGCTGAGCGTTTCCGAAAATCTGCGCTTCTGGGCGGCCCTATTTAATGGCGACGCGGCGGCCGCGCTGGACCGGTTCGACCTATCCCAAATCGCGGATCGACCCGCTGGGCTATGCTCTGCCGGACAGAAACGTCGGTTGGGTCTTGCGCGGCTGGTTCTGACAAAGCGTCCACTATGGCTGCTGGATGAGCCCACGGTATCGCTCGACACGACACATACGGCCCTGTTTGCCGAGGTTCTGGCACAGCACCTCGCGCAGGGCGGATTGGCGATTGTTGCGACCCATATCGATCTGGGTCTGCCCCTGCGCCAGCATTTGCTCTCAGCACCTAAAACCGTCGAGGGCTTGGATATTGCCGACCCGTTTCTAGCCGGAGATTTCGGATGAGCCCCGCCCGCGCCCTGCTGGTGCGAGAGATCCAGCTGGCGGTTCGTGCTGGTGGTGGTGCCGGCCTTGGCCTTGCGTTTTTTCTGATCGTTGTGCTGCTGGCGCCGCTGGGCATCGGGCCGGATCAGGTTTTGCTGGCACAGGTCGCGCCGGGCCTGTTGTGGATCGCCGCCCTGCTCGCCTGCCTGCTGTCACTGGATCGGTTATTTCAGGCGGATCATGAGGATGGAACGCTGGATATCCTTGCGCTGTCGCCATTGCCGTTGGAGGGGATCGTCGCGATCAAGGCGCTGGCCCATTGGCTGACCACCGGTTTGCCATTGGTGCTGGCCGCGCCGGTGCTGGCACTAACGCTGAACCTGCCTGATGCCGCGCAACCAATGTTAGTACTAGGATTGCTGCTAGGCACGCCTGCCCTGTCCGCAATCGGTGCGATTGGGGCCGCGATTACCGTTGGTCTGCGCCGTGGTGGATTGCTGCTATCGCTATTGGTTCTGCCACTATACGTGCCGACATTGATATTTGGTGCCCAAATCGCAAGCCGCGCGGCGGATGGGCTGAAGGCCGGCGCCTCGCTTCCCTTCCTTGCAGGCACGTCACTGCTCGTGCTGGCCGCTGGCCCCTTTGTCGCCGCGGCTGCATTGCGCGTAAACCTGAGATAGGATCGAAAATGGCCAATGCTGACAGCCCAAACATTGTGTTCTATCCACCCGTGCTGTTCGCTATGGCGCCAATTGTCGCGCTGGTTCTGCAACGGATCGCGCCACTGGGCCTGTTGGAACCGGCGGGCGATGTTCAGCAAGCTGTTGGCATTGCAATCTTGGCCCTTGCCCTAGCGCTTGGCCTATGGGGTGTCGTCGTTTTCAAGCGGGCGGGAACCAATGTCAGCCCCCACACACCCGCGCTGCTGATCGTTAGCAGTGGGCCGTATCGCTTCAGCCGCAACCCGATGTATATCGCGATTGAACTGGTCCAACTGGGCCTAGGACTGGCCGTATCTATGGAGTGGTCGATCATCATCGCGCCACTGGCACTCATCGCACTGCATTACGGCGTTGTCCTGCGTGAGGAAGCCTATCTGACAGAAAAGTTCGGCGATCAATATACCGAATACAAACAACAAACCCGCCGGTGGCTGTAGCAGCCCCTGCCCTGCTCACATCGCGTAGAAAAATTCCTCACGTACGATTTTGCCATCAGCGACGGTGTAGATTGCGACCTCCTGCATTTGGCTGCGCTGGTTGCTGGGCTTGTGCGTTGTGTCCATTTCGAAAATCACGGCAAAGCGGCCATCGCCATGGGGCATCGGGTCTGAGACTGTAACCTCGTGCACCTCGAAGTTATCGGCCCACCATTGGTGCTTGCCGTAAATCCCCTCAACACCCTGCGTGATGCGTGAGCCTGTCCCGCCATCCGCTGCCTCAACCGATACAGCATCTGCTGCATATAATGTGTCGAGCGCCTCGTTATCCTTACCCTCGCGGCAAAACGTTACCAATGCCTGAGCAATTTCTAGCGTGTTCATCAGAACCTCCCAGCGTTCACCAATTGTTCTAACGCTAGCAGATTCGCATGATCCGACCAAGCCGCGTCGGAACGATTGCGCCCGAACGTCCACAGCGCTATATGCCGCCCATGTCAGATCGCGCCCATAACATCCCAGATTTGCCTGCCGAGATTGCCCGGCGGCGGACCTTTGCCATCATCTCGCATCCCGATGCGGGCAAGACGACCCTGACGGAGAAATTCCTGCTATATGGCGGTGCGATCCAAATGGCGGGTCAGGTCCGTGCAAAGGGTGAGGCGCGGCGCACGCGCTCCGACTTTATGCAGATGGAAAAGGACCGCGGCATCTCTGTCTCTGCCTCTGCCATGTCGTTTGAATTTGGCGAGTTCTGGTTCAATCTGGTCGATACGCCGGGCCACTCGGATTTTTCCGAGGATACCTATCGTACCCTGACCGCAGTTGATGCCGCCGTGATGGTGATCGACGGCGCCAAGGGTGTGGAAAGCCAGACGCAGAAACTGTTCGAGGTTTGCCGCCTGCGCGATCTGCCGATTCTGACGTTCTGTAACAAAATGGACCGTGAGAGCCGCGATACTTTCGAGATTATCGACGAAATCCAGGAAAACCTCGCCATCGATGTGACGCCGGCCAGCTGGCCAATCGGCGTCGGGCGTGAGTTTCTGGGCTGCTACGACATGCTCAACGACCGGCTGGAATTGATGGATCGAGCCGACCGGAACACGGTCGCGAAGAGCGTTTCGATCGAGGGCCTGGACGATCCTAAACTGGCGGAGCATATCCCCGCCGAATTGCTGGAAAAACTGCGCGAAGATGTGGAAATGGCGCGTGAGCTACTGCCGCCATTTAACCGTCAGGATTTTCTGGACGGCACGCTGACGCCGATCTGGTTCGGCTCGGCCATTAACTCGTTTGGCGTGCGCGAATTGATGCGCGGCATCAGCGATTTCGGGCCAGAGCCGCAGGTTCGCCCCGCCCACCCCCGCTCAATCAGTCCTGATGAGAAGAAGGTTGCCGGCTTTGTCTTTAAAGTTCAGGCGAATATGGACCCCAAACATCGGGACCGCGTTGCTTTCGTGCGCCTATGCTCGGGCCACTTCAAACGCGGGATGAAGGTGCACCACGTTCGGACCAAGAAGCCGATGGCGGTTTCCAACCCCGTAATGTTCCTCGCCTCGGATCGCGAGCTGGCTGAGGAGGCATGGGCCGGCGATATCATCGGCATCCCCAACCATGGCCAGCTGCGCATCGGTGATGCATTGACCGAGGGTGAGGAGCTGAAATTCACCGGCATCCCGTCCTTTGCACCCGAATTGCTGCAATCCGTGCGTGCCGGCGATCCGATGAAGGCCAAGCATCTGGATAAGGCCCTGCAACAATTCGCCGAGGAAGGCGCCGCCAAGATCTTCAAACCAATGATCGGCTCCGGCGCGATTGTTGGCGTTGTCGGGCAGTTGCAGTTCGAGGTTCTGGCCAGCCGGATCGAGCTGGAATACGGCCTGCCCGTCCGGTTCGAGCCGTCGCAATTCACCTCTGCCCGTTGGGTCAATGGCCCACAGGCGGAAATCGACCGCTTTGCCAACACGAATAAGGGCCATATGGCCACAGACCATGATGGCGACCCAGTATTCCTGACGCGCCTGCAATGGGATATTGATCGGGTTGAACGTGATTGGCCCGAGCTGTCGCTGACAGCGATCAAACAGATGATGGTTTAATGGACAGCGCCCGCGGCAATGCGGGCGCACCCATATCTATCTACTTTTCCGCATCTCACGCAGCGTGCGCAGGTGATCCTGCTTTTCAGCCTCAGTGCGACCACGAACCACAACTTTATCCTGCGCCATAATTCTCATCAGGCGGCGAATGCCGAAAATGAGCGAGAACACGAGGATGCCACCGGCAACCATCGCGACCAGCTCCCAGAATTGCATCGTCGTGTTGATAATTTCACAGGCCCAATCGCAATGGGCACGTTCGTGGCCAGGCACGTAGCGATGGCCGATATGTTCATCAATGTCTTCCATACGGACCGTGATTTCACTGCTATCACGGCCCGTCTGTGCGTTTTGTCACGCACGCTCAGCATACATAAAATGCGATATATTTATCGTCGGCACAGGTTGTCGCTGACCCGAAATTCAGTCAACAAATGCCTTCTCAATGACGAAATCACCGGGTTCGGAATTTGACCCCTCGCGCATTCCTGCATCTTCGCAAATCTGCTTATGTTCCCTGAGCATTTCCATCGAGCCACAGATCATCACACGGTCGGTGGCTGGGTCCAACGCCGCGCCTGTCGCATCGGCAAAACGGCCATCGCGCAGCCAATCCGTCATCCGCCCCATCGCGCCCGAGGTTTCGCGTGTCGTTGTCGCGATCAATCGTAACTTGTCCCCGACGATCTCCGGCAGGAACTCATGCTCTGCGATTTGCGAAATCAAATGGTGGCCGTAATCCAGCTCACCCGCGTCACGGCAAGTTTGAGTTAGAATCACCTCGTCGAACTTCTCATAGGTCTCCGGATCACGGATCACACTGGCAAATGGAGCGATTCCCGTGCCGGTGGAGAACATAATCAAGCGTTTGCCCGGGGTCAGCGCGTCATGAACCAGCGTGCCAACCGGTTTTGCGCGCATGACAATCTCATCGCCCACCTTCAGATGCTGCAATCGGGATGTTAGCGGGCCGTCATCAACCTTGATCGAGTAGAATTCCAGCTCCTCCTCCCATGCGGGGCTAGCGATAGAGTAGGCACGCATCAGGGCCTTTTCTCCATTAACCAGACCAATCATGGCAAATTCACCGGAACGGAACCGCAATGTAGCGGGGCGTTCACAGGTAAAGCTGAACGTGCGGTCGGTCCAATGTCGGACAGAAGTGACCTTCAGAAAGACGACTCCCTTCAGGCCCTTGGGCAGGTCATCAATCGGCGTGGCGGAAGTATAGGTCATCTGTGGGCTCCTTTTGACGCGCAATTACGCCTCCACCCGTTGTCGTGCAAGCACACGTGGCGTTAGATCGCAGGTAAACCGCAGCAATTTGCAAGTTTCATTGACATTTAGGCCGCTAACAGGCATCACGCGCGCAGTTTACGAAGCGCCACCGATCCGGGTGGCACCGGTCGCTGCAGTGAAGGCGGCCTACCATGGCGCCGCATCTAAACCGCGCGAAGGAAACACATGACCAAATTCTCCGATCTGGAACTTGATGAAAAGGTTCTGAAAGCTGTTGCTGAAGCAGGCTACGATACCCCGACCCCCATTCAGGAACAGGCGATCCCCCACGCATTGATGGGCAAGGACGTTCTGGGCATTGCGCAGACCGGAACCGGAAAAACAGCCAGCTTTACCCTGCCGATGATTTCGATCCTCGCACAGGGCCGTGCAAAGGCACGTATGCCACGCTCGCTGATCCTATGCCCCACGCGTGAGTTGGCAGCGCAGGTTGCAGAGAATTTCGAGACCTACGGAAAATATCACAAGCTCAGCATGGCGTTGCTGATCGGTGGCGTCAGCTTCAAGGATCAGGACAAACTGATCGACCGCGGCGTGGACGTTCTGATCGCAACGCCGGGCCGTCTGCTGGACCATCACGAGCGTGGCAAACTGATGCTGACCGGCGTTCAGGTTATGGTGATCGATGAGGCGGATCGCATGCTCGACATGGGATTCATCCCCGATATCGAGCGGATCTTTGGCCTGACTCCGTTCACCCGCCAGACGCTGTTTTTCTCCGCCACGATGGCGCCTGAGATCACCCGCATCACCGAGACATTCCTGCACAATCCCGTTCGGGTTGAGGTTGCACGTCAGGCAACCACCTCCGACACGATCGAGCAGGCGGTTATCGTCCACCAGACATCCGGTAAAAAGGGCGCTGATGGTGAGAAGCGTGAGGTTCTACGCCGCGTGATCGAGGCTGAGACAGAGCTGAACAACGGCATAATCTTCTGCAACCGCAAACGTGACGTGGATATTGTTGCCAAGTCGCTGAAAAAGCACGGCATGGATGCGGCGGCCATTCACGGTGATCTGGATCAGTCCCTACGCATGAAGACCCTTAACGGCTTCCGCGATGGTGAATTGAAGCTGCTGGTCGCATCCGATGTTGCCGCACGCGGCTTGGACATTCCGAACGTGTCACATGTGTTCAACTTCGACGTTCCGATCCACTCCGAGGATTACGTCCACCGCATTGGCCGGACCGGCCGCGCAGGACGTAAGGGTAAAGCGATCATGATCTGCTTCCCGCATGAGGAAAAATACCTCGAAAAGATCGAAGAACTGGTGAAACAGCCGATCCCGCGTCTGGAAAGCCCGCTCAAGGCGGATGAGACCCCTGCTCCGGCAGAGGCGACCGAGGAAAAACCTGCCCGCAGCCGCTCCCGGACCCGCACACGCAAGGCAGAGGCAAAGCCTGCCGAGGTAGCCGCACCGGTTGAGACAGCGCCAGAGCCTACCCCACAAAAGGCCGCTGAGCCTGAGCAGAAGCCTGCACAGGAGCGGACTCGCGGTGGACGTGGCCGTGGTCGCAATAATAACGAGCAGCCACAGGAAAACACACGGAACGAGCGGAACGCAGCGTCTGACCGTAACAACGGCAACTCCAATGACCGACAGGAGCGTGGCAATAATCGTGGCCGCGGTCGTGGCGGACGTGGTGGCGATGATAACCGCGTTGTTGGCATGGGCGATCACATCCCCGCCTTCATGTTGCGTGAAATCAAAATCCCAACGTCCACCCGCACTGCCAAGGTTGCGGATAAGGACGAAAGCTCTGATGAGAGTGGAGAAGGCGCAGCCGCCTGATCCTGCCCTTACGGTAGAAACAAAAAGGCCCCGGTGATCGCTCACCGGGGCCTTTTTCATGCACGATGTAACCGCCTCATCCCTCGAGGCGGTTAATCATCACAATCACTTCTGGCTTCTTACCGATCATACGATTGGTGCGGTTCGACGCCGCCTGCTTGACCAGCTTTTCAACGGCCTCGTCATCAGAACGTAGACGCTTTTTCGAACGCTCCAGTTCCTGCGTGACGCCTTTTTCCAGTTCGGTTTGCAGGGATGCCTCGTTCCCGTCAACATTCGCGAACAGGCCCTTTGCCTCAACCCATGCATCGCCGACCAGATCGCTGTTTTCATCAAACACGATGTTCACAACCAGCATGCCGCGCATCGCCATCCGCAAACGGTCCCGCACGATGCCGTCCATGGCGCCATACATCACCGAGCCATCGACATAGCGGCGGCCGGTTTCGACCATTTCTACGATCTTTGGCTCATTGCCGGTCAGCTCAACCATCGCACCGTTGGGCGCAATCACCGGCGTCAGGCCCCCTGCTGCACCCAGCTTTGCGTGCTCACGCAAATGGCGATATTCGCCGTGCATGGGGATCAAGAACTGCGGCTTAACCAGTTCGTGCATGGTTTGCAGATCAGGACGGTTCGCATGGCCGGACACATGGTACAGGCCACCCTCATCACCGATCACATCGACGCCCAGCATAGCGAACTGGTTCTCGATATAGGCAACGCCGATTTCATTGCCCGGGATCACTTTGGACGAGAACAGGAATGTATCGCCATCCTTCATGCTCAGCTTACCGTAGCCGCCACGCGCCAGTTGAGCGGATGCAGCGCGACGCTCACCCTGCGAACCGGATGCGAGGACCATTACATTCTCGGCTGGCAGATTAGCAGCGTCGTTCACATCAACAATGTCAGGGAAATCGGTCAGCAACCCTACCTTGCGCGCCGTGCCAATCATGCGGTGCATTGCGCGACCGATAACGACGATTGAACGCCCAGCAGCCTTACCAGCCAAGGCCAGCGTGCGCAGGCGCGCCACGTTGGATGCAAATGTTGTCGCAACAACCATTCCGGGCTGCGAACGCAGCAGTGCGGTGATTGGCTCAACCAATTCAGATTCCGAACGACCGGCCTGCTTTGAGAACACGTTCGTGGAATCGCAAACAAGCGCCAGGACGCCATCCTTGGACACGTCAGAAATCGCTTCGGGGCTAAATGGCTCACCCACTTGCGGATTTGCATCCACCTTAAAGTCGCCGGTATGCACAACACGACCCGCAGGGGTGTCGATGACCAGCGCAGAGCTCTCAGGCACGGAGTGGCTGATCGGCAGGAAGCCTACCTTGAAGGAACCAGCCTCGACCTGCTCAGGCCATGCGCCAACGGTTTTAACCTCATCAGGGTTAACGCCAGCCTCTTCCATCTTGCCGCGCGCGATCTCTGCCGTAAATTCACGGGCATAAACCGGCGCCTTTAGCTGAGGCCACAGGCGACCGATTGCACCGACATGATCCTCATGCGCGTGCGTGATGAAAATCGCCTCCAGCGCGTGAACGCGGCTGGTGATGAACTCAGGATCGGCAGTGATCAAATCAACGCCGGGGGAACTGTCCATGTCGGGAAACGCAACTCCTGCATCGACCATGATCCAACGCCGCTTCGCCTGCGGGCCATAGCCGTACAGGTACATGTTCATCCCGATCTCGCCTGCGCCACCTAGGGCCACATAAACGAGGCTGTCATTCTTACTCATCCATAGTCTTTCTATTATGTTCACTAATCAGGACCAGACCATGCATAGTCAGCTCTGCGTCGATATGATCGAACACATCAGTGCCCTGATTAAAAAGCGTGGATAATCCACCGGTCGCGACAATCTTCATTGGGCGGTCACGCTCGCCTCTAATCTGTTTGCAGATACCTTCGATAAGGCCGACATAGCCCCAGAAGACGCCTGACTGCATACAGGCAATAGTATTTGTACCAACCACACGTTGTGGTTTGGTCACATCAATATTTGGAAGCGCAGCTGCTGCTTCATGTAATGCCTTGATGCTAAGATTAACACCCGGCGCAATCACGCCACCAATATAGGCACCGTCACTGTCCACAACGTCAAAGGTGGTCGCCGTGCCAAAATCAACGACGATCAAATCGCCGCCATACCGATCATAGCCAGCAACCGTATTTACCAACCGATCCGCACCAACCAGCGTGCCCTCGTCCACGCGCACTGCAACCGGTAATACGCAATCGGCCTTACCTACAACCAGTGGGCGGCAATTGTAATAACGATCCGATAGAACGCGCAGGTTAAATACGACCTGCGGAACAACCGATGAAATAACCACGTCATCAATCACAACGTCTAGGCCGTTGAACTCCATCAACTGTCGCAGCCAAACGTAATACTGATCTGCCGTGCGCGCGGCATAGGTCGAACAGCGCCACTCACCCAGAAAATCATCACCGTTATGAACTGCGAAAACCGTGTTGGTATTGCCAACATCAATCGTTAGAAGCATCGCCCTACCCCGCCTCGTTGAAATAGATCTCAGCTGCGGGCAATCTTTGCAGCCCCTCAGCCGTCGCAAGTAGCAGCGCGCCATCTGCATCGATGCCATCAAAGCGACCTGAAATCTCACGTTGGGCAAGCCGCGCAACGATAGGTTCACCTAAACGTGCCGCGCCACTCATCCATTCCGCTTGTTGGGGGCCAAAGCCCTCTTTCAACAATCGTTCCTCACGCTCCGAAAATGCCATAGCCAACTGGTCGAGCAGATCCTCGGGTGCAACCCGTTGCCCACTACTGGACAACAGATCTACAGGGGCAACGCTGCCTTGCTCCAGTGAAGCCTGCGAGGGTGCCGCGACCAGGTTCACACCGATACCGATCAGCAGCAAATCCTCGCGACTTTCAAGCAAGATGCCTGCCAGCTTGCGCCCACGGCACAAAACGTCATTTGGCCACTTCAATGCAAATAGCGCAGGCTGACCAGTCAAGCTGATCAACGCATCGCGCAATGCAAGAGCCGCTGTAAAGGATCGCAGAGAACGTCGCTGAACAGGCCCAGCCGGACGCATTACCATCGTAGCGGCAAAGTTTCCGACCGGCATTTGCCATGCGCGGCCACGACGGCCAACAGCGCCAGATTGAACATGCGAAAGCACCCAAGTCGGCGCATCCCCAGCATGCTGGAAGGCGGCACGCTGGGTGCTATCCGTTTCAGCGAGAATGATGCGCCCTGTACCCTCGGGCCACACATCCATTTAGTTAAACAGCGAAGCTGCGGCCTGAGTGGCCAAAGCCTCCACACCAAACATCTGCACAAACGCACCTAGAAGCAGAGCAGCGGAGGACAACGCCAACGCCACACGATGTGTGACAGGCATGCGCCCTGTAAGGGGATCAACTTCCTCACCAAAATACATCAGCTTGATAATGCGCAGATAGTAGAACGCACCGATAACACTCGCCACAACACCAAGCACGGCAAGCCAGATTAGGCCAGCATCAACGGCTGCGGAAAAGACGTAATACTTCGAGAAGAAGCCAAGCATCGGCGGAATACCGGCCAGGCTGAACATCAGGATAGCCAACGCAAATGCTCGTCCAGGTGCAACACTGGAATACTGGTTCAACGCACTGATATCAGTAATTGGCCGCCCGTCACGTTCCATATTCAGAATGAATGTGAACGTACCGACATTCATCACAACATAAACAGCCAGATAAATCAGCAGTGCAGCAACACCGGCCTGCGTACCAGCAGCCAGACCAACCAGAGCAAAGCCCATGTGTCCGATGGAAGAATATGCCATCAGACGCTTGATGTTTGTCTGACCAATAGCCGCAATCGATCCAATGAACATCGAGAGAATTGCAAGGAAAGTCAGGATTTGCTGCCAATCAGCAACCGCTCCACCAAAGCCATCCAGCATTACGCGCGCGAACATTCCTGCAGCAGCAACCTTTGGTGCTGTCGCGAAAAATGCGGTCACTGGCGTTGGAGACCCCTCATAAACATCAGGGGTCCACATGTGGAATGGCGCGGCGGAAATTTTAAACGCGAGACCGGTTGTCATGAAGACCAAGCCGATCAGCAGGCCCATCGAGACGCCTTCCTCGACGATCACAGCTGAAATTCCCGAAAACACCGTTGTTCCAGTGTACCCGTAAACAAAGCTCGCGCCATATAGCAGCAAACCGGAACTCAGAGCACCGAGCACGAAGTATTTCAGACCCGCTTCCGTCGAACGCAAGCTATCCCGACGGAAAGCTGCAACCACGTAAAGCGCAAGCGATTGAAGCTCCAACCCCATATAAAGGGACATCAGATCTCCGGCAGAAACCATCATCATCATGCCAACTGATGCTAGTGCTATCAGGACTGGAAACTCGAATTTCATCAAGTCATGACGCTTCAGGTATTCGCGGCTAAGCAAGAGCATCACAGCCGAGCCAAGCAACAGTGTAACCTTGGCAAAACGGGAGAACCCGTCATCAACAAAGGCACCGTTAAAGGCAACATGTGTGCCCTCTGGACGGACGCCGATCATCAAGGCAAGCACGGCCAAAACAACAACCGTACCGTACAGAATTAGCTCCGCCTGCCGATCCTTGCCCATAAAGACGCCGAACATCAGAGCCGCCATCGCATAACCTGCGAGCAAAAGCTCAGGCAGAACGATTGTGAGGTTTTCGCTCAACATATCAGTGTCCCGTCGTCATATGCTGCGCAGAGTCAGCCAGCACATGGCCGGCTTCTTCGAGCGCGAAATTATAGGAATCAAGCAGAGCCTCGACACTCGGCCCGATAATATCTGTTACCAAGCTCGGATACACACCGAGCAGTAACGTGAAAAACACAAATGGTATGAACAGCAGCTTTTCACGACGATCCATGTCCGAAATCGTTTGCAGATTTTCCTTAACCAGATCGCCAAAGACGACCCGACGATAGAGCCAAAGTGCATAACCCGCCGACAGGATCACACCGGTTGTCGCGCCGAATGCCACCCAAGTGTTCGCTTGGAACGCTCCGGATAGCGTGAGGAATTCCCCAACAAATCCGGACGTCCCGGGCAGCCCGACATTTGCCATAGTGAAAAGTAGGAAAATCAATGCGAATGCAGGCATACGGTTAACTAGCCCACCAAAAGCATCAATCTCACGCGTATGCATGCGATCGTAGATCACCCCTACACCAAGGAACAACGCGCCAGAAATAAATCCGTGGGAGATCATCTGGAAGATCGCACCATCAACACCCTGCTGGTTTGCTGCGAAAATACCCATCGTGACGAAGCCCATATGCGCCACCGACGAATAAGCAATCAGCTTCTTCATATCGTCCTGCATCAGCGCGACCAATGAGGTGTAAATAATCGCAATAACCGACAGCGCGAACACAAAATTCGCCATGACATCAGAGGCAACAGGGAACATCGGCAATGAGAAGCGCAGGAAGCCGTAGCCACCCATCTTCAACAGAATAGCCGCCAGAACGATAGAGCCAGCAGTTGGCGCCTGAACGTGTGCATCGGGCAACCAGGTATGCACCGGCCACATTGGCATTTTGACAGCGAAACTCGCAAAGAATGCCAGCCACAACAGAACCTGCACACCACCGACAATTTCAATGCCAGCTACGTTAATCGTAGAGTAGCTAAATTCATGCGCCAGCAATCGCACAATGTCTGATGTTCCTGCATCAGCAATCATATACATCATCGCGATCAGCATAAGCACCGATCCTAGCAGGGTGTAGAGGAAGAACTTAAAGGCCGCGTAAACGCGATCCTTTCCGCCCCAAATACCCACGATGAAGAACATCGGGATCAGGCCTGCTTCGAAGAACAGGTAGAATAGGATCATATCCAGCGCACAAAACACGCCGATCATGAGCGTTTCCAGCAGCAGGAAAGCGATCATGTATTCCTTTACACGATGCGATACGCCCCAGCTGGCGCCAATAACCAACGGCATCAGGACCGTCGTCAGCATCACGAACAGGACGCTGATACCGTCCACACCCATGCGATAGCGCAGACCTCCAAGCCACTCGCGATCCTCAACAAACTGAAAATCACTGCTCGTTGGATCGAACTGGGCGAGGATGAACAGCGACAGCAAGAAAGTGATCGACGTTGCGAACAACGCGATCAACTTTGCATTACGAACCGCCCATTCGTCGTCGCCCCGCAGAAGCAGACCCAAGGCGACCGCGCCAATCGCCGGAACGAATGTCACAAGAGAAAGCAATGGAATGTCCATATCAGGAGGCTCCGCGGATTGCGAACCATGTAATGATGGCGACAAGACCCGCTATCATCGCAAAGGCATAGTGAAAGACGTAACCGGATTGCGCACGACCGGCGATACGAGTGAGGAAAGGAATGATCCCCATAGCCAAACCGTTAATGCCGCCATCGATGACCGCACCATCTCCCTTTCTCCAAAGGAAGCGCCCAAGCCACTTTGATGAACGCACAAACAGCACGTCGTAAATCTCATCAAAGTACCACTTGTTAAGCAGGAACCGGTAAAGCCCTGGCAACGCAGCGCCCAAACGAGCCGGAGTTTGCGGGCTACGGATATAGAGCTGGTAGGCAATTCCCAGGCCAGCGAGCATAGCAATAAATGGTGCAAGCTTCACCCAACTCGGGACATAGTGATAGCTGTGCAGAACACTGTCATCAGCGTGTTCATCTCCTGCATGGCCATCAGCAACCACTTCACCGTGACCATCATCGACCGCATCACCAGCCTCTGCATGCAGTTCAACAACAGCAGGACCACCAATTGCATCGCCGAAGAATTCCTCAGCATCGTGCCCCACGAAGCTATTGTAGTAGAGCATCCCAGCGAAAACGGCACCGATAGCAAGCACGCCAAGTGGAACAGTCATTACCCAAGGGCTCTCATGCGCATGATCGTGTGTATGCTGATCGCCGCGAGGCTTTCCATAAAACGTCAGGAACATCAGGCGCCAACTGTAGAAACTGGTAAAGAGCGCAGCAACAACCAGAGCGGTGAATGCGAAGTATGCGTGGCCCGCAAAAGCACCCTCGATAATCGCATCTTTCGAAACAAAACCAGCAAAACCAATCGGTAGACCAATCAGGTCATAGCTAAACGGGATACCAACACCGGTAATCGCCAACGTACCCAGCATCATCGCCCAGAATGTTTTAGGGATCTTGTGACGCAGGCCACCATAGTTACGCATGTCCTGTTCGTGATGCATCGCATGAATAACTGAACCGGCACCAAGGAAAAGCATCGCTTTGAACGCCGCGTGCGTGAACAGATGGAACATCGCAGCCTGATAGAACCCAACTCCGGCTGCCACAAACATGTAACCAAGCTGCGAACAGGTCGAGTATGCGATCACGCGCTTAATATCGTTCTGAACCAACCCGACAGTCGCGGCGAAGAATGCGGTAATCGCACCGATCGTAGTGATGAATGCCGATGCGTAAATTGCCTCCTCAAAAATCGGAGACATTCGGCAAACCAGAAAGACACCCGCTGTAACCATTGTCGCTGCGTGGATCAGCGCGGAAACGGGCGTAGGCCCCTCCATCGCGTCAGGCAGCCAAGTATGAAGTAGCAATTGAGCCGACTTACCCATGGCACCAATGAACAGCAGGAAGCCAACAACCTCCAGCGCAGGCAGTTCCATGCCCAAGAAGTTGATTGTCGTCGCCGCGAGGTGCCCGACTTCACCAAAAATAGTCGTGAAATCCACGCTATCCGTAAGCAGGAACAACGCAAAGATACCCAGCGCAAAGCCGAAATCACCGACACGGTTTACAATGAAAGCCTTCATTGCCGCAGCACCGGCAGTTGGCTTGCGCCAGTAGAATCCGATCAACAGATAGGAGGCAACACCAACGCCCTCCCAGCCAAAGAACATTTGGACAAGGTTATCAGCCGTCACCAGCATCAACATCGCGAAAGTAAAGAAGCTGAGATAGGCAAAGAACCGCGGTTTATAGACCTCGCCCTTACGCCACTGCGGATCGTTGTCCATATAGCCGAACGAATACAGGTGCACGAGCGCGGATACCGTCGTGATAACCACCAGCATGACATTCGTCAACATATCAACGCGAATGGCCCAATCAGCGACCATCGATCCGCTATCAATCCAACGCGCAATCGTAATGATTTGCAGCCCGGAATCTGCGGTGATGAATGCGATCCAACTCAAGAAAGCTGCAAGTATCACAGAACCCGTCGTCAGGAACTGTGCACCTTTTTCAGAAATCACACGCCAGCCAAAGCCCGCGATGATCGCCGCGAGTAGCGGCGCAAACAGGATGATGTGATACATGATCAGCCCTTCATCACGTTAACGTCTTCGACCTGAATCGTGCCGCGATTGCGGAAGAAGCAGACGAGGATTGCGAGGCCAATAGCGGCCTCAGCCGCCGCGACAGTCAGGATAAACAGGGTGAACACCTGCCCAACCAAATCGCCCTGATGAACCGAGAACGCAACCATATTAATATTAACCGCAAGCAACATAAGCTCGATCGACATCAGGATGACGATGATGTTTTTACGATTGAGAAAAATCCCGAAAATCCCAGTAACGAACAGCAATGCCGCTACTGTCAGGTAGGAACCGAGCCCGATCATTCGACATCGTCCTTTTTGCTCGACAATCGCCCAAGGCCGTAACCAACGACCAAGGCCGCGATTATCAGTACGTAGAAAATAGCATTTTCCATGTTTTAGAGCCCCTGCCCTGGTTTGACGTCTTTCATCACGATTGCTTCCGCCGGATCACGGTGCATCTGGAACACAACGCTTTGACGTTTCACATCCGAGCGATGCCGCAATGTCAGAACAATCGCGCCAACCATAGCGACAAACAGGATCAGACCGGCGGATTGGAACAGGTAGATGAAGTCGGTGTAGATGATCTGACCAAGCGCTTGAGTATTCTCAATCGCCTCTGGCGCAGGTGCCATAGCAACACGCAATGGACTGCTATCATCGGCCCATAGCGTCACGCCGATGACTAGGATCAATTCCATAATCAGAACGACGCCGATCAGCAATGCCACTGGCATGTGCTGTGCTAGACCCTGTTTCAGCTCAACGAAATCAACGTCCAGCATCATCACGACGAACAGGAACAGAACCGCGACTGCGCCCACGTAAACAATGACCAAGAGCATGGCCACAAACTCCGCCCCCATCAGCACAAACAGGCCCGCGGCGGAGAAGAAGGTCAGGATCAACCACAGCACCGAATGCACCGGATTGCGTGCCAAAACAACGAATAGCCCGGAGGCCACCGCCGTACAGGCGAAGAGGTAAAAAATAACGGCTGCTACGGTCATGGCAGTCCCTTGGTCTTGGCCGGTACGGCGACGGGGCGTCGCCCTTGCGGTGTGTTGCGCCGGTTTGGCGTCTCTGTAACGTGGCGTCCGCCCCGGCTCAAGGGCGGGCTACCGTCTATCAGTTCGCTAACCAAAATCGGCTAGGTAGTCGTGCCGAACGATCCGATCATAAAACCGGATCGGTATCAGCGGTAAGGTGCATCGAGCTCAAGGTTTCGAGCAATTTCACTCTCCCAACGCTCACCGTTTTCGAGCAGCTTGTCCTTGTTATAGAAAAGCTCTTCACGGCTCTCAGCTGAGAATTCGAAATTTGGCCCCTCGACAATCGCATCAACCGGGCAGGCTTCCTGACAGAAGCCACAATAGATGCATTTGGTCATATCGATGTCGTAGCGTGTCGTACGGCGAGATCCATCTTCACGAGGCTCAGCCTCAATCGTGATCGCCTGCGCGGGGCAGATAGCCTCACACAGCTTACATGCGATGCAACGCTCCTCACCATTTGGATAGCGGCGCAGCGCGTGCTCCCCACGGAAACGAGGCGAAAGCGGCCCCTTTTCATGCGGGTAGTTGATCGTCGCCTTGGGCCGGAAGAAATACTTCATGCCCAATTTGAAGCCGCCCAAAAAGTCGGCCAGCAGGAAATACTTGGCGGCGCGTGTGTAGGTAAAAGCCATAAATCAGCCCCCCGTGGTCCAGCGCGCATATGCGCCCCAGAACCAGCCATATTGTGCGAAAACCGAAACCATAACGACCCAACCCAGCGACAGCGGCAAGAAGACCTTCCAGCCAATCCGCATCAGTTGATCGTAGCGGAACCGCGGTACGATTGCCTTGGTCATCGCGAAGATGAAGAAGAAGAACAGGATCTTCAGAACGAACCACAATACGCCATCTGGCAGACCGGGGATCGGGCTGAGCCAGCCACCGAAGAACAGGATGCTGATCAAAGCGCACATCAGAACGACGGCCATCAGCTCACCGATCATGAACAGCAGGAATGGCGTTGAGGAATACTCAACCTGATAACCCGCAACCAACTCGGCCTCAGCCTCAGGCAGATCGAATGGTGGGCGGTTCGTTTCGGCCAGCGCCGAGATGAAGAACAAGAACACCATTGGGAAGTGCGGCAACCAGTACCAAGAGAACAACCCGTATGATCCATCCTGCGCCCGCACGATTTCGCTGAGGTTCAACGAGCCTGTGGAAATCAGAACGCCAACGATGATGAAACCAATCGAAACTTCGTAGGAGATCATTTGAGCGGCGGAGCGCAGCGAACCAAGGAACGGATACTTCGAGTTAGAAGCCCAGCCGCCCATGATCACGCCGTAAACCTCAAGCGAGGAAATCGCGAAGATATACAGGATGCCGATATTCAGGTTCGCAACCACCCAACCATCGGCGAAGGGGATAACCGCCCATGAGATAACCGCCAGAACAAAGGTGATCATCGGTGCGAGGTAGAACACGGTCTTGTCCGCGCCTGCGGGAACCACCACTTCCTTGACGATGTATTTCAGAAAATCTGCAAAACTCTGCATCAATCCGAAAACGCCAACGACATTCGGTCCCTTACGCATCTGCACTGCGGCCCAGACCTTACGGTCT
The DNA here is from genome assembly GCF_900231835.1 of Pontivivens marinum. GTDB lineage: Bacteria > Pseudomonadota > Alphaproteobacteria > Rhodobacterales > Rhodobacteraceae > Pontivivens > Pontivivens marinum. Next base: position 59,277 of record NZ_OCTN01000010.1, on the reverse strand, counting down.
GCATACATCAGGAAAGCCAGCGCTACGAGCACGCTGACCGTCACCGCAAGGCATTGTGCGAGGATGATCAGGAAAACCCCGAAATTGCCGTCCCAGAAATCCATATCGCTTCCTTCGTCTCGCCGTCGCAGTTCTTACGCGCGGTGCTAAGTCAAATCCGTGCGGTCTTCCAGTGAAACCTTACCCAAATTTCGGTTGACGCCCAATCAGGACAAACAACTCGCATTCGCGCTCGGGGAAGCCTCCACAATATACGTTTCACCGACCGGCGATGCGGTCAGCGTATAGATGCAAACACCGGTGGACACGCTGTCACGCTCCAGCCCGATACCGAGCCCTGCTCCACCAGAAGTGCTGAGGCTGATCCCCCGCAGGACTGGCCGCAACGGCCCCACCTGCGTGGTCTGCTCGATCTCCCACTGATAGGAGCGGCGCCCGTCAGGCAGCTCCGATACCTGCGAGGGATAGCCAAGGTCGCGCGCAACACGCTCGATCGGCTCACCAGCGTAATTGTCAGCACGTGGCCCTGCACAGGCGACAAGCCCACACATCGCCATGACTGCCAAAATTCCGGTGCTACGCATCAAACTTCATCCTCATCATAGCGGCGGCGCGATTTTCACGCCGCCAGCCAAATCTCATTATTCCGCCGCAACAGGCAGTGCCCGCTCATGCGCCAGTTTGGCCAAATCGGCCATTACCTCAGACGCCCGTGCAATCGGGTTTGTCTGGTAGTGGTCGGACACTGTGCTGCGCAACACCGCGCTACTCGCTTGTCCAGCCTCAACCAATGTCCACTCATTCTCAGGCACCGCATCAATGCTGGACAGGTGCGGAACTGCCGCGAACAACGCGGCACGCAATTGCGCCAAGTTATCATAGGGCAATGCATGCCCCATATGTGCGGAGGCCGCCCGAATAATCGCCCAGTTGTCGCGCGCCTCACCCGGTGCGAAGCCAGCACGGTTTGCGAGTTGCGGACGCCCTTCAGTGTTTACGAACAGACCATTTTCCTCGGTCCATGCCGCACCTGGCAGGATCACATCCGCCCTATGCGCGCCACGGTCGCCATGGCTGCCCTGATAGATAACGAAGGCACCAGCAGCGATCTCAATCTCATCCGAACCAAGGTTCCAGATCACGTCAGCCTCGTTCAACGCGCCAAGAGCCGAATCGTTGGTAAAGCCGATATCCATCGCACCAACGCGGCTGGCAGCACTGTGCAGAACCAACAGCTTGGAGCCGGAAACCTCACACATCCGCATTGCTTCGGCCAAGTTTGCTGCACCATCGTCGCCAATCAACGCGCCCTGCCCGATCACAACGATCGTGGACTTTTCCTTGGTCTCATCCGAAACGCCCTTATCAGCCATTCCAGTCAATGCAGAAATCGTGTTGCCCGCATGATGGTATTCATAGGTGAGGTCAGCAGCTTCACCGACCAAGGCAACCTCTGCTCCGTGCAGCCATGCCTTGCGGATCCGAGCATTCAGCACAGGAGCTTCTGCACGTGGATTTGTACCCACCAGCAGGATCATTTCAGCGGTATCGAGATCCTCGATCCGTGCCGTACCGGCATAACCCGAACGATTGCCCGCGGGCAGTTGCGCGCCATCCGTACGACACTCAACAGCGCCGCCCAGCCCCTCGACAAGTTGCTTAAGCGCAAACATCGCCTCAACCGGAGCGAGATCGCCAGCCACTGCCGCGATTTTCTTACCAGCTGCCGCAACTGTAATCGCTGCAAATGCGTCATTCCAAGTGGCCGGAGTTAACTTGCCATTCACTCGAACATAGGGCCGGTCTAGACGCTGCCGACGCAGACCGTCCCAGATGAAGCGAGATTTATCGGAAATCCACTCCTCGTTCACGCCATCATGGTTACGCGGTAGAATTCGCATCACTTCACGACCACGCGTATCAATACGAATGTTCGAGCCAAGCGCATCCATCACGTCGATGCTCTCCGTTTTGGAAAGCTCCCACGGGCGTGCCGTAAATGCATATGGTTTCGAGGTCAGCGCGCCAACCGGACACAGATCAATCACGTTGCCCTGTAGTTCGGATGTCAGCATCTGACCCAGATAGGAGGTAATCTCACTATCCTCACCACGACCCGTTTGGCCCATCTCTGAAACGCCGGCGACCTCAGTCGTGAACCGCACGCAGCGTGTGCATGAAATACAACGGGTCATCTTGGTTCCGACCAGCGGTCCCAGATCCGGATCGATCGACGAGCGTTTTTCCTCGCGGAAGCGCGAGAAATCAACACCATAGGCCATGGCCTGATCCTGCAAATCACACTCGCCGCCCTGATCGCAAATCGGGCAATCCAGCGGGTGGTTGATGAGCAGAAACTCCATCACGCCTTCACGGGCCTTTTTGACCATTGGGCTTTTGGTCTTAACCTCGGGCGGTTCACCGTTCGGACCGCCGCGCAGATCACGAACCTGCATCGCGCAGGAAGCCGCAGGTTTGGGAGGGCCGCCGACAACCTCAACCAGACACATGCGGCAATTGCCCGCGATGGACAGGCGCTCATGATAGCAGAAGCGGGGCACTTCAACGCCCGCCTGCTCGCATGCTTGCAGGATTGTTAGACCGGGATCGACGTCGATCTCGGCGCCATCGATGATCATTTTGCGTAGGTCGGACATAGGCCTTACCCCAATATTGTTCCGACGAGCAGTAACAGCCCGGCGACTAAAATTCCCCCGATACAGACCTGCCCAAAGGCAGCGTATCGTATCTCAGTTTTGCGCCCTCAACGTGCTGCCATATCCGTGGCAAACCCGCTGTTTCGCAAATTCCAGTTCACCGCAGGGTGAACTGGATAATTCATATGCTCACTTGAGAATTTGACCCCAAGTTACGCCTCTTACTCTGCCGCCACTGCGCTGACCCGTCCGGTGCGCTTGTGCTTGATGCGGTCCTCGATCTCATTGCGATAGTGCTGGATCAGACCCTGAATAGGCCACGCAGCCGCATCACCGAGCGCACAGATCGTGTGCCCCTCGACCTGCTTGGTTACGTCCAGCAGCATGTCGATTTCCTCAACCTCTGCATCGCCCGTAACCAGCCGATCCATGACGCGCATCATCCAGCCCGTACCCTCACGACAGGGGGTACATTGACCGCAGCTCTCATGCTTGTAGAACTTCGACAGGCGCCAGATTGCCTTAATAATATCGGTGTTCTGATCCATAACGATCACCGCAGCTGTACCAAGGCCAGAGCCCTGCCCGCGCAGCCAATCGAAATCCATGATCGCTTCGTCGCAGATCGTGTGCGGTAAGCATCGCACTGAAGAGCCACCGGGGATGACCGTTTTCAGGTTCTTCCAACCACCACGAACACCACCGCAATGACGCTCAAGCAATTCCTGCAACGGGATCGACATTGCCTCCTCGACGACACATGGGTTTTCCACGTGGCCCGAAATCGCAAATAGCTTCGTTCCGGCGTTGTTTTCACGGCCAAACCCAGCGAACCAGGCACCGCCACGGCGCAGGATCGTCGGAACAACTGCAATCGACTCAACATTGTTAACCGTGGTCGGCGCACCGTAGAGACCTGTATTAGCAGGGAACGGAGGCTTCAAACGCGGCATACCCTTACGGCCCTCAAGGCTTTCGAGTAGCGCAGTTTCCTCACCACAGATATAGGCACCCGCACCATGGTGCAGATAGACATCCATATCCCAGCCGGAACCACATGCATTTTTACCCAAAAGACCGGCATCATAGGCCTCATCGATAGCGATCTGCATCGCCTCACGCTCGCGAATATACTCGCCGCGAATATAGATGTAGCAGGTATTCGCATTCATCGCGAAGGATGCGATCAGGCATCCCTCGATAAACAGATGCGGATCGTGACGCATGATCTCGCGGTCTTTACACGTGCCCGGTTCGGATTCATCTGCGTTCACAACCAGATAAGAGGGGCGACCATCGCTTTCCTTGGGCATGAAGGACCACTTCAATCCCGTAGGGAAACCTGCACCACCACGCCCGCGTAGGCCCGAGGCCTTCACTTCGTTGATGATCCAATCACGGCCCTTACCGATAATATCGGCAGTACCGTCCCATGCACCACGCGACTGCGCGCCCTTAAGCGAACGGTCGGCCATGCCGTAGATGTTGGTGAAGATGCGATCCTTATCGGTCAGCATTTCAATCCCCTTCACTCCGGCGCGCACGCCAGACATTAACCAATACGAACAACGCCCAGACCAGTGCGGCCAGCATCGCAAAATCTGCTAGGAAGGCAAACCGCACCGGAATTCCGGTTAATCCGCCCACCAATTGGAACCCCATCCACCCTAAAAATCCAACGATGATAACAATCGCCGCTTGTCGGGTTTGCCGTTTCAGGCTGGTGTTCCGCTCTTCCTTCATCCGGCGCTCAGTGCTTACCGCCCTTATCAGCCTTGGCCGCGAATGCTGTTGTTCCGCCCTCAGCCAAAATACCTGCCTGCCAAACCCATTCATCACGCGTTACACGGCCCTTGAACCCCTCAAGATTTTCATCAACCCAAGAGATTTCCGCCGCGGTCCATGCCGCGACCTGATCAAAGTGCCAAAAACCCATTGAGTTCAGCAGTGCCTCAAGCTTCGGGCCGACTCCCTTGATCAGCTTCAGGTCATCAGCCGTTCCATCACGAGGTGCATCGAGCCCAACCGGCTTTTCATCGCCGTCAGCAGCAGGAGCTGCCTCGACTTCATCCACCACAACTTCAACTGCCTCCACCGCAGCCTCAACCTCTACAGCCGCAACGACAGGTTCGTCTGCAACTGTGCTAACCTGCGCCACAGCGGCAGGTTCATCGAGGAAGTAAATCAACAGCGCAAAGACAACGATCAGGATCATCAATCCTGCGAACATCGCAATCGTGCCTGATAGTTCAAGAATGAACATCAGCACCAATGCCAAAACAAAGGACAACGCAACACTGACCAGCATTGCGAATGGCAGCTTTGAGGCCGTGAATGGATTTTGATCAGACATGAAGCGCCTCCTGTTCAGCCTTCGGTGATGCGAGAAATGCTATCACCCTTTTCCGTTGCGAGCGATACGGACATATTCGCAGCCTGACGGTTTTCAGCATGTGCCGTCAGTGATGTAAGGCCGGAGCGTGGTTCGGAAGCAAATCGGCCATTACGTGAACCGGGCAGAGGAACCTTACCTGCGTACAGCTCATCAATGATTTGCGTGAACGCTTCGCCGCTGAGGTCCTCGTAATAGTCCTTGCCGATTTGCGCCATAGGCGCGTTCGAACATGCACCGAGGCATTCAACTTCTTCCCAGCTCAGCTTTCCATCTGCGGAACGCTCATGCGCATTCGGCGCAATCTTTTCCTTACAAATACCGATAAGATCCTCGGCACCGCAGATCATGCAGGACGTTGTGCCGCAAACCTGAATATGCGCGACATCACCAACCGGATGCAGCTGGAACATGAAGTAAAAGGTCGCAACCTCCATACCCCGAATATTTGCCAAGCCCAGCATTTCACAGGTTTTTTCAATCGCAGGACGCGATAGCCATCCCTCCTGCTCCTGCGCACGCCACAGCAAAGGAATAATGGCCGAGGCCTGACGGCCCTCGGGATATTTTGCGATCTGCTTTTCAGCCCATGCTAGGTTTGCGGGGCTGAACTCAAAGCTGTCGGGCTGGTTCTTATGAAGTCTGCGGAGCATGTCGTCTTTCCTTGAGCCTTAGCGATCGACTTCGCCGAACACGATATCGAGCGAGCCGAGAATGGCCGCAACATCAGCGAGTTGGTGACCCTTACAAAGGTGATCCATCGCCTCCAGATGCGCGAAACCAGGGGCGCGAAGCTTTGCCCGATAGGGTTTGTTTGAGCCGTCCGCGACAAGATACACGCCGAACTCACCCTTGGGTGCCTCAACCGCTGCGTAAACTTCGCCGGCGGGAACGTGAAACCCTTCTGTGTATAGCTTGAAGTGATGGATCAGCGCCTCCATCGAGGTCTTCATCTCTCCACGTGGTGGAGGTGCCATCTTGCCTTTTGTCTGAACAGGTTCACCCTTAACGAGCTCCATCTTTTCAAGGCATTGGCGGATGATCTTAACGCTCTCACGCATCTCGGACATGCGGCACAGGTAGCGATCATAGCAATCGCCACACGTGCCCACAGGGATCTGGAAGTCCATTTCATCGTAGCATTCATAGGGCTGCGCACGGCGCAAATCCCACGGCATGCCTGAACCACGAACCATCACACCGGAAAAGCCCAGATCGAAGCATTCCTGTTGCGAAACTACAGCAATATCAACGTTACGCTGTTTAAAGATGCGGTTTTCAGTCAACAAACCATCGATATCGCCGAGGATCTCACCGAATTCCTCGGTCCACTGCCAGATATCATCGCACAGGGCCTGCGGCAGGTCCTGATGTACGCCACCGGGGCGAAAATAGGCGGCGTGCATACGGGCGCCACATGCGCGCTCGTAGAACACCATCAGCTTTTCGCGTTCTTCGAAGCCCCAAGTCAGCGGCGTCATCGCGCCAACGTCCATGGCTTGCGTTGTCACGTTCATCAAGTGGTTGAGAACACGGCCAATTTCGCAATAGAGCACACGGATCAGAGAGCCGCGCCGTGGTACAGTTGTACCTGTCAGCTTCTCAATCGCGAGGCACCATGCGTGCTCCTGATTCATCGGCGCAACGTAGTCCAGTCGGTCCAGATAAGGCAGGTTTTGCAGATAGGTGCGCGACTCCATCAGTTTTTCGGTGCCACGGTGTAACAGGCCGATATGCGGGTCGCACCGCTCGACGATCTCACCGTCCAGCTCCAAAACCAGACGCAAAACGCCGTGGGCCGCTGGGTGCTGAGGGCCGAAATTGATGTTGAAATTACGAATCTGCTGCTCACCTGTCAGCGCATCGTCAAATTTCGAACCGTCCATTTGTCAGCCCTCCTCAGGCCTGAAAATCACTGGCTGCGCTGCGGCTGCTCTGTGGCTGCTCTGCGGCTGGCACATTCTGCCTCAACCCTTGGGGGCGTCGGGCGCTTTCTCATCACCGGGAAGGATGTATTCGGCACCCTCCCACGGGCTCATCAAATCAAAACTGCGGTAATCCTGCGTCAGGCTGACCGGTTCATAGACAACACGCTTGGCTGTCTCGTCGTAGCGAACCTCGGTGTAGCCCGTTGTCGGGAAATCCTTGCGCAGCGGATGACCACGGAAACCGTAATCCGTCAAAATCCGACGCAAATCCGGATGGCCCGAGAACAGGATGCCGAACATATCGAACACTTCACGCTCGTACCAATCCGCGGATTGGAACACGGACGTGATCGACGGCACAATTTCCTTTTCGCGCACGCCAGCCTTTACCCGAATGCGGGTATTCTGGCGCATCGACAGCAGGTGATAAACCAGATCGAAACGCTTTTCGCGACCGAGCCAGTCAATTGCCGTGATATCCACCAAAGTCTGGAACTGGCACGATGGATCTTCGCGTAGAAACGCGAGAAACTTGGCAACGGAGGACGGAACGACCGTGATCGTCAGCTCGCCACCCTTTACCACAGAATCCAGAACAGCATCACCCTGACGGGCCGCGATAAGAGCTGAAAGTTCGTTAAGCGCCTCGGACATAACTTACCTCGTAATCGTGCCAGTACGGCGCATTTTCCGCTGAAGCTGAAGGATGCCGTAAAGCAACGCCTCTGCCGTGGGCGGGCAGCCGGGAACGTAGACATCAACCGGAACGATCCGGTCACAGCCACGCACGACTGAATAGGAATAGTGATAGTAACCGCCACCATTCGCGCAGGATCCCATGGAGATCACGTAGCGAGGCTCTGGCATCTGGTCGTACACTTTACGCAGCGCCGGGGCCATTTTGTTGGTCAACGTTCCCGCAACGATCATCAGATCCGATTGGCGCGGTGATGCGCGGGGCGCAGTGCCGAAACGCTCAAGATCGTAGCGCGGGGTTGATGTCTGCATCATCTCGACCGCGCAACATGCGAGGCCGAATGTCATCCAGTGCAGCGAACCTGTTCGCGCCCAGTTGATGATGTCGTCGGTGGAGGTCAGCAAGAACCCCTTATCCGCCAACTGATTGGACAATTGCCGTGTAGCAACCTCACGGTCGCCGCCAGCAGTGTTGACTGCGGTGCTCACTCCCATTCGAGGGCCCCTTTCTTCCATTCGTAGACGAAACCGACGGTCAGAACGCCGAGGAATACCATCATCGACCAGAACCCGATCATGTCACCGGACTGGGCCCGCTCCGCAAAGGAGGTCGCCCATGGGAACAGGAACGCAACTTCTAGATCGAAGATAATGAACAGGATCGAAACCAGGTAGAAGCGCACATCGAACTTCATCCGCGCATCATCGAAGGCGTTAAACCCGCACTCATATGCCGAGACCTTCTCCGCATCAGGATTGCGGACCGCCACAATCAAGGCTGCAAAGATCAGCACAAGCCCGAGAGCGATGGCCAAACCTAGAAAGATCAGGATTGGCAGATATTCGCGTAGCAGACCGTCCATGCCGCGACTCCTTTCGTCTCGAACCGCACTCTGTTTAGAGACGGTCTAAACCCGTGCCCCGTGGTGGTCAACGCAAAGGCGATGCGTTTCGGGCATACATTGCACGACAATCACAAGATTACCGGCCAAAGCGCTATGATTACAAGGTTGCGCAGCAGTTGAGCCACTTTCCAACGAGATATATAAAATACTTGAGAATGAAGTGGCGCGGTTGACGGGGCTCGAACCCGCGACCTCCGGCGTGACAGGCCGGCACTCTAACCAGCTGAGCTACAACCGCGCAGTCCCCTGTTGGGGATGAGGGTGGTTTAATCAGGTGGCACGGGGTCGTCAAGCGCATTCAGACAAGAAAAGTGACAGTTTTGTGGATCGCCGAAAATGCCGCTGAAAACGAGAATACAATCCGCCCGAGGGCGTTTTGCAGATCAACAAAATCATGATTTTTTGAGGTGATGGCGCGGTTGACGGGGCTCGAACCCGCGACCTCCGGCGTGACAGGCCGGCACTCTAACCAACTGAGCTACAACCGCTCACCTCAACCAGTTGAACCGTTGTTCCGCTGGTGTGTGGGGTGTGTAGAAGCGCTGCCGCAGACCGTCAAGCGAGAAACGACAGCTATTTCGAAATCAGTGCAAAAATTCGCAAGTCGTCTTATTCCAGCCCTGCATGCTTGAGGATTCTCGCAAGCTTACGCTCCAATTTGCGTTGATTCAGCCATGGTGAATAGCGGTGCACGGGAATCAACGTCTTCTCACCAAAGCCATCGATGCAAATCAGCTTATCCGGCGCAGTGGGATCCACCACCAGATTGCCCAGATGCACATCCCCCAAAACGATGTGATACCGGATGCAGTAGGAAAAGAACCGACGCAGGGCTGCTACGTGCTGTGGTGTTAGCTGCCCGCTCTTGTGCAGCATCTGTAATGTCGGGACCGTGGCGCCATTATCCGATATCCGCTCTACCAGCAGCCCTAGGCCGCGCGTAGTGGGCACCAGACCGATAGGACGGGCAAAAGGAAGCTTTAGCCGTGGGGTTGCGATCTGACGCCGCGCTGCGATCAGGTACTCGTCGATTTCGCGCCGGAATGCGAGGTAAACACCCCATGGGCGCTTACCCTTCCGCGATATCTGGGACGGGTGCCCGTCTGGGCCAACCATGTCGGCGCGGACCACCTTGATCAGTACGCTATCATCGGTTGGATGCGTATAAACCTCGCGCAGCGAACCCGCTGCAACAAAGGTGCATTCATCGATATTAATGATGTCTGACAAGGACATACCATTCCCCCATCGTTAAACACGTGAGGTGAATGGTGGGCGGTGAGGGGCTCGAACCCCCGACCCATTCGGTGTAAACGAATTGCTCTACCAACTGAGCTAACCGCCCTTGCGCTGTTCTTTAGGACACCCACATCGGCGCGTCCAGCGCGAAATTCCACTCAAATGCACATTCGTCAAAAATAATTCATTTCGGCACATTCCAATCGCTGGAATGTGCCGAAAATAAGCGATCAATCCTCGGAAGAGTCGTCCTGAAACGCCTCGGATGTCTCTTTTGCAGGAATAACCCGGAACATGGGCTTGGCGCCTTCACGGTTGGGGTACTTGATCTTCACCTTGCCGAGCGTTGGGTAGTGCAATTCGTTGCCGTCCAGCAAACCCTGACGCATGAAGCCGAGAGCCGAATCCAATGTGCGGCGCACGTCAGCTTTGCTCTGACCGGTTTGATCGGCGACATGCGCAACGATCTCACGCTTGCGCAGCATAGGTAGACCCACGTCTACGGTTGTTTCGTCGGCGGTGGCGTCGTGAACTTCGTCGCTATCCGTCATATTAGATACTTTCCTGTTGGCCCAGTTATCTGGGCGGACGTGAGTCAACATCATCCGCCCAGACTTAAAGTCAACTCCGCTAACCCATCACGGGTAAAGTTAAGAGTTCACTGCTGATTTAGTGTGCAGATAGGCCCAAATCTGCCTTTGCATTATTCGATGCGGCAACAAGTTCTGCGGCCTCATCCCACTCCACCGGCTCTGGCTGTTTGGTCAGAGCGATGCGCAGCACCTCGGTTACGTTCGAGACGGGGATGATCTCCATCCCCTCCTTTACGCTGTCAGGGATATCCACCAGATCCTTGGCGTTATCCTTGGGGATCATCACTGTTTTAATCCCGCCACGCAGGGCTGCGAGTAGCTTCTCCTTCAACCCGCCAATGGGCAGGACGTTACCGCGCAGTGTTACCTCACCCGTCATGGCCACATCGCGGCGCACGGGGATTTGGGTCAGCACGGACACTATGGATGTGACCATGCCGATACCGGCCGAGGGTCCGTCCTTGGGCGTTGCGCCCTCTGGCACGTGGACGTGGATGTCCAGCTTTTCGAACTCCGGCGGCTTGACCCCCAGATCCACAGCGCGCGAGCGGACATAGGAGGCGGCAGCGTCAATGCTCTCCTTCATCACATCGCCCAGCTTGCCGGTCGTCTTCATACGACCCTTACCCGGCAGACGCAGCGCCTCGATCTGAAGCAAATCACCGCCAACTTCGGTCCATGCGAGGCCAGTGACGACGCCGATCTGGTCGTCCTCCTCGGCCAAGCCGAACTTAAAGCGCCGCACCCCGAGGAAATCGGACAGGTTTTCGGTTGTCACCTCAACCTTGGTCGTTTCCTTTTTCACCAGTTGCGTCACAGCCTTACGGCACAGTTTTGCCAACTCACGCTCCAGATTTCGCACACCAGCCTCGCGTGTGTAATAGCGGATGATGTCGCGCAGGGCGTCAGGGCTGAGCGAGAACTCACCCTTACGCAGGCCATGGCCCTTCTGCTGTTTTGGCAGCAGGTGACGCGCCGCGATTTCCGCTTTCTCCTCCTCGGTGTAGCCCGCGACGGAGATGATCTCCATCCGGTCCAGCAGAGGGCGGGGCATGTTGTAGGAGTTCGCCGTAGTGATGAACATCACGTTGGACAAATCGTAATCGACCTCAAGGTAGTGATCGTTGAATGTTGCGTTCTGCTCAGGATCCAGCACCTCCAGCATTGCGGAGGCCGGATCGCCACGGAAGTCCTGACCCATCTTGTCGATCTCATCCAGCAGGATAAGTGGATTCGTGGTTTTCGCCTTTTTCATCGACTGGATGATCTTACCGGGCATGGAGCCGATATAGGTCCGGCGATGGCCGCGAATTTCTGATTCGTCGCGCACGCCACCCAGTGAGATGCGGATGAACTCACGCCCGGTCGCTTTGGCCACCGATTTACCCAGCGACGTTTTACCGACACCGGGGGGGCCGACGAGGCACAGAATAGGGCCGCGCAATTTCTGACTGCGCTGTTGCACGGCCAGATACTCGACGATCCGCTCCTTAACCTTCTCCAAACCGTAGTGATCTGCATCCAGAATGGCCTCAGCCTTGCCCAGATCCTTTTTCACGCGGGATTTCTTGCCCCATGGAATCGACAGCATCCAGTCGAGGTAGTTGCGCACGACTGTAGCCTCCGCCGACATGGGGGACATGTTGCGCAGCTTTTTCAACTCGGCCATGGATTTTTCGCGGGCCTCATCGGACAGCTTGGTCGAGGCAAGTTTTTCCTCGTACTCGGCGGCGGCGTCCTCGTTGGTTTCGCCGTCGCCCAGCTCCTTCTGAATAGCCTTCATCTGCTCATTCAGATAATATTCGCGCTGGGTGCGCTCCATCTGGGTTTTCACGCGGGATTTGATCTTTTTCTCGACGCGCAGGACGGAAATTTCGCCCTGCATCATGGCGAAGATTTTCTCCAGCCGTGCGCCAAGGTCCGCTGTTTCCAGCAGGTCCTGCTTTTGCTCGATCTTTGCGCCCAGATGACCGGCGACGGTATCGGCCAGCTTGTCAGCCTCAGCGATTTCGCTGACGGCCGCGACAGCCTCATCGGGGATGTTTTTGTTCAGCTTGGCATAACGCTCGAAATCAGCGGAGATGTTGCGGGTCAGCGCCTCAACCGCATCAGGGTTATCGCGGGTTTCGACGATCTCGCTCGCCTCGGCCTCGAAATACTCACCGGTATCGCGGATCGCGTCCAGTTTTTGGCGCGTCAGCCCCTCAACCAACACCTTTACAGTGCCGTCGGGCAGTTTGAGCAACTGCAAAACGCTGGCCAGAACGCCGGTGCTGTAGATCGACGCTTCTGTCGGCTCATCCTCGGCCGGATCGCGTTGTGCGGCCAGCAGGATTTTCTTGCCGTCGGCCATCACAGCCTCGAGCGCCTTTACAGAACGTTCGCGCCCTACAAATAGCGGCACGACCATATGGGGGAAAACGACAATGTCGCGCAGGGGAAGGACCGGAAGGGCCGCTTTGGGTGTATCGGTCATAATAATGTCCTTTCTCGCAAGGGGCCCGGTCCCGATCATCGGCAACGCAGGCTCCTCCGTCATGGCTGTGTAACGTGTGCCTCGTTCACGGTGCGTTCAAGGGGCGTGACGAGACTTGGGCCCATGTTGCGCTGATGGCGCGGTGGGGGCAAGGTGCGCCCGCACACAATAAACAACGAGCGCAGGGGCCATATACTTATGGGCCAGTGAGCTATTCCAACGAACCGCAGCGATGGACGCGGGCGCACGCCCCTGACCGAATATCGTGAACGGGCTTTATGCCGTGGCCTTGATCCTAGCATTCAGCGGAGGTTAGACTTCCATACTGGCCAGATGGTCCGGCCAGCAGGAATATGTGGGTGTTGCGTTGAAGTGGCTACAGCCGCTCCATATCGCCCTCGGCCCGTTTCGCGTGGAACGCCGCGACGAATTGGTCCAGCTGACCAACGGAAATCGCATCGCGCAGGCCCTGCATCAACTCCTGATAGTAATGCAGGTTGTGCCATGTCAGCAGCATAGACGCGATAATTTCCTGCGCCTTGTTCACATGGTGCAGATAGGCGCGGGAATAGTTTGAGCAGGCTGGGCAGGTGCATTCCGGGTCCAATGGCCGCGGGTCATCCGCATGGCGCGCATTGCGAATGTTGACCTGACCGAAGCGGGTCTGCGCCTGACCGGTCCGCCCCGAACGCGACGGCAGAACGCAGTCGAACATATCGATACCGCGTTGAACCGCGCCCACGATGTCGTCAGGCTTTCCAACGCCCATCAGATAGCGCGGTTTATCCTGCGGCAATTGATCGGGCGCATAGTCGAGGCAACCGAACATCGCCTCCTGCCCCTCACCCACGGCCAAGCCGCCAACTGCATAGCCATCAAACCCGATCGAGGTCAGCGCTTCAGCCGACTTACCGCGCAGGTCTTCCTCAAGCCCGCCCTGCTGAATGCCGAACAGCGCATGCCCCGGACGGTCGCCAAACGCATCGCGGCTGCGTTGCGCCCATCGCATCGACAGCTCCATGCTTTTGGTAATCGCGGCACGATCCGCCGGCAGCGCAGGACATTCGTCGAAACACATCACAATATCAGAGCCGAGCAGCTTTTGGATTTCCATGCTGCGCTCAGGCGACAGGAAATGCTCGGACCCGTCGATATGGGATTTAAAGCGGACGCCATCCTCGCTCATTTTGCGAAGGTCAGCCAATGACATCACCTGAAAACCACCGGAATCCGTCAGAATCGGGCGATCCCAGTTCATGAATTTGTGCAAACCACCTAAATTCGCGACCCGCTCTGCCCCAGGGCGCAGCATCAGGTGATAGGTATTGCCCAGCAGAATATCCGCACCCGTCGCGCGCACATTCTCGGGCATCATGGCCTTTACCGTTGCGGCGGTACCGACCGGCATAAAGGCTGGCGTGCGAATTTCGCCACGCGGGGTGTCAATCTGGCCCGTGCGGGCCTTGCCGTCTGTTGCGGCGATGGTGAAGCTGAAGCGGCTCATGATGCTCTCCGATCTGATTGGGGGGATGCCGTGCGCGCGCGGCCACGTCAACCGCCCTGCCCCTATCGCATTCCTAAAATATCCCCGCCGGAGGCAAAGTCGAGTTGCACAGCGCACCTTTACGATGGCGCGCACGTTTCCTATATCTTCTGTCAGGTATATAGTTGAGGAGCCGCGCATGAACGCCGAGGCACCGATGGAGGGCACGCCCCTCATCAAACCATCCACGACCGATCACCCGCTTTACGATTCTGTCGTCGAAGCGTGCCGTTCGGTGCATGATCCGGAAATTCCGGTGAACATTTATGATCTGGGCTTGGTCTACACGATCGAAATCGCCGAGGGCGGCGAGGTTGATGTGCTGATGACCCTGACCGCACCGGGCTGCCCCGTTGCCGGCGAAATGCCCGGCTGGGTCGCCGATGCGATCTCACCCCTGCCCGGGGTCAAGACGGTTGATGTTCAACTGATCTGGGAACCGCCATGGGGCATGGAAATGCTGTCCGACGAGGCGCGGCTGGAACTTGGATTTATGTAATAGCCGGGATTTCGAATCTCGATTTATGACGCTGGGGCGGGATGTTTTGCATCCCGCCCTAATGCGTTTTGGCCTCGCCATTTTGCAAAACCTGCGTGCGACACGTCGAAAACAGCAAGGTAATCGCCGCCATGTCGCATCCGACATGCGGAGAGGCGCATTTCTGGGCGGAGTTCTGGCAAGCCACAGTAAACTAGGCGTAAACAGCAACACCGGACTCTCGGGGGCAGATATGACTGATATGGCGGAAGTTCAGGGTGGACGGCGTGCAGGACGACGTGGCGGCGGCGGCGCGGCCCGACGGGCGGAGCGTACAGCGCCCAAGATAGAGGCCGCCCGTTTTATCGAGCGCAACATCCCCAATTTCGAGATTTTGACGGCTGAGGCGATCGAGATCATCGAATATAATGCCGACACAATCCTTGAGGAAGTCGGCGTTGCCTTTGTCGATAACCCTGCCGCGCTGGATCGCTGGCGCGAGGCCGGTGCCGAGGTTAAGGGTGAGCGGGTTCATATCCCCCGTGGTTTGGCGCGCAAGCTATGCGCAACGGCCCCAGCGAAATTCACACAGCACGCCCGCAACCCTGAACGCGATGTTGAGATCGGTGGCAAGTCGCTGGTTCTGGCGCCGGTCTATGGCCCTCCCTTTGTACGCGATGCTGAGGGGGGCCGCCGGTATGCGACCATGGAGGATTTCCGCAAATTCGTGAAGCTGGGCTATATGTCCAAATGGCTGCACCACTCCGGCGGTACGGTTTGCGAACCGACAGATATTGCGGTGAACAAGCGTCACCTCGACATGTTGGAGGCGCATATGACGCTGTCCGACAAACCCTTCATGGGCAGTGTGACCGAGCCAATCCGCGCGCAGGATTCGGTTGAAATGTGCAAGATCCTGTTCGGCGAAAAGGCCACGCAGGCGCCGCATATGACGTCGCTGATCAATGTGAACTCTCCGCTGACATTTGACAGCACGATGATGGGCGCGTTGGAGATTTATGCCGCGAACATGCAGGCCTGCATCATCTCACCCTTTATCGTTGGTGGTGCAATGGCGCCGGTTTCGGTTGCAGGAACGCTGACACAGGTTCTGGCCGAGGCAATGGCGGGCATCGCCTATTCGCAACTGGTTCGCCCCGGTGCGCCGGTGATCTTTGGCGCGTTTGTGACCTCGATAGACATGAACTCCGGCGCGCCGACATTTGGCACACCCGAAGCGTCCAAAATCCTGTGGGGCGCGGGTCAGCTGGCACGGCGGATGAGCCTGCCCTTCCGGTCCGGTGGAGGATTGTGCGGATCGAAACTGCCCGACGCGCAGGCGGCATATGAGACGGCGAACACGCTGAACGCGGCGCTGCTGGGCGGTGTAAACTTTATGCTGCATTCGTGCGGATGGCTTGAGGGGGGATTGGTGTCCAGCTTCGAAAAGTTCGTTCTGGATGCAGACCAGTTGGGCATCCTGCACTCCGTCGCATCCGGCATTGATGTCAGCGAGAACGGTCAGGCGATGGATGCCATTCGTGAGGTTGGGCCGGGTGGGCACTATCTAGGCTGCGCCCACACGCAGGCCAATTTCAAGGACGCCTTCTGGCGGTCCGATGTCCTGGATTACCGCCCGTTTGAAACATGGTCGGATGCAGGTGCACCGGACAGTCAGGCGCTCGCCTCCGCGCGGGTCAAGCGGATGCTGGATGAATATGTCGCGCCGCCCATCGATCAGGGGATCGCAGATGGGCTGCGCGATTATATTGAACGACGTAAGGCAAGCGAGCCTGACGCATTCGGTTAATCCGATAGGTTAAACCAACGCACGACGGGCCGCCATTAGGCGCGCCAAAGTAGTAACGTGGGCGAGCGGCGAATAGGCTGCATCGCCCACGCGGCGTGCGTGATCCATTATCTGCTCACGCTCAGTCAACCGTGCGAGGTCGCTCGCATGCCCCTTGGTCGCGATTGCGACACGCATCGCCGTGGCGATCAGGGAACGGGGGCGGCGCAGTACTGGCTGTTGAATATTTTCCATAAAATGAACCTTCGGCAAAATGCTTCAATGCCGACATCATCACGTTCAAATAGGGGGTGTTGCGTGCAACAGTATATCTGCGCGCGCAGGGCATGTGATCTTAACACTTTGGAAAGATTCGCAGGTTAACCATGAATTACCGATTTTTTAGACAGTTACTTTCATCACCTTCCACATTTCAAAACGGTAAGACCCTTGTTCACATCTTCCCTTGCCATTGCAGCCGACGCAAATACGTGCGCCCGATTTCCGGGTTGCCCGTCTGCACATTACCTCGGCTACCTCGCGCATATCGGCCTATCGGTGTCGCTGCGCAGGATGGCGCGCGAAACCGGACGCCATGCGTCCTCACTCTCCCGCGCTATGCGGCGTGTTGAACAGCTGCGCGAGGATCCAATCCTCGACCGCTGCCTCGACCGTGCTGCTTGCAAATTACCCGCTAGGGACCACGTGAGCGATCTTCCGTTTGAGGAGATCCTAGATATGACGACCAACGCACTCGCCACCCCGCTGACCACATCGCAAATCGAGCGTGAGGCACGCCGCATCCTGCGTCGATTGAGCGAAACCGGTGCTTTCCTCGCCCTTAGCGGCGGCATGGATATGGCCGTAGTGTTCCGCAAATCGGGCACACAAACCACGCGCATCGCAACATGCCCCGTCACCGTTGTTGAGGCATTCCGCCTGCGCGACTGGATAGCCCCCGCAGGTCGCGGCAAAATCATGCGCTATGCCATCACCGCACCCGGCCGCACCGCGTTGTCGCAATTGTTGGAGGGTGATATCGCCCGCAAGCGCGCCCGTGAGGAACAGACGGAGGTGGAGGCACGCCCGCAGCAGGTCAGCGGTGAGCGGGTTATCACCGAGGAGGACGGCTCGACCCGCCGCCTGCGTGTGAACTTGGCTGAAAGCCCGCTTGCCCTGTTGGCACGGCGCAAAGGTGTCGATGGAAAACCATTCCTCAATTCAGCCGAGCTGGAGGCCGGTGAGCGCCTGCGTGAGGAGTTCGAGCGCGCGCAAATGGGACCGCGCGTCGGGCAGAACTGGGACCGGTTCCTGACCATGCATGACGGTGGCGGCGCTGGCGGGACAGATCAAATGGCGGGACCACAGGACGCGCGAAATCGCGTAACGGATGCCTTTAGCGCGCTGGGGCCAGGCTTGGCTGACATCACGATGCGCTGCTGCTGCTTTCTGGAGGGGATGGAAACCGCTGAACGCCGCATGGGTTGGTCAGCGCGATCCGGCAAGGTGGTCCTCAAGATCGCACTTGGCCGGTTGGCGCAACATTACGGGTTGAGCCGGAACGGGCCACACGCCGCCTAAAACGGAAAGATTGCACCGCAACAAAAAATGCCGTATTGTTGCGGTGCAGCATTTCCAGAAGGTAGCGTAACAATGATGCAGTCCCTCCCGTCCCTGCTCGCCCCGCAAAAGGGTGAGACCGTAATCGATTACTGGGTGAGTATGTCCCCCGCCGCACCGATCTTCGGTGTCGAATGGCGATTCTCCAGCCTTTTCAAAGAGACGATGCCAAAGGCCGCTGGCACCCCTGCGATGGCCAGCTCCGTTGTCCTGACTGAGGGCGACATGCATGATGAGGATCTAGAAGAGGCCGAGGAGGAGGCGCAAGCCATCGAAGCGGCAGCGATGGATGACCTTACCGCGCTCAAGGGTGTTGGCCCGAAAATGGCCGCAGAACTCAATGCGATGGGCCTGACCACCTTTGCCCAGTTGGCCGAAATGACTGAAGCGAATATTCTGGACCTGTCCGAGAAGCTCAGCGCATTCCGTGACCGTCCGGTTCGTGATGATTGGGTTGGTCAGGCGCGCGCCTTGATGGGCGCGCCTGAGTAAGGATCAGCCCGCCGCGGCGATGATACCACCAAAGTCGGCGGCCTTTAGCGAAGCGCCGCCGACCAGACCGCCGTTGACGTTCTCAACAGCAAAAATCTCGGCCGCATTGGATGGCTTGACCGAGCCACCATAAAGCAAGCGCATCGACGCACCGTCGCCTAGGCGATCGGACACGGCCTTGCGCAGCGCGTCATGTACCTCGGTAATATCTGCGATTTCCGGCACGCGACCGGTGCCGATAGCCCAAACCGGCTCATATGCGATGACGGTATTTGCGGCTGTCGCGCCCTGCGGCATGGAACCGGCAAGCTGGCCCAGCACCACGTCAAGCGTGCGGCCTGCGTCACGCTCCGCCTCCGTCTCACCCACGCAAACAACCGCAACGAGATTTGCGCGCAGGGCGGCCTCGGCCTTGGCCTTAACGGTTGCGTCGTCTTCGCCATGATCGGCGCGACGCTCGGAATGGCCAACGATCACAGCGGTTCCGCCTGCATCCGCGATCATTTCAGCAGAGGTGTCGCCGGTATGCGCACCTGATTGCGCGGCATGGCAATCCTGCCCCCCAACAGAAACGGGACCACCCGCCGCTGCGGCAACCATGGCGCCGATCAGCGTGGCGGGGGGGCAAAGCAGTACATCGCAGGCGGGGGCGGGATGGGCGGCAGTCAACGCCTCAACCTCAGTTAAGGCGGCGCGCAGGCCGTTCATCTTCCAGTTTCCAGCGACGAGTGGGCGGATCAGCGACATCGAGTGGTCCTTCGGTTGGGATGATTGGTCAAGCCATAGCGCACCCCAACCCGTTTCGCACCCTCTGCTGTCAGTTCATCACAAATTCGACCCTGCGATTCAGTGCACGTGCCGCTGAATTGTCAGCGCCATCTGTCGCATGCAGCGGATCAGCCTCACCGATCCCCACAACGGTTATCTGCTCGGCATCCAACCCGCCCTCGCTCACGAGCCAATCGCGCACGGCAATGGCGCGCCGTTCACCCAAAGCAATGTTGAAATCCTCATCACCGATATCGTCAGTGTGCCCCTCAAGCGTGAGCGGACCCGCGGCGGTTAGTTCGGTGGCCACACCGCGTAAAGTCTCGATCGCCTCGGCCCGCAGAGTGGATTCGCCAAACGGGAACAACACGTCGGACAGCATGACCATGCTGTCGGGCTCCTCGCCCTGCCCCTCACGCACGGCTAAATTCTCATCTGTGGCTGCGATTTCGGCGAGTGTGGGGGTGGCCTCGGCCTCATCAGGCGCTGCTACAATTGCGGTCTCATCTGCCTCAGGCAGCACAACGTACGCAGGTGCCACTTCCTGCGCATAGGTGGCAGGAGACATCGCAATCAAAGCTGTCGCAAACAGAGCTGCTGTAGCGTGGCGTAGCAGGGGTCGGTTCATAGTGTTTTCCTCCAATCAGATTGGTGGAAACGCTATGGTCGCGGCGCGCAGGACTGAAATGACAACCGCGCCGCGATGCGTGAACGGATGTTACATGCCTGCGAATTTAATGGATTCGCCGCAGCCGCATGCCTCGGTCACATTCGGGTTTTTGAATTCAAAGCCGGATTCGAGCAGCGACGTTGTATAATCGATCTCTGTGCCGAACAGGAACATCTGCGCCATCGGGGCGATCATGACGCATGCGCCGTCTTGTTCGACGACCTCATCCATCGGATCGACCTGATCCACATAGTTCATGGTGTATTCCATGCCCGCGCAGCCGCCCTTTTTGACGCCGACGCGCAGGCCCTTCGTTTCACCCTTTTGCATCAGCTTGCGAATCTGCGATGCCGCACGATCCGTCATAGTGACGGCCTGCTTGCCGGGAATGGCGAACATGGGAGAGCTCCTTTAATACCTGAGCAGAAAGATAAGGTGCTGAGAGCACATCCTCAACCCCTTGCCGAGGGGCGAGAGTCAGCCATTAACGCTATCCCTTTCAAATATTTACGTT
This sequence comes from Pontivivens marinum, assembly GCF_900231835.1. Lineage (GTDB taxonomy): Bacteria > Pseudomonadota > Alphaproteobacteria > Rhodobacterales > Rhodobacteraceae > Pontivivens > Pontivivens marinum. The sequence continues at coordinate 38,517 of NZ_OCTN01000010.1, read as the reverse complement.
TTGGTGACGTTTGGCACCGAAATATGACAGCGCGCATGGGATATTCGGTAGCATATCAGGGAGTCGGAAAAATGATGGCGATCGCAGCAACAATGATGTTCCTTTGCTACACGTTAGTGGGTTTGTTTATTCTGGCCGTTTCCCCCCTGATTTTCGGTCTGCCATTCCTGTCAGGCTGCGTCGGAATGGGATTGTGGGTGTCCACGCGGATGGCACGCGCACAGGTTCAGCCGATTTGATGCGATTATACTGATCTGGCACGCAACGCGGACTTGCCCGAATCCGCCGCGCACCTTATCGGATGCCCATGACAGATATCGCGCATGACCGCCTTCTTATCATCGACTTCGGTTCTCAGGTTACGCAGCTAATTGCGCGCCGCCTGCGGGAGCTGAACGTCTATTGTGAAATCCATCCGTTCCAGAACGTGACTGACGCCTTTTTGGCTGAGTTCGCGCCAAAGGCCGTGATCCTCTCCGGGGGGCCGGCCAGCGTGATTGACACCGAATCGCCGCGTCCACCGCAGAGCGTGTTTACCCTCGGCGTGCCGATCCTCGGGATCTGCTACGGCCAGCAGGTGATGATGCACGAACTGGGCGGAGAAGTTCTGCGCGGTCACGGCACCGCCGAATTCGGGCGGGCCTATGTGACCCCGACCGAGGAGCGTATCGACCTGCTGACCGGTTGGTTCCTGGACACGCGTGAGCAAGTCTGGATGAGCCATGGCGATCACGTTTCGCACATCGCCCCCGGCTTTAAGGTCTATGGCACCTCGCCCAACGCGCCGTTCGCAATCACCGCCGATCTGGATCGTCAGTTCTATGCAGTGCAATTCCACCCCGAGGTTCACCACACCCCCAACGGCGCGACGCTATACGAAAACTTCGTTAAGCTTGCCGGGTTTGAGGGCGACTGGACGATGGGCGCCTATCGTGAGCAAGCGATTGCCGCCATTCGTGAGCAAGTCGGTGACGCCAAGGTAATTTGCGGCCTGTCCGGCGGTGTTGATAGCTCCGTTGCAGCGGTCCTAATTCATGAGGCGATTGGTGACCAACTGACCTGCGTGTTCGTCGATCATGGCCTGCTGCGCAAGGGTGAGGCGGAAGAAGTCGTTAAGATGTTCCGCGACCATTACCACATGCCCCTGATCCACGCGGATGAGCAGGAGCTGTTCCTGGGTGAGCTGGACGGCGTTTCAGACCCCGAGACAAAGCGCAAAATCATCGGCAAGCTGTTCATCGACGTGTTCCAGAAGCACGCGGCGGATGTTGGCGGCGCGAAATTCTTGGCGCAAGGCACATTGTATCCTGACGTGATTGAGAGCGTCAGCTTCTCCGGTGGGCCAAGCGTTACAATCAAATCGCACCATAATGTTGGCGGTCTGCCTGAAAAGATGGGCTTGAAACTGGTTGAGCCGCTACGTGAGCTGTTCAAGGATGAAGTCCGCGCACTAGGCCGTGAACTGGGTCTGCCTGCCAGCTTTATCGGTCGCCACCCCTTCCCCGGGCCCGGTCTTGCAATTCGCTGCCCCGGTGAGATTACGCGCCAGAAACTCGACATCCTGCGTGAGGCAGATGCGGTCTATATTGACCAAATCCGCAAACACGATCTGTATGATGAAATCTGGCAAGCCTTTGTCGCGATCCTGCCTGTGCGCACCGTTGGTGTGATGGGTGACGGTCGGACCTATGATTTTGCCTGTGCGCTGCGTGCGGTGACCAGTGTTGATGGCATGACGGCGGATTACTATCCGTTCAGCCATGAATTCCTCGGCGAAACGGCGACGCGGATCATCAACGAGGTTCCCGGCATTAACCGTGTGACCTATGACATTACATCCAAACCTCCGGGCACCATTGAGTGGGAGTGATCTAGGCTGGATAATGCCTGCGCTACTCCCATCTGAAGTGTAACGACCTCTGAGAAAGTGCGCGCGATGCAGAACAATGTCCCAACATGGGCGCTGACCCGACGGCTATTGGGCGAAAATGCCCGAAAGTATTGGGTCGGCTACACTCTTGGCTTTGTGCTCCTCGCGCTGTCCTCCATCATGACGGGCCTTGTCGCCTATGTGATGGAGGATGTGATCAACAATGTTTTCGTTGATCCTAGCCCCGCGCAGGTTTGGTCCGTCGCGGTGGGCGTTGTCGCAATTTTCGTGACGCGCGGCCTGACATCCTATGCCGCGGTGATCGTGCTGGCTCGCATCGGGAACAAGATTGTGGCCAGCATGCAATTGCGCATGTTTGACCGCACACAGGCCCAATCCCTAAGCTGGGTGGATCAACAGGATATTGGCGATCTGGTCGTCCGGTTTCAAACCGGCGTTAACAGCGTGCGCCTGGCCATCCAAATGCTGGTGCAATCGGCAGGACGCGACCTGCTGACGCTCGCCGCACTAATCGGTGTGATGTTTTACCAAGACCCGCTAATGGCCTTCATCGCGCTATTTGTGGCCCCCCCCGCGATTATTATGATTGTCACGGTTATGCGCCGGATGACGACGGTTGCGCGTGATGAGTTTAGCTCCGTCGGGCGCCTGATCGGTTTGGTTAAGGAGGTCGTGCTGGGCGCGCGCGTCATCAAATCATTCAGAGTTGAGGGATTGCTGGCCGATGATATGGCCACGGTGGTTGAGCGTGTTCGCAAGCTGAACAACAAGATTGCGCGGCTTAGCAACATGACCTCCCCGATCATGGACATGCTGGGCGGCATCGCCTTTGCGGCTATTATTCTCTACGGCGGTACGCAAATCGCGGCGGGAAATTTGGATGCCGGATCACTTTTTTCCTTCATCACCGCATTTATGTTGGTTTACGAACCCGCGAAGCGGTTGGGGAAATTCAACGTCGATTACCAAAAGCACATGGTCGGCGCCCAGATGGTCTATGACATTCTGGACACCCCACCTGCGCAGAGTGAGCGTGTTGACGGTAGGAAGCTCGAAGTGCGCGAGGGGGCGATTTCCTTGCAGCATGTTGAGTTTGCATATGGCGACCAGACCATTTTGCACGACCTTTCCCTGGCATTCCCTGCGCGCAAGGTAACTGCACTGGTTGGGCCGTCTGGCGGTGGCAAATCAACAGTTCTGTCGCTGATCTCTCGGCTGCATCAGGCGCGGCAGGGTGTGCTGGAAATTGACGGGCAGGACCTTAGCGGGATCACAACCGACAGCCTGCGCCGGAATATCGCGCTGGTCGGGCAGGATGCGTTCCTGTTTGACACCACCATTGCGGGGAATATTCGCATGGGGCGCCCGGGTGCGACGGATCAGCAGGTTGAGGATGCGGCCCGCGCGGCCAATGCCCATGACTTCATCATGCGGCAGGAGCACGGCTATGAGACCCGTGTGGGTGAGGGCGGCGGCCGGTTGAGTGGTGGCCAGAGGCAGCGGATCTCGATCGCACGTGCCATGCTGAAGGACGCTCCGATCCTGCTATTGGATGAGCCGACAGCCGCCTTGGACACGATGTCAGAGCGTAAGGTGCTTGAGGCTATCGAGCGGCTGATGGAAAATCGTACCGTGATTGTGATCGCCCATCGCCTCAGCACAATTCGTGATGCGGATGTGATCCACGTGCTCAGCGAGGGACGGCTGGTCGAAAGCGGCAATCATGACGCATTGATGGCATCGGGCGCTCTGTACCGCCACCTGCACGACACCCAGTATCGAGCCGACGATTAACTGGGGAAGCGGTAGAATTTGTGATCGTCAATCCAGGCTGTCCGCTCCAACCGCGACGCCCAGCCCGGGTTGACCGAGATTGCGTGGTAATGCGTTGCACCGGCAGTCAGCATACGTGGACGGCCATCAATCATCAGGCGGGCGATTTTGCCCATACGCTCCCACGCGCTATGCTCGCTCATCACTTCGGCACGGCCATCGCACATGAACGAGAACTGACAAGCATTCAGGCGCGATGCCCCCTGCGAGACAACGCGGCAAACCGTGTTGGGATAGCGTGAATGATCCACGCGGTTCAGGATAACTTCAGCCACGGCGATCTGACCCGCTGTGGTTTCTCCGCGCGCCTCGAAATACAGCGCTGTGGCGAGGCATTCCCATTCCGCGCCGCCAGATGCAACAGGCATCGAGTCTATGGTTCTGCGGTCCAGCGGCTGCACAACCGTCACACGCCGCTCCGCAAATCCGTTTGCGTCGTCCTGCATGTCCAACACCAGCTCACCACGACCATCAGCGCCAAAGGTCGCGCCATTTTGCGAGGATATGCTGATACGTGCATCGCCTGCCCCACCCAATTCGCGCAGGCGGTCGGCGGTGGCTGCGCTTAAAACCGTGCGTTCCTGCGTGAGCATCTGCGCAATCTGCCGGTTGATCTGTTCCTCGATCTGATTCTGGGCGAATGCAGGGACCGCCATAGCGACCAAGAAACCACCTGCGACCAGCGCATTCTTCACAAAACGTACAGCGGACATGAGCATATTTTCCGGATATTACCTAGAAACCTGCCGCCGCCCGATTTCATCTGGCAGCAACTTTCGCCTGTAATACGACTAATTTCAAAAAAGTCCACCCTAGCGCAGGCAAACGGGTGCATAGCCGCTGGTCACTTTTGACCGGGCTGCCGCGACAACAATGTCGCCTGTGCTGCTGCAAGCCGCGCAATCGGCGCGCGAAAGGGTGAACAAGACACGTAATCGAAGCCTGCGAGTTTGCAGAAATGAATCGAGCCCGGATCTCCACCATGCTCTCCACACAAGCTAAGCACAAGGTCCGGATCGGCCTCACGGCCCCTTCTGGCAGCAATTAGCAAAAGTTCTCCGACTCCCTCGATATCCAGCGAGTGGAAAGGGTCTTCGGTAAAGACACCCTGATTGACATAGTCGCGCATAAAGCGGCCCGCATCATCGCGGCTGAGCCCGTAGGTCATTTGCGTCAAATCATTGGTGCCAAACGAGAAGAAGGCCGAATCAGCGGCCAAGTCCCCTGCCCGCAGCGCTGCGCGGGGTGTCTCAACCATGATGCCCAACTTATACGTTAACGTCAGCTCACGTTCCGTCATGACCTGCGCGGCGACCGCCTCAACCTTGGTGCGCACCAGTTCCACCTCACGCTTGGCAGATACCAGCGGGATCATGATCTCTGGCACGATCTGTTCCAGATTGCGCGTGTTTACGATCGCCGCCGCCTCGAAAATAGCGCGGGCCTGCATTTCGTAAATTTCGGGCATCGTGACGCCCAAACGAACGCCACGCTTGCCCAACATTGGGTTGAATTCGGCCAATGCCTTGGCCCGTTCCGTCACCTGTGAGACCGGAATATCCATCGCCTCGGCCAGATCATGCATTTCCTCGCGGCTATGCGGTAGGAATTCATGCAGAGGTGGATCAAGCAACCGGATACAAACTGGCAGGCCACGCATAATATCGAACAGCTCAACAAAATCATCACGTTGCATCGGCAGCAAAGTGGCCAAGGCGCGGCGACGATCCTCGACCGTATCAGCCAAAATCATCTCACGCATGGAGGTGATGCGGTCCTCGTGAAAGAACATATGCTCGGTTCGGCACAAGCCGATTCCATCCACCTTGAACCCACGTGCAACGCGGGCATCCTGTGGCGTATCGGCATTGGCGCGGACGCCCATTTCCCGCGCTTGGTCAGCCCAGCTCATCAATGTAGAAAACGCACCATCCAGTTCCGGCTGAATCATTTCGGGGGCACCGGCCAGTACCTCGCCCCGCGTACCGTCGATGGTGATCAGCGAACCCTCGGCAAAACTGCGGCCGTCATGGCTGATCACCAAACGGTTGCGCAGATCAAGGCGCAGATCGCCCGCACCAACAACACAGGGCAGACCCAAACCGCGCGCGATAACCGCCGCGTGGCTGGTCATGCCGCCGCGCACCGTCAGCACCGCACAGGCGGAGTGCATACCGCGAATATCCTCGGGGCTGGTTTCCATACGCACAAGCACGGCGTTATCGCCCTGCGCCTCGGCCTGCATCGCCTCCTCAGGTGAAAACACGATCCGGCCCGTCGCAGCACCGGGGCTGGCGGGCAAGCCGGAGCCAAAGACATCGCGGGGGGCACGGGAATCGATCTGCGGGTGCAAATGTTCGATCAGGGTGCGCGGCTCAATCCGCAGCAGAGCCGCATCCCGCGTAATCGCTCCATTTCGGGCCAGATCCGTCGCGATGCGCACGGCACCTCGGGCCGAACGCGGGCTGAGCAAGGCATCTAGCAGCCACAGATCCCCGCCCTCTAGCGTGAATTCAAAGCCGTGAAGATCGCCAAGCCCCGCCGCAACCGTCGCGCTATGCGCCTTTAGATCGGTCAGGGCCTCAGGGGCCAGCTCCTCCAGCGAGGGCGCGGATTGACGCGCGGCCTCGCGGGTTTCGCGGGTAATCAGATGCGGAGTGCGCATACCCATCAGCGCGTCATAGCCCTGAGCTTGCGGCAAAAAACGACCTGAAACGGCGGGTGTTCCGGTGCGTTCATCCACCAAATGCACCACGCCGGCACCACAAACGCCCTGCCCGATTCCCAGCGCCATACGCTGCACAATCAGCGCCAAACCGGCATCGGTTGGCGCGCCGTGGCTTTCCCGCAGGATGCGCGCGCTGATACCGTTCCAGCCGCGAGCCATTGCATCAACAGCTGCGCTCAACTGAGCGGCAGGGTTCTGCGGGAAGGGTTCGCCCACCTCATCCAGATACAATGCCTTGGCCTGATCAACGAGGGTTTCGCGGGATTCCTCGGGCAACTCCCCCTCGGACGCGACGGACCAGTATTTGACCTGATCAGCCATGAGGTTTTCGAAATCTTCGGGGTCTAGCCCCTCAACCATCGTGGCGTAGCCCTCGATCAGGCGGAAATATAGCTCCAGCGCGCCGGGGCGACCAACCCGTGCCTCAAGTGCGGGTAGCCGATCATCTGTGATGCCGATATTCAGCAGAGCCTCCGGCCCGCCCCATTCCGCCTTGGGCGGTGAGGCGCGCAGGGACAGCAGGACGGCATCGCCAAGCGAAGCAAACACGTCGGACAAATCGCCAACCAGATGCGTTGCTGCGCCATCCTCTGCGATGCGTGCGGTCAGTTCTGTTGACAGTAACAATCCGCGCGGAACCGGCAGGCCCAATGCGGCAAGCTGCGCCAAACGTGCGCCGCGCGCGCCCCAACGGGCGGCGGCGAGGATGCAGTCCTGCGGGACGTCATGTAGGCGGATGTGGTCGTCGGAAATATCCATCCTCGGACACTATGCCCAGTTGCGATGCAGGAAAAGCCTACATCGCAACTGGTAGGGATCAGCCGTCAAGTTTCGCGAAGTCAGCGATCCGTGCGAACAGGTTGCGAATGCGATTCAGCAGGCACAAACGGTTGCGGCGGATGATCTGGTTTTCGGAATTGATCAGCGTCGCTTCGAAATAGGTATCGAGGGAACTGCGCAGGGCAGCGATTGCGCCCATGGCTGCGGCGAAATCCTCGGCCTTTAGCGCGGCGTCGATTTGTGGATCAGCAGCATCGAGCGCCGCAAACAGGGCCTTTTCGCTGTCATTTTCGGCCAGATCAGGATTCGGATCGAGCGAATATTCGACGCCATCCTTGCCCTCCTCTGCCTTTACGATGTTCGACGCGCGGGTATAGGCGGCGAGCAGGTTGGCCCCGTCCTCGGTATCGAGGAAGGATTGCAGCGCACGCACGCGGTTGACCAGTAGAACAATGTCGCCATCCCAGTTTTCAGGCAAAGCGGCATCGATCACGTCGTGGCGAATGCCCTCACCGCGCAGGTGAACCTTTAGGCGGTCGGCGAAAAACTCCAATAACAGCGGTGGAATACAACACGCGCTCTGAGATGCCTCATTTGCTTTATTTAGCAGTAAACTGTGGTTCTGCTGTGCATCATTATATTGCGCGCTGAGATTAACGGCAATCTGCTTGAGTTTCTCCTTGTTTGCACCGGAGGCTGTTGCTAATACTTCAGTTTGCGCCTCTAAGAGCTTTTCTTGAGCGGCTCCAGCTATTACTTCGGCTTCGTATGCCGAATCTAACTTTGACTTAATCGCCAAAATTTCTCTGCCATGGGTCAGGAGAACTTCGGAAAGATCAGTTCGAACTTCACTACCCAACACCAAGCGAATAACTCCCAACGCCGCACGCCGCAGCGCATAGGGGTCTTTCGATCCTGTTGGCTTTTCATCAATCGCCCAGAATCCGGTCAGCGTGTCCAGCTTATCCGCCAATGCCACAGCCACAGAAACGGGTTCGGTTGGCACATCATCGCTTGGCCCCAGTGGGGAGTAGTGCAGTTGCGCGGCGTTCGCGACGGGCTGCGGCAGGCCAGCGGCCTCGGCGTAGTAGCGGCCCATCAAGCCCTGAAGCTCGGGGAATTCGTAAACCATTTCCGAGGACAGATCAGCCTTGGCGATTTTCGCTGCCTGCTCCGCCATATCCGCATCGGCACCGACCAGCGGCGCGATTTCGCGAGCAAGTGCGGCGATGCGCTCAATCCGCTCCGCCTGCGAGCCCAGCTTGTTGTGGAAGGTCACGTTGGCCAGCGGGGCGGCCATGCCCTCCAATCCACGCTCACGCACGGTTTGCAGATCGTTTTCCCAGAAGAATTTGGCGTCGGACAGGCGAGCCGTCAGAACCTTGCTGTTACCGGCAAGGATCGTCGCGCCGTTATCCGTCGTTTGGCGGTTGGCGACGGTGACGTATTTCACGATCTTTCCGGTGGCCGGATCACGGACCGAGAAGAACTTCTGATGCTCCTTCATCGAGGTTTGCAGCACCTCGGGCGGTAGCTCCAGAAATTGCTCACCAATCGGGCCCATCAGGGGGACAGGCCATTCGACGAGGCCTGCAACCTCGGCCAGCAACCCCTTATCCTCAACGATCTCAAGCCCCTGCGCGAAGGCCATGTTCGTAGCCTCCGCATGGATCAGGTCTGCGCGTTCCTGTGGGTCGAGTATCACAAAGGCGCGTTTCAGCTTGGCCGCGTAATCCTCGAAGGACGTCACCTTGATCACATCGGGCGCCATGAAGCGATGGCCGTGTGTGGTGTCGCCGGATGCGATGCCATCTACGTCGAGGGGGACGACTTGCGCGCCCTCCTCATCCGACAAGATCGCCAAAATGGAGTGCAACGGACGCACCCAACGTAGCGTGCCCGTGCCCCAACGCATGGATTTCGGCCATGGGAAGGTGCGGATCGCCTTTTCCAGCACCTCCGCCACGATATCCGCAGCGGCGCGGCCCGGCTTTTCAACGACGGCAAAGTAGACTTGGCCCTTTTTGTCGTCGCGGACCTCCAGCTGCTCCTTGGTCAAACCGGTGGAGCGCAGGAAACCGGCCAGCGCCTTTTCAGGGGCGTCGGTGCGGGGGCCCTTACGTTCCTCACGCAAGGTCGGGCTTTCGGTGGTCAACCCCTCAACAGCCAACGTCAACCGGCGCGGCGTGGCAAATGCGGCGGCACCGGCATAGGTCAGGCCAGCCTCAACCATGCCATCCGTCATCAGGCGGCGCAGGTCGTCAGCGGCCTTGGCCTGCATACGTGCGGGGATCTCTTCGGAGAACAGCTCAATCAATAGGTCAGACATCAGCTTTCCCTGTAGTGGCGCCACATATAGGCGCGGCCGTCGGGGTAGACGGCAATCATGCGGAGAATTTCGTAATCTTCGGCACCGGCATCGGTCTCATCCTCGGCCAGATAGGCAACGGCCGCTCCGGATTCGAGGTCAGCGCCGATTGTGCGCCCATCAAAGCAATCGAACCAATCCGGTGCCAGCAGGGGCTGCGGATCAGAAGCCAGCGCCACATCCGCAAAGGCCTGCGGATCAACGGTGAAGCAGGCGCGTAATTTGTTGGGCGAGGTATTCGCGTCGATGCCCTGCCAATCGGCAACGGGAACCGTCACGCCAGCAACCTGAACGCTATCGGCCTGCGTTTCCTCGTAATAGGCGTAGACCTGCGCGTAATACATGCCGATCCCTAGCGCCGCGATTGCGACGCCGGAAATCCCGACGAGCCATTTGCCGTTCATGCTGCAAACCCGCCCGCTGTTGTGCGTACGAATGCGTCTGCGCATGCCTTGGCCAAGGTACGAACCCGTCCGATATAGGCCTGCCGTTCGGTCACGGAAATCACGCCCCGTGCGTCGAGCAGGTTAAAGATGTGGCTGGCCTTGATGCACTGGTCATAGGCGGGATGCGCCATGACGATACGCTGACCGGTTTTGGGATCATCGTCTGCGGCATCAAGGATACGGGCGCATTCTGCCTCCGCCTCCTCAAAATGGCGCAGCAGCACGTCGGTATCAGCGATGTCAAAGTTCCAGCGGGAATATTCCTGCTCGGTCTGTTTGAACACGTCGCCATAGCTGAGCGGTATCATCGCATCGGGGTCATTATACGGCATGTCCATCACGTGATCGACGCCGAGCACATACATCGCCAGACGTTCAAGGCCGTAGGTCAGCTCACCCGAAACAGGTTTGCAATCATGGCCGCCGACCTGTTGAAAATAGGTGAACTGCGAGACCTCCATGCCGTCGCACCAAACCTCCCAGCCCAGGCCCCATGCACCCAAGGTCGGGCTTTCCCAGTCATCCTCAACAAAGCGGATGTCGTGCAGGTCCATATCAATCCCGATGGCGCGCAGCGAGCCGAGATACAGATCCTGCAAGTTCGGCGGACTAGGCTTAATCAGCACCTGATACTGGTAGTAATGCTGCAACCGGTTGGGGTTTTCGCCATATCGGCCATCCGTCGGGCGGCGCGAGGGCTGCACATAGGCCGCAGCCCAGTGGTTCGAACCCAGCGAGCGTAGGGTCGTTGCCGGATGGAATGTGCCCGCCCCGACCTCCATGTCATAGGGCTGCATGATCGCGCAGCCTTTCCCAGCCCAATAGGACTGTAGTCGCAGGATAATCTCCTGAAACGAACGGGGACGGTCGGTCGCAAGGTGTGCGGTCATGGGGTGGGCTCCATCAAGGGCTGGGCTCCGCTGAAAATCCTCGCCCTTATGCCTTTGTGCAAATGGGGGGTCAATGCGGCACTCCACCTAGATCACCCGCGCCAGAAGGCCGCCGTAAACAGGACATAAACGCTGAGCAGCTCCAGCCGCCCGACCAGCATCGCCGTGGCCAGGACCCATTTCGCCTGATCGGGCAGACCAGCAAAGGTGGAGGCAGGCCCGATCTCCGGCCCCAGACCGGGACCGACATTGGCCAGCGCCGTTGCCGCCCCGCTGAGCGCGGTAACAGTATCAAGGCCCATCAGGCCCAAGATGGCCGTGAACCCGGATAGCGACAGAACGAACATCACGAAGAATGCCATGACGGAGGAAATCACGTCCTCCTCAACTGCGCGCCCCTCATATCGCGGACGGAAAACGCCGGCGGGATGGTGCAACTGCTTGATCTGCGTCACCAATGCCGAGAACAGCAGTTGATAGCGGAAAATCTTAACCGAGCAGCAGGTAGAGCCAGCGCATCCACCGACCAAACCGATCAGGAAAAACACAGTGACAGAAAAGCTGCCCCATGCGCTGTAATCGGCGCTGGCATATCCCGTTCCAGTCATGATCGAAGTGGCGTTAAACAGCGCCTTGCGAAATGCAAGCTCACCCGTTTGGCCATTTGCAAAAACCTGCCACGCCGTCAGCAACAGGACCGCGCTGGCCAAAACCAACAGAAAGCTGCGGATTTGGCTGTCGCGCAACAATGGCGCGGGCGATCCGGCGACCAGTTGCACGTAGCGAACGAAGGGCAGACTTGCCAAAATCATAAAGACCGTGGCGATATATTCCGCTGGCGCGCCAAAGGCACCGAAGGATGCGTTTTCACTGGCGAAACCGCCCGTGCTAACCGTGGTCATGGCGTGGACCACAGCCTCGAACAAATCCATTCCGGCCCAACCATAGATGATCGCGCAAACCAGTGTCAGCGTTAGGTAGATCGAGGAAATCGAGCCTGCAATTTCCGCCGCGCGGGGCAGGATTTTACCAAAGGTATCAAATGCCTCGGACCGGAACAGCTGCATGCCCCCGACCTTTAGCATCGGCAGGAAGGCCAGTGCAAAAACGATCACGCCAACGCCGCCCATCCATTGCATCAACGCGCGCCACAAATGCACGCCACGGCTGAGAATATCCAAATCGGGATAGATCGTCGCACCGGTGGTTGTCAGGCCGCTCATCGCCTCGAAAAACGCATCGGTATAGCTGATGGCATCTGGGCCAATCCAGAATGGCAGCGCGCCAAAGATCGGCAGCATCAGCCAGCACGCAACGGTCAGCAGGAATGTCTGGCGGATCGTCAAGCCCAACGATCGACCGTCCGAGCAGCCGAGGAACAGCAATCCGCCACTCAATCCCGTAATCAGCGCCGAAATCCCGAAGGCCGCCGCATCAGCCGTATTGTTGTCAATCAGATCGATCAGCAACGGCAGCAGCATTGATGCTGCAAGCGCAAGCATCAGCATACCGACCACATATCCGATTGGGCGAAACGATATCATGCAGCGAGCCTTCGCCGCAGTGCGTCATAGTGTCAAGCGCGGCGCATCACGTGGCGCAAAGGTGTTGCCCCCACGCCCTGCCTGCGCATCTAGCCCATCCGGTTGGTGGGATTGCCAATCACGGATAGAAATTCCTTGCGCGTTGCCGGATCATCGCGGAACACACCAAACATTGTTGAGGTCACCATGCTGACACCGGGTTTGTGCACACCGCGTGTGGACATGCAGTGATGCTCACCCTCCAACACGACTGCAACGCCCTGCGGTTCCAGTGTTGTCATCAACGCCTGCGCGATCTGGGCGTTCATTTTTTCCTGAACCTGCAACCGCTTGGCAAAGGCATCAACCACGCGGGCGAGTTTCGAGATGCCAACCACGCGGCCATTGGGAATGTAGCCGACATGCGCCTTACCGATGATCGGGGCCATGTGGTGCTCGCAATAGGACTCGAACCGGATGTCGCGCAGCACGACCATCTCATCATAGCCCTCGACCTCCTCAAAGGTCCGCTGCAACATTTCCGTGGGGTCCTCGCTATAGCCACGGAACCAGTCGCCATAGGCCTTGGTCACACGTTTCGGGGTTTCCAGAAGCCCCTCACGCGCGGGATCATCACCGGCCCAACGCAGCAGAGTGCGCACGGCTTCCTCTGCTTCCTCACGCGTGGGGCGCTGGGGGGATGCATTTTCAATCTTGCTGTCGTGCGCATTCATGGCGGTTACCCTGAATCAAGTGTTTGCTATTCTTACGGCTACCGCGTCGCGGTGGATCACCTGATCCAAAAACGACAGGTTCAGCCAATATAGGCACGAACCGCCACTATTTCGACGGACATCTGGTCGCGATCCCAAAACATACTGCGCGTCACCCATGGATGGCGCGCAGTTATGGTTAGGCCTGATCCAGCGCGGCGAGCAGATCAGCGGTCAGATCGGCCACATCCTCCAACCCGACAGAGAAGCGCACCAGACCTGGGGTAATGCCCAGTTCAAGGCGTGTTTCCTCGCTCAAACGCTGATGCGTTGTGGTTGTCGGATGGGTCAGGATACTGCGCGCGTCGCCCAGATTGTTGGAAATCACTGCAATGTTCGAGGCATTGAGGAAACGGAACGCCGCCTCCTTATCCGCCAGTTCCAGCGCCAGCATCGTGCCGCCATTTTGCATCTGGCGGGCCGAAACCGCATGCTGTGGATGGTCGGCGCGGCCGGGATAGATCACACGCTGCACGGCGGGATGTTCGGCCAGGCTATCTGCCAATTGCGCCGCGCTGGTTGCCTGCGCACGCACGCGCAGGTCCAGCGTTGTCATGCCGTTCAGCAAAACCCACGCATTAAACGGGCTCAACGCGCCGCCAGTATGTTTCAGATACGGCTCCAGCGTGCCACGAATGAAATCCTCACTGCCCAGCACAACACCGCCAAGGCAGCGGCCCTGCCCGTCAATATGCTTGGTCGCGGAATAGATCACCACGTCTACGCCCAGCGTCATCGCGCGCATCAGAACCGGCGTGGCAAAGACGTTATCGGCCACGACCAGCGCGCCCTTGGCATGTGCAATCTCAGCCACAGCGGCAACGTCGATTACCTCAAGCGTGGGGTTCGACATGGTCTCGAAGAACACCAGCTTTGTGTCATCGCGCACTGCATCGCGCCATGCATCCAGATCGGTGCCGTCAACGAAGGTAACCTCAACCCCGAAACGGGGCAGCAATGCCTCAACAATATACAGGCACGATCCGAACAACGCGCGCGAGCTGACGATATGATCGCCCGCCTTTAGCATCGAGAACAACGCACCGTTTACAGCCGCCATGCCGGATGCGGTTGCGAAGGCAGCCTCGGCCCCCTCTAGCGCGGCAATCCGGTCCTCGAACGCGGCAACTGTCGGGTTGCCGTAGCGGGCGTAGATAAATTCGTCCTGCCCCAGTTCAACAAAGCGTTGCTCGGCTGCCTCCGCGCTGGGATAAACGAAGCCCTGCGTCAGATAGATGGATTCTGCGACCTCACCATATTGCGAACGGCGGGCGCCGGAATGGACCAGTTTTGTACGGTCATTCCACGAGTTGTCTGAAGATGTCATCGGGGTTCCTTTCCCTGCGCGACGATCGGCCCCGCGCGGGGTCCGACCTCTTTAGCGGCTTGTTTTACGTGGCCCGCAATCCGGTTCAACAAATCGCCACGGCGTCTGTTTACGCCCCCTAACACAGGTGGTCAACGGCATCAGCGTCATTGGTTCTTCACGAAATGTGAACCTTTCCGTCGCATTGTGGGATCACATTCAAACATAGTAAAAACCGACCCGAGGCAGGCAATGATGCAATGTGTGGCAACACAGACGCATCTGGCGGCTGATGCTGCTGGTGCGCCAATCGACCCCGCCCTCGATCGGGTTCTGGAGCGGGACTGCGGCCCCGTCACACTGATGCTACACGGGTTCAGATATTGCCCCCTACATCAGCCCAGCACGAATGACCCTACCGTGCGCGACCCGCATCGCCTGATCTATGCCCAGCGCCCGGAAACAGACTGCACCCGCATGGTCAGCTGGCCGCAACTCTTGCAACGTAGCGGTCCAACATTGGGCATCGGCTGGCCCGCTATGTATCAGGGTCGCGGGACGCTGGCCGTTATGCGCGGATTTCCAGCGGTGTATCAACGCGCAGGGCTGGTTGCGCAGCAGGTTGCCAAGTTAGCAGACCGGATTGCCGAGCTAGACCCGACGCGCCGGATCGACATTATCGGGCACTCGCTAGGCGCACGGGTCGCGCTATCGGCCCTGACCCATATGAAAGCCGCAGAGCCAGGGCAGGTTCTGCTGTGGGGCGCGGCGGAGCGGGCAAATGTCGCGCAACAAATGATTGCACAGGCACCGACGACGACCAGCATTACCAATGTCCGCGCACGCACAAATGCCCGCTACGATGCGATGTTCGAATGGGCTGCACCGGGCCGTGGCCCCGCCATGGGATCAGCACGCCCTATTGAGGGGGTGCGCACGCTAACCCTCGACGATCCGATCACTGAACACGCACTGGCCCAACGCGGCCACGCGCTAGGCCCAGCGCCGCGTGGGAAATGCCATTGGAGCTTTTACACGCGCGCGGGCACGGGGCCGCTTTATTCCGAGTTACTGGACCGCCCCGGTATTTGGACCGCTGAGAGGATTGCCGCGTTAGCGCAACCGCAGCAACGCCAATCCAGCGGCTGGATGACCACGCTTAGCAGCTACCTGCCCGTGAACAGGATGCGCGGCGCCTAGGCTGGGGTTTATCCTCGGTATTCTGTTCCGACCGATTGAGATATATGACTGGATGAGGCCCATCCTATGGAAAACCTGCATCACGATGCGGGATATGCCCCCATTGAGCCTGATGAATTGCGGCGCCGATCAGCCACGCATTGAAGGCGCTGCGCTCCCGCAATATCATACCACCCAACCTATCGCAGAGGCAGCAGCCGACAGGGCATGATGGGTGCTGTTTAAAACTTGAATTATGCGCCAACCTACCGGACCAGAGGGCAGGCACGGCATTCTAATTGGATATAAGGATAGCAACTGATGAAAAGCGGGCAGCACATCTTAGCCTTGGATCAGGGCACGACCTCCTCACGCGCAATCGTGTTTGACGATCAGTTGCGGCCCGTTGCCTCCGGCCAGTACGAGTTCCGGCAGCATTTTCCCCAGTCCGGTTGGGTCGAGCATGATGCCGAGGAAATCTGGGCCTCGACCCAGCGCGCCGTGCGGACCGCCCTGACCGATGCCGAACTAACCCCCCGCCAGATTGCCGCCATCGGCATTACCAACCAGCGTGAAACCGTGGTGGTTTGGGACAAGGATACCGGCCACGCCATTCACCGTGCCATCGTCTGGCAGGATCGCCGCACTGCGGACACCACCGCGCGATTGCGGGACGAGGGGCACGAGGCAGAGGTCATCGCGCGCACCGGTCTGCTGCTTGACCCGTACTTTTCCGCATCCAAGCTGTCATGGCTGTTAGATCATGTTGAGGGCGCGCGCGCTTTGGCCAATGCGGGGCGTCTTGCCTTTGGCACCGTGGACACTTGGTTGATCTGGAAGCTGACAGACGGCAAGCGGCACGTCACCGATGCCACCAATGCGGCCCGCACCATGCTGTACAATATCCATGAGGGGTGCTGGGACACGCATATGCTGGATATGTGGAATATCCCATCCTCGATGATGCCAGAGGTGATGGACTGCGCAGCGGAATTCGGCATGACCAGTGGCGAAACGCTGGGCGCGTCCGTTCCTATTCGTGGCGTTGCAGGCGATCAGCAGGCCGCCACCGTTGGGCAGGCGTGCTTTGAGCCGGGGATGATGAAATCGACTTATGGCACGGGATGTTTTGCGCTGTTGAATACCGGCGACAAGGCTGTTGTGTCTGATAACCGGTTGCTGACCACGATTGGCTATCAGATCGGTGGAAAGCCGACCTATGCTGTTGAGGGCTCGATCTTTATCGCGGGTGCCGCCGTGCAATGGCTGCGCGACGGTGTCCGATTGATCCATTCCGCGGGGCAGGCTGGCGGACTGGCACAGGATGCTGACCCTGAACAGCATGTCTACCTCGTACCGGCCTTTACCGGCCTTGGCGCGCCCTATTGGGATGCAGAGGCACGCGGTGCAATGTTTGGCATGACCCGCAACACCGGACCGGCCGAGATTGCCAAGGCAACCTTGGAAAGCGTCGCCTATCAGACCCGCGATCTGTTCGAGGCGATGAAAAAGGACGGCGCCGCAACCGGTGAAACCGTATTGCGTGTTGATGGCGGCATGACGGCCAGTGACTGGACCATGCAGGCGCTGGCGGATCAGCTACAGGCCCCTGTAGACCGCCCGATTGTGCGTGAAACAACCGCGCTGGGCGTTGCCTACCTCGCCGCGATGCAGAGCGACATTGCGGGTTCCCCAGCAGAATTCGCCCAGCGCTGGCAGCTGGACCGACAGTTCACGCCGGAAATGGACGTGGAAACCGTGGACCGTAAATATGCCGGCTGGTGTGATGCAGTGCGCCGGACCCTCAGCACGACATGAGGGACGGCGTCTATCACAACATCCCCACAGTAACGATCGGCGCAGGGCGTATTGGCATCATGCCCCTGCCCGATCAGAATGCGATCGCGGATATCGATAACTGGCAGGCAAGCCTCGTCATCTCCATGACCACAACGGCGGAGATGGGCGGCCCCCTTTCCCCCGCTTTGGCGAAAATCGGAGTGGATTGGGAACATCTGCCGATTACGGATTTCTGTACGCCTGATGCCAATATCCGCGATCTATGGGCGCAATTATCCCCTGCGGTCCACGCGCGCCTTGCGGCTGGTCAGGGCGTGATTGTCCATTGTCGCGGCGGTTGCGGGCGATCCGGCATGATTGCGCTGCGCATGTTGGTCGAACAGGGTGAGGCAGCACCGGATGCATTGGCACGCCTGCGCGCGGTACGCCCCTGTGCGGTGGAAACGCCCGATCAGCTTGCATGGGCTGGGTCGGGCACGCCACATTAACGATCTGACATATGCCGAACACCCGCGGCTGGTGGAGCATTTCGCGGCCCTGCAAAGCACTGCGCCGTCTGCATCCAGCGTTCGGCAACATCACCCGTAACGGTCAAGGGAACATCGGCGATGTTGCGGGTTTGGACCACCACCTGCGCAAAGGCCTCTGCCGGTCCCTCGATACGACCCGCCTGCGGATCGCCCCACTCACGCACCTCGCCATTCAGCGACAGGCGTAGCTGGGGCATCGCATCAGGCATATCGAACCCGTTCACCTTGTGACTCCACCCAAAGGCATTCACGCCGAGGATCACGATATTCCATAGCCGCGCGGTGGGCTGACGAGTGACGCCTGCAATGTCGAATACAGCCTGCCCATGGGCCCAAATCTCCATCACGCGGGCGGAGATTGACGAGCGTGCGGACATATCCGGCCCCGCCCATTTCAAGCGTTGCTTGGGGTCCACCATCGCCCATTCCGCGCCCATACGCTCATATTGCGCCTGCCATTTGGCGATCAATGTCCGTCCGGTCAGAGTGCAATAGGCGCGCTCAACCTCCCGCGTGTTTCCGGTCATCACCCCTGCGGCAACCTGCTGCATATTAACCGCGAAGGCATCAGGGTCGAGGCGAGACAGATCCGCCATACCGTCCCAGATATATAGGTGGCGGATGATATCCTCGACCGTCCAGCCCTTAAACAGGGTTACTTCATCCAAAAAGGAAACGGGGCGAGCGCTGATCAGGCGGTGCAGTGCGCGGGCCTCCTCAAGAAAATCCATTGCCTGTTGCATCAGCTAATCTCCCAATCGGTCAAAACATCATTCAGGTCTGCACCCTTAACAGGTGGCGGACGGTCCAGCGCACCGGGGGTGCGGGACAGGTGTGGTGCGGGTGTTGGCTGTGTAACGCCATCGCGCTGTGCGAATACCCCACGCGCAGCCATGTGCGGATGCTGCGGCGCGTCCTGCATGGACAGGACAGGCGCAACACATGCATCCGTTCCCTCCAACACTTGCAACCACTCGGCACGAGGGCGCGTCAGGAACAGTTGCTCAAGGATACCGCCCTTTGCCGCCCAATCATCGGGATTGGACTGCCCGTCTATCCCCTCGGCCTGTGTTAGCTGTTGTAACAGGGCATAAAACTGCGGCTCAATCGCGCCGACGGCCAGCCACGCGCCATCAGCACAGGCATAGCACCGGTAGTAATGCGCGGCACCGTCCAGCGGGTTTGCGTTGCGTTGGTCCTGCCACATCTTGTTTGCCTGCATGCCATAGATCATCGCCATCAGATGCGCGGTGCCATCAACGATAGCGGCATCCACGACCTGCCCACGACCCGAGACTCCACGCTCGACCAAAGCGGCAAGCAAACCGGCGACCAGATACATCGCACCACCGCCAAAATCGCCGACCAAGTTGAGCGGCGGTTGCGGCTTCTCCTCACCAATTGCATGCAGCGCACCGGTCAGCGCGATATAGTTGATGTCATGCCCTGCCACCTGGGCCAATGGGCCGTCCTGCCCCCAACCGGTCATTCGACCATAGATCAGGCGCGGATTGCGAGCACAGGCCTCCTCAGGTCCCAAACCCAAACGCTCCATCACGCCGGGGCGAAACCCCTCGATTACCAGATCGGCGGCGTCCATCAGCTTGAGCGCCAGTTCGCGCCCCTCGTCCGATTTCAGATTTGCGGTGACGGATCGGCGCCCCCGCGCCAGAACGTCGTATTCCATCGGAAACGGATCGCGCCCGTCATGGCGGTCAATGCGCACGACATCTGCTCCCATATCGGCAAGCCACATCGCGGCAAAGGGCCCCGGCCCTAGACCTGCAAACTCCACCACTCGGATGCCCTTTAACGGCCCCATATTCGTCCTCCCAGACTTTTTCGAACAGAGTTGCCCATCGCCTGCCCAGCGGCAAGAGCGACAAGGGGTTGACGATGCCACCAGCGCAGCTTTGTCTGTGGAAAATTATAGTGGGAGAGCGCGTTATGACCGGTGGTGAAGTGTTGATGGAGTGCCTGCTGGCACAGGGCGGGCGTATCGGATTTGGCGTGCCGGGCGAAAGCTATCTGGCGGTGCTCGACGCAATGCGTGATCGGGAGTTCCGTTTTGTTAATGCGCGGCATGAGGGCGGAGCAGCCTTTATGGCGGAGGCATGGGCGAAGCTGACCGGAGAAGTCGGCCTGTGCTTTGTTACCCGTGGGCCCGGTGCTACAAATGCGGCAATTGGCGTGCATTCCGCCATGCAATCCTCAACCCCGATGATTCTGTTTGTCGGTCAGGTCGGCACGGATATGAGGGGCCGCGAGGCGTTTCAGGAACTGGACTACCGCGCCGTCTTTGGCACCATGGCCAAATGGGCGGTTGAGATTGACGACGTCGACCGCATTCCTGAAATCATGGCCCGCGCCTATTCTGTCGCAACCTCGGGCCGCCCCGGTCCCGTGGTCATCGCCCTGCCCGAGGATATGCTGACCGCGACAACAGACAGCAAACCTGCCCCCGCCACGCAGCGGCCCGAAGCAGCGCCTGATGCTAGCGATATCGCCGCAATCACCCAGCACCTATCGCAGGCAAAGCGCCCGATCCTGCTGGCTGGTGGATCTGGCTGGACCGAAACCTCGCGCCGTGCATTGCAGGCACTGGCGGAGCGTTTGGACCTGCCAGTCGTCGTCTCGTTCCGCAGGCAGGATCTGATGGACAACACATCACCCTGCTATGCCGGTGATGCAGGCGTTGGAATGGCTGCCGCGACGGCGGGGTTGCTGCGTGAAGCGGACGTAATCCTGACCATCAATGCCCGCTTTGGTGAGATGACGACTGACGGCTACACCCTGCTGCGCGTTCCCAACCCCGAACAAATCCTGATCCATGCCCATGCGTCCGATAGTGAGCTGGGTAAGATTTACGCCCCCACGCTGAGCATTCATGCCGGTCCGAACCGGATGATTGCTGCCTTGTCAGATATGCACCTACCCGACAGCGCCGACCGTTCTGCGTGGCGCGAACGTGCGCGTGCAGGTGTCGATGCCGTCCTCAATGTTCGGCCGCAACCCTCCCCCGTCGATATGGTCGCGGTATGTGCCCATCTGCGCGAGGTGCTGCCTGCGGATGCTGTGCTGACCAATGGCGCCGGGAACTTCGCGGTTTGGCCGTCCCGCCATATTCCGGTTGGAGGTGCACGCAATCTGCTCGCGCCGCAATCGGGTGCAATGGGTTACGGCGTACCGGCAGCCATCGCTGCCTCCATCGAATCGCCAGAGCGGCGTGTGGTCTGCTTTGCCGGTGACGGGGATTTCCAGATGACCGGAATGGAGCTGGCCACGGCAGCGCAGGAGGGCGCGACGCCGATCTTCCTCATCCTGGATAACGGCACCTATGGGACGATCCGCATGCATCAGGAGCGCACCTATCCCAGCCGCGTATCTGGAACGGACCTAAAGAACCCCGATTTCGCGGCCCTAGCACAGGCATGCGGCCTATTCGGACAGCGAGTCGCCCGAACCGAGGATTTCCCGGCCGCCTTTGCCGCCGCCTGCGCCAGTGGAACCGCCGCCGTTCTGCATCTGGATATCGCGGCAGAGGCCCTGACACCCGGTCAAACCATCACAGAAATGCGTGCTGCGGCACTAAACAAAGGTTGATTGAAAATTTCCTGACGATTTGCGCGTTTTCGCCCTTGTTCTCAGCCCGATGCCCCTGATAGACCCATCTGCGGAGCTGTGGCCGAGTGGTCGAAGGCGCGCCCTTGCTAAGGGTGTGAACCGAAAGGTTCCGAGGGTTCGAATCCCTTCGGCTCCGCCATTTATTCTAGCGAACATGCTGGGATTACTTGATTTTTTCTGGTTCGTGTTGCGTGGGTACATTTCAAGGTACAGTTTTGTGTAGTCTTGGCGCGTTTCCACATTCCAAATCTAGCCACTTCGGCGATATTTTGCCATCAGGTCTAGCTAACCTTCTTTGGCAGAGAGCCGTTTTCGCTTTTCTCGCTGGGCACGCATGATTTTAACTCTGATCGCCTGCAGTCCTATTGTCGGTTCCGGCCCAAAGCAAACATTGGTGCGGTTCGCAGCAAAAGTCTCCTTCGAGCCCTTACTTACAAATGCTGCAAATTGCACAAATGACCGCATTGTAGGCCTAGGCACCATGCCTTCTTTTAACGCGACGCGGCCAGCCCGATACGGCCGGTTTCAATGGCATTTGAAGTCCACACGATGTGTCACTGCTGAAAGCGTTCATAATGCGATCAGTCACACTCCTGTAAATTTCACATACTCGTAGAAATGATCAGATTTCGCTGTCGAGGAAGATGCTAGCGCAGCGGCGCGAAGGCCAATTGCAGAATGCTTTTGATAAGGTCGTGAGACAGCCCTGTTTTGGCCAACCACAGTGCGCTATTGCTTTGGGTGCAGAGGTGATAGGCCGCGACCTCTGTGGGAATGTCGCTGCTGAATTTCCCCTCGGATTTCGCGCGTTCAATCCATTCGCAGTACTTGCCGATCATCTCGTCGTGCAGCTCTTCAACCTTCGCGTTGGTCAAATCACCAATTGTGCTTTGCTGCATGCGCATTGCAACGAAAAGGCAGCCTTCCGGTAGATTCTCAACGCTTCGATCTTTGCTGACAAATTCGATCAGTGCGTCCAGCGCTTGATCAAACGGTATATCACCTGCCAGGATTTCGTGGATGGGGGCAAGCATCAAATCCCGATAGGCATCCAGAACGGCGTTCTTTAGCCCGTCATCACTTCCGAACTCTCGATACAGCGCGGGCTTGGATGCGCCGGATCTGCGGCAAATCTCTCCGATGGGAACTTCGGTGGGGCCCTCCTGCCAATAGCTCAGCATCGCCGTTTTCAACACATGTTCCCTGTCTAGCGTCTTGGGGCGACCGCGAGAGCGTGTGATTTCCTCAGGATTCATTTTCGTAACCTTTGGTACTTTATTGTTGACAGTCAATTTTCGTACCCGTAGTTACGAAAAAATATAAGCGAATTCAATCCCCATTCTATGCGGCGGATTTCAACACAAGATGGAAAGTAAACTCAGATGAAAACTTACCAAGTCAGCAAGCCCGGCGGTTTTGAGAACTTGAAGATTGTTGAGCAGGCTACACCATCCCCTGCGGCGGGCGAAGTGCTGGTGCGTTGGCGTGCGACCTCTCTCAACTTCCATGATTTTATGGTTGGCGTGGGTGGTATCTCCGTTGAGGAAAGCCGCGTGCCGATGTCCGATGGGGCGGGCGAAGTGGTTGCCGTGGGCGACGGTGTTAGTCAATGGAAAGAGGGCGATAAAGTTCTGAGCTTGTTCTTCCCCGAGTGGCTTGATGGCAAACCAACGGGCGAAAACACGCAAGCCATGAGCGGCGATACCGTTGACGGGTTTGCGACTGAATTTTCCTCTGTGGACGCAAATTCGCTGACCCGCATGCCAAGCAACTATACCTTTGAGGAAGCCGCCACGTTGCCCTGTGCCGCCCTCACGGCTTGGCGCGCTTTGGTCGTTGAAGGCAACCTGCAAGCCGGTCAATCCATCTTGGTTCAAGGCACCGGTGGCATGTCTCTTTTCGCGTTGAAGATTGCGAAAGCCCTAGGCGCATATGTCTATGCGACGTCATCTTCCGAGGAGAAAATGGCCCGCTTGAAAGACCTCGGCGCGGATGAAGTTTTCAACTACCGCACGGATAAAGAGTGGGGGAAAACCATCGCTGAACGCTCTGGTGGCGTTGACCACGTTTTGGACATGGGAGCAGGAACCACACTCAAGCAATCCATCGCCGCCACAGCCATTGGCGGGCACATCGCCATTATCGGGATTTTGGATTCACCGATTGCCGAGCTTGATGTGATTTCATTGATCCTCGGTCATAAACGGATGTCCGGCTTCGCCGTTGGCAACAAAGAGATGCAAGAGGATATGATTGCGCTCCTTGAGGCCAAGGACGTCCACCCCGTGATTGATCGCAGCTTTGCATTTGATGAACTTGGCAAGGCGTTTGAGCATCAGGCAAGCGGCTCGCATTTTGGCAAGATTACCGTGACATACGAAGACTAAAGGCGGCAAACTTCGGGTGCTCTGTGAATGGGGCACCCGAGCGTGCCCTTACCGGGCTTCAACAAAATTGGAGAAACCGATATGTTAATCCTCATGGGCCACATCACTCTGGCCCCAAGCGACGTGGCCGAATTTCTCGCCGATACGCGGGACTTTGTGGCCAATACCCGAAAGTTGGACGGTTGCCTCTTCTACAGCATTGCGATGGATGATCAGGCATCAGGGCGGGTGCTGACTGTTGAGCGCTGGAAGGACCAAGATGCGCTGACCGCCCATACGCAACGTCCTGAAATGGCGGAAGTGATGGGGAAATGGATGGGCACGATAAAGATGGATATACAAAAGTACGATGCATCCAATGAGCGTGATCTGACGAATTAAGATGCTTCCAGTAGACGATATGGAAACGTGAAATAATGCCATAGCGATGTAAAACGTCTCGCACCTGTTGCATTGGCATTCCAAGGCTTAGGTTTTTGCAGTGAAACGCAGCGCTGTTGGCCCGGTCGAGGATGCCACCTTGACCGAGCCGCAATCTTTTATCCTTGCCCTAGAAATCTTGCACGGTTGGGCGCAGGACGATCTGGTTCACATCCACGTCAGCGGGTTGGGATATGGCGTATGCGATAGCATTGGCGATAGCTGACGGTGAAATTGCCATCTTGTAGACTTCGCCAATCGCCGCAGCGCTGCCTTCATGTGAACTGCCTGCTTTCAGGTTTGTGTCAATCAGACCGGGTTCGATGATGGTCGTGCGGATCGCCCTGCCGATTTCCTGACGTAGCCCTTCGCTGATCGCAGCCACGGCAAACTTCGTGCCGCTATAGACCGCGCCACCTGGCGACACCTTGTGCCCGGCAATGGACCCGATGGTGATCATATGGCCGCTGTTCTGGGCAGTGAATTCGGGCAGTGCCGCAGCAATACCATAAAGGACGCCCTTGATGTTGATGTCGATCATGCGATCCCATTCATCGACCAGCGTTTCGGTGATCGGTGCAATCGACATAAGGCCCGCGTTGTTGATCATGACATCGACATGGCCAAAGCTTTGCTTGGCAGTCGCGACCAGTGCCTTGACCTGCGCGGCATCTGCAACATCGGTCACAGCCATTTCGGCCTCGCCACTTGCGGCACGGATGTCTGCGACGATGGATTCGAGTTGTTCCTTTCGACGCGCCCCCAGCACCACCTTTGCACCGAGCGACGCGAGATGACGGGCAGTCGCCTCGCCAATTCCGCCAGAGGCCCCGGTTATGACGACAACCTTGTTTTTTACGTTTTTCATTTTTGGATTTCCTCGTATTTTCATGTTGTTGAGGCGGGCCAACAAGACCCGCCGGAAAGATCAATCGTTGTCGCCCTCGATCTGGCTCAGCAGACGACGCAGCGACAGGCCAAAGCTTTCAGGGCTGTCCTCTTGGGTGAAATGGTTCGCGGCTGGCAGCAATTGCACGGGCGCTTGAGGGAAGTGGCCACGCCAGCGGGCGATTGCCTCTTCGGTACCCAGAAGCTCATCGAGCTCGCCAAAGATCAGCTCGACGGGGATGTCGGCGAACTGATCAAGCTTGCCTTCGATCGCGGCCACCCACTCTTGTTGTTCGCTGATGGCGACGGGAAAATAGGCAGTGCCCGCGCGCGATTCAGGCGTCGGGAACGGCATGGCGTAGGCATCGGTAATGGCAGGGTTGGCCTGCGATACCGGGTTCAGTCCGGATGCCATCAACGCGCCAGCAAAAGCGTTTTCTTCGAGGATTTTAGTTTGCATGTCAGGCGTGGCCATAAACGCGGAGAAATCAGCCATTGCGCCTTCGGGGCGCCAGACCCATGTGTTGCTGATCACGAGGCCTGCGATCTTGTCAGCGTTCTCAGTGGCCACGGACAGTCCAGTTGGGCCACCCCAATCCTGAACAACAAGGATAAATTCTTCCAACTCTAGGTGTTCATTCACCAGTGCTGTGATCCATTCAGCATGTTCCTGTGGGGTCCACGTGAAGCCTTCGGGTGTGTCAGAGAAGCCAAACCCCGGCAAATCATAGGCAATAACGCGTGCTTCGGCCGACATGTCTTTGATGATGTTGCGGTTCAGGAACGACCAGTCGGGATTGCCGTGGGTCAGCACGATCGGGAAGCCTTCACCTTCGTCGATATAGTGCATCGCAACACCGTCGCGTTCGAACCAATGGCTGCGGAACGGGTATTCTTCTTTGTCGACAGTGAAGGGCCGCAGCCGTTCGTCGGCGGGATCGGCATTGAAAGGAACCGGATCGGCAAAGACGGGTGTTACCACGGGCGACAGCGCGACCATGCCGGCAATTGCGAGGGACATAAGAGTATTTGGTTTCATTCTAGGCTTCCTTGTTTTGTGAATCCAAAAAGTCGATTAGCTATTTCACTACGTTCGTTGTGATTGACACATACGAGTGTAGTGAAATAGGATCAAGAAGAAATTTGGAATGCGGCAGCAGATGATGAAGCCGCTGCCTCGTAAGGAAGAGAAATGGCCAGACAGAAAAGCTATGACAGGCAGGATGCCGTCGCGAAGGCGCGTGATGCGTTTCGCGAGCACGGCTTTCAAACGCTAGGGATTCGCGCGATCGAGGACATCGTCGGTATCGGACGGTTCGCCATCCGCACGGAATTTGGCGGCAAAGACGGATTGTTCCTGGAAGCGCTGAAACTGTACGGGCAGGACATCCGACGGACCATCGTCGCCCCAATCGAGCAAAGCGATACCCTTGATACGCTGGACCGCCTTTGGTCGTCTGAGGCTGACATAGCAAATGGCGCGGGGGAAAAATACGGGTGCCTGTATCTGAACACGACGGTTGAAAACGCGGCGCTGCAAAACGATGCCATCCGTGAACAGACGGCCGCCTATTTCAACCACCTCTTGGTCGCCGCAACAGGTCTGGTTGAGCGCGCCAAAGCCAAGGGAGAGGTCCGCGAAGACGTGGACGCCCATGCCGCTGGTGAATTTGTCAAAGGCATGATGATGGCATCAGCATTGATAAACCGAGATGCGGGTGACGTTGCTGCATCCGAAGGCTTGCGAAAGATGGCCCGCGCAACGGTGAACAGTTGGCGGGTTAGCGCTTAGGCGATCCGCCACAAAAGGAAATCCAGAAACGACCGCCCCGTCACGCGCAATGCGCCAAGGATGTAAATAATCGCGGTAACGCCGTCGAACACGACAAAGGCATACTGCGAAGGGTCTGCAAGCCCATTTGGCACCGCATAGGTGACCGTCGTAATCGCGACCAAACGGGATACGGCACTCCAAAATAGAACCGGAGCGCGGGCGGGCAGATCACGGCTCGCCCAAATCAGGAGCGACGCTGCCATCATGAAAAAACCGGCGATGGTGAAGGAGAATACGAAGCTGGCGGGGGCTGGGTTTTGGACAGCCTGCGCGATCACCATTGGGGCGAAGAGAAAGTTCAGCAATGCTGTGGCAACAACGAATTTCTTGAACATTGTTTTGGCCTTACGCGTCGTTCAGGTCGGGATATATCCCGGCGATTTGTTGTGGGATATCTGCGGCGACTGTTAATGCACCGTGACAGGGCAGCATCATATCGGGCGTGTCCGACCCGAGCAGCGCCTTTAGATGCGCCAGATACACCGCGCGATCCTTCATCCCAAAAGTTGGGAAAACGGTGTTGGGTCTGATATCGCGGCCAACTTTCATGTCCTTGTTCGGCTGCCCACCAAAAGCATCAACAACATGCCAAAGACACCGCCCGTCGATTTGTGCAATCACCCAAGTTTCGCCATTTTTCAGGCCGTTCAAACCTTCCAAACGCATCCCAGTCAGCAAGCTGTCACGAAGCGCCTCTATCCCGTCAAACGCGAGCCCTGTGCGGTCGGTTAGCCGCTTATGCATGACAGGTGGTGCAGCCAGCGATGCTGCTGGAAACGTCGCAGCATATTCAACAAGACCGCCGTTATGATACCCGTTCGGGGCGAACAGAAAGGCGACTTCGCCGATTTCGTCCAAACTTGATTTCGCGGCGTCACTTAGCCCTGAAACGGGACTGAACAGGCAGACCTGCCCAGTCTGCAATAGAACCGCCGTGCAACGTAGGTTGTTCTTGATCGCAGTAAACAGGCCGGGCATGTCCGGCACCGGTTCAAACGCCGAAATCTTGGTCGCCATAGCCGATCCCTCGCGCTTACAAGTCTGCGTGCCAGTCGCGGACAGCAGCGCCGATCTCGTCTGGTGAATCCTCTTGCACAAAGTGCAATCCCGGCACCGCAACCTCGGTCAGGTTGGGCCAGCTTCGCACCAGTTCACGCACGGGCCCCGCGATCATCACGCCGGGTTCGGCATTGACGAACAGTTTGGGGACCGGCGTTTGCGCCAACCACTGCGAATAGGCGCTGACGATTTCAACCACTTCCGCTGGCTCCCCGCCAATCGGGATCTGACGTGGCCACGTCAATGTCGGACGCCGATCCTCGCCCGCATTCGCAAACGGGCGGCAGTATTCGTTCATTTCTTCCTCAGTCAAGTCGCGCAGGATCGAGCCGGGCAGAATGGCTTCGACGAACAGGTTCTTTTCCAGAACCATGCTTTCTCCGGCGGGCGAACGAAGGGCCGCGAAGGTCTCTCGGGCTTTTTCGGGGAAGTTGTCCATGCTTGGGACAGGAGCGACGATGGCCTCCATAAACGCGATGCCTTTGACCGCGCCCTCATGCGTATGCGCCCAGTGAAAACCAAGCCCGGAACCCCAGTCGTGGATGACTAGCGTTACGTTTTCCGTCACGCCCAACTGTTCCAATAAGGCAAACAGATATTTGCGCTGTTCAACAAAGGTGTAGCTATCAGGCTCGGAATTATCGAGCTTGTCACTGTCGCCCATGCCGATCATATCTGGCACGATCAAACGTCCCTTACCTGCCAGATGCGGCATCACGTTACGCCAAAGATAAGATGACGTCGGGTTGCCATGCAGGAACACAATCGGATCGCCGGTGCCTTCCTCAATATAGGCCATCTGTTTACCATGAACCGTGGCAAATTTCTTTTTGTCGCGGAAAGACGTCGTCATGGGGGCACCTCGGGCTTGTGGTTGAGTCGGCTCAGATGTAGAAGAACGATCATTCTTAAACAAGGACGAAAATGCCCAGAGCCAAATCCCAATCCCGCGAAAGCCTGTTGGACAACGCCCTGAACGCCTTTTGGAAAATCGGCTATCATGTTATTTCCATGGGTGATCTTGTGCGCGAAACTGGGGTGAGCCGCGCGGGCATCTACGCGGATTTTGGCGGCAAGCAGGATCTGTTCCACGCCAGTCTGGACCGCTATCAAGAGACCGTGGTGACGCCCGCTTTCGCCCCGGTCGAGGCGTCCGGCACAGGTATCGACGGCATTGAAACTTACCTGTGCAACCTCCTGACGCGGTTTGAATTGGCTGGGGGGTTTGGTCGTGGTTGCCTTGTGGGAAACACCCTCACTCAAATACCTGAAA
Source organism: Pontivivens marinum (assembly GCF_900231835.1). Lineage (GTDB taxonomy): Bacteria > Pseudomonadota > Alphaproteobacteria > Rhodobacterales > Rhodobacteraceae > Pontivivens > Pontivivens marinum. Next base: position 8,985 of record NZ_OCTN01000010.1, on the reverse strand, counting down.
TCGATGTAGAAACACGGGCGAAGCTACAGGCGCATTGCGACCGTTTGACAGATGGCTTTCGCCACGCGCTCACAAATGAAAACGGCCCCCGTGGGCCGCTCACCCAGCCAGAGATTGACGACCTTGCGCGCTATACGATGATCTCGGTTCAGGGGCTGTGGTCTTATTCTCGGCTGACGAATGATGCCACGGTGCTGCGGGCGTATTCTGATACACTCATCGCGGTTCTAAAATCTCGACTGCGCGGGTCACTGCAATGATCGTCGCTTTGCCTGACGGGGATTTCCAATTCATCGCCTTGGATGTTGAAACCGCCAACGGAGACAGCGCGAGCATTTGTCAAATTGGCATCGCTTGTGTGAAACAGGATGGAGTTATTCAAACGTGGTCGACATATATCGACCCGCAGGTGCCTTTCGCCCAGTTCAATACTAATCTGCATGGGATCGGCCCTGAAACAGTGCGCAATGCGCCGAGTTTTTCTAAAGTTTGGCCTACACTTCTGCCTTTGCTGGCCCGCCATGCGATGATCCAACACAGCAGGTTTGATGAACACGCAATCAAAGCTGCCTGTAAATCCTGTGGCTTGCCGCGTGCGCGCCTGAGTTGGCATGACAGTGTTTCGATAGCACGCGCCGCTTGGCCAGAGCTAAAAGGGAATGGTGGTCACGGATTGGCCAACCTCAAAAAGGTTCTGGACCTTGAGTTTCACCATCACGATGCAGGCGAAGACGCCCGCGCCGCCGCAATGGTCGTGCTCCGGGCGCAGGACGTGCCGCAAGGATCAAGCGTTATCGACGCATTGCGGCTTAAGCCTATTCAGTTGTCGTGGCCTTTCTAGCTACGTACGTCCTCGCGACCAAATCTGATCCGGTATGCCTGCTTCTGGCTTGTAGCAGACATTTGCGCCAACTGGGTGAATGGCAGCAAAGTCCCGAATAGTTGACCTCTCGGCAAACCGCAGCGAACGACCGCTCTCCGCCCGTTGCGTCTATTGACGCGAACGGCCCAATGCCGACATTGGTCCGGCTCGCAGCAAAGGTCTCCTTCGAGCCCAGAGTGACGGATGCTGCAAACTGTTCACATTGCTGCAATCGGCAGAGAGCAGTCATTCGCTGCAGGTGCATGAATTAGACGGCGACGGTGTAAGAGAAATGAGATACGCCGTGAAATTGAGCCAGAATTTGGCGAGCCGTCTAAAGCCAGCAATAAGCTGTGCTCAATTTTCTTACACAGCAACCGCATTCGGAGACCTGCAGGACTGCGGGGGATCCGAATGGCAATCGAAGCTCCTGTGCCATCGCTCACCTTGGGACGGAAGGAAACTTTGTTTGCTGAGCCGCTCAGGGACGCGGTTTCAGAAAGGACGGATCGGGGGTTCCGGTAAAGCACGCCATGACATGCGGATAGGTCGCGGTCACGACATAACCGTAAACACCGTCCTGAATCATGCCGTTGCACTGGTCCAGATCACCCAGTCCTTCAACGAATTCCCAGTCGTCCACATAGGTGCCATCGTAGGTGCCGCCGGGGCCATCATCCCCATCCGGACGCGTGCCCGTTTTCAAGCGATAGCTTGTGGTGGCGGCACGGATCGTGCCGTCGTCGTTGATATAGCGACCAAAGATCGGAAAACCGTCTGCCGCGAAACCGATGACAGGCGGCGCCGCATCTGGGGCGACTTGTTCGAACAATGCCAACGGGTTGCCGTGGTAGTGATAAAGCCCATTGGTCTGGGTATGCGCATTATGTGCATCCGTTCCGAACATGTTGCTCGCGGCACCCATCGGATCAAAGCGGTAGGGCGTGGTCATGTCGAAACACCCAAACAGGCCGTCCCCGATGCCGTAGCAGCCAGCCGCAAGCAGATCGAGCTTTACACCATTCAGGAACACCGCATTGTCCATGCCAAGCGTGAGCGGCATCGGCGTTTCAGCCACAGTCGGTGTCGCCGTGATCGTATAGGCCTGATCTTGCTCGGAGAACCCGTTGACGAACCCTTCCACGGTGTTGAAGTCGTGATTGGGCACGGCGTTCGATGCAATCGTACAGGTCTGGCCGTCTGTGGTGATCGCGACCGCAGCGTCATATTGTGTTTTGGTAAACAGATCCGTGACGGAAGCTGTATGTTCAGCGACGTAATCCGCGCAATTCGCGGAACGTTCCGTTAGGAATGCGTCGGTGATGTCATGTGCCTGGGCTTGCGGTGCCATCGCGGAACCTAACATCGCTGCGGCTGCGACATAGGACGTTTTGTTGCGGATCGTCATGGAGTTCTCCTGTAGCGGGATGGGTGCGGTGCGTTCAAGTCATGCGGCCAGCCGGGCGCCGGAGTGCCGGAGCATGCAGGCCCCGGAACCTCGCGTGATGGCCTTAATCGCGAATGACCCATTGCTTGAAAGCTGGCTCAAGGTCGGCGCATGCCGCGACTATCAGATCGCGCGACTGGAACGGGCCGGCATCGTCGATGGTCGGCGCGACCGTCACGCATTGGGCTGTATCGGCGGCCAGATGGATTTCCATTTTGGCCTCATCATAAGCGAATGATTGCGTCGGGTCTGTTTCGTCACATGCGATCAGTCCAAACGGGTTTTCTACGTTGTCCGGCGCGTTGTAGGTCATGCATATGTCGTCATAGGTCGCCGATGTGATGCTGCCTGTGTCAGGCTCGAACGAGAACAGCACGTCATCGCCCGTGGGCTTGCAGGTATGTGCGTGCAGTTGATCACTCAAACCGCGGCCTTCGGTGTCGATGCACCAGCCAAGCATGGCCTCTTCGCCGAGGTTGTCGGCAAGGTAGATGATTGGCCCGACTGTTTGGATCGTCAGCGCTTCGGCAAACAGGGTTTGGGGCGCGGCAAAGCTCAGTGCGGTGGCGATAACAGTGGTGCAATATCTCATCGTTAGGTCCTTTCGTGTTGCGGATTCGGGCGCAGTTTTGATCCACAGGATCAGGTTTGCGCCCCGCTCTGGAGGTTCCAATACCCCCCTTCCAAGGCCATGAGTTCATCGTGCGTTCCGGTTTCGCGCACTGTCCCGTCTTTCATATAAACGATCATGTCCGCGTCCCGGATCGTCGAAAGACGATGGGCGATAACGAAGCTTGTGCGGCCTTGGCGCAGATCGGCCATAGCTGTCTGGATTTGCATTTCCGTGCGGGTGTCGACCGAACTTGTGGCTTCGTCCAGAATAAGGATCGGCGCGTCGAGCAAGAAGGCCCGCGCAATTGTCATCAGCTGACGTTGTCCTTGGGACAGCTGCGCACCGCCGTTGCTGAGGACAGTGTCATACCCGTCGGGAAGGGTGCAGACAAAGTCATCCACATGGCAGCGTTTGGCGGCTGCAATAACCTCTTCGCGGGTCGCCTCTGGGCGACCATAGGCGATATTGTCATGGATCGTTCCGGTGAAAAGCCACGAATCTTGCAACACCATCGCCATAGCACGCCGCAACGCACCTCGCGGCATGGCGGCGATATCTTGTCCGTCAAGCTCGATCACCCCGTTGTCGATCTCGTAAAAGCGGATCAGCAGGTTGACCAATGTGGTCTTACCCGCACCGGTGGGGCCGACGATGGCCAGCATCTGACCGGGCGCTGCCTCAAGGCTGACATCCTCGAACAGGGGTTGATCCGGAATGTAGCGGAACCCCACATTCGCAAAGCGGACATGGCCTTTGACCGGCGTGTCCAGCCCTGTCTCTTTAGTGTCGGTCGACATTTCGGGCGCGTCCAGCAACTCGAACACCCGCTCCGCCGAGGCAAGGGCGGACTGCACCTGTGCGGCCATGCTGCCCAGCTGCGAAATTGGCTGGCCGATCTGGCGGATATACTGGATGAACGCCTGCACCCCGCCAAGGGTGAGCGCGCCCCCCAACACCTGAAAAGACCCGAAAACAACCACTGCGATATAGGCAAAGTTGTTCACGAACATCGTCGCGGGCTGGATCAGGCTGGCAAAGACCTGCGCCCGCCTACTCGCCCCTGCAAGGGTGCTGTTCTTTTCGGCAAACCGCTGACCCACGCGATCACCTGCGCCGTAAACGCGGATCAAGGCCTGCCCCGTGACGGACTCTTCCACCAATGCGTTCAAATGGCCTGTTTCGCGCCATTGCTCGGCGTATCGCGGTTGGGCGGCGCCGCTTAACAGGCGCGATACCCCGATTGAAATCCCGATCGCGACCACGGCAGCAATTGCGAGTGGGACAGACAACACAACCATAATGATCAGCACGCCGACAATGGTCATCAGCGACAGCATCGCCTGACTGGCAACCTGTTGCAGGTTCTGCACCATGTTGTCGATATCATTGGTGAGTCGCGAAAGGACCTCTCCGCGCGGCTGGGCATCGAACCATTTAAGCGGCACGCGGGAAAGTTTGGCCTGCGCGGCCTGACGCAGATCGCGCCCCATGTTCTGCACCAGATCGTTGATCAGCCAAGCCTGCGCAAAATTGAGACCCGAAGCGACCAAATAGATCGCCGCCACCAGCAAAAGCTGGCGCACAAGGGCCGAAAGCGTAAAGCCGTCGCTGACTAGAAGATCGGTCGCAAGGCCCAACTGCCAAGGGCCGATCGTGCTACCGATAACGCTGCCCAAACTCAGAACAAGTGTCCCGATCAAAATCTTGCGGTTGCTGCCAAATGCTAACCAGATCCGCCGCGCGGCATCCCCTGCAGCTTTTGGTTTCTCTCCGGCAACGGAACCGCCCGGCGTTCTTGGCCCGGGGGCGCTGCCTTGTGTTCTTGAAACAGTTTCGAGTTTTTTATCTTCGGTCATGGTCATGCTGCGTCCTCCTCGGGGCCTGCCTGAGAGTGAACGGTTTCAGCGTAGACGGGGCAGTCCTGCATCAGGGTGTCATGGGGCCCAAGGCCGACCATGCGGCCCTTTTCAATGACAAGGATCCGGTCTGCATCGCGGATCGACGCGACCCGCTGGCTGACAATCACCGTGGCCGCATGGCTAACGGCCCCTCTCAGGGCGGCGCGCAGCTTGCGATCCGTCGCCTGATCAAGGGCAGAGAAGCTGTCGTCAAACAGGTAGATATCCGCATCGCACACAAGTGCACGGGCAATCGCAAGCCTCTGGCGCTGCCCGCCAGAGAAGTTCGAACCGCCCTGCGCCACGGGCGAAATGAGACCATCGGGCATGGCGCGGACAAAATCGGCGGCTTGTGCGATTTCGAGAGCCTTCCAAAGCGTGGTCTCATCCGCCACCGGACTTCCAAGCCGCAGGGTATCCGCGATGCTGCCCGAGAAAAGGTAGGCCTTCTGCGGCACATAACCGATATGCGCGGAAAATTCCTGCAGCGCGATCTGACGCAGATCGACACCCGCGAGGGTAACGCGCCCGACGCTTGGATCATTCAGACGGGCAATCAGGTTGAGAATGCTCGACTTCCCCGAACCCGTCGCACCGATGATGCCCAGAGTTTCGCCCGGCCCAAGATCAAAAGTGATGTCTTCGATCACCATAGCCTCCGCGCCGGGATAGCCAAACCCGACATCCTCAAGCCGCAGATGCAGCCCCGAGCCACGCGGCGGCAGCGGTTTGGGGTTTGATGGCGGGCCAACTTCGATTGGGCTTTGCAGCAGCGTGGTGATGCGTCGCGCACTGACCAGCGCGCGTGGCAGCATGACGATCATCATCCCCATCATCATCACCCCGATCAGGATCAGCGCGACATAAGACAAGAACGCAATGAGCGAACCGACCTCAAGATCGCCGTCACGCACGCGGCTGGCACCGACCCAGATCAGGGCCACCGATGTCAGCTGCATCACCGCCGTCAGCGAGGGCATGATCATCGCCATCAATCGGCCTGCTTGAATGGACGTGCCCGTCAAATCCGTGTTTGCGCCGTCAAAACGCGTGGCTTCGCGCGGCTGTTGCAAAAAGGCGCGAATGACGCGAATGCCTTCGATCTGCTCCCGCAGGATGCTGTTCACCCGATCAAGTTGCGTCTGAATACGTTGGTATAGCGGCACGGCCTTGATCGTTAGAAAGCCGATAAGGCCCATCAATACAGGGACCGAAAACACCAGAAGCACCGACAGTTGCGCATCTTGTCGCACCGCCATGATCGCGCTGCCGATGCCCATGATGGGGGCGACAATGATCATCGTGAAGGCCATGATAAACATCGACTGGACCTGCAAAACATCATTGGTACAGCGCGTGATGAGTGATCCGGCCGTAAAATCCTGAACCTGCGACAAAGCAAGGCTATGGACCTTGGCAAAGACGTCCGCCCGAAGGCTTTGCCCGATGCTGTAGGCAACAGACGCCCCGAGGAAAACCGCGGTGGCACTCAGCACCAGCTGGGCCGCAGCGGCAAGTCCCATAAGCCCGCCATAGTATAGAATGGTCGAGGAATCGTCCCCTACGATCCCGATATCAATGACATCGGCGCTGAGACTCGGCAACAACAGAGCAGCTGTGACCTGTCCGATCTGGCAGAGCAAAATTGCCAAAAGCGCCCATTTGTACTGCAAAAGCCTGCCACGCCACGACAGCGCGCTTGTACTATGCGGCCCGTGATTTTCCTTTTCTGTCTTGTCCGTCATGTGCCGCTTTCGAAATTGTATCCTGCCATCTCCGTGGCCCGCAGGGGCCACGGAACACGCGTAAGGATGTGTTGGTTACGCACCAAACTGCTGCTGGAAATCGCGGATACGCGCGGCGTTCACGCCTTGGTCGCTACGACCCACACGGGAAACCCCCCGCATATCAACGCGGCTACCCTCGTCTTGCGCTGTGACAACGACGACAACGTCATCGGCAAAGTAGAACACAGATGTGCGGGCGACGGCCTCGAACCGTAGGGCTTCTGCATCCTCAGCCACAATGTCCCATCCCATGTCGCGGGCAACCGTCAAGGCGCGCGCGTAAGCAGCATCTGCGGACATATCCGTTTCAAGCGGGGCGATGTCGGGATAGGCTGCGGCCTGGGCCTCTGTCAGTTCCGGCCCGCCGTATTCAAGGGTGTTGCTGGCGCCCTCGCGCGTCTCGTCAAGAACCAAGAACACTGGTGGGTTCGTGGTGTCGGTCGAGATATCGTGGATCGGGGCCGCGCGGGGCGTTGGGTTGAGCTTGGACTGGGCCATCGGCGCAAGAAGGACAAGGCCGACAAGCGTTGCCACCCCGGCCAGAAGCACCCCGTTACGTTCCTTGCGCAGACTATGAATCACGAGAGCGATCACACCCACAGCCGCCACAATCATCGCCAGTGGATTGAAATAGGACCGGTAGAGCCCGAAGCCTGTGATCGGCTGCCAAAGGCCCAGACGTGCGCCAGATACGATCAGCGCGACGGCAAGGGCGCCCAGAACGGCTACCAAGAGTGCAATTTTTCCAAAGTGTTTCATCGTTTCAAAAGGCCTTTCATTACCTATCAGTGTCGCGCGCCTGTTTGGCCGCGCTATTTTGTCTTTAACGTTCCGCAGGTTATCCGCCTGCCTGCCGTGACGCGGCTGCACCGGCGCCAGTGGCAATTTTCAGTGTGGCTCACCGATCATTCTCAACATGCTGACTCTCATCGGACCTTCAATCCTTGACTATTCGGCGATTTTAGCGCTTACTACGCAAATATTGCACACCATGCAAAGTTTTAGAAAATGACAGTTTCGTTACGAGAGAGACGAAGACAGCAAACAGCGCGTGAAATTCAGCTCGCCACGTTGGAGTTGGCACATCAACATGAGCTTGAGAACGTAACGACGGAAGAGATCGCTGCCGCCGCGGGTGTCAGCACGCGCACCTTCTTTAATTATTTCACAAACAAGGAAGCCGCCGCCGTGGGGGCTCCGCCCCCGTTCCGAGAAGAGGACAAAAACGCTTTGGCTGCCGGAACCGGTGCGCTGGCGGATGATATCAAACAGTTTCTGGACCGGCACATAGAAGATCTGGGCAAGGACGATCCCATCATCAAGATGATGGGGCGGGTCATACGATCGAACGAGAAGGCAAGCGGTATTCTCGAAGGGTTTCTGAAGATGGAACGCGACGAACTCACGGATTGTTTGTGCAAGCGCGTGCAAAACCGTCAGACCGCTGCTTCGCTCGCCGGCGCAACCACCAGCGCGATTGGGCGGGCGATTTACCTTTGGAACCATGAACCAGACCTTTCACTTGGTGCGGCGCTGGACATGGCCTGGGAAGGCCTGCTTGAGGCCTCAGTTCTTTTGACTCTGCCTGCGAGGGACTGACGTCTCCCCCCCGCGCCGTGTTCTTTCGCAGTGGCAACAATTTTGTAGACACGGCGACAGCCTCCTTCCACGAGTTGCCGCGCGGAATTGCTGCGTGAATGCGAACGGCGGCTAAGAGCGGATTGCAGACCACTACTTAGGAATTTCGAACGGCGGTTTTGTCCCGCATAGCGGACCTCGGTGCAATTCGCGGCGAAAGTCAGCTCTCCGCCCTTACCGCACCAAGCTTGCGGCCGTGCAAGAGACCCCTTCCAAGGCAAAAATCGAAAGATAGCCCAACAAATTCATTTGGGCATTTACCGCATCTCCGGTTCATCGCTCGCGACATCGTCTATGATCTGTTGCGCGTCCCGCTTCGCCTGCCGGTCAACATCGTTGCGCTCCAGGAACGCCCGCAGCCTGCTGATCTGTTCGTCCAGTCGGAAGATGCGCGCGAAGAGTCTGCTCTCCACGAAGGCGAGCCGTTTGGCGAGCTGCACGATCTGTGTCCGCAGTTTTGGTGGCGCGTTCTGCACCGGCGTGGGGTCCTGCATTGTTGTCTTGCCTGTGTTCGGATCGTAGGTGAGCGTTTCGTTCTCGGTTTCAACCAGGACGGCCTCGATCGCGGTGACGCCCAGATCAAAGGACTCTTTGGCGCGTCGCGCCGCTGCCAGTCGGTCCTGCGCCTGTTGTCGCTCTGCCCTCACAGCCTGCTTTTCTTTCTCAATGGCCTCCGCTTCCTGCGCCATTGCTGTTTCCAGACTGGCCTGCCGCGTCTCCAGCCTCTTCATATCCTCGGC
>NZ_OCTN01000005.1 GCF_900231835.1 Pontivivens marinum | reverse complement strand
GCGCCGCCGCGCCGATGGTACTGCGACTTAAGTCGTGGGAGAGTAGGTCACCGCCAAACCTGTCAATATCTCAATTCTCTCTAAACAATGATGATACACCTTTGACGCGGGGTGGAGCAGCCCGGTAGCTCGTCAGGCTCATAACCTGAAGGTCACAGGTTCAAATCCTGTCCCCGCAACCAAAAATATATCAGACATTACAATACTTTAGCAGCCACCTCAGGGTGGCTTTCTGCGTTGGGATTCCACCCGTGGAAGCACTTTGGAAGCAGCTGAGTCCAGACATTCGCTGTGGCGGATAGGCCGCACGCAAATAAAATCGCGTGATGTATAAGTGAGCTACAAAAGGCGCGTTAGCACAGCTCGCTAACTTATCCGCTCAATACAAGTGCTTCGCTTTGCACCAAAAATGCGAAGAGAGGCTGTCATATGCTAAGGCAGCGCGGCTCTGCATCTTCAGGCTGTGCGCACTGCGTCAAACCTCACCCCACACAGACGTAGAGACCAAGCTTCTCGGTTCTTTGGAAGTGGTGCGCAGTGCATTGTGCGCTGGTGCATACTACAACGCACTAACGGCCCAGAACGGACGTGGACCGACGTTCAGGACGCGGCGATGCAGCTTTCCGTAAGCTGAGTTTCAGTCGATTGCGATCAGCTTGTCGAAACCGTTAGTAACTGCGCGGCTGCTATTTGGCTGTTCCAGATACGGTTGAAAGCTTCTGGAAGGCTTAGATCGTCCGAGCGTTCCCAAAGGCGTATGCTCTGCGCCGTTGCGGTAACGCCGAAATTGGCCAGTGCGGTTGCGACATGTGGGTCGACAAGGCGTGAGCGCAGGCAGGTTGCCAGTTCCTCACATTCCGACGCGAGGATGCTATCTAGTACGGCGCGAGCCTTGGCGTTTTCGTGGGCGATTTTGCGTACTTTACGTAGGATGGTCTCATTTTCTGCCAGTCGGGCAATGTGTGTGTCTAGAAATGTTTTCAGGTCCTGTGAAATTGGCGTGGTCCCCGTACACAACGCCCTCTTGTCCTCCGCACGAAAACCTGGCGGCGTGCCGATAGCAGCGGCTTCCTTGTTTGCATAGTAATTAAAGAACGTGCGCGTGCTGATGCTCGCCGCTGCGGCGATTTCCTCTGTAGTGATTTCATCGAGCCCATGAGCCTCTGCGAGGTTCAAAGTGACCTTGTGGATATCACGGGCAGTTTCCAGTCGGCGCTTTTCTCGTAACGAAAGTGTCATGGGGATTTCCTTGCGCACTATGCAGCATTTGCATACTGGGAATTATTGTAAAGGTTTCAGATAGGAATGTAACAGCGATGACCTCCCGCATCCGGCTTTTTACCAGCGTATTTTGCGTGGTGGCGACCATGTACACACCATCAAACGCACAGCCAATGGGCTCAGGACCGGTTGAGGTAGGGGTGATCGAGGCCACTTTGCAAGCTGTGCCGCAGGTTGCAACTCTACCGGGCCGCGCCGTTGCGTTTCAGGAGGTTGAGGTCCGCCCGCGTGTGAGCGGCGTCATCGAAGAGATCCTTTACACCCCCGGTCAACAACTTGAAGTGGGCGATCCCCTGTTTCAGATCGACAAATCTGCCTATCTAGCACAAGAGGCCTCCGCGCTAGCAGATGTCGCCATTGCACAGGCCAACCTTCAGGTCGCGCAATCGGCAGCTGACCGTGCCGAACAATTGGCGGGACGCGGCTATACCGAGGCAGAAGTCGAAACCGCGCGTGCAAGCCTTTTAGAGGCGCAGGCTACCCTCGACGCGAACGAAGCCGCTGTTGAATACGCCCAAGTCGAGCTGTCATGGACAACGATCACAAGCCCGATTATCGGGCGGGCTGATGTGTCAGACGTGTCGGTCGGTGATCTGGTGACATCGGGACAAAGCGACGAGTTGACGACCATCGTGCGAGCGGACCCGATTTACGTGGATATGGTCGAGGCAAGCTCCCGCATTCTGTCTGTCCGGCGGGGCATTGACGACGGCTCATTGCAGCAGGCCGATAACATGCAGGCGACGCTATTTCTTGAAAACGGTGATGTATTTCGCGGTGTGGGGCAAATGGTGACACCTGGCAACAGCGTATCGACCACAACGGGTAGTGTGACCGTGCGGTTCCAGTTTGAAAACGAACATCATGTCGTGATCCCGGGTTCCTTTGTGCGTGGTGAGATCACTGTAGGATCCGTGCAGGCATTCCTTGTGCCGCAACGCGCCGCCACCCGCGGAAATTCCGGCGATCTGACGGTGTTCATCGTCGGTGAAGATGGCACCGCCGAGCAAGTCACCTTGAGCGATGACGGAAGTTATCAAAATTCATGGATTGTTCGTGAGGGGTTGAGCGAGGGCGACCGGATCATTGTGGACGGGCTATCGTCGTTGCAGGCAGGACAGGATGTCCTTCCGGTCGCGGCGATGATTGATGAGGATGGGCTGGTGCGTGATCTGGCTGATACAGACGCCGCCGCTGCCCCCTCGACAGACGGTGAAGAGACCGAATAATGGCACATTTCTTCATTCATCGCCCCGTTTTCGCGTGGGTTCTGGCCATCGCTGTCATGTTGGTTGGCGCTTACAGCATGACCAGCCTGTCGATCTCGCAATATCCTGACATTGCCCCCACCACCGTGCGGATCAGCGCGTCATATTCCGGTGCCTCAGCCGAGACGGTCGAGAACTCGGTGACAACTGTCATCGAGAACGGGCTGACTGGGCTGGACGGCTTGTCATATATGACATCTTCCTCCAGCGAGGGATCAGCCAGCGTGTCGCTGACATTCGACGACTCGGTTGATCCCGACATGGCGCAGGTACAGGTGCAGAACAAGCTGCAACTGGTGGAGTCGCAATTGCCCGACAGCGTGACCAGCGCGGGTGTATCTGTGACACGGTCCACCTCCTCCATCCTGATGGTAGGTGCGCTGGTCAGCGAGGATGGCAATTATACGTCATTGGAGCTTGGCGATATTCTTAGCAGCACCATTCTGGACGCGGTGCAACGCACGGATGGGGTCGGATCGGTCAGTGTGTTCGGCACGGAATATGCCATGCGGATCTGGCTGAACCCCACGCGCCTGTATGAATACCAACTGACAGCGGCTGATGTCACAACGGCTGTGTCGGAGCAGAACACAAACGTCACTGTCGGCAGTTTAGGCGCCCAGCCTACCGTGCAAGGGCAGCAATATACGGTGTCCCTATCGGCGCAATCACAGCTGACCTCTATCGAAGACTTTGAAAACATCCTGCTCAAAACGAACTCGGATGGCTCAGCGGTATACCTCGCGGATGTTGCGACGGTGGAATTGGCCGAGGAAGATTACGGCAGTTCCAGCCGGTATAACGGTCATCCCGCTGCGGGTTTCGGGGTCAATCTGGCAACAGGATCGAATGCCGTCGATACGGCAGAGGCCGTGCGCGAGGTTATTGATGGGCTTGAATCCGCGTTCCCCGTAGGCGTAACCGTTGAATATCCATATGACACATCCCCCTTTGTCGAAGAGTCCATTGAGCAAGTCTATCACACGCTGATCGAGGCGGTGGTTCTGGTCTTCCTGATCATCCTGTTATTCCTGCAAAGCTGGCGAGCGACAATCATCCCGACAATTGCGGTTCCGGTCGTTTTGCTAGGCACATTTGGCGTGCTGGCGGCCTTTGGCATGTCGATCAACACCTTATCGATGTTTGCCTTGGTGCTCGCCATCGGTTTGCTGGTGGATGATGCCATCGTTGTCGTCGAGAACGTCGAGCGCGTGATGAAGGACGAAGGCCTCGATCCTATCGCGGCCACAGAGAAAAGCATGGGAGAGATTTCGACCGCCCTGGTCGGCATCGTTACGGTTCTGTCGGCGGTGTTCTTGCCGATGGCGTTCATGTCCGGCTCGACCGGGGTTATCTATAAACAGTTCTCGGTCACGATCATTTCGGCAATGGTTCTGTCTCTGTTTGTTGCGCTGATTCTGACGCCCGCAATGTGCGCGCAATTGCTGAAAGCGGATCATGGTAAGCAACCCATCGCACCGTTTCGCTGGTTCAATGCGCGGCTGGATGGTTTGACACACGGATATGGCAGCGCGATCAATCGCCTAGCACTGCGCCCGTTCCGCATGATGATTGTGCTGGGCCTTGTCGGGCTGGGGGCATATTCGCTCTATGACCGGTTGCCGTCATCATTCCTGCCAACCGAGGACCAAGGCGTGCTGATGGCGATTGTCGAACTGCCGCAAGGGTCCACCGTGCGGCAAACCGAGCAGATGGTTTCTACCATTGAGGATCATCTGCTGACCCATGAATCCGAGGCAATCACCAGCGTATTCGCCAATGTGGGATTCAGCTTTGGCGGCACGGGCCAAAATTACGCTATGATGTTCATTAAGCTCAAGGACTACGAGGAGCGCCCCGGTGACAGCGCATCGGACCTGATGAACCGGTTAAATGGTGCGTTTTCTCAATCCCGTTTGGGCACCGTATTTGCATTGCTGCCGCCCGCCATTCCCGGCTTGGGCACGTCATCTGGCTTCACAATGTATCTGGTCGATCAATCCGGCGTCGGCCAAGAGGGGTTGAGTGCGGCTGCCGATCAACTGGTCGCGCTGGCGACGCAGGACGGGCGTGTCGCCAATTTGCGTGGTAATGATGCGGCGACCGAGCCGGCGTTGCGATTGCAGATTGATCAGCAGAAGGCCGAGGCGTTGGGTGTGTCGCTGTCTGACGTGAATTCGATGCTGTCCACAGTGTTCTCCGGCTCGACGGTAAATGATTTTCCGCTTGGCAATGACCTGCGTGGCGTGATCGTGCAGGGCGATGCCGAATGGCGGATGCAACCCGAAGATATAAATCAATGGTATGTCCGCAATGACAGCTCGGAAATGGTGCCGCTGTCAGCCTTTGTCACTCAGGAATGGGTGTCCTTGACGCCGCAACTTGCACGATATGGCGGGACGCGCGCGTTGGAAATCTCCGGCGAGGCAGCCGCAGGGCTTAGCTCAGGCGACGCCATGATCGTGATGGAGGAGCTGACCGCCGGTTTGGACGGAACATTTGCGCCGGCATGGACAGGGCTAAGCTATCAGGAGCGGTTATCCGGTAATCAGGAGGTAACGCTCTATGCGCTTTCCGCCTTGGTGGTGTTTCTCTGCCTTGCAGCATTGTACGAAAGTTGGAGCGTGCCCTTTGCTGTAATGCTCTCGGTGCCTGTGGGCATCTTGGGTGCGTTGGCTGCGACGTGGTATTTTGGCCAATCAAATGATGTGTATTTTAAGGTTGGATTGCTGACGACCATTGGGCTGGCCGCGCGAAACGCCATTTTGATTGTCGAATTTGCCGAACATCTACGTTCCCAAGGTATGGCGCTGGTCGAGGCAGCCGTGTCCGCGTCACGCCAGCGTTTGCGTCCGATCCTGATGACGTCACTGGCCTTCGGGTTCGGAATTACTCCGCTCGTTCTGGCCTCTGGCGCTGGTGCGAACGCCCAGAAATCGATCGGAACGGGCATGCTTGGTGGCATCGTGTTTTCCGCAGTGATCGGTATCGTCATGATCCCCGTTTTTTATGTGGCCGTTATTAAAACAACAGCGATATTCCGTCCCCGCATGGAGAAAGAACAATGAAATCTTACGTCCTTATTGCCGGCTTGTTGGTCGCGGGTTGCACGGTTGGCCCCGAATATCACCGCCCCGAGGTCCCGTTGCAGACCCGCTTTGTGGGCGGTACGGCGGATAGCATTGGCGCTGTAGCGACAGAACAGTGGTGGCTGACCTATGATGACGCGATCCTCACAGAACTGGTTACACGCGGTTTGGCGCAGAACCTTGATGTGATGCTCGCAACCGAAGCGATCCGTCAGGCGCAGGCCGAATTGAGGGCTACAGGTGTGGCGGGGGCAATGGACGGGTCCTTGTCTGCCTCCGTCTCGCGCTCGGGCGGGGAGGGGGTTGCAACGGCGACCACTGCGTCGGGAAGCTTGGGCGCATCGCTTGTGCTGGATCTGTTCGGCAGCGTACAGCGCGAACAGGAAGGGGCGGTTGCCTCCTTGGCAAGCACCCGCGCACAGGCTGAAACAACGCGCTTGGCGTGGCTGGCAGAAATAATCGCGGCCTATTCGGATGCCCGCTATTACCAAGAGGTATTAGCCCTAACACGCGACACGGTTCGGGCTCGCCAAGAAACCGTGAACATCACCCGAAGCCAGTTCGATGCAGGCGGGGCAACGCAATACGAGATCGCCGAGGCACAGGCCTTGCTATCCACAGCGCGGGCCGATTTGCCGCGCTACGCCGCGCTGTTTGACGCAAATGTCTACGCCATCGCCACCTTGTTAAACGAACCGGCCGGCCCGATCATGGAGCAGATGCAAAAGGGTGCCGCGCAGCTTCGCATACTAGATACTGCGCAAACCGGCATACCTGCCGATCTGCTGCGCAACCGCCCGGATGTCCGCAGTGCCGAGGCCGATCTGGCCGGTTCACTGGCCGACGTAGGCGTTGCAGAGGCCGCGCTGTATCCGTCGCTATCCTTGTCGGGGTCCATCGGGCGCAGCGACAGCAATGACAGCTGGTCCTTTGGCCCACAATTATCAGTTCCTGTGTTTAACCAGAGCTTACTGCGGGCAAATCGCGACGCGCAAATCTCCGTTGCAAAGCAGTTCGAGCTGACATGGCGCGCGGAAATCCTCAGCGCGGTTGAGGACGTGCAGGTCGCACAATCCAACCTGTCCCGTTATCGCCAACGGGCATCTTTACTGCAAACAGCGGCGAGGGATTATGCGCAAGCGTTGAGCCTAGCGCAGGAAAACTACCGCAACGGCGCGACCACACTTTTGGACTTGTTGGACACCGACAGGAATGCCGCTACCGCGCGCATCTCAGCAGCCTCGGCGATTAATGACGCAGCCCAAGCTTGGGCAACCCTGAAAATTGCAACGGGAGCAGGAGCGGCGGCCTTGGAATAAGTGCGTGGAGATCACTGTAAGCTAAAGGATGTAGGGACTTTAGCGCCGCTTGCTCTGCGATAGATCGGCGTAAAGGCCCCCCTCCATATAGGAGACGCTAATCCCTCAGTAGAGGCAGATTTTGTCTCTTAGGTTACCTACGGCCTGCTCGATTGGTTGCGTCTGATCCCAGTCGGGCAGGGCACTTGCCAATGCATTCCGGGTTCGTGGTCCGATGATGCCATCAACTGGTCCCGGATTCGCGCCCGCGGCAACTAATAGCTGCTGTAGAAGCAACCCCGCGCTCTCGGATGGAGAGCTCACAGTCGCGCAGATCGGATGTAGTACTACAACACTGCGGAAATCGGGTGACAGCGCATCCGGCTGCTGTGGAGCGGGCAGTTCCAGCGTGACGTGGTTCAAGCGTGGTATTTGTGTGATGTCAGCCCTTGGTATTTCAACAATAGGTAGGCTCGGTGTCGTTGGAGCAGTCATTTCGAGCGCCAAGATGCGGGCTTCCGGAGGGGGCTGCTGACCAAATTCACGCTCGGTCAGATCGCTGCGCCAAAAGCACTGCCCCAGTGCAACTGCAACTTCATCCGCGCGGTCAGGTGGTGTGCCTAGCGTTTCAGTCGTGCATTCCTGAGCAGAGGCATCGCATTTCAGTGTGATGACCCATTCAGGCATTGAGGCGCTGGATTGCAATATGGCGTCGCCATTAGCGTAGATGTGGTAGGCATAGCCGGCAACGATGCCCTCCTGCCATAGGCCCGGGAACTGGGCTGATTGGACATCCATAACGTAGCTACGCATGCCGGTTGCACCGGGCAGCGGTACGTCAAAGGAGGATGTCACGCATGGCTGTGACAGCGCCATCGAGGGCGCTATCACCAAAGCTAAAAGAGCCGCTAACCTCAACGATCCACTCGTAAAAGCGGCCCGTGAGCGCGAAATGACAGGGATGCAAGAACGACTGCATTTGTGTTCACGGTTACGGAGGTGTTCGTGCTGCCATCGATCTCGTAAATCCCCTCGGGCCATCCCCGCTCAGGGTCGCCTAGTGGTGCAATTGCGGCGAGCAATTCGCGCGTGTAATCAGTGCCGAACAGGGCGTCCCAAGCGAAGGAAATCTTGGTGCTGATTGTACGCTTACTGTCCATACGCTCACCCGTGAATGTCATGACGGACCATGGGGAGCCGCCCCCCCATACGGATGAGTAGATAAAGTAGGGTGCTACATCTATGTGGCTTTCACTCACGGCTGTCAGGATCTCGGTATTTGCATATCGAGCCTCCTGCGCGGAATAGATCGCTGTTGAAAACCGCAGGGACCGAGCATCAAAGCCGAACTCCAGACCGTCAAACACGTAGGGCTCACTAACTGTGAATGCCGGTGTGACACCACGATGCATGCGGGTATCTACGGGGATTGGTAGCCCCTCAACATCCTGAACCATCAGGTTATCTTCGGCACGGTAGGCGCGATACATGTCGTAGCCGAACAGCATCATCGCCTTGGCTGCGTACTGTTCATACCCAACGCGGCCCTCCTGATCGCGGCGCAGGTTATCCTCACGGATATTGCCGCCGATCAGTTGGCCATCCTCGATCATTTGTTCCAGATCCCACTGTGCCAGCAGGTCTGCAACCTGCGGTGCAAGCACTGGGTAATTGTTCTGCACAATGCCCAAGGCGCCGACCAGTCGGGCGATATCCAGAGCGGACCACCCTAGGCCCCGCTCGGCTGCCTGGTTCGCATAATCCACCAACTCGCCAGTATTAACGTTATAGGCTTTGTTCGGCAGCAGATCATCGAACCGGCGCATACCGATCAGTGTATCCAGGGCGAGGCCAATTCTGTCTACGGCCTCGGCCTCATCAATCAGGCCAAGGCGCTGCGCGGAGGTTGTCGCAACGAAATACGATCCCGTTTCCCACATGGTTGTTGAGGGATAGTTATCAACTGAATTGACGAGGCCGGTGTCGGGGTTGGTATTGTTTTGGAAATAGCGCCACGCAATTGCAGCGTATTCCAGATCCTCTGGCGTACTGACACCGGTGATTGCCAAGGGCAGAGGCGTTACATCCTCGAATGCAGCGATTGCATCGGGAACTTCCTCAACAACGTGCACAGATTCCTCCTGAAGGCCGGATTCGATATAGGTTACCAAGGTAAGTCCACACCCAAGAGCGACCAGAAAAACGATGTGACTTCTGGCATTGATCAAATTCTGACGAAAGCTCATTCCTCGACCGTCCCTTCATCTTCTTTCGGCACCCACATTGCAGCACCGATAATGCCAGCCATGGCAAAGCAATTGTTTAATCCCCACAGCAGGTTAGCAACAACACCACTTGGCGAATGTGGCATACTGTCGATCAGGAGTGCGGCGCTTCCCCAGATGCCAGCAACGATAGTCACGCCAATGACGAATAACTGCGGGCGCACGAGGCGCAGGAAGTTTCCAGATTGTCGAACTTTTGGCGTGACGGGGAAGGAAATCTTCTGACCACGGAAAACCGCATAGATCGCGCGCATTCCTAGTGGGAAAAAGGATAGATAACTCGCCTTGGCGGCGTATCCCGAGATGCCCCATGTGCCCACCATCATCGCAAGTTCCAGCGTTACCAGGAACGGGATCAAGTGCATGAAGAAGTCGCTGGAATAGGCGGATACGGGGGAAACGCCGGTAAACAGGTAGATTGCTGGTGAAAACAAAAAGACCATGTTCCACAGCGGTGCAAGGTATGAATAGAACGTCGTTCCATACATCAATCTTTGCGAAAATGTCAGGCCCGGCCTAAAGATCGGGTTGTCGTTCACCAGAATATCCAAGCTACCGCCGGCATATTTATAGCGTTGTACGGTCCATGTGAGCAAATCCTGCGGGGACAGCATCTTGCTCTCAACAATGGGATGCATCTTCGATTTCCAGCCACGCCTGCGATCTGCGTGTAGAACAATCGAGGTGAAAATATCCTCGGAAACGTGAAAGCGGTATGGCGTTAACAGTTCGGTCGCCGCCGCCTCTGTGCGGATTGCCTCCATCAGCTCGGGTGCAACTTCGCGCTCCTTACTGGTGAGGGTGATGACCTCCTCGGCCGCATATGTGCGTTGCTGAACTTTGGAGCCAAAGCTGCGTAGGGCGGCCTCCATCACGGCTTCACGGCGATGGATCGAACCGGCGCCGCAACAAAACGACGCATTCACCCAATTGCGGCGACGCTGAATGACATCGTAAAACATCTTGGGGTCGTTAACGAACGGATCTGCTCCAACCCTGATCGGGCCCGCAATGCGCTGAATAAGCGTCGCAGCCTTTGCACCAATCGGGCCTAGGCGGTTCCCCCAAACTGTGTCGAGTGTATCGCCCGCGGGCAAATCATAGAACCATTGGGGGGTTTGGACCCATGCCATTTTCGGGTCGCGAAAATACCCGAGCGTATTCACAAGCAGCGTCGGAAACGGGCGGGTATCTGCATCGCAGATGACCATAAAGTCACCGTAGGTCTGCTCCATCGCATTGCGCAGATTGCCGGCCTTGAACCCCTCATTCGTGGTTCGGCTGATATAATTTGCGCCCTCGGATTCCGTTACTTCACGCATTTCAGGGCGTCGCCCGTCGTCCAGAATGTGGATACGAATATCGATCGGATGCGGATAGGTCATATTCTTGGCGTCTATAATGCCAAGCCGCACCAGTTCTGGATCCTCATCATAGGTTGCGAACATCACATCGACGGAGATCTGCCGCTCCCCCTCGGGGTGGTTTTCGGTGACATCAGCCAAGCATTCCGGCGCCGGCTGGATGTCGATGGGATCATCCTTCCACAGGTTGAACACGAACAGAATCATGCCGAAATAGGCAAAGGTCTCAGCCATGACCAAGGGGATCGCAAACCACAGCGCCTCGGGGTTGAGCGAGCCTGTCCAGCGCCACCAGATATACCACGCCCCTACGACCAGCGCGATAACAGCCAGAAACTGCCACAACATCTCCCGGGTTATGCTGTAGCCCAGAGGTTCAGGAGGCTGGCGGTCTTCGTATTTCAGGAAGTAGTCGTCCATATTAGACACCTGCCTTCTTCTTGCTCAGGTACAGATCCCAAGGTGTCGCCCCAAGGCCGATTGTCCATGCGAGCAGTTTCACCCGTCCCAACAGCCTGGCTGCCATGTAGGACAGATAAAACACGATCAGGAACCGCAGGAGTACAATCATCCATGGCGATAAGGCCTGATAGAGATTGGATGTATACAGAACGATATCGAACAGATCGATAAAGAGCGGGTGCATCAGGTAAATACCGAATGTGTATTTCGCGTATTCAGACCATTTCCGCGACCACGGCATATATTGCCCGCCCATAAACACGGCAAAGATAAACAATGGCATCAGGAAGTGGCCGTAAAAGTCCCAACCGCTGCGAACGCCCCACGATCCTGTTTCGACCGCGTAACCAAAAAACGGCAATGTCGCGATATAGGCCATGCCGGCAAAGTACAGCCCGCCCCGTCGCACGAGTCGCGATTCACCACGCGGAATGCCGTCATTCCACAGGCCATACAGCGCAAATGCGGCAAGTCCGTAGCCGACATATCCAAAAATCTTGATCGCCCGAATGGCGTATTCGCGCAGCACAGGGTCCACGTCCAAGGACCACAGGAAAGCCTGCGTGTTGTTCATCACGCCCAGTGTAAAGAACACCGTTAGTCCCAGAATTGGATATCGCGTCGCCAACCGCATGATCGGATAGAACAGGAACAGCGCAAACAGGGTTGGCAGGAAGTGCATGTGGTATTGGGATTTGCCCAATATAAAGTAGCCCGCCCAGCTTTTTAGCTGTGTGATCTGATCCCAGATAAAGGGCGTGTAGTCGAATACCTCCGCCTTTATCAGCCGGAAAAAGGCATAGAAAACCACCCAGAACGCGAACGGAACCAGCAAGCGTTTCGCCTGCTGACCGATCGCTGTCGAGTAGGAAGGCATTTTCCGGTCAACCCGCAGCGCCATCAGGAACAGCGAGAACAGGAAAAACATTTCGGAGCCGGAAAACTCACCTATCGAGCGGAAAAAGACTGGAAGGAGACGTCCCTCCACTCCTGCCTCGGGGAATGGCTGCCCTGCGAAATCGGTGCTGGAATGGATTAATACAACACCAAACGCCGCAAAAACGCGGTTCGCATCGAACCAAACCAGCCGTGGCTTACCTTGTGCGCTCATTCGTAATTATCCGGTATCGGGCAGCTTTGACCGTGCACAAGGCGCGGTTCGGGCGGTGGCAGGTTGTGCAATTCAGGCCGACAATCCGTTGCCGCCGTTTCCCCGAATGTCGGGATCGGACGGCAGTAGAGGTACTCATCCAGCGGGATCACTGGTGGCAGCTGAACGGGATTGGCACATGCACAGCATGGCACCTCGATCTGCGTTGCATCCGGATGACATTTGTTGGCGCGAATATCGGTGCCGGCAAATGCTGTATCCCAAACCTGCGCATTGTCGCTAACTTGCTGCAAAATCGGTCCGCTGACCTTGTACAGCAGCGCGGCGAGGATAATCCCGTTATTGTTGGCTGTTTGTACGGGAATGACGCCATTTCCGTTTTCGTACAGACCCTCTTGGAAACCACGTTCCGGCACGGACAAGTCCGCGACAGTTTCAAACAACAGGTCCGTGTAGGGGGTGTCCCATAGCGCCCAAAGGCCTACAGCCGCTTTGCCGGAGACCGCAGCCCGATCCGGTTGATATTCGCCCGTTGGATCAAGGGTGTTCCATGGATATCCATCTGCGAAAATCGAGTCATACACAAAGTAGGGTCGCCCATCCAGCTGGTGCTCGGACCGTGCTGTGATGATGCCCGTTTGCTCATACCGGCGCTGCTGTACCAAATAGATGCGGTTCGCGAATTCCGCACGCCAGCCATGGGAAGCAACCATACCGTCGCCGCTGCGATCGGTGGGCATATCCCATCCCATCTCTAGCCCGTCGAGGATATAGCCCTCGGTCAGAACGTAGTTCTGGTTGTGGAAAACACGCGGATCACGTCCGTCATAGGGTACGGGCACACCATAGATATCAACATAGGATAGCGGTTCTGGTGACATGGCGCGATCGACATCAAAACCCCACAAGGCGAAGCCCTTGGCCGCGTATTCTTCGTAACCCAGACGCCCCTCTTGAACATAGCGGGTCGTATCATCGCTCTGCGTGAATGAGCCAAACATCCGGCCATCCTCGTTGACGAGGTTGCAGAAGTTCCAGCGCATGGGAACGTTATCCACACTGTTTGCGAGGTGCGGGTGCCGTTCCTTTAGGATGCGCAGCCAAACAAGCAAACGACCGATATCCAGCGCGGACATTCCGACTTCACCAGCTTCGTTGGCGTAGTTCACCTTCTCGCCGGTGCCGGTGTGATACACCTTGTTTGGTGCCTCGCCGCGATACAGGTCGAGGTTGCGCAAAGTGCCCAATAGTTGCGTGGCGCGCGCGTCAAAATCCCGCTTCTCGATCACGCATAACTCATATGCGGCGACCATGGCGCTGATATAGGATGCAGTGTCCCACATCGTCGTGGACGGGAAGCCGCCTACCGCGTTTACCAAACCTGTATCCGGCTGAAATCGCAGTTCGAAATAGGACCACGCGACGCGCGCCATTTCATATTCGCGATCCGTCAGGGCGCCGTTGCGCCCGAAATGCGGTGTTGCACCATCCGAGGCACGATCACAGGCACGGGCGGAGCCCTCTCCGTCATGGTAATCGATGTAAATCGGGGATTCGGACCGTATGGTGACGCTGTTATAGTCCGCTCCGTTCAGCGTAACGTCATCTACAACGATGCTTTGCGGTTCAACATCAGCCTCCAGTGCCTGTGCAACGGCATCAAGCGGGAATGTAAGCGATGGAACCGCGATTGCTGCGGCCGCAAAGGCCCTGAAGAGTCCATTTTTTGACATGTCCACGCTCCTGAAAAAGCTAATATTCCAAGTAGTATAACGCCAATATCTATGCGGCGTTTGTAAAAGTTAGAGACAAACGATTCTTGCCATTAACTGGTCCGTAATCAACACTATCGGCGCATTGCACAATCAAGCCTAAGCCGCGTCCGCTTTCTGCCAGCAGGTCAACCTGATCAAGATCGGGCGCCTTTGTGCGCAAATCGAAAGGTTGGGCGCCAACCGGATCAAATAGATCAATGATGACGGTGTCGTTTTCGGTCGTAAGATGCAGTTCTATTGGCGCGTCTGCATCCGATGTTTTGGCGTGCTTAACCAAATTTGTAAGCGCCTCACTAAGGCATATTTCGAATCTGAATCGCGTATCCATGGCGAGCTTGTCATCAATGGCCGTCGTTAACTCGACGACCATCGCATCGACATCGTCCAGCCGATTCGTCATTCGAAATATCTGAGGGCCCGTCACGGGCGCTCGCTCATCGTTTGTACTGCCGACGCAACATCGGGATAGCTTGTGAATACGCGATCCATTCGGCAGATCTGGAACATACGAACCACATCCGAGTTCAATCCCGCCAAGGCCAAATCACCACGATTGCCGATTTTTTTCAAAATGCCGACAAGCGCGCCAAGGCCGGATGAATCAACGAAAGTGATGTCCTTGAAGTCTACGATCAGTTGCGTGGAACCAGCATCGATCAAGCTGATGATCTCATCCTTGAACGCCTTGGCATTCATGGCCGTCAAACGCTCAATACCCGGTCTAATTGCCGTAATATCAGGGTCATACGAGGTTGTGTGTATCATCCGATATGGTCCTCTCTAGAGCCACAATAGTTAAGTCATCTTCTAGGGGTCGGCCGCCACGCCACTGCGCTAGTGCGTTAATAATCTTATCGGGAAGCGCCTCTGCGCCTATATCCGCAATAGTGGCGGCCAAATCGCGCAAACGGTCTGTGCCGAACGCCACCTCAGCAGCGTTTTCCGCCTCCGAGGCTGCGTCGGAAAGAACCACAAGCGATGCCCCCGGCTCGAAGGTCATGACGTTGTTTTCATAGCTCGCCACACTCAACATGCCGACAGGAAACCCACCATCGCCCACTTCATGTGCTTTGCCAGAGGCCTCAACATAATAGGGGGATGGGTAGCCAGCCTGACAAAAGTAAAATTCACCGGATGTCGTATCGATTACACCGCAGAACATGGTGAAATACTCATCACTATCAAATGCGCAGAACCGCTGATTCAGATCATCTACCAGTGCCGCGGGGTCGGGCTTGTCAGGGTCGGCCAACACTTTGGTTTGAAAAAATTCCGGCGTGATCAGGTGCCCGATCGCAACGGAAAGCAGCGAGGCGTGTACGCCGTGGCCGGAAACATCAACGGCATAAAATCCCAATTTTGTCGGGCTTAGCGGAATGCAGCCAAACATGTCGCCGGACACGAATGAGGACGGAGCGAAGGCTGACGCCACGCGAAAACCCAGAATAGTCTCGTGAATATTTGGCAAAAGCTGTCGTTGCGCCGTTGCGGCGGCGCGCAAATCAGCCTCAATTCGCTCGTTTGATTCCTTCAGAATTCGGGTGCGTTCCGCCAGTTCCGATGCATGGTGAATCAAGCGTGTAGCGGCCCGCAATCGTGCTTGTAGCAATACGGGACTGCGCCCCTTGGTCAGAAAATCATCGACACCTGCGTCCAATGCCTGACTGCGAACGCCATCCACTTCGCTGCCGGTATTCATGATGATGTAGACGTAATAATCCAGGTTCAGATCGCGGATGCGCTGAGTTAGCTCAATGCCGTCCATGCCTGGCATTTGATAATCACTGATGACGATTTGTGTGCCTGTTTCCTGCACCAATTTCAGTGCAGACAGACCATCACTGGCCTGCAAAACCTCAAATCCCAGCTTCTCAATGACCAGCGCCAGGTATTTTCGCTGAACGGGATTATCCTCAGCAACAATAATTTTAAGCCGACTATCACTCATAATTAAAACCGAAATCGCCTTACCGTTTAACTGCACTTAACTCCGATGTTCGATGTCCCAACTTTGGTAAGTCACGATCATGCCACCTAGTGCACAACCCTTATAAATCTTTGATTACACTGAATCTACAAACTGATAACCACATCGCGATAAATTCCTACGATTGACATTAAGCGGCAACACTTCATCATTATCAACGGTAATTTTAACGACAACATTTGTCTGCAACCATGCATCCATCGTTGTCATTCTAGGTTGGGGAGCGATGCCGTGAAGGGTACGATTTTTGTTGAGCTGATCAAAATGGCAGAAGAAGCCTTCGGTGAAGATGCAGTCGACGATATGTTGGATCGGGCAAACCTTGAAAATGGTGGCGCCTTCACCGCAGTTGGCAATTATCCCTGTTCCGAACTGGTGAAAATCGTTGAGGCGGCAAGCGCGCAATCCGGACTTAGCGGTGATGTTTTGCAGCGCAAATTCGGCCACTGGATGCTAGCGCATTTCGTTGTGCACTATCCTGAATTTTTCGCGGACAAGAAAAACGCCTTTGCCATGCTTGAGGCAATCGATGGCGAAATCCACGTTGAGGTCAGAAAGCTATATCCTGACGCCGAATTGCCAAAGTTCGAGACGGAGCGCGTGACAGCAGATCATTTGGATATGACATATTCGTCGCCACGCCCGCTTGTCGATTTTTGCCATGGCATGATCGAGGCATGTGTCGATCAATTCGATGAAAAGGCTGATATTTCGCGTTGCCCTGTCCATGCTGATCCCAACTCGACAACATTTCAGATCAAGCGGCCGAGCTGAATTGAGGTAGGGTAATGACTTCCGTCCCAGATGACCGCGTTTCCCGCCGCCGTTATAATCGTGAACAGGTTGCCAGAGAGGCGGCAGAAAAGCTGTTGGAGGAAAAGAGCCGTGAGCTCTTTCTCGCCAACAAAAAGCTTACGGAACATTCTGCGAATCTCGAAAATGCGGTTGTGCAGCGCACGGCCGAATTGCGGAAAGCGTTAGAGCAATCTGAGGCGGCATCCCTTGCACGCAGTCGGTTTATTGCAACGATGAGCCACGAAATCCGTACACCTCTGGGCGGCATGTTGGGCATGATCGACCTGCTGACTATGGATGAAACCGATCCTGAAAAGCTGGAGCTTTTGACTTACGCCAAAACGGCGGGCTTGGGTTTGAACCGCATCGTAAATGATGTTCTCGACTTCTCGAAAATGGATGCGGGTGTTTTTGTTTTCGAGGAAGAAAGTATCGACATCAGAGCTTTGGCCGAAAGCGTCCGAATGCTGGCGGGTATGAATCCAGCCGCCGCAAACCGGACAATAAGTTTGGAAATTGACAGGTCGGTTCCGAAACTATTCTCCGGAGATGCGACGCGAATACGGCAGGTTTTATCTAACCTTGTTAGTAATGCATGCAGGTATTCCGAAGAGGGCGTGATTTACCTGCGCGCAAGAATGACGCCTCATCCAAAGGGCGGTTTGCTACGGGTTGAAGTGCAAGATTTTGGTGTCGGTATACCTGAGGATAAGAGGTCTGATCTTTTCAAGGATTTCTCTCAGGTTGCGAACCCCCTGACCGCGGCGGCTCAGGGCACCGGACTGGGACTGGCAATTTGCAAGCGTATCCTTGAGGGATGCGGTGGTATCATTGATGTTGATAGCACGGCAGGTGTGGGGTCTACATTCTGGTTCGAGCTTCCGGTCGAGGTGATTTCCGAACTTGAAGAAGACCCAGAGGAGATACATCCGGTTGATGAGCCCAAAATCACTCTCGATGGTAAGAAAATACTTATCGCAGAGGATAACATTATCAATCAAAGGTTGCTGCTAACCTATCTCGACCGAATGAATATAGAGGCTGTTCTTGCGAAAAATGGTCGGATCGCAGTTGAGGAATTCGCTCCGGGAAAATTCGACCTGATCCTGATGGATATTGCGATGCCCGAGATGGATGGCTTGGAGGCGACACAATGCATCCGTGAAAAATGGCCAAAATCTGATATTCCCCCGATCATCGCATTAACGGCGCATGTTATGGATGCCATCGCAGAGGATGCAGCAAGCGTTGGAATTGATGCTGTATTGTCAAAACCAATTCCGTTCGAAGAACTCAAACAGGCATTGGAGACAGCAATTAATTCGCATCATCAAGGTAGCGCCACCGTGCCGCCAACCATACCGGCGGAGGTAGCCCCTGCCGAGGATGACAAACCAGAACTCATTAATTTGATGGCACCAGGTGCCGTGGCGGAATTAACGGAGTATTTGTCCCTCGACGATCTGGTCGAGATCGTGGCGGATTTCATCAATGATTCCAAACAGCGTGTCGGTGAGATCGCGCAGCTGAGGCAATCAAATGACCGCGGTGCAATTGCCAAACAGGCACATTCATTGCGTGGATCCTCGCTAACATTGGGGTTCACTGAAATTGCGAACGGGGCCAATGAGCTGGAGACGCAAGCATCGTCTATTGAGGATGCGAGGATTTCCCAGATCGTCGAGGAAATATCGGGCCAGATACAAAAAATTGAAGCTGCCATTTAGAGGCAGCTTCAATTCATATCATAGCGTCACCTAGGATGACGTCTCAGGTTTCAGCTTAGAATTCGAGAGTATCGCTTCCCAACAGGAAGTTCTCTTTGCTCAGGTCATTGGCATCAACCGATTTGAGTACAACCAGATCACCCTCGCTGCCGCCGGACAGTTTGTTGAGATCGATCACGGTCGCCCAGCCCAAATCGCGCATTGCTTCCTGAACTGAGATGAAATCAGCATCGAACGCGGACAGGTCGATTGCGTCATTCGCGGTCTCGAAATCATGTACATAGTCTTTGCCAGTGCCGCCCTCGAAAACAAACACGTCGGCGTCATTGTCAGAGGACCACTGCCCACCCCAGAGGTGATCGTTGCCCTCACCGCCATTCAGGACATCGGCACCGGTTCCACCGACCAGCTTATCAACACCGGCACCCCCGGACAGCTGATCATCACCGAGCTGACCAATCAGCATATCGTTGCCGTTGCCGCCTGAAACAACGTCGTTGTCTAGCCCACCCCAAACGGAGTCATTGTCGTCACCGCCGTTCAAAGTATCTGCACCAGCTCCGCCGAACAGACGATCATTTCCTGCATCGCCGTTCAGTGCATCATGGCCATCTCCACCCCAAACAGAGTCGGCGCCTTCATCACCGTTTACAATGTCTGTACCGGCTCCGCCAAACAGGCGGTCATTTCCAGAATCGCCGTTCAGCGCATCATTGCCATCTCCACCATACAGTTGGTCGGCACCGGCACCACCGGACAGTTGATCGTCCCCGAGCTGTCCCATCAATTGATCGTCGCCGTCACCGCCTGACAATTGGTCGTCACCTATTTGACCGATCAGCAAGTCGTTACCGTCGTCGCCGGAAATAACATCGTTGTCGAATCCGCCCCAAATGGAGTCATTGCCAGTTCCGCCGTTCAAAGTATCTGCACCGGCACCGCCGTATAGACGATCATTACCAGCATCGCCGTTCACTGCATCCTGGTCGGCTCCACCAAACAACTGGTCATCACCTTCACCGCCCTCAAGCTCATCGTCGCCCGCTTGGCCGCGAAGTGTATCATTGCCGCTACCACCTGATGCGAAGTCATTGCCGGTTCCGCCAGCGGCGTAGTCATTGCCCTGATCGCCAAAAATGATGTCGTCATCATTTCCACCGAACAATTTATCGTCGCCTTCGTTGCCGTGCATTTCGTCTTTGCCGTCGCCACCGCGCAGGTCATCATTTCCGCCAACGACCAAGGTCAGGGCGGGTTCACGGATCAGAACTGCGGCATCAGCGTCGATTTCGCTGAATGCATCGGTGGAGCGTGGATCGACAGCGCCGTCATTGGAGCCGGTCGAGGGGGCCTCGGACATGAATTCGGAATAGGCCTGACCGGTCTTCCAGTCGACATTTACCTTAAAGATCGCGCCCTGGATCGCAGTGCCGGAGTCCAGGTCGTGATCGCCTTTGTTCAGGCCGTAATACAGGTTGCTTTCGCCATCCATGAAGACCGCGCCATAGGCACCGCTTGCCATGCCGGGTTCCATCTGATCGCCATAGAGCGTTCCGGTGATCGCAACTTCCGAGAAGGTCGGCTCACCACCGTTGGCAACCTCGCTTACGTCGATTTTTACGACTTTGCCTTCGGCTCCGTTGCTGCGAGGCGATACGACTGCATAAAAGCTACCGTCCGCAGCATTGAAGGCCAGATCATAGGTCCGGTCTTTGAACATGTCGGCAGGGAACTTGTAGTACGTGATTTCTGGATTGCCGTTCGCGTCGAGCTGATCCACGTCGACAACGCTGATGCGGTCCAACGATGTATGGAACGTCCACAGGTTGCCGCTATCGTCGAAATCGCCGACGTAGTCGCCATAGAAGCCTTCACCAACACGGTAAGTTTCACCGGCTGCGTCGATCATGACGATATCGGTGGTGGCTACTGCATTGCCGAGCGAGTCCACACCAGCGGACTTCGCAACGCCGTAGATCAGATCGTCGTCGATATTGAAGCCAACGGAGTTGATCCGGAAGTTCGGCGCGGAGCCTGCATCCACATATTCCTTGGCCTGCACGTCGAAGATTTTCAGTGCGCCATCGACAACCTGATACAGCTTCGCTTGACCTGCGGCGAATGCCTTAACGGTCGTGGTTTCGCCGCCGAAGGACATCGTCTTGTCGTAGGTGACGATTGGGCCGTCGAAGTTGTAAACGGTGCTATCCTCGGGCAGCAATTCGCGGAAGCTCAGCTCGCCCTCATCGCCAGTGCTCAGAACATCAACGGTGAATTTCTCGTAGGCACCGGTTTTGGCCTCAACTGTATCGACAACCTCACCGTTCCACAGAACCTCGACCTTTCCGGTCGCTTTTCCGCCAGCCAGGTTAGCGGCCAGATCGAAGGAGATCGTGTAGGTTTCGCCTGCAACGGTCGCAGCAGACTGCGAGATAGTGGAAGTACCGTATGTGTCCTGCATGGACCAAGCGGCGGCTTCGGCCAGCTTTGCGAAGTTTGTTGCCGACTTGTCAGATGCAGCCAGCAGGTTCGCACCCTTAACGTCACCAAAGATGACATCGTCGCCAGCGCCGCCATTTACAATATCTGCACCCAGGCCAGCCTCGGTGTAATCGTCGCCGTCCTCAAGGTTGATCAGGTCGTCGCCAGTACCGCCAAATGCGACGTCGTTACCACGGCCCGCATTTACAATATCTGCGCCTGCACCGGACGAAAGCGTGTCATCACCACCATTGCCCAGCAGAACATCATTGCCGCTGCCGGTTGTGATTGTGTCGTCAAAGGAGTCGGAGTCGCCATAATCGCTTACGATGACGGCAGAGGTATCATATACCCACTTACCGTCGATATAGGACCACTCATCACCGACCATGTCGCCGGCAGCCAGGTTGTTGCCGTCGCCTGTGAAGATTTCATCATCACCTTCAAGGCCGTTTACCTTGCTAACATCATCGGAGTTTGCATCCAGAATGGCGCCATCCTGGTTTTGATATCCATCAGCCTGTGCATCGTTTTCATCGGTGCCAAGGTACTCGTAGGTCTCTTGCGAAGTTACGCTTGTCATTGCTTGCCATCTCTATGATCAGTGCGGCCACTAACGAGAAGGGCGCGCCACGGTTACCATTTCTTGAGCAATGTTTTCGCAAATTGCGGAGAAAATATCGCTCCGGCAGAAGGGTAAAGGATGGGGCAAAAGGATAGGTTGCGATCAAATGGAAGGTTGGCACTGTGCTAGGTATAGTCACATAGATAGCTTTGTTTGAATATGCGATATGTAAAAATTTATGTTTTATTATAGTTGGTTATGGTTTTTGACACTGATGCAATGCACTCTGAATTGGTGGATTTCGGGCATTTCAACTCAGTGTTGAGGTGCAGAAGCTTGTCGTGTGCCCGCGCACGGGGGCGAATCCTGCCCGCCGCACGGCTTACCAATGTCAGCAGGATCGGTTAGTTTGGGCTTGGCCATAGAGTTTTAGCCTATGTGCAATCACACTTGGGTCGCTGCGGTCATTGGGGGCGGGGAGCATGGCTGTCATAAATGGCACCAACGGCGATGACACGCTCGATGGCACCAATCAAGCAGATACGATTTCAGGCTTGGATGGTGATGATTCCCTATCGGGTGGTGCCAGAAATGATCGGCTGAATGGTGGCGTAGGAAACGATACGCTTATAGGCGGCTCGGGCGCGGACACTCTGTTGGGTGGCGCTGATGACGACTTTATCGACCCCGGTATCAACCGCGATTACATTGATGGGGGTGACGGTGTCGATACAGTCACCTTTGAAAATTCCGGTCAGAACATTACTCTGAATGTTGATCTGAACACCGGCAGCGCGTTTCTGAATAACAACACGACAGAAACGATCATTAATGTTGAAAATGTCATTGGCAGCAATACGGCCATTGGCGATGTCCTTACCGGAAATGGGCAGGATAACGAGTTAACCGGATTGGCGGGCACTGACTCTTTGTCTGGCGGTGACGGTTCTGACAGATTGGACGGCGGGACGCAGTCCGATACGTTGGATGGCGGCAGTGGTGACGACACCCTGATTGGAGGCGACGGTAGCGATCTGTTCATCTGGGATGGCGCATCTAATGACGTCATCATCGATTTTGGTGTTGGTAATACTGGCGCTGCTGGTGATGAGGGCGTTACCACCTTTACCGGTGATAATGATTTCGTCGATCTGACAGGTGTTTTCAACGACAGGACTCTCAGTGCGTATAATGCTGCGGCAGGCACGAATTTTGCCACCGCATTCGGCGCTATGAATGATGACATAGCCGATGGTGTTATCGATTTTAACGGCACGGATTTTTCCGGCCCTACGCTGTCATTCACCGGCCGTGACAGTCTGGAGATTGATGAAACCGGTGTTGTCTGCTTTTCCAGCGAAACGATGATTGCGACGCAGAATGGCGAAGTGCGGATCGATCAGTTACGTCAGGGTGACCTGATCCAGACAATGGATAACGAGCTGCAACCATTGGTGATGGTGGCATGTCGGAAGCTGTGCCATGACACATTAACAAGCAATCCGAAGCTAAAGCCGCTCATCCTAAGCGCTGGTTTGTTCGGGGTGGAACGGTCACTGGTCGTTTCCCCACAACATGCAATGCTTGTGAAGCAAGCTGGTGAGGAGGTCCTGGTTCGTGCCACCCATATGGCCGATGCCCGTGGCGGGCAGGTGCGCCGAATGCAGGGCTGTCGATCCATTACATATGTCCATCTGGTGTTTGATGCTCATCAGATTATCTTTGCCAATGGGCGGCCAGCGGAAAGCATGTTCCCCGGCCCACAGGCGCTGAGCTCAATGACCAAGGATGCTCTTGCGGAGTTTAACGCAATTTTCCCTGATATGTTCAGTCCGGCCGGGCAGCGATTGCCAATGGTCTCTGCAAAGCAAGCTTGGTGCACTGCCCGTTCAATCGCGAAGCGTAAAGCAGTTCATAAGCTGTCTGACCTGCACGCTGTATGAGCGTTGTACGTCGGAAGTAGTGTGGCTTCAGACCAACGGCCCGGTCCCGTAATGTCGGCGCGATCTCGCGCAACGAAAACGGCTACCGAGGTTTCCCCCGATAGCCGTAGTTTTAGGGCATAAGCGTTCAGGCTTACTTCACGTCGAAGCGATCGGCGTTCATCACTTTGGTCCATGCGGCGACGAAGCTGTTGACGAAACGGGTGCCGTCAGTGCCAGCGCCGTAAACCTCAGCCAATGCACGCAGTTGCGAGTTCGAGCTGAAGACCAGATCGACGCGGGTTGCATCCCACAGTTTCTCACCGGTTTTACGGTCATGACCCTCGAAAACCTGCTCGCTTTCATCGGTTGGGGTCCAAACGATGTCGATGCTCATCAGCGTGACGAAGAAATCGTTGGTCAGTGTTTCCGGCTTATCGGTGAACACACCAGCAGTGGAGCCATCGAAGTTGGCACCCAGAACACGCAGACCACCGACAAGGGCTGTCATCTCGGGCGCGCCCAGTGTCAGCAATTGGGCGCGGTCGATCAGCAGTTCCTCGGCAGGAACGTTATATTCCTTCAGCAGGTAGTTGCGGAAACCGTCGGCGACAGGCTCCAGCACGGCGAGGCCCTCAACGTCGGTCTGTTCCTGTGTTGCGTCGGTACGCCCTGCGGTGAAGGGTACGGTCACATCGTGGCCAGCCTTCTTCGCAGCAGCTTGCACAGCCGCATTACCCGCCAGAACGATCAGGTCGGCGATGGAGATTTTCGTCTCACCCTGCGCGTTGAACTCGGCGCGGATACCTTCGAGGGTTTCCAGAACCTTTGCCAATTGAGCAGGCTGGTTGACCTCCCAATCCTTCATCGGGGCCAGACGGATGCGCGCACCGTTTGCACCGCCACGCTTGTCCGAACCACGGAAGCTGGAGGCAGAAGCCCAAGCCGTCGAAACCAGTTCCGAGATGGTCAGGCCGGATGCGAGGACTTTCTCGCTCAGCGCTGCGACATCGGCATCAGTGACCAGCGGGTGATCAACAGCGGGAACCGGGTCCTGCCACAGCAGGTCTTCGGACGGGACCAGCGGGCCCAGATAGCAGGCCTTTGGACCCATATCGCGGTGCGTCAACTTGAACCAAGCACGGGCGAAGGCGTCGGCGAATTCCTCGGGGTTCGCGTGGAACCGCTTGGAAATCTCGATATAGGCAGGGTCGGTGCGCAGCGCCATATCGGCAGTAGTCATCATGATGGGCACGTTGCCGTTGCCATCAACCTGCGGGGCCTTTGCATCCTCGGGCAGGCCAACAGGCTGCCACTGGTTTGCACCGGCGGGGGATTTCGTCAGCTCCCATTCGTTGCCGAACAGGTGATCGAAATAGGTCATGTCCCACGTTGTCGGTGTTGGCGTCCATGGACCCTCAACACCCGAGGTGATGGTGTGCACGCCATTGCCGCTTTCATAGGTGGACAACCAGCCGAGGCCTTGATCCTGGATACGGCCCGCTTCAGGTTCTGCACCGACATGCGCCGCATCGCCCGCGCCATGAGCCTTACCAAAGGTGTGACCACCCGCGACCAGAGCGACGGTTTCCTCGTCGTTCATCGCCATACGGGCAAAGGTATCGCGGATGTCGTGGCCGGATGCTGCCGGATCAGGGTTTCCGTCTGGCCCCTCCGGGTTCACATAGATCAGGCCCATCTGCACAGCGGCGAGCGGGTTTTCCAGCTCACGATCGCCAGTGTAGCGCGAACCCTCACCACCGGATTCCGCCAGCCACTCGGCCTCCGCACCCCAATAGATGTCCTCTTCAGGCTCCCAGATATCAACGCGGCCACCGGCGAAACCGAAGGTTTTGAAGCCCATTGTTTCCAGTGCGACGTTACCGGTCAGGATCATCAGGTCAGCCCACGAAATCTGAGCGCCGTATTTCTGCTTGATCGGCCACAGCAGGCGACGTGCTTTGTCGAGGTTGCCGTTATCAGGCCATGAGTTCAGGGGCGCAAAACGCTGGCTGCCCGAGGTGGAGCCGCCACGGCCATCTGCCGTGCGGTATGTACCTGCGGAGTGCCACGCCATGCGGATAAAGAACGGACCGTAATGGCCGTAATCTGCGGGCCACCAATCCTGCGAGTCGGTCATCAGCGCGGCGAGGTCGGCGCGCAATGCGTCCAGATCCAGCTTCGCGAATTCGGCCGCGTAGTCAAAATCGTCACCCATCGGGTCCGCTGCGGCACTGTGCTGGTGCAGAATGCGCAGGTTCAACTGGTTCGGCCACCAATCGCGGTTTGTGCGTGTGCTGTTGGTGCTGCCGTGCATGACGGGGCATTTGCCGCCCGTGCTCATATCATTTCCGTCCATTGCTACTCTCCAAATCTTTGATTTTGCGTGTTTTGGGGGGACCTTTGGGTCCGGCTTGGGAATCACATAGCAGATCGGATTGATTAGATTAAGTTGCATATTTTCATCGTTGCGATAATTAAAAGCTATGAACAACGTCACGCTCAGACAGCTTCGCTATTTTCAGGCCTTGGCGCAGCACGGCCATTTTGGTCATGCGGCGGAACAGTGCGCGATCTCGCAACCGGCCATGTCCGTGCAGATACGCGAGCTGGAGGAAAACCTAGGCGCGCCACTGTTTGAGCGGACAGCGCGCAGGGTCCGACTGACCCCCTTGGGCGAGGCGCTGGAGGTTCGCGTGCGGGACATCCTGCGCGCGGTGGGTGATTTGGGCGATCTGGCGCGGGCCGAGGCAGGCAGGGTTCCCGACCGCCTGCGGATCGGGATCATCCCCACCGTTGCGCCCTATCTGTTGCCCAAAATGGTGCAGCGTTTGACGCGGCTGAACCCCGCGCTGGACCTGCATGTGCGTGAAACCCAAACGAATGGTCTGCTGGAGGAGCTGGGGCAGGGGCGTCTGGACGCGGCGGTTGTTGCCCTGCCGGTGTCCGACGCCGCCTTTACCGAGGCCCCGCTATTCGACGAGGATTTCGTTCTGGTCCGCCCGCAGGCAGATGCGGATAAGCCGGTTCCCGATGGTGAGGCGCTGCGTCAGATGCGCCTGTTATTGCTGGAGGAGGGGCACTGTTTCCGCGATCAGGCACTATCGTTCTGCGCCACGCCGACCAGCATTCCGCGTGACGGGCTGGATGGCAGTTCGCTGACCACCTTGGTGCAGATGGTCGGTGCGGGGATCGGCGTGACCCTGATTCCCGAAATGGCCATCGCGCTGGAAACCAGCACTGCGCCGGTCAGCGTGGCGCGTTTTGCCGATCCGGTGCCAAAGCGTACGATCGGGATGATCTGGCGGCGCACCAACCCGCTGGATTCACAATTGCACGGGATTGCGGACGTTTTGCGCGGGCTGACCCCTGCTTAACGTCCGTTGCATGATTTCGGTATCGCAGGACGCAGCGCATCCTGTAGCAGGTGCCATATGGTGGCCATGGAGATGCGGCGTCGTGTGGCAAGCGCCACGACAACGCGGCGGCGCACGCTCACCGCACGATCCGCAGGTGGGGGCGCTTTGGTGGTGGACCTGTATCGGTGCAGGGGTCCAGCCGGTTGGCCAGGTTTAATCCCGTCCGCACCACCTGCGCATGAATGCGCCCGTCGGTCAGGTGCCCAATCATATCGCGGGCCAGCGTAACACGGTCATGGCGCATATTGGCGATCAGGCTCAACACGGTATCCTCGTCCTGCGTCACATATCCACGGGCACTTAAGTCCAGTGGGTCGCTATAGCGCAGGGGAACGGGGCGATGCTGCAAAACCGTGCTCAGGAATTCCTGAATGGCATTGGCAATTGCCAGCCCCCGCGCCTCGCCCCACACGCCGGTTGCGGCAGCCATGGCGTGGCGCCAGCCCTGCGTTTCGGGTGTGATAAAGGCGTTCAGATAATGGCGCATCACGGTCAGGACCGTCCGCTCCACCGGATTCAGCAGGCTGACAGGCCGTTCGACCAGGTTCGTGGCGGCGGTCATCCGGACCTCCTGCTGGGATCGCGCATGGTGGGCAGAGGGATCACGTTATCGCCTGCATGATCGGGCATATGGGATTGCATCGGGCCAGAGGATTTCGCGGGAAAGCGTAGCTCGGCCAGCAATGCCGCGCGCAATTCGGGTTTCAGCGCGATGCCAGCCTGCTGCGCCAATCCATCGGCGGCCAGTAGTGAGCGTAGGATATCAGACATGCCATGGTTCCGGTTCGGTTGACCCATCTGGCGATGCAATTCTGCGGCTTGAATAGGATATTAAATCAGTCAGGTATTTATCTGACTGATTTAATCGGAATTAGCAAGCCCTTGTTGAAACGGAGCATTCACAAGGTTGAGACCTCAGGCGTGAACAGCAACCATGTGGTTATCCCACGCCACCGGATGATCCTGCGCCTGCGATGTGCCGGGCACGGTAATCCGGCCTGTACCTTGCGACAGGACAATGCCCTGCGATCCACTGGCCAAACCACAGGCATCCTGTGCCGGTATCACGCCGGACATGGCGTCATTGTGAAAGGTCAGCGCACAACTACCCCGCGGGGCAGAGGCGACGATGCTGTCCGCATCCGCCGCGATGCTGCCGATATAGCCCTGAATCCGCCCGATCAGGCCATCGGGCACTGTGGGCCGGATAACATCGCCCGTGGCGGTGACGATTGCGACGGGCTGACGTTGAATAGACAAGTCGCCATTCCACTGCATGCCAATGGCAACGCTGGCCTGCGGCCCCTCGGCAATGTGGCGGATCGAGTTCAGCCGGTCCTGCGAGCCTAGGGTCATACGGGACAGCTCGCTCAAATCCTCGGCCAGCAGGGTCAGGTTGGGCTGCATCGTGTCTAGGTTCAGCTTCTCACGCCCTGTATCGGGATGGGTGCGTATGCCGCCATTGGCGATGGCAAAACCACCGGTGGACCGGCGAATAATTTCATGCGGGCCAATCCCGCCCGAGGAAATCTCTCCGGTGCGCACATATCCTGCGGCCACATCCCACAGCCCGATCCGACCTGCGCCGGTGGCATATTCACTTTCCGTGGTCAGCAGCATGGTGCCATCGGCGGTAAAGGCACCGTGGCCATAGAAATGCCGCCCCTCTGGCGGGGCCAGATGGTTCAGGATCACGCCGGTCGCACAATCCAGAACATAGGCAAAGCGGCCGGGCCTGCGGGCAAACATAACCGCCTCGGCGCGGTGCGGATGCGCGGCGCCCGAATGGCCGCGTGCGGGCAGTGGATGGGCGAATGCGATGTCCAGCGCCGCGTTCAGACCGTATAGCGCATAGCTGCCATCGGCATTTTGCGCCGCGCTCAGAAACCGCGCATCGCCCGCCTCAGCCCAGCTGACCGAGGGGGCAACGCTGGCCGCGGCCAAGGTTGTCAGGAAATGCCGCCGTTGCATCAGTCACCGTCCAGCGCATTAAAGCTTTGCGAGATTGACAGCGCCGGCGCGACCAACAGCCCCAGCATATCGCGGATCGAGTTCAGGCGGCTTTGCACTGACTCCACCCGAAACCGGCCCTGAACTGTGTCGGTGTCGGAAAATGTCGGATCTGGCAAACGTTCCGCCCCGCGCAGTGCTGCGGCGAACTGTGCGCGCAGGCGTTCATCACCGCCATCATGGGCGAATTCCGCAAAGGGATCGGCCAGATCAGACAGCGCCGCAATCGACAGAACCACATTGCGCTGGGATCGTTCGGAACGTCGTGCCTCGGCGCGAATGGGGCGTGGCCGCTCGACCGTGCCCATAGGGCGGCCCAGACGTTGCTCCGCCGTTACATCAAGGCCGTTAATCAGGCTGCCATATAGCGTGCGCAGCGATTCATCATAGGTCAGATAGCTGTAATTGCCGCCCGCCCCCGGATTGCTGAGCAGTGCGGCCTCATCCTGCCATGCAGCGTTCAGATCAACGGCGATGCGGTTGATATCATCGGCAATCGCCTCGGCCAAATCACAGGCACGGGCGCCAACGACCATCTGTGGCGCCTGCGGATCGTAAAGCAGCCAATCCAGCGCAAAGAACCCGCGTGCGGCGATCGAAACCTCGCTGAAATCCATCTCGGCTATCGGAGTATCCTCGGCCAGCAGCGCATTTAGCGTGGACGGTGTCGCCCCCCGCGTATCCGGCCAAAAAGCGAGGGCAAAGGCGCGCTCCTCCTGCTCTGACGGGCCAAAGCGCAGGTGGCTGACCCCCATCCACGCGTCAAAGCTGTCCTGATAGGGCGCGGTCATCGCATCGCATTGCGCAGCGGCCAGCGGCACAGTGCTGCTCTCAAACGTGGCGAAACCGGGCAGGATGTGCCCCTCGACAATCTGGTCCACGATCCCCGCGTTGATCTGGGTATCCGTCTGGGCAAAGGCGGCAACGGGCAGGAACAGGGCGGTATACAGGGCGGATAGGCGCATTACAGGCTCTCCAAAAAGCGGATCAGGTCGGCGCGCGTGTCGGGCGTCATTTCTTGTACGTTGGTGCGGGCGGTTTCCGCCTCACCCCCATGCCACAGGATTGCCTCGGTCAGGGACCGCGCGCGCCCGTCATGCAGGAAATAGGTGTGCCCGCTAACCGTTTGGGTCAAGCCGACGCCCCACAATGGCGGCGTGCGCCATTCCTGCCCGCTGGCGCGCCCCTCGGGCAGACCATCGGCCAGATCGGGGCCCATATCGTGCAGCAACATATCGGTATAGGGCCAGATCAATTGAAAGCTCTGCGGCCCGCCATCCTGTAGGCGGTGCGTGACAAAGGTCGGGTTGTGACAGGCGGCGCAGCCAGCCTCGTGAAACACGGCGCGTCCACGCAGAACGGCGGCGTCCCCTTCATCACGGCGCACGGGCACGGCCAGATTGGCGGAATAGAATGTCACCAGATCCAGTGCGTTTTGTGCGACTTCGGTACCGTCCTGTTCGGGCGACCCACCACCCGGCGCGGCCAGACATTCGGCCTGTTCTGCGGTGCAATCCCCGTGATCATTGGGCAGGATCGGGCTGGAAATCCCGATATCGTTCGAGAATGCATCAGCCGCCTGTTCCCGCAGGGTCGGATCGCCTGCCTTTAGCCCGAAACGGCCCAGCAGCGCGCGGTCAAACTCATCCGACCATACCACCTGCGCACGGCCTGAAACGCCGTCACCATCGGCATCATCAGGGTCGGTCAGGGCCAGAATATCCTCAACGGCGATCGCCTCTAACAGGCCTAGGCCGATCATCTGCGGCGCAATGCGCGGACTGATCGCCCAGTTGTCGCCCAGCGGACCATAGGCGGGGGAGCCGACTTCATAGGTCGGGCGGCGCAGAATCGCAGGCTCCTCACCGTTCAGGGTGACCTCAAACGGTTCATAGGTGATGCCAAGCTTATATTCCGGCGGCACACCCGCGATGGAGCGATCCTGTAGCTGCCCGCCATAGACCGGATGCGCAGAGGCCCCGACATAATCCTCGATCGCGTCCAGCAAGGCAGGGTCCGCATCCAGCCCGACCACACCGATTTTCACCAGCATCGAGGTCGTCAGATCATCGGTATTTTCAGGCGGGTGCCCGCGACCATCCTTTAGATGGCAACGCTGGCACGACCGCGCATTATATAGCGGCCCCAAGCCGTCAGACGCGATGGTTGAGGCAGGCGCAGTCGCCCATAGCCGCCGGAACAGGCCGTTGCCGATGAAAAAATCGCCGCGCTCCTCAAAGCTAAGATTGGCCGAGGGGTGTGAAAACGCATCGCCATTCGCCGCCGCCTCGGATGTTGTGGCACCGGCCGACATCCGCTCGAACCGGTGAACGGTATCGCCGGTGGCAGTGTCGTTAGCTTCAGCAATTACAGCAGCGATACGCTCACGCTCGGCTGCGGTGCGGGGGATGATATCCAGATGTGGCATGTCCAGCGGCGTATCTGCGGCGGCGGGCAGTGCGATAAGGGCGAGTGCTGTGACAAAGCTGCGCATTGATGGGGCTCAATATTTCCGATAAGACTAGTCAGGTATAGACCCGTTCATTGGACTCCGCCAGACGAAAGCACGCTCATGTCCCAGCCTGCACCGCTGCATCTATCGGCACAACCCGCCGTAACGCCTGCGCATATCGAGGCGGATTACGCCCTGCCCCTGTTGCGTATAACGGCATTACAGTGCCGCGCCGGTCGCCGCACAGAACTGTGGCAGGCCTGTCGCGTCCTTTCGCCGCACGGGCCTGTGGAACCATTTGCGCAGATATTGGTTGCTACATTGAGCGAGGCATTGGGCCGCGAGCCGGTTTTCTACGCCCCTCGCACGTTACAACGCAGCTTTGATGAAAGCTGGCTGTTGCGGTTGTTGGAGCGTCGAATGGCAGGCGACACCGCCTCGGTCGAGCATTTGATCCGCGCGCGAGTGCAAGCACAGTCGCAACGTTATTTCAGAATGCTGATTTGTGGGTTGGCAGATCGGATTTCTGCACTACATTAGAATTATTCTAATATGGTCGAGCCAACGCGCAGCCAGACCCCAAACCGTGAATGGAACATAAAATGGCAGATATCGCACTTGATCTAACCCCTGACGCCCAAGCCGCCATTGCGGATGCTCTGAATCAGGCCGTCGCGGAAACCGCTGTCACCACGATGATGGCACAGAACTTCCACTGGAACGTCGAAAGCAACACATTCGGCCCGCTGCACGCGCTGTTCCAGACGATTTACGAGGATCACTTTGCCGGTCAGGACGACCTGGCGGAGCGGATCAAAATGCTCGACATGCACGCCGAGGGAACGCTGGCAGGCATGATCGCGCGGTCCAAGGTTGAGGAGCTTGAGGGTCACTACACCGATGTCGAGATGATCGGCCACCTGCAAAAGGCACAGATGACCCTGTCCAAGACAATGTCCGGTGCTGCTGCTGTTGCTGAACAGAATGGCGATCTGCTGACGCAGGATTTGCTGATTTCACGCGGTATGGTGCATGACAAGTTTGCATGGATGCTGCGCGCCCACACCAAGGGTCGTGGCTAATCCCTAGGGCAAATCAACGCTGACACCCTTTTTGGCGCAGCGTTTCAGATATGCCGGTGCCCAGTGGCGATATCGCCCAAGGGCACTTTGCTGATGAATGACAAAGGTGAGAAATGCCCGACGGTATTTTTCACCTTTGAGCGTTTTGAACATCGATTTCTGGGTTTTGGTCATCGAGCAACCGATGCAATGCGTCTCGCGTTTAAACTTGCAAACGCCGATGCAGGGGCTTGGGGTCTTACTGCTCATCTAGATCGCTCCGGGGGTGGTTCGGGCACATTGCTGCGCCCGAACCGTATAGTATCAGCTTACTCGAAAACAGCCGTTGGGTTGTCGAGGCTGTCGGAGCCTTCAAACTCGATCGAGGCAACTTCCAGCGCAGCAACTGCACGCTCAATGGACCGTGTCTGATCGACCAGCGCGTTCACGCCACCCATAACCAATGCTTCACCGGCTTCATTGCCGCGCTCCAGCATCATGTCATAGGCAAAACCAGCCTCGGCTGCGGATTTCAGACGGCCAAGCGCCAGAACAGTTGCGTCCAGCTTTGCCGACAGTTCTGCATCCACAGCAGGATCAGCCGCCGCGACCAGCTCGGACAGCGACGCGCCGGAAACCACGCGACCATCAATGCCGGTATAGCTGCCATTATATGCGCCCCAGATGCCCAGACCGTCATAGAAGTGCGAGTTGTGGGTGTTGTCGGAGAAACAATCGTGCTCCTCCTCAGGATCGTTCAGCATCAGGCCCAGACGCATCCGCTCACCCGCTTGCTCACCATAGGACAGGCTGCCCATACCGGTCAGCATGGCGGAAATGCCTGCGCCCTCGTCGGAAAACAGCTCAACACGGGCGGCGCCGTTGTCGCCCCATTGCTCTGTCATCCACTCCAGATCGGAAACCAGCAGCGCCGTTGCTGCGGACAGATATTCACCACGACGGTCGCAATTGTCGTTGGTGCAGTCATCACCCAGTGCGTAGTCGGTCCACGGACGCTCACCCGCGCCGGCATCATGACCGTTCAGATCCTGACCCCAGAGCAGAAATTCAATGGCGTGATAGCCGGTCGCGACGTTGCTCTCGACTTCATCAGCTTCGTGCAAAGCGCCCTCAAGCAGGGCCGGAGTGATATGGGTCGCGTCGATTTCCTCACCAGACAGGGTGAAGGTCGGGTTCGCGATAACGTTCAGCGCGGCATATTCGTTTTCGTCGGTCGCACCGCCATAGGATGCATCAACGTAATCGATCAGGCCCTCGTCGAGGGGCCATGCGTTCACCTTGCCCTCCCACTCATCAACGATGGCGTTGCCGAAACGGTAAACTTCGGTCTGCTGGTAGGGGACGCGGGATGCAATCCATGCGGCACGTGCGGCGGTCAGTGCCTCGGCCGAGGGGGCCGCGATCAGTGTTTCAACGGCTTCCTGCAAGCGCTGCGCAGTCGTCAGGCTGTCCGCGAATTTTGCCTGTGCGATGTTCGCATAGGTGTCCAGAACCGCGGCGCGATCCTGTGCAAATGCGGGGGCTGTCAGGCAAGTGGCGGCCAGCAGGCCGAGAGTTAGATGTCGCATAAACGAAGTCTTTCTTAGGGTTGGCTTTTTCAGTTTGGCTTACGGCTGGGCGCGGTATGGGTGGCGCGCGTCATGTTTGGTGCGGGAACGTGCATCTGGGCGATTTCCAGCCCGATTCGTTCCGCTTGCAGGCTCAGTGGCAGCCATGCATCTGGCTGAACCAGCAGTGAGGCCAGCAGCATCGCCTCCTCACGCTCGCCCATCGCGGCGCAGGCGACCATATGGCCGAATGCACATTCATCGCCCGATACACAGGCACAGCCCAGATGGCGGCGTTGCAGGGGGCGGCGGGCGGTTTCCAGCATCAGGCGAACCAGCTCGGCAAAACCCTCGGCGCGCTGGGCGGCATCGGTGGGGGCCAGATCGGTAAAGGCCAGCATCAGCTCGTCGCGCCCCTCGGTTCCGGCGCACCACAGGCGTAGATAGCAAATGGCCGCTGCCTCCAAACGGGGCAGCTCGCTCAAATGACCCACAGCGGCACCGCCACGTGGCGGCATTGTATCGCGATCGTGATAGGTCATTTTGTCAGGATCAGCTTGTTCTGGCGTGTGATGCGCAGGGTGTATTCTGTCTCACCCAGACGGATAACAGCCTT
Source organism: Pontivivens marinum (assembly GCF_900231835.1). Classification (GTDB taxonomy): domain Bacteria; phylum Pseudomonadota; class Alphaproteobacteria; order Rhodobacterales; family Rhodobacteraceae; genus Pontivivens; species Pontivivens marinum. Next base: position 244,732 of record NZ_OCTN01000005.1, on the reverse strand, counting down.
GCCATCGCTGCCGACGAGGACGCGGGCATCATGGATCGGGCGGTTCGCCTCAATCGTATCAATGCGGTTGCGTTGCGGGTTTGCGGCCGTCGCACAGGACTCGGACATGTCTATCTTTCCGTTTCTGAACATTCTGGCTCGCAACCGTATGTCGCTGGCTTAACTTCCGAGTAAACTGACTAAAATAGTAGGACATGTCAATCCCGACTTTTTTGCTCGGTTACATCGGGCGAGAAATCGGCGCCCAAACGGGTTCAGAAACGGGTCGGTAAATCCGCCCATGCCGTGCCTGTCGTCTCAGGCGCGTGGGAGCGTAGCCACTCCTCACTTTGCTGCTGCACGCGCTGGTAAAGGCCGGCAACCCGCGCGCGTACATTTTCACATGGCCAGTCATCCGGCTCGATCTCGGTCGATAATTCCGGATGCGACAGCAGGATCGCCTGCCAGCGATGGATTAACAGCAGCCGCAGGGCCATCGCCTGCGAGGTATCCAGCGTGACATCCTCCAACTTGTGCTCCACCTGCGTGATGTCCTTGAGCAAGGCCAGATAGGCCGCCCGCGTTCCCCGTGGACACAGGGCGGCACGGTGCTGAGCGCTTAACAACAACACACCGCGACTTACAATCGCATCCGCCGGAATGACGTTTTCGGGGATCGGGCGCGACAGAGGCCAGATGAAAACGTCACGGCTAGGCGATAGAAAACCCGCGCCTTTCAGACGTGCCGCGGTGCCGAGCAAATCCGCGTCGTGATGATGAACGAGCATCCAGGTATTGCCAGTGGCCCGTCCGACCGCCGCATAAACGCGCCGTGCATCATCGGCATATGTCTGGATTTGCGTGTCGCCCAGCCGGTAGAAGCTGGCCCGCCCGTCGCGCCGGCGGATCAACCACCCATCGGCCACCAGTCGCGAAACCGCAGTGCGTACGGCGCCTGCCTCCAACCCCAGCAATTCGAACAAGCGTTGCAGCGCCATGATCCCCACCTCACCACCACGCGGCAGGATCAGATCCTCATAGATCGTGATCAGAAGGCTGCGAACCCGCATATCGCCACCGCGCATATGCTCGATAATCGGGTCGGGTGGGGGATCTTCGAAGGTTGTCATCAGGGGGGTCCACTTTACTCAACCTGCGATCCCGCGACGCACAGATGCAGTCGGCGTAATCACAAGTGACAAGTGCGGCCCCCACGCGCACATCAACATCAATAAAGCCCGGTATTTCAGCCGCTGACCGGCCAAACGCATGCGCGCTGATCCCGTCATGCGCCCGCATTGGGCGGTGGTCGCTACCAGAAGCGTACCACATTTCCGCGTGCAAATCACGGCGGTTATCTGCATCGTAATTGCGTGCAGGCAGATCGCGGATCATGTGGCGCTGTGAAGCACCTGCAATATCAGCGGCCAAATCCGGTTTCGTAGCGCTATTTTGCGTGACCGCGATTTTTACCTGCATTCCGATGGTTTGCTCTTTCCAAACAAGATGATTCAGTAAAACTACAGTTAGAACAACGGATTAGTTAGCTGAAATTTTGGCGCAATCCATTACTGCTCAACAATCGAACATTGAATTGGTTCCATAAGATCGGTGCATTAATCATGATTTGCATCTGGGGCGGACTGTCGTAAGCAATAGGAATGACAGATCAACAGCCCCCCGCGACCCCGCCAATGCGTGCCCTATGGGCGCTGACAGTCCTGTTGTTGGCGATCGAGGGGCTGCTGCAACTATCGGACCTTGGCCTGACCGATATCACACGGCGCTGGGCCTATACCCATGGCGCGTTCTGGCGGCCGCTGATCTTTGACGAGGTGCAGCCGGCCTTTGATCTGCAACCCTATTCAATGTTCATAACGCACGCTTTTTTGCACAGCGGTATCATCCACGTGGTGATGAATACGGTGATCCTGCTGTCCATCGGGCGCATGGTTGTGATGTTCTGTGGTGAGTTGCGGATGCTGGTGCTGTTTGCGGTGACTGCCATTGCGGGCGGTGCGGGATTTGCACTGCTGGGACCGGACGGCCTGATCCCGATGGTGGGCGCGTCCGGCGCTGCCTTTGGCTTTATGGCCGCGTGGAAGCGGTGGGAGTTTACAGCCCTGCGCGCCAGCGGTCGGCCGATCACACCGGTTTTGCAGTTTATCGGCACGATGACGGTGCTGAACATCGCGCTGCATTTCGGGCTGGGTGGCACGCTGGCATGGCAGGCGCATCTGGGCGGCGCGCTGGCCGGATGGCTGATTGCGCCACCGCTGTTGCGTCGTGCCCGGACCGCGCGCTGAGCGGCCTCGCATTCCCGAAATATCCGCGCCGCATGCTTCTGCCCTGTCAAATCCCGCTTGCAGCCCCTATCTGCCACGGAACGACGACATGAGGAGAGCGATATGAGCGACGACACACGTTTCCCCGGTTGGCACGGCACAACCATCGTCGCGGTGCGCAAGGGCGGCCGCGTTGCCGTTGTGGGCGACGGTCAGGTCAGCGTTGGCCCCACCGTGATGAAGGGCACCGCGCGTAAGGTCCGGCGGCTCAGCCCCGGTGGTTCGGACGTGATTTGCGGTTTTGCCGGATCAACCGCCGACGCCTTTACCCTGCTGGAACGGCTTGAGACGAAGCTGGAGGCAACCCCCGGCCAACTGGCCCGCGCCTGCGTTGATCTGGCCAAGGATTGGCGCACCGACAAATACCTGCGCAATCTGGAGGCGATGCTGATCGTCACCGACGGGACCGACCTGTTCATCGTGACCGGCGCGGGCGATGTGCTGGAACCTGAACATGACATCGCGGCAGTTGGATCGGGCGGTAATTTCGCACTGGCCGCAGCACGCGCGCTGATGGATCAGGATATGGACGCCGAGGCAATTGCCCGCCGTGCGTTGAGCATCGCCGCCGATATCTGCGTCTACACCAATGGCAACGCCACGGTTGAGGTCATCTGACCTCCGGCTACCCCCTATCTCTGCCCTTAGGAGAGGACATTACATGACCGACCTGACCCCCCGTGAGATCGTCTCGGAGCTGGATCGCTTTATCATCGGCCAAGCGGACGCAAAGCGTGCCGTCGCCGTCGCCCTGCGCAATCGGTGGCGCCGCCAACGGCTGGACGATGCCATGGCCGAGGAAGTTTACCCCAAGAACATCCTGATGATCGGACCCACCGGCGTAGGTAAGACCGAGATCTCGCGCCGCCTCGCCAAACTGGCCCGCGCCCCGTTTATCAAGGTTGAGGCAACCAAATTCACCGAGGTCGGTTATGTCGGCCGTGACGTGGAACAGATCATCCGCGATCTGGTGGACGCCTCCATCGTGATGACTCGCGAATACCGTCGTGAGGAGGTCAAATCCAAGGCGCATGAGGCCGCCGAGGCCCGCGTCATCGCCGCATTGGCCGGTGAGGGAGCACGCGAGCAAACCCGCGACATGTTCCGCAAAAAACTGCGCGACGGCCTGCTGGACGATACGGAAATCGAGGTTGAGGTGTCTGATACCTCGAACCCGCTGGGCAATATGGAAATTCCCGGAATGCCCCCCGGTGGTGGTCAGATGATGGACCTTGGGTCGCTGTTCGGTAAGGCGATGGGCGGGCGTAAAACCAAAAAACGCCTGCGCGTGGCCGACAGCTATGAAATCCTGATCGCTGAGGAAGCAGATAAACTGCTGGATGAGGAAGCTCTGACCCGTGAGGCGGTGCAGGTCGTTGAACAATCCGGCATCGTTTTCATTGACGAGATCGACAAGGTTGCCTCGAAACAGGATGGCCGTGGTGGTGAGGTTAGCCGTGAGGGTGTGCAGCGCGATCTGCTGCCTTTGATCGAGGGAACGACCGTTTCCACCAAGCATGGCCCGGTGAAGACCGACCACATCCTGTTCATCGCATCGGGTGCGTTCCACGTGGCAAAGCCGTCGGATCTGTTGCCCGAACTTCAGGGTCGCCTGCCGATCCGTGTTGAACTGCGCGCCCTGACCGAGAGCGATTTTGTGCGGATTCTGACGGAGACGGACAATGCCCTGACCCGCCAATATACCGCTCTGCTCGGAACGGAGGGCGTGACGGTTACGTTCACCGATGACGGTATCTCAAACCTCGCCCGCATCGCGGCGGAGGTGAACAGCAACGTCGAAAATATCGGTGCGCGACGTTTGTACACCGTGCTGGAACGGGTGTTCGAGGAGCTAAGCTTTACCGCGCCGGATCGTTCCGGTGAGGCGGTCGTGGTGAACGCTGAGTTTGTAGAAAAGTATCTGGGAGAGCTGAGCCGCTCCACCGATCTGAGCCGCTACGTCCTGTAACGTGGCGCATATCCCCGCCGGTTGAATGCCTCCGGCGGGGATATTTCCAGAATGCGATAGGGCAGATTCTGCCAGCCACAGAGCAGCCGGAAAGCAGCCACTTTCCAGCCTGTGGATAAATTCGGATTTGCGGTGCTGGCCTATGGCCGCGGATGCACTATCTTGGCTGCATGACATTACTCGCTTGCCCCTCCTGTGACGCGCTACACGATGTGCCTGACCTGCGGGTCGGACAGCGGGCCTATTGCCTGCGCTGTGACAGAATGCTGGTTTCGGGGCGGCAAACATCGCTGGATCGCACGCTGGCCATGGCCTTTGCTGTGGCGATCCTGATCCTGTTTGCGCTGTTCTTTCCGTTCCTGTCGATTGAGGAATTGGGCTTTGGCAACACCACGACTTTGCTGGGTGTTGCGGCGGCATTCCTGACCGGTTGGTTGATCCCGCTAACGGCTGCGGTTACGGCCAGCATTATTGCTATCCCGCTGATGCGCGTGGGTTTTCTGGTCTACGCCCTGTTTCCACTATGGCGTGGGGGGGCCGCCCCGCGCCATGCTGCACGGGTATTCCGTTGGTCAGAGGCGCTGCGCCCATGGTCCATGGCTGAGATTTTCGTGCTCGGGTCCGCAGTTGCCTTGGTCAAGGTGGCGGATCTGGCCACCATCGGATTTGGCCCTGCCTTTTGGGCATTTTGCGCGGCGGTCGTTATCATTGCATTTGAGCGTCAGATCACGGATTCGGCTTCGATCTGGTCCATTCTGGATGATGAGAAATGAGCGTCACCACAGCGCGTGAGGCAGGCATGGTCGCGTGCCATCGGTGTGAGCTGGTGCATAATGCAGACCAGACCACTTGCCGACGCTGTGCGGCAAAGCTGCATTCACGAAAACCCCAAAGTATTCAACGGGTTTGGGCGTGGCTGATCGTTGGGGTCATCGCCTATATTCCGGCCAACCTGTACCCGATGCTGGCCACACGGCAATTGGCCACGACGCATGAGGATACCATTGTCGGTGGTGTTGTGGTTCTGGTCGAGGCGGGCGCCTACGGCATTGCGGCCATTATCTTTTTCGCGTCGGTGGTGGTTCCGTTGAGTAAGTTTGGCGTGATTGCATTATTGGCGTGGTCGGTCACGCGGCCCAGTGGTTTGAGCCGCCATTCGCGGGTTCACCTGCATGAAATCATTGAATTCGTTGGGCGCTGGTCCATGATCGATGTGTTCGTAGTGGCGTTGTTGGCGGCGTTGGTGCAACTGGGCGCAGCAGCAAGCGTGCATCCCGGTCCGGCCGCAGTTTGTTTTGCACTGTCCGTGGCATTTACAATGCTATCGGCGCAGTCATTTGACCCACGGCTGATCTGGGATCAGCCTGAGAGTACGGCGAAGGATATCTGAATTGACTGACATGCCGCAGCCCCCCGCGCCCCGGATCGAGACGGAAGCCCATACGCCGCTATGGAAACGTTTCTCGCTGGTATGGGCGATTCCGCTGGTTGCGTTGATCGTGGCGGCTGTGGTGACGGTGCAGACCTTTACCTCGCGCGGGCCTGTTGTGGTTGTGCATTTCGCCAGCGCCTCTGGGGTTTCGGCGTCGCAAACGGTGTTACGATACCGCGATGTGACGATTGGGCATGTTGAGGAAGTCGGCTTTGGCGCCGGCCTGAATGACGTGTTGGTACATATCCGGCTAGAGCCTGAAATCGCCCCCTATGTGACCAGCGAGGCGGTGTTCTGGATCGTGGAGCCCGAGATTACCGCGCAGGGCATTTCGGGGCTTAGCACGGTTATCAGCGGCTCCTATCTGAGCGTTCAATTGCCAATGAATCCGGGTCGCACTGCCTATGATTTCACCGGGTTGGAGCGCGCGCCCCTGACGCCACTGGATGAACCGGGCCTGCGGCTGACGCTGAACACGTCGTTGGCCAGCTCGATTTCGATCGGGTCGCCCATGCTGTTTAAGGGGATCGAGGTCGGGCAGGTTGAGGATGTAGCGCTGTCCGATGATGGCAGTCGCATCGTCTATACCGCCTTTGTGCGTGAACCCTATAATGATCTGATCAATGAGGGGACGCGGTTCTGGGATGCGTCGGGATTTAGCTTCAACCTTGATACCAGCGGTGCGTCGCTGGATGTGGGCAGCCTGACGGCGCTGCTGCGCGGCGGTGTTACATTTGACACCGTGTTTCCTGATGGCAAACAGGTGACGGCGGAGCGGGCGTTCCGGCTGTACCCCGATGCAGACACGGCGCGATCCTCGCTATTTGATACGCTGGTGCGCGCACCGGTAACGATCTCTGCGGTTTTCCCGGGTTCGGTCAACGGCTTACGCGTTGGGGCGCAGGTGTCCTATCGCGGGATTCCGGTCGGGTCCGTTACCAGTGTCTCGGCCCGATTGGCCGGTGAGCAGGGCAGCCGCGCGGTTGAACTGTTGGCCGCGTTTGAGATTGAGCCGGGCCGATTTGGCCTGCCATCGGGGGCGGATGCCAGCCTGACCCTTGCGCTGTTGGGTGAACTGGTTGCGGATAGCGGCCTGCGCGCGCAATTGACCTCCCCCTCCATTCTGTCCGGGTCGCAAAGCATCGAACTGGCCGAAATTCCGGATGCGGAACCGGCGGAGCTGAATCTGGATAACCGTCCCTTCCCGCGGATTCCAACGGTTGAAACGCCGACATCAGGCTTGGCCGAAACGGCGGAGGGGCTGATCACCCGTATCGACGAATTGCCGGTTGAGGCGATCATGACTGCCGCAACACAGGCATTGAACGCAGTTACCTCGCTGCTCAGCGATCCCGAATTGCGCCAAATTCCGGTGGAGGCAAATGCCGCCATCTCCGATCTGCGTGGGTTGCTGCAATCGGATGGTGTGAAACAGGCGCCGGGTGAATTGCTGGCCGGTCTGACCGCTCTGCGTGGTTTGCTGGAGGACGCGCAGGAGGCCGCATTGGTTGAGGCATTCACCACGACGGTTGCCGATATTTCCGCATTGGCGCGGACCGTGGATCAAACGACCAGCGAACTGACGCCCGACCTTGCCGCGACATTGCGCGCAACGCAGGAATTTGTGTCCTCGGCGCAGGGTCTGATTGATGATCCGGCGGCGCGTTCCCTGCCGACCCAGGCGGCGGCATTGCTATCGGATATTCAGGCGGTTACGTCTAGCCCCGCCCTGCAATCCGCGCCGGATGCGCTGGGCCGTGCATTGGCGCAGGCCGAGGATATTCTGGCTGAATTTGGCGAAGCGGATATTGCGGGGCGTCTTGCCACTGCATTGCAGGAGGGGGCGTCGGCCGCCACTGGCATTGCCGCGCTGACCGATGGTGCCGCTGACCTGCCCGAAACACTGGCCGCGTTGATTGAGGATGTCGATGCGCTGGCCAATACGGCGAATACGTTCCTGTCCAACCCCGAACTGGCGGCTGCTCCGGCGGAACTGACGGGTGTGCTGCGATCGGCACGGGGGATTCTGGATGATGAGGCAACGCAAGCATTGCCTGCGGAAACCTTGGCCAGCTTGGTCACGATCAACCGCACATTGGCCGCGATAGATGATGCGAATGTCGCGCAATTGCTGGGCGAAACGCTGAGTTCTGCCACGCAGGCGGCGGCAAGCCTGTCGGAAATCGCCGAAGCCTCCAAAACCATTCCGGATGCGCTGAGTGGCGTAATCGCGGAGGTTGATACCATCCTGTCCGACCCGCAGACCCAGGCATTGCCAGCGCAGGCAACGGCTTCGCTGGCCGCATTACGTGCTTTGCTGGAGGACCCATCCACGCAGGCAATTCCGGCAGATATCAGTGCGGGTGTGCGCAGTGCGCGCGCTTTGCTGGACGATCTGGTCGCGGCGGAGCTGGGCGAACGCCTGCAAACCGCACTGGCCGATGCGGGCCGTGCGGCGGCCAGTGTTGCGCAGGCGACAGATGGCGTGCCTGAGCTGATGGAGCGGATCGGTGCCGTGGTTTCGGACGCAGAGAATGTCGAGCTGGACCAATTGGCCCAAACCGCACAGGACGTGCTGCGCAGCGCCGATGCGATCCTTGCCGCACCCGGCGCGCAGGACCTGCCCGCGATCCTGACCGAGGCCCTGCGCGAGGTGCGGCTGACCTTGCAGGATTTGCGCGGTGCGGGCGTTGCACAGGGGCTGGGCGATACGTTGAGCGCGGCTGAACGCACGATGGAGGCCATTCGTCTGGCTGCCGTTGATGTGCCTGATCTGCTGGCGCGTCTGGATGCGCTGAGCGTGCAGTCTAGCGCGACCATTGCCGCCTATGGCGAGGGCTCTGTTGTGAATGATGAGGCCCTGCGCGCCATCCGTGAATTCCGCGACACTGCCCGTGCGATCACCGCATTGGTGCGTCAGATTGAGCGTAACCCGAACTCGCTGCTGATCGGTCGCTGACCGCATCCTGAAAGGATTAAACCATGCGTTTCCTTATGCTTGCCGTGCTGTTGGCTGCGTGTACTTCCGCGCCGGAACCGCGCATCCAATTGGCGCCGGTCACCGTTAATCCTGTGGCGGCGACCAGTGTTGCGCGCTCGATCGAGCTGCGCGAGGTTTCCCTGCCCTATTATGCGCAGGGCGAACAGATCGGGGTGGAGCAGGCCGATGGCACCGTTTCCCTGCGCAATGATGTGCTGTGGGCGGACCTGCCGCCGCGCGCGCTGACGATGCGCCTTGCACAGACACTGGCGGCGCGATTGCCGGAAACGGCTGTTGCGGCCGAACCGTGGCCCATGCTGAGCCGAGCCGATTTGCGGGTGGAGGTACAGGTTAGCCGTGCCGTGGGGCAGGTCGGCGGTGAATACACGCTGGAGGGGCAGTATTTCATCATTGCGCTGAACCGGGGCACGTTTGAGCATGCGCAGAGCTTTGCCATCACTCAGCCAACTGGCGGGGACACGATTGCGGGCATTTCAACGGCGCAATCGGGGGCGTTTAATGCCTTGGCGGAGCTGATTGTTGCCGATGTCTCGTCCCTGTCCGCGCGCGATATAGGCCGGTAATTACGCGGTGATCCGGCTGGAAATCATGCGTAAACGCGGGTAAGTGGAGGCATGTCACAGACCTTTCGCCACCCTGAAATCCTCGACATTGCGCGCCGCGCGCGAAAGGTCACGGTTGAGGGATTGGCCGAGCATTTCGGTGTCACCCATCAAACCATTCGCCGCGATCTGAGCGATCTGGCCGATGCCGGAAAGTTGGAGCGCGTCCATGGCGGCGCGATCCTGCCATCCAGCACGGTCAATATCGGCTATGAGGATCGGCGCGATCTGAATGACGGGGCAAAGGACGCAATCGCCAGCGCCTGTGCCGCGGCGATCCCTGATGATGCCTCGATCTTTCTGAATATCGGCACCAGTACGGAGGCCGTGGCCCGTCAGTTGCTGACCCACCGCAATCTGTTGGTGGTGACGAATAATATGAACGTGGCCAATATCCTGGTCGAGAATGAGAGCTGCGAAATCATCGTTGCCGGTGGGTCGCTGCGCCGGTCCGATGGGGGATTGATCGGTGCGCTGACGATCCAGACCATCCAGCAGTTCAAATTCGATTTCGCGGTCATCGGTTGTTCCGCAATGGATGCGGAGGGGGACTTGCTGGATTTCGATATTCAGGAGGTTGGCGTCAGTCAAACCATCATCCGGCAGGCGCGACGGACTTTTCTGGTGGCGGATCACTCGAAATTTCAGCGGCAGGCGCCGGCGCGGATTACCTCGCTCGCGGATATTGATACGATCTTTACCGACCGTGCTTTGCCTGCTGGGCTGGCCGCGCAATGCGGTGAGTGGGGCACGGCGGTCGTAACTGCCTAGTGCCGGTTCTGTGGCAGCCCATCGGTGATGTCGTAATAATCGCCCTTATCATCGGTAAAGATATGTAGCGCCAGCTTGGTCTGGGTGGGGCCATCAAAGGCGCCCATAGCAACCGCCGTTGCCGCGCCACCGATGGGATCCCAGAACAGGAACGAGCCGCAGGTGCCGCAAAAGCCGCGCCGAACCTTGGCCGAGGCCTGATACCACCGCAATTGTGCGTCATCCTGTAGCTGTAGCCGGTCCCGCGCAATGTCGATCGAGGCCCAGTAATGCCCCGATTGTTTGCGGCACTGCGTGCAATGGCAGGCATTCGGGGCTGGCAACTCGCCCGAGACGGTAAAGCGGATTGCCCCGCACAGGCATGATCCCTGATGCGTCATGCTGAAGCCGCCTGTTCCAGAAGCTCGATCTCGACAAAGGCACATTCAAAATCATTGCCGTTAATGACGTCATGTTCGACGCCCAGATTCCGGTAATAGGGCACGCCATGGGTCATTTGCGCGGTGATGCGTTTGCCATCTGGGGTCTCGATTTCCAGCACTCCGGTGAACAGCGGCACGACCACGTAGTCATAGGCGTGTTTGTGCCAGCCAGTATTGTCGCCCCGCGCAGGAAAGCGCCATTCGGTAACGCGGGTGCGTTTATTGTCGATCTGAACGGTTGGAATGGCCGTTCCCCTGCTGTTGCCACACATCGCGTTACCCTCTCTGTTGCGGATAGCGTAGCGGCGGGTCGCGCATCTGTCATTGGGGATTAGGGGCTGCGGGCGATACCGGATTTTACGCGGCGGATGGGGATCGAGGATTCGATGGAGGCGACGCTCTCGATCTTGACCAGACGCTCGATCATCAGGGCCTCGAATTCCTTTAGCCCTGTTACGGCGATACGCAGCAGGTAATCGCGATTGCCGGTCATCAGCCAGCAATCTACCACCTCGGGCAGGGTCAGGATTGCGGCCTCGAACCGGCGCATGGCCCCGTCCACCTGCCGGTCCAGTTTGACCGAGACAAAGACCGACATGGAATAACCCAGAGCCGTCTCGTCAATCAGGGCGGTATAGCCGCTGACGACGCCGCTATCCTCAAGCCGACGCAGGCGGCGGATGACGGGGGTCGCGCTCAACCCCACACGCTGTGCCAGATCGGCGGCACTGATCCGGCCATCGCGGGACAGTTCGCGCAGGATTCGGATGTCGATCTCATCCAGAGAGGTGTTTTCAGCCATTTGAGCATATCATGTAGTGGATCATGCTAAATTATGGGCGGATCACAGTTCGAATTGCAAGAAAGTAGCGCGCACGTAGTGGTATCGGTGGTTGATTGCGGCAGCCCAAGGATAGACCGATATGAGCACGAACCAGCATCTCAAGACCGTTGAGCAACGTTTGCTGTGGCTGTCGCACTGGATGATTCACAATGCGAACCATCTGCGGGCAAAGGAAGACGGGATCAAGATTGGCGGGCATCAGGCGTCCTCCGCGTCTATGGTGTCGATTATGACGGCGCTGTATTTCTCGGCGCTGCGGCCAGAGGATCGGGTGGCGGTAAAGCCCCATGCCTCGCCGATTTTTCACGCGATCCAGTACCTGATGGGCAATCAAACGCGGGAAAAGATGGAGGCCTTTCGCGGGCTAGGCGGTGTGCAGTCCTATCCCTCGCGAACCAAGGATATCGACGATGTTGATTTCTCGACCGGCTCGGTCGGGTTGGGCGTGGCGATCACGTCGTTTGCATCGCTGGTGCAGGATTATATCGCGGCGAAAAGCTGGGGCGCGGATATTCCACAGGGCCGCATGGTGGCGCTGGTTGGGGATGCCGAACTGGACGAGGGCAATATCTACGAATGCTTGCAGGAGGGGTGGAAAAACGACCTGCGTAATACGTGGTGGATCATTGATTATAACCGTCAATCGCTGGACGGGATCGTGCGCGAGGGGCTGTTTAAACGGGTTGAGCAGATCTTTGATGCCTTTGGTTGGGATGTGGTGCGGATCAAATATGGTGTGCTGCAACGTGCCGCATTTCAGGAACCGGGCGGCGAGAAACTGCGTGAGTGGATCGATGACTGCCCGAACCAGCTCTATTCCGCACTGACCTTTATGGGCGGTGCCGTGTGGCGCAAGCGTCTGATGGATGCGCTGGGCGATCAGGGCGATGTGACCGATCTAATTGAGCGGCGCACGGATGAGGAACTGGCCGCGCTGATGGAAAACCTTGGCGGGAACTGCGTGCAGACGATGGCCGACACCTTTGCCAGCATCGACCATGACCGCCCTGTTTGCTTCCTCGCCTATACGATCAAGGGCTGGGGCACGCCGATTGCGGGACACAAGGACAACCATGGCGGCCTGATGAACAAGACGCAGATGGCCGCGTGGCAAGACCACATGGGCGTTCCGGCAGGGCAGGAGTGGGAGAAGTTCGCCACTGTTTCTGATCCTGAGGTGTTGCAAAAGTTTCTGGACGCCGCTCCGTTCTTTGCCAAGGGACGCCGCCGCTTTACCGATGATAAATTGCCAGTTCCCGCGATTGAGATGGCCAGCGACCGCGAGGTGTCCACCCAGACCGCGTTTGGCAAGATCCTCGATACCCTGTCCAAGGGGAACAGCGCACTGGCGGATCGGATCGTCACGATGTCGCCCGATGTAACGGGCACCACCAGCCTGGGCCCATGGGTGAACCGGCGTAAGCTGTTCGCCCGCACCCCGCAGGATGACACGTTCATAAACGAGAACATCCCCTCCACCGCGAAATGGGAGTTCACACCCGAGGGGCAGCATATTGAGCTGGGCATCGCGGAGATGAACCTGATGCTGCTGCTGGGCGCCGCAGGGTTGAGCCATTCGCTGTTCGGCAAACGCTTGATCCCCGTTGGCACGGTGTATGATCCGTTTGTGGCCCGTGGTTTGGATGCGCTGAACTATGCCTGCTATCAGGATGCGCGCTTTCTGCTGGTCGGCACCCCGTCCGGCGTGACCCTCGCGCCTGAGGGGGGGGCGCATCAGTCCATCGGGTCGCCGCTGATCGGGATGAGTCAGGATGGCCTCGCCGCGTTTGAGCCTGCCTTTGTGGACGAGCTGGCGGTCATCATGGGCTGGGCCTTTGACTATGTTCAGCGCGATGGTGAGGGCGATCCGGATGAGCGGACATGGCTGCGGGATGAAACCGGTGGCTCTGTCTATCTGCGCCTGACGACCAAGCCGCTGGAGCAGCCCGTGCGCCGCGTGAACGACGATTTCCGGCAGGGGGCCATCGACGGGGCCTATTGGCTGCGCAAACCCGGCCCGAATTGCTCGGTTGTGATCGCCTATCAGGGCGCCGTCGCGGATGAGGCGATTGCGGCTGCCGGTATGATCGGGGAATACCGGCGTGATGTGGGCGTGCTGGCAGTAACCTCCGCTGATCGTCTGAACGCGGGGTGGACTGCGGCGCAACGTGATCGCGCCCGTGGCAACGCAGATGCTAAGAGCCATATCGAGACGCTGCTCGGTGAATTGCCCCGCGAATGCGCCCTTGTCACCGTGATTGACGGGCATCCCGCAACGCTAAGCTGGCTGGGCGCGGTTGCAGGTCATCGCACCATTCCGCACGGGGTCGAGCATTTTGGCCAGACGGGTACAATTGGCGATTTGTATCGACATTTCCGCATAGATCGGAATGCTTTAGCCGAATCGGTCGCAATGTTGACGGCGGGCGACAGGCAGATTTCACACCAATCTATGTAAAATTGCGACGAGTTTGGGGCCATTTGATGCTGTAAATGGTCTCAAACGTATATTTCAGCGGTTTATTTTCCCTTTTCAGGCCATTGGGGCTACTGACTCTACTAATGCCCTAACGTCATAGGGCTGGAGGTCGGTTGGGGAATGTTTCATACTAAACAAGGGCAAAGACAGCGGGATAATGTGCATCAATATGTGCTGGCCGTTGACTGCCGCAGAGGGAGTTCTAGGTGGTTATGGGAATGTGATGACTGAAGCCTAAATCACGGGGGGGGTGAGAATGGCGAGTAATTACAGCTACGGTAATGGGTACGTTCTTAACCTCGCTACAGGCTTGGTCGAGGATGCTGGCGTTACGATTACGCTGGTCGATAACGCGACCGATAATACGTTTACGTCCGCCACTGGTGGATCTGCCAATACCAATACAGACACCAATCAGCAATTCAGCCTATCCGGTTCATCGGTCGATGGCACCTACACGAATGAGTGGCAGTCTGGCGAAGCAACGTTCACCGTTGGTGGAACCACCCTAACTGGCGTTTACAATATCTTCACCTCGGGCGGCACCAATTACGCCTTTTTCATTCCTGAATCTGGCACGGGCACGCTGGCCGAAGGCGGGTCGTGGTCTGCCTCGGGCGTTTCGAGCGCGGGTTTCAACTATTCGGACGTGTCGGCGCAGGGCAATGACACAATAACGCTCGACGATGCGGGGCCTCGCACCGTGCTAGGCGGCGATGGCAATGACAGCATTACCGGCTCGAACAGCGCGGATACGCTATATGGCGGCTCCGGCTCTGATACGATTCTGGGGCGCGGCGGTGCGGATGTCATCTATGGCGATGGTGATGAGCCTACGCGGCAGGTTTTTGAGTGGTCGCAGCTTCCTGATCCATCGGGCGATGGCAGCGCGATTGATGACGAGGATGTGCTTGCCTCGGCAGATCAGACCGGTTTTGCTTCGCAAAACTTGGGCGGTATCAATGTATCACTGGATTATGACGAGGAGGCCAATGGCCGCGATGTCACATTCCAGAACAGCAACCAGTACACCAACGGCATTGATGTTGGTGATACTGGCGCGATCAATGCGAACTCCTCGGGTCAGCTATACGGCACACGCTCAGGCGCGGATGCGAACACATCTGTCCTGACAATCAACTTCTCCTCCACAACGGCCACGTTGGAGGATGAGGTTTCTGATGTGCAGTTCCGTATCAACGATATTGATACGGCTGGTGGCGCAGGATTTCAGGATCAGGTTACGGTTCGCGCTTATGATGCGGATGGAAACCGGATCGCTGTAACCCTCGTCTCGGGTGGTGGTGGCACCGCCGGTCCAACGTTGAGCGATACATCCGGCGACGGATTTACCGGCGTGGATCAGGCGCTGGGCAATACCGGTACAGGCAATGCGGATGCAGCGGGTTCGATACTGGTTACCGTTGGCGGCCCGGTTGCGCGTATCGAAATCGATTATGAGAATGCGGGTTCCTCGAACCAAGCGGCGACGATCACTGACATCTATTTCACCACCATCCCGAATGCGGATGTGGGTGAGGCTGACAGCATCGATGGCGGTGGCGGTGCGGATACTATCTACGGCCTAGGCGGTAACGACACGATTAATGGCGGCGGCGGTGCCGACCAGATCGACGGTGGTGCTGGCGACGACTCGATGACGGGTGGTAACGGCAACGACGTGATAACCGGCGGTGCCGGTAACGACACGCTGGACGGTGGTGCGGGTACAGATACGCTGACCGGCGGTGACGGCTTCGACGTTTTCATCGCGGATGGCACGCCGGATATCATCACCGACTTTAACACAGCGACCGGTCAGAACATCGACGATGATGACCAGACCAACAACGATTTCGTTGATTTGTCGGCGTTCTATAATTCAGGGACATTGGCGGCTTATAATGCCGCTAATGGCACCAATTTTGGTTTGGCGATTAATGCGCTGCGCGATGATGCGGCGGATGGCGTGCTGGATTCAGCGGGCGGCTTGCAGCTAACAGGCGTCGCGCCGGATGACCTGACCTATGATAATACGAACGTCATCTGCTTTACCCCCGGCACGATGATCGTGACGCCAACGGGCCTGCGTAAGGTGGAGTCGTTGCAGCCCGGTGATCTGGTGGCGACGCGGGATAACGGCATTCGCCCCTTGGTTTGGGTCGGCCGTCGCGACCTGCGGCAGGATGAAGTTGAGGCAAAGCCGCAACTGGCCCCGATCCACATCAGCCGCGGTGCGCTGGGCCCTGATTGCCCCAACCGTGATATGGTGGTTTCGCCACAGCATCGCATTTTGTTGTCGGGGCTAAAGCTGGCGCTGATGACAGGTGAGTCCGAGGCACTGGCACCGGCTGTTGGCCTGATAAATGGTGATACGGTGACGCGCTGCGAACCGGGACCGGTCAGTTACCTACATTTGATGTGTGAGGGGCATGAGGTGATCCGTGCGGATGGCCTATGGACCGAAACTCTGTTCCCCGGCGATCAGGCGCTGTCGGGCTTAACGCCTGAGGCCCGCGCCGAGGTGCAGGAGCTGTTCCCCGACCTCAAATCATTCACACCCGCTCGCAATATGTTGGCACGGGATGAGGCGCGTTGGCTCAGGGTGATGTGACCGCTTCGTTGCGATTGTTCAGGCCAAGTGCATCAAGCGCCAGCGGCGTCAGATACATCGGGAACTGGTACAGCGCGACGAACAGCGCCATGTGCGGATCATAGGGCAATGCCGCAAGGTATATCGCAACCGTGCGATTTCCTGACAGCACGCCATAGGCACCGGCCCGCGCACGGCCCAGCGGACCCTCGCCCAATTTCAGAACCGCGATTGTAGTGCCCAAATTCAGCACAAAGCACAGGGCGAGGATGCGCAGCGAGGTTTGCGGATCGCTCAGGATCGTGCCACCCACCCCGTCAAAGAGCGGTATGACAAACAGCACCATGATGCAGGCCGCGATCCCGTCAAAACGACGGCCGGAGGCGGCGATTCGCTCCTGCCCGATGATCGCCTTTGCCGCGATGGCCAGCGTAACGCCGCCTGCGATAATCATGCTCAGCCGTATGGCCAGCGGCACAGGGTCCAACCCGGGTAGGTCAGGCACCATCAGCGCCAGCAACAGTGGGCCGATGATCGGGGTTAGCAATGTCGCGGTGGCTGTAACCTCGACCGCGCGTTGCGCGTCATAGCGCATCAGAAAACAGATGCCCGCGGCCGATGCGATGGGCGGGGCAGCGGCGTATAAAACCAACAAGGACCGGTCCTGCGGCAGGACCAGATGCCCGATCACCCATAGCAAAGCTCCGGAGACCGGCATCATCAGCACAACCGCCGCCAGCCAACTGAACAGGCGCGCCGGGCGGATGGCACCGCGTGCAATTGCCCCCAGATCAATGCGGGTCATTGCGACGGCGAGAACCACGCTGACTAATGCGGGCAGGGCGGGGCGTAGCAGTGCTGAAAGCGATGGCAGGAACAGCGCGGCCACGCACCCCCCTGCCATCACCCAACGCGCATTTGCGCCGATAACCTCCAGAAACTTCATACTCGCCCCACCGCCTACATTGCGTTTGGCAGCAATGTCACGATTTGGGGGAAGATAACAATCAGCGCGAGGCCAAGCAGCAGCAACATAAAGAAGGGCAGTGCCGCACGGGCCACCCGCAGAATGTCTATGCCTGTCAGCCCTTGGATCACGAAGAGGTTAAAGCCAACGGGCGGCGTGATCTGGCTCATCTCAACCACGATAACCAGATAAATGCCGAACCATAGGGGGTCGATGCCCACTGCCTCAACCATTGGCAAGATGATCGAGGTGGTCAGCACCACCACCGAAATCCCGTCCAGAAAACACCCCAGCACGATAAAGAACAGAGTCAGCGCGGCCAGCAACGCATAGGGCGACAGGCCAAAGCCCCCGATCCATGCGGCTAGGTTACGCGGCAGCCCTGTAAAGCCCATGGAGATCGACAGGAACGCCGCGCCAATCAGGATGAACGCAATCATGCACGATGTCCGCGTGGCGGAGATGAAGGCTTCCTTGAGCTGTGCGAACCCGAACCCGCCGGTGAAAAAGGCCAGCACGATGGACAGCACCACGCCAAGCGCCGCCGCGTCGGTGGGTGAGGCAACGCCGGTATAGATCGACCCGATGACGCCCGCGATCAGCAGGACAACAGGGATCAGGCGACGCGACGCGGCCAGCTTTTCACGCAGGGCAACACGCTGTGGCGCGGGCGGGATTAGGTCTGGGTCCATAATGGCGCGCACGGCCACATAGGCCGCAAACATCAGCACCAGCATCAAACCGGGCAAGATGCCGGCCACGAACAGGCGGGCGATGCTTTGCTCTGTCGCGACGCCGTAAACGATCAGGATGATCGAGGGCGGGATCAGCAGGCCCAGCGTGGCGGAACCGGCCAAGGTGCCGATGATCAAGCGCTCTGGATAACCACGATCTGTCAGCTCAGGTACGCTCATCCGGCCAATAGTTGCTGCCGTCGCGGCGGAGGAACCGGACACCGCAGCAAAGATCGCACAGCCCAGAATGTTCACATGCAGCAACCGCCCCGGTGCACGGCCCAGCCATGGGGCAAGGCCGGAAAACATGTCCTGACTAAGCCGCGATCGCAATAATATCTCTCCCATCAGGATGAACAGCGGCAATGCGGCCAGTGCCCAACTGTGGGAATGGCCCCAGATCGTTGTGGCCAGAACCAACCCGCCGGACGTGTTGGAAAAGGCTACAATGGCCACAAAGGCCGTCATCATCAGTGCGAGAGCCACCCAGATGCCACTGGCAAGCAGGGTCAGCAGCAGGGCGAGCAGGACAAGTGCAATTATCGGATCGGACATTCTGTCGGGCTTTCCAGTCGGGCGCGGCGCGGGCTGTGTTCCCTGCGGCGGGGATAGTTTGGAGCGGCGGGGGCCTTATTCTTCGGTCGTGTCGGCGGTCAGAACCGGCGCACGGGCAATCACACTCTCAGCCAGGGTGTGGATCAGCGCGATGGTCAGCAGGACCAGACCGATGGCGACGGGAAGCTGCGGAATCCATAGCGGCACCGCGATAATCCCCGTGGATTGATCGCCGTAATGCACGCTCTCCATCACCAGTAGGATCACGTAATAGGTGGCATAGCCCGACATCAGCGTGGACAGGGCCAGCGTAAGCAGCTCCACCCCCCAACGCGCGCGGGGGCGCATGCGGTCTGTGACCAGATTGACGCGGATATGACCCCCGCGCCGCAACGTATGTGCCAGCGCCAGAAAGGATGCTGCGGCCAGCGCGAAACCGGCAAAATCGGCATAGGACGGGATCGTCCATGACCATGCAGGCCCCCCGATACGGGCCAGGATGTTCAGCCCGATTTGCGCGGAAACCACACAGCAGATGATCAAGATAGCAATGGCGGCGAGCCATCCGGCGAAGTCGTAAAGTCGGTCAAGAAGGCGCGCCATGATATGTCCTCATCGGGTTGAAACCGGTTCCCCAAATCCCGTTCGGGAAACCGGCGGCAAGTCGTCTAGGCAGGCCCGTATGGGGCCTGCGCGCGATCACTGGGTGTAGGCGCCCAGAATTGCCAGTGCCTCGGGCGAGGCAGTTGCCGTCATGCTTTGCAGCATTGTCGCGCCGATGGTTTGCAGGCCGTTTACCAGCTCTACCGAAGGCTCAACCACGGTGATGCCGTTATCGGCCATGACTTGGGTTTTCTCGGCTGCCTCGGCTGCGGACATTTCCCAGCCGCGTGTTTCGGCAATGGCTGCTGCCTCTAGCACGGCGGTTTGGACATCTGTATCCAGACGGTCAAAGGCGCGCTGGCTGACGACGATGATGTTCTTTGGCAGCCATGCGTTGATCGGCGTGTAGTGCGACACGAAATCCCACGCAGTGGAGTTGGCACCGGTCGAGGGCGAGGTGATCATCGCATCAACCTGACCGGTTGCGAATGCCTGCGGGATGTCTGGTGCCTCAACCTGTACGGGGGCTGCACCGGCGAGCTGGGCGAATTCCTCAAGCTGGGCGTTATATGCGCGGAACCGCAGACCGGACAGATCGCCAACTGTTTCGATTTCGCCATTGGTGTACAGGCCCTGTGCCGGCCATGGAACGGCGAACAGCGGCATCAGGCCCTGTTCAGCCAGCAGTTCTGTCACGACGGGGCGCTGTGCATCCCACAGGGCCATGCCATCCTCGTAGGAGGTCGCGAGGAAGGGCTGGCTGTCCAGACCGAATGCCGCGTTTTCGTTGTTCAACTGCGACAGCAGGAATTCACCTGCGGGTACCTGACGGGAACGGACAGCGTTCTTGATTTCGGAATGCGGGAACAGCGATCCGGCGGAATGCACGGTGATGTCCAGCCCGCCATCGGTGGCGGCGCGCACGTCATCTGCGAATTGCATGATGTTGACGGTGTGGAATGTGGAATCGCCGTATGGCGTTGGCATGTCCCATCCCTCGGCCAGGGTTGGTGTTGCGGCTGCCATCATAGCGGCGGTGAGGATTGCATACTTCATGTTGGACTTCCTGTCTTTTGACATGTTGCTATCATTACGTTGACAAATTGTCATCGTTAAGAAATCAATGCAACACATTCTTGGGCCGGTTTTGGAGATGAGGCAATGAGCGAGCGGGTAGAAGCCAAATGGGAATTCTGGATCGACCGTGGCGGCACCTTCACCGACATTGTCGGGCGGGCACCGGACGGGACGCTGCACACGGATAAATTGCTGTCGGAAAACCCCGAGCAATATCTGGATGCCGCGGTTGAGGGCATTCGCCGTATGCTGGGCATCGCGGCGAGGGATGACATTCCCGCAGGCATGATCGCCGCCGTAAAGATGGGCACCACCGTTGCCACCAATGCCCTGCTGGAGCGTAAGGGCACGCCCACCGCATTGGTCATCACGCAGGGTTTCGCTGACCTGCCGCGCATCGGGTATCAGACCCGCCCACGTCTGTTCGATCTGGATATCAAGCTGCCGGAACTGTTGCACAATCACACGATTGAGGCGCAGGAGCGGTTGGACGCCGAGGGCGAAATCCTGACTGTGCTGGACGAGGATACCCTGCGCCGTGATCTGCAACAGGCCCGCATGGCGGGGGCTGAGGCCGTGGCGATTGCCTTCCTGCATGCATGGCTAAACCCCGTGCATGAGGTCCGCGCCGCAGAAATCGCGTGTGAGGTCGGCTTTACCCAAGTATCCACCAGTCACGAAACATCGCGCCTGATCCGCATCGTTCCACGTTGTGACACCACGGTTGCGGATGCCTATCTGTCGCCGGTTCTGCGTCGGTATATTGATCGGGTCGCACAGGCGCTGGGCCATGGGGCGGATCGGTTGATGTTTATGCAATCCAGCGGCGGTTTGACCGATGCGGACCTGTTTCAGGGCCGTGATTCAATCCTGTCCGGCCCTGCTGGCGGTATTGTGGGCATGGCGCGCACAGGGGCGGAGGCCAATCTGGACCGCCTGATCGGGTTCGATATGGGCGGCACCTCCACCGATGTCAGCCATTATGCCGGCGCCTATGAGCGTAGTTTCGAGACCGAGGTTGCAGGTGTGCGCCTATGCGCGCCGATGATGGATATTCATACGGTGGCGGCGGGCGGTGGTTCGATCCTGTCCTTCCGCGATGGTCGTTATCTGGTTGGCCCTGAAAGCGCCGGCGCTGATCCCGGACCGGCCTGTTATCGCCGTGGTGGTCCGCTGACCGTGACCGATGCGAATGTGATGCTGGGAAAGCTGGACCCAGATCATTTCCCCACTGTGTTCGGACCGAATGGCGACCTGCCGCTGGATGTGGATGCTGTGCGCAGCAAATTCGCGACGCTGGCAGGTGAGATTGCCGCCACCACTGGCGAGGTTTTGACGCCGGAGCAGGTGGCCGAGGGCTTCCTCGCCGTTGCCGTGGACAATATGGCGCGCGCAATCCGGCGTATCGGGACGGAGCGTGGGCATGACCTTGCCGATTATACGCTGGCCTCCTTTGGCGGGGCAGGTGGGCAACATGCGTGCTTGGTGGCCGAGGCTTTGGGTATGACCCGCGTTATGCTGCACCCCTTGGCCGGTGTTTTGTCGGCCTATGGCATGGGCTTGGCCGATATCCGGTCCCTACAGGAACGCCAGTTCGACGCGCCCCTATCGGATGCGGTTGAGGCGGCTGAAACCCTGGACGCGATGGCGGCAAAGGCGATGAGCGAACTGTTGCAGCAGGGCATTTCCGCCGAGCAGGCCAAGGTCTCGCGCCGTGTGCGCCTGCGCTATGACGGGTCCGAGCAGGGGTTGGAGGTGAAATTCCAGCGTCATGACGCCATGGCCGTTGATTTCGCCGCTGCACACCGCGCCCGCTTTGGTTTCGATCTGCCCGACCGTGCGATCCTGTTCGATATGCTGATAGCGGAGGCCGTGGGCGAAACCGGTGCAGGTGAAACACCTATGCTGACCGGCGATCAGGCGGGCGTTGCTGTGGCCAGCCTGTCCGTGTGGAAGGGTGACGCGCGCAGGCCGGTTGCGCTGTATAATCGTGCACAGCTGATCGCCGGACAGGTGGTTGATGGTCCCGCAGTGCTAAGCGAGGCGACAGGAACCACCGTGATTGAGCCCGGCTGGCAGGCCACCGTCGATGCACGGGGCACATTGTTGCTGCAACAGGTCAGCGCCGCACCGCGGCCCGTTGGCGATACCTCCGCCGACCCTGTGCGGTTGGAACTGTATAACAACCTGTTCATGTCTGTCGCGGAACGGATGGGCGCGACCCTCGCCCTGACCGCGCAATCGGTGAACATTAAGGAGCGTTACGATTTTTCCTGCGCGGTGTTTGATGCGGCGGGCAATCTGGTGGCGAATGCGCCGCATGTGCCGGTGCACCTGGGATCGATGTCCGATTCCGTTCGGACCGTGATTGAGGTTGCAGGCGCGGACGTCGCCCATGGCGATGCGTGGATGCTGAACTCACCCTATCGCGGTGGCACGCATTTGCCTGACATCACGATCATCACGCCTGTCTTTGTTGAGGGTGAGCTCTCGTTCTGGACCGCATCGCGTGGCCACCATGCCGATATTGGCGGTCGCACGCCGGGATCTGCCCCGCCCGATTCGCGGCATATCGAGGAAGAAGGCGTCCTGATCGACCCTGTGCGTGTCATGACGACAGGTACGCTGGACGAGGGATTGATCCGTGGCATTCTGGGTGGAGCGAAATACCCCGCGCGAAATCCCGATCAGAACCTTGCGGATTTGGGTGCACAGATTGCGGCCAATGAAACAGGGCGTCAGGCCTTGGTTGAGACTTGTGCCCATCACGGGGCCGCTGTTGTGCGGGCCTATGCGGGCCATGTGCAGGATAATGCCGAGGCAGCAGTGCGCGGCGTGATCGGTGAACTGCGCGACGGCACATGCGATTACGAGCTGGATCACGGCGCGCATATCAAGGTTGCTGTGCGCGTCGATGCCGATGGCCGTGGTGCGGAGGTTGATTTCACTGGAACCTCTGCCCAGCATGATGGCAATTACAACGCGCCGTTCTCCATCGCCTGCGCAGTTGTGCTTTATGTGTTCCGCACCTTGGTCGGGCGGGACATGCCGATGAACGAGGGCTGTCTGAAGCCGATCCGCATCATCGCGCCGCTGCGCTCCATGGTGAATCCGGTTGCCCCTGCTGCGGTGATTTCCGGCAATACCGAGGTCAGCCAGTCCATTGCCGATTGTCTATATCAGGCGCTGGGTGTGATTGCGGGATCGCAGGGCACCATGAACAACTTCGTTTGGGGTACTGAGGCATTCCAGAACTACGAAACCATCGCCGGTGGTTGTGGCGCCGGACCGGGCTGGAATGGTGCCAGCGCTGTGCAGAGCCATATGACCAATACCCGCATGACTGATCCGGAGGTTCTGGAGCGTCGCTTCCCTGTGCGTCTGGATCATCTGGCCATTCGGCGCGGGTCCGGTGGTGCGGGGCAGTGGATCGGTGGCAACGGAATGGATCGCCAGTTGCGGTTCCTCGTCCCTGCGACGGTCACAACCCTGACCTCGCATCGTCGTGTTGCCCCTGCCGGTGCGGCGGGTGGTGCAGATGGTGCGCTCGGGGTGAATGCGGTGATCCGTGCCGATGGGACCCGGCAGGTGCTGGGCGCGAATGTCGAGGTTCAACTGGCCCCAGGCGACGCATTCCACATGCTGACACCCGGTGCCGGTGGTTGGGGTCAATGGCAGGAATAATGCACACTATTGGGCGGGCCACATGGCCTGCCCAATACGGCCTAGGCCTCTAGCATCCGGCGCAGCAGTTCCACATCATCGGCGATCTGGCTGTCGTTTTGCTTTAGCTCTTCCACACGCTTTACCGCGTGGATCACCGTGGTGTGGTCGCGGCCACCAAACTTGCGACCGATTTCGGGCAAGCTTTTGGAGGTCAGCGTTTTTGCCAGATACATCGCCACCTGACGGGGGCGGGCCACAACGCGGGCGCGGCGGGCGGACATCAGGTCGTTCATGCGCAGGTGGTAATATTCGGCCACCTTTCGCATGATTTCCTCAATCGTTACCTTCCGCTCGGATGCGCGCAGCAGGTCCGTTAGGCATTCATGGGTCATGTCCAGGTCGATATGGCGCCCAACCAGCGACGCAAAGGCGTAGAGCCGTGTCAGCGCCCCCTCAAGGACACGCACGTTCGAGCTGATGCGATGGGCGAGGAAGTCGATGACCTTGGGATCAATCGTGACATTGGGATGCTGTGCGCGCTGTGTGTCCAGCTTTGCCTGCAAGATGCCCAAGCGTAGTTCGTAATCGGTCGGGTGGATATCCGCGA
Organism: Pontivivens marinum; assembly: GCF_900231835.1. GTDB lineage: Bacteria > Pseudomonadota > Alphaproteobacteria > Rhodobacterales > Rhodobacteraceae > Pontivivens > Pontivivens marinum. Next base: position 220,086 of record NZ_OCTN01000005.1, on the reverse strand, counting down.
CAAGGCCCCATTGCAGGCGCGACTTGATGCGATCCTCCATCCCGTCAATTTCCCCCGGCGCACGGTCGGCGGAGATGATGACCTGCTTGTTCTGGTCGATCAGTGCGTTGAAGGTGTGGAAGAACTCCTCCTGCGTAGAATCCTTGCCTGCGATGAATTGCACATCGTCCACCATCAGCACATCGACGGAGCGGAACATCTGCTTGAACGAGATTGTATCGCGGAACCGCAATGCCTGAACAAAGCGGTACATGAACTGTTCCGCGCTGAGGTAGAGCACGCGGAAACCGGGGTTATCCTCCTGCAACTTCCACGCGATGGCATGCATCAGGTGGGTTTTACCCAAGCCTACGCCGCCATACAGCACCAGCGGGTTGAACGCGACCTCGCCCCCCTCCGCCACGCGGCGCGCGGCCGCATGGGCCAGCTCGTTGGGTTTACCCACAACGAAGCTGTCAAAGGTAAAGCGTGGGTCCAGTGGTGAGCCGGGCAGTTCCTCATCACCGGTCTGGGGCGCTGCAACCTGCGCGGCTGGTGCGCTGCGGGGTTGGGGGGCTGCCTTTTGAACGGCGGGGTTCACGCTGAAATTCAGGCGGGTGACGCTGTATCCCTCACGCGCGAAGGATGTGCGGATGCGTTCGCCGTAATTGCGATCGACCCAACGGCCGATGAAGCTGGTCGGGGCTGCGAAATGCGCGATGCCCTGATCAATGCGGTCCAGCGATAGCGGGTCGATCCAGCTTTGATAAGCTTCCTTCCCGATCGTAGACTTCATATCCGTGCAAATGCGCCCCCAGGCATCCGTGTCCGACATCATTCGTCCCATCAAAAATCCGGTCTTACCGAACCACGCATCAGGCGGAACGGCAGGCAAAATACAGTTGCGATGCGGACTATAGACAGCCCGCCTATGCGATCAGGTTTGTCGCCAAGGTAGTGCAGCAGCCTTCCAGCCGTTGACGTGCCCGCGATGGGCAGAAGGGTCTAGATCCCCCTCGAATCCCTCAGCAACATTAATGCAGCGAATGTCCCTGCCTGCGTCGGACATTTGCTGCGCAATCATCTGTGCCGCATTGTGCGACCGCGCGCCGGAGCGACAGATGAACAACAACGTATCGGGAATTTCCCCGCCAAGCTGTTGGGTCAGTTCCTGGGAAAAGGCGGAATTTACGGCCATGTCCGGGAATTGCATCCACTGTACCAGTGCGATTGCATTGCCCAGCTCCCTCGTGTCGGGGATGCCTACAAAATTCCACTCCGCCTGGGTGCGCACGTCAACCAGAACTGCCGCAGGGTTTGACCGCAATGTGTCGTAAGCGTCTTGCGGTTTCATCTGCTCTATCTGCGGCACGTTATGCTCTCCTCTGGTCTTTCGACTCTGCGTTTTGGTTTCGCGAAGCTAGTCCGAGTCGGGGTCTTCACACAAGTGAAACCACCGAAAATTTCAGCTAACTCTTTCGTATTAAACGAAAAAAATCATAAACATAGTTTCCGTTGGAAACGAATTCCTAACGGGTCATTCAGATCGGATTCTTGGGTGGAGCCGTATCTGGGTGTTCTGAGAACTTACGGATTGGGTGCGATTCGAACAACAGGACTGAATGCGGAACATTCAGGTTGGTGGTCGAAGTGACGTTGGGGAGGGCGGTTTTAACGAAAAGGGCGCATCCGTAGATGCGCCCCTCGAATTGCTATCGCTGTCAGCGAATGGCTTATGCCATTGCCTTAACGCGGCTGGTAAGCCGGGAAACTTTGCGCGATGCGGTGTTCTTGTGGATCACGCCTTTGGTCACGCCACGCATGATCTCTGGCTGTGCGTCCTGCAGTGCGGATTTCGCAACGGCCTGATCGCCACCGGCAATCGCCTCCTCAACCTTACGCAGGAAGGTGCGAATACGCGAACGGCGCGCTTTGTTTACTTCGGTGCGGCGCTCGAGCTGGCGCACGCGCTTTTTAGCGGAAGGCGTATTTGCCATGTTTGATTCCGGTTCTTTTAGTTCAAAGATGAGCCGCGCAAATACACCCGCATCCATGGCCTGTCAACGCCCATGGATGTGAATGGCCTATCTGTCGCGGAATTTAGGGGTACGTTTCTCTGCAAAAGCGGCCATTCCTTCGGATTGGTCCTCAGTTGCGAACAGGGAATGGAAGACCCGACGCTCGAATAGCAGTCCCTCACGCTGAGTCGTTTCATAGGCGCGGTTGACTGATTCTTTCACAGCCATCGCGGTGATCTGCGATTTCTCGGCGATCTTGCCTGCTGTCTTTAGCGCATCGTCTAGCAACTCCTTGGCCGGTACAACGCGCGACACGAGGCCGGAACGCTCCGCTTCCTCAGAATCCATGAAGCGACCCGTCAGGTTCATCTCCATCGCCTTGGACTTACCCACCAGGCGGGTCAAACGCTGTGTTCCACCGATGCCTGCCATAACGCCGAGATTGATTTCGGGTTGGCCGAACTTCGCCGTGTCAGAGCAGATGATGAAATCGCACATCATTGCCAGCTCACATCCACCGCCCAAGGCAAAGCCGGAAACGGCTGCGATGATCGGTTTGCGGGTGCGACTGATGGATTCAGTCTGATCGGTGAAATAATCGGATCCGAACATATCCACGAAGGATTTCTCGGACATTTCCTTGATATCAGCACCGGCGGCAAATGCCTTTTCCGATCCGGTGATAACAATGGCCCGCACGTTCTCGTCGCGGTCCCATGCCTTCAACACAGCAGCCAGCTCATCCAGCATTTGTGCGTTCAGCGCGTTCAGCGCATCGGGGCGGTTCAGTTTGATAAGACCGACATAGTCGGACACGTCGGTTATCAACATCTCATAGGCCATGCGAAATTCCTTTCCCTTGCCATCCGGGGCCGATTTGAAACGGCTAGCGAATGATTGCAAGTTGTTTCAGTCACTACCCCTGACATACCGGGCAGTGAAAACTGGACCTGCCCGACTGTACCAACCGCTCAATCCGGGCTGTGCAACCGGGGGTGCGGCAGGGTTCGCCCTCGCGTCCATAGACCGCAAAAGAGTGTTGAAAATAGCCAAGTTCACCGTTTGCCTGCCGGTAGTCGCGCAGGCTGGAGCCGCCCGCCGCAATCGCATCGTTCAGCACGTCACGAATGATCCGCGTCAGGGTCGCAATTTGCCGTGATGTAATATCGCGCGCCTGCCGTGTCGGGCTGATTCCGGCGCGCCACAGCGCCTCGCAAACATAGATATTTCCCAGCCCCGCCACGATTCGTTGATCCAGAAGCGCGGATTTAATCGGTGTTGCACGGCCTGCCAGCTTTGCCGCCAGATAGGATTCGGAGAACATATTGTCGAAGGGTTCCGGCCCTAGAACCGCGATCAGCTTGTGCTCATCCAACGCATCCGTTGCCACCAAATCCATCGCGCCAAAGCGGCGGGCATCGTTGAAGCTGATGCGGGTTCCGTCCTCCATATCAAACACGACGTGGTCATGTTTGGCGGGTGCGGGGTGGTGATGGTGGAATGCGCCGGGGGTGGTTGTACCGGATGTGCTTGTGTCAGATGGGCCGGCAATCAACATGCGGCCCGACATGCCCAGATGCACGATCAATGTCTCACCACGGTCCAGATCCATCAGGATGTACTTTGAACGGCGGTTTAAGCGCTCGATCCGCGCACCGGTTAGTCGTTCGGCCATACGTTCGGGAAAGGGCCAGCGCAGGTCGGGGCGGCGGATATCAGCGTGCACAATCACGCGCCCCTGCATGACGGGGGTTAATCCGCGACGCACGGTTTCGACCTCTGGCAGTTCGGGCATTGCGATAACCTCCGGCTTAATTGACCCCATCTAGGGGCGGCGTGCGATACGTGCAATCACTGCGACGCCAAACCACGCTTTCCAATCGCGCGCCAATCGCTAGGTTGCACATTAACACGCACGCGATGGAGCAGCACATGTCTGACGATCAGAAAACAACGCATTTCGGTTTTCAGGATGTGCCTGAGGACGAAAAAGCCGGAAAGGTCCACGGGGTCTTTACCTCCGTCGCGTCGAAATACGACGTGATGAACGATGTGATGAGCATGGGCATCCACCGTGTCTGGAAAGATGCGATGATGGATTGGCTGGCGCCGCGCCCCTATCAGCACTTGCTGGATGTTGCCGGTGGTACGGGCGATGTGTCGTTCCGGTTCCTAAAACGTGGCGGCGGACAGGCGACTGTTTGCGATATGACCGCCTCGATGCTGGAAGAGGGCAAGAAACGCCCCGAGGCACAGGACGCCCCGATGGACTGGATCGTAGGTGATGCGATGAACCTGCCCTTCGAGGATAGTACCTTTGACGTTTACACCATCAGCTTTGGCATTCGGAACGTGACGCGCCCGCAGGAGGCATTGGCCGAGGCGTACCGCGTTCTGAAGCCCGGTGGCCGGCTGATGTGTCTGGAATTCAGCCACATTCCCAACGACATGCTGCAAAAGGCTTACGACGCCTATTCCTTCAACGTGATCCCCCGCATGGGTAAGATTATCGCCGATGATTCCGAGAGCTATCAGTACCTCGTCGAGTCCATTCGCAAGTTTCCCGATCAGGACACCTTTGCCAGCATGATCCGTCAGGAAGGGTTTGAGAACGCCGCTTATCGCAACCTGACAATGGGTATCGCCTGCCTGCATTCGGGGTGGAAGATTTGAACCCCGTTTCCAACCTATGGCGGTTGATCCGCACGGGCGCGACGTTTGAGCGGACAGGTGCGCTGGACGTTGCGATGAGAGAGCTTGGCGCGCCGCGTCCCCTGCGGATTGCGGCAAAGACGATCATGTGGCCGGTGCAATGGCTGGGCGAACGGGGCGACCCGACGCAACCGCCTGTGGTGCGCGCGATCACCGCATTGGGCCCGTCCTATATCAAGCTGGGCCAGATCCTATCCACACGCCCCGACGTGACGGGCGTTGACCTTAGCCGCGAGCTGAAGGTGTTACAGGATCAGTTGCCTCCGTTCAATCTGGCCTCCGCACGGGCGGAGGTGGAGCGAGAGCTGGGCGCGCCGGTTGATGTGTTGTTCAGCGAATTCAGCGCGCCGGTTGCCGCCGCATCCATCGCGCAGGTCCACAGGGCGCGTGTTGCCGCCACGGGGCGTGAGGTTGCGGTGAAAATCCGTCGTCCCGGCATCGCCCGTGCCTTTGCCCGCGATATCAACGCCTTCTATTTCGCCGCGCGCACGATCGAGCTGCTATCGCCAAAATCGCGCCGCCTGAAACCGACCGAGGTCATCGCCCATTTCGACGGGGTCGTTCGGCAGGAGCTGGACTTCCGGCTGGAAGCATCAGCAGGTGCGGAATTCGCCGCCAATTCGGCGCAGGATGATGGCTTTCGGGTGCCTGAGATCATCTGGCCCCTCTCCGCGCACAGCGTGATGACCGCTGAATGGATCGAGGGCACAAATCTGGGCGAGGTTGAGACGCTGCGCGAACGCGGCGTCAATATGGAGCAGATGGGCGCGCGGATCGTTCAGGTCTTTCTAGGGCACGCCCTGCGCGACGGATTTTTCCACGCCGATATGCATCAGGGCAACCTGAAGGTTGGGCCGGAGGGAGATCTGGTCGCCCTTGATTTCGGCATTATGGGCCGGATCGATCCCTATGCGCGCCGCGTTTACGCAGAAATCCTGTACGGTTTCCTCAGCAAGAACTACATGCGCGTGGCCGAGGTGCATTTCGAGGCAGGATATGTCCCCGCCGATCAGGATATGGAGGCATTTGCGCAGGCCCTGCGTGCGGTTGCCGAACCGATCTTTGGTCAGGATGCGTCGCATATCTCCATGGCGCGGCTGCTGGCGCATTTGTTCGATGTGACGGAACGGTTCGGCATGGAAACCCGCACCGAGCTGATCCTGCTGCAACGCACGATGGTTGTGGTTGAGGGGGTTGGCCGCTCACTGGACCCGAATATGAACATGTGGTCCGTGGCGCAGCCGGTGGTCGAGGCCTATATCCGCGACAATATCGGGCCCAAGGCAGTGCTGCGTGACCTTGCCGCAACGGTCCGCGTTCTGTCCCGCTTTGGCCCGCTATTGCCCCACATGGCCGAGGATGCCCTGATCCGCAGGAACAACCCACAACCCGAAGGGCGCAACCGTTCGGGGCGCGGGCGTGACAACCTGATGATGCTGAGCGCCGGTGTTCTGCTGGGCGCGGCTGCGGTTATTGCCGGCGTATTGATTGGGCAAGGGCTGTAAGCTCGGCCTGTAATGCCTCACGATAAATTTCGTGCCCCTGTTCGACCCGCCACTGGCAGTGGCAGGCGATGCGCCACCGCAGCGGTGCAATCGCATCATCGGGCAGGGGGCCGTAACCGGCGCTAAAGGCGGCGATCTCATCGGCACCTGGTACGCGGCCCTGTGCGATGACTTGCATCGCGGGGGACAGGAACAGCGCGATGTCATGCAGGGCTGGTCCACGTGCGGGGCATTGCCAGTCGATCAGCCGCGCCTGCCCTGCGTGCATCACAATATTGCCGCCCACCGGATCGCCATGCAAAAACACATCGGGTCCGGTCATGGGCTGCGCGGCTGGCATGACTGTGCTTAGGTTGCGATCCCTGCACATCTGCAAGATTTTCTGACCGTCCTGTAGGGCGCATCGGGGGGCGACGGGCAGTGGCGGTGGCGTCTGGGCGTGCAAGTCGCGCAGGGCCTTACCAGCCGCCATAAACTGCCCATCCCATGTGGTGCCGTCGATATATTCCGTCACCACTGCATCAGGAAACCGGCGAATTGCGCGTGGTGCTAGACCAGTACCGGAAAGGGCTGTCAGGGCGGTCCACTCCGCATCGGGGTCGCGGGCAAACAGGCGCGGTGCTGTTGTTCTGTCCGCAATGCGCACTGTCATGGCGGGTTGATCATCTACGGCGACGTGCCAAACATGGTGGCTCAAACCGCCGGTCAGCGGCGTCCAGACCCCGCCAAGTTCTGCATACAATATGTCGGGCGGCATCATCACTGTAATATCTTGACCCTTTGCCCCGCCACAAGCTGCGCATCGGGGGCAAGATTGTTGAGGGCAAGGAACCGCTGCAATGGAAAATCATCACCGCGCATCATAGCTGCAAGATCGCGCACTGTTTGCCCCTGCGTGACAGTCACAACACGCAGCCGTGTTGGCACAAGATCGGCGCGCTGGTTGGCCGGAATTATGCGGATGCTCGGAATTGTTGCGAACAGGCTGTCCATTGCGGCTGTATCGTCTTGGGGCGCGATCATCACAAATTCCAGCATCTCCAAACCGGCCTGAACCGCGACCAGCCGCAGCAATTGCGGGCCCTGTAGGCTGCTGATCGGCATCTCTACATATGCGACCTGTCGGCCATTAATGGATTGGTTGACCACATCGGTTGGAGCCGCAGTGAAATCGGCGGGGCCGATAGAGGGCAGCCATAGATCGAAAAGATAGTCGCTCGGAGTAAACCCCCGTGCGCGGCTGCGTAGAAAGTTCAGATAGCGGCCATCATCCCCAACGGCCCTTACCGCCAGTGCGGTTACATCAATGCTTAAGCCGGTCGGCGCGGAAAAGGACAATCCGGTTTGTGGGTCAATCCATCGGTTGTTCCGAACAAAGCCATTACGCCCGTCCGTCCCCCAGATCATTCCGTCTACCACATCCATATGCGCGTCGCGCCCCAGATCACCGCCACCTGCGGACGGTAAGGCGGCACGAACGGCGGCAAGGCGGCTGGCTGATGCGGGATGGCTCGCCAACACTCCGGTCCGGGTCGGATCATAGTCGCGCCCTGCGACTTGGGCCTCAATCGTGCCGTGGGTGATCATCGCTTCTAGAAAGTCGGCCATCGCCACAGGCGCATAGCCGGCATTCTGCAAATAGATCAGACCCAGACGATCAGCATCAGCTTCCTGCAAGCGTGTGAACGCAGCGAAGCCGTCAGCATATGCTGCTGTATCCACAACATGCTTGTCGTCAATTCTATCACGATCAGCGTTTCGAATATGCTCCGCGCGTTCCTGTGAGTGGTTCGCCGTGAGATGGGCAATCTCATGTGCCATAACCGCTGCCACCTCGGCCTCGTTATTCGCCAACATCACCAAGCCACGTGTCACGTAGATTGCACCTCCGTCCAAAACGAATGCATTCACCAGTGGCGTATCCAGAACGTAGATTTGCCAATCATCACGCGCAGCCGGTGTTGCCGCAATGATGCGCTGTCCAACCTGCTGCACGTAGTCATATAGCTGCCGATCCCGCGTCAGGCCGTTATTCTGTAATAAAATGAGGCCGTGCTCTTCTCGAAAGCTATCCTGATCAGTGATAGGTACACACCCGATAAACCCCAGAAGGCCAGTCAACAGGAAGGGTATAAATTTGAGCATATACAAGGTCCTTTGAGGGTCATCAGACCTCACAACCGTAGCCACTCCTTAAGCATAGTGAAAGCCCGCGTAGGTGCTGTGCGATGATTGACGATCCGCTGCCCATGGGGCAGTGTCCCGCGCGATGGCCCCGTGGCTCAACTGGATAGAGCAGCCCCCTCCTAAGGGGCAGGTTACTGGTTCGAATCCAGTCGGGGTCACCAACACCTTTTTAAACGGGAACTTGGTGGGGTCTTGCTTGTACACATGGCGTTTGGGCGCCGTGCAGGCAGGTGCCCACTAAGGTGAATATGCGATTCTTTGGAGTAGTAAATGGTGCCGCTGATAGGACTCGAACCTACTACCCCATCATTACGAATGATGTGCTCTACCAGATGAGCTACAGCGGCAACGGGCTGTGATTAGCGATTGCAACGGATCTGTGCAAGAGAAATCAAGCGGGTTTTACCTGCTCTGTTTCGCGATTTTCAGCCGCCGCTGCGAGGTCTATTTCATCCGTCGCAGCATCGTCGATTTCGCCCATATCAGTTGGTTCATCTGCCTCAGGCTCAGCGTCGGAGCCGAGGATTCCGGTGATGACTGGCAGCATTGCGGCACTGTCGGAACGGCTGGCCGCGGTTTGGGGCAACTCCAGCCAGTCGATGGTATCAAAGGCGTCGCAGTTTGAGCATGTGGCGGACCATTCGGCATGGGTTGTGCGGCAGTTGGAGCAGACCCATTGCGGGCCTTGTGGCGCCGACAGTGCCTTAGCCAACCAGCCGCGAACCACTTTGTCCTCCGAGCCTTCTCCACGCTCCACAGCGGCCATGATGGCCAGTGCGCGTGTGGTTGGGGCTGTCGTGGCAAGATCGCCCATGGCGCGACGTGCGGCGGGGAAATCCTCCTGCGCTATTGCCAGCTCGGCGTGCAGCATCTTTGTTTCGGGGTTTTCTGGATGTGCCTTTAGCAGTGGCTCGAACCGCTTGCGACGGTCAGCGGGCGACTCGTCCGGCACCAGTGCTGCAAAGGCGGCAGCAATGTCGGGATGTGGTGCGATTTTCCACGTCTTGAGCAAGGTTCGCTGTGCCGCCCGCGGGCTGCCACGGTGCTGGTGCACCCGCGCCGCTGTGATGGCGGCGGGAACGTGGCTGGGAGTCAGGCGATGTGCCTCTAGCGCGGCATCCCCTGCATTGCTGAAATCATGCTGAACGATCGATTCCTGAGCGGAGGCGAGGGTCAGCATCGCATCGCGGCGGTTTGCAACATCACGCGGCAGGGCGCTGGCCTTTACCTGAGCGGCCAGAGTGCGCCGTGCGCCGCCCCATTCGGCCTGCTCCGTTTGCAGTGAGAAAAGCGTGCTCAGCAGTCCCTCGTGGCGTGGGCGGATGGCAAATGCCTTTTCCGCCAACTTCAGTGCGGTTTCCGTCTCACCCTTGGCTAAACGCTGTCGCATCAGGCCGTGAATGCCAACAAAGCGGGTGCGCCCGTCGGTCAGCATCGCCTTGTACTGTTCCTCCGCCTGATGATGATCGCCTGCTTCCTCAGCCGCCTGTGCGGTGACGAGACGCGTTAGTTCGGGGCGGTCCAGCAGCCTGTCTGCCTTTTTCGCGCGGGCCAGTGCGCCCTTACCATCGCCCGAGGCGTTCAGCATCATCGCCTCAGCCAAGGCGTGGAAGCCGCGACGTTCGCGATTACGGTCGAAAAAGCGGGACAACGCGGTTTCGTCACCAGTCAGGAACCGCAGCGTTGCAATCAGCAGGCCGGCCAGTTTCAGCAGGATCAGGAACACGATCATGGCGATGATCAGGACGATCAGTACCTCGACCGGTTCGAACGGATATTCACGCCCGCCAACAGCAAGCGTTAGCCCGCCATCCTGATCCATGACGTAGATCACGCCAAAGGCTGCGGCCGTGACCAGCGCCACGAAGAGGATGATTTTCAGCAGGGACCAGAGCATCAATATGTTCCTCTAGAATCAGTTACTTGCATCCAGCCGGTCGGCCAGAATGGTATAGGCGGTAAGGGCCTCATGACGCGCGCGCAGATCGGCGGTCCATGGGGAAAGAGTATCGGCAGCGGCACCTGTTAGCTGCTCTGCCTCGGTCAATGCGGCGCCCAGATCACCACGGCGTAAACGGGCCTCGACCCGCGACAGGATCGCATCGGCATCATCGCCCTCACGCTCAACCAAGGATCGGCCAGAAACGCGGGCGCGCAGGAAGGAGGTGGCGCTGCTCAGAATGCCGTCATCCTCACCCGGTGCAATATCGGCGCGGATCGCCTGATGCGCCAGATTGGGCAGGCGCGCCTCTAGCTCGGCCTGGGTCGTCACGCCTGATGCGGCCAGTGCAGGCAGCGGTGCGGTGATTTCGGTTTGCTCTGCTAGGCGGCCCAGTGGCCCCTCGAACGAGGTGCCGGTGTCCAGCGCGTTTGCTAGCTCAACCATGTCGGCCTGTTCGGAGGCGACGGCGACGCGGGCCTCTGCCTCCGCCTCGGCCTGTGCTACTTCCTCACGGGCGGTGCGCAATTGGCGTTCGGCTGTGGCGGCAACCTCATCAATACGTTGATCCTGTGCGCCGGTACGTGCGGAAACGGCGTCCAGTTCAGCCCGCAAACCGGTCAATGCGGCGGTGAAGGCGTCGATCTCCGCCGCGTTTTGGCCGGTAATCCCGCCCTCACCCGCAGCCAAGCCTGTCAGATCGGTGCGCAGGGCCGAAAACTCTGCGTTCAAACCCTCCAGAAGGGTTTCTGCCTGCGCCAGGCGTTGCTCAATCGGGGCGCCGTCCGCGGCGGCGACTTGATCTGATAGCGCGTTCACATCCTGCGCCAGCGCGGTGATCGTTTCGGCGGTCAGCATTTCGCTTTCCAACACGGCGGCGTTGATCTGCTCGGTTACGCCGTCCGGTGTAAGGCCGGTGTTCAGCGCATTGATCCGCGCGCTCAACCGCGCCTCCAATGCCTCAACCTGTTCCTGTGTTTGCATCTGTGCCGCGCGATTTCCGGGGGTCAGCCATTCGGCCACGGGTGCCATGCCTGAGGGCAAGTGCGGGGCCACCTTTGGCCCGCCCCATAAAACCAGAGCGCCGCCAGCCACCAACAGGAATAGCCAGAACAAAACCCGACCGGCGACGGAGCCGGCTTCCTCGTGATATTCATCATCCGATGAGTCGTGGGGGGCATCAGCAGCGGCTGGTGCGACATAGGCGGGGCTGGTCGGGTCCGAGGTGGAGCGCGCAGTTACATCCGCAGGGGCGCCGCCCCATGGCGTTGTTGCGGCGGCTTCATCGTCAGATGTTTCGGATTCCTCTGTTGCGTCCTGTTCCGCTTCGGGCTCCTCAACAACAGATTCGTCTGTCGTTTCCGTTGCCAGTTCGGCATCCTCAACCTTTGGCGTGATCTGTTCATCATCCACTGTGATATCTGTGGTATCAGTCTGATCGTCAGGGCGCTTGGGGTCGGACATGTCGATAAACTCTCATTCGTCGCGGTTTGTTGTACCGCTTTAGCTAGACCAACACCGGCTGGCGGCAAGGTTCCCTCATTGTGCGCTGTTGCGACGCAGCAAGGCAAGTACACTCGCAGAATTTGGTGACAATGCTGTCTCGATAGTTTTTGCGGGCAGGCTCTTTAGCACCTGCGCCGCAGCATCGCTTATCGCCAGAATTCTGGTTTGCCCAAGGTGCCATTGCGGTTGATAGGCTGCAACCAGTCGGCGCGCCGTGCGGGGGGAAAAGATAGGGATCACATCGAATCTACCCTGTCGCAAACCGGTGGTGGCCGACTGGGTCAGTGGGTGGGCGACCGCCTCATAAACGATGCAGGTTTCGACTATGCGTGTGGGCAGCAGCGCAGATAGCTCGGTAGAAACATGCTTGCCGCGAATATGTAGCAGTGGCCCGCGGGTTTGCGTGTCGAGGCACTGTGCCAATGCGCGTAGATTTGGGGCATAGCCCTGAACGGGAAAGCCAGCCTGCTGGGCAACTTCGGCCGTACGCTGCCCGACGCACCATGCGGGCAGGATGGTTGCGCCACCCCGTTGCGCCCAGCCTTGGATGCCATTGCTGGAGGTAAAGACCACAGCCCGCGCGGCCCCTGTTTCCACCGGTCCATCACGATAGCTGATTTCAAGCAGCGGGGAGATTTCAGCCGTATATCCTGCCCCCAGGCTGTCCGCAAAACGATGCGATTGTGCCAGTGGGCGGGTTAGCAGGATCTGCGTCAAAGAAAATTCGGTCCGGCGAGGCGCAGCAGCTCACGTCCTGCCTCCGCCCCCATTTCAACCGCATCGGCCCGTGTGCCAACCCAGCGATCCCGATGCACGGCAGAGCCGTCCATTTTCAGGATCTCACCACGCAATGTAACAGTTTCTCCGTCCAGTTCAGCCAAGCCCGCGATGGGGGTGCGGCATGACCCGTCCAGCTCGGCCAGAAAGGCACGTTCAACGGCCACAACCAGCGCGCTATCGGCGTGGTTCAACGGGGCGAGCATCTGGCTGACCAAGGCGTCATCCTGACGCTGCTCGATCGAGATTGCTCCCTGCGCCACGGCGGGCAGCATGACCTCTGGCGGGATCGGGTTGAGTAGGTCGGTCTGACCCAGACGGTTCAGGCCCGCACTGGCCAGCAGGGTCGCCACGGCCACGCCTGCATCCAGTTTGGCCAAGCGCGTCTGCACATTTCCGCGAAACTCGACGAAGTTCAGATCGGGCCTCATCGCCGCCATTTGCGCACGCCGCCGGATCGAGGAACTGCCAACCACGGCCCCCTGAGGCAGCGCGTCAAAGCTGGCAAAGTCGCGGGAAATAAAGCTGTCGCGCACATCCTCACGCGGCAAAAACGCGGTCAGCGCCAATCCGTCGGGCAGCAGGTTCGCCACGTCCTTGGTCGAATGAACCGCGATGTCGATGCGGCGATCCAGCAGCGCGGCCTCGATCTCCTTGGTGAACAGGCCCTTGCCGCCGATTTCCGATAGCGGGCGGTCCTGAACCGCGTCACCGGTCGTCTGGATGACGGTGATGGCAAAGCAATCTTCGGCCAAGCCATGGGCGGCGGCAAGGCGCGCGCGGACCTCATGCGCCTGGGCCAAGGCAAGCGGAGAGCCACGAGTGCCGATTTTGAGCGGGGTATCTGGTGTGGGACTGGTCATGCGGTCATTTTGCCCCGTGGATTGGTGCGCTACAATGGGTGTTTGCGACGTAGTTAGGGCCGGTGGATCGGTTTGTCGCTGCGACGTGATGCCCGAAGGCCCCTCAAAATGCGATGCCGCGCTCTGTCAGCCAGCCCTCAACGGCGGGGCGAACGCTTTGCGCGCCACTGGCACAGGCGGCGTCGATGATTGTGCGAACCTCGGAAAGGTCGCATTGCCGCAACAGATGCTTGATCGGACCGATGGAGGCAGGGCGCATCGACAGGCTGCGCAACCCCATGGCGGCAAAGCACAATGCCTCAACCGGCTTTCCAGCATCCTCACCACAGAAACTGACAGGAGTTTTATGGCGGTTACAGCGGTCCACGATCTGCGCGATGAAGGTCAGATAGCTGACATTCAACGTGTCATAGCGGCGGCGTACCCGTTCGTTTTCACGATCCGCGGCAAAGAAGAATTGTTTCAGGTCATTGCCGCCGATGGACAGGAAATCCACCATCTCGAAAAACGCATCGGGAGCAAAGGCCAGCGACGGGGTTTCCAGCATCGCGCCGATTTCCAGCTTTTCGGGGATGGTGTGCCCCATGCTTTGCTCGCGCTCGACTTCCTTTAGAACCAAATCGCGGGCCGTCACGAATTCATCGAATTGGGCCACCATCGGGAACATCACAGCCAGCGACCGGCCATTTGCACCGCGTAACAAGCTTTGCACCTGCATCCGCATCACACCGCGCCGATCCAGCCCAAGGCGGATCGCGCGCCAGCCAAGCGCGGGATTCGGCTCATCCGTGCGGCGCATATAGGGCAGCACCTTGTCCGAGCCGATATCCAGCGTGCGAAACACCACCCGTTTACCCAGACCGGAATCGAGGATGCGGGAATATAGCGCTGCCTGCTCGGCCCGACGTGGCACCTTGGACCGGACGAGGAATTGCAGTTCGGTCCGGTACAGGCCGACGCCCTCCGCACCGCTGCCGGCCAGCGAAGGTAGATCGGCCATCAGGCCTGCATTCATGGTCAATGCAACGGTCGATCCGCACAGCGCCTGCGCGGGCAGGTCGCGCAGAGCGGCATATTGCTCCTGCGCCTCGGCGCGCATGGCCATTTTCTCACGAAAGGCAGTGCGAACGCTGTCCTCTGGGCGCAGATGCACAGCCCCCTCACCGCCATCGATCAGGATGGTATCGCCGTCCAGCGCCTCACGTGTGATGCGTCCAGCCTGTAGGACCAGCGGTATCGCCAGCGCGCGGGCAACAATCACCGCATGCGATCCAACGGCTCCCTGTTCCAGCACGATTCCGCGGAGGTTGGGGCCATAATCAAGCAGTTCGGCCGGTCCGATATTGCGCGCAACCAGAACCGCATTTTCAGGGATGTCGTGACGGTCATGCCGTTGACCCGATAGCAGGCGCAGCAGGCGGTTGGACAGGTCATCCAGATCGTGGAAGCGTTCGCGCAAATAGGGGTCCGTCATGCGGGACATGCGTTGGCGGATGCTGGATTGCTCCTTCTCCACCGAAACCTCGGCGGCCAGCCCCTCACCAATGCCGCCCTCGATCCGAGTGATCCAGCCGCGATCGCGGGCAAACATGGCGTAGGTTTGCAGTACCTCTGCGGCCTCGCCGGTATCCTCAACCGCGTCATCGTCCAGCATGCGGTCCACCTCACCGCGCAATTTATGCAGGGCGACGTGCAGGCGGGCATGTTCGGCATCGGGGTCATCGCTGACCGGATTGGCAATCACGATATGGGGGTCGTGCAGGTGAACGACGCCCTCGGCCACGCCCTCCTGCCCCTGAATGCCGCGAAAAAAGACGGGTCCGGAATGGGGTGGGGCCAGCGCACCCATATCACCGGTGGAGGTAAAGGCGCCTGCCTCTGCCATCTCGGCGATCACCATGGCGACGACCTCCAACCCGTGCAGGTCATCCTCGGAAAATTTGCGCGCGGCCTTGTTCTGAACAACCAGAACGCCCAGCGATTCACCCAGTCGCTGGATCGGAACGCCCAGAAAGCCGGAGTAAATTTCCTCACCCGTTTCAGGCATATAGCGAAAGCCGGGCGTGCGTGTGGCATCCGCCGTGTTAACGGCCTGCCCCTGTTCGGCGACGCGCCCCACCAGACCCTGACCAAAACGCATGCGCGTCAGGTGTACGGAATCGGGGTTAAGCCCCTCGGTCGCGCACAGTTCCAGCGTGCGCGCATCACGGCGCAGATAGATCGAGCATACCTCCGTCACCATCGTTTCCGCGATCAGGCGCACGATAATGTCCAGCCGCTCCTGCCCACCCTCGCGTGAGGCGAGGACGTCTCGCAGTTTTTGTAGCAGCACTCGGGAGGAGGCACCGCGCGTTGGGGCGTTCATATGTGGCTCACCAGTACGCTTGTTCTAGGTAATGTGACTATACGGGGGCAGGTGGCAGAGGTGAAGTGCGATAAAAGTCACGGACCGGACCGGTTTGCGAATGGGCCGAACGAACGGCTGGGTGAATAGGCCGAAATTGCGAAGTTTGGCGCGCGATCCTCAACCAGATCGGTGACGATCCGCCCTGTAATTCCGCCCAAGGTCAGGCCTAGATGTTGATGGCCAAAGGCATGCACGATCCTGTCCGAATGCGGGCTGTAACCGATCACTGGCATCGAATCCGGCATTGTAGGACGATAACCCAACCACGAGCTGTCATGCTGCGGCAGGTCCTGAAACATCTGTGTCGCCTGTCGGGCGAGGTAGTTGATCCTGTTCTGGTTTGGCCCCGCGTTGAGCTGTGCGATCTCGACAGTACCGGCCAAGCGTAGCCCCTGCGCCATTGGGGTGGCGTAGAAGCCACCCTCCATCCAGCCGACGGGGCGGGTAACGCGGTGTGCGTCCTGTGTGTAAAGCAGGTGGTAACCACGCTCGACCCCCAGCGGTAATTGTGCGGTTCCGGCCCCTGCAATCTGTCGTGAGAACGCACCGGCGGCAATGACGGCACGGTTTGCAGTGATAGTGTCGCCGTCGATTTCGACCTCGACCAGATCACCATGCGCCTGTGTCGCGTTGACCTTTGCGGGCCGAGTATGACCGCCTAGCTGGGCAAAGCGTGCATGCATCCGGCGGATCAGCTCTTGCGGATCGCTGACATGACGGGCCTGATGAAAATGAATCGCATGCTCAATCGGCAGGTCCAGACCGGGCTCCAGCTCTTTCGCCTCCGCCCCCGACATCTCGGTAAAGGGGATCCCCTGTTGCCGCCGAAATTCCAGTCCCGCCCGTGCGCCGTCAAACCCTGCGCTGGTGCTCCAGACCGATAGCTGCCCGCGCGCGACGAATAAATCCTCGGCTCCGGCCTCAACAATCAGGGGGTTCAGTCCCGCCTCGGCATGGGACAGCAACTGCGCAAGGTACCCCGCAATGGCCCGTGATTTCGTCAGACGGCAATTCGCCAGAAAGGACAGCATCCAGCGCGGATTGCGCAGCGCATAGGGTAGAGAGACGGAAAGCGGGCTATCCTTGCCGAACATCAGTTTGGGTAGATTGCCAAAGACCGCAGGATCATTGATCGGCATGCAGCCATATGTCGCGATGGTACATGCATTGCCCGAACTGGTGCCGGAACCGGGCAGGTTCGGGTCCGCAAGCAAAACCCGATGTCCGCGCATCTGCGCGTGTAGTGCTGTGCTGACCCCGACAATGCCGGCACCGGCCACAACAATATCATAATCTGTCATCAGATTTTGCTCCCCCGCAAATCAGCGCATCTGCGGGGGACTGTGTCAATCAGGGGCTGGCCGCCTTAGCTTGCTTTTTCCAGCTCGAACGCATCGTGTAGGGCCTGAACGGCCAGCTCCATATATTTGCGGTCGATCAGGACGGAGACCTTGATCTCGCTGGTGGTGATAACCTTGATGTTCACCCGTTCCTCGGACAGTGCGCGGAACATCTTGCCGGCAACACCGGCATGGGACCGCATTCCGATGCCAACGATCGAGATTTTAGCGCATTCAGTATCCACAACCATGTCGTCATAGGCGATGGCGCCTGCATCCTTGGCCGCATCAACGGCTGCGGTTGCGCGGGCAACATCATCGACAGGGCACGAGAAGGTAATGTCGGTATACCCTTCCTCGGAGATGTTCTGGATAATCATGTCCACATTCACACCCGCATCGGCCAAGGGGCCAAAGACGCTGGCGGCAATGCCGGGATTATCGGCGAGGTGGAGCAGGGTGATCTTTGCCTCATCGCGGCTATAGGCCACACCGGAGATAACATTGGCTTCCATGATTTCCTCCTCATCGCAAACGAGCGTTCCCGGCTCGTCCGAAAAACTGGACCGCACGACAAGGCGGACCTTTTGCGCCATGGCCAACTCAACCGAGCGGACCTGAAGCACCTTTGCACCCAGACTGGCCAGCTCCAGCATCTCCTCATAGGCGATGCGGTCCAGCTTTCGGGCTTTTTTCGTGATACGCGGATCGGTGGTGTAGACGCCGTCCACGTCAGTATAAATATCGCACCGTTCCGCACCTAATGCGGCGGCAAAGGCAACGGCGGTCGTGTCCGATCCGCCACGACCCAGCGTGGTGATGCGTCCCTCAGGGCTGAGGCCCTGAAAACCGGCGATCACGGCATGGGTGCCCTCGGCGAATTTCGCGTCCAGGTTTTCCGTGTCGATCCCCGTGATCCGCGCCGCGCCATGGCTGGAGGACGTGTTCACAGGCACCTGCCATCCCAGCCAGGATCGCGCATCAATGCCCATCTGTTGCAGGGTCAGCGCCATCAGGCCCGCCGTCACCTGCTCACCACTCGCGACAACGCTGTCATATTCGCGCGCGTCGTGGAAACCGACCTCGTTCGAGCCATCAGGCGTAGATGCATCGCGCACCCAGCCGACCAACTCGTTCGTTTTGCCCGACATTGCGGACACGACAACGGCGACATCATAGCCGGCATCAATTTCGCGCTTTACCTTCAGCGCGGCGTTTCGGATGCGGTCCAGATCGGCGACCGACGTGCCGCCGAATTTCATCACGAGGCGGGGCATAAGGCGTATCCTGTTGACTTGAAGCGTGGCTATGAACGCAGGTCGCACATAGCGGGAAAATCCGCGCGGTTCTTAGCGCGTCGGACGGCAAACGGCAAGTTATGCCGGTATCAATGGGTTTTTCGCGGGCCAAATGGCAGGGGGATTACGGGGATGCCATCCTCAACCAATGCGCGGGCCTCACCACCTGTTGCCTCACCCCAGATGGATCGGGCGTCGCTTTCGCCATCATGCATACGGCGGGCCTCCTGCGCGAAGGTGTTGCCGACATAGTCGCTTTCGGCCTCAACCTTTTCGCGCAATTGCTTGATCGCGGTTTCTTCGGGCGATGTTTCGGTGCTGAGCGGGGCACGGTCCTGCCCTATAGTCACGCGGGGGGCCATCATCGCTTTACTTACTTCGGTGGTGCCACAGATGGAGCACGACACGTGGCCGGCCTTTTCCAATCGCTCATATGTCGCACTGTCCGAAAACCAGCTATCAAAGCTGTGACCAGTGCTGCATTTCAGGGTGTAGCGGATCATCCAGTCACCATAGCGTCAAAAACACCGTGTAAATAACGGTTTAGCCGTATCATTGCAAAGCCACTATGGCTTCACCGCGTCGGGCGGTATGAGGGGGGCATGATACACGAGGATACCTAATGCCGAAACGATTGTGGCGCCAGATCGCCATTGTACTTGTCTGTACTTTTTTGAGCGGCCTAGCCGTATCACGCGGTGTGCCTGTTTTGACGGCCATGATTGCCGTTTCCGTCGCTGGCTTGTTTTGCGTCATGGCCATGGCTGTTCTGGTTCCATTGCCGGATCTAAATGCGCCACAGCGCAACAGCGATGCATCGCCGCTGCCCAGTGATATCGACCGGCATCTACTGGAACAGATCCCCAGCCCGCTCTTCCTGCTCGATCTACGGGGGCGGGTTGCCTATTCCAACGCGGCGGCACGGGCTATGCTGCCACGTCTGGAGACGGGGCAGCATTACGCCAACCTGTTCCGCTCGCCGGGGTTTCTGGACGGTGTGTCGCGTATTATTGAGGGCGCACCAGCCCACACAGTCAGCTTTGCCGCCGCCTATGGTGGTGTGGAAAACCATATCGCTGCCGAAATGCGCCGGCTGGATGCGACGGATGAGTTGGGCGATGGCCCATATGTCTTGATCCAACTATCAGACCAGACGGAACGTATGGCGACGGACCGGATGCGGACTGATTTTATCGCAAATGCCAGTCACGAGCTGCGCACGCCGCTTGCCTCGATCATCGGGTATATCGAAACATTGCAGGGCCATGCCCGCGATGATGCTGAGGCCCGCGTGCATTTCCTGAACACGATGTCACAACAGGCCAGCCGTATGCAGCGCTTGGTCGAGGATCTGATGTCGCTCAGCCGGATCGAGATGAACGCGCATACTGCCCCGACGACGCAGTGCAACCTGACCGATATCGTGCGTGAGGTTAGCGATGGTATCCGCCCGTTGGCCGAACGGCGTGACGCAACGCTGGACATCGACGTTGAGTTTGAGGAGAGCGCGCAGGTGACCGCCGACCGGGATCAGTTGGGACAGGTTTTCACCAATTTGATCGAAAACGCCCTGAAATATGGCGGCACCGGCGGCACCGTCCACGTCTCTATCAGCCCCGAGGATTCGCGATTCCCCGGTATGATCGGGGTTAGTATCAAGGATAACGGCCCCGGCATTCCGCGCCAGCACCTGCATCGTTTGACCGAACGGTTTTACCGTGTGAACGCCAAGCAGAGTAAGGAGCAGGGCGGCACGGGTCTGGGTCTGGCCATCGTGAAACACATCCTTGCCCGCCATGCCGGCGAGCTGGATATCGCATCGGTTTTGGAGGAGGGCAGCACCTTCACAGTTTGGCTGCCGTTGCGAAAACTGTCATAGAGTGAATCACGTTGGTTTGATTTTTTGTTTTAATTCTGATACTTAAACTGTCACAATTCCGAAATGGGCCGATGCTAGATAATGTCCAACTTCGGTGATCGCCGAAGGTTTATGAGCGGCACGCACGTCGCGCAAACGAATGGGCCACCCACTGGCCCGAAAAGCGGAGTTTCTCGCTGTGAAAACACTTAGCATCATCGCGCTCGCAACTGCTGGCCTGGTCGCCGCAGCTGCTGCGAACGCCCAGTCGCGTGATCAGATCCAGATCGTTGGCTCCTCCACGGTTTTCCCGTTCTCCACCGCTGTGGCTGAGCGTTTTGGTAACGTAACCGATTTCCAGACGCCTATCGTTGAGTCGACAGGCTCCGGTGGCGGCATCCGCCTGTTCTGTGCAGGTGTTGGCGTTTCTCACCCTGACATGACCAACGCTTCGCGTCGCATGAAGCTCTCCGAGCTGGAAACATGCAACGAGAACGGCGTTACCGAAGTTGTTGAAGTTAAAATCGGCTTTGATGGTATCGTTTTGGCAAACTCGAACGAAGCACCTGTATACGACCTGACCATCGGTCAGATCTGGCAGGCGCTGGCTGCTGACGGCCCACTGCCAACAATGTGGAACGAAATCGATCCTTCGCTGCCAGCAGTGGCAATCGAAGTGTTCGGCCCTCCACCCTCCTCCGGTACACGTGACGCGTTCGAAGAACTGGTCATGGAAGAAGGTTGTGAGACCGTCGAAGGCGCAAACTGCGAGCACTCCGCAGAAATCCGCGACGATGGCGTTTATGTTGACGCAGGTGAGAACGACAACCTGATCGTTTCCCGTCTGGAAGCAAACCCGCAGGCTGTTGGCATCTTCGGCTTCTCGTTCCTCGACCAGAACACTGATGCGATCCACGGCTCGCTGATCGGCGGCGTTGAGCCTACTTTCGACGCGATCGCTGATGGCGACTACCCTGTTTCGCGCTCGCTGTACTTTTACATCAAGGGCGCGCATGTCGGCGTTGTTCCTGGCATCCAGGAATATGCAGACCTGTTCGTTTCCGACGACATGGTTGGCGAAGATGGCTCGATGATCGATCTGGGCCTGATCCCGCTGCCCGAGGACGAGCTGGCCGCAGTTCAGGACGCTGTTGCAAATGGCACAGTACTGACAGCGGGCGACTACTGATCTGACATTGCGTATGCAATGCAGTTGACATGATGGGCAGGGGCGCTGATGCGTCCCTGTCCTCGCTTTGCGGGGAAGTGGTCGGCGGGCCACGCCTTCAGACTGGAATGGAGAAGACGGCATGGTGCTGATTACGAGTTTTGTGGCAATCCTGATACTGGCAGTGGCCGGATATGGTATGTCGCGTTCCCGCGCGGTTTCGGTCGCGGGCGGTGATCTGGCCAACCTGCATTCGCGGCCCAGCTATCACGGCACATATTCGCTGTTATGGGTGCTGTTGGCGGGCATTGCCACGCTGCTGATCGTGGGTGAGTTGTGGTCGCTGCTCAACGAGCAAATCTATTTTTCAATTATCGACGATGCCCGTCCGGGGATGGAATTCATCGAACAGCAACTGGTGCTGTCCGACGCGCACCAACTGGCCAATGGTGGCATTGCATCGCAGACGGATGATCTGCGCACATCGCTATCCGGAACGATTGCCAGCATGGAGCTGTGGCGCACGATCGTAACCGCAGTCTTGTCCGTTTCTGTGGCTGCTGGCGCGGCCTATCTGACATATGGTAAAATTGACCGGGCATGGCGCGCGCGCAACCGGTCCGAGGGGATTATCGGCGGCATTTTGATGATCTGTGCGATCATCGCGATCCTGACAACAGTCGGCATTGTGCTCAGCCTGATCTTCGAGACGATCAACTTCTTTGGTAAAATCGACTGGCAGGTACACAAGTTCCTGTTCGGCACCACTTGGTCGCCCCTCTCGGGCGTCAGTGCGGGGCGTTTGGACCCTGATAAGGTCGGCGCGATCCCGTTGTTCGCCGGTACGTTCATGATCACCATCATCGCGATGCTGGTTGCTGTTCCGGTGGGCCTGTTCGCGGCGGTCTATCTGTCGGATTTCGCCAGCAAGGGCGTTCGGGCATGGGCCAAGCCGATGCTGGAAATCCTCGCCGGTGTGCCGACGGTTGTTTACGGCTTCTTCGCGGCGATTACGGTTGCACCGGCGATCCGTGATGCGGGCAACTTCCTCGGGCTTAGCGTGGACAGTTCATCGGCGCTGGCGGCGGGTATGGTGATGGGGATCATGATTATCCCGTTCATCTCCTCGCTATCGGATGACGTTATCAACGCGGTACCACAAAGCCTGCGCGACGGTTCATTCGGACTGGGCGCAACCAAGGCCGAGACGATCCGTCAGGTTGTTCTGCCTGCCGCATTGCCCGGTATTGTTTCGGCTGTGTTGCTGGGAATTTCCCGCGCCGTTGGTGAAACGATGATCGTGGTTATGGCTGCGGGTCAGGGTGCAAACCTGACTTGGAACCCATTGGAGGCGGTTACGACCGTCACCGTGCAGATCGTCATGCTGTATACTGGCGATACCGACCTTGAGACGGCCTCTGGTCCCGTCTTCGCGCTAGGCTTCACGTTGTTCTGCGTGACGCTTCTCCTGAACGTGGTGGCCCTGCGCATCGTGCGCCGCTACCGCGAAATGTACGATTGAGGAAGGCCGATCATGGTTGCCATGAATGAATTGAGTGCGCTCCACGGGGGTGAGGCCTCTCGCCGTCGCCTGCGCAAGCGGCGCGCTGCGGAATTCCGGCTCAAGGCTTACGGTATCGCTGCCATCGTGATTGCGGGCCTCGCGCTTGTAACGCTGATGTCGTCGGTCGTAGGCAATGCCCGCTACGCGTTGAGCGAAAGCTATATCACTTTGCCGATGACCATCTCGGCTGAGGAACTGAATGTCGATCCGACCGATCCTGAAAGCATTCGCCGTGGCGATTACGAGCGGTTCGTTCGGGATCAGGTGCGCGCAGAGTTCGACTATGTGTCGGGCCGTACGCCGCGCCGCGAACTGGCAGATCTGTATTCCAACGCTGCCGGTTTCGATCTGCGCGATATGGTCATCGCCGATCCATCGCTGATCGGTCAGACGATTGACGTGCGGATGCTGGCCTCGGATGTCGCGGATTTGTACATCAAGGGGGATTACGGCACGCTGGCGGAAACGGAGCTGTCAACGCCGCTGACCTTCACCTCCACTGGTGAGGACACAGTCCTGGTTGAGGCAACAGAGCCTGTATTCCAGAATGTGTTTCAGGATGTGCAGCGTGATCTGCTGCTGCTGGCCGAACGTCGTGAGCGTGAGGCAGGACGGCAGGAGGCAGGACGGGTCGAGTTCCTGCGCCGCGCGGATGTTGCCGAAACGGTTGAGGCACGCGACGCCGCAATCGCCGAGGCTGCCAACCGCGAGGTCGCCCGCGATGCCCTGCAAGCAGAGGCTGACGATCTGCGGGCACGGTCCACAGATGCCAATGGCTTCGAGGCGGTTAGCGACGACAATGAAAGCCTGCTGTTCCGCTTGAATGGTGGGTGGCTAAAGGCGACCAGCGTTGGTGCAGATGTTGTTGAGGCAGAGATCATCGTTCCTCTGGACGATACAAACCTGACCAACCCTGATTACTCGATGCTGGTTCAGCCCCTGCCGGAAAGCGCACGTAAGGTGTCCGACAATCAGGTCGCATGGATCGAGGAGCTGCGCTCCGAAGGTGCTGTCGATCAGGTGTTCAACTGGCGCTTCTTTACGGCTGGTGACAGTCGTGATGCGGAACGTGCCGGTATCTGGGGTGCTGCGGTCGGGTCGTTCTGGACCATGATGGTGACATTTGTTCTGGCTTTCCCCATCGGAACGCTGGCTGCGATTTACCTTGAGGAATTCGCCCCGCGCAATCGTTTCACCGATTTCGTCGAGGTGAACATCAACAACCTCGCAGCGGTTCCATCCATCGTGTTTGGTCTGCTGGGTCTGGCGGTGTTCCTAGGGTTCTTTGGCGTGCCACGATCGGCTCCGATTGCGGGTGGTATCGTTCTGGCGCTGATGACATTGCCAACGATCATTATTGCCAGCCGTGCGGCGATCCGCGCTGTTCCCCCCTCGATCCGCGATGCGGCCTTGGGATTGGGCGCGTCCAAGCTGCAAACCTCGTTCCACCATGTTCTGCCGCTAGCGATGCCCGGAATTCTGACCGGAACGATCATTGGCATGGCGCAGGCGCTGGGTGAAACCGCACCGCTGATCCTGATCGGCATGGTGGCCTTCATCGTGGACGTACCGACCTCCGTAACCGATCCGGCGACGGTCCTGCCTGTGCAGGTCTTCCGCTGGTCCGACTTCCCCGAGCGTGCATTCGAGGCGCGCACAGCAGCAGCAATTTGTGTGCTGCTTGTATTCCTAGTACTCATGAACGCGTTCGCCGTGTTTCTCCGTAAGCGCTTCGAGCGGCGCTGGTAGGGGGATCACATGGCCGAAGGAAACAAAGATATGACGAATATGCGCATGACTGAACAAGACGTTAACAACCGTGAAACCAAGATCGCAGCTAAGGGTGTAGACGTCTTTTACGGCGCGACACATGCGATCAAGAACGTGGATGTCGATATCCTCGACAACACCGTGACGGCCTTTATCGGCCCATCGGGTTGCGGTAAATCCACGTTCCTGCGGTGTTTGAACCGGATGAACGACACGATCGACGTGTGCCGCGTGACGGGCGATATTCTGCTGGATGGTAACGACATCTATGACAGCTCGGTTGATCCGGTAACGCTGCGGGCACGGGTCGGGATGGTTTTCCAAAAACCGAACCCGTTCCCCAAATCGATCTATGACAACATTGCCTATGGCCCGCGCATTCACGGTCTGGTCAATAACAAGGCGGAGCTGGACGAGGTGGTTGAAAAATCCCTGACCCGCGCCGCAATCTGGAACGAGGTTAAGGACCGTCTGGACCAACCCGGAACCGGTCTGTCCGGTGGTCAGCAGCAGCGTTTGTGCATCGCCCGTGCGATCGCCACAGCGCCCGAAGTTCTGCTGATGGACGAGCCATGTTCCGCGCTGGACCCCATCGCCACCGCGCAGATCGAGGAGTTGATTGATGAGTTGCGGCAGGATTTCGCCGTGGTCATCGTGACACACTCGATGCAGCAGGCGGCACGGGTCAGCCAGAAAACCGCGTTCTTCCACCTTGGGGTGATTGCTGAGTTTGGGGACACCAACCAGATATTCACCAACCCGGTGGATCAGCGCACTCAGGATTACATCACTGGTCGCTTCGGCTGACCTGAATTTGGGAGGGCCACGCTGTGGGTCCACATATCGTATCTTCGTTCGATGACGACCTGATAGCAGTTCAGGCGCGTATTTCGGAAATGGGCGGAATTGCTGAGGACATGTTGTCCTCGGCCTTGGAAGCGGTCAAAAACCGTGATCCCAAACTGGCCCAAGAGGTTATCGAGCGTGACAAACGCCTCGATGCTATCGAGATGGAAGTTGAACAACTGGCCACGCGGGTTATCGCGCTGCGCCAACCAATGGCCGGTGACCTGCGCTTACTGATTTCGGCGCTGAAAATGGCCTCGACATTGGAGCGTATCGGCGATCTGGCGAAAAATATCGCCCGTCGCGCGGTCTATCTGGCCAGTGTGCGTCCGGTAAAACTCAGCTCCTCGATCGTTCGTATGGGCACGCAAACCCTGGGCCAATTGACCGAGGTTCTGGATGCCTACACGTCCAAGGATACAGCGCTGGCCGTGTCCGTGTGGAAGCGGGATATCGAGATTGACGACGTTTATAACTCCATTTTCCGTGAGGTCGTGACCTACATGATGGAGGATCCGCGCACGATCGGTCTGGGGTCTCAACTATTGTTTGTTGCGAAGAACCTTGAGCGGATCGGCGACCACTCCACCCACTTGGCGGAGATGATTTACTATATCGTTGAGGGCACGCCGCTGGGCGATGAGCGCCCCAAGGGTGAGCCGGTTGGGCTTGAGGGCTTCTAGGGGGGCGTTATGGCCAAAGTATTGGTTGTCGAGGATGAGCAGGCGCTGAGCGAGCTGCTCAACTACAATTTGACGAAAGAGGGCTTTGACGTGGCCCTCGCCATGGACGGCGATGATGCGCTGTACATGGTTGAGGAGGACGCACCGGATATCATCCTGCTCGACTGGATGTTGCCGAACGTGTCCGGCGTTGAGATTTGCCGCCAATTGCGCGCGCGCACCCAAACACGGGACATCCCGATCATCATGCTGACCGCGCGTGGTGAGGAGGAAGACCGCGTTCGGGGGCTGGAAACCGGCGCTGATGATTACATGACGAAGCCGTTTTCGATGACGGAGCTTGTCGCGCGGATGCGTGCGGTTCTACGTCGTGCACGGCCCGGTGTGGCGGGCGATGTGGCCAGCTTTGCCGACATCACGCTGGATCGCGAAACCTGCCGCGTGCGGCGGGGCAAGCGTGACGTGCATCTTGGCCCGACCGAATTCCGACTGCTGGATGTGCTGATGCAACGTCCGGGCCGTGTGTTCAGCCGTGAGCAGTTGCTAGACCGCGTGTGGGGACATGACGTCTATGTTGAGATTCGTACCGTGGACGTCCATGTCGGGCGCCTGCGTAAGGCATTGAACCGCCGTGGTGAACAGGACCCGGTGCGTACCGTGCGCTCCGCCGGATATGCGTTGGATGAAACCTACTCCACAGTGGCACAGGCCCGCGCGAGCTAATCAGGTGCGGGGCCGCTTCGGTCCCGCGCCAATCCCTAGCTTTTCATCCAGAATAGCGCTGTATTTCCAAACGGATCGGTCAATTTGACCTCTCGCGTGCCCCATGGCATCGCCTCGATTTGCGGGCGGGCATATAGGTAGTCGGGGTTGAGCGCGGCGTGGAAGGCGTCGATATCCTCGACCTCAATCCGTACACGGGCACCGGGCGAGGCATCGCCGTGATGCTCGCTTAGATGAATGACGCAATCGCCGCGTCGAATTTCCATATACAGGGGTAGGTCGGGTTCGTGGCGATGCTCCCACATCACCTCGAACCCTAGATAGTCTATCCAGAACTCCACGGCCCGTTGCGTGTCAAAGCTACGCAGAATCGGGACAGCGGCGCGCATTAGCGGCTGGAACTGCGACGATCACGACGCGACGACATTGGCTGGAAGGCCACTGCTGTATGCGCCTCGCAATAGGGTTTCCCGGGCTGGCAGGGCAAACCGCAGAACCAGAATTCCTCGGTCGCGGGATCACCGATTGGCCATTTGCAGGTCCGCTCGGTCAATTGCATCAGGGTCAGCTTGCGCGCGCGCTTTTCCACCTCGGCCAAATTCGCCAGTGCCTCAGCACTGATTTCATTGGCGGATGGCTGCGGCGGCAGGGGCTGGCCCGCAGTGATGATCGGTTTGCGCGGCGGAATCGGCAGATTCGCAGGCTTTTCGACCGGCTTGGGCGCGGCGGCCTGTGGGGCCGGTGCAGGTTCGGGCTTTTTCGCCTCAGGCTCCCGCGGGGGGGGCGGTGGTGCCTTTGCCTCCGGCTCGGGTGCTGTTTTAGGAGCCGCAGCAGGTGCCGCAGTGCGATTCGACAGGCCAAGGCGGTGCACCTTGCCGATCACCGCATTGCGCGTCACGCCGCCAAGTTCCTTGGCAATCACCGAAGCGGACTTGCCTTCAGCCCACATCTGCTTGAGGATTTCCACACGTTCGTCAGTCCAGGACATCGCTCACGCCTTCCTTCGGTCTGTCAAAAACAAAAACGCGGCCCATATGACCGCCGACGATATCATCATAACAATTCGCTGAATGCATAGTATGGCGTCAGGCGGTCCGGTTACAAGGGGCCGTGCGGATGCTTAGATAGATCAAGTCGCGCCTAAAGCGCTGTTTTAAGAGGGCGCGGCCGCCGCGCGAGAGGAAAATATGACCGCTAACGATCATCGCCCGATGGGCGAGCGCCGGTTTGGGCGCTGGAATACGCTAGGAACGCAAACATTAGCCCTGCGAGAGATTCGCCGCTTTACCAGTGTGTGGACCCAGACATTGGCGGCCCCTGTGGCGACGGCACTGCTGTTCATGCTGATCTTTGTGCTGGCACTGGGTGATCGGCGCGGCGATGTGATGGGCATGCCGTTTGCGCAATTCCTTGCCCCGGGGATCGTGATGATGACTGTGCTGCAAAACGCCTTTGCCAATACGTCGTCATCGCTGGTCATTTCCAAGGTGCAGGGAAATATCGTTGATACGTTGATGCCGCCGCTCTCCGCCTCGGAAATTATGCTGGGCTATGTTGCGGGCGGTGTTGCACGCGGTGCGTTGGTTGCGGTTGCCGTGGCGCTGGTCGTGTTTCCCTTTGCAGGCGTCGGGATTGCGAATCCGTTCTGGGCGCTGATCTATGTTTTGCTAGGGGCCACGATGATGAGCCTGATCGGCGTTCTGGCCGGCGTTTACGCGGTGAAATTTGACCAGATGGCTGCGATCACCAATTTCATCGTGACGCCGCTCAGCTTTCTGTCCGGTACATTTTATTCACTGGAAACGCTGCCGCCTGCAATGTCGGTCATCAGCCATGCGAATCCGGTGTTCTACGTCATCGACGGATTCCGTTACGGCATATTGGGACAGTCGGACAGCTCACCATGGTTGGGGGCGCTGGTTGTGCTGGCCACATGCTCGGTCCTATGGGTGATTTGCTACCGGTTCTTCGCCACAGGGTACCGCCTGAAAAGCTGAGCATTATAGCCGGAAATGTTGCCGAACGAAATGTTGCTCCGCCCCAACGCTGAGGCGGTGCACAGCCTCCTCGGCACGCATCCAGACGGGCAGGTGGTCGGGTTCCGTGGGGTCAGCTAGGCGTCGCACCGGATAGCAGGTGTAGATCGCGCAGATCTTATGGGCCCACCAGCCATATTCAGGCATGTAAACATAGCGTTGATACGCACCGATCCGCCGTGGCCGTGCGACGCGCCAGCCGGTTTCCTCGATGATTTCGCGGTGTAATCCGGCCAAGGGGTGTTCGCCTGCATCAATGCCGCCACCGGGCAACAGAAAATCCTGCCCTTTGCTTTCCGCCAGAAGTAGCCATTTCCCGTCCGCAATAATCGCGTATGCTCCGGGGCGATCGGCATAGGATTGCCCGTTTTGTATTGTTTCGCCAAACCTGCGCATATCCGGCTCCCATGTCGAAGGGGTTACAATGACCCTGCCTGCGTACTATGTCGCGTCCTCAAGTGAAAAGCCCGGAGTGAGAGAGATGAGCACCGCCGCAACGATTGCCTGGGATGATAGCATCCTGCCCTTCCAGTTGGATGCGTCCGATATGCGTGGACGTGTTGCGCGGCTGGATGGCTCGCTCGACCAGATTTTGGGGCAGCACGATTACCCGTCCAATGTGTCCGAGCAGGTGGCAGAGGCCGTTCTGCTGACCGCGATGATCGGGCAAACGATGAAGCTGCGCTGGCGTCTATCGCTGCAAATTCGTGGTGACGGCCCATTGCGCCTGATCGCCACGGATTACTTCGCGCCGGGCAAGGATGGCGAGCCTGCACAGGTCCGCGCCTATGCCAGCTATGATGAGGAGGCGTTGCAGTCCGGACCCGGTTTTGCACAAATCGGCAAGGGTATGTTCGCGGTCATCATCGATCAGGGGCAGGGTATGCAACCCTATCAGGGCATCACACCGCTGGCCGGTGGATCGCTGGCTGCCTGTGCCG
Organism: Pontivivens marinum; assembly: GCF_900231835.1. GTDB lineage: Bacteria > Pseudomonadota > Alphaproteobacteria > Rhodobacterales > Rhodobacteraceae > Pontivivens > Pontivivens marinum. The sequence continues at coordinate 189,966 of NZ_OCTN01000005.1, read as the reverse complement.
AGACATATTTCGCGCAATCCGAACAGCTGCCCACTCGCTTTGTTCTGGCTGCCGCGCAGCAGGTCGAGGATGAGGGCACAACATGGCGCGGTGGCGGCATCATGGTGCAGCACATGCCGCCAGCAGGCAGCCATGTAACCGGTGAGGAGGGTTCGGGCGATGGCGGCTTGCTGTCCGCGAATGATCTGATCGACCGTGATGTTGAGGAAGACTGGAACCGTGTAACCACATTGCTGGAAACCACGGAACTGATCGAGCTGGTCGGCCCGCATGTCACGCCGGATCGTCTGTTGGTGCGTCTGTTCCATGAGGAATCGCCACGGGTCTTTGACCCGCAGCCGGTTCATTTTGGCTGTACATGTTCCGCGGCAAAGGTGGTGCAAACCATGTCGATGTATTCAAGCAAGGATGTCGGCCACATGACCACGGATGAGGGTGTTGTAACTGCGGATTGCCAGTTCTGTGGCGCGCATTACGAATTGCCAGCCGAGGTTCTGGGATTCGAGGCTGATCCAGAGGCCGCAGCAGCCGCTGCCGCCGCGGCCAAGGCCAGCTGGCCCGGCCGTCCGGCTGGCTAAAATACCCGCTGACGAGCCCTTTCAGTAGGGCTCGTCAAATCGGGCATATAGCTCGAACAGAGTATAGCTTTGCGCGGGCAGATATTCGGGGTCACGCCTGAAATTTGGGTCAGCCGTTACGCACCCCACATCGCATAACATCTGTGCCCGTTCCTGCCTGAAATCGATCATCCACAACCGTCCGCCGGGGGTGGAGATATAGCCATCCACACCTTCCTCCAGATCCCCGATCATATCGTCGATGGAGGGGACCTCGGAATCGTATTCATAATCATACGATCCGTGGGTGTGGTACGATGCGGCCACGATCCAATTCTTCGGCGGATCAGGGATAACACATCCATCCAAGCTGCCAGCCACCGCCGTGGTGACGCGCAGGGCGCCGGTGGCATCATAGCCGATATAGCCGCAATATTCGCGCTGCTCAGCGATGGAGCGTGCCTGCAAGCCATCCAATGTGGCCTGCGCCAGCGCCTGCTCCGCCACTTGCTGCGGCTGTAATGCGGGCGCTGCGCAGGCAGATAGCAGTAGGCAGAGCGAGAGGCGGCGGATCATTCGCCGAACCTGTTGAGCAATTGTTCAAATGCGTATCGGTCCCGCACGGACCGGCTGCCGCGTGTGGTGAAAATGGGGTCCTGATATAGACAGCCTAAACCGCATAGCTGGACCGCAACGCGGCGCTGCCAGTCAAAAAACCAGATGCGCCCCCCCGGCGTTCCGACATAACCGTTCGTTTGCGAGTTGATGTCGGAATACATGTCCGTTGGCGATGGCACCTCGTCATCATATTGCTCCGTCCAGCCACCATGACTGTGATAGGAGGCAACAACGGTCCAATCGCGTGGCGCAGGCTTGATCGTGCAACTGGCCAACGTTCCGGGGCTCGCCGGTGTTGTGCGCAATACGCCCGCGCTGTCATATCCGATGAATCCACAATATTCGCGGCTTTCCTCAACGCTGCGCTGCTGGATTTCCCTCAACGCGTAATATGCTGCGGCATGTTCGGGTTTTTTATGCTGGGCCAAGGCGGGATGCGCCAGCACAAGCAAGAGTGCCAGAATTGATCGCAAGGTGTCGCTCCTCTTGTGTCGTTGGGTAAGCTAGGCCATCACAGGCAAATGGATCAAGTATTTCAGGCAGAAACAGAACTGGCGCGGGTGCGTCATGCGCTCGATGCGGGGCGGGTGGCGGCATCCTCGGATTTCGACCTCAACGCACAGGCGCGTGGCCTGCTGCCTGCGGATCGTGTGCTGCGCCCTGCGGCGGTGCTGTGCCCGATTGTGCAGCGTGATGGCCGGATGCATGTGATTTTAACGCGCCGTTCCTCGCAATTGCGCCACCATCCGGGGCAGGTCGCCTTTCCCGGGGGCAAGGTTGATGCGGCGGATGCCAACGCACAGGCCGCCGCCCTGCGTGAGGCGCATGAGGAAATCGGGTTGGCCGCCACTCAGGTCGAGGTTTTTGGCCAACTGCCGGACCACGAAACCGTAACCGGATTTCGGATGCATCCCTTTGTCGGGCTGGTGTCACCGGATTTCACCCCACGCTCTGATCCGGCGGAGGTTGAGGAAGTGTTCGAGGTGCCGCTGCGCCACTTGCTGGACCCTGCACGGCAACAGGTGCATGCGCGCCGGTGGCGGGGCCAGATGCGCCGCTATTACGCGATGCCTTACGGGCCGTATTACATCTGGGGCGCGACGGCGCGTGTTCTGAAATCGCTCTCGGATATGGTTCATGCGACTGACAGGTGATTGGCTGGATGCCGACAGCACGCAGGCCGTGCTGCGTGCCGCTAGCGGCGATGCGGGCCCCGCACTGATCGTTGGCGGCACGGTGCGTAATGCCGTGCAGGGACGCGAGGTCAGCGATCTGGACATGGCAACGCCGGTCCTGCCCGAGGTCGTGATGGAACAGGCCCGCGCGGCAGGGCTAAAGGTAATTGCCACGGGGATTGAGCACGGCACAGTCACCATCGTCGCGAACGGTATCGCGCATGAGGTCACAACCTTTCGCCGTGATGTGGAAACGACCGGACGCCACGCTACTGTCGCCTATTCGACAGATATTGCCGAGGACGCCGCACGCCGTGATTTCACGATGAACGCGCTTTATGTGGATGCGCAGGGTGTGGTGATTGATCCGCTGGACGGATTGGATGATGCCCGCGCCGGACGGGTGCGGTTTATCGGGGATGCTCATGCCCGCATTCGTGAGGATTACCTGCGGATTCTGCGCTTTTTCCGATTTAACGCGACCTATGCCAGCGGTGCGGCCGACCCGCAGGGCTTGGCCGCCTGTAGCGAACTGGCGGATGGCCTGTCGCAATTATCGGCGGAACGCATCACCGTTGAGATGTGCAAGCTGCTGGGCGCAGCAGACCCCGTTCGCAGCTTGGTCGAGATGGCCGATGCGGGCGTGCTGCAACAGGTTCTGCCAATGGCGCAGGTGGCCCATATGGCGGCGCTACAGCAGGCAGAGGCGGCGCTGGCTGCTCCTCCCCGATGGCAACGGCGGTTGCTGGCTATCGGAGGTGATAGCACGGGTTGGCGCATGTCCAACGCGGATCGCAAGCAGTTGACCATCGCGCAGCGGGTGCTTGGCACAGTTGGCACAACCGCCGCACGGGCGCAGCAGGCTGGGTTTGATATCGCTATGGACGTATCATTGGTTGAGGCCGCGATACTGGGCGTTCTGCCCGCCACAGATGTAGCCAGCGAATGCGCACGGGGGGCTGCGGCCCAGTTTCCGCTAACCGGTGCTGACCTGATGCCGCCCTATCGCGGTGGCAAGGCGCTGGGCGCTGAATTGGCACGGCTGCGTGAAATCTGGGTTGAGCAGGATTTTCAGCCGGATCGGCAGACGCTGCTGAACATGATGCGCCAACCCTAGCCGCTGTAACGGATACAAACCATGCGTTGACGGAATGCGGAACGGGCGCGAAGGTCTGCGCTCGTTCAAAATGGAGCCCACAGTGACCCTCGAAACTATTATCGGCATCTTTGCATTGGCAGCAGGCACGGTTTGGACGCCGGGGCCCAACAATGCGATGCTTGCCTCATCTGGTGCGCGGTTCGGGTTGCGGGCAACGGTGCCGCATGTGCTGGGCGTGGCGTTAGGCTTTCCGGTGATGTGTTTCGTCATGGCGCTGGGCCTTGGCCAAGTGTTCGAGGCGCAACCCCTGATTGGTGAGGTCCTACGTTGGGCCGGTGCGGGAATGTTGCTGTGGATCGCATGGAAAACCCTGCAAGCAAAACCACCGGGCACCGAGGCAGGATCGGCCAAGCCGTGGAGTTTCGTTCAGGCCAGCGCCTTTCAGTGGGTAAACCCCAAGGCATGGATGATGGCGGTCTCCATGATCTCGCAATTCGTGACAGGCACCGAACCCCTGCGTGAGGCCGCAATCCTCAGCGGTATTTACGCGCTGGTCGGGCTGACATCTGCGACAGGCTGGGCCGGTTTTGGCGCAGCATTGCAGCGGTTCCTGTCAACGCGCACACGGATGCTGTGCTTTAACGCGGTCATGGCCGGCCTGATCGTGCTGACGGTTCTGGCATTGCTGTTCGCTGACCTACGGCCCGCCGGATGATCCCCGCCAGCCTCGCCTTTTTTATCTTTACCGGCCTGTTTTCGCCGGGGCCGAACGTGATCCTGCTAACCGCGTCAGGGGCGCGCTTCGGATTTCGGGCAACAGTTCCGCATATCCTGGGCGTAGCTATCGGCGTGGGGGTGACGGCGGGGCTGACCGGATTGGGGCTGGGCGCGGTGATCGTCGCTGTTCCCGCGCTGACCATGGTGCTGAAACTGGCGGCGATGGCGTGGATTTTGTACCTCGCATGGAGCCTGTTCAAATCGACCCGCGCCCCTAGGGCGCAGGCACAGGAGACGCCCTTTACCTTCCTACAGGCGGTGCTGTTCCAATGGGTGAACCCAAAGGTCTGGGCCGTCGCGGTGGCGGCATCATCCTTTGTCGCGGATCAGGGGGCGGTTTCCGCCGGATTGGCGTTGGCTGTGGCGTTTTCCGGCATCAACCTGGGCGTTTGCCTGTTCTGGACCAGCGCGGGGCACCTGCTGGGCCGGTTGCTGTCGGATGAGGTGCTGTGGCGCAAATTTATGACCGTGATGGCCGCCGCTATGGCGCTGTCTGCGCTGCTGGTCCTGCGCTAAGCGTTGCCCACCACGGGTCGTTTTGTAGTGCACGGCGCAGGGGCGTCATTGTGGTTGGTGGCGCTTCCTGAATATAGCGATATGCCTCCTCGATCTGTTCACCGCGTAGGGTTTTCAGGTATTCGATGGCCCGTAGAACGGTGAAATCCTGCCCCTGACTCTCATGGAAAGTAGGCTCCAGATCGGTCCACAGGGCGGCATCGTAATCACCCTGCGCGCACCATTGCATCACGCGGCTATTCACGGCGGGCAACCGGCCAAAGCACTCCTGCGCCGTTGCCCAACCGATCCGGTCCATTGGCGCACGTTCCCGCGCTGCCAGATCGCGTGCGGCCTGTTGTACATCCGTGCGGGTGGATCGGATAACGTGGGTGGCACACAACGCGCCAACCTCTGGGTCCAGACACACGGCCAGGCCCATCTTACGCTTGGGTGAGACGCGGGAAAACTCCATGGGCAGCGCAGGCCCACCGCTCATCTGCCAATCGCCGGTGACAAAAGGTTCGAGGTTCTCGATATCCCAGATCAGTGACCCCCAGCCGAGGATGGCAATCCTCATGGCCATGCGGCCAGTGGGGGCAGGCTCATCAAAACCGCCTCGGGGTTATGACCGGTTTGCAGGCCAAAGGTGGTGCCGCGATCATAGACCAGATTGAATTCGGCATAGCGCCCGCGCCGGAATAATTGGTGGTCACGGTCGGCATCGGTCCATGCCTCGAACATGCGCTTTTCAACCAAGGGCACAAAGGCCTTTAGGAACGCACGGCCTACATCCTGCGTGAAGGCGAAATCGGCGGACCAATCGCCCGAACAATGATCGTCGTAGAAGATGCCGCCAACGCCGCGGGCCTCGTTCCAGTGGCGGATCATGAAATATTCATCGGCCCATGCCTTGTAGCGAGGATACAGATCGGCACCGTGCGGATCGCAGGCGGCCTGTTGCTGAGCGTGGAAAAAGGCCGTGTCCTCGGCCACCTCAACCATCGGGTTCAGGTCCGATCCGCCGCCAAACCACCAGCCATGGGGGGTCCAGAACATACGGGTGTTCATGTGGACGGCGGGCACCTTGGGGCTGCGCATATGTGCGACCAGACTGATGCCGGATGCCCAGAAACGTGGGTCCTCGGCCATGCCGGGCATATCCTTACGCGCGGCCATGGCGCGTTGTGCGGGTGGGGCGAGGGTGCCGTAAACCTGCGAGATGTTCACACCGACCTTTTCAAAGCACCGGCCACCGCGCATCACGGACATCTCACCACCGCCTGCATCGCTGCCATCATCGGAATGACGCTTTGTTGGCTTACGCTCGAACCGGCCGGGGGCGAGGTCAGCAAATGGGCCGGAGGTCTGCGCGCCCTCTAACCCCTCAAACGCGCTGCAAATTTCATCGCGCAGAACGCGAAACCAATCTGCGGCGCGGGCCTTCTCGTCTAACATATCCATGCGGGTGCCTCATCTGCTCGGTTTTGGGGAATTTCGTCTTTTGCGCGGAAATACTCAAGCCACCCAATGTCGCATGCCAATTGCGGTTGTTCTATGCGTGTGGCGGCTTAAGTTCTACACATCTGCGGGTTGTGCCCCGTGCCATCCCGTCCGAGGTTCCCACGATGTTCCGCTTCTTTGAAAAGCTGGTTGATCCCTATCAGCCCTACCACGCTGACGACGTGCCACCAGCCAAGCTGTGGCCGTTTTTGGCCAGCTATATGCGGCCATTCCGCAATGTGCTGATTGTAACGGCCCTGCTGACACTGGCCGTTGCCGGGGTTGAGATCGGGTTGATTTTCTATGCCGGCCGCATTGTGGATCTGCTGGAGGTTGCAGCGCCTGTTGCGTTCCTCAGCGATCATGGGGTTGAGTTGCTGTTTATTACGGCGTTCATCCTGTTTTTGCGTCCGACGGTGCAGATCATCAACTCGATGTTGCTGAACCAGACACTGATGCCGAATATTGCCACGCTGGTGCGCTGGCGCTCGCATCGGCATGTGCTGCGGCAATCTGTTGGCTGGTTTCAGAACGATTTTGCGGGGCGGATCGCCAACCGCGTGATGCAAACGGCGCCGGCCACCGGCGAGGCGATGTTTCAGGTCTTTGACGCGTTGGTCTATGCGGTGATCTATCTGCTGGGCGCGCTGGTCCTGCTGGGAGGCACGGATGTGCGCCTGATGCTGCCACTGGCCGTGTGGAGCGTGGCCTATATCCTGCTGTGCTTTGTGATCATCCCGCGCATTGGTCGCGCGTCCAAGGAATTTTCCGACGCCCGCTCCGCCATTACCGGTCGGATTGTGGACAGCTACACGAATATTCAAACCGTCAAATTGTTCTCGCACACGCGCGAGGAGGAAGCCTTCGCTGGTGAGGCGATTGAGGTTGCCCGCGTGAAATTCCAACGGCAAATGCGCCTGATCACGCAGATGGAGTTGGGCCTGTTGATCATCAACGGCTTTCTGATCGTCGCGGTTATTGGTTGGGCGATTGTGTTGTGGCAACAGGGGATTGGAAGTGTTGGCACGGTTGCTGCTGCCTCCGCGTTGGTGCTGCGGCTGAATGCGATGACCGGCTGGATCATGTGGGCGCTGTCCTCGTTTTTCCAGAACCTTGGCGTCGTGCGTGAGGGGATGGAGACGATCGCACAACCGATCGACTTGCTCGACGCGCCAGAGGCCGCACCGTTGCAGATCGATGGTGGGCAGATCGCATTCAACAACGTCACCCATCAATATGGCCGCGATTCAGGTGGATTGCAGGGCGTGAACCTGACCATCCGTCCGGGTGAGCGGGTTGGTCTGGTGGGCCGTTCCGGTGCGGGTAAATCCACTCTGGTGAATCTGCTGCTGCGCTTCCACGACGTTGAGACAGGGCAGATCACCATCGATGGGCAACCGTTGGGCACGGTAACACAGGACAGCCTGCGCCAAGCGGTGGGGATGGTGACGCAGGATACCTCGCTGCTACATCGCTCGGTTCGTGACAACGTGTGCTACGGCACTGCCGATGCCACAGACGAGCAGGTGATCGCCGCGGCAAAGCGGGTGGAGGCCCATGATTTCATCCTCGATCTGGAGGATATGAACGGGCGTACCGGCTATGATGCCCATGTGGGTGAACGCGGCGTAAAACTATCCGGCGGCCAGCGCCAGCGCATCGCCCTTGCCCGCGTGGTGCTGAAAAATGCCCCGATCCTGGTGCTGGATGAGGCAACCTCCGCATTGGATAGCGAGGTTGAAGCCGCGATTCAGCAGGCGCTCTACGGAATGATGGAGGGCAAAACCGTGATCGCCATCGCGCACCGCCTGTCCACAATTGCAGCTATGGACCGGATTGTCGTCTTGGATGGTGGCCGGATTGTTGAGGACGGAACACACGAGGATCTGATCGCGCAGGGCGGCCAATATGCCGGTTTCTGGGCGCGGCAATCCGGTGGATTTTTGAATGCGGTGCCACAATGAAGTCTTTCTTTGCCAACCTGATTAGTCCCTTTGCACCCGCTGACGGCCCGCCGCCCAATACGCTGATCGCCTTTCTGCGCTGGACTTTGGCCGGTGCGGGGCGGGTCGTTGTCATCACCGCGCTGTTCGGATTGGCATTGGGGATCAGTGAGGCCGCCGCCGCTTGGCTGATCGGGCATGTCGTCGATTTGGCCGTGGCGCAGGGACGGCAGGCGTTCTTTACGCAAAATGCAGGATTGCTGATCGCCGCCTGTGCCTTTTTCGTTTTGCTGCGGCCTGTACTGGTTGCGCTGACATCCGCGCTGAATGCGCTGGCGGTTGGGCCGAATGCGACGACGTTGGCGATGTCACGTTTGAACCGGCACACAATGGGGCAATCGCTGCGGTTCTTTGAAAATGACTTCGCCGGGCGTATCGCGCAAAAGCAAATGCAAACGGTGTCTGCCATCGGCTCGATCCTGTCCGAGGTGGTTAACTCCCTCGCCTATGCCCTGTCGGTCCTGTTGGGCGCGCTGCTGGTGCTGATACAGGTTTCTCCTCGGTTGGGCCTGATCTTGGTTATCTGGTTCGCTGTTTACGTCGTTTACGTGCGATATTTCCTACCCAAAGTACGCAAGCGGGCCTCGGCGCGTGCAGGTGCACGGGCTGCGGTGTCGGGCCAATTGGTGGATGTGCTGTCCAATATGGCAACGGTGCGCCTGTTCGCCACAGGCGCACGCGAGGAAAAATCCGCTGAGCAGGCAATGGCGAATTACCGCGACCGGCTACACGATTTCGGCGCAGTGTCGGTGCTGTTTCGCAGCGGGTTGAGCATCCTTGCAGGAATTTTGCCGGTCGCGCTGATCGGATGTTCATTGTGGTTCTGGCAGAGCGGCGATGCCTCCCCCGGCGATATCGCGATTGCGGGCCTGCTTTCGACGCGGTTGGGGCAAATGTCAGGCTGGATCAGTTTTGTCGCGATGGGGATTTTTGCCAATATTGGTGAGATCGAAAACGGCATGAAAACCCTATCGCCGCCCCATGATTTGCCGGATCGCCCAAATGCACAGCCGCCACAGGCTGTTGCGGGTCAGATCGCGTTCGAAAATGTCGATTTCGCTTATGGGGGGACAGATGGCGCTGGCGTGCAGGGTTTGAACCTATCGATCAATGCGGGTGAGAAGATCGGTTTGGTCGGTCGCTCAGGCGCAGGGAAATCTACTGCGCTGTCATTGCTGCTGCGCCTCTATGATGTTGAGGGTGGCCGGATCACTTTGGACGGCGTTGATATCCGCGACCTGACGCAGGACGGTTTGCGTGGTGCGATTGCGATGGTTCGACAGGATACGTCGATGTTCAACCGCTCTGCCTTTGACAACATCTCCTATGGCGTGGCCGACGCAACGATGCAGGTGGTCGAGGCGGCAGCGCGGCGCGCACAGGCCCATGATTTCATCGTCGGCCTGACCGATCCCAGTGGTCGCACTGGCTATGACGCGCATCTGGGCGAACGGGGTGTTCGCCTGTCCGGCGGGCAACGCCAGCGCATCGCAATCGCCCGTGCTTTCCTAAAGGATGCGCCCGTCCTGATGCTGGATGAGGCAACCTCGGCGCTGGATTCGGAAACAGAGGCCGCAGTGCAAATCGCGCTGGAGGATTTGATGCTGGGCCGGACAGTTGTCGCGGTCGCGCATCGCTTGTCCACGCTATCCCATATGGATCGGATCATCGTGATGGAGCAGGGACATATTGTTGAGAGCGGTACACATGCGCAGCTTCTGACCGATAGTGCCGGGACCTACACCTCCTTCTGGCAACGGCAATCGGGTGGATTCATCACGACTGATGACTGACAGCGACCTGCGATAGGACCTCTGACTCGTCAATCTGTCGATGCAATTGGAATTGTGCGATCAAGCCGCGCAACCGCTCCGCCCCATCCTGCAAACTGCGGGCACGCTTTGCGCCCCCCTCAGCCAAGCTGGCCTGCCGTTGTGTTGCGTCATCCATTGAGGAAATCGCCGCCGTCACTTCCTCAACAGACCGGCTTTGTTCGATGGACATGGTGGCAATGCTGATGATTGCACGGTTCATATCGTTGACCGATTCCGCGATGACGGCCAGCTGTTCGCCTGTTTGCGTGACCTGAACCGACCCGCTTTCAACATTGCTGATACTGGTTGCGATCAGGGTGGAGATATCGCGCGCGGATCGTGCGGCGCGATCCGCGAGGTGCCGAACCTCGGATGCAACAACGGCAAAGCCGCTACCGGCTTGGCCCGCCCGTGCTGCCTCAACCGCGGCATTCAGGGCGAGGAGCTTTGTCTGGAACGAAATCGCATTGATGACGGCCACAATATCACGCATCCGTGCTGCTGCGGTCTCAATCTCAGCCATGGCGTTTCGTGCTGTATCCGCGATGCGCGCAGCTTCCTGCGCGCCGGTGGCGGTGGCGGTGGAGAGGGAGCGCAGCTCACCCCCACGTTCGGACGTTATGGCAATTGCACGGGCCATTTCGCGCATGGTTGCGCTGCTCTGGCGTAGGGCGGCCGCCTGTGTTTCCGTTTGCCGTGACAGCTGATCCGCCTCCTGCGCGACCTCCCCGCTGTGATTGGCCAGTGATTCGCCTGTTAGGGAAATGTCGCCCACCAGTTCGCCCAATGTTGCCAGGGATTGGTTGAAATCCTGCTGAAGCCTATGGAAAATTCCGGTGTCATGACCTGTCATACGATAAGTCAGGTCGCCACGGGCAAGCGCGGCAACGGTTTCGGCAACATCGGCGAATCCTTGCTCGAAGCTTTCGCACATCACATTCACATCGCGGCCGATGGCTTGCAGTGAGTTGCTGCCCTCGTCCGTTTCGATCCGTGTGCTGAAATCGCCAGTTATGACCCGTCCAACCAGTTGGCCTAGGTCGTGTTGCAGCGTTCGCGCCGCCGTTTGGTCAATTAACTGCACGATCAACCCGCCGCGCGGGTGATTCTGACCAATTGGGCGAATGCGAGCATCATAGCAACGTGTGCCGAGCGTGATTGCAATTGTGCTATCTGTCCGCCCCTTCACAGTTTCAGCCATGCCATCAACACAGCTAACCAGCCAGTTAAGGGGCGTGGCTTTTACGTCTGCTGGCGCAAATTGATCGACCAGATGCTGCATTGGTTCGCTGACATAAACGATGTCATTCATTGATCTGGCGACGATCAGCATCATGTCCGACCCGTCCAATGCTTCCCTAATGCGCTGTGCCGATGCGCCACGTTCGTCGATCAGGGTGACGGCATGCGCCATCGCGCCGAATTCATCCTTGCGCCATTTGGGCAAGCGTCCTGCTGATTTCCCCTGTGCGATATTTTGAACGGCGGACAGGAACTGATGCAGGGGGCGTAACAGAGCGATCATGTTGAGAAGGGTCAGCAATATCAGCAGAATAATTGTGATACCTGCGATCAGCACCACACGGTTCTTTGCGATTGTGGATTGAGTGACGGCAAATTGGCCGATCCGCTGCTGGGTATCGCTCAACTCCTGAATAATGTTGGAGAATTCATTGAGGATCTTGGGGGTCTCAATGTCTACCTGGCGCCGCTCCAGCGCGCGGGCCTGCACGCTTAAGGCCCTGAATTCTTGCAGATTCTGTTGAATTTGCGTTATCGCGTCAGCAAGGTTTTCGGTCAGATTTCGTAGATTTCCACGGGCTACGTTGCGAAAGGGGCCGATCAGTTGCTGCGTCTTGTCCAGTTCAGCTGCTATTACCGTCAGCAGTGGGGAGTTATGTTGATATCCTGACTCACGGGTCCATTGGCGCGCCGCGTCGAAGGTCGCAGCAACCGCCATCAGGGCGCCGTGCCGTGCCCCGCCTACCGGCACTTGGTCAGAATGTTCCATCAGAGAGATTTGCGCCTGCGCTCGTGCAAATGCGCCCTGCATCACCTGTGTTAGGGCATATGACGTATCCTGAACCGTATAGGCCTCATGGTAGAGATCGCGGAATTGCAGGATGTTTTCGCTTAACGCACGGGCTGATTCGATCAGTTCAGGGCGGTTGGCCAATGCAGGTTCGATACTGGGCAGGGCCTGGATCACCTGATCGTATTGCGACAGGGCCGTGGTGCGCATGCTGTTATTGCGCCGCCGTAGATCATAGAATGACGCCTGCTGTGCCTTGGAGAAATCACGCTCTAACTGATCAAGCGTGCGCAGCGCATCGCTGTGCGAGGCATATCGGTGCAGTTGCGATTGCACGTCGCCCATCGCGTTCCAGACGAGGACAACAATACCTATCAGGCCCAGCCCACCCAATACGAAGCTTAGGATAAAACGTAGGGCAATCGTGTTTTTCATGCGTAGGGCTCCGCCGGATTTCTCCGTTTCAGCGGTACCCCACGCAGATTAAGGCATTCCTAATCGAGGGTCGGTTTCTGGCTCAGCAGGGGCATCAGGCGGCCCATATCGGGTCCACGCTCCATCCCCGACAGGGCCTTGCGCAGGGGCATGAACAGGGCCTTACCCTTGCGACCTGATCGTGATTTCATCAGGTTAGCCCATTCAGACCAGCTGTTATCGCCCCATGGCTGTGCAGGCAAATTGGCGAAAGCATCTGCGATAAATTCTGCATCCGCTTCCGCAACCATCGGCGTTGCACCGTTCTGCACGATGTCCCACAGCGGATCGACATCGGCGATCACCTCAACGTTTTCACGGGCCATTAGCCAAAATGGCTCCGCCTTGGGGCCGGTGACGCCACGTGCGGTCAGTGCATCGGCAACATCGGCGTATTCACGGCCATGCAGCACGCGCGCGGTTAGTGGGCGCAGGTCATCCACGTCGAATTTCGTCGGTGCAGATCCGAACCGGCTGAGGTCAAAGCCATCGATCAGTTCCTGATGCGTGCTGCGCAGTTCAACCGGATCGGATGAGCCAAGGCGTGCAAGGTGGCTAAGCAATGCCATCGGCTCAATTCCGGCGGCCCGCAGATCACGCAGGGACAATGTCCCCAAGCGTTTGGACAGTGCCTCGCCCTGTGGCCCAGTCAACAGCGAGTGATGGGCAAAGCTGGGGTGATCGTGGCCAATTGCGGACATGATCTGGATTTGGGTCGCCGTATTCGTCACGTGATCGGAGCCGCGCACGACGTTGGTGATGCCCATATCGGTGTCATCCACGACGCTGGCAATGGTGTACAAAACCTGCCCGTCGCCACGGATCAGAACCGGATCGGAGACGGAGGCCGCATCAATCGAGATGTCGCCCAGAATGCCATCAGTCCAGTTGATACGCTCACGATCCAGCTTAAAGCGCCAGTGGCCACCACGTTCTGCACGCAGGGCATCCTTTTCCGCCTCGCTCAAATCCAGCGCGCCGCGATCATAAACGGGCGGGCGGCCCATGTTCAGCAGCTTTTTACGCTTTAGATCCAGCTCGGTCGGGGTTTCGAATGCCTCATATAACCGGCCATCCGCGCGCATTTTATCGGCGGCATCAGCATAGCGATCCATGCGGCTGGACTGGGTTTCGATGCGGTCCCATGTAAGGCCCAGCCATTCCAGATCCTGCTGAATGCCATCGGCATATTCCTGCTTCGAACGCTCGGGGTCCGTATCGTCGAGGCGCAGGATAAAGGTGCCACCCTGCTGCTTCGCGATCAGCCAGTTGAACAGCGCGGTGCGCAGGTTCCCGATATGAAGATATCCGGTCGGCGATGGGGCGAAACGGGTGACGGTCATGGTCTGCTTTCAGCTTGAGTGCGTTGTGGACTGCATAGCCCACTCCGGCGTGGCATTTAAGTGGGAATGTTTAGTCCGCATGCCAATGGGGCGCGATGCCCAATATTAGGGGGGAAATGCAGGGGCCATATGCCATTCTACCGACATCATGTAACCATGGGCAGCGCTGCGATGATTATTTGCTGGCTGCTGCTGCCCTATCGGTGACAGCTTCGCATGGAGCAATTGCAGCATTTTGGGCGCAACTGTCTAATTTCACACAGACTTTGCCGAAAGATTTTTGCAAAGTGGTAATCGAGCGTAGCTGAACCATCTTAATAAGTGGCGTTCACGTCCTGGATGCGGGCCGACTCTCCCCTCCTACGCGGCTCGTGCCAGTTGCGCCTGCGGACCCCACGCCGCAGGCGCAAATCTGCGTTCGGGGGGCCATCATCTTATAATCGGTATTGATGCGGTCTGATTATGGGTGCTGCATGTCGATCACGCAGCACCCATCCAGATTAGTTGGTGTCTACACCAGCAGCGGCGGCTTCATCCTCGGATGCTTGCTCACCCTCGACCCAGTAGCCGTCATATGTCTCACCGGATGCATATGTCATCAGGCCGCGACCCTGACGTTGACCTGCGACGAAGAAGCCCTCGTACAGATCGCCATTGGGGTATTTCGCAGTGCCCTGACCGTCGATTTCACCACGCGCCCAGCCGCCAACATATTCAAAGCCGTCTGGCATGGTGATGGTGCCCTCACCCTCACGCTGACCGTCGATGAACGTACCGGTATAGATCGTGCCGTCAGCATAGGTTGCAACGCCGTCACCGTGGCGCAGGCCGTCCTGCCAGTTGCCGGCATATTGATAGCCGTCATCATAGGTCATAACGCCATAGCCGTGGTTGCGCGCATTGCGGAACGCACCCTCATAGACCAAGCCGTTATCGTATTTGGCGATGCCTTCACCCTCGATCACGCCCTCAACCCATTCGCCGGAATAGGAGGAGCCGTCAGGATAGGTGATGGTGCCTGTGCCGTGGCTGAGATCGTTGAGGAATTCGCCCTCGTAAACCGAACCATCGGGATAGCGGACCAGGCCTGTGCCCTCGATCCGGCCCTCGACCCATTCACCCTCATAGACATAGCCGTCTACGCCCTGGAATGTGCCGGTGCCGTCGCGCAGGTCGGCTGCGAACTCACCCTCGTATATATCGCCATTCGCATAGGTTGCGATGCCGACGCCCTGACGTTGACCGTCAACCAGCGTACCCTCGTAGATATCGCCGGTGGGCTGGGTCAGAACCCCCTCACCGTTGATCTGGTTGTCGGACCATTCACCGGTATAGCTCAACCCGTCTGGCAGGACGAGCGTGCCCTCACCCTCACGGATACCGCGGGCGATATCGCCCTCGTATACAGCGCCATCAGGATAGGTAATTTTGCCCGATCCGTCCTTGGTTCCCTCAACCCACGTACCCTCATAGCGGTACCCGTTGGGAGAGATCATCGTGCCGGTGCCGTGATGGACGGAGTTCTGGAACTCACCCTCATACCGCACACCATTGGCGTAAATCGCAACGCCGGTGCCGGAAATCACGCTGTCCAGCCATTCCCCCTCATAGGTGCCGCCATCGGAAAACACGATGGAGCCGATGCCGTGGGGCTGACCGTTCAGGAACTGGCCGGTATAGACGGAGCCATTGGGGAACTGCGCAACGCCGTCGCCCTCGATCTGTCCATCGACCCAATTGCCGGTATATTCATATCCGTTTGGCAGGCGATAGGTCCCCTGACCATGCTGAAGGCCGTCCTTGAACTCACCCTCATACACGCCGCCAGTATCGTATTGCTTGGTCTCTACAGCGCCATCAGATTGCGCATGGGCAGACATCGTGCCAAAGGCGACAAGGCCGAGACCCAGAGCAAATTGCGAAACCCGTGTTTTCATTTGTTCCACGCGCGGAATGTAGATCATTCCGGCCCCCTGACATTTTCCACCAACTATGTTGGCCTATTATTACCAGACAGTATGTGCATCAGCCCAACCTGACAACTATGGAATCCCGTCAGATAGGGCTGCCGACACGATCACCTGTTGGCATTAGACTTGCGCGGCTAGGTCTGCGCACGATATGCGGCCATATTGAGGCAAATTCGTGAGACGAGGTGCGATATGGCGGACAAGTTCAGGCTGACACTGGCGCAACTCAATCCGGTGGTGGGCGATTTGGCGGGTAATATCGCGCAGGCACGGGCGGCCCACGCTGCTGGTGCACGGGATAATGCCGATATGGTTGCCCTGCCGGAAATGTTCGCAACAGGCTATCAAACCACCGATTTGGGGCGCAAACCTGCCTTTGTCTCTGATGTGATTGCACGGGTCGAGGCATTGGCCGCGGAGTTGACCGACGGTCCTGCGCTGGGAATCGGCGCCCCCTATCTGGAGGGGACGGACCTCTATAACGCCTATTGGATTCTGGATGGTGGCCGCGTTGCTGCCGTCGTGAAAAAGCAGATGTTGCCCAATGATAGCGTGTTTGATGAGCATCGCGTCTACACACCGGCAGAACCCCAAGGCCCTGTTTCGATTCGCGGTTGGCGCGTTGGCATCCCGATTTGCGAGGATGCATGGCATGTCGGCCCGACCGAAACATTGGAGGAAAGCGGCGCTGAAATGCTGTTTGTTCCCAATGGATCGCCCTATCATCGTGCCAAACATGAACGCCGGATGAGCCACATGGTGTCGCGCGTGGTCGAAAGCGGCCTGCCGCTGGTTTACCTCAACATGATCGGCGGACAGGATGACCAGATATTTGACGGCACCTCGTTTGTGCTGAACCCCGGCGGCGCGCTGGCGGTGCTGATGCCTGCCTTTGATGCCTGCATTCAGACTGTGGAGTTCGCTCGTGAGGCGCAGGGCGTGCGTTGCACGTCAGATGAAAAGGTCACATTGCCTTCGGATTACGCGCTGGATTACCGCGCCATGGTTGAGAGCGTTCGCGATTATTTTGCCAAAACCGGCTTCAAAAAGGCATTGCTCGGCATGTCCGGTGGGGTTGATTCGGCGCTGACGGCGACAATCGCGGCGGATGCGCTGGGTTCGGAAAATGTGCGGTGCGTTATGCTGCCCTCGGAATATACGTCCCCACATAGCCTTGAGGATGCGGAGGCCTGCGCCAACGCCCTAGGCTGCCATTACGATTACGTGCCGATTTCTGGCCCTCGCACCGCCGTAACCGAAACCTTGGCCCCGCTATTCGCGGGTACAGAACCCGGCCTGACCGAGGAAAATATCCAGTCCCGCCTGCGCGGTGTGCTGCTGATGGCGTTGAGCAACAAGTTCGGTGAGATGCTGCTGACCACCGGAAATAAATCCGAGGTCGCCGTCGGCTATGCCACGATCTATGGCGATATGTCGGGTGGATATAACCCGCTCAAGGATCTGTATAAAATGCGGGTGTTCGAGACATGCCGCTGGCGCAACGCCAACCACGATCCGGCATGGATGAAAGGTAACGCGGGTGAGGTGATCCCCGTGCGCATCATCGACAAACCGCCTAGTGCCGAACTGCGTGAGGATCAAAAGGACGAGGATTCGCTGCCCCCCTACGAGGTGCTGGACGACATCCTTGAACGCCTGATCGAGGGAGAGCAATCCGTCGCCGATTGCGTCGCCGCCGGTCATGAGTTCGAGACGGTGAAGCGCATTGAAAACCTGCTCTACATTGCAGAATATAAGCGTTTTCAATCCGCCCCCGGCACACGTCTGACAACCCGCGCCTTCTGGCTGGACCGCCGTTATCCCATCGCAAACCGCTGGCGTTCCGCATGAGGCGCCGGACACGAATCAGCCTGATGATCATCGCTGTTGCAGCGCCAGTCGCGGTTTTATCGCTGCTGTCATGGATGGCGTCACAAGGCCCGATCGCAAACGTGTTGTTTCAGGCATCAGGCTCAATCGTGGTGATCGTTGCGTTCTTCGGCATCATGTTTCCGGCCGCGGCGCGTTGGGCGCTGCGGGTCGGCGGAACAACGGCGCGTGCACAACGTAACCCCGTGACACGGCTGATGATTGGTCTGGATGAGAACGACCGCTAGTGCCGACTTTCGCTTGCCTCAGTACTCGTGCATAGCTTGACGATGAAACGATTGATCCGAACGATCCTGCGCTGGTCCCTACGGGTGCTGGCCGTTGTGATGCTGATTGTCATTGCGGGCCGCTGGGTCGTGCCGCCAATCACGCATACGCAGGTGGTGCAATGGCGCGCGCAGGGCAGCTTGCAACGCGATTGGGTGCGCTACGATCAAACCGGCCCCATGCCGGCCAGCGTTATCGCGGCTGAGGATGCGCGGTTCTGCCAGCATTTCGGCCTGGATCTGGATGCTATCCGTGACGCAATGCAGGATGACCGCCGCCGTGGCGGGTCCACGATCACGCAGCAGGTCGCGAAAAACGTCTATCTGTGGCAGCAGGCAAGCTGGACCCGCAAGGGGCTAGAGGCCGCCTTGACCCTGTTGATCGAGGCAACATGGTCCAAGGAACGCATCATCGAGGTTTACCTGAACGTCGCGGAAACCGGACGCGGCGTATTCGGCGTGCAGGCCGCCGCGCAACACTGGTTCGGGGTGGACGCATCCGATTTATCGCCAGTACAGGCCGCGCGGATCGCGGCCATTCTGCCCGCACCACGTGACAGAAACGCCGCACAACCGTCGGATTTCGTGCGGGGCAGGGCAGCGTCAATCGCGGATGGGGCGGCGACTCTTCGCTCAAATGGCGGATTGGACTGCCTGCCCAATGGATAGTGGCAAGATTTCGCGAGTAAATTGCATGCGATGGTTGATGCTGCCCCTTACGTGAAGGCATACCTGATCACAGTATCACACCGCGAAAGTCATCATGCGTAGATTACACCACCTGCCCCTGTCCCCGTTTTCCCGCAAGGTCCGCCTGGTGCTGGCCGAAAAGCGTATCGAGGTTGACCTCGTCGAGGAAAAGCCGTGGGAGCGTCGGATGGAGTTCCTGCTGCTCAACCCCGCCTCGCAGGTGCCGGTGCTGCAAATCGACGGGCTAACCCTCAGCGATTCCAGCGCGATTTGTGAATATCTGGACGAAACCGTGCCAGAGCCGAAACTGCTGCCCGATACCCCCGCCGAGCGGGCCGAGGCACGGCGGCTGGCCAATTGGTTCGATGACAAGTTTCATCATGAGGTGACGGTAAACCTGCTTTACGAACGCGTAACCAAAAAGCTCAAAAAATCCGGTTATCCCGAGAGCGCGCGCATCCGGCAGGGCGTGTCGAATATCAAATTCCATATCGATTATCTGGACTGGCTGACCGATCAACGGCGCTGGCTGGCGGGCGATCAGATGACCATCGCGGATTTCGCGGCGGCGGCGCACCTGTCCTGCCTCGATTATGTCGATGATGTGGATTGGGACCGGTCCGCAAATGTGAAGGATTGGTACGCGCGCATTAAATCGCGCCCCGCCTTCCGTGCGATTCTGGCCGATGCCGTGCCCGGAATGCCGCCGCCGCCGCATTACGCCGATCTGGATTTTTGATGGATGCGGCCCGCATAAGGGTCGAGGCGCAGGCGCAAGGGTTTGCGCGGATGGGCGTGTGCGCACCTGACGCCATTCCTCATGCAGCCGACCGTTTGGGCCAGTTTTTGGCCAAGGATATGCACGGCCAGATGGGCTGGATGGCGGATCGCGCAAATTGGCGCGGCGACCCAACCGCCCTGTGGCCCGAGGCACGCAGCGTTATCATGCTGGCAGAACCCTATACGCCCGATGTGGACCCGCTCAGCCTGTTGGAGCAGCCTGAAATCGGCGCAATCAGCGTTTATGCCCGCAACAAGGATTACCACGATCTGGTGAAGAAGCGCCTCAAACGGCTGGGGCGCTGGCTGGTGGAACAGACCGGATGCCAGATCAAGGTTTTCGTCGATACCGCCCCCGTGATGGAAAAACCACTGGCGCAGGCGGCTGGACTAGGCTGGCAGGGAAAACATACCAACCTGCTCAGCCGCGATTTGGGCAACTGGTTCTTCCTCGGATCAATTTTCACGACGCTGGAACTGGAACAGGATACGGCGGGCGTTGAAAAATGCGGTAGCTGCACGGCCTGCCTCGATGCGTGCCCAACCGGCGCATTCCCCGCTCCGTTTCAACTGGATGCGCGGCGCTGCATTTCCTATCTGACGATCGAGCATAAGGGTCTCGTCGATCTGGAGCTGCGCGAAAAGCTGGGCAACCGCATCTATGGCTGCGACGATTGCCTTGCCGTGTGCCCGTGGAACAAGTTCGCGCAGGAGGCACGAGATGCGGGCTACTGGGCGCGGGTCGAGCTGGTGGCCCCACGGCTGGATGATTTGGTAAAGCTGACCGACGCGACCTTCCGCGAGGTTTTCGCTGGCTCCCCGATCAAGCGGATCGGCCGCGACCGCTTTGTGCGCAACGTTTTGTACGCTATTGGCAATTCGGGACAGCCCGATCTGCGCCCCTGTGCGCAGGATCTGACCGACGATCCTGATCCGGCGGTGGCCGACGCGGCTCGCTGGGCGGCAGAGCGGTTGGCGACATGATGATTTCCTGCGAGGTGCCCCAATGAAGACGCTTCTTTCCATCGGTCACGGGTTTTCCGCACGCGCCTTGACCCCACTGCTAAGCGATTTTCGCATCATCGGCACCACACGGTCCGAGGAAAAGGCCGCTGCCCTGCATGATGACGGGATCGAGGCCGTGGTCTGGCCCGGAACTGATCTGACCCCGCTAATTATGGGCGCGACGCATATCCTGACCTCGGTCGCGCCTGCGGAGAGTGACCCCGTGCTGGCCGAATATGCTGAAACCTTGCGCCACGCTCCGGCGGAATGGGTGGGATACCTGTCCACCACCGGCGTTTACGGCGACCGCCATGGCGACTGGGTGGATGAAACCTCACCGCTGACCCCCGCCACAAAACGGGGCCGCGCGCGCGTCGCGGCGGAGGGGGCGTGGGCGCAACTTGGCCTGCCGCTGCATATCTTCCGCCTTGCCGGTATTTACGGTCCCGGCCGCGGCCCCTTTGCAAAGGTACGCGCAGGCACCGCCCGCCGGATCATCAAACAGGGGCAGGTCTTCTCTCGCACGCATGTTGAGGATATCGCGCAGGTTCTGGCTGCCTCCATCGCGCAACCCAATGCGGGCGCTGTTTACAATGTCTGTGACGACGATCCGGCCCCCCCGCAGGAGGTTATCGCCCACGCCGCCGAACTGCTGGGCGTGCCAGTGCCGCCCGCCATACGAATTGAGGATGCCGAAATGACCCCCATGGCCCGCAGTTTCTACGCTGAGAGCAAAAAGGTGCGGAACAACCGGATCAAGGAGGAGCTGGGCGTCACCCTGAAATACCCCGATTATCGCATAGGCCTTGCCGATCTGTTGGCGCGTGAGGGCGCCGCGCATTGATACGCGCCGCGTGGTCTCCTATCTCAGGGCAAAGATAGATCGGAGATCGCCATGCATCATTTCTCACTGCTAGACCTGTCCCCCGTGCCTGAGGGGAAGACGACAGCGGACGCTTTGTCCAACACCGTTGAGCTCGCACAGGTGGCTGAGGCATCGGGCTATCACCGCTATTGGTTGGCAGAGCATCACAACATGCCCGGCATTGCCAGCGCAGCGACCGCAGTGGTGATCGGCCATGTTGCGGGGGCAACCTCGACCATTCGTGTGGGGGCGGGGGGCATCATGCTGCCCAACCACGCACCGCTGATGGTGGCGGAGCAGTTCGGCACGCTGGCCACGCTGTACCCCGACCGGATCGACCTCGGGCTTGGCCGTGCGCCGGGCACGGATATGGCAACGGCACGGGCGCTGCGGCGGCATATGGCGCCCGAGGATAGCTTCCCGCAGGATGTGCAGGAGCTGATCGGATATCTGGGCGATCCGGTGCCGAACGCGCAGGTGCAGGCCGTGCCGGGAACCGGAACGCATGTGCCTGTCTGGGTGCTGGGGTCCAGCCTGTATGGCGCGCAACTGGCGGCGTATCTGGGGCTGCCCTATGCGTTTGCATCGCATTTCGCACCGGCCATGCTTGAGGAAGCGTTGGAAACCTATCGCGCCACGTTCCGCCCCTCGGCCACGCTTGCGCAGCCCTATGCGATGGTTGCGGCGGGGGTTTGTGCGGCGGAAACGGACGAGCAGGCGGCCTATCTGCGCAGCTCGCAATACCTCGCCTTTGCCCGCTTGCGCACGGGTAAGCCGGGTAAGCTGCCACTGCCGACGCATGATCTGTCCGAAATTCCGCCCTCGGTCATGGCCGGGGTACAGCAGGCGCTGTCCTGTTCTGCCACCGGCTCACCCGAAACGGTAAAGCAGCAACTGGCCGATCTGATCGAGCGTTACAAACCGGATGAGTTGATGGTGACGGGCATGATCCACGATCCGGCGGCACGCATCCGGTCGTTCCAGATCGCGGGCGAAGCGTTGACGCAGTTGCAGGCGCAGTCCCAAGCAGCCTAAACCGGTCCTATCGCGAAAGGACCGCCCATGCTGCCTTGGACTCACCTGGATACCGCCACCACGCCCGAGGGCGACCTGCTGCGCCTGTTTCAGCGCGGCACGGAGTTTTCGATCCGGTTGCAGGGCGGAAACGAGCTGATGAACTCGCGTCTCAGCGGGTCCGAGGAGGCCTTGGCCACGTTGGCGGTGCAGCGTCTGGGGCGTAAAGCGCCACGGGTGCTGATCGGCGGGTTGGGCATGGGCTTTACCTTGCGCGCCCTGCAACAGGTCGCCCCCGATGCGCAGATCGAGGTGGCGGAGATCGTCCCCGAACTGGTCGGCTGGGCGACGCAGCATATGGGCGCGGTCTTTGGCGACTGCCTGAACGATGTTGAAATGCGGATCGGGGATGTGGCGCGGATTATCGAGGGCGGCGGCTATGACGCCATCCTGCTGGACGTGGATAACGGGCCGGATGGCCTGACCCGCGCCGGTAATGACGGGCTGTATAGTGAGGCGGGCCTACACGCCGCCCGCTCCGCCCTCACCCAAGGCGGCGTGCTGGCGGTATGGTCCGCGCATCCTGACAAGCGGTTTGCAAAGCGGATGGAAGCGGCGGGGTTTGAGGTGGACGAGGTTGCTGTGCGCGCAGGCAGAAAGCGCGGGGCGCGGCATGTTATTTGGGTTGGGGTTAGGTGATTTACTGGTTAGAGGTTTGCAGCGATGACCTGTCGGAGGTCTTCATTGCAAGATCTATTAGTGATGTGTTTAGCGTGTTTAAATATTGATCTATAAAGCACTCTATTGCCATCAAGTGAAATAAATTTACGAAAATGGAATCTCCAGATTTGAAGGAAAATCCCATATTGCCCTTTATATTGCAGGATTTTTCAAGTTTTTCTGTTGCTGTGGGCGTGCTATGCGTAATGTGATTGCGTAGCTCTCCAAACATGGAAATCGTATCTGCCCAATCTGGCACATCTGTGTGTATGTATTTTGACGGCCTTTGCATTTTTGTTTCTCTCCAATAGGCTTTGGTTACTTGCGAAAGGCCATCGTAAGTTTTTCTGCGACGCCATTGGTCAATTCTTTGTGTGATTGCAACTTTCCATGCTTCTGGATATTCATCTTTTTTGCATATAGATTTCTAAGGTCTTTGTAATCACTTCCTTTAAGTAGAGTGACCGGATTGAATTGAAGATAAATTTCGTAAGCTTCAAATGTGATGTCTTCTATAACTCCATACATATCCGCGAAGCCATATGCAGATATAGGTTCTTGTGAGGCAATATATTTTTCAGAAGCTTCCCTGCCATCCCAATTTACAAGTGTGACACGCTTTGGAATTCCATTCTCTACCCTGATCGTCTGTGTCTGTAATGCTCGATTTGGTTCTAGTTCTTCATAATATTTTTGAGAAACTTCCATGGCATTAATCGTCAAGGCCCATCTTAGGTATACGGACCTTGACATGTCGCGCCAGTCCCCGATTTTCTGAGTTGTTTGGGCAATCCAGTCTTCTTCGGGGCATGTTGAGGTGTGTATAATGTTTGTAATATCTTCAATTTTGAAATCTCCGCTTTCAAATTTTTGCTGCGGTGTGAAGGAATATCTACTTCTTATGCTTCTGGTCATTTTTCGTCCTTAATTTGAATAAGTTGTATATTTAGTTTTGAAATAAAAAAAGGCCCCGCCTTTCGGCAGGGCCTCCCAAATTCTCACCGATACTTAGAAATCAGTAGCGGTAGTGCTCAGGCTTGAACGGGCCGTCAGCGGTGACGCCGATATAGGCGGCTTGTTCGTCGCTCAGCTTGGACAGTTTCACGCCGATCCGGTCCAGATGCAGGCGGGCGACTTTCTCGTCCAGATGCTTGGGCAGGATGAACACGCCGGGCTGGTACTCGTCGCCCTTGGTCCACAGCTCGATCTGCGCCAGAACCTGGTTGGTAAAGGACGCGGACATCACGAATGAGGGGTGCCCCGTCGCGTTGCCGAGGTTCAGCAAACGGCCCTGCGACAGCAGGATGATGCGGCTGCCCGAGGGCATCTCGATCATGTCCACTTGGTCCTTGATGTTGGTCCACTTGTGGTTCTTCAGCGCGGCAACCTGAATCTCGTTATCGAAGTGGCCGATATTGCCGACGATCGCCATGTCCTTCATCTCGCGCATATGCTCGAGGCGGATCACATCCTTGTTGCCGGTTGTGGTGACGAAGACATCAGCGGTTTTCACTGCGTCCTCCAGCGTGACAACCTCGAACCCGTCCATAGCGGCCTGTAGCGCGCAGATCGGGTCAACTTCGGTGACTTTCACACGCGCACCAGCACCGGCCAGCGACGCTGCCGAACCTTTGCCCACATCGCCGTAACCGCAAACCACAGCAACCTTACCGGCCATCATGGTGTCGGTCGCGCGGCGGATGCCATCGACCAGCGATTCCTTACAGCCGTATTTGTTGTCGAATTTCGACTTGGTAACGGAGTCGTTCACGTTGATCGCGGGGAAGGGCAGTTGACCCTTTTTGTGCAGGTCGTACAGGCGATGCACGCCGGTCGTGGTTTCCTCGGACACGCCTACGATGGCCTCACGTGTTTTGGTGAACCAACCGGGTGTTTCGGCCATACGCTTCTTGATCTGCGCAAAGATGGCTTCTTCTTCCTCGGAGGTTGGAACCTCGATCAGGTCCGTCTCACCCGCCTCAACCCGTGCGCCCAGCAGGACATACAGAGTGGCATCGCCACCATCGTCGAGGATCAGGTTTGCGCCCTCTGGGAACATGAAGGATTTGTCGAGGTAATCCCAATGCTCAACCAACGTCTGGCCCTTGATCGCGAAAACTGGTGTGCCGCCCGCAGCAATTGCCGCCGCCGCATGATCCTGTGTCGAGAAGATGTTGCACGACGCCCAGCGAACATCCGCGCCCAGCTCAACCAATGTCTCGATCAGAACGGCGGTCTGAATGGTCATGTGCAAGGAGCCGACGATGCGCGAACCGGCCAGCGGCTTGCTCTCGCCATATTCGGTCCGCAGTGCCATCAGGCCCGGCATTTCAGTCTCAGCGATGTCCAGCTCCTTGCGCCCGAATTCGGCGAGGGAGATGTCTTTGACGATGTAATCGTTGGCCATAACCAGCGGCTCCTTTATTTCACAACTTGATCGGCACATAACAAAACCGAGGACTACTCACAATGCAGCTGATGCCGCAGGAGATGATATGACGGAACGTGCTTGGCAACGAATGCTTTCGGGACGAAGGCTGGATTTGCTGGATCCATCCCCGCTGGACGTGGAAATCGAGGATATCGCGCACGGCCTCGCCTTTGTTGCGCGATGGAATGGGCAGACGCAGGGCGATTGGCCCTATTCGGTGGCCGAACACTCGCTGCTGGTCGATGATTTGTATCATGAGCTTTATCCAAAGGCGCCTGTGCGCTGGCGCTTGGCGGCCCTGCTGCATGATGCGCCCGAATATGTGATCGGGGATATGATCTCACCGGTAAAGGCTGCTGTTGGGCCGGGATATAGGGCGATGGACGTGCGCCTGACCGCCGCGATCCACCTGCGCTTTGGCCTGCCGCCCGCGATCCCGCAAACCATCAAGGCGCAGATCAAGCGGGCCGACAAGATTTCCGCGTGGGCCGAGGCGGTGCGCATTGCCGGTTTCACCAAGGAGGAAGCTAACCGCCTGTTCGGTGCCCCGCGCCATAAACCCGCCGACGCGATACGGATTGATCTGCGGGCGCCCAGCGTGGTGAAACAGGCGTTTCTGGAACGCTTCGCCCAACATATGGCCGCGATGTGAGCCGCAAGCTTGAACTTGGTCTCAGCGCCGTTCTGGTCGGCGTGATCGAGGGGCCGGACCGCGCCGTGCCCCATGTGCTGACCCTGCCGGGGCCGGAGCTGCCGACACGCGCCTTTGACCCTGAACGACATGGCACGTTGGAGATGTCGCTGCGCGATTGGGTGGAAAGCGATACCGGCCACACGCTGGCCCATGTCGAGCAGCTCTACACCTTTGGCGATCGGGCAGGGGGCGACGGGCCGCACCATGTGTCCATCGGATACCTTGCCATCGTGCCGGGGCGTGAGCGGTTGGAGGGGCAGGACTGGCGCGCATGGGCGCAGTTTTTCCCGTGGGAGGATCGCCGCGCCGGTATCCCCCCTGTCCTGACCGATTTGTTGGAGCCGCGCCTGCGCAAATGGGCCAATGCGGCGGCGCGGCGCGACCGTCTGAACTTGTCCTTCGGACTGGAGGGGCACCCATGGCGCGATGAGCTGGTGCTGGAACGGTACGAGCTGCTCTACGAGGCAGGCTTGGTCGCGGAACATTTCCATGATCGTGGGTGTGATGTGCCGCAGGACCTGACCGGAACGGGGCGCCACATGCCGCGCGATCACCGCCGTATCCTTGCCACGGGTATCGGGCGATTGCGGGCAAAGCTGAAATACCGTCCCGTGTTGTTCGAGTTGATGCGCGAAACCTTCACCTTGTTCGAGCTGCAAACAGCGGCCGAGGCCGTTTCAGGGCAATTGCTGCACAAACAGAACTTCCGCCGGATGATGATGCAATCGGGGTTGATTGAGCCGACAGGCGCGCAAACCAGCAGGCGCGGCGGCAGGCCCGCCTCGGAATACCGGTTCGCGGCGGAGGCGGAATGGGAACGGCGCGTTAGCCCCGTTCGATTTGGCGGTGCGCGGGCGCGTTAACTGCGCCCGCTCAGAAATCGCGGCTATAGGTGATACCCAGCGAGGATGACCCCTCACCCGCGGCGATCCGCGCATCGATGACCACGTTGCGGATCACGTCCAACTCAATCACCACCGTATTCTCACCCGATCCATCCAGCGCGGTTTCCGCGCCGACAAAGACACCTTGCCCAAGGGTCTTACCCACGGTCAGAGATGAACCTTCGCCGCCCTCACCCGCATCCAGCTGGAAAACATCAACGCCTAGCGCGCCGCGTGCTACATCAAATGGGCCGCTATTGCCCGATAGCAGCGTTGCCAGTCCCGATGCGAGCTGTAGCGCCTGCCCTGCATTCAGGCTCTGCTGGGATTGCCCGAACAGCAGTTGCGGCAGGACTTCCTCCTCGGGCAGGGCGGGTTGCGAGGCGAAACTGATGCTGGGGTTGCTGGCCGACCCGGAAACGATGATCTGACCGGTCAGGTCATCATCCGTGCGGGTCAGAACCACATAGATGCGTGGATCAATTGTCGAGCCGCCATCCAGCGTGAATTTCCCCTCGGTCAAATCAAAGCTGCGCCCGATCAGGGAGAAGGACCCGCGCAGGCGCTCAATCTCACCTGTCACGCGGGGTTGCGCGGCGGTGCCCCGAATATCCAGCGCTAGCTCCCATTCGGATTCCAGCCCGCGCCCCCGCACGAACAGGCCATTGGCCGCGCGAATGTCGATGTTCAGGCTGATCGAGGTCGGTGCATTGCTGGTTTCCTCCTCAACAGGTTGCCCCAGAATGTGCACATCGCCCAGCGTCACGATTTCCGTCGCGCTGGCATTGACCAGCCGCACCTCGGCCCGATCAATATTCAGCGCACCGGTGATATCCAGCGCATTTAGCGGTCCATTCACCCCGACCGTTCCGCTGATCTGTGCGGTTAGGTCATCGCGGCGGATCAGCACGGCTTCCTCAACCACGAACTCCGAGATCACCTCAAGCGGGCCATCTGCCGTGGTCAGGTTGACCTCACCGGATAAAAACCCGCTGCCGCCATCACTGCCCTGCAAGGTAAAGGCAAGGTTGCCCGCAGGATCGATATCACTGATCAGCGTCAATTCGGTCAGGATCACACCCGCGTCCAGATTCTCGTAACGCCCGTCAGATAGCGATACGTTGCCGCCAACACGCGGCGCGGCCAATGTGCCGTCTATATCCAGATCGAGTGTCGCCAGGCCGGACAGGATTTGCCCCGGTGCAGGCACGAATGCCCAAAGCGGCCGAACCTCACCCGCCCAGCGTACTGTTGCTGATACAGGTTGGTTCATCGCGGGTTGCGGAATGGGGCTGTTGGCGCTGGCGATAACGGGAATGGATGCGCTCATCTCAAACGGTTCGTCAAAGCCGCCCTCGATACGCGCATCCGCCTGAACAATCCGTCCATTCCATGTCGCGCCAAAATCGGCATCGACGGTCAGGCCCTCCTCCAACACGTCCGAGCCAACGAAATCAATCAATGTACCCTCCAGCGTCGCGCTGGCACGTGTGGCACGGGTGTCGAACGTCGCCTCGGCATCCAGACGACCGGCGAGCACGGAAATATCCGCATCCTCCGCCACTGTGCCCAGATCAATCGCAACGGCACTCAACGATCCGACCAAGCCGCCACCGATCATCTGCACGTCACCGGTCAACCTGCCGTCGCCGGGCAGGGTGATATCGATATTGTTCGCGTTCACGACCCCACCAGCCACGGAAATGCGCAGTGGTTCGGAGAGGGAGATTTGCGCATCCCCCAGCGCAGTCGTTAGCTCGGTGACAGTTACATTGGTCGTGGGTCCATCCAGCGCGACCTGCGCTGTTGTATCGAGGCTGAGATCACGGCCAGCCGCCTCACCCCGCGCGGTTGCTGTCAGGTTCAGGTCCGACAGCGTGCCATTCGCGGTCACGGTCGCAGTGTTAATCTGCGCCGTTCCGGCATCCACGCCCTTCACCGTGACATTGGCCGTGACCCGAGGATCACCGCTCAGCAGGTCCACAGCATTTGCCTGCAAGGTGGTATTGTTGGCAGTGGTGGCACCAGTCCCCGCATTGCTCAACGTCAGCGATAGGTCTGCATTCTGCTGTCCCCCGCTGCGCGTCAAGGTGATCTGACCTGTGCCGGTGCCGACCAGATCGGCAACGGGCAATGTGGATAGATCGGCGGCGGACAGGTTCAGGCTCGCCTCGGTCAACAGCGTAGACAGGTCCACATCCGCCCGACCGGTCAGTTGCTGCCCGACCAGTGTGCCGCTCAAATCACGCACGGCTAGGGCATCGCCCGCCAGTGAAATGCGTGTCGTGATATTGGTGTTGGACAGCAGCCCACCACTGCCCTGCAAGCCGACGCGCGCCTCAATCGCATCGCCAAGCGTGACCTCGTGGTTCAGACTAAGCGTACCAAGCGTATTTTGCGAAACGATCAGATCGCGCAGCTCCAGCGCGCCGCTAACCGCCGCAACGTCACCCAACGTGACGGTGCCGTCTGCGCTCAAATACCCGCTGGCCTGCGCGTCATAGGCCGCCGCCAGTTGCGCGATATCATCGCTGCGCAGGGCGTAATCCAGCACCTGACCACCGTCGCGCGGTGTTAGGGTTGCGGTCAGCACATCCGAGCTAAGGTCAGCCTGCGCCGTGGCCAGCGCACTATCGGTAATCTGCGCGGTCGCGCTCAATGTGACAGGACCCAGCAGGTCGGGCGTCAGTCTATCAACACGCAGTCCGGTGATGTTCGCATCCGCAGTCAGCGCAAAATCATCCAGTGGACCGTTCACACCGATGCGGATATCCGCCTGACCGATATCGGCCAGATCGGCATAGGCACCGCCACGCAACTGCGTTTGCAGCTCTGCCTGCACAATGCCATCCGTGCTGGAGGCCTGCGCGCTGAGCGTGACCGCCCCCGCCGCGGATTGCCCGAACGCATCGGCCAGCGGGCCAAGTTGCGGCAGTTCTGCATTCAGCCGTGCGGTCCCGTCGCCGGTATCCAGTGCGTATTGCGCGGCGCCAGTGGCGTTCAGAACACGGCTGCTGACATCCAGTTGCTGCACGTCCAGAATACCGTCGATAAAGCGGGCCTCGGACGTGATCTGAACCGGTCCGATTGTGCTGGCCGGAATGTCGGCTGTTGCCAGTTCCGTTGCCTCAATGACGTTCTGCACGGTGTAGCCGATTTCGCTGCTGCCAATCACGTTGGCGGATAGGGTCAACTGCTCCGCGCTGGCCTGATCCGCAAATCGCGGTTGCAGGAAATTGGCGTTCAGCGTGCTGGACAGAACGCCATCGGTTAGCGATCCCTCGGCCTGTAAATTCAAGCGCCCCGACGCATCCACGCCATAGGCCAGCGCAAAGGGTTCTGCCTCACCGGTTTGGGCGCGCAACTCGAACTGCGTCAGGCCGGTCTCAACCTCCTGCGAGCCACTGACCGTAATATCCAGCGGGGTGGAGCGCAGGGTCAGGCTGTTCAACTGCAACAACTCGGCGCCCAGCGTTGCCTGTGCCTCGATCCGAGCGGGGCCGATCAAACCGGCCTCCAGCTGATCCAACCGCAAACCGGTTGCCGAGCTGTCCAGTGCGATGCTGATATCCTCACCCAACTGCCCCAGATAAACCGTCAGGTCCAAGCTGTCCAAATCGGCGGCGGGGCTGCGGAAATCCGCGACACGACCAGAAAGCTGCCCGTTTAGCACACCCTCAACCCGCGCGACTTCACCGCTGATGACCAAGCCGCCTGTGGCGTCCTGTCCATAAGCGCGGGCGATCTGGCTGACATTATCTGCCGACAAATCGACCGACATATCCGCGTTTTGAAAGGCCAGATCGGTGGTGCCCTGCGCCGAGAAGGAGATCAGCGGGCTGTTCAATCGCGCTGTGTTCAGCTCGATCAGATCACCATCCTGCACCACGTCGATGCGCAGGGTTGCCTCACCCACTGTGTCGGCATCCACCTCGTCCAACCGCAATCCGGTGCCGGTGCCATCTGCGGTAACGCGCAACCGTTCCCCTATGCGTCGTGCATCAACGGTCAGCGAGACCTGTTGCGCATCGACCAGCGCAGACTGGAAATCGGTGAGAGATGCCATGCCCTGTGCGGTCAAATCCTCGGGCGGGCCGGTGACCTGCCCGTCAAAGCCGAAGCGTTCAAAGGCTAACCCCTCGACCAGATCGGACAGCTCACGCTGGCCATCCAGAACGATTGCCAGATCGCTGGTGCGGGTTTCCATGTCAAAGCTGCCACGCCC
Organism: Pontivivens marinum; assembly: GCF_900231835.1. Classification (GTDB taxonomy): domain Bacteria; phylum Pseudomonadota; class Alphaproteobacteria; order Rhodobacterales; family Rhodobacteraceae; genus Pontivivens; species Pontivivens marinum. Next base: position 158,642 of record NZ_OCTN01000005.1, on the reverse strand, counting down.
CGTCAGTTGCAGGGCGGGACTGTCCAATTGCAGCGCGTCGATGCGCAGCACGCGGTCCTCACCCTGAACGATGGCGACATCCAGTTGCGCCCGCTCACCCGTGACGGCGCGAACGGTCGGGCTGATCTGCGGACCGGGAACCAAGGTGAAATCGGCGCTCACGCCCAGCGGCTCAACATAGCTGACAGTTGCCTCACCCTGCGCGGCGAAAACGTCGTCGGTTTCGGCATCAAAGGTCAGTTGCCAATCATCGCGCGGGCCATTGCCGCTGACGGTAACGGCGCTGGCGCTGTCCTCGGGGAATCCGGCCAGCAGGGCGACGATGCCGCCTGCTTCCTCACGCGCGGTCAGGTCGATGCCCAGCGTTTCTGCCGCGAAATCGCGCAGATAGGTCAGGGCGATCTCGCCATCGATCTCATCCGTGCGGGTGATGGTCATCTCGACCGTTTGTTCATCCCCCTGATCGCGGGCGGACCCCTGTCCGTCAAAGGTCAGCGTCTGCCCCATAACGTCGGGCCCGATGCGGATATCCTCCAGCGTCATCGCCTCTACGATCACGGGGATCGGGGCGCGGGGCCAGTCAAAGGGCGATGGCGTGCCCTGCGTCGCCTGTACATCCAGCTCAGGTGCCTCCGCATTGGCGGAGGGTGCGCGCGTCATGTCCAAGCCACGCACGATGATACGGCTGAGGTTGAGCTGACCACGCAGGATCGCGGTTGCAGACCAATCGACCACCAATTGATCAATCGTCATCCAGACACCGGTTCCGTCCGAGATTTTCACCCCGTTCAGGCGGGTTGCACCCTCGGCATCCTCAACCAGATCGGCGGTGATCTCAAAGCTGCCGGGGGATGAAATCTGGCTCAGCGCGAATTGCACCAGCCGGTTATCCAGATCGAAAATCGAGCTTTGCGCCGTAGCCGGCAGAACAGTGCTGAGCCAGATCAGCAGGACGGCAAAAATACGCATCAAAAGGCCTGCCCGATTGCGAGGTAAAACTGGAATCCGTCTTCGTCATCATCGGGGTCCAGCGGGAATGCCAGATCGGCGCGGATGGGGCCAATCGGCGAATAGTAGCGGATGCCAGTACCCACCGCCGAACGCAGATCGTCAAATTGCGGTGTTACGCTATCACTTACCTGCCCGGCCTCGGCAAAGACGACACCGCCCAGATCACCGACAATGCCAAAGCGTAGCTCCGTGCCGATTTCCACAACCGACAGGCCGCCGCGCGCATCGCCGTCAGAATCCTCCGGCCCCAGCGAGTTATTGGCAAAGCCGCGGACAGACCCGCCGCCGCCTGCAAACAGGCGCCGCGTGATTGGCACGTCATAAACATCATTCGCGATGATCGAGCCGATGCGCGCACGGCTGGCCAGCACCAGCGAACTATCCTCGTTCAGCGCCAGATAACCTGCGATGCGCCCGTCAATGCGTACAAAATTAACGCTCTCATCATTCACATCACCTGCAAAGGGGGCCAGCGTCAGGCGTCCCCGCACACCGCTGCGCGGGTCCAGCGGGTCACCCGTATTGTCAAACGCCGCGAATAGCGGCAGCCCGACGATGGAGATGTCGGTATCAACGCCATCCTCATCAATGTTCGAATTTTCGTAAACGGCAGAGGCACCTACGCGCCATTCGTCGTTCAATTCACGCTCAACCCCGCCGCCAATCGTGCCAATAACGCCGTCATAGGCATCTTCATCCACGTCCGAGATAGACATGGCCACAGTCAAGGTTTGTCCGTCGCGATCGAATTGCGGCACCCGAAAGCTGAGCCCGACACTGGTATCCGTTTCCCCCAGCTCAACCTCGAACAGGGCGTTTTCATTGCGGCCCAACAGGTTGCGATGCTCTAGCGAGGCATTCAGCGTCACACCTGCATCGGTATCAAACCGCAAACCAATGGAGCCGGTGCGCTCCTTTCGCTCATCCACCGTGACGGTCAGCGGTAGGGCAACATCGTCTGGTGCGTCCTGCGGCGGCTCAACGGTGACGGTGTTGAACAGTTCCGTGCGGATCAGGTCCTGCTGGAATTGCGAAACGGCCAGCGCGTCATAAATCTGCCCCTGCTGCCATGTGATATAGGTGTTGAGGTATTCCTCCTCGACACTGGTCAAACCGACATAGGTCATCGGGCCGAATGTATGCTGATGGCCCGCATCAATGCTGGAACGTACAGTCAGCGTTCCCGCCTCCGGATCGGCCACGGCGTTGCGGTCAACATATTTGGCATAGGCGTAGCCCTCACCCCGCAGGGTGGCGACGGCGGCGTCCTCCGCCTCCAGAATCAGGATCGCCTGCGCACGCTGACCCACCGGGCTGCCCAGCATTTGCGGCGCTGGCAATGTTGGGTTGGGCGAGGCATTCTGTAACTCAAACGCATGATTGCGCAGGGCATAGGCAGTGCCCGGTTCAATAACCATTTCGACATTTAGGGGCGTGTCATCCTCACCACCGGTGACAACGCGCGTCACCTCGGCGGTGTAATACCCCTCGGATTGCAGCAATGATTTCAGGGTGTCGATGTCATTATCTGCACGCCGCCGCAGAAAGGCGGGCGAAACCGCGCCATCCTCCTGCCGCAGATATAGCGCTAGCGTTTCCTCGGCCAGATCGCTCACCTCATCGGTGGGGGCGCCGGTTAGGGTTACGGTATAGTCAATTCGATCAACCGGAGCTGGCACATCAAAGCCAAGATCGTCAGTGCCGCACGCGGCCAGTGCTGTAACGATCACGAAACATGGCATTGTTCGCAACATGCTAGTTAGCTCCAATCATGGAATGTCTGGCCCGAATCTTAGGCGCAAGCACAGTGGAATGCATCCCGAAATCAGGGGGAAACCAAGGTGTTTTGCACCTTGGCCGCCACACATTCACGTCGGTTCAGGCTGGCGAAAAACCGCCGTTCCCTAGGCCTGCATTTCCGGCAGAACCTTAAAGAACAAGGCCTGATCAATCAGAACGCGCAACTTGCGTTCGTCAAACGGTTTGGCGATCACAAAGGTCGGCTCGTTCCGTTCTCCTGTTAGCAGGCGATGCGGATAGGCCGTGATAAAGATGACGGGCATCTGTTCACTACCAGCGCCCAGAATATCCTCAACCGCATCAATGCCGCTGGACCCATCGGCCAGTCGAACATCAGCCAGGATCAGATCCGGCGTCAGGTCGGTTACCGCGGTGACGGCCTCGTCCCGTGTGCGGGCGACGGCGATCACATCATGGCCCAGCTCCTGCACGATATGGCTTAGATCCATCGCGATCAGGGGCTCGTCCTCGATGATCAGCACGCGCGAACGGCGCTCGTTTTCCAGCTCGGCCATGCCGATCTCAACCAGTTCCTGTGCCTCGGCCGGTGGAACGCGCATGATGCGGGCGATGTCGTGATGCTGGAAATCCTCAAGCAGACGCAGCAATAGCGCCTCACGCGTGCGGGGGGTCAGGACCGATAGCTGCCCCTGCATTGCAGCCTCGCGTTGCGAGATCATATCGGTATTGGTCGAAATATCCTCGCCCGAGGATCGCCAGATGCTGCTGAACACCTCAAACAGGGTGCGTCGTGCATTTGTGCTGCCTTCTAGCAGGGTGGCATCCGCCAGGATCGCCTCCATCGTCGCCACAGCATAGGCGTCACCGACGCTTTGCGATCCGCATAATGCGCGGGCGTAACGGCGCAGTTCCGGCAGTGATTTACCAATTTGGCCGCTGATATCCATGTCGTCCCTCAGAATTTACATTGGTTTTATGGTAAGGCGTTTCCTTTGGAACGTTCAGCCCTACCTGTAAGTTAGTAACATTGTAGGGCTGTGCGTACGTCGGTCAAACCCACGCGCCATTGAAACACGCGCCGATGAAACAGGAAACACTAGGATGGTCGGATACGACGACACAGAGCGTTCAGAAAGCGAGCGCCGGATCGAAGCAAACCTCAAGCAGGTCTATGAGGATAGCATGAGCGAACCGATGTCCGGCCAGCTCGCCGATCTGGTTGCGCAATTGCGCAAAAAGGCTGCGTCAAAAACAGACGGTACTGCCGATGAGTGATGAAATCGACTTCGAACAAAGCATCGTTGAACTGGTTCCCGATTTGCGTGCCTTTGGCCGCTCGTTAACCCGCGAACATGCGCGCGCCGATGATCTGGTGCAGGACACCATCGTAAAGGCGCTGTCCAATAAGGAAAAGTTTCAGGCCGGCACAAACCTGCGGGCATGGTTGTTCACGATCCTGCGCAACACCTTCTATTCCTCGAAGCGTAAGCAAAAATGGGAAGTTGAGGACGTTGACGGCGCCTATACTGACAGCCTCAGCGTGAAACCCGCGCAGGATGGCGTGATGGACCTTAGCGATTTTCGCAAGGCGTTCGAGACATTGCCCTCGGATCAGCGTGAGAGCCTGATGCTCGTCGGGGCCGCCGGAATGTCCTATGAGGAGGCAGCCCAGATTTGCGATTGCGCGATTGGCACTGTCAAAAGCCGGGTAAACCGTGCGCGTGCACGCTTGACTGACATGTTGGGCATGGATCAGGATGAAGCCGGGCTAACCGATGGTACGACCCTCGCTGCTATGGTCGATTCAGGTCGGGGCGCCGCATAACCCGTTTAAACCAGAAACAGGATGCAGAAGATGCCTAAACTCGTACAAAATGTTCCCGCTATCGCATTTAAGATTGCCGCGCTGGTGGCCGTTGGCGCATTGGCTGGTTGTAGCCTGATATAACAGGACGCCTGTGCCGATGTTTTCGGGGCAGCCGCCTCGATGACATCGCAGGCCACAGATCAAACTGATTTCAATGCGCCGGCCCGATAGGTTGGCGCATTATACGTATCGGGCCCATTTTATTGACTCTGGGGCGCGCAGACACATTTTGTACGGCACTAATCTGTGACTATGCGGAATGCTGAGGCAGGCATCACCTGACTTAAACTTTATCGGACATTCATTTTAAACAGGAGCACTAAACATGACTAAAATCGCAATTACGGTATCCTCCCTTCTTCTGGCCGGCGCAGTTCTGGCTGGCTGCAACACGGTTCGCGGCGTTGGCGCGGATGTGGAGCGCGGTGGCTCGGCCATTCAGGATGCAGCAAACGACGCATCGAACTGATTTCAAATGCGCTGGCCTTAATGGCCGGCGCATTACATCGCCCGGACGAGGGCCAAGCTCAGCCACGGCGTGCTGACCAAAATCGCCACACGGATCAAATCACTGGCGACGAATGGCATGACACCGGCATAGGTGCGGCCCATCGGAACGCCCTTGGCGATGTCGTTGATGATAAACAGGTTCATCCCGACCGGCGGCGTGATTAGCCCCACCTCCACCACGATCAGCACCAAGATCCCGAACCAAATCGCGGTTTCATCCGGCGTCATGCCGAACTCCAGGCCTTGGATGATCGGAAAAAAGATCGGTATCGTCAGCAGGATCATGCTCAGGGAATCCATGACGCAGCCAAAGATCAGATAGGTCAGCAGCATCAGCAACAACACCGCCATCGGGCTGAACCTACTGGCAACCACCCATTCGGCCAAGGCTTGCGGCGTTTGGGTAAAGGCGAGGAATGTATTGAACAGCTGCGCCCCGAACAGAATGAAATAGATCATCGCCGTCGCCTGCGCGGTTTGCAGCACACAATCGGTAAAGCTGCGCCGGTTTAAACCACCGCTCAACAGGCCGTATAATCCGGTTAGGACCGCGCCGACCGCTGCGCCCTCAATCGGGGTGAATAGCGCCTGCCTGCCGGTTTTGCCCCAATCCCAATCGGCGGCAATGCCCCCGATCACCAAGGCAAAGATCATCACCACCGGCCAAACCTGCAACAGTGATCCCATCCGCTGCGCCCATGGCTTGCGCGGCATCCGCTGCGCCGATCCGGGTTTCAGCGTCACATATAGCAGCACAACGATGACATAGCCCGCCGCCGCCAGCAGACCGGGCAGGATCGCGGCGGCAAACATCTTCTCGATATTTTGCTCGGTCAAAATGGCGTATATGACCAGAATGATTGAGGGCGGGATCAGAATGCCCAGCGTGCCGCCCGCCGCTAAAACACCCGTGGCCAGCGCATCGGAATAGCCGTACCGCTTCATCTGTGGCAGCGCGACCTGCCCCATGGTCGAAGCCGTCGCCAGCGACGATCCCGACACCGCGCCAAAGCCCGCACAGGCCCCCACAGCGGCAATTGCAATGCCACCACGGCGATGGCCCAACCAGTCAGCGGCGGCACGGAACAATCGCTCGGACATGCCAGATTTCGACGCGAACTGCCCCATCAGCAGAAAGAGCGGCACAATGCTGAGGGAATAGGACGCAAACGCATCCCATGTCACACTCTTGAGCATGCCCAGCATCGGCGCAGAGGTTCCGCGCAATATCCATACTCCGACAAATCCGGTGATCGCCATCGCTGCGGCAATCGGGATGCGCACTGCAATCATGACCAGCATCGCGGCAAAGCCTGCTGCGGCCATCTCTAACCCGCTCATGCCAGAACCTCATTCGTGGATCGCCAGATGGAATGCAGCGCGGTGACAGCAAACATAACCGCACCGATCAACCCCACGGCATATCCCCACCAGACAGGCATGTTCAGCTCATATGTCGCCTCAACCCAGCAATAGGGCTGGGCGAGGTCTGTTGCCGTCCACAGCCAGCCGAAAATCGCGTCATTGGGGTCGGCGCAGAACTTGTCAGACATGCCGATCCACAATTGCCGCGCCATAATTACCGCAACTGCCGCCAGTGCGACATCGCCTAGCAACGTACTGAGCGCCTGTAGCCTAGGTGACAGCCGCTGAACCAATAGATCAACGGTGACGTGTCCACGGTTGAGCTGACACCACGGTAGAAAACTGAACACCGCGATGGCACAGCCGATCTGGACCAGCTCGAAATCCCCCGGAACAGGGCCGAGGCCATAGGGCACCAGCGCCCGCCCGATGATGGACAGAACCGTCATCGCCGCGATACCGGCCAGAACCAGCCCGCCGAACAGGGCCATTGCCCGTGCAGTCGCGGCCAGTACCGCGCCTGCCCTCTGTTCCAATTGCGGTGCGATTGCCGCCATGCCCAACCCCTCACAGGTAACTTCGGGGTTCAGGGGCATTATCTAGGCATTTGTGTCAAGCGTTCAGGGATGACCAGACGGGAACCAGATCACCCTGCTGTGCCCGCGCCGCATGTACGCCCCGTGCAATCGCACGGGCCAGACAGATCGACGCCGCATGCCCCAGTGCCAGCGGATCGGCCCCGTCCTTCGCACCGGTTGCGGCAGCGAAAACCAGATCGCCATCCATGGGCGTATGGGCCGGAACAATCGCACGCGCCATGCCGTCATGGGCGGTAGTGGCCATGCGGGTACAGCCTGCCTTGTCCAGAACCGCGTCGGTGGCAACGATAGCGATTGTGGTGTTTCCGCGCTCGAACAGTTCACGCTTGGTACGGAACGTATCGGCGAGAGATGGCGGCATGCCCGCACCCAAGCCTCCAAACTCGTCCTCAACCTCGAACGGAGCGGCCCAGAACCGCCGCCCGTCGCTGGTCACATTGCCGAGGGAATTCACAGCAACCAGCGCGCCAACCGTATGACCACTGGGCAGTGTTAGTGAGGCAGACCCCAAGCCGCCCTTGAGCAAGCCCGCAATCGCCCCAGCACCTGCGCCCACTGTGCCCAGATCGAAATCTTCGGACGCATCGCGGTAGGCCGCATCGCCCAAGGCACGATAGGGGTTAATGCCCCAATCCTTGTCCCCGCCATTGACCAGATCGAACAGAATGGCGGCGGGCACAATCGGCACCCGCGCCGGCCCAACGGCAAAGCCGCGGCCATCTGCGGCCAGCGCATCCATTACCGCCGCGCCAGCATCCAGCCCGAATGCCGAGCCCCCGGACAGCACCAACGCATCCACCGCCAGCACCGATTTATCCGGTGCCAGCAGGTCCGTTTCCCGCGTACCCGGTGCGCCGCCCATAACGTGCACACCGCAGGTGAACGGGGCATCCGATACAAGGACCGTGCTGCCGGAACGGATGGTGTCATCCTGCGCGTTACCAACACGCAGGCCTTTGACATCAGTGATCAAATTTCGGGGGCCGGGCAGGTAAGACATCAGATGCAGCGCCCGCCATCGACTTCCATTGCGACGCCGGTGACCATGCTGGCCTCCTCGGACGCAAAGAAGCATGCCGCGTTGCCCATATCCTCGGCTGTGGAAAAACGGCCCAGCGGAATGGTGGAGATGAACTTCGCCCGAATTTCCGGCGTGTCCTCACCCATAAAACTTTTGAGCAGAGGCGTTTCACCCGCCACAGGGTTCAGCGCGTTGACGCGAATGCCAAAGGGCGCAAGCTCCACCGCCATCGCCTTGGTCGCTGTAATCACCCAGCCTTTGGACGAGTTGTACCAGTTCAAATTAGGACGCGGGCTAACCCCCGCAGTCGAGGCGACATTGACGAAGGAGCCGGATTTGCGTTCCTTCATGCCCGGTACAAAAGCCTTTGCCATCAGGTAGATAGATTTGGAATTCACGCGGAAAACACGGTCGAATTCCTCCTCGGTCACTGTCTCCATCGGCTTGGGCAAATGGGTGACGCCGGCATTGTTCACCACGATATCGGGTGTGCCGAAAATCGCCTGTGCCTGCGCGGCCAAGTTCGTGACGCTGTCGCTATCGCCAACGTCCACCTGCACCGCATCGCAGCCCAATTCAGCGGCCATTGCGGTGGCGGCCTCGCCGTTTAGATCCGCGATGATGACGCGTGCGCCCTCGGCAATGAATTTGCGGGCGATGCCTGCGCCAAAACCTGACGCGCCGCCGGTGACGATGGCTGTTTTATCTTTTAATCGCATGGAATTATCCTCCCTAAAATGGTGTTGGTTTAGCCGTGGCGTGCAGCGACGGTTTTCAGGGTGGTGAAGCCGTAAAGCGCCTCGAACCCCTTTTCACGACCATGCCCCGACAATCCGCTGCCGCCAAAGGGCAGTTCAACACCGCCGCCAGCGCCGTAATTGTTCAGGAAAACCTGACCCGCGCGTAGTTTCTTGGCTAGGCGCATCTGCCGTGCACCACTATCGGACCAGATGCTGGCGACCAGACCGTAATCGGTACCATTGGCGATCTTGACGGCGTGCTCCTCGCTATCAAAGGGGATAACCACCTGAACAGGACCGAAAATTTCATCCCGCGCAAGGGGGTGATCCGGCGCCAATCCGGTTAGCAAAGTCGGCGCGACATAGTGGCCACCCTGTGGCGCATCATCCACGATACGACCCTGACCGGCAATGTCGCCGCCCAGTTTCAGGAAGCCCTCGACCGTTGCCTTCTGACGGGCGGAAATCAGGGGGCCGATCTCCAGATTATCCTTGGCCGCGCCGACGCGCAGGGCGCTGTAACGCTGGGCCATTTTGTCCACAACCTCCTGATAACGCGAGCGTTCTACAAGGATACGGGACGAGGCGGAGCAGGTTTGGCCGGCGTTCTGAATACCCGCATTCACGAGGAAGGGCAGGGCGTCGTCCAGATCGGCATCGGCAAAGACGAGTTGCGGGGATTTCCCGCCCAATTCCAATGTGACCGGTACGATGTTTTCCGAGGCTGCACGCTGCACCATACGGCCCACGCCGACCGATCCGGTGAAGCTGATATGGTTGATTTCCTTGTGCGCGGTCAACGCACTACCGGCCTCGGCACCCAATCCGGGAACCACGCTGAGCGCCCCCTCGGGCAGGCCCGCCTCATGCGCGATGGCGGCAAAGGCGAGGGCGGTCAGGCAGGCTTGCTCGGCTGGTTTCAGGATGCACGCATTGCCCGTTGCCAGGGCCGCGCCGACCGACCGGCCGATGATTTGCATCGGGTAGTTCCAAGGCACGATATGACCGGTAATGCCATGGGGTTCGCGCAGGGTGTAGACGGTATAGCCATCTAGGTAAGGTATTGTTGTGCCATGTAATTTATCCGCAGCGCCGCCATAGAATTCCAGATAGCGGGCCAGTGCGACAGCATCGGCGCGGGCCTGTCCCAGCGGTTTTCCGACGTCCTGCGCCTCTAGCTCCGCCAGATCATCTGCGCGTTCCAGAACCATGCGGCCGATCTTGCTCAACAACCGGCCCCGCTCGGCGGCTGTTGCGCGGCCCCAATCGCCAGAGAGTGCTTTTTTCGCTGAAATTACAGCCTGTTCGATGTGATCGGCGTCGCCGCGTGCGATCTCTCCGATTTGCTCACCGGTTGAGGGATTTTCGAGGGGGAGGTGGCTGGCGACCGGGTGCCACTGACCTGCAATAAAAACGCCGCGCTGATCAAAATTCATGTCGTTCACTCCAATTTTGGCGCAACCCAAACGTGCGCCTGACGAAAGGTCAAGCGCGGTTGCGTTAACCTATATTTCGGCAGGCTGCGCTGTGGCTGCTTTCCGGCTGCTATGTGGCTGGCAGAAAGCCAGCAGCCGAAAAGAGTTAAAGGCGATCGCGCAGGGCGTACCAGCTCATCGCGAGGGCCAGCAGCGGTGTGCGCCAACGGGGAGGGCCGGGAAAGGCGCGGTGGGCAAGGCGCGCCATCGTGTCGAACCGCGGGCTGTTGCCGGTAATCGACTCGGCCATCAGCGCGCCGGACAGCGTGGCCAGCGCGACCCCGTGACCGGAATAGCCGGACGCCGACAGCACCCCATCCTGCAACCGTCGCAGATAGGGCATCCGCGACATGGTGATCGCCAGCGTTCCGCCCCAAGCATGGGTGATTTTTGCATCGGCCAGCTGCGGGTAAATCTCTAGCATCGGCTTACGCGCCTTGGCCGCCAGATCCCTGGGGAAGCGGTAGGAGTAGCTCTCGCCCCCGCCAAAGAGCAGCCGGTGATCGCGGCTGAGGCGGTAGTAGTTCACCACAAAGCGGCTATCGGCCACGGCGACATTATCGCGGATCAGTTCGCGCGCCAGTTTTTCGCCCAGCGGTTCCGTCGCCACGATGAAATTGTTGATCGGCATGACATGGCGCGCCACCTGCGCGTCCAGCGGCCCCAGATAACCGTTACAGGCCAGCACCACATGATCGGCGGTGATGGTTCCCGTGGCCGTGGTCAGCACACGCCCGTCGCGGGCGGTGACGGCGGTGTTCTCATATATCGTGACGCCCGCATTACGCGCGGCAGCGGCCAGACCGAGCGCATAGTTCAGCGGGTGCAGGTGCGCCGCGTCAGGGTCATAGGAGCCTGAGAAATAGGCGCTGGTGCCCAAACGCTCACCCACCTGCTGTGCGTTCAGGTATTCCACGGGGTAATCGTAGTGCCGGTTCATATGCTCCACATAGGCGCGGCTGTCGGCGGCATAGCGTTGGCGGTGATCTGTATGCAGCACGCCCGGTGTCAGGTCACAGGGGATGGCGTGCTTGGCGATCAGGGATTTGACCAGCGATTTGGCATCCTGCCCGATATTCCACAGGTCGCGGGCGGCCTGCATGCCGAGGCTTTGTTCCAGATCGGGCTGATCGATCCGTTGGCCGGACCCGACCTGTCCGCCATTGCGCCCTGACGCGCCCCAGCCGACGCGGTGCGCATCGACCAGAACAACGCGCCGCCCCGCCTGTGCCAGATGCAGCGCCGCGCTGAGGCCGGTATAGCCCGCGCCGACAATGGCGATATCGGTGGTGATATCGCCATCCAGCGGCGCGGAGACAGGGTGCGGGATCGCTGTTTCCGCATACCAGCTGGGCGGATATGTTCCCTGTGTGTCGTTGGCGTAGAGCAGGTTCACGCGGTGAACGCCCCCTCGGCCTTGGCGACGGCCATGCCCTCATCCAGGCTTTTCCATGCCAGCTCGACCAAGGTGTCGATCTCGGAATCCGAGATGGTCAGCGGCGGCGACAGGATCATCTTGTCCCCCACATGGCGCATTACCAGACCGTTGGCAAAGCACCGTTCGCGGGTCATTAGGCCGACCGTGCCCTCATTCGCGAAACCAGCGCGGGCCGAGGCATCTGGCGTGAGTTCCAGCGCGCCCATCATGCCGACCATTCGGGCCTCACCCACCATCGGGTGATCTGCAAGGCTGGCCCATTTTTTCTGCAAATACGGACCGGTATGTTCGGCAACGCGGGTGACGATGCCTTCTTCCTCAAGAATCCGGATATTCTCCAGTGCTACTGCCGCTGCAACGGGGTGCGAGGAATAGGTATAGCCGTGGTTAAAGTCGCCGCCATCCTCGATCACCTGTGCCACGCTTTCGCGAATGATCGAGCCGCCGATGGGCTGGTAGCCGGAAGAAAGCCCCTTGGCGATGGTCATGATGTCAGGGTCGATATTATAGGTTTGCGAACCGAACCAGTTGCCGGTCCGACCAAAGCCGCAGATGACCTCATCCGCGATCAGCAGGATGTCGCGTTCCTTGCAGATGCGCGAAATTTCGGGCCAGTAGGTTTCGGGGGGAATGATAACGCCGCCGGCGCCCTGTACGGGCTCCGCGATGAAGGCGGCGACATTGTCCTGCCCCAGCTCATCAATCATCTGGTCCAGTTGTGCGGCGCGGATGCGGCCAAATTCCTCGGGCGAGTGATCGCCCCCCTCGGCCCACCAATAGGGCTGATCGATATGCACAATGTCAGGGATCGGCATGCCGCCCTGTGCGTGCATTCCCGACATCCCGCCCAAACTGGCAGAGCCCATGGTGGAGCCGTGATAGCCGTTCTTGCGCGAGATAATCGTGCGCTTGGTCGGTTTGCCCATCAGGTGCCAGTAATGGCGGGCAAGGCGGATATTGGTGTCGTTCGCCTCGGACCCCGAGCCGGCATAAAACACGCGGTTCATATCGCCCGGCGCGATTTCGGCCAGCTTCGCGGACAGGGCCACTGCGGGCGGATGTGTCGTCATGAAGAAGGTGTTGTAATAGGGAAGCTGCTGCATCTGACGTGCTGCAACCTCAGCCAATTCATGCCGACCATAGCCGATATTCACGCACCACAGACCGGCCATGCCGTCCAGAATACGCTTTCCCTCACTATCGGTCAGCCAGCACCCGTCCGCCTGCGTAATCACACGCGCGCCACGGCTGCGCATTTGCGCGGTATCCGAAAACGGGTGGATGTGATGCGCGGCGTCCAGCGCCTGCATTTCCGCGGTGGGGGGGTGGTTATCCTTCGGTGCCATGTGAGTCTCTCCTTTGCGGTGAGAGTGGCGCGGCGGCGCGGCGAAGGGAAGGGAATAAGCAGCGTCGGGCGGGTTGTGCGGTCGTTATTTTCGCTAGCCTCATCTGACCGGAAATCGCCCCGTTCGCAGGGTTATTTGCCCCATATATGTATGCAAGTGAGCGGCGCACTTGACCGGAGGCGCTTCGCGGCCTTAGTGAAGCCGGTCATTCTGGGTCAAGGAGCAGGATCATGGGTTTCAAATGCGGTATCGTGGGCCTGCCCAATGTAGGCAAATCGACGCTTTTCAACGCGCTAACGCGCACGGCGGCTGCGCAGGCTGCCAATTTTCCGTTCTGTACGATCGAGCCGAATGTCGGTGAGGTCTCGGTTCCCGATACGCGCCTGCATGAACTGGCCGCTATCGCACAGTCCAAGAGCATCATTCCCGCGCGCCTGACCTTCGTCGATATTGCCGGTCTGGTGAAGGGTGCCAGCAAGGGTGAGGGGCTGGGCAACCAGTTCCTGGCCAATATTCGTGAGACAGACGCAATCGCCCATGTGCTGCGCTGTTTCGAGGATGACGACATCACCCATGTTGACGGGCGCGTTGACCCCGTTGCCGATGCGGAGGTGATCGAGATGGAGCTGATGCTGGCCGATCTGGACAGTATCGAAAAGCGCCTGACCAACCTTCAGCGCAAGATCAAGGGCGGCGACAAGGATGCCAAGGAGCAGGAAGCCCTGCTGCAAAAGGCCAAAGCCGCAATCGAGGATGGCCGCCCCGCCCGCACCGTTGAGGTGGACGAGGATGAGCAGAAATCCTGGAAAATGCTGCAATTGTTGAGCGCGAAGCCCGTGTTGTATGTTTGCAACGTCGAGGAAAGCTGCGCGGCTGAGGGGAATTCCCAATCCGCCCGTGTTGCTGAAATGGCTGCTGCACAGGGTGCGGTTTCGGTCGTTATCTCCGCCGCGATTGAGGAAGAAATCTCGCAGCTCGACGATGCGGAGCGCGATGAATTCCTCGGCGATATGGGGCTGGAGGAAGCCGGTTTGGATCGCCTGATCCGCGCGGGTTATACTCTGCTGAACCTACAGACCTATTTCACCATCGGTCCAAAGGAAGCTCGCGCATGGACTATCCATGAGGGAACCAAGGCGCCACAGGCCGCCGGTGTGATCCATGGTGATTTCGAGCGTGGCTTTATCCGCGCCGAGACCATCGCCTATGCCGATTTTGTCGCGCTGGGCGGTGAGCAAAAGGCCAAGGAGGCGGGCAAGATGCGCGCTGAGGGTAAGGCCTATACCGTCGCGGATGGCGACGTGCTGCACTTCCTGTTCAACACCTGATTTTACCCGTTGGTGGGCCGCCTAACGATTGCGGCCCATCAACTGCATTAGCCGGATTTGCATCGGCGGCAATGTGCGATCACCCAATGGTGGCAGTTGGTGCGAGGTTAGGCGATAGCCTAGCCAGATGCTGAGAATGCCAAAAACCACTCCCCCAACAGCCTGACCGATCAACACGCCGCTGGCCCCGTACCACATGGCGCCCAGTGCCACGAACGGGATCGTGCCCAGCGTATTGCGCCCCCAGTTCACACAGGCGGACCATAGCGGGTGCCCCAGATTGTTGAACACGGCATTGCCCACAAAGATCGCGCCGTTAAAGCCCCAGAGCAGCGCAATCGGCCCGCAGAACAGGTAGATCAGGCTGCGGGTGATGCCCTGCGCCTCGAACACACCGGCGATGGGGGCGCGCAGCAGGTACAGCAGCGTGGCTGCGACCACGATATAGCCCACGACAAAGAGCAGTCCGTCGGTAAAGGCGCGGCGCACGCGCTCCGGCTGGTTCGCGCCTGCATTCTGACCGATGATCGGGCCAATCGCGCCGGATAGGGCAAAGATCACGGCAAAGGCAACGGGCGCGATGCGGCTGATGATCGCCATGCCGGCCACGGCGTCCTCACCAAATTGGGCCATGGAGCGTGTCACCCATGCTTGGCCCACGGGCGTTGCCACATTGGTCATCATTGCGGGAATGGCCAGCGCGGCAACGGGGCGGATATCCGCCACCAGCTCCGAGATACGCGGCAGCGGCAGTCCGCCATAGTCCCGCCAGATCGGCCGCAGCGCAAACCATGCCATTGCCATGCGAGAGATGACTGAGGCGATGGCTGCGCCCTGTAGCTCCATATCGAAGCCAAAGATCAGGATCGGGTCCAGCACGGCATTCACAACCGCCCCGCCAATGGTGGACCACATCGCCGCGCGTGCAGCGCCATGGGCCCGCAGAAAGGCCCCCGCAGACATCGCGATCACAATGACCGGCAGCGATGGCACGATGATGCGCAGATAGCCGACGGCCAGATCTGCCACCTCACCCTGCGCGCCGATCAGCGCGACCAGGCTGTGCAGGTTCAGCCAGACCACGCTGGCGATTACTATCGCGATCCCGATGCCAAAGGTGATGGCGTGGCTGGCCACGTGGCGCGCGCGGTCGTTATCGCCCTGTCCAATCGCGCGGGCGCTAAGCGCGGCGGTCGCAATGGCAAAGGCGATGGAAATCGACGTGGTGAAAAACAGGATCGCACCGGCATAGCCGATCGCCGCCGCCAGCGCCGCATTGCCCAGCATCGAGATAAACAGCATATCCGCGAAATCGACCAGAAACACCGCCATCAACCCCAGCGAGGCCGTGAACGACATCACCGCAACGTGGCCCATCAGGGGCCCGTGCAGGAACTTAGCCTTCTCAACCATTGCGGACGACCCTCTCGGACAGTAGCAGGTGGCCCAGTGCGAGCAGCGCGGTCGCGGACCCCACCACCCCCAGCGCATTCACGCTAAGCGTTGAGATCGTCGCTGCGCCGATGCTGGAGCCTATCGTGGCCCCTAGATACACCGCCGCCGCGTTCAGGGCCAGACTGACCGCAGGCCGGTTGCCCGACATGCGCACGACCCTCACCTGCTGTCCCGCCATAAAGGACCATCCGAACACGGCCCAAAGGATCATCAGGACGGCCAGCATCCAGTCGGACATGGGCAGCAGGCTATAGGCGGGCATCAGGATGACTTGCGCGATGCACAGCATTTTCAGCGTTTTCAGCGGGCCGATCCTGTCCGCCATCCATCCGCCCAGATAGTTGCCCAGCACCGCACCCACGCCGAACAGGATCAGCAGGGCGGTGATGCCGTCGCGCCCATAGCCCATCGTTTGCTCGACCAAGGGGGGCAGGTTCGTGAAAACCACGTAGATCGCGCCCAGAAAGCTGGTGGTGAAGCCGATGATCAGCAATCCCCGCCAGTTTCGCAGCGCGTCGCGCAGGCTGTGCAGGTTTGTGACCTGAAATGGCAGATCGCGCGGCACATAGCGGGCGATGCCACCCATACAGAGCAGCCCCAGTCCGGCAACCAGCCAGAACGCGGTTTGCCAGCCAAAGGTGTAGCCGATCCATGTTCCCGCTGGCACGCCGAGCACTTGGGCAAAGGTTAAACCGGCGAAAACCGTTGCAAGTGCCTTGCCCTGCCGCTCGGGGGCTGTGATCGACGCGGCGACGCTGGCGGTGACCGGTGTGACGAGGCCCGCCCCCAGCGCAGAGAGCGCCCGTGCCAGAAAGAGAATCGCCGCCGATTGCGCGAATGCGATCATAATCGCCGATAGCGCAAACACCCCCAGCCCGAACAACATCACCCGTTTGCGCGATTGCGCGCCTGTGACGGCTATCAGCAACGGAGAACTGATCGCATAGGTGATGGCGTAAATGGTCAGGATAAATCCCGATTGAGATTCGGTCAGTCCAAAGGTTTCCTGAATCGGTAAGATCAGGCCGATGGCAACAAAGACGCCCATCCCAATGACGAAGTTGCCAAGCGACAGCACAAGGATCAGCATAAATATAGTCCTGCAAGGGGCGGGCCGATATGAGTGCCTGCTTTACAGACGCAGATATGACGATGCGATGCGGTAACTCTACTGTGTGGGTGGTGCAGGTGTCTTGCCCAAAACAGGGATAAGTTTATTTCTTAATGCGCATAAATAGCTGTGTAGGGGTGCGTTAACTAAATGGTAACTGTGCTGTTCGCGAAATATTGTTGCGCTATTGGGGGTGCTGATTTTGCATCAGGAACACAGGTGACCTGTTCGGTCATTCCCGTCAAATATCGAAAAAAGGATATTTGGTGGAGCCTAGGGGGATCGAACCCCTGACCTCCTGCATGCCATGCAGGCGCTCTCCCAGCTGAGCTAAGGCCCCGAACCGCTTGCACGATACCGGCGGATGTCTAGGCCGACTGCCGGTCCCGCGCAAGGGGAAAAGTGTTATTTCCGCAAAGACGGAAATCAATCGTCGTCGTTATCTTTCGATGCGTCTGCGATCTCATCGAGCGAAACGCTGTCATCGTCGTCATCGTCCAACACCGTATCATCATCGGCATTCAGATCGCTGTCGTCGTCATCATCGTCCAGCACGTCATCGACCACAGCCTCGGCTGCATCTGCCTTTGCCTTTTCCTTTTTCGCGGCCTCGGCGCGGGCGCCTTTGGCTTTGGTCAGGGTAAAGACCGACAGTTCATGCACTGCGCCGCAATTGGGGCACGTGGTCGGTTCATTATTCAGATCGTAGAAGCGTGTCGTGCAGCTAGGGCAAAGACGCTTCGTGCCCCATTCCTGTTCCGGCATCAGACTTCCCTCATTGCTCGTATAACTAAAGACGGTGCCGTGCCACAGGGGCGGATAGATGTCAAAGGCTTTGGCCCCTGAAAGCAGCAATGTGTTGCAATGCACCGCAAAACGGCGCACCTTCGCAGACGCAAACAAAAAGAGTCAGTACAGGGGACAGGCAATGCTGTATCATGCCTACGAATATACGCATGCGGCGCTAGGCCCAATGCGGCAGGCCGCGCGGATGGGCCAGCAGATGTTGTCCTCGCCGTTCAATCCCATGTCCACGTCCTATCAGGCCCGCGCATCCGCTGCTGCATGTGAGATGTTCATCAATGCGACGCGACGTTACGCAAAGCCGGAATTCGGCATCAAAACCGTCGTAACCGATGGTAAGACCCTCGACGTGGTTGAGCAGATCGAGCTGGAACTGCCATTTTGCAACCTGCTGCATTTTACCAAGCCTGACGCCCCTGCGGACCAAACACCGGTTCTGATTGTGGCGCCAATGTCGGGCCATTACGCCACGCTGTTGCGCGGTACGGTCACGCAGATGTTGCCCGATCACGACGTTTACATCACCGATTGGGTCGATGCGCGTGACGTGCCGGTCACCGCCGGTGATTTCGATCTGGATGATTATACCGATTACGTGATGGAGCTGTGCCGCTATCTGGCGCGCAAAACCGGTGAGCGTCCTGCGGTTCTGGCCGTATGTCAGCCCGGTGTGCCGGTTCTGGCCGCGGCCTCCCTAATGGCCGAGGATAACGATGCTGCGCGCCCTGCATCTGTTACGCTGATGGGGTCGCCGATTGATACCTCGCGCAATCCAAAGCAACCCAATGATCTGGCCACCGGTCGCCCGTTGAGCTGGTTTGAGAACAACGTCATCGTGACTGTGCCCTTCCCCAATCAGGGGTTCATGCGGCGGGTCTATCCCGGGTTCCTGCAACTATCCGGCTTTATGTCCATGAACATGGATCGCCATGTTGACGCGCATGTCCGCCAGTTCCGCAATTTGATCAAGGGGGATGGTGACAGCACTGCGCAGCACCAGACCTTTTATGATGAATATAACGCGGTGATGGATCTAACTGCGGAATTCTATCTGCAAACGATTGAGCGTGTGTTCCAAAAGCGGTCCTTGGCCATTGGCGAATACATGTATCGCGACCGTCTGGTACAGCCTGCGGCGATTACCGATATCGCCATCATGACCATTGAGGGTGAGAAGGACGACATTACCGGTCTGGGCCAAACCGAGGCGGCGCATGATCTGGCCTCGAATCTGCCGGATGAAAAGCGTGTGCACTATGTGCAGGAAAAGGTTGGCCATTACGGCGTGTTCAACGGATCGCGCTGGCGCAATTTCATCCAGCCCAAGGTGGCGGAGTTCATGCAAGCGCAGCGCGCACCCCACGCCTGAGGATTAGGTGAGCGAGCTTCGACGCATCGGGTCGCCTCCGATTACGGTGGTGTTGCGCCGTTCCGCGCAGGCGCGTCAGTTGACGTTGCGTGTGCCCTTTATCGGCGGTGATCCTGTGCTGACCGCGCCGCGCCGTGTGGCGGATAAGGCCATTGATGGCTTTCTGATGGAGCGTGAGGATTGGCTGCGCGCCGCATTGGCCCGCACGCCACAACCCGTCCCCATTGCCGAGGGGACGGTCATTCCTGTCGAGGGAAACCTGCACAAGGTTCAGTTGAGCAAGCGTCGGGGTATCGCGGCGGCGCAGGGTGTGCTGCACGCGCCGCTGGGCAATCCGGGTGGGGCGCTGTCCGCGTGGCTGCGCGGGCTGGCCCGTGACCGGCTGGCCACTGCGACGGTGCATTATGCGGCGCAGCTAGGCGTTCCAAGCGGCAAGCTGACCCTGCGCGACCCGCGATCCCGATGGGGCAGTTGTACCAGCGACGGCAATCTGATGTTTTCGTGGCGGTTGATTATGGCCCCGATGCAAGTGCTGGACTACGTCGCTGCACATGAGGTCGCGCATTTGATCGAGATGAACCACTCCGCCGATTTCTGGACCATTGTGGACCGGCTGAAACCGGGTTGGCAGGAGCAGCGCACTTGGCTGCGCACGGATGGGGCGGATTTGCATCGGTATCGGTTTGACGCCTAGGGCGTTGCGACGCCTGCCTCGCGCAATACCGCGCCAATCTCATCGTCCAGCAGGCGGCGTTCGGCCTCTCCCCTTACCGGAACGCGACCGACCTCCAGAATCAGTGGCGCGCTGAGGGGCGTGACATGGGGTGCTGCGACGTGATCGACGCGGCCCTTGATCCGGCTTAATAATTCCTCGACCCGATCAAAATCGACCATGCCGCGCATCGCCTCAGCGCGGGTGATTTCCAGCATCAGGTGCTCAGGATCATAGCGGCGCAGCGTGTCGTACAGGATATCGGTGGAAAACGTCGCCTGCCGCCCCGATTTGCGTTGGCCCGGCAGGTTCTGGCTGATCAATCCGGCGACGCGGGCAGGGATGCGGAAGGTCCGCTTCATCACCGTGTTTTCGCTGAACCACGTGTCCAAGGCGCTGCGCAAATCCTCGCCTTGCAACAGGGCGCCGGGGTCGGTCACAGGGTCCAGAGACCAGATCATCAGCGCGTAATCATTGGCGACAAAGCCGAGGGGGCCCAGCCCAGCCTCCTCCATCCGTCGTGTCAGGATAATGCCCAGCGTTTGATGGGCGTTGCGACCGGCAAAGGCGTACCAGACGGAATAGAAATTCGGCCCACGGGCAAAGGTTTCGACCAGCAGCCGATCCGCCTGTGGCATCTGGCTGATACGCGTTTGCAGGTCCAGCCAGTCGGCGCTGTGCTGTGGCAGGCGGGCCCATGCGGCGCGATCATTCAGAAAATCTAGCACGCGGTGCGCCAGTTTGGTGGACATGGCCAGTTTGCTGCCGCCAAAGGCTGCGATCTTGGGGGCTTTTCCGTTCGACGGACTAACGCGCACCGTCATTTCCCGCAGGCTGTCATATTCCACGACCTGCCCGCCAATCAGGAAGGTATCGCCGGGGACCAGTTGCGCGGCAAAGGCTTCCTCGACCTCTCCCAACATGCGGCCACGACGATAGGCGACCTTTAGCGTGTGGCTGTCCAGAATCGTGCCGACATTCATCCGCAGATCACGGGCCGCGCGGGGGTCGCGTAGCTGCCACTTGCCGTTACGTTCCACCAAGCGTTGATAACGGTCATAGGCGCGCAGGGCGTAGCCGCCGGTGGCGCAATAATCCAGGCACCGCTCAAATGCCGCCCGGCTGAGGGTGTGATAGGCCCCCGCACGTTTAACTTCCTCATAGAGCGCATCAGCATCGAACGGGGCGGAACAGGCGGTTAGCAGGATGTGCTGGCACAACACGTCCAGTGGCGCATCGGGGCGGGGATCGCCGTCCAGATCGGCATCCTCTACGGCCTCCAACGCGACGCGGCATTCGATGATTTCAAATTGGTTTGCAGGCACAATCAACGCCTTGGACGGGGCGTTATACCGGTGGTTCGCCCGCCCGATCCGCTGCACCAAACGCTTGACGTTTTTTGGGGCACCGACCTGTATCACAAGATCAACATTCCCCCAATCAATGCCCAGATCGAGGCTGCCGGTCGCCACAACGGCACGCAATTCGCCCGCCACCATTGCGGCCTCGACCCGCTGACGGGCCTCCTTGCTGAGCGAGCCATGGTGCAGGCCAATCGGCAGATTTTCGTCGTTTACCGCCCAGAGCGCCTGAAAGAACAGCTCAGATTGGGCGCGGGTGTTGATGAAGATGATGGTGATCTTGTGCTGGTGGATTTGCTGCATCACCTCGGGCGCGGCATGCCTGCCACCCTGACCGATCCATGGCGGGGGCTGGGCGGTGTCCAGCATGGCAATATCGGCAGGCGGGCCTGCATCGGCCAGCAGGATATCCGTATCAGGGCCAAGGAACCGAGCCAGCGCAGGCGGGTCCTCGACCGTTGCGCTCAACCCTGTGCGGTGGAAATCGGGGGCGAGAGTTTCCAGCCGTTCCAGACACAGGGTCATCTGATCGCCGCGTTTGCTTTCGGCCAGCGCATGAATCTCATCAACAATCACGCGGCGCAGACCGCCGAAGATGCGCGGGGCTTCCGGATAGCTGAGCAACAGGGCGAGGCTTTCCGGTGTGGTCAGCAGGATATCGGGGGGATCGACGCGCTGCCGCTGACGGGTGCTTTGCTTGGTATCGCCGGTGCGGTCCTCGATCCGCAGGTCCAGACCCATTTCGCGGACGGGGGTTTCAAGGTTACGCCGGATATCCGCCGCCAATGCCTTGAGCGGGGAAATATACAGCGTGTGCATCCCCTGATGCGGGCCGTTGGATAGCTGCACCAGTGAGGGCAGGAACCCCGCCAGCGTCTTACCCCCACCGGTCGGGGCGATCAGCAGGGTGGAGCGTGCCTGTGCGTCTAGTAGCGCGAGTTGGTGCGGGTGCGGCGACCAGCCCTTTGACGCAAACCAGTCGGTGAACAGGTCGGGCAGCGCCATGGGGAATCACAGCGGCTTTAGATTGCGAATGGTGTGGATGATCGCGTCGGCCAATGTGGTGTCGCCTCCTGCGGGGGCGGCGTCCTTGGCTGCGGTCACGTCCTTGGCCAGAATGCCGATGGTGTTATCGTCGGCATAGCCATCTGCCGCAAACTCGATCGCATCGAAGTTCGAGCCGAGCCATGTTTGGCCGGAGCTATCATGCATCAGTTTCAGCAGCGCATCACGGTCCAGCCCATGTTCCGCCGCCCATGCCAGCGCCGTGCGCGTCGCAGCGGTGGAACTGGCCGCGACGAGGTTGTTGCATACCTTGGCCGTCATGCCCGCGCCGTAATCGCCCATGCGGTGGAACTTCGTGCCCATCACGTCGAGCAGCGGTTGCAGCCGGTCCAGCACAGCGGCGTCACCGCCCAGCATAAAGCTGAGCCGCTGTTCCTGCGCCGCAATCGCCGCGCCTGACATCGGGGCATCGACCAGATCGATATGGGCAGGCACGCGGGCGCGCAGGGATTTCACATAGACCGGCGATAGGGTGGAGCAGATAACCAACGTGTGCAGCGAGGCAATTTTCAGTACGTCGGAGAGGACTAGATCGGTTTCCGCCTGATCGCGCACAACGGTAAAGATCACCTCGCATCCATCCAGACTGTCGCTCATGAACGGATAGGGTTTCGTCAAGACATCATAGCCGACCGTGTCGAATTTCATGGCCAATGCAGCGGCCATTGGTCCGCCCATGCGACCACATCCGGCGACGCCGACCCTCATTTGAAATCCGGTGCGCGCTTTTGCATATTGGCCATCACGGCCTCCATCTGATGCGGTTTGCCGATCAGATCGGCCTGTAGCTGCGATTCCGCCAGTAGAACCTGCTCCACCGGTTGTGTCGCTGCGATTTCGGCCAATGCCTTGGCCGTGCGAATGGCGCTGGGCGATTTGCCGGCAATATCGGTGGCAAGTTCGCGTGCGCGCGCCAGCGGGTCATCCGCGATTTCTGTCACCATGCCCCAGTCCAGCGCCTGTTCCGCCGTGAACACCTCACCGGTATAGGTCAGGCGGCGCATCACATCGGCGCGGATCAGGCGGGGCAGCAGGACCATGCCGCCCATATCGGGGACCAAGCCCCACTTCATCTCCATAATGCTCATACGGGTTTGGGGTGCCGCGATACGGATATCGGCCCCCATCGCGATTTGCAGGCCGCCGCCAAAGCAGGTGTGGTGCAGCGCGCAGATCACCGGCATTGGCAATTCGTGCCAGATCATCGCGACCCGCTGAAACAGGTTCGACCGGCCATGGGTTCGTTCCAGCAACATTTGCGGGTCCGAACCCAGCTTCCCAAAGGTCGCAACATCCAGACCCGCGCAAAAGGCGCGGCCATCGCCCGACAGGACTACGGCGCGCACATCGTCACGGTTCACATCCGCGCCCGCCTGCACGATGCCGTCCAGCATTTCAGGGTCCAGCGCATTCATTTTATCCGCACGGTTCAGGCGGACATGGGCGACGTGGTCTATAATCTCGACTGTGACGCAGGTCATTATCCGGTTCCTTTCGCGCTGCTATCATCGGAATCGACGTACAGGTTCTGCCATGCGCGTTCCATCAGCGGGATTGTCATCTCACGCGGGATGCCCTCGTAATCGCAGATCGATCCCATCTGGCTCATCAAAAACGGGGCGTGATATGCGGCAAAGGGGCCACTGGGGCTGGGATACAGGTTGCGCAGCATATGGGTGATGACTTCCTCACGCGGCTCGAACCCTGCCTTGCGCGACATGATGACGAACATCTTCAGGAAGTCCTGCTGACCTGGCCGGTCGATTTTGATCTTGTAGTAAATCCGCCGCAACGCTGCGCCATCGAACAGTTCGGTGGGCGCAAAGTTGGTGGAGAAGATCACCAGCGTATCAAAGGGAACCGTGAATTTCTGCCCCGATTGCAGGTTTAGAAGGTCATAACGCTGCTCGATCGGAACAATCCAGCGGTTCATCAGCGCCTGCGCGCTTTCACGTTGGCGTCCCAAATCGTCTACGATGAACACGCCGCCCGTCGCCTTTAGCTGCAAAGGGGCCTGATAGGTGCGGCTGATCGGGTTATAGCCCAGATCCAGCATATCCAGCGTTAGTTCCCCGCCTGTAATCACCGAGGGGCGTTTGCACAGCACATAGCGCGGATCAAACGGCGGGCGCGCGCGGATGCCCTGCGGATCGACCTGCGGTCCCTCAACCACCTGATGCACGATGGGGTCAAACAGGCTGATCGTCTGGCCGAAAACGGTCAGTGTATGGGGGATGAACACCGCGTCGCCTAGCGCATCGCGGATCGCCTCGGACAGCACGGATTTGCCGTTGCCGGGGGGGCCGTAAAACAGGATAGAGCGGCCCGAATTCACCGCCGGTCCCAGCTTGTCCAGCATGCCGTCGGGCAGGACGAGGTGGCGCGAGGCGGCCTCCAACCCCGGGCGGCGAATGGCGGCGTCACCGATGCTTTGCCGCTTGCTCTGCGCCTCGAACGCGGACAGGGCGACGGGGAAGATGCCGTAATATTCTGATTGTGCCAGCGCGTCCTGCGCCCGCATCCGGCCTGAATCCGTCAACTGGTAGCGCAGCTCGGATGAGGAGGACGCCCCGCGATTTCCCAATGTCTCAATCAGGTTTTGCGAGCGGGCAATGTCGATCAGCGCGTCGATGATGGTCGGGGTTACGCCACAGATGCGTGACATTTCCGTCGGCATGCTGAGGTTCATCCGGAACATCGTCTTGAGCATCAGGTCCCGCGCGAATGTCTCCTCCAGACCCAGATCCTGCAAACGGACAGGGGCGATCGGGGCCGTGGCAGGCAGGGTCTGGCTCATATCTTAGCCCCCCAATGCCAGCACGAGCAGGTAGTAGATCAGCGATAGTGACAGCGCGACACCATAGGAAAACACGCCCTTGGCCGTCCAGCTGGTCCAGTGCGGTGCCATTTCGCGTGCCATGGTCGAGCGTGCAAAGGCGCGATGGGTCAGCAGGCCCGCCAGCGCCATCACGCCCAGAATACGGATAAAGAAGGTCGCATCAGCCGGTTCCACAAACAGGAACACGACGGTCGCGAATTTCACATCGCCCGCACCCATTTGCCCCAATGCATACAGGCCCAGTCCGATTGCGAACACGATACCGGCGGTCAGCAGACGACCGGGCAGCATATCCAGCGGCAGGGTTAGCGGTGCCACCACCACAAAGATCGCCAGCATTGCGACACTGATCCAGTTGGGAATGCGCATCGCGCTAAGGTCGGTCCACACGGCGATTAGTGCGGGCACGGCAATGGCGCATAGATGTATCAGGGCAATGCTGGATGTCATCGGTTTACAGTACCCTGTAGGGCGGCCAGTTTATCCGCCGCAGCGGAGAAGTGGCGGGGATGCGTTTCGACGGCCAGCTCTAGCAGGCCGCGGGCAATGTCGGAATCATTCTGGCGCAGGGCAACCAGCGCCATGTTGTGGTATAGCTGGGCGCGCTCCTCCTCGTTCAGCGGAACGACGGGCAGGGCATAGATGCCGCGCAGCGCGCGCGAAATGGCGAGGTTGTTTTTGGCGCCGAACCCCTCAGGGTCATAGCGCACCGCGTCGGTAAAGTGGCGGGCCGCACCCTCCAGATCACCACGGGACATTTTGGAAACGCCCCAATTGTTCAGGATCGTGGCGGGCTGCGAGGTCAGGCTGCGGGCCTTGGCGTAATAGGTATCCGCTTCCTCCCACCGCTCGTAATTATCGGACAGCATGGCGTTGAGCTGGTTCCAGCGGTAATCATCCGCGCCATTATTGACCAATGATAGCTGCGCCTCTGCACGCTCCCACTGGTTCAGGCGGATCAACGACTGGGCAAAGGTCATGCGGTCGCCATCCTGCAAGTCACCCTGAACGTCGAGCCGCTCAAAGGCCAGAACCGCCTCGTCATGGCGATCGGCGCGGGATAGGCTGATGGCATAGCCGCGCTGAAAATCCACGCGGTTCGGTTCATCCGCCAGCGAGGATCGGAAAAAATCGACCGCTGCCTCCGGCTCACCGGTGGTGAGCATCAGTTCGGTCAGGTTCACACTGTCGATGGCGTTCAACCTGCTCGGGCTTTCGCCAAAGGGTGTGCCCTGTTCACAGGCGCTGAGGGTCATGAGCCCCACCGTGCCAAGGATCGTGATTTTGCGTATCATTCTGTTTCCCCCTCGCCCGACGGCGTGCCCAGAAGGTATCGCCCAGACCCGTGGCGTACCAGTGTCAATTCGGACAGCAGCAATTCCGGTGCCGGTGTTTCATTTGCCTCGACCTCGTCCATACGGGCGAGGTTTTCACGGGCCGCGATGTTGGTGCCGCTGGACAGGGCAAAGGCGGTTTCGAACGCATTGCGTGCCTTGACCAGATCCACCAAACTTAGGTTCACGACGCCCAGATTGTTCCATGCCTCGACGGAGGCGGGGTTCTTCTCCACCGCGATGTTCAGGAACCGTTTGGCCGTGTGCAATCGGCCCAGCCGCGCATTGACGGTGCCCAGTGCCGCCTCGATCTGCCCCGGCTCGCCGGTTTGGCCCAGTGCAAAGGCGCGTGTATAGGCGCGCAGGGCCAGCTCGAATTGCTGCGCCCGCATCAGCAGGTGCCCCGTCGCCAGCGGATCATCCACGGCGTCGATGTCATACAGGGTCGGGGTTGAATAGCGCGTTTCGGGCAGCGGCTGATCCCCCTGCATCGGGGTACATGCGCCCAGCCCCAGCGCCAGAAGGATCGCAGCCTTACCCGCCAAGGGTATACAGGATGTCATAAACGGACGGGCCAACCAGAATGATCAGCAGCGGTGGAACGGTGAACAGCATCGTTCCCAGCGTCAGTTTCGTGGGCAGGGTGTTTGCCTTTTCCTCGGCCCGCATCACCCGTTTGTCCCGCATTTCCGAGCCATAAACCCGCAGCGCAGACGCAATCGACGTACCAAAGCTGGCCGACTGGATCAGCACGGTAACAAAGCTGGACACGTCGGGCACACCGCAGCGTTCCGCCATGTCGCGCAGAACGGTCACGCGGTCCTTACCGGCGCGGACCTCGTTTGCGACAATCTCGAATTCCTCTGCCAAGGTGGGATAGCCGGCGCGGATTTCCTCGCTTACCCGCAGGATCGCCTGATCCAGCGATTGCCCTGCCTCCACACAGACCAGCATCAGGTCCAGCGCGTCAGGAAAACCAACCGCGATCTCCTCCTGCCGTTCCTGTAGGCGTTTGGTGACCCAATAGTTCGGGCCCATATATCCAACCAGACCGGGCAGGGCGACATACATCATCATCTTCGTCAGGTCGGTATTTTCACCCGCCGTGATCAGATAGACGATCAGGCCCGTTCCCAGTAGGCCAATCCCCAGCGCAACCCGCAGGAAAAAGAACGTCGAAACCGCCGAGCGTGACCGGTAACCGGCGCGCGTTAGTTTCAGCCGGATTTCCGAGAATTCCTTTTGATCCTGCGGTTCCAGATAAGGGGCAAGTGAGGCAAGCCCGCGCGCATCTGAATCGTGGCGCAGTTTCAGGCCGGTTTGTTGTTGAACCACCTCGGGGCGGGTTTGACGGTTTTGGCCGCTATGGCCGCCATCCTCATGCAGCCGGTCCAACCGGTCCGCAGGGCGGCGCAGGGCCAGCGGGGCGGCCAGTGCCACCAGTAACAGGATAAATGCAATCGATGCGTATAGCGGCCCTAGGGGGCCAAAGGCCGCCTCCAGAAACACATAGGCCCCATCCAGTTTGCTAAGCACCGCATCCATTGCCATCAAACCTTGATATTAACCATTGCCCGCATGAACAGGACATTGACCACTAGAAAGACCCCGACGACGATCACCGCCGGGGTGAAATAGGTGCTTTCCTGAACGTCGTCATAGTAATTGGGTTCGACCAACTGAATGATAATGATCGCCAGCAATGGAAAGACGGACAGGAACCAGCCAGACCAGCGTGCCTCGGCCGTGATGGCCTTAACCCGGCGGAACAGTTTGAACCGTGACCGGATCACCGCCGCCAGACCGGCCAGAACCTCGGCCAGGTTACCGCCTGATTGGGACTGGATGCTAACCGCAACGGCGAGAAAGCGTAAATCCTGCACCGAAATCCGCTCGGACATCCGCGCGAGGGATTCCGTGATGTCCATGCCGTAAGTTGCCTCATCCGCGATGATGCCGAATTCGGTGCCCAGCGGATCGGGCATTTCATGGGCCACGATGGAAACGGAGGATGAAAACGGATGTCCCACCCGCAGAGAGCGTACGATCAGCTCAACCGCGTCGGGCAATTGTTCCTCGAACAGCGCCATGCGGGCCTTGGCCTTGTTGTTCAGCCACAGGTAAACGCCGGCAAATCCCATCAGCACCGACAGACCGATACGCAGAACCAGCGCGGCCGTGGAAAACACCGTCAGCAGTACGAAAACCATGATTGCCATCATCGCGATGACCAGCGCCAATCCGCGGGGCGTAAAGGCGATATTTGCCTGCGCTGCCCGTTCATATAGCGGGGCCATGATCGGGATGCCGCTGCTTTTGCGATGCTGGTCCCGTTCGGCGCGCAGGGTTTCCAGCACGTCCTCGGGGTCCTCACCCTTTTCCAGCAGCTCCAGCCGGCGGTTGACCTTGCTTTCCAGTCGGACGGATTTGCCAAAGATCAGCAGATACACGCCCTCAACCATCAGCAGAACGCCGACAAATACCATTGCGTAGATGAGTGGTTCAAACGACATCAGTCAGACTTTACCGGTGTGTAGATGGAGTTCGGTAGTTCGAACCCCCATTGCTTGAATCGATCCGAGAAGACGGAGCGTAGGCCCGTTGCGGTGAAGTGGCCAAGGATTTTATTGTCCTCGTCCAGACCCGTGCGCTTGAATCGGAAAATCTCCTGCATCGACACGATCTCCCCCTCCATCCCCGTCAATTCGGTGATGGACAGCATCCGCCGCGATCCGTCCTGCAAACGGCTGACCTGTACCAAGAGGTTAACCGCCGCCGCGATCTGGGCGCGGCTTGCGCTCATCGGCATTTCAACGCCGGTCATTGCGATCATGTTTTCCAAGCGGCTGACCGCATCACGGGCGGAGTTGGCGTGGATCGTGGTCATCGACCCATCGTGGCCGGTGTTCATGGCCTGCAACATGTCGATAACCTCATCACCACGGGTTTCACCCACGATGATCCGGTCCGGTCGCATCCGCAGCGCGTTGCGCAGCAGGTCGCGCTGCGTCACCTCTCCACGTCCTTCAACGTTGGGAGGGCGGCTTTCCATGCGGCCGATATGAACCTGTTGCAGCTGAAGTTCGGCTGTATCCTCGATCGTCACAATCCGCTCGGAATTGTCGATGAACGAGGACAGCGCGTTCAGTGTCGTTGTCTTACCCGAACCCGTACCACCCGATACGATGATGTTCAGGCGACACGACACAGCGGCCTGCAAATAGGCGGCCATTTCCTCGGTGAAGGCTCCGAAATCGATCAGCTCGTCGATGGACAGCTTTTCCTTGGAGAATTTCCGGATGGATACCAGCGGCCCGTCCACCGCACAGGGCGGCACCAATGCGTTGAAACGCGATCCGTCCTGCAAGCGCGCATCGACATAGGGGTTTGATTCATCGACACGACGACCCACGGCGCTAACGATCTTGTCGATCACGCGCAGCAGGTGCTTTTCGTCCTTAAAGACGGTGTCGGTCAGTTGCAGCTTACCCTTACGCTCAACAAAAACCTGCCGGTGGGAGTTCACCAGAATATCGTTGACCGTTGGGTCCTTGAGCAATGGCTCCAGCGGGCCTAGGCCCGTGACCTCGTCATATAGGTCGTTATTGAGCTGATCGACCTCAATCGCGTTCAGCACGATGCCTTGCTCGCGCAGGCCCTCACGGGTGATGGCGCTGATTTCGCGGCGTAAATCGCCCTCGCTAACCTTGTCCAGCACGGCGAGGTTCAGCGTTTCCAGCAACCGGCGATGCAGCTCCATGCGGATATCAAGCAGACGCGCGCGCCGTTTGGCGTCACGCTCCTTATCCGCGATCTGTGCGGCGGTATCGACCTGTGGTTTGCTGATCGAGGGTGAGGGGGGCGCCGCCGCCGGTTCAGATTTGACCGGTGCGGCCTTTTCCAATGCGGGCGACGCCTTTGGGCGGGCAGAGTTCTGCCCTGGTTTTTGATAGCGCGAAAACATCCCATACCCCCGAAAATGTACACTGGGCCATATGGCCAAGCGTGATCGTTAGATTGCGCCTAGTTTTTGCTTTTCGGCCAGATCAACAAGCGATTTTGCGATCTTGCGCACTTCCTTACGCAGGACATTGCCCGACGCGGTTTCAGCCAGCGGCGCCCCCTGATCAGCGGCGGCGACGACGGCCTTTCCGCCATCGGGAAGCATCACATTATATTCGATGCCAAGGGATTCCGCCATGCGCTTGATCCGGGCCTTGTTTCCACCGAAACCACTGGCGGTACGGTTCATAACATATTGAACCTTTTCCAGCGGTAAATCCTCGGATTTCAGGGCGCGCAGGAACCGCAACATGTTCTGGGCGCAGCGCATGTCCAATTCCATAACGGCGAAATAGGTCTCGGCCATTTCCAGAACAACGCTGGTCCAGTTCACCAGAACCGATGGCATGTCCACGATGACAAAATCATAGGACGATGCGGCCACGTCCAGAATAAAGCGGATATCGTCATTATCCGCGATATCAAACGGCACGGTGTCCGGCGGCGCAGTCAGCACCGACAGCTTTTTGCCATAGGTGGTCATCGCGTCGAGGACCGCCGCCTTGTCCCGCCCCTGCGGATCGGCCAGCAATTGCATGGTCGCATCGCGGCGGGCCAGATCGAGATAGGTCGCAATCGATCCGAATTGCAGGTTCAGGTCGATAATACAGACCTTGCGATCCACCTTGCGCGGGGCCTGTGCCATTTCCCAAGCCAGATTGATGGCCATCGTGCTGGCACCCACGCCACCTGCGATACCGTGCACCGGCAGGATCATGCCGCGCCGTGCGGTGCCCATCGTTGCCGCAGCCTGTACAGGCGCGCTGCGCATTTTTGCGAGGCTTTCGGACAGAACGCCCTCGGGCAGGGGGTATGGCGTGAATTCATCCGCACCACGGCGCACCAATTGGTGGATGGCCGTCGGGGTCAGTTCCTCAACCACCAGCAATACGTTCAGGCCGCGCGCCTTGGCGGTGGAGATGACGATCTCGAACGGGTCCAGATCGGCCTCATCCTGACGCTGCACGGCCAGAATGACACATTCGGCCAGTTCCAGATCCAGTGCGGCAATGCGCGCAACGGCATCATCCAGCCCACAGCCCTGCCATGTACCTGTATATTCACCGTCGAGATCCTCGATCAGCAAATCGAATTGATCCATTTCGCGAGCCACAGCAAGGGCTTCGACCTTTGCCGGCTGTTTCCTGAGTAGCGCCATGACTGGGCAATTTCCGCCTTTAGTTGCTGAGGTCCTCAGCCACGATTGTGGCGAGTATCTCAGGAATCTCGAATTCAACCGATGTATCAAACATGCGCAAAATCATTGGCATAGATTGTGGACTAACGGCTAGCACGATGAGCGGCACATATGTTTGGCCTGCATTGCCCAAGGATACATCCTCGTAGGCAATAGCAAAATCTTCAAGTTCAAGACTATAGGCAAACCGATCAACTTCATCGTAAATCAGCTTGAATCTCGTGAAATCACAGTCGCTATCAGGGATCGTTTCGTCATCTCGCAGTGCAAATGCGGACCCGTTGCAAACGCTGGTTGCGATCGTCTCACATGCGCCCAGATAGCAGGCATCACCAACGCTGGCCCCTGATGTTGGTGTGCGGTTAATGACCCGTGTGCCCAATCCGGTTTGTACCGTTAGCGAGGTTGAAACCGGTGGCGTAACTGCGGCCAGACGTGCGGCCATTTCCAGGCCCTTTTGCGCGCTCAACGCCCAGTGATATGCAATAGAAACCTGCACAATCAATAGGATAAGCAGCATCAACGGTGTAAAGACGATTACATATTCCAGCGATGCGGCCCCACGCTCATTCGAAATGAAGCGGCCAATCATTTGGCGAATCCGAGCGCGCATCATTGTGTTCTCGGCCAATTTTCGGTGGCAGTCATCCAGATGCCCTCAGCGAAACTGCGCTCCTCCAGATCGGTATAGGAGTAGACCGCATTGCCGTTTTCGGTTGTGAATTCGGCATCATTTTCGCGCATTCCAATAAACTTAACGAAGGCGAAATCGGCAAAGGCCTTGATGGTGATTTGCGTCGATGTTGACGTTGCGACAATTGAGATGGAGTCGACCACAGGCGCGCCTGAGCTATCCGTCGCAATCTCGCCCGAGCCATTGGTGTAAAAGCCGGTGCAGCCCAGCGAATCCATTCCGTCCTGTTCGCTATCGAACAACGTAATCGCATCGCCCATACGGGTTTCGATGATGCCACGCGCTGTGCACAGGAATGTATCCGGCACCGTGGTGCCAGTCGGGTCCAGCGGTGCCCTGCTGATGAAACGCGCAGCATCTCGTGCCGCAACGTCCAGCGAGTTCCGCGTCTGCATTGCTTGCCCGTATTGTTCCGCAAAGCCGAGCGCAGCCAATAGAATTGGCAACGTTACGACAAATTCGACAGTGATCGCCCCCCGCGTATCACTAACGAAGCTGCGGATACGGGATAAGGAGTTACGCCCCACGCGCATGTCCGATCCGATCCAAAGTGCCCCACGCAAGGACAGTATCACGAAGCACGCAATTGTAAATAATTCTGCGCAGGCGCGGGGATATTAACCGATTATTCAGAAGTGGTCGCGCCGGCGTCCAGCGTGTAGACGGGCCGCTCAACATAGGTGTCATAGATGATGTTCGCGCGCTGGCCATCAAACTCACCACCGGCCAGCTCGATTGCGATGCCGGCAACACGTGTAACAGCCCGACGGTTCAAAAGCTCACGCTCGGTCGAGTCGACCACTGGCATTTGCTCACCAAAGGTGGATGTCGCATCCAGACGTTCACGACGAATGCCGCGCGCGACCAGAAAGTTCACCGCCGATTCAGCGCGGCGCAAACCCAGTTGCAGGTTGTAGTTTTCACCGCCAACCAGATCGGTATGCCCCTCAACACGCAAACGCGCCTGCGGTGTGCGACGCAGCCATGATGCCTGCTGCTCCAGCGTGATTTGCGCCTGCGAGGTCAACGTGGCGCTGTTGAACTCGAAATTGATCGTGTCATCGACCTGTGAAACGAACCGCGAGGACAGCTCCTCAAAGCTGGGTCCAGCAACGGCATAGCCGACCTGAACTGCGTTGTTCGCGTTAACTGCGGTGCCGAAACCGGGTAAAACATTCTGGGTATCGCGGCTATTACATGCCGTCAGCGCAATCGCAGCCGCGCTAAGTAGTGCAAGCTTACTCCAGGACATAGCCGTACTCCCCCTCGAAATCTTGCGCGGCGATGGCATCACTTTGTCCAATCGTTTGACCCAAGAGGAACAATTCACGCTCATTCGGAATGCGCACACGGTCGGTTGGCAGGGATAGCAACTCACCATCAGTGGGCGAAACCAGATAGGGAGTGATTAGGATAACCAGTTCGGTTTGAGAGCGACTGTACTCCGTGGACCGGAACAGGGCGCCTAGCACCGGCAGGTCACCTAAAAACGGGATCTTAGATATCTCGTCGCTGAAATCATCCTGTAGCAAGCCCGCGATTGCAAAGCTTTGCCCGTCGCGCATCTCCACTGTGGTTTGTGTACTGCGTGAAATCAAACCATTGACCGAAATGCCGTTTGCACCAGTGACAGTTAAGCTGCTGTTGATTGAGCTAACTGTTGCCAGGAGTTGAAGATTAATTAAGTCATCATCAACAACTGTAGGTGTGAAGGCAAGTTGAATGCCAAATGGCTTGTACTCAACCGAAATAGCGCCGTCTTCTCCGGTGACGGGAACTGGATATTCACCGCCAGCTAGAAATTCAGCGCCTTCACCTGACAGTGCAACCAAATTGGGCTCAGCTAGCGTACGCAGTAAGCCTTCGGTCTCCAGCGCGTCGATAGCAATTTCGATGCCGATATCACCAAGCTGGAAAAGTGCCCCAAGCTGACCTGTTGTGGAGGCACCAATCGAGAGAGTGTCCGTGCCCGGCAAAGGTGCAGCAGCCGTTGCGCTACCGAACGTTCCTGTAAAGTGCCCGTCCTGATCTGTGATGCCGAGGCCGAGACCAAGGTTTTGGGATACGGATCTGGCCACCTCGGCAAAGCGAACCTTCAGCATCACCTGCTGCGATCCGCCTACGGTCATCAGGTTCGTGACGTTTTCGGGCGCATATTGCTCGGCCAGTTCCAATGCTTGGCTGACCTTACGTGCGCCAGAAACGCGGCCTGACAAGACAATACCGGCACCGGCGGTGCGAACTTCGATATTCTCACCGGGCAGAATGTCTGACAGTCGTTCCTTGAATTCTGCCAAATCCGGTGTCACGCGGATTTCGACATTGGCAACCAGCTCATTATTCAAACCGATCAGGGTTAACGTTGTCCGCCCCGGCGCGCGGCCCAGAACATACAAGCTTTGATCGCTGAGCACGGCCACATCTGCAATCCGCGGATTGGCGAGGCTCAGCTCACTAATTCCAACGCTGGATTGCAGCACACTGGCCTGATCGACTGTTACGGAAATCGCCTGCGCAATCGCGCCGCGTTGAACGGTAAGAATGGGCTCCTGCTGCGCGGTGGCGGTAGTCGCCATCAACGCAGAGCTCCCAGCGAGCACGCCTGCTCGAATCAGCTTTCTCAAGCACATGTTGCCGAAATCTCCTGACCCACAACCTCTGGTATCGCGCCATCTGACGGGCGCGCTTTCACGTGATCGTGCCTGAATTCGGAAAAAAGGCAAGAATCAAGGGGTTGTAAGCTGTGTTTACTATGGGATTTCAGCAACAGAAACACGCGTTAAGGTTGCTGAAACCATCCCGTTTCGCTCGGAAAACCCAACTATTGTAAGTATTTATCGGATTTTCGCCATTCAGGGCCGTATAGGGCGTAGCTTAGTCCGCGTTTACCGTCGAAACGTCAGATCCACGCCGAATTGTGATCGTGCGACGGGGGGCGATAACCTCGGGAATGATTTCCTCAGCTATCACAGGCTCGGGCGCGACATAGCCAACAACGTCGTCGAGGTTCACCTCAACATCACCAGTTTCAGCCACATCCCCGATGCCGCGCAGCGACAGAGACAGCGCACCGGAGGTCTGTGCCTGCGCCAACAACGCCGCCTGCTGTGGAGTGGCGCGAACAGTAATGGTGCGCGCAACAACAGGCCTATTACGGTCTTGATCCGAGATTTGATCCACCGCGATAAGTTGCATGTTTTCCATGATCAGGCGGGTCACAGCCTCACCCCGAAAACGGCCGGACCAGAACACGTCTACGCGATCCGAAGGTGTCAGAAAACCGGATACGCCAGACGCCACATCGACGCGAATGGTGAAAGCGCGAAAGCCCTCACCCAGACGGGCGGCCATGCCAACATCTTGACCAAAGCCTGAAATTTTACTGCGAGTGATCGGCTCACCCATCTCGATGTTGCGCAATACGTTTAGTGTGTCGCTATTAGTGTCGAAAAGCGCTTCCTCTGTCAAGAACCAGTTTTCACCAACGATATCAACAACACGTGTGGGAAAATCCACAAATAAGACGTGGTTTGTCGTGATCTCTGAACCATAGGCTAGATTTCGCCGCGCAACAGCAACGGAAACATATGAGTTTTGCTGCGATTCTAGTTCGAGTGTATGCGCCAAACGAACCTCATAGGCATCAAAGCGACTTTTGGCTGTGTATACAGCGAACCCGCCCAGCCCTAGGCCGACAACGAGGAATATTAGAAACAGAAATCGCATAATGCCCCCTGGATATGTGCGATATTATGTCTTCTCTGGTTGTGTATCCCAGCCAGTTTCAAGTTTTTAGTCTAGGTCAGGGATCGAGCTTTCGCCAGTGCGATCAACAACCGCTGTTCCGATTGCGTTCGAAACGACCTCAGTACTGTTTTCGATGCTAGGATCAATCAGAACCAGAACGCCCAATCCTAATGCCACAACCGCACCACTTAACACGACCCAATCCACTGTAACTGCGCCATTTTCACTGGCGACGAACCTGTGAAAGCTGATTTTTGATCGCATCATGTCGGATCCTGCAAATATGTATCTTCCATACGATAGGTATAAAAAATGCCGCTCGCACGATTGCGAACGGCATCCGTAACTTAACCTATACTAGGATAGGATTCAGCCCCCGAGGTCTTGGTCGGTGCCGATAGCTGTCGAGCTGACTGCGCTTTCGAGCTGCGAGCCAACGTTGGAAGCAGCAGTGCCCAGACCGGACTCAACGGTAGCAACAACGCCGATTGCCAGTGCAACGACTGCGCCTGCCAGAACAACCCAGTCAACTGTTACTGCGCCGGATTCGTCGTTAGCGAACTTGCTGAAGAATTTAGTCATAGTAATCCCCTCCAAGAGATTTGTTTCCGTTATCGCTTGCCGTAGTGAGCTGAACCGCGATTGCCTATAATATGAAACGCATTTGTGGCCTGAATTTGTCCGACGAAAATATGCGAAAACACAATCATAGGTGGAAATCGGACGCCAATTGCGGCGGAAATGTGGCGGGAATCCGCGACTGCGTCACAATCATGTCGGGTGCGATTCCAATTGGAGCCAAAATAAGACAAGCTGCCCTAAATGTGAATGGCATGGGGGCGCAGATCGCGCTGAAACACGGATGATTCTACGAATCGCATTTGCGGTGATTCTGGTTGCGCTATCGGGGTTTCCGGCTGTCACGCCAGTTGCAGCCCAGAGCAATAGCCTGTTTCGCTCGGTTCCGGGGGAATTGGCGCGACGGCCCCGTGGTGGGGTGATCGATCTGTTCGACCAACAAACCACCAGCATTGCGCGCCAGCCTGTATCGGACCTTGATGCCTGGTTCTGGCGCGGGGTTGCGCCTGAGCGGGATGCCGCAGCACCCCGACGGATGTTGGCTGCGGCGGAGCTGGCTGTAACAGGCCCGTATCAGGTGCCGTCGCGGGCGCGGTTTCTGGCGCTGTTTGCTGAATATGGCGACGATCTTCAGGACGCGGCGGCGGCGCATGGATTGTCGCTGCCCTTTTTGATGTCGCTGGTAATGGTGGAATCCGGTGGTGCGCCGGATGCAGTCAGTTCCGCCGGCGCTGTTGGCCTGATGCAGTTGATGCCTGCCACGGCGGAATTGATGCAAGTCGCGGATGCGACGGACCCGCGTGACAATGTGATGGGTGGCGCACGCTATCTGTCGCAGATGTTGGTGCAGCATGATGGTGACGCGGTGTTGGCGCTGGCGGCGTATAATGCCGGGCCGGGGGCGGTTGCGCGGGCGGGTGGTGTGCCACGCTTTGCTGAGACCCGTGCCTATGTGCCCAAGATCTTAGCCGCGTGGCATGTCGCAAGGGATATTTGCGAGACCCCGCCGATCAGTCCGACGGGGCCTTGCGAGGTTATGTATTAGGCAACCAAGGTTGCCTCGGTCGCGGCCTCGATCTCGGCCATGGTGACGCCATCAGCGATTTCGACAACCTTCAGGCCGCCCTCAACCACGTCAAACACGCCCAGACCGGTGATGATCCGGTCCACAACGCCCTTACCTGTCAGAGGCAGGGTGCATTCCTTGAGCAGCTTGCTCTCACCCTTTTTATTGGCGTGGTCCATGATGACGATGACGCGGCCAACGCCGGCCACCAGATCCATCGCGCCGCCCATGCCCTTGACCAGCTTGCCCGGAATCATCCAGTTCGCCAGATCGCCGTTTTCGGCCACTTCCATGGCGCCCAGAACCGCAGCTGCGATTTTGCCGCCACGGATCATGGCAAAGCTTTGCGCGCTGTCGAAATAGGAGGTGCGGTCCAGCTCGGTGATGGTTTGCTTGCCCGCATTGATCAGGTCGGCATCTTCCTCACCCTCGAACGGAAAGGGGCCCATGCCCAGCATGCCGTTTTCGGATTGCAGGGTGATGTCCTTATCCCCGACATAGTTCGCCACCAGCGTCGGAATCCCGATGCCGAGGTTCACATACATGCCGTCTTCTAGTTCCTGCGCGGCCCGTTCGGCCATCTGATTACGATCCCAGGGCATTATGCTTCCTCCCGCTTGCGCACGGTGCGCTGTTCAATCCGCTTCTCGTGCTGGCCTTGGACCAGACGGTGCACATAAATGCCGGGCAAGTGGATTTCGTCGGGGTTCAGGCTGCCGCGTGGGACGATTTCCTCAACCTCTGCGATGCAGATTTTGCCGCAGGTTGCTGCGGGCGGGTTAAAGTTGCGCGACGTTTTGCGGAACACCAGATTGCCGGTGTCGTCAGCCTTCCACGCCTTTACGATGCTCAGATCGGCGACGATCCCGCGCTCAAGGATATAATCCTGACCGTCGAAATTCTTCACCTCTTTGCCTTCGGCAATCACGGTGCCAACGCCGGTCTTGGTGTAGAATCCGGGAATGCCGGCACCGCCAGCGCGCATCCGCTCGGCCAAGGTGCCCTGCGGATTGAATTCCAGCTCCAGCTCACCGGCCAGATATTGGCGCATGAATTCAGCGTTTTCGCCCACATAGGACGAGATCATCTTCTTGACCTGCCGCGTTTCCAGCAGCACGCCAAGGCCGAAGCCGTCCACGCCTGCATTATTGGATGCGACCGTCAAGTCCTTTGTTCCGGCGTCGCGAATTGCCGCGATCAGGTTCTCCGGAATGCCGCATAGGCCAAACCCGCCCGCTGCGATCTGCATTCCGTCGAACAGGACACCTTCTAGTGCCTCCGCCGCAGAACCGTAAACCTTCTTTACCATTGCGTCACCTCCCCGTGCTGCATTTGCGAATTAGTGCCGTGCAAGGCAGGGCCAAGTCAAGCCGGACAACTTCGCACTTGCCACCTGCACGTGGGCTATTAATGTTAAAAACATCGGGTCGGCGATGGCGTCGCCAGTGCAAATTGCAGACCTGAAACCCATCCTGAACGCCGGGATCTTGCTTTGCTGCGTCGCAGTGGGGGAGGTTTTCCCGCTGCTTCGTGCGCCGCATTGCGGAACGAAGGAGCCATTATGGATCGTCCACAACATTACCGCTTTCATCAGGGGGCCAAGGTGCTGCCCTTTGCCGATGCTGAATATCAGGCGCGCTTGACCAAATTGCGTGCCAGCATGGCCGCGCAGGGCGTTGATGCCTGCGTTTTCACCTCAATGCACAATGTCGCCTATTATTCGGGGTTCCTGTACTGCGCATTCGGGCGGCCCTATGCGCTGGTCGTAACGGCGACGGACAGTGTGACCTTTAGCGCGGGCATTGATGCCGCGCAGCCATGGCGGCGATCGCACGCGGATAACATCACCTATACCGACTGGCAGCGGAATAACTATTGGCGCGCAATCCTGTCGGTGACGGGCCCGAACAAGGTTATCGGCTATGAGGGCGATCATATCAGCTTGGCGCAAAAGGCACTGTTGGATGAATTTTTGACGCCCAATGCAACGACCGACATCGCCCCTGCCACCATGCAGCAGCGCATGCATAAATCCCCCGCCGAAATCGACCTGATCCGCGCCGGTGCGCAGGTGGCTGATGTTGGCGGCTACGCGATCCGCGATGCGGTTGCCGTTGGCGCGCGCGAAATCGACGTGGCCATGGCAGGGCGTGACGCGATGGAGCTGGAAATCGCCAAGCGGTTCCCCGATGCCGAATACCGCGATACATGGGTGTGGTTCCAATCCGGCCTGAACACCGATGGGGCGCATAACCCCGTGACCAGTCGGCAATTGCAGCGGGGGGATATCCTCAGCCTGAACACCTTCCCGATGATCTCAGGCTATTATACCGCACTGGAGCGCACGATGTTCGTGGGTGAGGTGGATCCCGCCAGCCTGAAAATCTGGCAGGCCAACGTCGCCGCCCATGAATACGGGATCAGCCTGCTGCAACCGGGGGCGAGTTGTGCCGAGGTCACGGCCAAGATCAACGACTTCTTTGCCGAGCGCGACCTGCTGCAATACCGCAGCTTCGGCTACGGGCATTCGTTCGGCGTGTTGTCCCACTATTACGGGCGCGAGGCCGGGCTGGAACTGCGCGAGGATATCGACACTGTGCTGGAACCGGGGATGGTCATCTCGATGGAGCCGATGTTGACGATCCCCGACGGTCAGGCGGGCGGCGGTGGCTACCGCGAGCATGATATTCTGGTCATCAATGCGGATGGAAACGAGAATATCACCGGCTACCCCTATGGGCCGGATTTCAACGTGGTTGGCTAAATTAACTGCCTGCGCGGACTTCTCGCACCCATGCGACGATATCCGCGCGGGCCTGCGCATCCATCTGGATCGCGTTGGGGGGCGGCATGGCGGCGCTAACACCGGCATGCATGTAAATCTGGCTGGCATGGCGCGCGACATCGCCCTCCGTCTCCAGATAGACACCGCGCGGCGCCCAGCGAATGCCGGGCCACGATGGCTCGCGCGAATGGCACATGGAACAATTGCCCGCGACGGCGATATAGGCATCCTCGAACCCGTCCGCAGCGGCATAGCGTTGCTCATAGGGCGTCAGATCACGGGCCTGCGCGTCCTCCCACGTTTCGCCCGTACCGGCGGAGGACAGCCACGCGATGACCAGCATCAGGATCACCGTGACCAGCCACGTCCAGTTCGGCCCCTTGCCCGTGGAATGCATCGTGTTGAAATAATGCCGGATCGTCACGCCAGTCAGGAAGATAAGGCTGGCAATGATCCACGCATATTCCGTGGCAAAGGCCAGCGGATAATGGTTCGACAGCATCAGGAACACGACCGGCAGCGTCAGGTAGTTGTTATGGGTGGAGCGCAGCTTGGCAATCTTGCCGTATTTCGCATCGGGCGTGCGCCCTGCCTTTAGATCGGCCACAACAATGCGCTGGTTCGGCATGATCTGGAAAAACACGTTGGCGGTCATGATCGTGGCGGTAAACGCGCCCAGATGCAGCAGCGCGGCGCGACCGGTGAAAATCTGGTTATAGCCCCACGCCATCACCACCAGAATGACGAACAACAACAGCATCAGCAGGGTCGGCTGCTCGCCCAGCTTGGACTTGCACATATAATCATAGGCCAGCCAGCCGATGATCAGCGATCCGGCGGAGATGATAATCCCCTGCCACAGCGCCAGATCCGCCTTGGTCGGGTCCAGCAGGAACAGCTCACCCCCAACCCAGTACACGATCATCAGCAGGGCCGCGCCGGAAACCCACGTGATATAGCTCTGCCATTTGTGCCAGATCAGATGCTCGGGCATGTTTTCGGGGGCCACCAGATATTTCTGGATGTGGTAAAATCCGCCGCCATGAACCTGCCATTCCTCACCATGAACACCGGTGGGCATATTGGAGGCCTTACGCAGGCCCAGATCCAGCGCGATAAAGAAAAACGACGCACCGATCCACGCCATGGCGGTGATGACGTGCAACCAACGGACGGAAAACGCGATCCAGTCCCACATGACGGCCATATCATACATGGCAAACTCCCAAATTCGATTTCGTGGCACACTAGGCGACAGGCTATTGCTGGGCTATTCTTGCAAAATATCAATCAGCATCAAAAAAAACAGAACAATGTCCTATCTCGATAACATACGCACCTTTGTGCGGGTCTATGAACTGGGCAGCATGTCTGCGGCGGGGCGCGATATGCGGATTTCGCCCGCTGTGACCTCCGCGCGGATTTCCCAGCTTGAGGATCACCTTAGCGTGCGTTTGTTCCAGCGCACAACGCGCAGCCTGACCCCGACGGAACAGGGGCAGGCATTTTATGCCGGTGCGTGCGAGATTCTGGAATCGGTGGAAAGCGCCGAGGCGCAGATCGTCAATATCACCGATAACCCCAAGGGATCGCTATATGTTGCCGCCCCGCTGGGCGTTGGTCGTCGCCTGATCGCACCGCAAGTGCCCGCCTTTCTGGAACAATACCCGCAGGTGCAGGTCCGCCTGCGCCTGACCGATCGTAAGGTTGATTTGACGGGAGAGGGGCTGGACCTCGCCTTTTTCCTCGGCCAACCGCAGGATAGCAAGCTGCGCATACGCAAGATTGCCGACGTGCCGCGTGTGCTCTGCGCCGCCCCGGACTATATCGCGGCGCGGGGCAATCCGGCCAATGGGGATGCGCTGATTGCGGATCAGCACGAATGTATCAGCCTGCGGTTTCCCGGTGCGACGGAATTCCAGTGGCGGCTGATGACGGCTGACGGCCCCAAGCGGTTTCGCGTAACGGGCCGCTACGAATCCGATGATGGCGACGTGCTGACCGATTGGGCGCTGGGCGGGCATGGCATCGTGATGAAACCGATCTTCGAGGTGTCCGACCATATCCACGCCGGCCGCTTGGTGCCGGTGGCCACGCAGACGCCGCCAGAGCCAATCCAGATGGCGTGCCTATATACCCACCGCAAACAGCAGGACCCCAAAACGCGCCTGTTCATGGAATTCGTGATCGAGCGGATCAGTCAGGCCGTGCGCAACAGCTCGCTACAGGTTCAGCTGCCGCGATAGGTGGAATAACCGAACGGCGATAGCAGCAGCGGCACGTGGTAATGCGAGGCCTGCGACATGCCGAACCGGATCGGGATCATATCCAGAAAACGCGGGCTTTCAGGCGGTGTGCCGGTCGCGTCCAGATAGGCACCCGCGTGAAAGACCAGCTCATATGTGCCGGTTTCAAACTGATCGGCGGGCAAAATTTGCTCATCCGTGCGACCGTCATCATTGGTCACGCAGGTCTTTAGCAGGGTGCGGGCCTCACCGTCGATGCGGTACAGATCGATCCGCAGTCCTGCCGCAGGGCAGCCGCGCGCCGTGTCTAGGACGTGAGTTGTCAGATATCCGGTCATCGGGGCTACTCCTATACTATTCCGCTTATATAGGCTGA
This sequence comes from Pontivivens marinum, assembly GCF_900231835.1. Classification (GTDB taxonomy): domain Bacteria; phylum Pseudomonadota; class Alphaproteobacteria; order Rhodobacterales; family Rhodobacteraceae; genus Pontivivens; species Pontivivens marinum. The sequence continues at coordinate 115,378 of NZ_OCTN01000005.1, read as the reverse complement.
TACTGCAAAAATCGGCAAAGCGTGGAGGACAGAATGCTCCTTCGCATTTTTTTTGAAAACCACTTTGATTGTTTTGGATTACAGATATCTAAATCTGAAAGGACGTTCCCGTGAACCGCTACCCCCGAGATATGACCGGATATGGCGCAACGCCTCCTGCCGCGAACTGGCCCAATGGCGCGAAAATCGCCGTCCAGATCGTACTGAATTACGAGGAGGGCGGCGAAAACAACATCCTGCACGGCGATGCCGCATCCGAGGCATTTTTGTCCGAGATTACAGGCGCGCAGCCATGGGCCGGTCAGCGGCACTGGAACATGGAATCCATCTATGAATACGGCGCACGGGCCGGATTTTGGCGGGTTCACCGGATGCTTCAGGATCTGCCGATCACCGTTTACGGGGTGGCCACCGCCTTGGCCCGCGCGCCCGAGCAAGTCGCCGCCATGCACGCCGCCGGATGGGAGATCGCCAGCCACGGCCTGAAATGGGTCGAGCATAAGGACATGCCCGAGGACGAGGAGCGCGCCCAGATAGCCGAAGCGATCCGCCTGCATACCGAGGTTACGGGCACCCCCCCGCGCGGTTGGTATACGGGGCGTTGTTCCAACAACACCATTCGCCTCGCCGCGGAAACCAGCCAGTTCGCCTATATCGCGGATAGCTATGCCGATGACCTGCCATACTGGATGCAATTCGACGGCACCGATCAGTTGATCGTGCCCTACACCATGGATTGCAACGATATGCGTTTTGCCATTCAGGCGGGCTTTACCAATGGTGATCAGTTTGAAAGCTATCTCAAGGACAGCTTTGATTATCTATATGAGGAGGGCGTTGCCTGCGCCCCCAAAATGCTGTCCATCGGGCTGCATTGTCGCCTGATCGGCCGTCCGGGCCGCGCCGCCGCGCTACGCCGCGCCATTGAGCATTTCAAATCGCATGAGGGCGTCTGGTTCGCCACCCGCCTACAAATCGCGGAACATTGGGCCATGCAAAACCCGCCTGTACAACAGGATCGCCCCTCGGAGATGGATCGCGAAACCTTTGTGGCGGAATTCGGCGGTATCTTCGAGCATAGCCCGTGGATCGCGCAGGGCGCACATGCGCTGGAACTGGGCCATACCGATGATACCGCGCAGGGTATCCATCAGGCACTGTCCCGTATTTTCCGCAGCGCCTCACCCGAGCAACGTCTGGGGGTGCTGACCGCGCATCCCGATCTGGCCGGAAAGCTGGCCAGCGCCAAACGTCTGACGGCGGAATCCACGGCAGAGCAAGCCTCCGTCGGGTTGGACGCGCTGACCGATGCAGAACGCGATGCTTTCACCACGCTGAACGATGCGTACACCGCCAAATTTGGCTTTCCGTTCATCATTGCCGTGCGTGACAACACCAAGGCGTCGATCCTACAGGCGTTCCAGCAGCGCGTGGAAAACGACCGCGCAACAGAATTCGCCGCCGCCTGCAAACAGGTGGAGCGCATCGCCCAGCTGCGCCTGATCGAGAAGTTCGCAGGATGAGCACCCAATTGCCCATCACACCGCTAACCGCCGAACTCTTCGCGCCCTATGGCGATGTGCTCGACGTGTCCGGCGCACCGGATAAAATCATCAATCAGGGCCTGTGCGGGCGCTATCACGACCGCGCAAACCTCGACATCGTGGACGGGCGCGCAGGCATTAGCCTGTTCAAGGCCCAGCCCCGTACCCTGCCCATCACGCTGGATATGGTGGAACGTCACCCGCAGGGTAGCCAAGCGTTCCTACCGATGAGCCACGATCCCTTTATCGTGGTCGTCGCACCGGATCAGAACGGCATTCCGGGCCGCCCGCAGGTGTTCATCACGCAGGCGGGGCAGGGCATCAATTTCCATCGCGGCACATGGCACGGGGTTCTAACGCCCCTGCATGAGCCGGGATTATTTGCAGTCGTGGACCGCATCGGACAGGGCGCAAATTTGCAGGAGCATTGGTTCGATACGCCTTACCTCATTGGGGAATAAATAAAAAATGCCGATCGCAAAGGTTGGTTCTCTCACCTTCAGGACAGGGAATATTCACTATGGCAGACACCACAATCGGAACGCCGGAACAACTGCGCGATCCTAATTACACACCGGCCCTACACCAGGCGATCCCGTTGGGCATTCAACACGTCTTGGCGATGTTCGTGTCGAATGTGACACCGGCTATCATCATTGCGGGCGCGGCCGGATTTGGCTTTGGCTCGGATGCGGGGGCCAGCGGCTTTCCCGATATGACCTACCTGATCCAGATGTCGATGCTGTTTGCGGGCATTGCGACACTGTTTCAAACCATCGGTCTGGGGCCGGTCGGCGCGCGCCTGCCAATCGTGCAGGGCACCAGCTTTGCATTTATCCCGATCATGATCCCGCTGGTTGCGGGCAAGGGTGTTGAGGCACTGCCAGCCCTGTTCGGCGGTGTTCTGGTCGGCGGCCTGTTCCACGCCCTGCTGGGAACGGTAATCGGCAAAATCCGCTTCGCCCTACCGCCACTGGTGACGGGTCTGGTGGTGACGATGATCGGTCTGGCACTGGTGAAGGTTGGCATTCAATACGCCGCCGGTGGCGTTCCTGCGATCAACTCGCCCGAATATGGATCGCTGCTGAACTGGTCCGCCGCGCTGGTCGTGATCTTTGTGACGCTGGGGCTGAAGTTCTTTGCCCGTGGCATGCTGTCCGTATCTGCGGTCGTGATCGGCATTTTCGTTGGCTATTTCTATGCGATGATGATGGGCATGGTTACCCTGGACGGTATCGCCAATAGCTGGGGCCGTGCATCGGTGTTCCAATTCCCGATGCCGTTCAAATACGGGTTCGAGCTGAGCTTCGCCGCGATCATCGGTTTCTGTCTGATGGCGTTCGTTTCCGCAGTTGAAACCGTTGGCGACGTGTCCGGTATTACCAAGGGCGGCGCCGGGCGCGAGGCGACGGAGGCCGAGATTCAGGGCGCCACCTATGCGGACGGTGTCGGTTCCGCGATTGCCGGTATCTTTGGCGGGTTCCCGAACACGTCCTTCAGCCAGAATGTTGGCTTGATCGCGATGACAGGTGTGATGAGCCGCCATGTGGTGACCATCGGCGCGATCTTCCTGATTATCTGCGGCCTGATCCCCAAGGTGGGCGCGGTCATCAACACCATCCCGATCGAGGTTCTGGGCGGCGGCGTGATTGTGATGTTCGGCATGGTTGTGGCCTCGGGCATCTCGATGCTGTCCGATGTGAACTGGAACCGCCGCAATATGGTGATCTTTGCAATTGCGCTGTCGGTGGGTCTGGGCCTGCAATTGGAACCTAAGGCGGTGCAATACCTGCCCGATGCCCTGCGCGTTCTGATGACATCGGGCCTGCTGCCTGCTGCCCTGATCGCCATCGTGCTGAACCTGCTCTTGCCCGAGGATCTAACAGCCGAGGCAACCGAGGAGGTTTCCGGCGGCCTGTCGGGTAAGGGTGAGGGATCGATGGGCAGCAAATAAGCCCGCCGCTATCATTAGGGTCCGGCTGCACCAGTCGGACCCTTTTGGGGCTCAGAATGCCTTGCCACGGGCCGAAACGGGCCACAGCGACTCAACCTTGCCTTTGCGCACGCCAACATACCAATCATGCAAATTGCAGGTCGGATCGCAGTGACCGGGAACCAGCCGCAGCTTGTCATTGATTTTCAACGCACCACGGGGATCCGCGACCTCACCATGTTCATCCGAGCAATTGAGGTATTCGACATCGTTGCGACCAAAGATAATCGGCAGCCCGCTATCCAGCGACTGCACCTTTAGCCCCGCATCAACGACAGCTTGATCCACCTTTGTATGGCTCATCACGCTGGTCAGGATGAACAGGGCATTACGCCATTCACCATAATCGATCCGGTGGCCGGATTTATCCAGAATGCGCCCGTAATCGGCATCCATAAACGCGTAGGAGCCGCATTGCAGCTCATTATAAACCCCCGACTCGCTCTCGAATTGATAGGAGCCGGTGCCGCCGCCGCCCACGATATCGCATTCCAAACCATGCGCCCGCAATGCATCAACCGCCTCGGTGACTTGCGTCACGGCACTGTCCACAGCGGCGCGGCGATCATCGTATAGGTCGATATGTTGCATAGCGCCCTGATAGGCCTGAATCCCTGCGAATTTCAGCCCCTCAGCGGCGTCGATCAGCTGCGCGATCTCGACCACCTCCTGCGCGGTTTCCACGCCGCAGCGGTTCGCGCCACAATCAATCTCGACCAAGGCCTCGATCTGCGTGCCATGCTTGACGGCGGCGGCGGACAGGGCGGCGACATTTTCGGGATCATCAACGCAGCACAAAATCCGCGCGCCCAGTTTGGGCATACGGGCCAGACGGTCGATTTTCAGGGGATCCGTCACCTCATTGGTGATCAGGATATCGGTGATGCCACCACGGGCGAAAACCTCCGCCTCGGATACCTTTTGACAACACACCCCCACCGCGCCGCCCAGCGTTTGCTGCAATTTGGCGATATCGACCGATTTGTGCATCTTGCAGTGAACGCGCAGGCGCATGTTATGGGCGCGAACGTAATCGCCCATCTTCTTGATGTTGGTTTCCAGCGCGTCCAGATCCAGTATCAGGCACGGCGTCTGAATATCAGCCTCATCCATGCCGGGCAGTGCGGGGATATCATAGCCGACCTCGAGCCCGTCGAAATTGGTTGCTGCGCTCATGAAAAATCCCCTCGCGTAATCTGCATTGCCGGTTGATGGGCGCAGATTAGCCGTGGGATTGGCGCGGTTAAAAGCACCAAGTCCATGCGTTCAGCGAATGTCCCGTAGCGCGTGCGCGCAACCCTATCGCCGGTTCGGCGCGGCCAAGGGACGCAAGCCCATATGCCGGTTCACGTCTTTATACAGCAAATACCGGAACTTACCGGGGCCACCCGCATAACAGGCCTGCGGGCAAAAGGCGCGCAGCCACATGTAGTCGCCTGCCTCGACCTCAACCCAGTCGCTGTTCAGGCGGTAAACGGCCTTACCCTCCAACACATATAGCCCGTGTTCCATCACATGCGTTTCAAGGAAGGGGATAACCGCCCCCGGCTCAAACGTCACAATGGTGACGTGCATGTCATGACGCAGATCGGCGGGGTCGACAAAGCGGGTCGTCCCCCATTTACCGTCCGTATCCGGCATGATGGTGGGGGGGATGTCCTGCTCGTTCGCGATGATAACATCGGGTTGGTCGAGGCCGTTCACCGCTTCATAGGCCTTGCGAATCCAGTGGAACCGCAGGGTTTGATCGCTGGCATTGTGCAGCGTCCAGCCGCTGGACGGCGGTAGGTAAGCGTACCCACCTTCGGCCAGAACATGCGTCTCGCCGTTGACGGTCAGGGTTGCCTCCCCCTCCACCACGAACAGAACGCCCTGCGCGTCAGGGTCGGATTCAGGCCGGTCGGACCCGCCACCGGGGGCGACCTCCATGATATATTGCGAGAATGTCTCGGAAAAACCGCTCATCGGGCGGGCGATCACCCATAGGCGCGTTTTCTCCCAAAAGGGCAGAAAACTGGTAACTATATCGCGCATCGTCCCCTTGGGGATCACGGCATAGGCATCGGTGAAAACGGCGCGGTCGGTTAGAAGCTGCTCCTGCCCGGGGTGCCCGCCTGTGGGGGCAAAATACTTGGGTGACATGGCGGCTCCTGATGCGACATTACGTCATATAAATATGTGGTTACGGCATAGGATGATCCACCCGCAATGGGGCGACAGCACCTTTCGGGAAAATTTGGCAATCAACCGGGGCTGTGCAAAATTTCGTTCACCACATCGGGGCGTTCCAGACTGACCAGATGCCCGCAGCCGTCAACCTGTGTCAGGGTCGCATTGGGCAGGGCGGCGGCCAGTTTCTGGTGCAGCTTTGGCGGGCAAATCCGATCCTCGGACCCGACGATGATCTGTACTGGCACCGCGCAATCGGCCAACCGTTCCAACATGTCCCGCCGTGTGTTCAGCGCGTTGGATTGGCGGTGATATAGATCCTCATCCATAGCCGCGACCATTTCCGCAACCGGCGCGGCCAGACGGGCGGCAACATCCGTATCATGGGCAAAGAACATGGCCGTGAACGGGGTCGAGAATGCGGCCAGACCGTCGGCCCGCACATTCGCCTGCATTCCGGCGCGCCAGTCCTGCTCCACCTGTCGGGCGGCTGTGGGGTCGGTTGCCATCAGGCAGGCGCGGCGTACACGGTGGGGGGCGCGGGCCAGAACCTCCATCGCGATCATGCCGCCCATCGACAGCCCGCCCAGATCGAACTGTTCCGGCGCAGTGGCCAGCAACCGATTCGCCATAGCGCCCAGATCATCATCCTGCGTGACATCGGCAATGATGATGTCGTCGCGCTGCTGCGTTTGCGGTGCGTATAGGCGGCTGTCGCATAGATGGCCGGGGATCAGGATCAGCGTCATCGGGCGCTCCACAATAGATGAATCTTGTTAACGAATGCGGGTGGGCCAGCCACTTGCCAGCCATAGAGCAGCCGCAAAGCAGCCACAGCGCAGCCTGCCTCTTTCAGTGGTAACCATTGTAAACGGCGATCTCGTCGATCAGGCCGCGATAAACCGCATTCATCCGCGCATCGGGCTGTTGCGCGGTGATGCGCGGGCCGAGCGGGTCGTCGGCGGTGATCGTGCTGCGTGCCATTTCGGACAGCACGGCATGGCCGCAAAAGGGGACGTGAACCTCGGAATAGCCACCCTCATGCGCCATGGCCAAACGACCCTGACACAGCTCATCGGCGGCTTGCATCACCTGCTGGGTCATGGCGGCAAAGGTATCCGATCCGGCCAGCATACGGGCCAAGGGATCAACGCCGCTAGCATCGTAACCACATGCAATAATGATCATTTCCGGTTCAAACTGGCGCAGCGCCGGCACCACAATCCGGTGCATCGCGTGCAGATAGGCGGCATGCCCCGCGCCGGGGGGCAGGGGGATATTGATGTTGGCTTGGGCATCGGTTTCAACCCCGCCGCTATGCCATGGATAGTTTGCGGCCTGATGGATGGATGTGGTCAAGGCTTCGGAATCATTGGCAAAAATAGCCTCCGTCCCGTTGCCATGATGCACATCCCAATCCACAACGGCAAAGCGTTTGGCCAGCCCTGCTGCGCGGGCTTCCTCAATCGCGATGGCGATATTTGCCAATAAACAAAAGCCCATAGGCGTATCGGGCAGGCAGTGATGACCCGGTGGACGGCTGAGAGCATAGGCGTTTTCATGCTGCCCGCGCAGCACCCCCTGCACGGCGGCAGAAACCAGTCCCGCGGATAGCGCGGCAATCTCGTACCCGCCGGGGCCAAAGGGCGTTCGCTGGCCCAACTCACCGCCACCACTATCCGACAGGTGTTTGAATTCGCTCAGGTAATCGGCGGGGTGAATGCGGCGCAATGCCTCCTCGCTCGCCATTGGTGCGCTGGTCATCACCAGATCGCGTGACAGGCCGGTAACGTCGATCAAATTGCGCAAACGCCGTTTGGTTTCAGGGCTTTCGGGCAATCCACCTGCGGCAAGCGGCTGTACCAAACCACCCACGGGCGCGGTCAGGGCATAGTTGCCGCCGGAATGCCAAAAGCACCGCTCATCACTGTAAAACGCCGTCATCAACCGCCCTCCCGTTTTGGAGTAGTTGAGACGGATGGAGCCACGATTGCAACTATTCGATTGCGTCTAGTGCGGCCGCGATTGCTGCGACCTCGCTGGCTGCTTTGGACCGTGGTTGCAGTTCTGCGGCGGCCTTTCCAACAGCGAAAGCTTGTTGAAAAACAACGCGATTCCCCATCTGTTCGTCCAGCAGGTCAGCGGTCACCACGTCCCGCGCATCCTGTGCTGCACGCCCCGTTGGCGGCACGCGGTTCAGCAATACGCGCAGGGGGGTTTTCTCCTTACGTGCCATCTCAACCACCGGTTCCAGCGCCCATAGGTCCATCATCGAGGGTTGAGCAGGCGCAACCACCAGATCGCTATCGCGGATCGTGGCACGCAGCAAAATGTCAGCGTTTCCAGGGCAATCGACCAGAACCAGATCCGCCTTACGCGCGGCGGCGCGGATATCCGACCCTGCCTTCCAATCGGAACTGGCGGTGCATTCCATATCGCCCCGCATGCTGGCCCAACGGCTGAGCGAGCCCTGCGGATCCAGATCGACCAAGGCGACCGTGACTCCGGTTGCCAGCCAGTGATGGGCCAGTTGAGTCAGCACGGTTGTTTTCCCCGCGCCGCCCTTTTGTTGTGCAAACGTAATGATCCGGCCCATTTCCTACCCCGCAGTGCAATAAAGCGTAGCGTGACGCCTTTCGCAGGTAAAGAGAACCGAAATCGACTTGCGCTTAGGTCTGTGGCGCGTGACCGTGGTGCCATGAAACGTGGCAGCCTGAACCCTATCGACCATGTCGGCCCTGACGGAAAATTGCCGGTGCGCGTCAGCCCCGGCGCATCGGCGGAACGCTTGGTCCCCGGTGATCCGATGCGCGTGGCAGTCACGACCGTGCCCGAGGGCGGCAAGGCGAACAAGGCGGTTATTGCCCTGCTGGCACGGGCGTTTGGCTTGCCTAAATCCGCAGTGATCCTCGTGCGGGGGGAGGCCAGCCGTGATAAGGTTTTCCTGATCGAGCACGGGGATTAGCACATGGATGCAGATGTCATCATAATCGGTGCTGGCCTGTCGGGCATCTGCGCGGCCAGCGTGATCAGTGTGGCTCGCCCAAACGATAATATCGTTGTGCTAGAGGGGCGTAGCAGCATTGGCGGCACATGGGATTTATTCCAGTATCCCGGTGTGCGATCGGACAGTGATATGCATACGCTTGGCTATTCCTTTCGCCCGTGGCGAGGTCAGAGGGCGATCACGGATGGGCCGTCTATCCTTGAATATATCCGCGATACGGCACGCGATCAGGATGTGCAGCGACTGATCCGGTTTAATCATCGGTTGGTCGCGGCGAACTGGGATAGTGCCGCGCAGATATGGCACCTGCATGTGGATACACCGCAGGGCCAACAAACGTTGACCTGCCGCTTTCTGTTGGGCTGCACTGGTTATTATGACTACGAATCCGGCTACTTGCCTGATTTCGACGGGCAGGACGATTTCAGCGGAGCGATGGTTCACCCGCAGCATTGGCCCGATGGTTTGGATTGGGCCGGTAAGAATGTGGCCATTATCGGCAGCGGTGCGACGGCGGTGACTTTGCTGCCGGAACTGGCACGGGATGCGGCCCATGTGACGCTGATCCAGCGCACGCCCTCATATGTGGTGCAGATGCCTGCTCGTGACCGGATCGCAGGGTGGCTGGATCGTGTTGTGCCTGCGCGGACCTCTCACGCCATAACGCGGTGGAAAAACATCGTGGTGGGGATGCTGTCCTATCAGGTGACGCGGGCGTGGCCGGACCTTATGGGGCGCATGCTGGCCGGTAAGGCGGCGAAGCGGGCAGATGTGGACCCCGCACATTTTCAGGCCCCCTATGGGCCGTGGGATCAGCGGATTTGCGTCGCGCCGGATGGTGATATGTTTGATGCGCTGCGCGACGGGGCCAGTATCCGCACCGGTCATATTGATCGGTTCGAGGGGCAGGGCGTGCGGATGCAGCAGGGTGATTTCATCCCCGCAGATATCATCATTACCGCGACGGGGCTGCGCCTACGCTTGGGCGGTGGGGCCGATTTGTCGGTGGATGGGGGGCAGGTCCGCTTTCCCGATTTGGTCAGCTATAAGGGCGCGATGCTGTCCGGTGTGCCGAATTTCGCGCAGATGTTCGGGTATACCAATGCAAGCTGGACCCTGAAATGCGAGCTGATCGCCCGCTGGGTGGTGCGTGTTCTGGACCGGATGGAACGTGTCGAGGCAACCAGTGTCGTGCCAAAGCTGCCTGCGGACATGCCGCGAAAGCCCGCTGTGCCGCTAACCGCTGGCTATATCAAGCGCGGGGTGGGGGAGTTGCCGCTACAGGGCAATCGGGCGCCGTGGCGGGTGCATCAGAACTATCTGAGAGACATCTACGAATTCCGCTATGCGCCGGTGGATGACGGTGTGCTGACCTTTACCCGCTAGGCCCTAATAGGTTCTGTGCAGGTGTGGTCGGCGCAGGAATAGGTATAGCAGGACGCTATTCATCAGGGTGGCGAGGGCGAGGGGCAAAGAGATTTGCCACCCGAAATCCTGCGCCATCCAGCACAGCGCCACCACGTAGTGTGTTTCGATCAGGACGAATGTAGCCGGCAGGGCGATCCGGTCATTCCTGAAAAGAACCCGCGTTATGAACGGCAGCAGCAGATAGCTGACGAAGAAAAGGCAGATGATCCCGCTGGTCACGGCTATGGCCAATCCGGCGAGTGCTGCGAATGCCACTGTGCCGATTATATCTGAGGTAGCCATATCGCTGGGCGGTGCGTTCATGCCGCGCCACAAAGCGGTGATCCAGAAAAAACCTGCAACGGACAGGGTATAGCCCGCAAATTCTATAAGGCTGATGCTCAGGCTGGCTATCCCGTCCCTACCCTTTGGTGTCGCGAGCATAGCTGCCCTCGGGCAAATCCAGTGCTGCATGCAGGTCGCGTAATTGCGCGGTGGTCAGGGTCAGTGCCTGAACCTTGCCAGTGCGTGCATCCAGTTGTTCAACCCGCGCGCCATCGTCGAATAGCGTGATGGTCACGTCCTCGGCCGTGGGATTGTCGCCGACCAGTGTGACAACGGTCGCGTCGAATTCGTGTTCGATTGTAAACATGGGGCGAGCCTAGGGGGCTTTGGCCATTCCCACTAGGGGTGAAATGTCGCGCCAGTCCAGCCGGATCGCGGTGGAAGGGAAATCGTAGTCGGGATCGGGACCACGCCATGTTTCCATCGCGCCCAGCCGTTCATAAAACCGCCGTGCGCCATCATTGCCATCGACGATATACAGATAGGCCGCAGTGACGCCCTGCGCTGCGATTTGTGCAAAGGCTGCGGCGATCAGGCGGGGGCCAAGGCCGCCGCCCTGTGCAAAGCCCGCAATATGCAGCGCATCCAGATAGGCGGGGTTGCCGGTATTGACGCTGATAAATCCGGCCAGCCGGTCGCCCTGCATCGCGACCAGCGTTGTACCCCTGGGCAGATCGGCCCATTTGGCGCGCAATTGCGCCTCTGCTCCTGCGCCCAGATAATCGGCTGGCAGCAACCCGTCATAGGTCGTTCGCCAGCTTTGCAAATGCAGCGCCGCGATGGCCGGTAAGTCATCCGGTGTCGCTGTGCGGATCATACGGGCGTGCCCCACAGGTCGTATTCGCTGGCCTCGTCCACCTTAACGCTGATGATGTCGCCGGGGGACAGATGCTCGAACCCCTCGTCAATGAACAGGTTGCCGTCGATTTCGGGGGCGTCAGCCTTGGTCCGGCAGACGGCGCCCTCGTCATCGACGCTGTCTACGATGACATGCTGGATTGTGCCGACCTTGGCCTCCAGCTTCTCAGCGGAAATGCGCTGGGCGACCTGCATGAAGCGGGCGTAGCGTTCATCCTTCACGTCCTCTGGCACGTGATCGGGCAGGGTGTTGCTGCGGGCTCCTGCGACGTTTTCGTATTTGAATGCGCCGACACGATCCAGACGGGCCTCCTCCATCCAGTCGAGCAGATGCTGGAATTCCTCCTCCGTCTCACCGGGATAACCGACGATAAAGGTGGAGCGCAGGATAATATCGGGGTTTATGGCGCGCCAAGCGGCGATCCGCTCCAGCGTTTTGGAGGACGCGGCGGGGCGGGCCATACGCTTCAGCACATCGGGGTGCGAGTGTTGGAACGGGATGTCCAGATAGGGCAGCAGGTTCTCACCCATATGCGGGATCAGTTTGTCCACGTGGGGGTAGGGGTAGACGTAATGCAGGCGCACCCATGCGCCCAGCTTGCCTAGCTCGCGACTCAGATCCTCCATGTGGGTGCGAACCTCGCCGCCCTTCCATGGATGGGTGTCATGTTTGCGGTCCACACCATAGGCGGAGGTGTCCTGCGAGATTACGAGGATTTCCTTTACGCCGCTTTCAACCAGCTTCTCCGCCTCACGCAATACAGCATGGACGGGGCGCGAGGACAGTTTGCCGCGCATATCGGGGATGATGCAGAACTTACACTTGTGGTTACAGCCCTCGGAAATCTTCAGATAGGCGTAATGGCGCGGGGTCAGTTTCAGGCCCGCTGGCGGCATCAGATCGATGAACGGATCGGGGTCCGGCGGCACGGCGGCGTGCACGGCGTCCAGCACCTGCTCGTATTGATGCGGGCCGGTGACGGCCATGACCGATGGGTGGGTGCCGCGAATGTAATCTTCCTCCGCGCCCAAACAGCCGGTCACGATGACCTTACCGTTTTCGCGCAGGGCCTCGCCGATTGCCTCAAGCGATTCGGCCTTGGCGCTGTCCAGGAAGCCGCAGGTGTTCACGATCACGCTGTCCGCACCGGCATAGTCGCCGGTGATGGCGTAGCCCTCGCTGCGCAAACGGGTCAGGATACGCTCGGAATCCACCAGCGCCTTGGGGCAGCCAAGGGAAACCATGCCGATGGTTGGCTGGCCTGGACGGGCCTCACCGCGAATGACGGCGGCAGGGGCGAGGTCGGGGCGAATATCTGGTGGATTGGTGCTCATGCCCGCCTCTTACAACCAGTTCGCGATCCCGCAAAGTAGCTAGATGCATCCCCGACGCGATGTCGTGATAATTCTGCACGTTTTTCAGGCGCTGGGCGGTGCAAGTGACTGGATTTTGTAAAATTGTCGCGCAGGTGGTGTTGTGCTGCGCAGATGCCCTTTCCATGGCGCAAACGCGTGCTAAGACAAAGATGAACCCCGATTTTTGGAGATCGTGAATGGCCGAAAACCTGCAAGAGCCGCACCAGAACGAAGACGTCTACGCGCTGAACGCCGCGACGGTGGACGCCATTCTGGCCGCGCTCGAAGTGGGCGCGCGCGACCGGCTGCTTGAATTCCTGGGCCATATGCACCCCGCCGACGTGGCCGATTTGTTGGAGCAGATCGAACAGCCCAAGCGTATTCGCATGATCCAGATGTGGGGCGCCGATATCGACCCCGAGGTTCTGTCGGAGCTGGAGGAAGGCGTTCGCGACGACGTTCTGGAAACCCTGACAGCGGCCCAGTTGGGCGCAGCGGTTCAGGAGCTCGACACAGATGACATGGTGTATCTGGTTGAGGATCTGGAGGACGCGGAAAAGGAGGAGCTGCTCGACCAGCTCGACGATGTGGATCGTGTCGCGGTTGAGCAATCGCTGACCTATCCGGAATATTCCGCCGGTCGTCTGATGCAGCGCGAGATGGTCACAGCCCCCGCGCATTGGTCCGTGGGCGATGTGATCGATTTTATGCGGGCATCGGATGATTTGCCCGAACAGTTCTATGACATCATCGTCGTTGATCCGGCCATGCGCCCGATTGGTGAGGTGCGTCTGGGCCGTGTGATGGCGCATCCGCGCAGTGTCATGCTGGAACATCTGATGGAGAAAAAGCTGCGTACGATCCCTGTGGATCAATCGCAGGAGGATGTCGCCTACGCGTTCAACCAGTATCACATGATCCAGGCGCCGGTTGTGAATGCCGATGGCCGGTTGGTCGGTATCATCACCATGGATGATGCGATGGACGTGCTGGAGGATGAGGCAGAGGAGGATATGCGCCTGCTGGCCGGTGTGGGTGACGAGGAAATCTCGGACACCACATGGGAGATTGCGCGGCAGCGATTCCCTTGGTTGTTGGTTAATTTGATTACGGCGATTTTGGCCTCGGTCGTGATTTCGCTGTTCTCCGCCACGATTGAGGCGGTGGTCGCGCTGGCCGTGCTGATGCCGATTGTGGCCAGCATGGGCGGCAATGGCGCCACACAAACGCTGACGGTGGCGGTGCGGGCGATTGCCACGCGCGACCTTACCGGATCGAACGCCATGCGGGTGGTTCGGCGTGAATTGGTGGCTGGTACGCTGAACGGCATCGCCTTTGCTGCAATTATCTCGGTCGTCGGTATCGTGTGGTTTGGCAGCCCGATGCTGGGGCTGGTGCTGGCCATTGCGATGATCGGCAATATGGCTGTGGCTGGTTTGGCGGGCATTATTGTGCCGCTGACATTGGATAAGGTCGGCGCCGATCCGGCGCTTGCCTCGGGGACATTTGTGACGACGGTGACGGATGTGGTCGGCTTTATGCTGTTCCTTGGGCTGGCGTCGGTGTTGTTGCTGTAAGCTGTGAATATACTGGTCGGAGGTGATCGTGGTTATCTGCGGATGCCTCCGGCGGGGATATTGCAAGAATGCGATGAATGTGGCGGGGCTTGCGTGAACGGGCATGTGGGCGTATATGAGACGATAACAGCGACTGTCGGCCTCCACCCCCGACGATCACCGAAACATGCAACGGGCCGCTGGCCCGTTTTTTTATGCCCGAAAGGTGCCCGTATTCATGACTGATATGATTGCAAAGGCGTCCATTGATCGCCGCATCCATGATATCATTGCGCCCGCCATTGAGGATATGGGCTTTGAAATCGTGCGCATCCGGTTCATGGGCGGCAAAACCAAGGTCGTGCAGATCATGGCCGAGCGGCCCGAGGGTGGGATCGAGGTGGATGATTGCGCCAAGATTTCGAACACCGTTTCCGCGCTGATGGATGTCGAGGACCCGATCGAGGGGGAATATGCCCTCGAAGTTTCCTCGCCCGGTATTGATCGCCCGCTGACACGCCTCAAGGATTTTGAGCGTTACGAGGGATATCAGGCCAAGGTTGAAACAACCGAACTGATCGACAATCGCCGCCGGTTTAACGGTGAGTTGCGCGGCGTTCAGGACGGCGAGATTCTGATCGAGATTGCCGAGGGCATTGTTGGCCTGCAATTCGACTGGCTGGCAGATGCAAAACTGATTCTGACCGATGAGCTGATCGCGGAGAGCCTGAAGGCGCGCGATACCAAGCTCGAAGGATTTGACGAGATCATCGAGGATGATGCCTCGAGCGAAGAGGAGTAACGGACAATGGCAACGGTTGCAGCAAACAAGCTTGAGCTTCTTCAGATCGCCGACGCGGTTGCGCGGGAAAAGATGATCGACCCCGGTTTGGTTATCGAGGCGCTCGAAGAAAGCTATTCCAAGGCGGCAAAGGCCCGTTACGGCGCTGATTACGACATTCGCGCCCATATCGACCGCAAGACCGGCGATCTGACCATGACCCGTGTGCGTACCGTGGTGGAGGAGGTCGAGGACCACTTTACCGAGCTGGACCTGCACGACGCCCGTGACGTCGATCGCAACGCAGAAATCGGCACCGAGCTGAGCGATTTGCTGCCTCCTATGGATTTCAGCCGCATCGGCGCGCAGTCGGCCAAGCAGGTCATCATGCAGCGTGTGCGTGAGGCTGAGCGTGAGCGTCAATACGACGAGTTCAAGGACCGCAAGGGCACGATCATCAACGGTCTGGTCAAGCGTACCGAATATGGCAACGTCATCGTCGATGTTGGCCGTGGTGAGGCAATGCTGCGCCGCGATCAGTTGATCCAGCGCGAAGCCTTCCGCAATGGCGACCGCATCCGCGCCTACATCAAGGACGTACGTCTGGAGCAGCGTGGCCCGCAGATCTTCCTGTCGCGTACAGCGCCTGAATTCATGGCTGAGCTGTTCAAGATGGAAGTTCCTGAAATCTATGACGGCGTGATTGAAATCAAGGCAGTGGCTCGTGATCCGGGTTCGCGCGCAAAGATCGGCGTGATCTCGTTCGATTCGGGCATTGATCCGGTCGGCGCCTGCGTCGGTATGCGTGGTAGCCGCGTTCAGGCCGTTGTGAACGAGCTGAACGGCGAGAAAATCGACATCATTCCATGGAATGACGACGCTGCGACCTTCCTCGTCAACGCATTGCAGCCAGCCGAGGTGGCCAAGGTTGTGATGGATGAGGAAGCAGGCCGTATCGAGGTTGTGGTTCCTGATGAGCAGCTGTCGCTGGCCATTGGTCGCCGCGGTCAGAACGTGCGTCTGGCCAGCCAGCTGACCGGTTGGGACATCGACATCATGACGGAGGCCGAGGAATCGGAGCGTCGTCAGGCTGAATTCGCTGTCCGCTCGAAACTGTTCATGGATTCGCTGGATGCGGATGAGATGGTCGCGCAGCTGCTGGTTTCTGAAGGGTTCACCAGCCTTGAAGAAGTTGCCTATGTTGAAATCGAGGAGCTGTCGGGAATCGACGGGTTCGACGAGGAAACAGCGCAGGAGCTTCAGACCCGTGCTCGTGAGGCATTGGACGCAATCAACGCGGCCGCAACGGCCAAGGCGAAGGAAATGGGCGTCGAGGATTCGCTGTTCGAATTCGAGGGCCTGACCCCGCAGATGATCGTTGCGCTGGCTGATGATGGTATCATGAACCTGACCGATTTTGCACAATGTGCAGATTGGGAACTGGCTGGCGGCTACACCACTGTAGACGGCAAGCGGGTTAAGGATGACGGATTGCTGGAGCAATTCGATGTCAGCCTTGAGGAAGCAAAAGAGCTGGTTCTGACGGCGCGCGTGCTGCTGGGCTATATCGATGCTGACGAAATGGTTGCCCAACAGGCCGCCGACGCTGAGGCCGCAGCTGCTGAGGCAGGCGCGGACGCAGATGAGGAGGCCGAGGGCTGATTGAAGCTTTCGGAGGATCGCCGGTGAGTCGCGGTGGACGTGAAAAAGATCGCAGCGAGCCAGAACGGCGTTGCATAGCGACGGGGGAGTGCGGGTCAACCGCCCCCCTCGTCCGCTTTGTGGTCGGGCCTGATGGCGATGTTTTTCCTGATGTGGCTGAAAAGGCACCCGGGCGGGGTATGTGGGTGACCGCAGACCGTGCTGCGATTGATCTGGCGGTAAAGAAAAACCTGTTCAGTCGGTCGGCCAAGGCACCTGTAAAGGCCACTCCGGACCTGTCAGATCGGGTAGAAGCGTTGCTAACGCGACGACTTCAAGACGCGCTGGCTCTTGCCAGAAAGGCCGGTCTGGCCCATATGGGGTTCGATACGGTCCATCGGCGGTTGAAATTCAGTCCGGTCGCCGCATTGATTGAGGCCAGCGATGGATCTGACGCGCAACGCGCCAAGCTCCGCCCGATGGCCAGGGAAGCGCCTGTGATCTCCTGTCTTTCCAGGGAGGAATTGGGTTTGGCATTCCGACGGGATAATGTGATACATGCCGCGCTGGACGCGGGCGGTGTCACGAAACAGGTCCTTAGGGAGGCGTCGCGGCTAAACGGGCTGCGGGGCCATCAGGCCGTTTCAGTAGACTGACCGCCGCGATGCGCGCGACGGACGAGATGAGATTTGCACGACGGGGCACGGGGCTCCGACAAAAAGGTTAAGGTCAGCATGAGCGACAACAAAGGCAACGGCGACAAGGGCAGGACAGTCGGGACACGCGGTAGCGGGACCGAGACGAGCCGCGTCCGGCAGAGCTTCTCCCACGGGCGATCCAAATCGGTCGTCGTGGAGAAGAAGCGAAAGCGTGTCGTGGTGCCCAAGCCTGGAACAGCAGCGACCGCCGGCGCAAATGCCGCGCAGGTTCGCAGCGCACAGGGCGGGGCCAGTGCATCCGTTTCTGACAGCGAGATCGAACGCCGCCGCCGCGCCCTTATGGCCGCGAAGGCATCTGAGGCTGAGCGTGTCGCAAAGGAAAAAGAGGCCGAGGAACGCCGTAAGGCAGAACTCGCAGCCCTGCGTGAGCAAAAAGAAACCAAAGAGCGTGAAGCTGCTGAGGCAGAGGCGCGCATAATCGCCGAGGCTGAGGCCAAGGCGATGCAGGAGGCTGAAGAAGCCAAGCGCAAAACCGACGAGGAAGCACGCGCCCGGAACAAGCCACGGGCGAAGAAGGAGGAGAACGTAATCTCCCCCGCCGACGCACCTGCGCCACCGAACGAGGTTGAGGGCCCGCGCCGTACCGCGCCGGGTTCCGCGCCAAAGCGTGACGACCGTCGTGAGGACCGCAATGCCAAGAAGACCCCGGGTGGTGACAAGCGTCGCTCCGGTAAGCTGACCATCAACCAAGCGATGGGTGGCGAAGGTGGCCGTCAGAAATCTATGGCAGCGATGCGTCGCCGTCAGGAACGTCAGGCCCGCAAGGGTGGCGGTTCGAACGAGCCTCGTGAAAAGGTAGTTCGCGACGTTAAGATCCCTGAGGCGATCACGGTGGCAGAACTGGCCAACCGTATGGCTGAGCGGGTCGCATCTGTTGTGAAATCCCTGATGCAAAGCGGCATCATGGCGACACAGAACCAGACGATCGATGCCGATACGGCTGAATTGATCGTTGAGGAATTTGGCCACCGCGTTGTTCGCGTATCGGATGCTGACGTCGAGGATGTCATCACGCTGGTGCAGGACGATCCGGCGGATCTGCAACCTCGGGCGCCTGTCATCACGATCATGGGTCACGTTGACCACGGTAAAACCTCGCTGCTCGACGCGATTCGCAAGACGAACGTTGTGTCTGGCGAGGCTGGCGGCATCACGCAGCATATCGGTGCGTATCAGATCACCACGGATGACGGGACGCTTCTCAGCTTCCTCGATACTCCGGGTCACGCGGCGTTTACGTCGATGCGTGCTCGTGGTGCTCAGGTAACGGATATCGTTATCCTTGTGGTTGCTGCGGATGATTCGGTCATGCCGCAAACCATCGAAGCCATCCACCATGCGAAGGCTGCGAAGGTTCCGATGATCGTCGCAATCAACAAGATCGACCGCCCCGGCGCCGATCCGATGAAGGTGCGCACGCAGCTTCTGCAACATGAAGTTGTTGTTGAAGCGATGTCGGGCGACGTTCTGGATGTTGAGGTTTCGGCTGTTACCGGCGCTGGTCTGGATAAATTGCTTGAGAATATCGCGCTTCAGGCTGAATTGCTCGAACTGCGCTCCAACCCTGATCGCGCCGCTGATGGTGCCGTGATCGAGGCAAAGCTGGACGTGGGCCGTGGCCCTGTTGCGACAGTTCTGGTTCAGAACGGTACATTGCGCCGTGGCGATATCTTCGTGGTAGGTGAGCAGTGGGGCCGTGTGCGCGCACTGATCAACGATCAGGGTGAGCGCGTTGAGGAGGCTGGTCCTTCGGTTCCGGTTGAGGTTCTTGGCCTGAACGGCACACCTGAGGCTGGCGATGTTCTGAACGTGGTTCCTGATGAGGCACGTGCCCGTGAGATCGCGGAATACCGTCAGCAGCTCGCGAAGGATAAGCGCGCGGCGGCTGGTGCTGCGACCACGCTCGATCAGCTTCTGGCGAAGGCCAAGGCAGATGAGGACGTTTCCGAGCTGCCCATCGTGGTTAAGGCGGACGTTCAGGGTTCGGCCGAAGCGATTGTTCAGGCGATGGAGAAGATTGGTAACGACGAGGTTCGGGTGCGCGTTCTGCATTCCGGCGTTGGCGCCATCACCGAGAGCGACGTGACACTGGCAGAAGCAGCCGGCGCGCCGATCATCGGCTTCAACGTTCGTGCAAACGCCCCGGCGCGTGAAGCGGCGAACCAGAAGGGTCTGGAAATCCGTTACTACTCGATCATTTATGATCTGGTGGATGACGTGAAGCAGGCAGCTTCCGGTCTGTTGTCGGCTGAGGTTCGTGAAACCTTCATCGGTTACGCAGCGATCAAGGAGGTCTTCAAGGTCTCCAATGTCGGTAAAGTTGCCGGTTGTGTCATCACTGAGGGTGTGGCCCGTCGTTCCGCAGGTGTTCGCCTGCTGCGTGACAACGTCGTTATCCATCAGGGCAAGCTCAAAACGCTCAAGCGCTTCAAGGACGAAGTCAAAGAGGTTCAGGGCGGTCAGGAATGCGGTATGGCGTTCGAGAATTACGAAGACATCCGCGCTGGCGATGTCATCGAGATATTCGAGACGGAGGAGATCGAGCGCACGCTCTGATCTATCCCCGTCGCTAGAATTCAAAAGGCCCGTCAGAAATGGCGGGCCTTTTTCGTGAGGTCAGAAATCTGCGCGCTTGGTGCTCAACATATCGATCAGCAATTTGATCAGGCCGTGTTTCGGGGCGCTGGCTGGCCATTGGGCGAAAACGGTTGCAGGCGCGACGTGCCAATCGGGGATCGGGTAGCAAATGCGTCCGGCGGCGTGATCCTCAGTCGCCAGAAACCCAGGCACGATTGCCAAGCCGATACCAGCCAACGCCAAGCGGTACAGGCCCTGCGCATCATTGCAGGACAATTGCGTCGTGCTGCGCGGGATGGTTTGCACGGCGTCGCCCCTGTGAAATGTCGCCTGCGCATGGCGCACGGGGGCCAGTTCTAACCACGGCCAATCAGCGATATCTGCGGGCTGCGTCGCCATGGGCCTGTCCGCCATGTAATCCGGCGAGGCGACAACACGGCGATGCACATCGAACAGCTTGCGCGTGTTTGCGGCCCGTGCCGGTGCAATCATCATACGGATTGCCACATCGAACCCGTCATCTATCAACTCACGCCGTTCATCCGAGAAGTCGAGCGTTAGGCGCACGCGCGGATAGGTTCGCAAGAACAGCGCGATCGTGGACATTAGCGGCGATTTTGACAGGACGGAGGGGGCGGTGACGCGCAGCTCCCCGCTGGGTTCGCTCGCGATTGAGGTCAAGTCCAGCAATTCACCCTCAACTGCGTCCAGCATTTTGCGGGTCGCCGCCAGCAAACGCTCACCCTGTGGGGTTAATCGCAGCTTTCGCGTGGTGCGATAGACGAGAGCGACGCCCAGATGTTCCTCAAGCTGGGAAATGTGGTGGCTAACGCCCGAGGGGGACAGGCGCAATTCTGTGGCGGCGCCGCGAAAGGAGCCGTGGTCGATAGCCTTGGCAAAGATGGCCATCTGGCGGAGTTGATCGATCATTATGCAAGAAATCCGAATTTATAAATCTATCAATCCCAGATTATCGCACAATGCGGGGCTGTCTATACCTGCAAGCACGGGCCGAGGGTCGTGCCCGATTACACTCACATCCCTTCGGAGAACCGACATGTTGAACTTCAAAAAAACCGCCGCCGCCCTGTCCATCGCACTGGTCACATCCGCATCTGCCGCGATGGCCGACGATACATCCACCGTGCAAGTTTTCTATGATTTCCTGAGCAATCCAGGCTCCGCCACCCACGCTGACGCCTTCCGCGCGGCCACCACGTCTGATTGGGGCAGCATCGGTGATTATTCGGGTCAGGTTAAATCCAGCGAAGCGTTTATCGGTCAGCTTGGTGGGTTCGCGAACCTGATTCCGGATCTGAACTGGGCGGTAGAGGCGATGCATCAGGACGGAGATACAGTGATCGTGCGCAGCCGCGCAACGGGTACGCCGGTCGCACCGTTCTTTGGTGTCGATGGTGAGGGGCGCAGCTTTGAGATCATGGCCATCGACATTCACGAATTGTCGGATGGGGTGATCGCACGAACCTATCATGTTGAGGATTGGTCAACAGCCCTGCGTCAGCTGTCTGGTCAGTAAGTAAAATCGGCTGAGGGTGTTTTGCGCACCCTCAGCCATGTTTGTCAGTTCTCAGGCGGCACCATCGCCGACGACGCCGCGGGCGATCTGGTCTGCCTCGATGCTCTCAAACAAAGCCTTGAAGTTGCCCTCACCAAATCCGTCATCGCCCTTGCGCTGAATGAACTCAAAGAAGATCGGGCCGATCACGGTTTTCGAAAAGATTTGCAGCAGGATGCGCGTTTCGCCGCCATCAACCACGCCCTCACCATCGATCAGCACACCGTGCTTCATCATTTTCTCGATGGGTTCCTCATGCCCGACAACGCGGTCATGGCTCAGCTTGAAATATGTCGCGGGGGGCGGTGGCATGAAGCGGATGCCGTTATCGTGGATTTGATCGACGGAGGTGTAGATATCCTCGGACGCGACGGCGATGTGCTGAATGCCCTCACCGTTATAACGCTTCAGATACTCGACGATCTGGCCCTTTTCACCGCGATCCTCGTTGATCGGAATGCGGATTTTACCGCAGGGGGATGTCAGCGCGCGGCTGAGAAGGCCGGTGAATTTCCCCTCGATGTCGAAGAAGCGGATCTCGCGGAAATTGAACGTGTCGCAGTAGAATTTGAACCAAGTGTCCATATTCCCCTTCACCACGTTATGGGTCAGGTGGTCGAGGTAGTAGAAGCCGACGCCGACCGGTTTTGGATCACGCTCATCAATCCAGTCGAAATCGGCATCGTAGGGTGAGTTCCCTTCGTCGTAATTGTCGATGAAATATAGCAGCGAGCCGCCAATGCCGATCACGGCGGGGGCGTCGATGCTCTTGCCCGTGCCGGTATATTCGGTGGCGCCGGTGTCGATGGCCCGCTTTAGCGCGACCTGCGCATCGACCACACGCCATGCCATGGCAGGCGCGCACGGGCCGTGATCCTCTACAAATTGCGAGGCGTGGCTATTTGGCTCACGGTTCACGATGTAATTGATATTGCCCTGCCGGTAGAGCGTAATATCCTTGGTCTTGTGCTGCGCAACAGGTGTGTAGCCCATTGAGCGGAAAAGTGTGTCCAGCTTCTCAGGCTCAGCATGTGCGAACTCGACAAATTCGAACCCATCGGTGCCTGCGGGGTTGGTTTCGGAAATCGTGGCTTTTGGTGCGTCGTGTGGAAACGGGCCCATAATCGTGCTCCTGCTGGGATTGTTGAGAGCAGCATATTGCAGGGCATGCGTTGTCGGTGCGCAAAGTGGGTGGTAAACTGCCCATAATGTGCGTCAAAATTATATGAATGGCCTAGTTTGTACGTGGAGTAAGCATGAGTACCCAATTGGACGCGCTGGATCGGGCGCTGTTGACCTGTTTGCAACGAAATTCTCGCCTGACCTCGGCCGAGCTGGCAGAGCAGGTGCATCTTAGCCCTTCGCAATGCGCGCGGCGGAGGCAGCGGTTGGAGGAAGAGGGCTATATTACCGGCTATAATGCCATCGTTGATGCCGCGAAAATCGGCGCGACGGTTGAGGCATTTGTGCAGGTGACAATGGCGGCGCATAGCCGTGAAAACGCGCAGGATTTCATTCGGTTGGCGGAACGCACACCCGCAGTGGTCAGCGTGTGGACCCTGACCGGAGAGGCAGATTACATGCTGCGGGTATTCTGTGCCGATCTGGTGGCGCTGAACGATCTGGTGCAGCAGGTGCTGCTGCCCCACGATGCCGTCGCGCGGGTGCAGAGCCAGATCGTGATGGAGCGGTTAAAGGATAACGCGCCGATTGCAGTTTAACGGCTGTGCAGGGCGATTTCCGACTTTAGGGCGTCCATCTGCTTTGTCAGAAATTCGGTGCTTTTGTCGTCCTTTAGGCGGCCATTATCGTTAAAGGCGGCATTCGCACCGGCAATGGTGACCTCTGGTGCGCTCAGCACACGGGCCTCATGCGGGATCAGGGCGTGGCGCAAAGTGTATTGCGACCGCTCACCACCGGACCGGCCGGCGGCGCTGGACATGATCGCAACGGGCTTACCGATAAAGGGGTTGCCGTCGGGGTGAATGCTCAACCAATCGAGTGCGTTTTTCAGCAGGCCGGGGATCATTTTGTTATATTCGGCGGTGGAGATAATCACCGCATCTGCACCGCGCACCAGATCAGCAAGGCGTTGAACCGATTCGGGGGTTTCCAGATCGGTATTCAGCAGGGGCAGGTTCAAATCCGCGCGGGTATAGATATCAGGTGCAAACAGGCGCGCAGCCTCATCCACCAGAAGTGTGTTTGACGATGCGGCGCGTAGTGAGCCGGAAATACCAACGAGATGTGTCATGATATGCTCTTTCTGATGTATATGGTCTGGCATAGAAATGGGGCTGCCACAGGCAAAGAAAACATAGAGCGTTCATTATATTGCAACGCTCCCGAGGCTAGAGCGCACATGCCGTGGATGCCTTGACTTAACGCCACATGCAACCTGACCATGGTTGCGATCGAAATCAGGGCATCCCGCACGTGCAATTCACAAAACTCAGATTGCTGGGCTTCAAAAGCTTCGTCGATCCGACGGAGTTGCTGATTGCTGACGGGCTGACCGGTGTGGTGGGGCCGAACGGGTGCGGGAAATCGAACCTGCTGGAGGCACTGCGCTGGGTCATGGGCGAGAACCGGCCCACCGCGATGCGCGGTTCGGGGATGGAGGACGTGATCTTTGCCGGTGCGTCGTCGCGGCCTGCCCGAAATTATGCGGAGGTCACTCTAACGCTGGATAATACGCAGCGATTGGCCCCCGCAGGATTTAACGACAGCGACCGGATTGAGATTGTGCGCCGGATTACGCGGGATGCGGGGTCTGCGTTCAAGGTTAATGGCGGGGACAGTCGTGCGCGCGATGTGCAGATGCTGTTTGCGGATGCTTCGACGGGATCGCATTCTCCTGCACTGGTGCGGCAGGGGCAGATATCGGAGCTGATCAATGCGAAGCCCAAGGCAAGGCGGCGTATTCTGGAGGAAGCTGCCGGCATTTCCGGCCTGTACCAGCGCCGACATGAGGCGGAGCTAAAACTGCGCGCCACCGCTTCCAATCTGGAGCGGGTTGAGGACGTGCTGACCCAGCTTGAACAACGGATCGGCGTGTTGGCCCGACAGGTGCGGCAGGCCGCGCGATATCGTGAGATTGCGCATGAGCTGCGGCAGACGGAGGCCTTGCTGTTGTATCGCCGCTGGCGTGAGGCGGATGCTGCCCTGCTGGTGGCTGAGGCAACCCTGACCGAAGCAACAGCCAAGGCCGCCCGTGAGCAGGGTGAGGCGGCACGTTGTGTACAGGTCCGGCAGACCGCCGCCGATGCTTTGCCAGCTTTGCGTGAGGAGGAGGCCATTGCGGGTGCTGTTCTGCAACGTCTGACGGTGGAGCGCGATACGCTGAAGGATCGCGAGCATCGCGCGCGGCGGGCTGTGGAGCGCTTGCAGGCCAATATCGCGCAGTTGCACAAGGATATGGACCGTGAGGGGCAGCTAAACCACGATGCGGGCGAAACTGTCGCGCGGTTACAGGCGGAGCAGGCGACCTTGATCCAGGCCGGTGCCGGGCATGAGGCGTTGAGCGCCAAGGCGCTAAGCGAGGCCACGCAGGCCGAGGCGGAACTAAAGGCGCATGAGGCAACTCTGGACCAGCAGGCGGAGGATGCCGCGCGCCTGTCCGCGCGACATCAAACTGTCGCCCGCCAATTGGACGAGGCGCAGAAACGTCAGGCCCAAGCAATTGCCGCTCGTGACAAGTCCACAGCAGCAACCACGCAAATTACGACAGATTTAGCGGCGCTGCGGACGCGCCTTGCCGATGCGATATCCGCACAACAGGCCGCGCAGCAGCAGGCCACTGTGGCGGAGGAGAACCTGCTGGATGTTGAGAAAACCCGCGCTGCCGCTCAGATCGCGGAGGCCGAGGCGCGCGGTGCAGCCTCCACCGCCGCAGGTGAGGCAAAGGCGCTGGAGGGGGAGGTTACTGCCCTGCGCCGCTTGCTGGCGCGCGATGTCGGGCAGGGTGGGCAGGTGCTGGAACATATCCGTGCGCAACGGGGATATGAGGCCGCGTTGGGGGCGGCTCTTGGCGATGATCTGAAAGCGCCGATTGCGGGTGAGCAGGGCTCAGGTTGGTCGGATTTGCCCCCCTATGCGCAAATCACCGAATTACCCGAGGGCGCCGCGCGTCTGGCCGATTACGTAACTGCACCATCCGTGCTCGCGCGGCGATTGCAGGCGATCGGGGTTGTTGGGGCGTCCGAAGGGAATGCGTTGCAGGGCGCGCTCACCCCCGGCCAACGATTGGTTTCACGTGAGGGGGATTTGTGGCGTTGGGACGGTTACCGCGTGGCTGCGGCTGATGTGCCCTCGACCACGGCATTGCGGTTGCAGCAGAAAAATCGGTTGGAGGAGTTGGAGACGGCGCATGGCACGGCGCAGGAAATCGCGCGTATGACTGGCGTGGCGCATCAACAGGCCAAAAATGCGCTGGAGCAGGCGGCGCAACAGGATAGCGTGGCCCGCGCGGCACGACGTGATGCAGATGCGGCGGCAACCAATGCGACGCGCGTTCTGGGTCGGGTTGAAGCGGATATGTCGATGTTGCAAGCCCGTGTGGAGACTTTGCATCAGGCAGCGGAGCATCGTGCCGAGGATGTAGTGCAGGCTGAGGAGGCGCTGGCAGATGCGCAAGCACAGCATAGTGGATTGGGCGATTTGCAGCAGGTCCGTGCCGCGGTTGAGGTTGTCCGTGACACCGTTGCGGAGGCGCGCTCGACCATGATGGCGGCCCGTTCCCGCGCTGATGCTGTGCGGCGTGAGGGTGAGGCCCGCGTGAAACGCCAGCAGGAATTGACAGTTGAAATCAACGGGTGGAAACAGCGGCTGGAGACGGCTGAAAAGCGGACTGCGGAATTGCACACCCGCGCCGAGGATGCCGAGGCAGAATTGAAATCGGCCAGCAGCCAGCCGGAGCAGATCGCGGCGAAGCGGGCAGAGTTGTCCACTGAGTTTACGAGGGCGGAAACGCGGCGGCGGGCGTCCTCGGATGCGCTGGCCGTGGGGGAGGCGGCGCTGCGCGATGCGGATCAGGCGGAGCGCAAGGCGGAGAAGGCGGCCTCGAACGCGCGTGAGGGGCGCGCGCGGGATGAGGCGCTGCGGGACGCGGCGGCGGCAACTGTGGCGCTGGCCGTGGAGCGGATCGAGGAGGCGCTGAGCGTCTCGCCGCAAAAACTGCTGGAAACGCTGGAGGCTGACCCAGACAAGATGCCTCCGGTTGATATGATTGAGGCTGACATCACGCGGTTGCGCCGACAGCGCGATGCGCTGGGGGCAGTTAACCTGCGGGCGGAGGAGGACAGCCGCGAGGTGCGTGAGGAGCACGATACGCTGGCCACGGAAAAGGCGGACCTGGATGTCGCCTGTGAGAAGCTGCGCATCGGCATCGCCAATCTAAACCGTGAGGGGCGCGAGCGGTTGCTGGCGGCCTTTGACACTGTGAATGAAAATTTCGCGCGGTTGTTTACGCATTTGTTCGGGGGTGGTGAGGCGAATCTTGAGTTGATCGAGAGCGATGACCCGCTGGAGGCCGGGCTGGAGATCATGTGCCAGCCGCCCGGCAAGAAGCTGTCCACTCTGTCCCTGCTATCCGGTGGTGAGCAGACGCTGACGGCGATGAGCCTGATTTTCGCGGTCTTCCTCGCCAACCCCTCGCCCATCTGTGTGCTGGATGAGGTGGACGCGCCCCTGGATGATGCCAATGTCAGCCGGTTCTGTGATCTGCTGGATGAGATGACGCGCACCACGGCCACCCGCTTTTTGATCATCACGCATCATGCCGTCACGATGAGCCGCATGGATCGGCTGTTCGGCGTCACGATGGCGGAGCAGGGGGTCAGTCAATTGGTCAGCGTTGATCTGCGTCGGGCGGAGGAGCTGGTGGGGTGACCTCTGCATCGAGCAGCGGTGCGAGAGCGGCCTCCATTCGGTTGATATCATCATCGCCCCAGGCGCCAAAGGCCTCGATCCATTGTGCGGCGGGGGCGATCGCATCGGGGTTGAGGGCGCACCATTTTTCGCGCCCGCGTTTTTCTGTCGTGACAAGCTGCGCCCGCATCAGAATTTGCAGATGCTTGGATACGGCGGCGAGGGTCAGGTCAAACGGCTCTGCCAAGGTGCCGACGGGCAGGTCGCCATCCAGCAACCGCGTTAGGATCGCCCGCCGCGTCGGGTCGGCAAGGGCGGCGAATGCGGCATCAAGTGTGGCGGAGCGCGATGACATCAGGTGAGTGTGTCCTGTTGCGAATGAATCATCAACCGATTGGTTGAAAATACCATATCGTGCTGGTTCATGGGCTGCGGGGTGGTGCCGGTCTGAATCTAATTCAAGTGCTGATATTTATGTTGTTTATTTACAGTGAGTTAGGCCGATGAATTCGCTGTGTAGGTCTGTTGACTTGGCACTATCGCGTGCCTATGGTCCGCGCAAATCGGTTGAGGAGGCCAGCCGCCAGCTGGAACGATCAGAATGACGGATCGAAACAAGCTGGATGAGTTGGACCGGAGGATCGCAGCAGCGCAAGCTGCGCGGGAGCCCGCACCCGAGGGAGAGAGCAAGTACCAGAAGGCCAACCTAGCGTGGCAGATGGTGATCGAGTTGGTGGCAGGTTTGCTGATCGGCTTGGGGATGGGTTGGAGCCTCGATTGGCTCTTTGGCACGATGCCGATCTTCCTTGCGACCTTTTGTATTCTTGGCTTCATCGCCGGAGTACGCACAATGATGCGCACCGCCAAGCGGGTGCAGGATAAAGCGACGCAAGCGCGTCAGGATTGAGATCCGCCCATACCGGCACAGCCGGAATTCGGGCGATATGAGTGAGGATTGAGACGTGGCAACACCGACCGAAGGCGAACTCTTCGCCATTCACCCGATGGACCAGTTCATTGTGTCGAGCCTCGGCGGCGAGGGTGGCCCTGTCGGTATGGCCGGTATCGGCATGTTCACCAATCAGGTGCTGTGGCTGGCATTGACCGTGGTCGCAATCGCTGCGCTGTTCGTTCTGGGCAGCCGTGGCCGCGCAATGGTTCCAACACGGATCCAGTCCGTTGGTGAGATGATCTACGGTTTTGTTTACAAGATGGTCGAGGATGTTGCCGGTCGTGAGGCGATCCGCTTTTTCCCCTACATCATGACGCTGTTCACGTTCATCCTGTTCGCAAACCTGCTGGCGTTGCTGCCTTACAGCTTCTCCGTCACATCGCATGTTGCTGTGACCGGTGTTTTGGCGATGCTGGTTTTTCTGGGCGTTACGATCCTCGGCTTTGTGCTGAACGGCCCCAAATTTCTTAAGCTGTTTTGGGCAGAGGATGCGCCACTCGCGCTGCGCCCAATTCTGGCAGTTATCGAACTGATTTCCTATTTCGTGCGCCCCGTCAGCCACTCCATTCGTTTGGGTGCAAACCTGATGGCAGGCCACGCAGTTCTTAAAGTGTTCGCCGGTTTTGCCGGTGGCCTCGCAGTGCTGACCTACGGGCCAGGCGCGGCGGTACCTATCCTTGCGATCTCCACGATGTACGGGCTCGAATTGCTCGTCGCTGTGGTGCAGGCGTATGTCTTCACTATCCTGACATGCGTGTATCTCAATGACGCGCTGCATCCGGGCCACTAACGGTTCGTGCAGCTTTCTAATCTAGCCATTCCAACCTAAGGAGCATCATCATGGAAGGCGATATCGCAGCAATGGGCCAGTTCATCGGCGCAGGTCTCGCATGCATCGGCATCGGCGGCGCGGGCGTCGGTGTAGGCAACGTAGCCGGCAGCTTCCTCTCGGGTGCACTTCGCAACCCGGCGGCAGCAGGCGAGCAGACAGCTACGTTCTTCATCGGCATCGCATTCGCAGAAGCACTGGGGATCTTCTCGTTCCTCGTCGCTCTGCTGCTGATGTTCGCTGTCTAATCGACAGTTTGCATTCCACCGCGCGGGGATATCCCTCGCGCGGTGAACCCTCCTTCGGGAGCAAGTTCAGGTTCAGTCGAACCTACACGACCGGCCCATTGGGCTGATGACCCAGATTTTCGGACCTGTCTGCGATCCGCGTAATACCGGGTGCATACAGGCTCAGCCCGTATCGGAGAGCTGTCATGGCGACATCAACCACGGAAGGCGCGGCACACGGCGCAGAAGTCGCACATGAGGCTGGCGGTATTCCGCAGCTGGCGATCGAAACCTTCCCAAGTCAAATTTTCTGGCTGTTCGTGGCGCTGGTCGCCATCTACTTCCTGCTCTCCCGCGTGGCACTGCCACGGATCGGCGCAACGATCGAGGAGCGTCAGGACGCGATCTCTAATGATATCGAACGTGCCGCTGATTACCGCCGTCAGGCAGAGGCAGCCGAGGCAGCTTACGACCAAGCGCTCGCAGATGCCCGTGCCGAGGCTGGCCGCATCGCGGATAAGACCCGCGCTGAAATCCAGGTAGAGATCGACGCCGCCATGACGAAAGCTGATGAGCAGATCAACGCACAATCCGCAGAATCCGAAGCACGTATCGCCACGATCCGCGACGAAGCTGCTGTTGCCGTTCAGGCCGTTGCGAGGGACACTGCGCAGGCACTGGTCGCAGCCCTGGCCCCTGACGTTGCAGACGCATCCGCCATCGACGCGGCCGTTGCTGCACGCACGAACTCGTAAGGAGCGTCTGATATGAGCTTTTTGTATGACACCAATATCGTCGTCGCTATCGCGTTCGTCATCTTCGTTGGCTTCCTGATTTATGCTGGCGTTCCCGGCAAAATCGCAAAGCTGCTCGATGATCGCGCTGACAAGATCAAAGCTGATCTGGCCGAAGCCCGCGCTCTGCGTGAGGAAGCACAGCAAATCCTCGCTTCCTATGAGCGGAAGCAGCAGGAAGTTGAGCAGTTGGCTGCCGAGATCGTAAGTAAGGCAAAAGCCGAAGCGCAGCAAAATGCTGATGCGGCAAAGGCTGATCTGGCTGCCTCGATTGAGCGTCGCATCGCATCCGCGAAGGATCAGATTGCTTCTGCTGAGGCTGGCGCAGTTCGGGAAGTTAAGGATCGTGCTGTTGAGGTGGCTATTGCCGCTGCACAGGATGTGATCACCACGCAGATGGACGCAGCACGGGCAAGCGACCTGATCGATTCCGCTATCGAGCAGGTTGGCGCAAAGCTGCACTAAGCCTTCGCATATTGAAGTTTACGAAACGCCCGGACCTGATGGTTCGGGCGTTTTTGTATCTACAGTCCTAGCGTGCCGTGGCGTGGTATTCTGTATTTGGGCGCATATCGATTGCGCTGCTCATCCGGTTGGACATGTTAAAGAAGCTCGCAATAGCGGCGATGTCCCAGATGTCCGCATCGGTCCAGCCCGCATCGCGCAGAACCTGACGATCGGCTTCCTCAATGCGGTAGGAGGCTTCGGTCATGGAAACGGCGAAATCCAAAGCGGCACGTTGCTTCGTGCTGACAACTGCCACACGGTAATTCATCACCAGCGCTTCGCCGAGTTCAGGCTGACCGCTAAGTTCACGTACTGCGGCACCATGGGCCACAAGGCAGTAGAAGCACCGGTTCACGGCGCTGACGACGACGGCGATCATCTCACGCTCCAGCTTGGTCAGGCCACTCTCACCCAGCATCAGGTCATTATACATTGCGGTGAATGCATCCAGCTTGACGGTGTTGTGGGCATATGAGCGCAGCACGTTGGGCACCATGCCTAGCTTTTCCTCGCAGATGGCAAAGAATTTCGCTGTGCGTTCTGGCAGGGGTTCCTGCTGGCGCAGGTTTAGCGCGGTTGGGTGGTCTGGGTTCATTGGGCTTCCTCCATTTTTCGGTAATGGTAGCCGCCGATATCGGTGAAGCCCATGTTAGAATATAGTGCATGTGCGCCTGTATTTGCCTCTGTCACGATCAGGCTCAGCCATTCCGCATTGTTTTGCGCGGCCCAGTGTCCGCAGGCGGCGACCAGATCACGGGCGAGGCCCTTGCGCCGATGCTCTGTGGCGACTTCCAGCGCGTGCAGCATGGCCACGTTGCCCTTTGCGCCGACATAGATGCAGCCCGCCGGACGATCACCGACGCGCCCAGCGATGTAGGATTTTGGAGCGTTCGCGCGATTCATGATTGCCAGCCGTGCGGGTCCGATGCCGCCAGCTTGCCAGATTTCAAGCATCCGGGCGATTGGACCGTCACCCGCGATCGTGCGGGGGCCAGCGGGCAGTTGGGCGGCCAGATCAGCACTGCGCACGACCATCAGGCGGCAGGCATCCTTGATGCGGTATCCGGCGGCGTCTAGTTGCGCATCCAGATCGCCCTGTGCGCCACGTACACTGATGAGAGGGCCACACCCGCTTAGGTCAGGCGCATCCACCATAGGCGTGGCGCAATTGACCCTGCTGCCCCCGTCACCGCCGATACGCAGCAGCCAATCGCCCTGCTGTTGATAGCGTTCGGGCGGCCATGTTGCGTCGAGCGTGTCGAACAGAGTGGCGGGTGTAGGCAACGTCATGTCGTGTTCCGTCTTTCAGCGCGTGTCATCCCTTGCTATCATAACTCGTCCGCCCGCAAAGGGGGGACGACGTTCTCGGGGCGGGGTGAAACTCCCCACCGGCGGTGATAGCCCGCGAGCGGCCTCTCAGCAGAGAGGTGTCAGCAGATCTGGTGTAATTCCAGAGCCGACGGTCATAGTCCGGATGTGAGAGAACGGGGGCGGTCGCATTATGCGGCATGCTCTCCTATGCCCTGGGTCCGTGTCACTTGGAGCAAAGGAGAATTTCCCATGACACGCCCAAATCGTATCGCCTTTATCCGTGCCCGTTGGCATTCGGAAATCGTTGATCGCGCCCATGTTGGCTTTGTTGAGACACTTGGCGAATTGCGCCCGGATATGAGCGTCGATGTGTTCGACCTGCCCGGTGCGTTCGAGATCCCGCTGCTGGCCCGCCGTCTGGCCCTGTCGGGTCGTTATGCAGCAGTCGTTGGAGCGGCTTTCGTTGTGGATGGTGGTATCTACCGGCATGACTTTGTGTCCAGCGCGGTGATTGACGGCCTGATGCGCGCGCAGATGGATGCGGATGTACCGGTGCTGAGCGTGGTTCTGACCCCTCATCACTTCCACAACTCGGCTGAGCATCAGAGCTTCTTCGAGGCGCATTTCGTGGAAAAGGGCAAAGAGGCCGCACGCGCGGCTGTTGCTGTGCTGAGCGCGGATGCCGCACTAGAGGCGGTTGCCTAATAGATGGGCCGAAGGGGCATTCGTCCCTTCGGCATTTATTCAGCGCAGCAGGCGGGCCTTTTCACGCTGCCAGTCGCGCTTTTTCTCGGTGTCGCGTTTGTCGGCATGGGTTTTACCTTTGGCCAAGCCTAGCAGCAGCTTCGCACGGCCCTTGTCGTTGAAGTACAGCTTGAGCGGAACAATGGTCATCCCCTCACGCCCGACGCCCTGCCACAGTTTGGACAGCTCGCGTTTGTTCACCAACAGCTTGCGCCGCCGCCGTTCCTCATGCGCGAAATGGCGATTCATGGATTGGGCAAAGGGCGCAACATAGGAGTTGATGAGCCACAGCTCACCCTCCTCAACGCTGGCATAGCTTTCAGCGATGTTTGCACCACCAGCGCGCAGGCTTTTGACCTCGGACCCCTCAAGCATAATTCCTGCTTCGAGAGTATCCTCAACGGCATAATTATAGCGCGCCTTGCGGTTTTCCGCGACGGTCTTGTTGTTCGGGTCTGCGTTCTTTTTCTGTGCCATGCTGTTTAGATAGCGCTTCGCTTAGCCATTCAACAGGCCTGCATGCTGCATTGCTGCGCAAACACGTGCTTTCGTATCGTCCGAGCAGGGAACCAAGGGCAGGCGAACCTCCTCGGAACACAAGCCCAGCAGCGACATTGCGTATTTGGCGGGAACGGGGTTCGGTTCCAGAAACGCGGCGCGGAACAGCGGGAACAGGCGGTCGTGAATTTCGCGGGCCGTGATGAAATCACCGGCGAGGCAGGCGACTTGCAGTTCTGCGCACAGCTTTGGCGCGATATTGCCGACTGTGGTGATACAGCCAACGCCGCCATGTGCGTTTACCGCCAGCGATGTTTCGTCATTGCCCGAAACCTGAATGAAATCGGTGCCGCATGTGATGCGCTGATCCGAAATACGGGCCACGTCGCCGGTTGCATCCTTGACGCCGACGATGCGCTCCAGCTTGGCCAGTTCGCCCATGGTTGCAGGTGTCAGATCCACGACCGAACGTGACGGGATGTTGTACAACATGATTGGCAGGGTGCAGGCATCGTGGATCGCGGTGAAATGCGCGATCATGCCCGCTTGGTTCGGCTTGTTATAATACGGTGTAACGATCAACAGACCGTCTGCGCCGACCTCCGCCGCGAATTGCGCGAATCGGATTGCCTCGACCGTGTTGTTGGACCCGGCACCCGCGATGACCGGCACGCGGCCTGCGGTTTGTTCCACGACGATGCGCACGACTTGCTCATGCTCGTCATGCGTCAGGGTTGGGCTTTCCGCTGTGGTGCCAGCGGCGACAAGCCCATGGGAACCCTCAGCAATGTGCCAATCAACGATGGCGCGCAGCGCCTTCTCGTCGATCTTCCCATCGGCAAAGGGTGTGACGAGCGCGGGGATCGAACCTTTGAACATGGGGAAAGCTCCGGAATTATTTGCAATTACGAGCCCTCGCCCGCAAAGCCGTGATTGGAAACACACGCCGCCGGCCCATATGGTCGGACGAACGCAGATGTGTTGGGGGTTCTAGTGGTTTTTACCGTTTTGTCGAGAATGATCCTGCCGGTGGCAGCGATTGCTATATTAAGTGCGGGGCCGGTTGCGGCGCAGGATGCGGCGCGGGCCACGCAATTGGTCGATGCGGCGGGGGAACGTGACTGGGTTCAGGCCGTCACCGCCGCGCAGGGGCTAGGCTCCTCAGAGGCGATGGAGGTCGTGAATTGGAGCCGCCTGCGCGCCGGTGATGCGAACTGGTGGGAATATGTCCGGTTCATGGAAACACGCGGCGACTGGCCCGGTCTGGCACGGATGCGCCGCGCGGGTGAGCCGCGGATTCCTGCGGATGCGACGCCTGCGGATATTCTGACATTCTTTGACGGGGAAAGCCCGCAATCAGGCGGTGGCGTGATCGCGCTGGACCGCGCTTTGCGCGCGACGGGGCGTGCGGCGGAAGCCGACGCGCTGGTCGTGGATGCGTGGCAAAACATGTCGCTGGATACGCTGGGAGAGCAGCAGCTCGCCGCCAGCCACCCCGCATTATTGGCTGCACATCACCAGACGCGGTTGGATACGGCAATCTGGGATGGCCGGTTGAGCGAGGCGGAGCGGATGATTCCCCGTGTCAGCCCCGATTGGCGCGCGCTGGCCATTGCACGTATTGCCCTGCGGCGGAATGCTGATGGCGTGAACGACCTGATTGATGCTGTGCCTGCCGCGCTGCAATCGAATCCCGGCCTTGCCTATGACCGGTTCCGTTGGCGGCGGCAGCGCGGGCTGGATACGGCCATGGACCTGATGCGCGAACGCTCCGGCTCGGCTGAGATGCTGGGCCGCCCTGATCGCTGGGCGCGGTATCGCCGTGACGATGCCCGGCGCGAGATGCGAACCGGCAATGTTTCGGTCGCATACGAACTTGCATCGCGCCACGGCCTGAGCGACGGGTCCGACTATGCGGATCTGGAGTGGCTGGCCGGGTTCCTGCAACTGCGCAAGTTGCGCAACCCGCAGGCCGCAATTGGCCATTTCGAGCGGTTCTCACAGGTGGCAGGCACGCCGATCTCAATTGGTCGGGCGGGATATTGGCTGGGCCGCGCGCATGAGGCCGCAGGCGACCTCTCCGCAGCGCAGAGAGCCTATGAGATCGGCGCGGAGCATCAGGTTAGCTTCTACGGGCAGTTGGCGGCGCAGCGCCTTGGCATTGGTCCTGATGTCAGCCTGTCGCAGGGGCAGGCGGCTGATTGGCGCAGCTCCGCGATTGGCAACGATCCTCGCATTACGGCGGCGAGCGTTCTGTACGCAGGTGGCGATTGGGTGAACGGCGAATTGTTCCTGACACGGATGATGCTGGATCAAGCCGACTCAGCAGCCATGGCCGGTGTTGCGCAATTCGCATTGGATGGTGTGCAGCGTGCCGATAGCGCGGTGCGTTTGTCCAAGCAGGCAGCACGGTCCACCGTGACCCTGCCGCTGACAGCCTATCCGTTGATGGGCCTGCCGCCCCTGCCTGCAAACCTGCCAGCCGAGATGGTCATGGCCCTGTCGCGACAGGAAAGTGAACTGAACCCGCAGGCTGAGAGCCGCGTTGGCGCGCGTGGTCTGATGCAGCTGATGCCCGCCACCGCGCAGGCGGTTAGTCGGCAGTTGGGCCTGTCATATTCGCTGGGTCAGTTGACGGAAAATCCGGCCTATAACATCCAGCTGGGCACGACCTATCTGTCCGAGCAGTTGCAGACCTTTGGCGGCAGCTACATCATGGCAGCGGCAGCCTATAATGCCGGCCCCAGCCGCCCCCGCCAGTGGTCGCAGCGCTACGGTGATCCGCGCCGTATGGATGTGGAGGGCGTTGTCGATTGGATCGAGGGCATCCCCTTTAACGAGACGCGCAACTACGTGATGCGTGTGCTGGAGGGGATGCACGTCTATCGCCAGCGTTTGAACGGATCGCCCGTGCCGATCCGCATTGAGCAGGACATCACCGCAGGGTGATCGCATTACTATCGGTAGGCTGCGCCTAGCGTTTGCGCAGCCTTTCCCGAAATAGCGTGTAAATACCGGCGCTGACGATCAGTGCCGCACCGCCCGCTGTCCACGGGTCCAGCGTTTCGCGGAACACGGCAATCCCTAAGCCAGTTGCGAACACCAGTTGGAAATAGGCGAAGGGCTGCACTGTTCCGGCCTCGGCGGCCTCATAGGTTTTGATCAGCAGCCAATGCCCGCCCGCGCCTGTTACGCACAGCAGCGCCATCCACATCCAGTCGCCGCCACTCATCGGCTCCCAGAAAAATGGGCCAACGCAGGTGATCGCGACGGCACCGGCGATGCCTGTCCAGAAAAAGCTGGTGGCCGCCGTATCATCCCGTGCCGCGCGACGTGTCAGCAGGCCGTATAGCGCGAACATCAATGCGGCGATCAGGGGGACCAATGCCTCTGGCGCGAAAACCCGCAGGCCGGGGCGCAGGATGATCAGCACGCCGACAAAGCCGAAGCCGATGGCGACCCAGCGCCGCCAGCCGACTTTTTCACCCAGCACCGGACCGCTTAGCGCCGCGATCAGCAGGGGGTACATGGCGAATACGGCATGACTCTCGATCAGGCCGAGCAGGGTAAAGGCGAGGATCATCACGCAAATCTCTGCCACCAGCAGCAATCCACGGAAAATCTGCAAGACGGGTTGGGTCGTGCGTGCGGTCGCCCTGATTCCCCCCGGGCCAGAGGCGCTGAGTGCGATGACAAAGGCGGCAAAGAACCAGTACCGCACCATGACAATCATGATGACGTTATATTCCGAGGCCAGATATTGGCTGATCCCATCCTGTGCCGCAAAGACAAAGGTGGTGGCGACCATCAAAGAGATGCCGCGTTTCGCGTCGTTGGATTGCATGGGGATACCTCCGTGACGTAAGTGATGCGGGATGGAACCCATGGTCAACATTAAACCGCCGCCGCTGCTGATCTACCGCCCGCCTGTCGTGCCGGTGGAGGTAGTGCACGTGGACGAACACCTGCTAATCGTGGCGAAGCCTGCGGGGCTTCTCAGCGTGCCGGGGAACGTCTTTACTGACTCGCTGGAACTGCGCCTGCGGCAGGTCTATCCCGAGGCGCTGCTGATTCACCGATTGGATATGGATACGTCGGGCATCATGGTGTTTGCCCGTACCGTGTTGGCGCAGCGGCATTTGAACTGGCAGTTCGAAAAACGAACGCTGCGTAAGCAATATGTTGCGCGGGTCGGCGGGCAGGTGGCAGGGCAGGCGGGCTTTGTCGCGCTGCCGCTATGTCCCGATTGGCCGAACCGCCCGTTGCAAAAGGTGGATTTCGAGCAGGGCAAGCCATGTCTGACCCACTGGAGCGTGCGCGAACGGGGCGAGGATAACACCTTGCTAACGTTGATCCCCAGCACGGGCCGCACCCATCAGTTGCGCGTGCATTGCCGCGCCTTGGGCCACACGATCATGGGCGATCGGTTCTATGCAGGGGCCAAGGCGCCGCGCCTGATGTTGCATGCCGAAACCCTGAGCTTGCGCCACCCCGATGGCGGTGCATGGCATACATTTGAGGTGCCGCCACAGTTCTAATCCGGAACCTTGGGTGTAAACCTGCGTTGATTTGCCGAATTTAAAGAATGGAGTTTTCCATGGCAGATATTATCCGCGTTATTTTATCGGTTCTTTTGCCGCCGCTTGGCGTGTTCTTTCAGGTTGGATTTGGCCTGCAATTCTGGATCAACATTGTGCTGACCTTGCTGGGTTATATTCCGGGCGTGGTGCATGCGATCTGGATCATTGCGCGTAATTAATTTTTAACTGACGCCCAAATGAAAAAGGCCCCGATGGATAACCATCGGGGCCTTTCTATTTTTGGTTCGCAGGGGTCAGCCCTCGGCTTTGATCTCTTCGCCGGTTTCCTGATCTACAACCTTCATGGACAGGCGTACCTTGCCGCGATCATCAAAGCCCATCAGCTTGACTTTCACTTCCTGGCCTTCCTTGAGGATGTCCTTCGGGTGGCCAACACGCTCATTGGACAGCTGCGAAACGTGCACGAGGCCGTCACGCTTGCCGAAGAAGTTCACGAATGCGCCGAAGTCCATCAGCTTAACCACTTTACCGGTGTAGATAGCGCCTGCTTCAGGCTCCGCTACAATGGAGTGGATCAGCATGCGGGCCTTCTCGATTGCTTCGCCATTTGGCGATGCGATCTTGATGACGCCGTCATCGTTGATGTCGACCTTTGCGCCGGACTCTTCAACGATCGAGCGGATGACCTTGCCGCCGGAACCGATAACTTCACGGATCTTGTCGGTAGGGACCTGCATCGTTTCGATGCGGGGTGCGTGGACGGAGAAGTCCTGCGCCGTGGTGATCGCCTTGGACATTTCGCTCAGGATGGTCAAACGACCGGCCTTTGCCTGCTCCAGTGCGGTGCTCATGATGTCAGGCGTGATGCCTGCAATCTTGATATCCATCTGCAACGAGGTGATGCCGTTCTGCGTACCAGCAACCTTGAAGTCCATATCGCCGAGGTGATCCTCGTCGCCCAGAATGTCGGTCAGGATCGCGTAGTCGCCATCGTCTTCCATCACCAGACCCATCGCAACACCGGCTACCGGTGCCTTCAGCGGAACGCCTGCATCCATCATGGACAGCGAGCCACCGCAAACGGATGCCATGGAGGACGAGCCGTTGGACTCGGTGATCTCGGACACAACGCGGATGGTGTATGGGAAGTCGGTCGGCGCAGGCAGAACCGCCTGAAGTGCGCGCCATGCCAGCTTTCCGTGACCGATCTCACGACGGCCAGGGCCCATCATCCGGCCAGCTTCACCAACCGAGTAGGGAGGGAAGTTATAGTGCAGCAGGAAGTTCGAGCGGCTCTCACCGTGCAGCGCATCGATGATCTGCTCGTCGTCGCCTGTGCCCAGTGTGGTCACAACCAGACCCTGCGTTTCACCGCGGGTGAACAGTGCGGAACCGTGGGTGCGAGGCAGGATGCCTGTCTCGGAAACGATCTGACGCACGGTGTCCAGCGCGCGACCGTCGATGCGGTTGCCGTTCTTGACCACGTCGCCGCGCAGAACCGAGGATTCGAGCTTCTTCATGGCGGCGCCGAGGTTGGCGTCCTCCAGCTCTTCTTCGCTCAACTCTGCCTTGATCGCCTCACGCGCAGCGGAGATTGCCGACTGGCGCTGCTGCTTGTCACGGATCGCGAAGGCAGCGCGCATGGACTCTTCGCCCAGACCCTTAACCTTGCCGAACAGCTCGGAATAGTCAGGAGGCGTGAAGTCGAATGGCTCTTTCGCGCAATCCTCAGCCAGATCGATGATCATGTCGATCACGGGCTGCATTGCCTGATGGCCGAAGTTTACAGCGCCCAGCATGACTTCCTCGGACAGCTCGTAAGCCTCCGATTCAACCATCATCACGGCGTCTTTGGTGCCTGCAACGACCAGATCGAGGTTCTGCTCAGGATTTTCACGCAGCTTGTGCATGTCATCCACGGATGGGTTCAACTGGTACTCACCGCCGGAATAGCCAACGCGTGCACAGCCGATCGGGCCCATGAACGGCGCGCCCGACAGGGTCAGCGCAGCCGATGCTGCGATCATCGCAACGACGTCCGGGTCGTTTTCCAGATCGTGGGACAGCACGGTACAGATAACCTGTGTCTCATGCTTGAAGCCGGGAACGAACAGGGGGCGGATCGGACGGTCGATCAGACGCGAGGTCAGCGTCTCTTTTTCCGTTGGACGTGCTTCACGCTTGAAGAAGCCACCAGGGATCTTGCCTGCTGCGTAGTATTTCTCCTGATAGTGAACCGTCAGGGGAAAGAAATCGAAGCCCTTCTTGGGCTGCTTTTCGTACACCACGGCGCACAGCACGCTGGTCTCGCCATAGGTGGCGATCACGGCTGCGTCGGCCTGACGGGCAATTTTGCCAGTCTCGAGGGTCAGCGTATCACCGCCCCACTCGATGGATTTTTTGAATTCCTTGAACATTTATTGTCCTTCTGAGGCGTACCCAGCGTTCCGGGCGCCCCTAAACATACGCGGCCCCATTGCCGCAAACCCCAGTCCTCCTGCGCACGCCGGGGTCGGAGCGTTACGGCGCAGATGCGCGCGTGTGTAGCTGGTTTTTGACGGGTTGGGTAGGGGGTGCGTTTTGCTATGATCGGCTACATTGCTGCCTTATGTGTGTTTGGTAGCGTAGAAGGGATCAAGATGCTTAGTCAGCCAACCGCATCGCCGAAAACCGTGATTGCGGAAATCGTAGCATTGAACCAAAAGTGCGCCGATTTTTGGCACAGTGCGCATGGTTGGGCACCAGACGAGGCAGCGGAATTACTTGCGAGGGCACGACTAGACTGGCAGGTGTCATTATCTGAAACGCTTGAAATGTGGGTTTCGGATGATTGCCATCCTTTGGATTCTGGGCGCCTCATTCTGGCTTGGGTAAACCTTGGTGCTCTGGTGGAGGGGACTCTCAAGCTTCTCTTCTGCGTCTACTACTGCGAGTACGCGGAAAATACAGAGGCTCTTAAGTATGCAGGGGCGATGGATCGAAAAAGGGGAGTACCGGAAGAGCCTGATGGAATTAATTTTGATAAATTAAGGAAGTTTCTTCTTAAGATAAAATTGTTTGCGGATGAGGCGAATGCGGTCGATCTGTTTGTCACAATGGTCCAACACAGGCGAAATGCCATACACGCGTTCAAAGATCGTGATTTGGGAACGATAGATGATTTCAAAGTCGCCGTTGCTGATTATCTATGGGTGCTAAAACGCTTAGAGGCTCGATTGCCTTACCCCGAGCATGCGAAAAGCTAATATTCTAACAAAAAAGACCGCCCCGATGGGACGGCCTCTCTAATCTCAACCAATAGCAAATGCCTTAGCGGCGGATGCCCAGGCGC
Source organism: Pontivivens marinum (assembly GCF_900231835.1). Lineage (GTDB taxonomy): Bacteria > Pseudomonadota > Alphaproteobacteria > Rhodobacterales > Rhodobacteraceae > Pontivivens > Pontivivens marinum. The sequence continues at coordinate 74,247 of NZ_OCTN01000005.1, read as the reverse complement.
TTGATCAGGTCCTGATACTTTGCCTCATCGCCCTTGCGGACATAGTCCAGCAATTTGCGGCGCAGGGCCACCATCTTCAGAAGGCCACGACGCGAGTGGTTGTCCTTCTTGTGGGTTTTGAAGTGCTCGGTCAGCGTGGAAATACGGCTGGTCAGGATTGCGATCTGCACTTCGGAGGAGCCGGTATCGCCCTCTTTAACGCCATAATCCTTGATCAGTTGTGCTTTCAGCTCTGGTGTAATCGACATCGTGTCTTCCTTTCGGTTCGTATTGAGAAGCCCCGCGCCCCACGGCCAATGCCGGGATGTCGTCCAGCATGGTCGGGAATCAGCGAAGGGGTCGCAGCGGTCGTCCCGTTGCAACGCGCGTCGTATTGCACAGTTTAGCCCGCAGGGGAAGGGCGTGCGCGCCGCAGCCCGATCAGGTTGCTGATGACCAGCGCGCTAACCACAATCGTACCACCCAGAACGGCGCGCGGGCCGGGGTCCTCACCCACGATCCACCACACGAGGATTGGTGCCAGCGCCGTTTCCAGCAGCATAATCAGGCTAACCTCGGTCGAGGGGATATAGCGCGGCGCGGTGGAGATCAGCGCAAAACTAAGTGGAGCAATGATTGCTCCCATCACAAAGAGCAGCCCCATATCGCCGTGCAACGGCATCGCTGCGCCGCCCATCACAATGCCAAACAGTACCGGGATAAAGGCCGACCCCGCCAGCGCAGGCACCATGCTGCGCCCCGGCGAAAACCGCGCGAGGGTAAAGCCGCTGGCCATGGTAAAGCTGCCAGCCAATGCCGCCAGATCGCCGGTCCAATGGGCGATGCCACCCTCGTCCTTGCCGGTGACCAGAATGCCGATACCGATCATTGCCGCGGCGATGGTCAGGCCCGTGCGCAGGCCAATCCGCTCCCCCATCAACAGCCATGAAATCAACGCGGCCCATAGCGGCATTGCGGCCAGAATGAACAACGTGTTGGCGACGGTGGTCCACGCAATAGCGAGGTTAAAGCAGATCGCCGCCACACCCATTGCCAGCATGAAGCCTAGGCCGGGCAGGCCCAATGCACGGATATCGCCGGGCAGTTTACGCCCGCGCAGTAGGATCAGGGCAATCCACAGCACGACGCCCTGGAACCCGGCGCGCCAGATCATCAGCGTCCACAAATCGGTACTGATCAGGCGAAACAGCACAGTGTCGGGCATCAGAACCATGATCCCGATAAGGGCCATGGCAAGCCCGCGATGCCGTTCAGTCATACCACCCATGGGCGCGGTCCTTGTGCATATGCGACGTAGAGAGGGTGGCGGGGATGGCCGTCGCGGGTCAATCCCAGCACGTGTAAGGCATTGCCCGAGGAACGCAGCATGTCCGTGACCGTTTTTGCGCGGTCCATATGCGTGCCATGAACACCCCAGCCGCACAGTGTCATATCGGCCCATGCGGTGGCCATGTGCAGCACCAGATCATTGTCGGGACCAATCGGCGCTGGGTGCGATTTCATATCGCGGGGATCGGTGGCGCGCACGGCGAACAGGTTTGTTATACGGAACGCCCCGAATCCACCGGCACGTGCGCGACGCTCGCACCGCTCGATCGTTGGATCATTGCGTAATTCGTCGGCGGTGGAGGGGTTGAGCATCACGATGTTCAGTTTTGGCCCCGTTCCCCAACTGCGGGTCAGGGCGTAGCGATATGTTTCGCTCGGGTCGTAGATCGCCTGGGATTGGCGATCGTCCGCAATATGGGTGCGGACGATCCAGTCGGGGTTTCCGGTCATACATTTGCGCATGGCGCCCGTATTCACGGAAAGTCCCTCACAGGTTGAAAACGCGGGTTGGGTGCAGCTCGCCCGCCTTGTAGATGCCAACGGCGAGGGGCTTACCCTCGTAGCTGGCCCAGCATTCGTCGCCATATTCCACGCCGGATGCCAGAACCATTCCCGGATTGCCATTGCGCAGACGCACCGCGCCCTCTGGCGTTGCGGGCAGTTCGACCAGATCCTGCAAACCAACGCTAAGCGGGTGGATGTGCTGATCCAACTCCGGATCGCGGGCCAGTTTTTCCAGCGTTTCCCAGTTGATGCCGTCGGATGGCTCGAACGGGCCGGACCAGATGCGGCGCAGGTGATCGACATGGCCCAGACAGCCCAGCTTTGCGCCCAGATCACGCGCGATGGAGCGGACATAGCCACCCTTGCCGCATACCATTTCCAGAACGAGCAGATCGCCGTCGCGGCTGACCATCTCTAGGCTTTCGACGTAGAGGGGGCGGGCCTTTAGCTCCATCTCCTCACCCTCGCGGGCGCGGGCATAGGCGCGTTCGCCGTCTACCTTCACTGCGGAAAATTGCGGGGGCACTTGCTCAATATCACCGGTAAAGGTGGGCAGGGCCGCGACGATTTCTGCATCTGTGGGGCGTGTCTCCGAGGTTGCGATGACCTCGCCCTCGGTATCATCGGTATTGGTCGCCGTGCCCAGCCGCATGGTAAAGCGATAGGCCTTTAGCGCATCGGTAATATAGGGGACGGTCTTGGTTGCCTCACCCAGTGCGATTGCCAACACGCCGGTTGCCGTTGGATCCAAGGTGCCCGCGTGGCCAGCTTTTTTAGCGTCCAGCGCCCAGCGGACCTTGTTCACAACGGTGGTGGAAGTCACGCCCGCCGGTTTATCCACTACGAGCCAGCCGTCAATTGCGCGGCCCTTTTTACGTCTTGCCATGTCGTTTCTTTCGTACCGGCCCTCAGGCCCATTCCCCGCTGACCGGCAGTCCAGCCGCGCTGCGCAGGCTGTCATACAGATCGAAGTCGGTGCGGTACAGGCTCCGCACGCTTTCGGCAACCGGTCCCGTCAGGGCGGCGGCAATATCGTCGGGCAAACGGTTTGCTGTCACAATGGCGGATAACGGTATGGCAAGGTCGGGGCGATCCAGCAATGCGGGCAAATCCTCGGCCAAGCGGTCAAAGAAGACAGGTGTCCCGCCTGCGGCAATCACGCGCCGGATATCGTGGGACTGCATGCGGCTGCGGGCCAAGCCATGGGCATGGGTGAATTCATCACCCCGCCGCCGCATATAGGTCACCATTATGGGCAGGTTATGCAGATGATCGTCGATGCTCTGCGGCTGCGGAATGAACCCGCGACGCTTTGTCAGGGTCAGGCGCAGCGCGGTAAAGCCGGAGCGGCGCGGACGGGAATTCATCAAATTATACAGCGCGCCAAACCGTTCCAGCGGGTCGCGCATCAACACCAATGCGCGCTCGTCACGCTCGGACAGACCCTCAAGCGGAATATCGGTGGTTTGCCCTATCAATCCTGCTGTCGTCAAAACATCGGTGACGGCCACTCCACCCGCTTGGGCCGCATAGGTCAGGCTGGTCGGTTGAGGCGTGAGGAGGCGTTGCACCCGTTGATGGCGGGGCAGGGGCGGGCTTGCAAATTCACCCTGTCGTTGCTCCTGCGCCTGACCGGCCCATGCGCGATGTGCCCGATCATGCAGGATGGTATCTGCGCGATAGAGTTTTCGGATCGCGGCCGTTAGCGGTTCATCCAAAACATCTGCTGCGGGCGCAGGGCGTGCGGATTTGTTGCGTGATTTCACCACCTGCATGCGTTCAGCCATATCTGGCACGACGGGGGCCATTAACATCGGCAGTTGCCAGTCCAACCCCTCCAGCGTCAGGTAGTTCAGGCGAAACATACGCGCGCGCCGCAGGCGGCTGGTTTGCGGACGCCAGTGATAGTTGATCGCCAGATCAGTCTCACCCTGCAAATTGCGGCTAACCCAGTCCAGCAGGCGGTAGGCATTGTCGCGGTGCTGTTCCGTATCCAAATCCCGGCTGAGGTCGACAACCCCGATTTCAGCTAGATGTGTGCGGATTTTCGGGAAGTTAACCGCGCCATCGCCCCATATCTTGTCGAAATACAGCGACATGAACCGGCTGGCAGGATCGCGCAGCACGGTAAAGCTGTAGGGGCTATTATAGACTGTCTCGTAATCATCTGCGGCTGCATTTAGCAGGCCGTCTTCTTCCTCATGCACGAACAATCCTGCGGGATGTTCCGTCCCATGGTCGAGGGAGTAGAATAGGTTTTTGAGGAAGGTGCACCCGCATTTCGTGATCGGCAGGTAATATATCGGATAGGCATCCGTGGTTAGCAGCATGGACGGATCGCGGGCTGCCTCATCATTGGCAAGACGCCGCGCGATACGCTCCCGCCGTGCAATCTCGGGGTCCACAGCAGGGGCCTGTATGACAGGTTCGGGGGCTATTTTCCGGCGTTTCTTCCATCGCCACGGCAGAAGACTCATCGCGTCTTACCCTCCAATCGAGGTTTAATCGGCATCCTCATCTGTATCTAGATCACGGCGCACTTCTTCCAGATCCAGCAGTCGACGTGTTTCGTCCATCTGATCGTAGCTGTCATCCGCGCGAAAGCGAAGCTCGGGCGAATATTTCATTATGACCTGCTTGCTGATCGCACGGCGCAGGTTGGATTGGTTGCGGGCCAGTGCCTTGATCACGGATTGCACATCACCACCACCCAGCGGCATGACGAAAACAGTCGCATGGCGCAGGTCGGGGCTCATCCGTACCTCGCCCACCGTGACGGAGACATGTGCGAGGTCAGGATCATGCAGATCGCCGCGCATTAATGTGTCCGACAGGGCGCGGCGGATAAGCTCGCCTACGCGGAGCTGACGCTGCGAGGGGCCGGCGCCCTCGTGAAACTTGTTACTTGCCATGATGGCCATGTCGTGCGGATAGCGGCCGGAGTCAAGCAGCCGCAGGGTGTGGCGGTAAGTTTGCGCAGCATGGGGTTAATTTGCGACAGAGGTTCCTGTGGGTGTTGCCCAAGCGGCGCTGTCCAGCCTATCTCAGTGCCAACACAGCAGGAGGACGCCATGATTGCAGTCACGATTACCGGAGTAACAGGCCGAATGGGCCGGATGCTGGCCCGTGCCGTGGCCGAGGATACGCGCTGCGAATTGGTCGGCGCAACCGCCCTGCCGGATGATCCATGGGTCGGGAAAACCCTGCGGGAGGTTCTGCCCGAAACAGCATCCGATGTGGTGGTTGAGGCGCAGGCCGTGGACGCGATTGCACGGGCCGATGCCGTCATCGACTTTACAGCACCATCGGCGACCCGCGAACATGCTTCGCTATGCGCACAGGCGGGGGCCACGCATGTGATTGGCACAACAGGGTTGGAGGAGGACGATCTGGCGCATCTGACCGCCTGCGCCGTTCACACGACAATCGTGCGGGCGGGTAATTTCAGCCTTGGCGTGAACTTGCTGACGGTTCTAACGCGCAAGGTCGCCGCCGCGCTGGGCGAGGATTTCGATGTTGAGATCATCGAGATGCATCACCGGCACAAGGTAGACGCCCCATCCGGCACCGCATTGATGCTGGGCGAGGCCGCAGCCGAGGGGCGCGGCATCAATCTGGACGAAATGCGCGAAAGCGGCCGTGACGGTATCACGGGTGAGCGTAAGCGCGGCGCGATAGGCTTTGCGGCCCTGCGTGGCGGTGATGTGGTGGGTGAGCATCAGGCAATTTTTGCGGGAACGGGTGAGCGGATCACGCTGGGCCATATTGCGTCTGATCGGATGCTGTTCGCGCGCGGCGCGGTGACCGCTGCCGTTTGGGGGCATAGCCAGAAATCTGGCGAATTCGATATGGTGGACGTTCTAGGGCTTAGCTGACCGGATTGGCTGCACGGGGCGCGATGGCCCCGTGCAACCTGTCATCAGGGTTTGATGAAAACCTTGCCGTCCACGACTTTGGTTGCGGCAGGCAGACTTTGCATCACGTCCGCCAGCGGAACAATGGCTGCTACGTCCGTTTGCCATTTGCCTGAGACGAAACGCTCCTGCACCTCGGCAATCACGGCGCCCAGTTTTTGCGGGGCGGTGTCCTTCATCCAGCGGGTCAGCCAGAAGCCTTCGATGACCTTTTGCTGGAAAATCAACTGGCCCATCTGTGTCAGTTGCGGTGGAGTTGTGGACAGCTTGCCGTAATTCACCCAGCGGGCGCGGTTGGGCATGGCAAAGAACAGATCAGCCGTTGCCTGATCGCCCACAGCATCCAGCAGGATACGCGGCTTACGCTCACGCAGGATCGGGGCGGCATTGGCCATCATATCCTCATCCGAGGTTATCAATACCTCTGCCGCGCCATGTTCGCGCAGCAGATCGGCCTGTTCGGCCCGTCGGACCACCGCGATGGGCGCGATGCCGTAATCACGGCCCAAGCCGATCAGCAATTTGCCCAACTGCGAACCCGCTGCATTCAGGATAAAGCTGTCAGCACCGCTTTCGCGCACAATATCGAACATGGCCATCGCGGTCAGCGGGTTCACGATCTGCCCTGCTGCATCGGCGGCGGCCAGATCGGGGCGGCAGGGGACCAGACCCTGTGCCTCGGTCATGGCGTAATCGGCCCATGTGCCGGAATGGGTGGCGAAAAAGCTGACCCGCTGCCCCATAAACGGGCTGTCACCGGCGACGACTGTGCCCACGCCCTCGAACCCGGCGGGGCAATCCTTGATGCGGGGCTGACCGTACTCACCCTTGATGAAATGCAGGTCGGACGGATTTACGGCGGCGAGGTCTACCTTGATCAGCACTTGCCCCGCAGCGGGTTGTGGCACGGGAATTTCACGAAGCTCCAGATAGGGTGCGACGGTATCGATCGCCGGACCTTCCTGCGTGCCGGAATAGCCGTCATGCAATTGGACAAGGGCGCGCATCGTTTCGGGAATGCTCATGAGGTTCTCCTTATTCTGACTTGGACGAAGCCTAGGCGGGGTAGGGCCGCTTGCACAGGGCACAGGGACTGTTCCGCTCGTCACGTCGCGTCACTCATCTGCGGGGGTTTACCTATGCTGGATGCGGTGGCCATTCTGGGCCCAACAAAACGCCGCCGCAAAAGGGGGCGGTAAGGGAGGATCACATGGCATATCTCGACAACTTATTTTCGGTTCAGGGCAAGGTGGCGCTGGTCACAGGCGGGGCTACCGGCATTGGCCGCATGATCGCGCAGGCACTGGCCGAGGGTGGCGCGACAGTGATGATTTGTTCGCGCAAGGGGGATGCCTGTCAGGTCACAGCGGATGAGATTAACGCAGGCGCCCCCGCTGGTCGTGTTGAGAGCTTTGCCGCGGATGTGTCCACACCGGATGGCATTGCTGCGCTAGTGGCAGAGGTTCAGGGGTGTACTGCGAAACTGGATATCCTGGTGAACAATGCAGGCATCACATGGGGTGAGCCATATGAGACATTCCCCATGGAACAGTGGACCCGCATCATGGATGTGAATGTCGGCGCGATGTTTACCCTGACCCGCGACCTGACCCCGCTCTTGGTGGCTGCCAGCAGTGATGCGGACCCTGCGCGAATCATCAATATCGGCTCTGTCATGGGCACCTTGCCACTGGCCGAGGGCGCGTATTCCTACACCATGTCCAAGGCGGCTGTGCACCACATGACCAAAACGCTGGCAGGTGAGCTTGCAGGCAAGCGGATCACCGTCAATGCCTTCGCCCCCGGTCCGTTCCCGTCCAAGATGACCCGCTTTGCCACCGGCACTGCGGAAAAGGCGGAGAAGGTCGGCGCTGGTGTGCCGCTGGGCCGTATCGGCGCGGCTGAGGATATTGCAGGTGCCACGCTATATCTGTGCGGCAAGGCGGGCGCTTATGTTTCCGGCGCTATCCTGCCACTGGATGGCGGGATGAGCGTGCAGACCCCTGCGAAGCTTTTCGCAAACGCGCATTGAGGGGCTGAGCATGTTTGAAGGTAAAACTGTTCTGATCACCGGTGCCGCTGCCGGTTTGGGTGAAGCCGCTGCCGAGGCCTTTGCCGCGCGCGGGACAAAATTGTTGCTCAGCGATATCTCCCCACAGGTTGAGGATGTCGCCGCCCGCCTAGGTGCCGCTTGGATGATCGCCGACGCGGCCAGCCCGCAGGATCACAAGGCGCTGGTGGCCAAGGCCGTTGAAATCGGCGGTCGGCTGGATGTTGCGCTGAATAATGCCGGTATCGTGCATCAGCCCATGCGGATCGAACAAACGCCCGAGGATATCGCCCGTCGCGTGATCGAGGTGGATTTGCTGGGCATGTTCTGGGCCCTACAGGCGCAATTGCCGCAATTGCAGCAGCAAAACAGGGCCGATGGGTCAACATCCGCGATCATCAACCTGTCCTCGATTGCGGGGCTGGTTGCTGCACCGACATTGGGGATCTATGCGGCGGCAAAGCATGGCGTAACGGGTTTGACCCGCACGGCAGCGCTGGAAAATGCGCGGCGCGGCATTCGGGTCAACGCGATCTGTCCAGCATTTACCCGCACCAAAATGGTCGCCGATGTTATCAGCGCGGCACCCGATAAGGCCGCAGCCGAGGCGGAGCTGACACGCGGCGTTCCGATGAAGCGGTTGGCCGAGCGGGAGGAGATCATCGCGGCCATTCTATTCGCGGCTGACCCGCAAAATAGCTTCATGACCGGTCAGACGATTGCACTGGACGGGGGCGTTACCGCCTATTGAGCGGGAACCTGTTGCCCAGTGCACTGTCCTATCTGGACCAGTGCGCTGCGCTGCGCTATGACACGGGCATGACCGGTGGATTTCTAATAGCTATCCGAATTATTCGCCCGGCACGCTGATTGCGATGCCGGGACAAGGCGTATGGCCGGACCGCGCCGCCTTTACCTGATTTTCCTGATAGTGACGGAGCCGCCGAAATGTGCGCCGAGACCACCACCCCAGAATATAAAACAACGTTGAACCTGCCGCAGACCGATTTCCCCATGCGGGCGGGATTGCCCAAGCGTGAGCCGGAATGGCTGGCGCGCTGGGCCGAGATCGGCGTTTATGACCGTCTGCGCGAAAAGGAGGGCCGCACGCCCTTCGTTCTGCATGACGGCCCTCCCTACGCCAATGGTCACCTGCATATCGGCCACGGGTTGAACAAAATCCTCAAGGATATGGTTGTGCGCAGCCAGCAGATGATGGGCAAGGATGCCTGCTACATCCCCGGATGGGATTGTCACGGCCTGCCCATCGAGTGGAAGATCGAGGAGAAATACCGCGCCAAGGGGCGCAACAAGGATGACGTGCCCGTCAACGAATTTCGTGGTGAGTGCCGCGAATTCGCGCAGGGCTGGGTCGATATCCAGCGCGAGGAATTCAAGCGCCTCGGCATCACCGGCAACTGGGCGAACCCCTACCTGACGATGAATTTCAGCTCCGAGGCGACAATCGCTGAGGAATTCATGAAGTTCGTCATGAATGGCTCGCTTTATCGCGGGTCCAAACCTGTGATGTGGTCGCCGGTTGAGAAAACTGCTTTGGCTGAGGCGGAGGTGGAATATCACGACCGTCAGGTTGATGCGATCTGGGTGAAATTCCCGATTGAGCCTGTCGGTGACGTTATCAAACTGATGGAAGCGGGCGCCGATAGCGAGGGCACCGGCCTTGGCGTTCTGCCTGATGATTTAAACGGCGCGAACGTTGTTATCTGGACAACAACGCCGTGGACGATCCCGTCCAACCGCGCGGTCTGTTTTAACCCCACGCTAAATTACAGCCTGTATCAGGTGACTGAGGCGGCCGAGGAAAACTGGGCCAAGGTCGGTGAGAAATTTTTGCTGGCGGATGCCTTGGCAGAGAAGGTTTTCGCGGATGCCCGCGTTGATGCCTATGAGTGCTTGCATGGTCTGGATGCGTTGCAGTTGGAGGCAATCTCTCTGGCGCACCCATTCCGTGGTGCTGCCGATGCTGCGGGTGAGTGGGATTACGATGTTCCGATGCTGCCCGGCGATCACGTGACCGATGATGCGGGTACGGGTTTCGTGCATACCGCACCGTCCCATGGTGATGACGATTACCAGATCGGTCTGAAGCATGGGCTGAAGATGACCTTCAACATCGAGGCAGACGGCTCCTACCGCGCCGATCTGCCCCTGTTCGGTGGTGAGGCGATCCTGAAGCCGAACGGTAAGCCCGGCGGCGCGAATAAGGCTGTGATGGCCAAGCTGCGCGAAGTTTCCGGCCTGATCGCATCCAAGCGGATCACAATCTCGGACGCGCATTCGTGGCGGTCCAAGGCGCCGGTGATCCGTCTGAACCGCCCCCAATGGTTCGTGGCCATCGACAAGGCCATCGGCGGTGATGACACCTATGGCACGACCATCCGTGAGCGGGCGCTGACCTCCATCGACGAGCTGGTGACGTGGACGCCCAAGAACGGTCGCAACCGTTTGCACGCCATGATCGAAAATCGCCCCGACTGGGTGCTGTCGCGCCAGCGGGCATGGGGTGTGCCGCTGACATGCTTCATCAAGACATCCTCGGACGGTGAAGTTGAATTGCTGCGCGATGATGCGGTGAACGCACGCATCGCTGAGGCATTCGCGACTGAGGGCGCAGATTGCTGGTTTGAGGATAACGCGGCTGAGCGGTTCCTGGGCGAACGCGCTGGTGAGGGCTGGGAGAAGGTCGGGGATATCCTCGACGTTTGGTTTGATTCCGGCTCGACCCACGCATTCGTTCTGCGCGACCGTCCCGATGCGGGCTGGCCTGCGGATTTGTACCTAGAGGGCACGGATCAGCATCGCGGCTGGTTCCATTCCTCGATGTTGCAGGCCTGCGGCACGATGGGGCGCGCACCGTATAAGGGCGTTCTGACCCACGGCTTCACGTTGGACGCCAAGGGCATCAAGATGTCCAAATCCATCGGCAACACGATTGTTCCCGCCGAGGTGGTCAAGCAATACGGTGCGGATATCCTGCGCCTGTGGGTTGCCCAGACCGATTACACCGCGGATCACCGGATCGGGCCTGAAATCCTGAAGGGTGTTGCTGACAGCTATCGCCGTCTGCGCAACACGTTCCGTTATATCCTCGGCTCTATGGCGGAGCATGAGCCGGTCGCCCATGCCGATATGCCTGAGCTGGAGCGTTGGGTGCTGCACCGTCTGTCCGAATTGGACGTTCAGGTGCGTGAGGGCTACGCGAAATATGACTTCCAGGGGGTGTTCCAGAAGCTGTTTACCTTCTGCACCATCGACCTGTCGGCGGTCTATTTCGATATCCGCAAGGATGCGCTGTATTGCGACGCTGAAACCTCGGTTGAGGCGCGCGCGGCACGGACCGTTCTGGACGCGCTGCACACGCATCTGACCAAGTGGCTGGCCCCGATCCTGACCTTCACCATGGAAGAGGTCTGGCTGGAAAAGCACCCCGAGGGCTGTGTTCACCTAGAGGATTTCGCGGATGTTCCTGCGGAATGGGCTGATGAGGCACTGGCCGCTAAGTGGACCCGCATTCGCGCTGTGCGCCGTGTTGTCACGGGCGCGTTGGAGATCGAACGGACGGCAAAGCGGATCGGTGCCTCGCTGGAGGCAGCGCCGGTTGTGCACATCCTCGATGATGATCTGCGTGCCCAGTTGAACGGGTTGCCGTTGGCGGATCTGTGCATCACCTCGGATGTGGTGTTGAGCGACCAGCCCGCACCAGAGGGGGCATTCACCCTCGATGATGTTGCTGGTGTCGCCGTTGTTCCGGCCCTAGCGGCAGGCGAAAAATGCGCCCGTTGCTGGAAAATCTTGCCCGATGTTGGCACCCACGCCCATGCAGGTGTGTGCGGTCGCTGCGATACGGCGCTGAGTTAATCAAGAAAAGGACGCGCAGAGGCAAAGTCACTGCGCGTCCCCCCTTGCAGCCGGTGGGCAGCTTGGGTATTCAGACGCCAGCGCGGGCGTTGTGTAATGGTAAGACCTTAGCCTTCCAAGCTAAAGACGCGGGTTCGATTCCCGCCGCCCGCTCCAAATCTTCACATCTGCCGAACATCGGTATTGCGCCGTTAACGTGAACCTTCTAGTTAGCCTCGGAAGATTGCTTGAGCAGTTGCATGAAACACGTGAGGTGGCAGCTATGAGATTGATCCGAGCTTTTGCGGTTGCGTGTCCAGTCGCGCCTTTGGCATGCGCATTTGTTGCGCAATCCCCCCTCACGGCCATTGATGACGCGATTGCTCGCCCTGCGCATGCGCAGCACAGCGTAATTTCTAGTGCTGATGCTGTAGTAAGTGCAGTGTTTCATTCACAAATGTTGCGTAGCGTTGTTGGTTCAAATCCCGTCCACGGGCGGATTAACGCGCTATCATAAGGTTTCGCCGCCGCAATCGCGGCGAATTTAGGCCGGTATTCAACCGAGCGAAGTGACTGTCTGGCGGTGTAGTTAGATCACCCGTCGAAGTAAGAAGGAGGCCATCATGGCGAAGGCAAAGTTCGAGCGGACGAAACCGCACGTAAATATCGGCACGATTGGTCACGTTGACCACGGCAAGACGACGCTGACAGCTGCGATTACGAAGCAGTTTGGCGACTTCAAGGCGTATGACGAGATTGACGGCGCGCCAGAAGAGAAAGCCCGCGGGATCACGATCTCGACGGCACACGTTGAGTACGAGACGGAAACGCGTCACTACGCGCACGTTGATTGCCCGGGCCACGCAGATTACGTCAAGAACATGATCACCGGTGCTGCGCAGATGGACGGCGCGATCCTGGTTGTGAACGCAGCAGATGGCCCAATGCCACAGACGCGCGAGCACATCCTGCTCGGCCGTCAGGTCGGCATCCCGTACATGGTTGTGTACATGAACAAGGTCGATCAGGTTGACGACGAAGAGCTGCTTGAGCTGGTCGAGATGGAGATCCGCGAGCTGCTGTCCTCCTACGACTACCCTGGCGACGATATCCCGGTGATCCCTGGTTCGGCTCTGGCCGCTCTGGAAGATCGCGACGATGCGATCGGCAAAGACTCCATCGCAAAGCTGATGGCAGCTGTGGATGAGTACATCCCGCAGCCCGAGCGCGCAGTTGACCAGCCGTTCCTGATGCCAATCGAGGACGTATTCTCGATCTCCGGCCGTGGTACAGTTGTAACCGGTCGTGTTGAGCGTGGCGTTATCAACGTTGGCGACAGCATCGAGATCGTGGGTATCCGCGACACCAAGACCACGACTTGCACGGGCGTCGAGATGTTCCGCAAGCTGCTGGATCGCGGTGAGGCAGGCGACAACGTTGGCGTTCTGCTGCGTGGTATCGACCGTGACGGCGTTGAGCGGGGCCAGATCCTGTGTAAGCCAAAGTCGGTCATGCCGCACACGAAGTTCGAGGCAGAAGCATACATCCTGACCAAGGAAGAGGGTGGCCGTCACACGCCATTCTTCGCAAACTACCGCCCACAGTTCTACTTCCGTACAACGGACGTAACTGGCACGGTAATGCTGCCCGAAGGCACCGAGATGGTTATGCCTGGCGACAACCTGAAGTTCGACGTTGAACTGATCCAGCCTATCGCAATGGAAGAGAAGCTGCGCTTCGCTATCCGCGAAGGTGGCCGCACCGTCGGCGCGGGCGTCGTCTCCAAAATCCACGAGTAATACTCTCGTACTGAATATTCAGGGCGCCGTCGCAAGCAATTGCGGCGGCGCTTTGCGTTTGATGGCAGGATGGAGCGCATGACGGATTTTGTACTCAGCTCATTGATTCTGAACGGACCTGATCGCGGACGCAGTTGTGCGCGGGATGAGGTTGACCCCCTGCTGGATGCCGAAACGTTGCTGTGGGCCCATCTGGATGCGGATGATGATCGTACGGTAGCGTTCCTCTCGCGCCATCTTAGCCATGTGGATCCGGTGCTGCACACGGCATTAACCGCCGAGGATACTCGCCCGCGCTGCGCGGTTAGTGACGATGGCGCGTTATTGCTATTGCGCGGGGTGAACCTGAACGAGGGCGCGGTGCCCGAGGATATGATCTCGCTACGCCTATGGGTCGATCCGCGGCGCGTGGTTAGCCTGCGCAAACGGGACTTGCGAGCCGTTGCGGATTTGCAGGATTTAGTGCGGGCAGGGCGGGGACCGGACGCGCCCGGAGCTTTTCTTGCCACGCTGGCACGTTTGCTGACCGAGCGCATGGAGCCGGTTCTGGATGAGTTGGAGGATGCCGTTGCCGCGCAGGAACAAGCGATTCTGGATGCCCCCGGGCCGGATTTACGCCGTGAGATTGCGGAGACTCGCCGTCGAATCATTATTCTGCGCCGCTACATCGCGCCACAACGTGATGCCATGCGTGCTCTGCGCGATATGGATGCGCCTTGGTTGATGGCAGAGGATCGTCGCATGTTGCAGGAAACGGCGGACAGGGTCATGCGGCATGTCGAGGATTTGGACATGCTGCGTGAGCGGGCTCAGGTGATTCGAGATGAATTGGCAAACGTGCTGTCGGACCGACTGAACCGAAACCTCTATGCGTTGGCGATTCTGTCGGCGGTTTTCCTGCCGCTGGGTTTTATCACCGGCCTGCTGGGCGTGAATGTTGGCGGCCTGCCAGGCGTGAACACGCCGTGGGCCTTTGCCGTGCTGTGCGTGTCACTGGTCGGCATGGCGGTCGCAATCATCTGGGCCCTACGATATCGTAAATGGATGTAGCGACTACCTAGCGGGTGACGTTAATGAGAGGTGGAGTCAGGGTGAACGGTTGTGTCACCGTGTGCTGGTTTTGCGCGATATCTGCTTTGCTGTTACTATTGATGTCTACCAACAATGGAACGACCGCAGTTAAGGCGATAAGTGTTGTGAGTGTTGATCTAATATTGGCGTGATTATCTATCATAATAGCCCCCTTACTATCACGCAGTATAGCGCAAACACGCTGAATTCGGAATGGCTATTGGGTTAGGGCAATTGCCCCATTCGGCTGTACGGGAGCATATACTGCTACCCTAACTGGATCTGAATCATACTGTTCTAGCGCACTAGGTGCGGACTGAACATCAGATGTCACCCGCCAGACATAACCGGGCGCCTGTGGATCGGCGGTGTGGATGTTGACGGGAATCGCACCGGGATTGTTCGCACGTTTGGTCAATGCCATGGCTGCACGAACACGGCTGAACTGGAAGTTCTGAAGCTCCACATGTGCTGCGCGCTGTGGTCCGCGATGGGTCTGCCCGTTATCGGCCAGCGCTAGCATGAGAGGCGCAGACGCAATGCCCAGCAATGCAGCGCCAAAGAGGGGACGCAAGCGTGTGGTTAGTGCGGTCATGACGATGCTCCTAGCGTTCTGAGTGCCATAATTGAGCCACATTTGTGCGCACAACCACAAGTGGAAAACATCTCAGAGTGTAGATTTTAGATTGTATCGGTAATTAGGTGGCCACGGCCCCCTTGCGTCCGGGGCGCAAAGCACGTAACTGACTGCTCGTCGGCCGTGGCCTCATAGGGGTATAGCTCAGTTGGTAGAGCATCGGTCTCCAAAACCGAGGGCCGTGGGTTCGAGTCCCCCTGCCCCTGCCAGGCCGACACAAGCACGCTGAGGAGACGACTTATGGCTAAAAGCAATCCCGCAGAGTTCGTGCAGGAAGTTCGCGCTGAGGCGGTCAAGGTCGCATGGCCCACACGGCGTGAGGTGATGCTGACCACGGTGATGGTTTTCATCATGGCGACGATCGCTGCACTGTTCTTCTTCTTCATTGATCGGCTGATCTCCTTCGGATTGGAGCAGATTCTACAGTTCGGTGCTTGATCTCAGGGTCTCTTGGCGGTAGACGCATCCAAACCTCAAGACAGTACGGCGCGCTAGATTCGAACGGCGCGCCCGATTTTGTTTTGGGGGTATTGAAATTACGGGTCAGTAATGGCTCACAAGCAAGGTAAAAACTCGATATGGCGAAACGGTGGTACTCTGTTCACGTTCTCTCGAACTTCGAGAAGAAAGTCGCCGAGTCGATCATGGAGCAGGTCGAGCAAAAAGGCCTGCAAGACGATATCACTGAGGTGCTGGTCCCGACCGAACAGGTTGTTGAGGTCCGCCGCGGTAAAAAGGTTGAGACCGAGAAGCGCTTCATGCCCGGATATATTCTGGTCAACATGGAGATGACGGATCGCGCTTATCACCTGATCAACGATACGAACCGGGTCACTGGTTTTCTGGGCCCGATGGGCAAGCCGTCGCCACTGCGTCAGGCAGAGGTGGACCGGATCACCAATCAGGTTCAGGAGGGCGTGGAGAAGCCGCGCACTCTTATCACTTTCGACGTGGGCGAGCAGGTTACTGTTACCGACGGTCCGTTCGAGAGCTTCGCCGGTATGGTTGAGGAAGTTGACGATGAGAACCAGCGCCTGAAGGTGACTGTCTCGATCTTTGGCCGCGCAACGCCGGTCGAACTGGAATTCACACAAGTCCGCAAGGGCGAGTGAACGGTCCTGCCTAAATCTAGGGCAGGGGTCAAATCGTGGGAGGCGAGGGGCGCGCGCGCACCGGACCAGACCACATCACAAACTACCCAAGGGTCGCGACCTGAGGGTGTGAGAAGAGGAGGCCATCATGGCCAAGAAGGTAGCAGGGCAGCTGAAGCTTCAGGTGCCTGCCGGTAAGGCAAACCCATCCCCACCCGTCGGCCCAGCACTGGGTCAGCGCGGCATTAACATCATGGAATTCTGTAAGGCGTTCAACGCCAAGACGCAGGAAATGGAAGTTGGCGCACCTTGCCCAACCGTGATCACGTATTATGTGGACAAGTCGTTCACAATGCAGATCAAAACGCCTCCTGCTTCTTACTACCTCAAGAAAGCTGCAAAGCTGAAGTCCGGCGCCAAAACCCCTTCGCGTGAAGTGGCTGGTACTGTGACCGCTAAGCAGGTTCGTGAGATCGCAGAAGCGAAAATGGTCGATCTGAACGCCAACGACATCGAAGGCGCCATGAAAATCATCCTGGGCTCCGCCCGGTCGATGGGCATCGAGGTGAAGTAATGGCTAAGCTCGGTAAGCGCATGACGGCTGCGAAAGCCGCATTCGAAGGCAAGCACAACATCTCCATCACGGACGCTGTTAGCCTGATCAAATCCAACGCTAAGGCGAAATTCGACGAGACCGTGGAAATCTCCATGAACCTCGGCGTTGATCCTCGCCACGCGGACCAGATGGTTCGTGGCGTTGTTAGCCTGCCAAACGGCACCGGCAAGACAGTTCGCGTAGCTGTATTTGCACGCGGTCCAAAGGCTGACGAAGCAACTGAAGCTGGCGCGGATATCGTTGGTGCAGAAGATTTGATGGAGCAGGTTCAGGCCGGCAACATCAACTTCGATCGTTGCATCGCGACCCCTGACATGATGCCAATCGTTGGTCGTCTGGGTAAGATCCTCGGCCCGCGCAACCTGATGCCAAACCCACGGGTCGGCACTGTAACGATGGACGTGAAAGCGGCCGTTGAAGCAGCAAAGGGTGGCGAAGTTCAATTCAAAGCTGAAAAAGCTGGTGTTGTTCACGCGGGTATCGGCAAAGCATCCTTTGATGAGGCTGCTCTGGTTGAGAACGTTAAGGCATTCGTAAATGCCGTGAACAAGGCGAAGCCGACAGGCGCGAAGGGCACTTACGTTAAGTCCATCGCGCTGACATCGACAATGGGCCCTGGCGTTAAGGTTGACGTAGCAGGCGCATTGGCCGAGTAAACGGCAAGAGATTCCCCGCCACGCGGCGGGGATGTTCCGGGGCAGGTTCGCCTGCCTCATCCGTCCGAGACGGTGGGTGATCCGAAAGGGTCGTAATTCCTGCCATAGACGGGGGACATGTTAAGGTTCTGCTTTCGGGCAGATCTTGGCGGGACCCCGGACGGGAACCCAAGGGATGGGCATTCGTGCCCATCAATATGAGCCGGCGGGGTTTCCTCGCCAAATATTGGAGCAACACTGTGGATAGAGCCCAAAAAGAATCGGTTGTAGCTGAGCTCAACCAGATTTTCTCGGACTCTGGCGTCGTTGTAGTATCGCACTACGTCGGCCTCTCGGTTGCCGAAATGACTGCGTTCCGTACTTCCGTCCGTGAGGCCGGTGGTGCAGTGCGTGTCGCCAAGAACAGGCTCGCCAAGATCGCCCTGGAAGGGACCCCTGCTGAAAGCATGGGCGACCTTCTGACCGGCATGACCGTAATCGCCTACTCCGAAGACCCTGTGGCAGCTGCCAAAGCGGTTAACGAGTTCGCAAAGTCGAATGACAAACTTCAGGTCATCGGCGGCGCAATGGGCGATAGCGTGCTTGATCCGGCCGGTGTGAAAGCTGTTGCAGCTATGCCGTCGCGCGAGGAGCTTATCGCTTCCATCGCGGCGTGTCTGGGTGCACCTGCCTCGAACATCGCGGGCGCTATCGGCGCACCTGCTTCCAACATTGCGTCGATCCTGTCGACGTTGGAAGAGCGCGAAGCGGCTTAAGTCAAAGGCATACGAGAGGACGGTTTGGAGCGAAAGCACTGACACCGGACTCAACAGAACTGAAAGCATAGGAACAGACAAATGGCTGACCTCAAGAAACTCGCAGAAGAGATCGTGGGCCTGACCCTTCTCGAAGCTGCTGAACTGAAGAACATCCTCAAGGACGAGTACGGCATCGAGCCTGCAGCCGGTGGCGCAGTCATGATGGCTGGCCCTGCTGATGGCGGCGCTGCTGCTGAAGAGCAGACAGAGTTCGACGTGATCCTCAAGTCCGCTGGCGACAAGAAGATCAACGTGATCAAAGAAGTCCGCGCGATCACAGGCCTGGGCCTGAAAGAAGCTAAGGACCTCGTCGAAGCTGGCGGCAAAGCTGTTAAAGAAGCAGTGTCCAAGGACGAAGCTGAAGAGATCAAGGGCAAGCTGGAAGCAGCTGGCGCAGAAGTCGAACTCAAGTAATTTTCTTGAGAAACCTTTGATCTTCAAGGGTTGTAAATCTGAGGCTGGACGCGCATATAGCGTGTCCAGCCTTAACCGCTTCTTCTCTTGTGTCCGTTTTCGGGCATAGCAGAAGGTGCGCTTCATCCGGGTGCAGTGCGTGTGGGAACGCACTGACAGAATGGGATGAACCCCTGATACGGGCTTTCGCCGATGCCGTCGCCCAACGGTCATCGCGCGGGAACAGCACGAGGATACCTCACGCATGGTACAGACGTTTTCCGGTCACAAACGGATCCGCCGTTTCTTTGGAAAAATTCGCGAAGTCGCGAAAATGCCGAATCTTATCGAAGTACAGAAGTCGTCCTACGACCTGTTTCTCGATTCGGGCGATGGCCCAGAGCCGACTGATGGAGAGGGCCTCATGGGTGTTTTCCAGTCGGTCTTCCCGATCAAGGACTTTAACGAGACCTCGATTCTGGAATTCGTGAAATACGAGCTCGAAGCGCCAAAATACGATGTTGAAGAATGTCAGCAGCGCGACATGACATATGCGGCACCGCTGAAGGTGACGTTGCGTCTGATCGTGTTTGAAGTTGATGAGGATACCGGCGCGCGTTCGGTTAAGGACATCAAAGAGCAAGACGTCTATATGGGCGACCTGCCACTGATGACCGAAAACGGTACGTTCGTTGTGAACGGCACGGAGCGGGTCATCGTTTCCCAGATGCACCGTTCGCCGGGCGTGTTCTTTGACCATGATCGCGGCAAGACGCATGCCTCGGGCAAGTTGCTCTTTGCATCGCGGATCATCCCATATCGCGGCTCGTGGCTTGATTTCGAATTCGACGCGAAAGACATCGTTTTCGCGCGTATCGATCGTCGCCGGAAGCTGCCAGTAACAACGCTGCTCTATGCGCTTGGCCTCGACCAAGACGGCATTATGGAAGCGTATTACGATACCGTCACTTACCGGAACGTGAAGAATCAGGGTTGGGCAACCCCGTTCTTCCCCGACCGGATTCGCGGTACAAAGCCGACGCATGACATCATCAATGCTGCTAATGGCGAGGTGATCGCCGAGGCTGGCAAAAAGGTGACTCCACGCACTGTGAAGCAACTGAAGGATAGCGGTGAGGTCGAGGAAATCCTCGTGCCTTACGATGCCATCTTCGGCCGCTCCGTTGCGCGTGACATCGTGAACGCGGCGACCGGCTATATCTATGCCGAAGCGGGCACCGAGATCACCGAGGAAATCCTGTCTGAACTGGCTGAGGCCGGTCACGACGAGATTCCAACTCTGGACATCGATCACGTCAATGTTGGCCCCTATATCCGCAACACCATGGTTGCAGATAAGAACCTGAACCGTGATACGGCGCTGCTGGATATCTACCGCGTTATGCGTCCGGGCGAGCCGCCCACCGTTGAAGCGGCGTCCACAATGTTTGACGCGATGTTCTTCGATTCCGAGCGTTACGACCTGTCCGCAGTTGGCCGCGTGAAGATGAACATGCGCCTGAACCTGGATGCGCCTGATACCATGCGCACCCTGCGCCGCGACGATATCATCGCTGTGGTTAAGGCGCTGGTTGAGCTGCGCGACGGTAAGGGCGATATCGACGATATCGATCACCTTGGTAACCGCCGTGTACGTTCCGTTGGCGAGCTGATGGAAAACCAGTATCGCGTTGGCCTGCTGCGCATGGAGCGTGCAATCAAGGAGCGGATGTCCTCTGTCGAAATCGACACGGTGATGCCGCAGGACCTGATCAACGCAAAACCTGCTGCTGCGGCTGTGCGTGAATTCTTCGGCTCCTCGCAGCTGTCGCAGTTCATGGACCAAACCAACCCACTGTCGGAAGTCACGCACAAGCGTCGTCTGTCCGCGTTGGGACCAGGCGGTTTGACACGTGAGCGTGCCGGCTTTGAGGTGCGCGACGTTCACCCGACGCATTACGGCCGTATGTGCCCGATTGAGACACCCGAGGGACCGAACATTGGTCTGATCAACTCGCTGGCATCCTATGCACGGGTCAACAAGTACGGCTTCATCGAGACGCCATACCGCGTTGTGACTGATGGTAAGGTGACGGACGAAGTTCAGTACATGTCCGCGACCGAGGAAAGCCGCTACACCATCGCGCAGGCAAATGCCCGCATTGATGGCGGCAACATGCTGGCCGATGATCTGGTTTCCACACGTAAAGCGGGCGAGTTCGAGCTGAACCCACCTGAGAACGTAACCCTGATCGACGTTAGCCCAAAGCAGCTGGTATCCGTCGCCGCGTCGCTGATCCCGTTCCTTGAGAACGACGATGCTAACCGCGCGTTGATGGGGTCGAACATGCAACGTCAGGCTGTTCCGCTGGTAAAGGCTGAGGCGCCTTTCGTCGGTACGGGTATCGAGGAAGTTGTTGCGCGCGATTCCGGCGCGTCGATCACTGCGGCACGCGAAGGCGTCGTCGATCAGGTCGATGCAATGCGGATCGTTGTGCGGGCAACCGGTGATCTGCACCCCGGCGATGCCGGCGTGGATATCTACCGTCTGCGCAAGTTCCAGCGTTCCAACCAGAACACCTGTATCAACCAGCGTCCGCTGGTGAAGGTGGGCGATCGTGTCCGTCAGGGCGAGGTTGTGGCTGATGGCCCCTCCACCGATCTGGGTGAATTGGCCTTGGGTAAGAACGTGCTGGTCGCGTTTATGCCTTGGAATGGCTACAACTACGAGGATTCCATCCTGATCTCCGAGCGGATCGTTAAGGATGACGTGTTCACATCCATCCACTTGGAGGAGTTCGAGGTCGCAGCACGCGATACGAAACTCGGCCCTGAGGAAGTGACGCGCGATATCCCGAACGTCGGTGAGGAAGCGCTGCGCAACCTCGACGAGGCCGGTATCGTTTACATCGGTGCTGAGGTTGGACCGGGCGACATTCTGGTTGGTAAGATCACGCCAAAGGGTGAAAGCCCAATGACGCCGGAGGAGAAACTGCTCCGCGCGATCTTTGGTGAGAAAGCATCCGATGTGCGTGACACATCGCTGCGTCTGCCACCGGGTGACTACGGTACGGTTGTCGAGGTTCGCGTATTCAACCGCCACGGTGTGGAGAAGGATGAGCGCGCGCTGCAAATCGAGCGTGAAGAAGTTGAGCGCCTACAGCGCGATAAGGACGATGAGCTCGCCATTCTGGAGCGCAACATCTATTCCCGTCTGCGCGACATGATCACTGGCAAGGTTGCCGTTAAGGGTCCAAAGGGCATCAAGCCCGGTTCGATCATTGACGACAACATGCTGGATGGCACGTTGAGCAAGGGCCTGTGGTGGCAGCTTGCACTTGAGGAAGAAGAGGACGCGAAGGCAGTCGAGGCGCTGCAAGGCCAGTTCGACGCGCAGAAACGTACTCTGGACCGCCGGATCGAAGATAAGATCGACAAGGTTCGCCGCGGCGACGATCTGCCCCCGGGCGTGATGAAGATGGTTAAGGTCTTCATCGCGGTGAAGCGTAAGCTTCAGCCTGGTGATAAAATGGCGGGCCGTCACGGCAACAAGGGTGTTATTTCCCGCGTGGTGCCTGAGGAGGATATGCCATTCCTCGCCGATGGTACGCCGGTTGATTTCGTTCTGAACCCGCTGGGCGTTCCATCGCGGATGAACGTCGGTCAGATCCTTGAAACGCATATGGGCTGGGCCGCACGTGGTCTGGGTGAGAGCATTGCAAACTCGCTGGATGAGTATCGCCGTTCCGGTGATATGACGCCGGTTAAGGACGCAATGAAGATCGCTTATGGTGAGGACATCTATAACGAGGCTACTGCCGACATGACCGACGAGGAATTCCTCGAGGCTGCCGGCAATGTGACCCGTGGTGTTCCAATCGCGACGCCAGTCTTTGATGGTGCGAAAGAGCCCGACGTAAACGATGCGCTGCGTCGTGCGGGTCTGGACGAAAGCGGCCAGTCGGTCGTGTTCGACGGTCGTACCGGTGAGCAGTTCGCCCGTAAGGTGACGGTGGGTGTTAAATACCTGCTGAAACTTCACCACCTTGTGGATGACAAAATCCACGCGCGTTCGACGGGTCCATACTCGCTCGTCACTCAGCAGCCGCTGGGTGGTAAGGCGCAGTTCGGTGGTCAGCGCTTTGGTGAGATGGAGGTCTGGGCACTGGAAGCTTACGGTGCCGCCTACACCTTGCAGGAAATGCTGACGGTGAAGTCGGATGACGTCGCAGGCCGGACAAAGGTCTATGAGGCTATCGTGAAGGGCGAGAATGACTTCGAGGCAGGTGTGCCTGAATCGTTCAACGTTCTCGTCAAGGAAATCCGTTCGCTCGGTCTGAATATCGAGCTGCTGGATTCCGAAGCGGAGTGATCGCAAGGCCGGGGGCGGACCGCCGCCCCCGTCTAGCGGCCCGAGGGTCGCGTTTTGCCAATGACAGATAGGATCACAAGATGAACCAAGAGCTTATCAACAACCCGTTTAGCCCGGTTGCCCCGCTCAAGACTTTCGACGAGATCAAGATATCTCTGGCCTCGCCAGAGCGGATTTTGAGCTGGTCCTTCGGTGAGATAAAAAAGCCCGAGACAATCAACTACCGTACGTTCAAGCCTGAGCGGGACGGTCTGTTCTGCGCGCGCATCTTTGGTCCGATCAAGGATTACGAATGCCTGTGCGGTAAATATAAGCGCATGAAATATCGCGGCGTTACCTGCGAGAAATGCGGCGTAGAAGTCACGCTGCAAAAGGTACGTCGTGAGCGGATGGGCCATATCGAGCTGGCCGCTCCTGTTGCACACATCTGGTTCCTGAAATCGCTGCCAAGCCGCATAGGCCTGATGCTGGACATGACGCTGCGCGATCTGGAGCGTATCCTGTATTTCGAACAGTACGTGGTGATTGAGCCCGGTCTGACCGAATTAACCAAGGGCCAGCTGCTGACCGAGGAAGAGTTCCTCGACGCAGAGGATCTGTACGGTGCTGATGCGTTCCGCTGCGGCATTGGTGCTGAGGCGATCCGCGAAATGCTGGCCGATCTCGACCTCGACGCCGAGGCAGAGCAGCTGCGCGCCGATCTGGCCGAGGCAACTGGTGAGCTGAAGCCCAAGAAGATCATCAAGCGTCTGAAGCTGGTCGAGAACTTCCTCGATTCCGGCAACCGTCCCGAGTGGATGATCCTGACCGTGATCCCCGTGATCCCGCCAGAGCTGCGCCCACTGGTGCCGCTGGATGGTGGTCGTTTCGCGACCTCGGATTTGAACGACCTGTATCGTCGGGTTATCAACCGGAACAACCGTCTGAAGCGCCTGATCGAGCTGCGTGCGCCTGACATCATCATCCGCAACGAGAAGCGGATGTTGCAGGAATCGGTTGATGCGCTGTTCGATAACGGCCGTCGTGGCCGCGTCATCACCGGTGCGAACAAGCGCCCGCTGAAGTCGCTGTCTGATATGCTCAAGGGTAAGCAGGGTCGCTTCCGTCAAAACCTTTTGGGTAAGCGGGTCGACTTCTCGGGTCGTTCGGTGATTGTGACCGGTCCTGAACTGAAACTGCATCAATGTGGTTTGCCCAAGAAGATGGCGTTGGAGCTGTTCAAGCCGTTCATCTATTCGCGTCTGGACGCGAAGGGTCTTTCCTCGACTGTTAAGCAGGCGAAAAAGCTGGTTGAGAAGGAGCGTCCCGAGGTTTGGGATATCCTCGACGAGGTTATTCGCGAACACCCCGTTATGCTGAACCGTGCGCCTACGCTGCACCGTCTTGGCATTCAGGCGTTTGAGCCGGTTCTGATCGAAGGTAAGGCTATCCAGCTGCACCCGCTGGTTTGTTCCGCGTTTAACGCTGACTTTGACGGCGACCAGATGGCTGTTCACGTACCGCTCAGCATGGAGGCGCAGCTTGAGGCGCGCGTCCTGATGATGTCGACGAACAACGTTCTGTCGCCTGCAAACGGTAAGCCAATCATCGTTCCATCGCAGGATATGATCCTCGGTCTCTACTACATCACGCTTGCACGTGATGGGCAGAAGGGTGAGGGCATGACCTTCGGTTCGATGGAGGAAGTGGATCACGCGCTGAACGCCGGCGTTGTGCACCTGCACTCCAAGATCAAGGCACGTATTCCTCAGATCAACGAGGAAGGCGAAACCGTGATGACACGGTTTGAAACCACTCCGGGCCGTCTGCGTCTGGGCGCACTGATGCCGTTGAATGCGAAAGCACCATTCGACATCGTGAACCGCCTTCTGCGTAAGAAGGAAGTCGCCGAGGTCATCGACGTTGTGTACCGCCATTGCGGTCAGAAAGAGTCGGTCATCTTCTGCGATCAGATCATGACACTCGGCTTCACCGAGGCGTTCAAGGCAGGCATCTCGTTCGGTAAGGACGACATGGTTATCCCTGACACCAAGTGGACGATCGTTGAAAACGTGCGCGAGCAGGTTAAGGAATTCGAGCGCCAGTACATGGACGGCCTGATTACTCAGGGCGAGAAGTACAACAAGGTGGTTGATGCTTGGTCGCAATGTTCCGACGTTGTTGCGGATGCGATGATGGCTGAAATTTCTGCGGTGCGTCGTGATGATGCCGGTGCGGAAATGGAGCCGAACTCGGTCTACATGATGTCCCACTCCGGTGCGCGTGGTTCCCCTGCCCAGATGAAGCAGCTGGGTGGTATGCGTGGTCTGATGGCCAAGCCATCGGGTGAGATCATCGAAACGCCGATCGTGTCGAACTTTAAGGAAGGTCTGACCGTGGCGGAGTACTTTAACTCCACCCACGGTGCCCGTAAGGGTCTGGCCGATACCGCGCTTAAAACAGCGAACTCGGGCTATCTGACACGCCGTCTGGTTGACGTTGCGCAGGATTGCATCGTCAAGATTGACGATTGTGGCACGAGCAATTCGATCACCGCATCCGCCGCCATCAAGGATGGTGACGTTGTTGCATCGCTGGCCGAGCGTATTCTGGGCCGTGTTGCGGCTGAGGATGTGCTGGACCCTGCGGATGACAAGCGTGTCATCTGTAAGGAAGGCGAGCTGATTGATGAGCGTATGGCCGACCTGATTGAGGGTTCGGGCGTTCTAACCATGAAGATGCGTTCGCCGCTGACTTGTGAAGCAGATGACGGCATCTGTGCGCAGTGCTACGGTCGTGACCTTGCCCGCGGTACCCGTGTAAACCCTGGTGAGGCTGTCGGCATTATTGCTGCACAGTCGATCGGTGAGCCTGGTACACAGCTGACAATGCGGACATTCCACATTGGCGGCATCGCGCAGGGTGGTTCGCAATCCTATCTTGAGGCAACGCAATCCGGTAAGGTTGAGCTGCGCAACAAGAACGTCATCACCAACTCCTCGGGCGATATCATCGTTCTGGGCCGTAACATGGTTATCGCAATCATGGACGAGCACGGCGCAGTTCGGGCCGAGTACAAGATGGCATATGGTTCGACGCTGTTGATTGCAGAGGGTCAGGAAATTGCACGCGGTGACAAGCTCGCCGAGTGGGACCCCTACACGCTGCCAATCATCGCCGAGAAGGACGGTACTGCGAAATTCGTCGATCTGACGCCGGGTATTTCCGTGCGTGAGGATACGGATGATGCAACCGGTATTTCCCAGCGGATCGTTTCGGATTGGCGCGCGGCTCCAAAGGGCAACGAACTGAAGCCTGCGATCATTCTGGCTGATCCTGAGGGTGAGCCGGTTCGTCTGGATAGCGGCAACCCTGCATCCTACGCGATGTCTGTGGATGCTATTCTGTCGGTCGAAGACGGTCAGGAGATGAAGGCAGGCGACGTGCTGGCACGTATCCCGCGTGAAGGCGCGAAGACGAAGGACATTACCGGTGGTCTGCCGCGTGTTGCTGAACTCTTCGAGGCACGTCGTCCAAAGGATCACGCGATCATCGCGGAGCAGGACGGCTATGTTCGCTTCGGCAAGGATTACAAAAACAAGCGTCGTATTTCGCTTGAGCCTGCCGATGACACGATGGAGGCAGTCGAGTATCTGGTTCCTAAGGGTAAGCACATTCCTGTGGCCGAGGGCGACTTCGTACAGAAGGGTGAGTACATCATGGACGGCAACCCAGCCCCCCATGACATCCTCGCAATTCTGGGGATCGAGGCGCTGGCCGATTACCTCATCAACGAGGTGCAGGACGTGTATCGACTGCAAGGCGTGAAGATCAACGACAAGCACATCGAGGTGATCGTTCGCCAGATGCTGCAAAAGTGGGAGGTCTCCGATTCCGGCGGCACCACGCTGCTCAAGGGTGAGCAGGTCGATAAGATCGAGTTTGACGAAGCCAACGAGAAGGCGATCTCCAAGGGCGGAGCGGCTGCAAAGGGCGCACCGATCCTGCTGGGTATCACCAAGGCATCGCTGCAAACCCGCTCGTTCATCTCGGCTGCATCGTTCCAAGAAACCACGCGTGTGCTCACAGAAGCATCCACGCAGGGTAAGCGGGACAAGCTGATCGGTCTGAAAGAGAACGTGATCGTTGGTCGCCTGATCCCTGCTGGTACCGGTGGTGCCACGCACGACATCAAGCGTGTGGCGCAGGAGCGGGACAGCAAGGTCATCGCGCAGCGGCAAAAGGAGGCGCAGGCCGCCCTTGCCGCAGCGGAGGCCGAAGTTGCGCCAAGCGACGATACAGCCGCCGAGTAATTCCGGCACTACTTTTGGAAAAGCCCCGGCCACCGCGCCGGGGCTTTTTCGTTTCTGGCGATGATGACGACTGCGAGAGCGTGCGGGTTCACCCTTTTTTGTACGCGGCTCAGTGCTTAGGTCTTTTCTGACAGGTTCAGGAGTAAGCCATGCTACGCAACACACTTTCCTCGATCGCCGTTCTTTTGATGCTGACGATTCCCGCATATGCGCAGGAGCAGCATCAAACAGCCCTTGCAGGGGAGGTCCTGCTTCTCAACGGATTTGATACATTGACTGAGGATCAGGCGCGCGCATTGTCCAACGCACCGGAAGGGACCGGCGATAATGATCCCGATCTTGCAACGGCATGGGACCGATTGGGCCCGCGATTCTTTCAGGCCGAAGCCGTCTTTGATGCTGCCGCAGAGCAGTTCGGTGAAATGGCGACTTTGGAGGAGCTGGAATCACTTCGAGGATTCTTCTCCATGGGTCTGGGTCAGCGGATAACGGCATTGGAGGAAGCCAGTCAAATGCCGGATATGGATGGTGTGGATCAGGTTGAGTTAGGCCACGCCGCAATGGCCGAGATCGATCCGGACCGCTTGGAGGCGCTGCAACGCTTGACCTTGGCGTTCGGTACACCCGAAGAAATCGCAGCAACCAGCCTCAATCGTCAGTTTGTATTTCAGCAGGCATTGAATGAAAATCTGGGCCGAGCGATTCCCGAAGCCGATCTGTTGGCAATGATTATCACCCAACAGGACGATATGATTGCCCGATTGCAAATCGAGTCGGTCGCCATAAAGGCGTTCATCTACCAATCACTGTCGGTGGATGAATTGAATGCCTATGCTGCGGTGATCGAGGGCGGAGCCGGTCAAAAGATGTATGAGGCGGTTGAAGCAGCAATGACTGAGGAATTACATAGTCAAATGAGGAACTTCGCTGCCGCATTGGGGGCAGCGGTCAGTGCTGAAAACATATGACGTGGCGCCATTTGCAGTCGATTGTAATGGCTGGTTGACAGGCCCGCGAGTCGGGCGTAGTTTCCGCCCACTTTCATAGGACTAAATAGTCCCGTGAATACGATATAGCCGAAATTGGCGATGCATGATCCGGGCAACTGCCCCGATCCTCTGAAATTCACGCCATTGCGAATTCCAAAGGGATTCGCAGTGGCTCGTGCGTGCCATGAGGCGCGCATCAGGGCGTTGAACGAACGATAGGGCGAGATTAGAATGCCGACGATTCAACAGCTGATCCGCAAGCCGCGGCAGCCTAAAGTCAAGCGCTCGAAGTCGCAGCATCTGGAGGGTTGCCCCCAGAAGCGCGGCGTCTGTACGCGTGTTTATACTACGACTCCGAAGAAGCCGAACTCCGCTATGCGGAAAGTTGCGAAGGTACGCCTGACCAACGGTTTCGAGGTGATCTCTTACATCCCAGGTGAAAGCCACAACCTTCAGGAGCACTCTGTGGTTCTGATCCGTGGCGGCCGGGTAAAAGATCTTCCCGGCGTCCGCTACCACATCCTTCGCGGTGTGCTCGATACGCAGGGCGTCAAAGACCGTCGCCAGCGTCGTTCGAAGTACGGCGCGAAGCGTCCGAAATAAGAAGGAGTTCGCGAGATGTCACGTCGCCATCGCGCCGAGAAACGGGAAGTGCTGCCTGACGCCAAGTATGGCGATAAGGTCCTGACCAAATTCATGAATAACCTGATGTACGACGGCAAGAAATCTGCCGCTGAAAGCATCGTGTATGGCGCGATGACTCGCGTTGAGGACCGGATCAAGCGTGAGCCGATCGAGGTCTTTCACGAGGCGTTGGACAACATCAAACCGGCACTGGAAGTTCGCTCCCGCCGTGTTGGTGGTGCAACCTATCAGGTTCCCGTCGAAGTTCGCCCTGAGCGGCGTGAGGCACTGGCAATTCGCTGGCTGATCAACGCTTCGCGTGCCCGTAACGAGAACACAATGGAAGAGCGCCTCGCAGGCGAGCTGCTCGACGCTGTGAACTCTCGCGGTACCGCTGTGAAGAAACGCGAAGACACGCACAAGATGGCAGAGGCTAACAAAGCCTTCTCCCATTACCGCTGGTAATTCGAGCCTAGAGGACGATCCACATGGCACGCGACTATCCCCTTGAGCGCTACCGTAACTTCGGAATTATGGCGCATATCGATGCAGGTAAAACAACCTGTACCGAGCGGATTCTGTACTACACCGGCAAATCCCACAAAATCGGTGAGGTCCATGATGGGGCCGCAACGATGGACTGGATGGAGCAGGAGCAGGAGCGTGGCATCACGATCACCTCTGCTGCGACCACCACGTTCTGGGAGCGTACGTCGAACGGTGAAGAGGCAGAAACGCCAAAGCATCGCTTCAACATCATCGATACTCCGGGTCACGTTGATTTCACCATCGAGGTAGAGCGTTCGCTCGCCGTTCTCGATGGCGCGGTTTGCGTTCTGGATGCGAACGCTGGTGTTGAGCCCCAGACCGAGACTGTTTGGCGTCAGGCCGACCGGTACAAGGTTCCACGGATTGTGTTCGTCAACAAGATGGACAAAATCGGTGCGGACTTCGACAACTGTGTCGACATGATCCGTAAGCGGACCGGCGCGCGCGCCATGCCAATTCAGATCCCAATCGGGGCTGAAACTGAGCTGGAAGGCATCGTTGATCTGGTTACCATGGAAGAGTGGACCTGGGTTGGTGAAGACCTCGGTGCATCCTGGACCCGTCAGCCTATCCGCGATTCCCTCAAGGATCGTTGTGACGAGCTGCGCGCTGAGATGATGGAACTCGCCGTCGAAATGGACGACGACATCATGGAAGCGTATCTGGAGGGCGAAGAGCCTGATGTCGCGACGCTTCGCAAGCTGATCCGCAAGGGTACGCTGTCGATGTCCTTCGTTCCGGTTCTGGCTGGCTCGGCGTTCAAGAACAAAGGCGTTCAGCCTCTGCTCAACGCTGTTGTTGATTACCTGCCGGGTCCTCTCGACGTTCCTGCTTACATGGGCTTCAAGCCTGGTGATGAGACAGAAACGCGCGATCAGGCACGTCATGCTGATGATAGCGAGCCATTCTCCGGTCTCGCATTCAAAATCATGAACGACCCGTTCATGGGCACCCTGACGTTCACCCGGATCTATTCGGGCATGATCAAAAAAGGTGACAGCTTCCTGAACTCGACCAAGGCTAAGAAAGAGCGCATCGGCCGTATGGTTATGATGCACTCCAACAACCAGGACGAGATCCAAGAAGCGTTTGCAGGCGACATCATTGCGCTGGCAGGCCTGAAGGATACGACCACCGGTGATACGCTTTGCGCGATCAACGCTCCGGTCGTTCTGGAAACGATGACGTTCCCCGATCCAGTGATCGAGATCGCCGTCGAGCCTAAGACGAAAGCAGACCAAGAGAAAATGTCTCAGGGTCTGGCTCGTCTGGCAGCTGAGGATCCTTCCTTCCGCGTCGAAACTGACCTTGAGTCCGGTCAGACGATCATGAAGGGTATGGGCGAACTTCACCTCGACATCCTGGTTGACCGTCTTAAGCGGGAATTCAAGGTTGAGGCGAATATCGGTGCGCCACAGGTTGCCTACCGTGAGACCATCTCGCGCGAAGCTGAAATTGACTACACCCACAAGAAGCAGTCGGGTGGTACAGGTCAGTTCGGCCGCGTGAAAATGGTCATCACACCGACAGAGCCGGGCGAGGGTTATTCCTTCGAGTCCAAAATTGTTGGTGGTGCGGTTCCTAAGGAATACATCCCGGGCGTCGAAAAAGGCATCAAGTCTGTTATGGATAGCGGCCCACTTGCCGGTTTCCCCGTAATCGACTTCAAAGTTGCCCTGATCGATGGCGCCTTCCACGATGTTGACTCCTCGGTTCTCGCATTTGAGATCGCGGCACGGATGGGTATGCGTGAGGGTCTGCGTAAAGCAGGCGCGAAGATGCTTGAGCCGATGATGAAAGTCGAAGTTCTGACACCGGAAGAGTATACCGGTTCGATCATCGGCGATCTGACATCGCGTCGCGGCATGGTGCAGGGGCAGGATACACGCGGCAACGCGATCGTAATCGACGCCTTCGTACCGCTGGCCAACATGTTCGGCTACATCAACAACTTGCGTTCCATGTCTTCGGGCCGCGCGCAGTTCTCGATGCAGTTTGATCACTATGACGCGGTTCCTTCGAACATCTCGGAAGAGATTCAGGCGAAGTTCGCGTAAGGGGCATGGCAATGTTGCGTCGTGTATTCATTTGTGGATTGGCGGTTTTACCGCTTATGGGCTGCGGCCAGCCTGGTTTGACAGAATATGTCACGCCAGCACTGGACGCTCCCACGATCCGCGCCGTCACCTTTTCGGGTGCGACAGTGGATACACGCGCACTGCGTGAGCAGTTTGACACGCCTGACTTCAACTCGGCTACTGTTCGTACGGAAGTACTGGACGCGGCAGAGCGGGAGTTGATCTGGGACATTGGTGGTACTCGTGCCACTCGTGTCGAACTGATCGTAACAGACGTTCGCTTCGACGGTAACGAAGCTGGGCTGTTCGGTCAGGGTGTCGCAGTAATGCGAGGCACGGTGTCCCTCGTGGACGCAACGACGGGGGCGGTGATTGTCGCCCCTACCGAAATTTTCTCGCCCGGGATCGGGTGGGTGGCAGACGGCAACCAGCCCGACATCACTCAGGCCGATCGTGGCACCGAGCTGACTGAATTGGCGGAGCAGTTTGTTGCTCGCGCCCGGCGGGTGCTTTTAGGCGCCTGAACGACGAAACACTTGCAATCCTGAAGGGGACTGAGCATGGCGAAGGCAAAGTTCGAGCGGACGAAACCGCACGTAAATATCGGCACGATTGGTCACGTTGACCACGGCAAGACGACGCTGACAGCTGCGATTACGAAGCAGTTTGGCGACTTCAAGGCGTATGACGAGATTGACGGCGCGCCAGAAGAGAAAGCCCGCGGGATCACGATCTCGACGGCACACGTTGAGTACGAGACGGAAACGCGTCACTACGCGCACGTTGATTGCCCGGGCCACGCAGATTACGTCAAGAACATGATCACCGGTGCTGCGCAGATGGACGGCGCGATCCTGGTTGTGAACGCAGCAGATGGCCCAATGCCACAGACGCGCGAGCACATCCTGCTCGGCCGTCAGGTCGGCATCCCGTACATGGTTGTGTACATGAACAAGGTCGATCAGGTTGACGACGAAGAGCTGCTTGAGCTGGTCGAGATGGAGATCCGCGAGCTGCTGTCCTCCTACGACTACCCTGGCGACGATATCCCGGTGATCCCTGGTTCGGCTCTGGCCGCTCTGGAAGATCGCGACGATGCGATCGGCAAAGACTCCATCGCAAAGCTGATGGCAGCTGTGGATGAGTACATCCCGCAGCCCGAGCGCGCAGTTGACCAGCCGTTCCTGATGCCAATCGAGGACGTATTCTCGATCTCCGGCCGTGGTACAGTTGTAACCGGTCGTGTTGAGCGTGGCGTTATCAACGTTGGCGACAGCATCGAGATCGTGGGTATCCGCGACACCAAGACCACGACTTGCACGGGCGTCGAGATGTTCCGCAAGCTGCTGGATCGCGGTGAGGCAGGCGACAACGTTGGCGTTCTGCTGCGTGGTATCGACCGTGACGGCGTTGAGCGGGGCCAGATCCTGTGTAAGCCAAAGTCGGTCATGCCGCACACGAAGTTCGAGGCAGAAGCATACATCCTGACCAAGGAAGAGGGTGGCCGTCACACGCCATTCTTCGCAAACTACCGCCCACAGTTCTACTTCCGTACAACGGACGTAACTGGCACGGTAATGCTGCCCGAAGGCACCGAGATGGTTATGCCTGGCGACAACCTGAAGTTCGACGTTGAACTGATCCAGCCTATCGCAATGGAAGAGAAGCTGCGCTTCGCTATCCGCGAAGGTGGCCGCACCGTCGGCGCGGGCGTCGTCTCCAAAATCCACGAGTAATACTCTCGTAGACCCGATTTGTGGCCGGGGTTTACCCGGCCACGTTCTTTGAACACGTTGATGAATGAGGCGACCCCAATGAACGGTCAGAACATTCGCATCCGGCTTAAGGCCTTCGATTACCGCGTGCTGGATGCCAGCACGCAGGAAATCGTTTCGACGGCCAAGCGCACGGGCGCAACGGTACGCGGACCTATCCCGCTGCCAAATAAGATTGAGAAGTTTACCGTTCTTCGCGGTCCGCACGTGGACAAGAAGAGCCGTGAGCAGTTCGAGATCCGGACGCATAAGCGGCTTCTCGATATCGTAGATCCGACACCCCAGACGGTGGACGCGCTGATGAAGCTCGACCTCGCCGCTGGTGTGGACGTTGAAATCAAGCTCTGAGGGGGCGAAAATGTTGCGTTCCGGAGTAATAGCAAAAAAACTGGGCATGACCCGGTTGTTCATGGAAGACGGTCGGCAAATTCCTGTCACGGTTCTCCAGATGGACGGATGTCAGGTCGTTGCACAGCGCACCGCAGATCGGGATGGCTACACAGCTGTTCAGCTCGGCGTTGGCGCAGCAAAGGCCAAGAACGTCAGCCAGCCTATGCGTGGTCACTTCGCGGTTGCGAAGGTAGAGCCTAAGCGCAAGCTTGCTGAGTTCCGCGTCAGCGAAGACAACATGATCGGTGTTGGTGAAGAAATCACCGCCGACCATTACTTCGCTGGTCAGTATGTAGATGTTGCCGGTACCTCGATTGGTAAGGGCTTTGCGGGTGCGATGAAGCGTCACAACTTTGGTGGTCTTCGCGCTACTCACGGTGTGTCCGTTTCCCACCGTTCGCATGGTTCGACTGGTCAGTGTCAGGATCCAGGCAAGGTCTTCAAAGGTAAGAAGATGGCTGGTCACATGGGCGCTGTCCGCGTGACGACCCAGAACCTTGAAGTCGTAAAGACTGACAGCACTCGTGGCCTGATTATGGTCAAGGGCGCGGTTCCGGGTTCCAAGGGTGGCTGGGTAACGATCAAGGATGCGGTTAAGAAGCCACTTCCAGAGAACGTTGTTCTGCCTGCTGCGCTGAAATCCGCTGTTGAAGCGGCAGCTGCACCTGCTGAAGAAGGGGGTGAGAACACATGAAACTCGACGTAATCAACCTCGACGCTGGTTCGGAGGGCTCGATTGAGCTCGACGACACCATCTTCGGCTTGGAGCCTCGTGCAGACATTCTGCACCGTATGGTTCGTTGGCAGCGTGCACGTGCCCAGCAGGGTACGCACTCGGTCAAGGGTCGTTCTGAAGTCAGCTACTCGACAAAGAAGATCTATCGTCAAAAGGGTACCGGCGGCGCACGCCACGGTTCCCGTAAGGCGCCTATCTTCCGTAAGGGTGGTGTCTACAAGGGCCCAACCCCGCGTAGCCACGAGCATGACCTGACGAAGAAGTTCCGCAAGCTAGGTCTTCGTCATGCATTGAGCGCCAAGATGACTGCCGGTGAACTGGTCGTTATCGAAAGTGCAAAGATGTCGGAAGCAAAGACAGCCGAGCTGTCCAAGCGTCTGAGCAAGCTGGGCTGGAAGCGTGCACTCATCATTGATGGTGCAGACGTGGACGCGAACTTCGCCCGCGCAGCGCGCAACATTGAAACCCTCGACGTTCTGCCGAGCGTTGGTGCCAACGTGTACGATATCCTGAAAAAGGATACGCTGGTTCTGACTAAGGCAGCCGTTGAAGCACTGGAGGCTCGACTGAAATGAGCGCCAAGGCAGAACTCTACGACGTGATCCGCCGTCCGATCATCACCGAGAAATCCACATTGGCTTCCGAGTCCAATGCAGTGGTTTTCGAAGTGGCAATCGACTCGAACAAGCCTCAGATCAAAGAGGCAGTCGAGGGACTGTTCAACGTCAAGGTGAAGGCGGTTAACACCACTGTCACCAAAGGCAAAGTAAAGCGTTTCCGCGGTCGCCTCGGTACCCGTAAGGACGTGAAAAAGGCTTACGTGACGCTCGAGGAAGGTAATTCCATCGACGTCTCTACCGGCCTCTAAGATCATCTGATCTTTGATGTTTTGAAAAGGCCCCTGCTAATTGGCGGGGGCCTTTTTCGTTGTTAGGCAAGGTTTGGCGTAATGGATTCTAGGCGATCCTTGCTATCTGGTCCGGCAGCCCTTGACCGGACCTGTTCCACCCCCTAAACGAACCCATCGACACAGCCACAGATTCGTCTGGGGCTGTCTCGTTGTTCGCAAGGACATTTTATTTGGGGACCTTTGGGGCCCTGTAAACGGAAGGGGGCTATGTGCCCTCTGCAAGCAAACGGATGACAGCAAGATGGCATTGAAGTCGTATAAGCCGACAACGCCTGGCCAGCGCGGGCTGGTTCTGATCGACCGTTCGGAGCTCTGGAAAGGCCGCCCGGTCAAGTCCCTTACTGAGGGTTTGACCAAGAACGGCGGACGGAACAATACCGGACGGATCACCATGCGCCGCAAAGGCGGCGGGGCGAAGCGTCTCTACCGGATCGTGGATTTCAAACGTCGTAAGTTCGACGTTCCTGCGGCGGTTGAGCGGATCGAGTACGATCCTAACCGGACGGCATTTATCGCCCTCCTGAAATACACCGATGGCGAGCAGGCCTACATCATTGCACCACAGCGTTTGGCTGTTGGCGATATGGTTGTGGCTGGCGAAAAGGTCGACGTGAAACCGGGCAATTCGATGCCCTTCACCGGCATGCCTATCGGTACGATCGTTCACAACATTGAGTTGAAGCCAGGCAAGGGTGGGCAGATTGCTCGCGCGGCCGGTTCCTACGCTCAGTTTGTTGGTCGTGATGGTGGCTACGCACAGCTGCGTCTTTCCTCGGGTGAGCTTCGTCTCGTTCGTCAGGAATGCATGGCAACTGTGGGTGCGGTTTCCAACCCCGACCACTCGAACCAGAACCTGGGTAAAGCAGGCCGCAACCGTCACAAGGGCATCCGTCCTTCGGTACGTGGTGTTGTTATGAACCCAATCGATCACCCGCACGGTGGTGGTGAAGGCCGGACATCGGGTGGTCGCCACCCAGTTACCCCATGGGGTAAGCCGACCAAGGGTGCTCGTACCCGCACCAACAAAACGACTGACAAGTATATCTTGCGGTCGCGCCACCAGCGCAAGAAATAAGGAGGCCTGACACATGGCACGTTCAGTCTGGAAAGGCCCGTTCGTCGATTCCTACGTTCTCAAGAAAGCTGAGAAGTCGCGGGAATCCGGTCGCAATGAGGTCATCAAGATCTGGTCCCGTCGTTCGACGATTCTGCCCCAGTTTGTGGGTCTGACATTCGGCGTTTACAACGGCAAAAAGCACATCCCGGTTAACGTTACTGAGGATATGATTGGCCAGAAATTCGGTGAGTACTCGCCAACGCGGACCTATTACGGTCACGCTGCGGACAAGAAAGCGAAGCGGAAATAATCATGGGACAGTCTAAGAACCCCCGCCGCGCCGCGGATAACGAAGCGATTGCAATCAGCTCCATGCTGCGCACATCGCCTCAGAAGCTCAACCTTGTGGCTCAGATGATCCGCAACAAGCCGGTTGATAAGGCGCTCGTCGATCTGACCTTCTCCAAGAAGCGGATCGCTGCTGACGTTAAGAAATGTCTTCAGTCCGCTATTGCGAACGCTGAAAACAACCACGGTCTGGATGTCGACGAGCTCGTCGTAGCCGAAGCCTATGTTGGCAAGACTATGGTCATGAAGCGCGGTCGCCCACGGGCTCGTGGTCGCTTCGGTAAGATCCTGAAGCCGTTCAGCCAGGTCACGATCCTGGTTCGGCAGGTCGGTGCAGTCGAGGAGCAAGCCTAATGGGAAATAAGATTAACCCAATCGGTCTGCGACTGCAGATCAACCGTACTTGGGACAGCCGTTGGTATGCGGACACGAAGGATTACGGTGGACTTCTGCACGAAGACATCAAAATCCGTGAGTACATCCACAAGCACCAGAACGCTGCTGGCATCAGCCGCGTTATCATTGAGCGTCCGCACCGCAAGTGCCGCGTAACGATCCATGCCGCACGGCCTGGCGTTATCATCGGTAAAAAAGGCGCTGACATCGAGACGCTGCGCAAGCAACTTGCAAAGCTGACCGACAGTGAATTGCACCTGAACATCGTCGAAGTCCGCAAGCCGGAAATCGATGCGCGTCTGGTTGCCGAGAACATCGCTCAGCAGCTTGAGCGTCGTGTTTCGTTCCGTCGTGCGCTGAAGCGTGCTGTTCAGAACGCTATGCGTATGGGTGCTCTGGGTATCCGGATCAACGCTGCTGGCCGTCTGGGCGGTGCTGAGATCGCGCGCACCGAGTGGTATCGTGAGGGTCGTGTGCCTTTGCATACTCTGCGTGCTGACATCGATCACGCACATGTCGAGGGCAAGACTGCCTACGGCATCATCGGCATCAAGGTCTGGATCTTCAAAGGTGAGATCATGGACCACGATCCGTCCGCTCGTGATCGTCGTCACGAAGAACTGCAATCTGGTGGTCGTCCCGGCGGACGCCCCGGCGGTCGCGACCGCTGAGCCGCGTGAAGGAGAGAACACATGCTTTCGCCAAAGCGCACAAAGTTTCGCAAGCAGTTTAAAGGCCGTATCCACGGTGAAGCTAAGGGTGGTTCCACTCTTAACTTCGGCCAGTTCGGTCTGAAGGCAACAACACCTGAGCGTGTGACTGCCCGTCAGATCGAAGCAGCCCGTCGTGCAATGACGCGTCATATGAAGCGTCAGGGCCGTGTATGGATCCGCATTTTCCCGGATGTGCCTGTCACATCCAAGCCTACCGAAGTTCGGATGGGTAAGGGTAAAGGTTCGGTGGATTACTGGGCTGCCAAGGTTAAGCCTGGCCGTGTAATGTTCGAGATCGACGGTGTTTCCGAGACCGTCGCACGTGAGGCACTTCGCCTTGCCGCGATGAAGCTCCCGGTTAAGTGCCGTTTCATCGAGCGTGAAGACTGGTAAGACCGTCTAAATCGTATTCAGAGAAAGGCCCCTGTCCAGCGACAGGGGCCTTTTTCGTTTCGAAAAGTTGAGCTGCCGGATGCTGGATTGCGCCACAAATTGAAACATTTGAGCCTGTTGTCACGCAGAGCTTGCTATCTGCATGATTCCCCCGTATTGCGACCGCTCAATCATTGAATCCACCGGAATCAGTGTCACCCAAGTTTTGGGCACTCCGGTGATGTTTGAAAGGAAGACGGCATGAACGCCGCTGAACTACGCGATAAGACGCCTGATGAGCTGCGTGAGCAGCTTGTTGCGCTGAAAAAGGAGGCCTTCAACCTCCGCTTCCAGGGTGCCACTGGCCAACTGGAAAACACTGCACGTATCCGCACCGTCCGTCGTGACGTTGCACGTGTTAAGACCGTACTGAACCAGAAAGCCGCAGCCGCGGCCGGCGAGGAGTGATCGATGCCTAAGCGTATTCTTACCGGCGTTGTGACCAGCGACAAAAACGAGCAGACCATCACGGTCCAGGTCGAGCGTCGCACCACGCACCCGCTGTTTCACAAGGTGATCCGTTCGTCCAAGAAGTATCGGGCGCACGACGAGAACAACACGTACAAGATCGGCGACCAAGTTCGCATTATCGAGTGTGCGCCGCGTTCCAAGACGAAGCGTTGGGAAGTTTTTGCTGACACCGCGTCGGCAGAGTAACCAATTTAAACGAAACCGTGGGGACGTTCCCCACAGGTCGGGAGACAACCTATGATTCAGGTAGAGACAAACCTGGATGTCGCTGACAACTCTGGCGCTCGCCGGGTTCAGTGCATCAAGGTTCTCGGCGGGTCCAAGCGTAAGTACGCTTCCGTCGGCGACATCATTGTCGTGTCCGTGAAAGAGGCTATTCCTCGGGGCCGTGTTAAGAAAGGTGACGTCCGCAAGGCCGTTGTCGTTCGCACAGCCAAGGAAGTACGCCGCGATGACGGTACGGCTATCCGTTTTGACCGCAATGCTGCGGTGATCTTGAACACAGCAGGCGAGCCCGTCGGCACCCGGATCTTCGGACCGGTTGTACGTGAGTTGCGCGCTAAGAACTTCATGAAGATCATCTCGCTTGCGCCGGAGGTGCTGTAAGATGGCTGCTAAACTCCGCAAAGGCGACAAGGTCGTCGTGCTGACCGGCAAGGATAAGGGTCGTGAGGGTGAAATCACCCAGATGCTCCCCCAGGCTGGTAAGGCACTCGTGTCGGGCGTGAACGTTGCAATCCGCCACACACGCCAGACGCAGGACGCACAGGGCGGCCGGATCTCGAAAGAGATGCCGATCCAACTGAGCAACATCGCGCTGGTTGATCCTAAAGATGGCGGCGCAACTCGTGTTGGCTTCCGCATGGAAGACGGCAAGAAAGTGCGTTTCGCAAAGAAATCCGGGGAGACGATCAATGCTTGATGCTGCGACTTATACCCCGCGTCTCAAGACGCAATACTTGGACACCATCCGTGCCGCTCTGAAGGAAGAGTTTTCCTACAAGAACGACATGCAGATCCCGCGTCTGGACAAAATCGTCCTGAACATGGGTGTTGGTGAGGCGGTTGCCGACTCCAAGAAGATCAAGTCAGCCCATGACGATCTGATGAAGATCGCTGGTCAGAAGCCGGTCATCACCAAAGCCAAGAAATCCATCGCTGGTTTCAAGGTTCGTGAAGAGATGCCTTTGGGTGTCAAAGTCACGATCCGTGGCGACCGTATGTATGACTTCATGGATCGTCTCATCACCGTGGCTCTGCCGCGTGTTCGCGATTTCCGTGGCGTTTCGGGCAAGAGCTTTGACGGTCGTGGCAACTACGCCATGGGCCTGAAAGAGCACATCGTGTTCCCTGAGATTAACTTCGACCAAGTTGATCAGATGTGGGGCATGGATATCGTGATTTGCACCAATGCAAAGACCGATGCCGAAGCAAAGGCACTGTTGAAGCAATTCAACATGCCGTTCACAAGCTGAGCCGCGGAGTCCTGATATGGCAAAGAAATCCATGATCGAGCGGCAAAAAAAGCGCGAGCGTCTCGTTGCTAAATATGCCGACAAGCGT
This sequence comes from Pontivivens marinum, assembly GCF_900231835.1. GTDB lineage: Bacteria > Pseudomonadota > Alphaproteobacteria > Rhodobacterales > Rhodobacteraceae > Pontivivens > Pontivivens marinum. Next base: position 33,837 of record NZ_OCTN01000005.1, on the reverse strand, counting down.
GCGGAGCTTAAGGCCCGTGCCAATGATGAGTCTCTGGAGCGCTCTGAGCGTTTCAAGGCGCGGATGCAGCTCGCTAAACTGCCCCGCAACTCGTCGCCAACCCGTCTCAACAACCGCTGCGAAATTACCGGTCGCCCACGCGCTTACTACCGTAAGTTGCGTATGAGCCGGATCGCGCTGCGGGATTATGCCTCGATTGGGCAGATCCCCGGCATGGTTAAGTCCAGCTGGTAAGGGGGATTTAAAATGTCTATGAACGATCCTCTCGGCGATATGCTGACCCGCATTCGCAACTCTCAGATGCGTGGCAAATCCTCCGTGGTTTCGCCTGCGTCCAAGGTTCGCGCTTGGGTGCTCGATGTTCTGGTTGCTGAGGGCTATGTCCGCGGCTACGAGCCCATCACCGGTGCAGACGGCCACCCGGCCCTGCGCATCGAGCTGAAATATTTCGACGGCGTTCCGGTTATCCGGGAACTGAAGCGCGTTTCGACCCCTGGTCGTCGTGTGTATTCGGGCGTCAAGGACATCCCGCAGGTCCGTCAGGGCCTCGGTGTGGCCATCGTTTCCACCCCGCGCGGCGTTATGTCCGACGCGCAGGCACGCTCCGCTAACGTTGGCGGCGAAGTGCTCTGCACCGTATTCTAAGGAAGGGTAGACAATGTCTCGTATCGGGAAAAAACCGATCGACCTTCCCGGTGGCGTTAGCGCTACCGTCTCGGGTCAGACGATCGAAGTGAAGGGGCCGAAAGGCGTCCGCTCCTTCACCGCAACCGACGATGTCGATTTGCGGGTTGAAGACAACACGGTTTCCGTTGCTCCGCGTGGCAAGTCCAAGCGTGCACGGCAGCAGTGGGGTACGTCGCGAACTCAGGTTGCAAACCTGGTTCAGGGCGTCACCACCGGCTTCAAGAAAGAGCTTGAGATCAACGGTGTTGGTTATCGTGCAGCAGTACAGGGCAAGGTCCTGAAACTGTCGCTCGGCTACAGCCACGACGTCGATTTCGACATCCCTGAGGGTGTTACGGTTACGGCGACCAAGCCAACCGAACTCACCGTTGAGGGCATCGACCAGCAAGTGGTCGGGCAGGTCGCGGCGAATATCCGCGAATGGCGCAAACCCGAACCTTACAAAGGTAAAGGCATCAAATACAAAGATGAATTTATCTTCCGTAAGGAAGGCAAGAAGAAGTAAGGAGCGTATCACATGGCAAATACCAAGCGTGATCTGTTCCAGAAGCGCCGCCTGCGCGTCCGGAACAAACTGCGGAAGACGGCTAATGGCCGTCCCCGTTTGAGCGTCCACCGCTCGTCCAAGAACATTTCGGTGCAGATCATCGATGACGTTCAGGGCGTAACTCTGGCAGCGGCTTCCACTTTGGAGCCGGGTCTGGGTGTTGTGGGCAAGAACAACATCGAAGCGTCCACAAAGGTCGGCGCCGCGATTGCCGAGCGGGCGAAGGAAAAGGGCATTGATGTCGTTTACTTCGACCGTGGTGGCTTCCTGTTCCACGGGAAAGTCAAAGCGCTCGCGGATGCTGCCCGCGAGGGCGGACTGAAGTTCTAAGGAGGCGATAATGGCACGTGAAGATAATCGCCGGGGCGGTCGCGATCGCGATGAGAACCCGGAATTCGCCGATCGCCTCGTAGCGATCAATCGGGTTTCCAAGACGGTGAAGGGTGGTAAGCGCTTCGGCTTTGCAGCTCTCGTCGTTGTTGGGGACCAGAAGGGTCGCGTAGGCTTCGGTAAGGGTAAAGCCCGCGAAGTACCTGAGGCGATCCGTAAGGCAACCGAGGCAGCAAAGCGGTCGATGATCCGCGTTCCGCTGCGCGAGGGCCGGACGCTGCACCACGACATGCAGGGCCGTCACGGCGCTGGTAAGGTTGTGATGCGGACTGCTCCACAGGGTACCGGCATCATTGCTGGTGGTCCTATGCGCGCAGTGTTCGAGATGTTGGGAATTCAGGACGTTGTGGCAAAATCCACAGGTTCGCAGAACCCATACAACATGATCCGCGCTACGCTGGACGGTCTGAACAAGGAATCTTCTCCTCGTCAGGTTGCACAGCGTCGTGGCAAAAAGGTTGGCGACATCCTCGGCACGCCTGAAGCGGCTCCTGTTGAAGTTGAAGAGACGGTGGAGGCATAAATCATGGCAACTATCGTAGTTAAGCAAATCGGTTCGCCGATTCGCCGCCCAAAGGACCAGCTGGCTACGCTGAAGGGTCTGGGCCTCAACAAGATGAACAAGACACGTGAGCTGGAGGATACTCCTTCGGTTCGCGGCATGATCGCGAAATTGCCCCACATGGTGCAGATCGTCGAAGAGAAGGCATAAGCCTTCGTCATGTTAGCATTGAGAGCGCCCCGACATTGTTCGGGGCGTTTTCGTTTGTGTTGTTCCTCTTGCCCATTACACGGACAGGACGTATAGCCACGCGGTGGCATTGTGCCAATTTACGAATCTATCAACGCCGTGGTCCCCGTTTCTCGCTCGGTGGGCGTATCCGGCAATAGGAGAGCGACATGAAACTGAATGAACTGCGCGATAACGAAGGCGCAACGAAATCCAAGAAGCGCATCGGTCGTGGCCCCGGCTCCGGCAAGGGTAAGATGGGTGGACGTGGTATCAAGGGTCAGAAGTCCCGGTCCGGTGTAGCCATCAATGGTTACGAGGGCGGCCAGATGCCACTCTACCAGCGTCTGCCCAAGCGCGGCTTCAACGTTCCTAACCCGAACAAGTATGCTGTTGTTAACGTTGGTCTGATCCAGAAATTCATCGACGCTGGCAAACTGGACGCATCGGCTGAGATCACAGAGGATGCACTGGTTGCATCCGGTCTGGTCCGTCGCAAGCTGGACGGTGTTCGGGTTCTGGCAAAGGGTGACATCACCTCTGCGGTGAAGCTCAGCATCACCGGCGCATCCAAGGGTGCGGTGGAAGCAGTTGAGAAAGCGGGTGGCACTGTGACGATCACAGCTACGCCAGCGGACGCAGCAGCCACAGAATGATGGTTGTGGGAGCGCCCTGCGCCCATTACATCTATCAGTGAACTTTCGCGCCGCCTGAGCCATCCCGGTTCGGCGGCGCAATCATGGAGGGCCCCAAGATGGCATCCGCAGCGGAACAGATGGCCGCGAACATGAGCTGGAGCACCTTTGGCAAAGCCAAAGAGCTGCAACAGCGCATTTTGTTCGCCGTGGCCCTTCTCATTGTTTATCGCATTGGTACGTATATCCCGGTTCCGGGTATCGATACTGTGCAGCTACGCGAGTTTTTTGACAGCGCGCAGTCAGGCATTGGCGGCTTGGTGAATATGTTCACCGGTGGCGCGATCAGCCGGATGGCGGTCTTCTCGCTAGGCATTATGCCCTATATCTCGGCCTCGATTATTGTTCAGTTGCTGTCGTCCATGTGGCCACGCCTTGAACAGATCAAGAAAGAGGGCGAGCAGGGGCGTCGCAAGATCAACCAATACACCCGTTATGGTACAGTTCTGCTGGCGCTGTTCCAAGGGTACGGCATCGCTGTTGGTCTTGAAACCGGCGGCCTCGCGCTCGATCCTGGCTGGTTCTTCCGTGCCTCAACAGTGATTACGCTGGTTGGCGGCACAATGTTCCTGATGTGGCTGGGTGAGCAAATTACCGCACGCGGCATCGGTAACGGTATTTCGCTGATCATCTTCGTTGGCATCATTGCCGAGTTGCCCGCCGCTGTGGCGCAATTCTTTGAGGCTGGCCGCACAGGTGCGATTAGCGCTGGTGTGGTGATCGGCGTCATTCTGATGTCTATCGCAGTGATCGCATTCGTTGTGTTCATGGAGCGTGCTCTGCGTAAGGTGCACATTCAGTATCCACGCCGTCAGGTTGGCAATAAGATGTATGGTGGTGAGAGCTCTCACCTGCCGATCAAGCTGAACCCGGCTGGCGTTATCCCTGCGATTTTCGCGTCCTCACTGCTGCTGTTGCCGCAAACTGTCGCGACATTCTCGGCCGGTGGTGGCACTGGCGTGCTGAGCTACATTTCGGCCTATCTCGGTCGTGGACAACCTCTGAACTTGCTGTTCTTCGGTGGCATGATCGTGTTCTTCGCTTATTTCTACACAGCGAATGTGGCGTTTAAGACTGAAGAAGTTGCGGATAACCTCAAGAAACAAGGCGGCTTCGTGCCTGGTCTGCGCCCGGGTAAGCGTACAGCGGAATATCTCGACTATGTCGTGTCCCGCCTGCTGGTTATCGGTTCGGGCTATCTGGTCGCGGTTTGCCTGTTGCCAGAGATCCTGATCTCGCAATTGTCCGTGCCGTTCTACTTCGGCGGTACATCGCTGTTGATCGTTGTTTCGGTGTCGATGGACACAGTTAGCCAAATCCAGAGCCATATGCTTGCGCACCAGTACGAAAGCTTGATTGAAAAATCCAAGCTGAGTGGTAAAGGTGCCCGCAAGAAAAAACCACTGGGACGTCACTGATGAATATTATCCTGCTTGGCCCACCGGGTGCTGGTAAAGGCACACAAGCTCGTACTCTGGTTGAAGAGCGTGGGCTGGTTCAGCTCTCGACCGGCGACATGCTGCGCGCAGCAAAGAGCTCCGGCACGGAAATGGGCAACCTTGTTGCGGACGTAATGGCGCGCGGTGATCTGGTCACTGATGAGATCGTTATCGGCCTGATCGAGGAGCGTCTGAATAGTGATGAGGGCGGCAACGGCTTCATCTTTGACGGCTTCCCCCGCACCTTGGCACAGGCTGATGCATTGGGCGAGTTGCTGGCAAAGCACGGTAAGACTCTGGACGATGTTGTTGAAATGCGTGTGAATGACGATGCGCTGGTCGCACGCGTCACGGGCCGTTCGACCTGTGCTGATTGTGGTGAGGTTTACCACGATGAGACGCGTCCGGTTCCTGCGGATGGTAAGTGCATCAAATGTGGCGGTACGACCTTTACCCGCCGCGCGGATGATAATGAGGAGTCGATGCGCAATCGGCTGCTGACTTATTACCGTGAGACATCGCCGCTGATCGGGTATTATTACGCAAATGAGAAGTTGCGCTCGATCGACGGCCTCGGCCCAATCGATGAGGTTAAGGCCCGAGTAGACGGTGCACTTTCTGCTTAAGCAGAAAGCTTACTTACAAGCATTGACGCGCTTTACAGTTCCGCTATAAAGCCGCCTTCCCTACACACAGGGGAATCAGATTCTACGGGATCTGTCTATCGGGACCATCGGCTGTTATGGCGGTGGTCCTTCGTTGTGAAAAAAGGTTCTGGTGTCACGGAACCGCAACCGGACTGGAGAATATCCTTGGCGCGTATTGCAGGCGTTAACATCCCGACCAACAAGCAGGTGCAGATCGCTCTCACCTACGTACACGGCATTGGCCGTTCCTCCGCCGTTGAGATTTGTGAAGCGACTGGCATTGCGCCAACGACTCGCGTCAACGAACTCAGCGATGCGGATGCCCTGAAACTGCGCGAGCACATCGACGCGAACTTCACCGTAGAGGGTGATCTTCGTCGTGAAAACTCGATGAACGTAAAGCGTCTGATGGACCTTGGCTGCTATCGCGGTCTGCGTCATCGTCGTGGTCTGCCAGTACGCGGTCAGCGTACCAGCACCAACGCTCGCACCCGCAAAGGCCCTGCAAAGGCCATTGCTGGCAAGAAGAAATAAGGAGGCTTAAACATGGCTCGTGAAAAAGTACGCGCGAAGAAAAAAGTCTCCAAGAATATCTCGGCAGGCGTCGCACACGTAAACTCTTCGTTCAACAACACGAAGATCCTCATCTCCGACGCGCAGGGCAATGCAATTGCATGGTCCTCGTCCGGCACGATGGGCTTCAAAGGCTCGCGTAAATCCACACCTTATGCTGCACAGGTTGCTGCTGAGGATGCTGGTCGCAAGGCTCAGGAGCACGGTATGCGCACGCTCGACGTTGAGGTGCAGGGCCCAGGTTCCGGCCGTGAGAGCGCATTGCGTGCTCTGGCTGCTGTTGGCTTCACTATCACGGCGATCCGTGACGTGACACCAATCGCGCATAACGGATGCCGTCCGCCAAAGCGTCGCCGGGTTTAACCTTCGGCACTACAAATTCTGGGGTGCGTGCGGGCCAGACCTGCCCGCACTCCAACCCGTTTGAAGTCTACTTCGGACACGGTGAATCCCTCGGGCGTTCCCGGCAAAGGATCCGGCAGGGAACTGGTATGGAGGATATTAGATGATCCACAAGAACTGGCAGGCGCTCATCCGCCCGACCGGGCTTGAAATTAAGCCTGGAAATGACCCTAAGCGTTTTGCAACAGCCTCGGCTGAGCCGCTTGAGCGTGGCTTTGGCCTGACACTGGGCAATGCCCTGCGTCGCGTGCTGATGAGCTCGCTTCAGGGCGCCGCGATCACGTCCGTACAAATCGACGGCGTTCTGCATGAGTTTTCGTCCGTTGCTGGTGTGCGTGAAGACGTCACCGACATCGTTCTGAACCTCAAGGGTGTCGCGATTGCTATGGAAGTTGATGGACCTAAGCGTCTCTCGATCTCCGCAAAGGGCCCGGGCCTCGTTACTGCCGCCGACATTTCCGAGAGCGCAGGCATCGAGGTTCTGAACAAAGAGCACGTGATCTGTCACCTCGACGATGGTGCGTCTGTGTATATGGAACTGACCGTTGAAAACGGTAAGGGCTATGTTGCAGCGGACAAAAACCGTCCTGAGGATGCACCGATTGGCCTGATTTCGGTCGACGCGCTGTTCTCGCCTGTACGTAAAGTTAGCTACAAAGTGGAGCCAACCCGTGAGGGTCAGGTGCTCGACTATGATAAGCTGACGCTGAATGTCGAAACCGATGGTTCGATTTCCCCTGAGGACGCAGTTGCCTACGCAGCGCGCATTCTTCAGGATCAGCTCAACGTCTTCGTCAACTTTGACGAGCCTGAGGCCGCTACCCGCGCCGAGGAAGAGGAGGATCTGGAGTTCAACCCGCTTCTGCTCAAGAAAGTGGACGAGCTGGAATTGTCTGTGCGTTCGGCAAACTGCCTCAAGAACGACAACATCGTCTATATCGGCGATCTGATTCAGAAGACCGAAGCAGAAATGCTGCGCACGCCGAACTTCGGCCGCAAGTCCCTGAACGAGATCAAAGAAGTGCTGACCGGAATGGGCCTGCACCTCGGTATGGATATCGTAGATTGGCCGCCAGAGAATATCGAGGATCTGGCCAAGAAATACGAAGATCAGTTCTGATTTTTCGGGGGGCCTTCGGGCCCCCTAACGACTGGGCAATTCCGCCCCAAGGAGAGCGGCCACCACGCATGGACCGCCAGACAAAGCATAAAAGCGAAGAAGGAATAGAAATATGCGTCATGGTAATGGCTACCGTAAACTCAACCGGACCCACGAGCACCGGAAGGCTATGTTCTCGAACATGGCTGTGTCCTTGATCGAGCATGAGCAGATCAAGACAACGCTGCCTAAGGCGAAGGAAATGAAGCGCATCATCGACAAGCTGATTACGCTGGGCAAAAAGGGCGACCTGCACGGTCGTCGTCTGGCCCACGCCCAGCTGAAGCAGGATGCTGCTGTTGCAAAGCTGATGGACATCCTTGGGCCACGCTACAAGGACCGCAACGGCGGTTACGCACGCGTTCTCAAGGCTGGCTTCCGTTATGGCGACATGGCGCCAATGGCGATCATCGAGCTGGTTGACCGCGATGTGTCCGCAAAGGGCGCAAGCGACAAGGCTCGTCTGGCTGCTGAAGAAGCTGCTGAAGAGTAAATTTCACACGCATCTGATTAGGAAGAACCCGGCCAATGCGCCGGGTTTTTCGTTTCTGAACCATAGCCAAACGAAACTGAATTTGCGCATCACCGCTAAGCCGACTATCTGCTGGATATGGCCGATTTATTTGACTCATCGACGCCCGCCGGACGGGACATGCCGCGACCGCTTGCCGATCGGATGCGACCGGCCACCCTGTCGGATGTAATCGGGCAGGATCATGCGCTGGGGGCCGAGGGGCCGCTGGGAGCAATGCTGGCTGCGGGCAATCTTGGCTCCGTGATTTTCTGGGGCCCGCCGGGTGTTGGGAAAACAACGATCGCGCGACTGCTTGCCGCCGAAACCGATCTGACATTCGTGCAGATCAGTGCGATTTTCACCGGCGTGCCGGACCTGCGTAAAATCTTTGATGCTGCGAAAATCCGTCGTGCGAATGGCGGCGGTACGTTGCTGTTCGTGGACGAAATCCACCGGTTCAATAAGGCGCAACAGGACGGCTTTCTCCCCCATATGGAGGATGGAACCATTGTTCTGGTCGGAGCCACGACCGAAAATCCCAGCTTTGAACTGAACTCCGCTTTGCTCAGCCGTGCACAGGTCATCACACTAAAAAGGTTGGACCTGATCGCACTGGAAAAAATCCTGCAACGGGTGGAGCAGGAGGACGGCGCGCTACCGTTGGATGGTTATGCACGTGAAGCCCTAACCGAAATGGCGGATGGCGACGGGCGCGCTCTGCTCAACCTAACGGAACAGGTGTTGAGTTGGGGGGCGACCAAGCCTGTTGGCATTGATGCGCTGACATCGCGGCTCACCAGACGTGCCAGTAAATATGATAAATCAGGGGACGAGCATTACAACCTGATCTCCGCGCTGCATAAATCGGTGCGCGGGTCGGACCCTGACGCGGCGCTTTATTGGCTGGGGCGGATGTTGCAGGGCGGTGAGGATCCGCGATATCTGGCGCGCCGTATCACCCGAATGGCGGTGGAGGATATCGGCCTTGCCGATCCGCAAGCTCAAGCAATATGCCTGCAAAGTTGGGATACATATGAGAGGCTGGGCAGTCCTGAGGGTGAACTAGCGCTGGCGCAGTCTGTTATCTACCTCGCGCTGGCCCCGAAATCCAACGCGGCCTATGTCGCCTATAAGGCAGCGATGATTTCGGCCAAGGAATATGGCTCGGAACCACCGCCAAAACATATTCTCAACGCCCCAACCCGTCTGATGAAGGATGAGGGTTACGGCGTCGGCTATAACTATGATCACAACGCCGAGGATGGGTTTTCGGGGCAGGATTACTTCCCCGAAACCATGAAGCGCGGCGTGTATTACGTGCCTGTCGAACGGGGTGCAGAACGCGAGTTGAAAAAACGCGTGGATTATTTCGCCAAACTACGCGCGCGCCGTAACGAAACGAGCTGACATGGCGGGCCGCGCCCCTTGAATTTGAGGTAATGGCGGGCGTAGACAGGCGCATGAATAAGTCAGTGATATTAACATGATTTGGGTCGTTGCCCTCGGTGGTGCAATCGGCGCGTCCATGCGCTATTTGGCGGGTCGTCTGGCCATTCGAATAGGTGTTTCGGATTTCGCCTCGGTGACGCTTTGCATCAATGTGCTCGGCTCATTCCTGATGGGCATGGCGGCGATCTGGCTGGTGCGGCGGGGCGTTGGCAACGCACAGCTCTCATTGTTTCTAACCACAGGGCTGCTGGGCGGCTTCACGACATTCTCAACATTTTCCCTCGATCTGATGCGCTTGATCGAAGAGGGCCGCTTTGGTCTGGCCGGAGGGTACGCGAGCGCGAGCCTCGTGCTGGGTCTCGGAGCGATATTTGCAGGCGCAGCGGTAGCGAGGACGATTTTCACATGAGCGGCGTACAAACAATAACCCTGGATTCCGAGGCGGAGGGCCAGCGGCTGGATCGTTGGATCCGCAAAAGCTTTCCCCAGATCACACAGGGGCGCATCGAAAAGATGTGTCGTAAGGGTGAGGTTCGCATTGATGGTGGTCGTGTAAAATCGAACACCCGACTGGCCGAGGGGCAGGTTTTACGCCTGCCGCCGCTGCCCACGAATGAAGCACCTGCCGTTCATAACCGCCCGCTGGTCAGTGAGGCGGACACACGGATGATCCGCGAAGCCGTGATGTGGAAGGACGAGCACATGATCGTCCTGAACAAACCGGCCGGTTTGGCGGTGCAGGGCGGCTCGGGACAAACCCGTCACATTGACGGCATGGCAGAGGCGTTGCGCTTTGACGCCGATGCGCCGCCCCGTTTGGTGCACCGTCTGGATCGCGACACATCCGGTGTGCTGATTATGGCCCGCACAGGGCGCGCGGCTGCGGCCCTCGCCCGTGGTTTTCAGGCGCGCCGCACGCGCAAGATCTATTGGAGCGTGGTTGCTGGCATGCCTCACCCACGCGCCGGTACGATCCGCTACGGTTTGGTTAAGGCCGGTGGTCATGGCCCGAATGGCGCGGGTGAGAAGATGGTCGCCGTCCATCCCGACCATGTTGACCGGACGGAGGGCGCCAAACGTGCCGTTTCTGATTACATGGTGATGGAGGGCGCAGGTCAGCGCGCCGCGTGGGTTGCCCTGTCGCCAATTACCGGCCGTACCCATCAGTTGCGCGCACATATGGCGGAGATCGGGCACCCGATCATTGGCGACGGTAAATATGGTGGCAACAGCCAAACCAATGATGGTGATGGCTGGGGTGCGCAATTGGGCGGGGCGATCAGCCGTAAGCTGCACCTGCATGCCCGCTTCGTATTTATCGAACATCCGATGGATGGCTCGAAGTTGAGCTTTACCGCGCCACTGCCCGAACATATGGCCCGCACTTGGGAGACATTCGGCTGGGAAACCAGGGGCGTTTCCGGCGATCCGTTCGAGGATCTTGAATGAAGCTCGCAATCTTTGACATGGATGGCACGCTGATCGACTCACAGGTGTTGATCGTCGGGGCCATGGCGGCTGCATTTGAACAGATGGGTCTGACGGTGCCCAGCCGCGATGCTGTCCTGTCCATCGTGGGGCTTAGCTTGCCACAGGCAATGACCCGCTTGGCCCCGGTTGAGGTTGATGCAGCAGGTATTGTCGCCCTAACAGATGCCTACCGCGCTGAATTTGTTGCTCAACGGGCCGCAACCGGTGGTGAAGCATCCGTTCCGCTCTATCCCGGTGCGTTGGCCGCGTTGCAGGGCTTGGCCGATGCGGGCTGGCAGCTGGGTGTGGCGACTGGAAAGGCACGGCGCGGCGTCGATCACGTCTTTGCCGCCCACGATATTGGCCGGTTTTTCACAACCATTCAAACTGCGGACGGGCATCCATCAAAGCCGCACCCATCCATGGTTCATACTGCCTTGGCCGAGAGCGGCGTGGCGGCTGATGCTGCCGTTATGATTGGTGACACGACATTTGATATCGAGATGGGGCGCGCCGCAGGCGTGCGCAGTATCGGCGTGTCGTGGGGCTATCATCCTGATGAGGACCTGCGCACCGCCGGAGCCTCGGATATTTTGACACATTTCGACCAATTGGTGCCGTTGCTGACATGAGTGAATGGAAAAAAAAGCGGTTCTGGAAAGAAACCGCAGTTGAGCCGCGCGATGGTGGATTTGCCGTCACGCTAGACGGTCGTGGCATTCGCACGCCGGGTAAAACGCCCTTGATCGTGCCTGCGCAGGCGCTTGCCAATGGAATCGCCGCGGAATGGGCCGCGCAGGAGGAAGCGGTCCGCCCCGATACGATGCCGCTGACCCGTGCTGCGAACTCCACCTTGGACAAGGTACTGCCCCAGCGCAGCGCCGTTGTTGAAATGCTGGCCGATTACGGCGGTACGGATTTGCTGTGCTATCGTGCCGAGGGGCCGGAAAGCTTGGTTCGTGAGCAAAACCAGCATTGGGAACCCCACCTCGTCTGGGCGACTGAGGCCCTGAACGCGCCCTTGCTGCGGATCGTTGGCCTGATCCCGCATCCACAACCGGAAAGCTCATTGCAGGTTTTGCGTGATGCAACCGATGCTCTGGATCCGTTTGTGCTGACGGCGTTTCATGATTTCGTGACCTTGCCGGGCAGCCTGATCCTTGGCTTTGCCCTGCTTGAGGGGCGCATCGATGCGGCAGAGGCGATTCGCCTGTCCGAACTGGACGCGCTGTGGCAGGAACAATTCTGGGGCGCGGATGATGAGGCAATCGCCAATCGCACGCGCAAGGTTACGGCGTTGCAGGAGGCGTGCAGCTTCCTCAATCTCGTTCGGGAGTAATTGATATGGTTCGTTTCGTTGATTCAGTTGATGAATTGCCCACACGTGAAACCATCGCATCGATGAGTGGGCTGGAATTTATTCAGTCTATTCAACGCGGTGATCTGCCATCCCCGCCAATTGCACGCACAGTCGGCTATTGGATGGAGGAGGCGGTCGAGGGCAAGGTAACCTTCCGCGCCAAGCCAAGTTTCGACGTGATGAACCCCATTGGCAGCGTCCATGGCGGCTGGTTTGGCACCCTGCTGGACAGTTGCATGGCCTGTGCGATCCAGACCTGTTTGCCCAAGGGGCAGGGCTATACCACCTTGGAATATAAGATAAATATCATCCGCCCGCTCTTTGCACATTCCGGTGAAGTGCGCGCAATCGGTCAGGCCAGCCATGTTGGCCGCAAGACCGGAATCTCCGAGGGACGGATCGTCGGGGTCGAGGACGGAAAGCTATACGCAACCGGCTCCACCACCTGCATGGTCTTTGATTTATAGCGGCGGCAAAAAGCCGAAGCTTGCTAAAATAGCCTGCGCATCAGTGCTGCGCAGGTAATCCGCGAAATCGGTTCCGGCGGGCGATAAAACCAGCGCCTCATACCGGATCGGATCATGGGTTTCGGCGGCAATAGGGTCGGTGAACAGTTGTGGATAGGCTATCGCATCGGTTGCATAGGTAATCCCCACCGGCGCGTGCCCCCTGACAACCCAACCAAGCGCATCCCGCACATTGGTGGCGAGGATGACGCGCCCCTCAATATCCAGCCAAAAGCCCATAGATTGCAGGCTTTGCCGTGCGTAACTGCCAGCGGGCACAGAATCAGGATCGGCCAGCGCGATGCGTTGTTGTTGTGCAATTGCCTGCTGGGCGGGGTCGGCATTTAGCGAAACCCAGATCAGCGAATTGCTCGCGATGACCTGTGAGGACAGGCCGAAATCTCTGTCCTGCAACCATCGAACCCATTCAGGATTGGCGCTGATATATATGTCCGCTGGCACTCCTTGCTGTACCTGACGGGCGAGCAGGCCGCTGCCGGCGAGGACGGTGCTGATCTGAATGTCGGGGTTCGCGTCGGAAAACCCATCGCTCAATGCCTCAATCACCTCAGTCATCGATGCGGCAGCAAGGATTCTAACTGATTCGGAGCGCGACTCGCCTGCGGTCAGGAGGGCGATTGTGCTGGCTACAATTATGATTGCTGCGTGACGAAACGACATGATGCGGGCCAACCTTTGTGAAAGTGTCAAAAAATATTTTATCGCTCGCGGTTCGAAGCCGCCATAGCGCAGGCGCATAACTGAGATGTAGCTTCGGGTATGGTTAGTTAGGACAGCTCAACTGACCCATCACTTCTGATGATGATATCCAACACGAATTTTGGTCGATGCACTGTCTGTGTTAAGCAATGTATCCGCTGCGCGGGCCGATCTGTAAATCGAGCAGCACACGTATAGGGCGAGTTTGCGCGCCTCACAGCTGCGTTATGAGCGTTGAAATGAGCTTAAGGGTCAGTTGTATTGACCTTTATATGCACTGCACACATGCCCTTGACGACAGCGGCGTACCTTGTCCACACTTTGGCTCGGCCCCAAGGGCTGCAAACATATCCCCGGCCAAAGGTCGGATCCCGCTGTATTGTGCAGCGGGCTACCCAGGGAAGAGGTATTCTATGAAAAAATCCGTATTCTTCGGCGCAGTTGCGACTGCAGGTCTGCTCGCAGGTGCTGCCTCCGCACAGACGCTCGCGGAAGTTCAGGATCGTGACTCGCTTCGTTGCGGCGTTACCACCGGTCTGGTTGGTTTTGCTGCTCCGGACGAGACTGGTGAGTGGGAAGGCTTTGACGTTGCGGTTTGTCGCGCTGTTGCAGCGGCTGTTCTGGGTGACGGCTCCAAGGTTGAGTTCATCCCTACGACCGGCTCCACCCGCTTCACCGCGCTTGCTTCGGGTGAAATCGATCTGCTGGCACGTAACACCACGTGGACATTCTCCCGCGATGTCGATCTTGAGTTCGAATTCGTTGGCGTGAACTACTACGATGGTCAGGGCTTCCTGGTTCGTAAAGATCTGGGTGTGACCTCCGCGACTGAGCTGGACGGCGCAACCGTCTGCATTCAGACCGGTACCACGACCGAGCTGAACCTGGCTGACTTCTTCCGTGCAAACGGAATGTCCTACGAGCCAGTGCCAATCGAGACCAATGCTGAAGCACAGCAGCAGTATCTCGCAAACGCATGTGACGTGTACACAACCGACGCATCCGGCCTGGCCGCGACACGCGCCGCGTTCGAGGCACCTGATGATCACATGCTTCTGCCAGAAATCATCTCCAAGGAGCCACTGGGCCCGCTTGTTCGCCACGGCGACAACGTTTGGGGTGATATTGCACGCTGGACTCTGAACGCACTGATCACTGCTGAAGAGCTGGGCGTTACCTCCGAGAACCTCGAAGAGATGATGGCTGGTACTGATAACCCAGAGATCAACCGTCTGCTCGGCACCGAGGGCAACCTGGGCGAGATGCTCGGCCTCGAAGCTGACTGGGCTGCGAACGCAATCGCAGTTGCAGGTAACTACGCTGAGATCTTCGAAGCCAACATCGGCGAAGAGACTGCAATCGGCCTTGCACGTGGTCTGAACGCACAGTGGACCGATGGCGGCCTGCTCTACAGCCCACCTTTCCGTTGATCTGAACGGACTACGGGGGGCGCGCCATTGGCGCGCCCCTTCACTATCTAGGGGACCGTTGCGAATGACCCACGGCGTTAGACCGGGGCACCGTACGAAAACCAACTGCTTCGATTTTCGGAGCTTCACCAGGGAAGAGGGGCGGGTATGACCGCGATGACCGACACACAGCCTGATGAGGGATTTCGCCTCAGTCAGCTGATTTACGATACAAGATATCGTTCTATCACCATCCAAATCATCGCATTGATCTGCGTTCTCGTAGGTATTGGATGGCTTGTGAACAATGCGGTCACGAACCTTGCCGAGGCTGGTCAGGATTTCAATTTTGATTTCCTGGGCAATGTCGCGGGTTATGACATTAACCAGAAAATTATCGATTACGATAGCCAGATGACACACGGGCGCGCGACGCTGGTTGGTCTGCTGAACACGCTGCTGGTTGCCGTCCTTGGGTGCATTACCTGCACAATCATCGGTGTTACGATGGGCGTGTTGCGGTTGAGCAATAACTGGATCGTCCAGAAACTGGCCACTGTTTACGTTGAGGGTTTCCGCAACGTGCCGGTTCTGCTGTGGATCGTTCTGACCATGGGCGTGATGATCAAGATCCCTCCGGACCCCCGACAGTTCCGCAGCGGTGATGCCTCCATGATGCTATGGGACAGCGTCGCGATAACGAACCGTGGCGTTTATGTTCCGCGTATCATGTATGAGAGCGGCTCCGCGATTGTGGTTGGTGTCCTGCTGCTGTCCATCGCTGCAATTTTCGGCTTCCGCCATTATGCACGTAAGCAACAAGAGGCGACTGGCAAGATCCTTCCGGTTCTGTGGGTTAGCCTCGGTCTGCTGTTTATTCCTGCAATCCTTGCGCAAGTTGTGATGGGTTCGCCGATTGGCCTGCAAAATCCTTATTTCCGTGGCTTTAACTTCACGGATGGTGTGCACCTTCGCAACTCGCTGATCGCATTGTGGCTGGCGCTGTCGCTCTATACGGGTGCCTTCGTTGCGGAAAACGTGCGCGCCGGTATTCTGGCGGTTAGCAAGGGTCAGTCCGAGGCTGCTGCCTCGCTGGGTATCCGCCCGAGCCGCATCATGAATCTGGTTGTATTGCCGCAGGCGATGCGCGTGATCGTGCCGCCGATGATCTCCAACTACATGAACCTGACCAAGAACTCGTCGCTGGCGCTAGCCATCGGATATATGGATCTGACGGGAACATTGGGCAACATTACGCGTAACCAGACAGGGCGTGAGATGGAATGCGTTATCATGTTGATGGCGATCTATCTCTGCCTGTCGCTGAGCATCTCTGCTGTCGGCAACTGGTACAACAACTCCGTCAAGCTGAAGGAACGCTGATATGAGCGATACGCACGCTAATACCATCGCGTTCGTGCGCGAGACGCAATTGCCCCCATCCCCGCCACCCGCGGCGGAGACAGGTGCGATTAAATGGGTGCGGGAGAATCTGTTCTCCTCGATCCTCAACTCGATTCTGACACTGCTCAGCCTTCTGGTGATTTTTATGGTGCTCAAGGGTATGGTCCCTTGGTTCTGGAACTCCACCTGGAACGCCAATTCGTTGAGCGAATGTCGTGAGGCTGGCACCGGTGCTTGCTTTGCGGTTATTCGCGAACGCTGGCCCCAGTTCTTCTTCGGGTTTTATCCAAGCACGGAATACTGGCGCCCACTGCTGACCTTTGTTCTGCTGTTCCCCGCGCTTGCGCCGATCCTGTTTAACAAGGTGCCGCAGAAGGCGCTGTTCTTCACGCTGCTCTACCCATTCATCGGCTACTGGCTGATCTGGGGTGGTTCTCTGGGTGGGCCGGTTGCGACGCTTCTTGGGGTTGTTGTCGCGTACTGTGTATACCGCACCTTGGTTGCACAGGCTCCGGTGATTGCTCTGCTGGCATCGGTTGCGGCGGTGGTCATCTGGATGTTGTTCATCAATGGCTTTGCCGCTGATGCGCTGGCCGGTGTGTTCGGTGCGGGGCTTGAGGAGGTCGATAGCCGGAATATCGGTGGCTTCTTGCTGACCATGATTTTGGGCATCGTCTCGATCTCGCTGGCCTTGCCGTTGGGCATCCTGCTTGCGCTGGGTCGTCAATCCGATCTGCTGATTATCAAGGCGATCTGCGTGGGCTTTATCGAGTTCATTCGCGGTGTGCCGCTGATTACCCTGCTGTTTGTGGCATCGGTGCTGCTGTCCTACTTCCTGCCTCCGGGCACGACCTTCGACCTGGTTCTGCGTGTTATCATCCTGATCACAATGTTCGCTGCCGCCTATCTGGCAGAAGTTGTTCGCGGTGGTTTGGCTGCATTGCCACGCGGTCAGTACGAGGCAGCAGATTCGCTGGGTCTGGATTACTGGCAGGCTATCCGCCTGATCATCATGCCGCAGGCGTTGAAGATCTCGATCCCCGGTATCGTGAACGTGTTTATCGGTCTGTATAAGGATACGACGCTCGTTTCGATCATCTCCATGTATGACCCGCTAGGCGTCGTACAGCCGATCCTCGCGGATTCGGATTGGAACGGGATCTTGTGGGAACTCTACGGCTTCGTTGCCCTGTTCTTCTTCATCAGCTGCTACAGCATGTCTCAATATTCGCGGTATCTGGAGAACAAACTCCGTACCGACCATCGTTAAGGGAGCCGTTCATATGACAATGGCAGACACAACTACTTCGTCTCTCGGCATCAGCGATGAAGTCGCAATCACGATCCGCGGAATGAACAAATGGTACGGCGATTTCCACGTTCTGCGTGACATCGATCTGACCGTACAGCGTGGCGAGCGTATCGTTATCTGCGGGCCATCCGGTTCGGGTAAATCGACACTGATCCGCTGCATCAACGCATTGGAAGAGCACCAGAAAGGTGAGATCGTTGTGGATGGCACCGTGCTGTCCTCGGATCTGAAGAACATCGACAAGATCCGGTCCGAGGTTGGCATGTGCTTCCAGCACTTCAACCTGTTCCCGCATCTGACGATTCTGGAAAACTGCACGCTGGCTCCGATCTGGGTGCGCAATATGCCAAAGGCCGAGGCCGAGGAAATTGCGATGCACTACCTGACCAAGGTTAAGATCCCTGATCAGGCGAACAAGTATCCAGGTCAGCTTTCAGGTGGTCAGCAGCAGCGCGTGGCGATTGCACGGTCGCTGTGCATGAAGCCACGCATCATGCTGTTCGATGAGCCGACATCGGCGTTGGATCCGGAGATGATCAAGGAGGTGCTCGACACGATGGTCGAGCTGGCCGAGGAGGGCATGACCATGCTCTGCGTAACGCATGAGATGGGCTTTGCCCGTCAGGTTGCGAACCGCGTGATCTTTATGGATGCTGGTCAGATCGTTGAGCAGAATGAGCCTGAGGAGTTCTTTAACAATCCAAAGAGTGAGCGCACGCAGCTTTTCCTCAGCCAGATCCTCGGACACTAACCGCGAATCTACCTTGGCTACCGTCGGTTGATGGTGGACTTACAGAACGGCGCTGCACAGAATCTGTGCGGCGCCGTTTTTTGTTGATCAGCTCCGCCATCTTGTATGCAAGTTAACGGCAAACGGGTAGGCGTCGCTATCCCGAAGAGTCGGTTGGTTTGGCGTTGTTAGCGATGAAAATACTTGATTTTAACGCCGAAACGCCTATTTCCATACTATTCCAGCACGAAATGCGCTGACGCTGCGGCATAAATTCGCTGCACCCGTCACATGCGTTGATTGCAATGCAGCAATGCCCTAAATGGGGCTTCTGTGAATTTTTTACGAACGTATACAGTCAATGTTCGTAGTATTTTGATAAGAGACGAGGACGACATGTTCGACGATTTCGACGGGCAGGCATGGTCAAATGACCAGGGTAACCGCGCGCAGAAGCTGTTTGCAGCTGTCGTGTTGGCCGCCCTCGACGATGCTATTGCTGATGATAAGAAGTATGGAAACGGACCAGATGTGATTGCACGCTGGGCACGTAGCCGCGATGGTCGTGAGGTGCTGATGTGCGCCGGTATCGATCCGACGGAGCGTTGCGTAGGCGGTCTAATGGAATTCGTTAAAAAGGGCGTCCGGACTTCGGTCGCACTAAGCCGTGAGGAAAGCGAGCGTCGGGCAGCTGCCTGATTAAACTCGTTATCTGGTGCAAAAAGGGCTGCCCGATGGGCAGCCCTTTTTTGTGTTTTCTCTTTGCAGAACTGTAACTTTGGATCGAAGCCGATCAAAATTTTTAGCTACAGTTTGTAAGTTGCATTAGCTGTTAGTGCTGACTTATCCACAGGCTGCGCTATGGCTGCTATGCGGCTGCTTTATGGCTGGCGCAGAACTGGCTAATTAAACGAAAAAGGGCGCCTTGATGTGGGGCGCCCTCTTGTTCATTTCGATTCGAGCGATGGCTTAGCTGTCCATCTTTAGCGCGTTGATGAATGCTTCCTGGGGGATTTCGACGCGGCCGAATTGGCGCATCTTTTTCTTACCGGCCTTCTGCTTGTCCAGCAGTTTGCGTTTACGCGTGGCGTCGCCGCCATAGCATTTCGCGGTCACGTCCTTACGCAGGGCGGAGATGGTTTCGCGGGCGATGATGCGCCCACCGATTGCGGCCTGAATCGGAATTTTGAACATGTGCTGGGGAATCAGTTCCTTGAGCTTTTCGCACAGCACGCGACCGCGCGCGTCGGCGCGGGTGCGGTGGACCATCATGCTCAACGCATCAACCGGCTCATCATTCACGAGAACCTGCATTTTGACCAGCTGATCCTCCTGATAGCCAATCATCTGGTAATCGAAGCTGGCATAACCCTTTGTCACCGACTTCAGGCGGTCGTAGAAATCAAAGACCACCTCATTCAGCGGCAGATCATAGACAACCATGGCGCGGCTGCCCGCATAGGTCAGGTCGAGTTGTACGCCGCGACGATCCTGGCAAAGTTTTAAGACATCGCCGAGATACTCGTCGGGAACCAGAATCGTTGCCTTGATCCGTGGCTCCTCAATCCGGTCCACCTGAACGGCGTCGGGCATGTCGGCAGGGTTGTGCAGCTCAATCATCGAACCGTCGGTCATGTAGACGTTATAGATAACCGAGGGGGCTGTGGTGATCAGCTCGATATCATATTCGCGTTCCAACCGGTCGCGGATCACCTCAAGGTGCAGCAGGCCGAGGAAGCCACAGCGGAAACCGAAGCCAAGCGCGGCGGAGGTTTCCATTTCGGATGAGAAGGACGCATCGTTCAGGCGCAATTTGTCGATCGCATCGCGCAGATCCTCGAACTCCGCCGAATCGACGGGGAACAGGCCGCAGAACACCACGGGAATCGACGGGGCGAAGCCGGGCAACATAGCCTCGGTTCCCTTTTTCTCCGTCGTGATGGTGTCACCAACGGAGGTATCGCGGACCTCCTTGATCGAGGCGGTCAGGAAGCCAATCTCACCCGGGCCAAGGATATCCACGGGCTGCATTCCGGGACGGAACACGCCGATGCGGTCCACATGGTGCACGGTGTTGTTGGACATAAAGCGGATACGCTCACCCTTTTTCAGGGTGCCGTCGATCACGCGGACCAGTACGACAACGCCCAGATAGGCATCGTACCACGAATCCACCAGCATCGCCTTGAGCGGGGCTGTCGCATCACCGGTCGGGGCGGGCAGGCGGGTGACGATGGCCTCCAGCACATCGGGGATGCCGATGCCGGTTTTGGCGGAAATCATCACAGCGTCCGAGGCATCGATCCCGATCACATCCTCGATCTGTTCCTTAACCCGATCAGGTTCGGCAGCGGGCAGGTCAATTTTGTTCAGCACGGGCACGATTTCGTGGTCCGCATCGATGGCCTGATACACATTGGCGAGGGTTTGGGCCTCAACCCCCTGCGAGGCATCAACCACCAGCAGCGACCCCTCAACCGCGCGCATGGACCGCGAAACCTCATAGGCAAAGTCAACGTGTCCGGGGGTGTCGATCAGGTTCAGCACATAGGCATTGCCGTCATTGGCGGTGTAGTCGATGCGGACTGTGTTCGCCTTGATCGTAATGCCGCGCTCACGCTCAATATCCATCGAGTCGAGCAGCTGCGCCTTCATATCCCGATCGGCAACCGTCGATGTCGACTGGATCAGGCGATCCGCCAAGGTCGATTTGCCGTGGTCGATATGAGCCACGATGGAAAAGTTGCGGATACGCGAGAGGTCGGTCATCTGTCTACCTATCTGAGGTCTAACCGTTCACCTGCCAAGAAACGGTGGTTTTGTCCATGCAGCTTAGAGAATTAGCGCCAGCTCGCGCGCTCTAGCCTCGATCAAGTCGAACATTGTTGCGAAACTGTCGTCGTAATAGGGATCTGGCACTTCGGCACCGTCCAGAAACAGTTCGATGGAGGCGGTCGTTCCGCTGGGTGCCATGGCGTGCAGGTCGGCTATGTTTTGGCGATCCATGCCGAGGATCAGGTTGAAATCGGTGAAGTCGTCATCGCGTACCTTGCGCGCGCGCAACTCGGCGTAGTTATAACCCCTGCGGCGTCCCTCGGCCTGTGCGCGGGGATCGGCGGGTAGGCCGGAATGCCATGCGCCGGTGCCTGCGCTGTCAAGGTGCAGGTGTGGTGCGTGCTGGCGCAAAACCCCCTCCGCCGCGGGTGAGCGGCAGATATTCCCCAAACATACGAGCAGTACCCGCTTCGCCATTGTTGTCCCCGATATTGCTGTGGTGCCCGATATTGTAGGGTCGCATGGTGGAAAGGCTATAGTGCTGGGCCTTGGTTCAGGCTGACATATAGCCGCAAAATGAAAAATGCCCCACAGCGGAACTGCGGGGCATTCTAGAACTGTTCGCTAGATCGGTAGGATCAGGCAGCGCTTTGTGCAGCTGCGATGTCCTTCTTAACCTTTGCGGCTGCTGGGGACAGATCGCCCTCCTTCGCCTTTGCAAGGAAGCTGTCCAGACCACCGCGGTGATCAACGCTGCGCATTGCGGCAGCGGAGATGCGGAATTTGAACGAGCGGCCCAGTGCATCGGACAGCAGTGTTACGTCGTTCAGGTTCGGCAAGAACCGACGACGTGTACGATTTTTAGCGTGGCTGACATTGTTGCCTGTCAGAACGCCTTTTCCAGTCAACTCGCAACGACGCGACATGGTTGGCCCCTTTTTCCGTGACCCGCAGGTCAGAGAGTTTGTGGATCAGCGATGCGCACACCATCGGGGCGGGCCGTCGCCTTCATTCAATTTCGAGCCGTTTCATTAGCCACGCTGCGCGGGGGCGTCAAGGGGCATCGCCCGTTTCTGGCCCTACTTGGCGTGAGAGAAAGCGATCAAGGGCGATATCTGCTGCTGCCTCTGCCGGAATGGCGCCATCGGCCACTGAAATTCGCAGATCGGCCAGCAATTCGCGCAGTTGCGAATCGGCATCGAGTCGCGTGCGCAGACCCAGTTCCAATTCACGCTCCATCCAGTCCACGGCCTGTTTGCGGCGAACGCTGTCAATTACACCCTGTTCGCGCCGCCAGTCGGTTAGCTGTTGCAGGGCGGTCCATGCCTCGACCAATCCGTCATTATCCAGCGCAGAGACAGGCATGGCGCGGGGCCAGCCGTCGGGATCATGGGATCGTTTGCGTAGCAGGCGCAGCGCACCGGCATAATCGGCAACGGTGCGAATGGCGGTGGCGCGCAGGTCGCCATCGGCCTTGTTCACCAGAATCAGGTCCGCGATCTCCATGATACCGCGTTTGACGCCCTGCAATTCATCTCCGCCACCCGGTGCCAGCAGCAGTACGAACAGGTCGGTCATATCGGCGACCATGGTTTCCGATTGCCCGACGCCCACGGTTTCGACCAGTACGATGTCATAGCCTGCCCCCTCGCACAGGCGGATTGCCTCTCGCGTGCGGCGCGCCACACCGCCAAGCGCGGATTGTGAGGGGGAGGGTCGGATAAATGCATCGGGATGGCGGCTGAGATGTTCCATCCGTGTTTTATCGCCAAGAATCGAACCGCCGGACCTAGCCGAGGACGGATCAACCGCCAGCACGGCCACGCGGTGCCCTGCATTGACCAGCATCAGGCCAAAGGATTCGATAAACGTGGATTTGCCCACACCCGGCGTGCCGGACAGCCCGATGCGCAGCGCAGTGCGGTCGGGAACGGCGGAGAGCAGCGCACGTGCGTCGGCACGATCCTGTGGCCGTGACGATTCGATCAGGGTGATGGCGCGGGCCAGTGCCGTGCGGTTACCAGCGGCCAAGGCCTCGACATCTATGGCTCGTCGCCCCATTTGCCCCTCCAAGATAGTTGCCTCACGCGGAGATGATGCCTGCGGGCGATGTATATCGTTCACCATGCGCCTATTGTTCTGTGGAACCATAGCGCCGCTATAGGGAGAGTGAAAGATGCACAGGATTTTGTTCACCGCCGCCATGTTGATCGGGGGCGCGGCCCATGCGGAGCCGTTCGAGCATCACTACGACGTGTCCTTTGCCGGATTGCGGGTCGCATCGGCCAATGTTGCCGGTGAAATTACAGATACCACCTATAACGCCACCGCGCGGATGGAGGCACGGGGGCTGGCGGGGTTGATCTCGTCGGATTTCACCGCCTCGGTCCGTGGGGGGCGAACAGGGCCGTCAGGCTTTGCGCCTCAGGCCTTTGTGCAGGTCAGCGGCGGGCGGGATGCGTCGCGTCTGGACATTGCATATCGTGATGGCACGCCGGTCAATATCGTTTCCACGCCGCCCCGCGATGAGGATGAGCGGGATATCCCGACGCTGAGCAAGCAGGCGGACACCGTTGATTTCCTGACCGCGGTGCTGGCGCTGACCCAGCCCGGTACGGCGGAGGAGATTTGCAGCCGCAGTTTTGACAGCTTTACCATGACCAAGCGTGTGCGGATCGAGGGGCAGGGGATCACTGCCGGAACCCAGTCATGCAGTGTGATCTATCAAAAGGTGCATACGGAAACCTTGGTCGCGCGCGATCCGCAGCCCTATACGCTGGAACTGCGCCCGTTACAGGGGGACCAGTTCGAGGTTTCGCGTATTTTAGGCCCCTCGGAATTCGGGCGGGCGGTGATTACGCGCACCAACTGATGCTTGAGCGTGCGCATTCATGGGTCTAAGCAGAGGCCGACCCAATTTGCAGGAGACCCGCCATGACCGATAACCGTCTGATCGTGGCGCTGGATGTGCCCAATGCCATCGCCGGAATGGAGATGGTCCAGCGGATCGGGCCTGCGGTCGGTTTTTACAAGATCGGACTGGGCATGTTGACCGGTGGCGGGCTGGCATTGGCCAGTGAGCTAAAGGAGCAGGGGCACCGGATATTCCTCGATATGAAGCTGTTCGATATTGGCGCGACTGTTGAGGCGGCTGTGCGTGGCTTGGCGCAATTCGACCTCGATTTCCTGACGGTACATGGTGATCCGCATGTTGTGCGGGCGGCAAAGCAAGGGGCGGCTGGAACCGACCTCAAGATTTTGGCCGTGACGATCCTGACCTCGCTGGACCGGTCCGATCTGGATGCTGCGCTGATCCGCGACGGTGCAATCCCCGATCTGGTGGCCGAGCGTGCGGGTCGCGCGTTGGAGGTCGGTGCCGACGGGGTTATCGCCTCGCCGCAGGAGGCCGCGATGATCCGCGCCTTGCCCCAATCCACCGGTAAGCTGATCGTCACGCCCGGCGTGCGCCCCGCAGGTGCCGGTCTGGATGATCAAAAGCGGATCGCCACACCCGCTGACGCCATTTCCAACGGGGCCGATCATATCGTCGTTGGTCGCCCGATCTGGAAGGCCGCCGATCCCCGCGCCGCGGCCGAGGCGGTTTTGCATGAGCTGCGCGACATTCCCCATAATCGCTGAGGTGACGGCAGGCGGGCTCTGCTATCATCACGGTCTGATTCCAAACCCCGTGTGAGCCAAATGCCCGCCATTTGTCGTGATTGCCTGAGTGATACGCCCGGCCCCGGCCGGTGCCGTCATTGTGCTTCACCCAGAGTGTTGCGCCATGATGAGCTGTTGGATCTGAGCGTTGCGCATATGGATTGCGATGCGTTTTATGCCAGCGTGGAAAAGCGCGACCACCCGCATCTGGCGGATCAGCCATTGATCGTTGGTGGGGGCAAGCGGGGTGTTGTTTCCACTTGCTGCTATATTGCGCGGATCAAGGGGGTGCGGTCCGCCATGCCGATGTTCAAGGCGCTGGAGCTGTGCCCCGAGGCCGTCGTCGTGCCCGGGCGGATGGATGTCTATTCCGGTGTTTCGAAACAGATTCGCGCGATGATGGAGGAGCTGACCCCCTCGGTTCAGCCGATCAGTCTGGACGAGGCGTTTCTGGATCTGGGCGGTACGCAGCGCCTGCACGGTGCGCCGCCGGTCGTTTTACTGGCCCGTTTGGCCAAGCGGATCGAGGATGAGCTGCGAATCACGATCTCCGTCGGGTTGAGCCATAATAAGTTCCTCGCCAAGATCGCCTCGGATATGGACAAGCCGCGCGGGTTTTCAGTGATCGGCAAGGCGGAAACCATGGATTTCCTGCGCGATCAGCCTGTGGGGATGCTGTGGGGCGTTGGTGCCGCAATGCGGGGCCGGTTGGAGCGGGACGGGATTCGGACCATCGCGGATTTGCGCCGCTACGCCGAGGATGACCTGTTCCGCAAATATGGCAGCATGGGCGCGCATGTTTGGCGATTGGCCCACGGAATTGATGTGCGCCGCATTCAGGCCCGCGATCCCGTGAAATCCATCAGCAATGAACGGACATTTAACGAGGATATCGGCGATCTGGACACGCTGGACGGGCATTTGTGGCGGTTGTCGCTAAAGGTTTCTGACCGTGCAAAGGCGGCATCGCTGGCGGGTAGTACGGTGAACCTCAAGCTAAAAACCTGTGATTTCAAGCTGGTAAGCCGTCAGGTGCGCCTCGCCGAGGGAACGCAGCTAACCGATGAGATCTACGCCGCCGCCCGCCCCCTGTTGGAGCGGGAGCTGAGCAAGGGGCCGTTTCGCCTGCTAGGCGTCGGGTTGAGCCATCTGGCGGAGTATTCCGGTAGCGACGCCGCGCCCGATTTATTGGACCCCGATGCCCCGCGCAGGCGTGCGGCGGAGCGGGCGAGTGACGCGATTCGGGATCGCTTTGGTTCAGACGCAATATTAAAGGGGCGAGCACTTCGTTAGTGTGCGGTGCAGCATTTTGATATGCACCTGATGCATGGCGCCATTCATATTTGCCGTGGCGGGGCGGAAAATCTCGGAATTTGCGCTTAAATTCACAGTTTTTGAAAAACACACTTGCTATGTGTGCAGCGCACCATATAACTGAACCCACAATGCTTCGGCGTTGTCGCCCTTCATGGGCGTTTCCTCCCTAGACTTGGGCCGTGTCTCCGGATGCGGCCTTTTTTTTGTGCCTAAATTATAGGTCGGTCTGTCAGGGTGTGTGGATTGCCCCATCTTACGGTCTGTACCGCATAGGGAATTGCCATGCCGCCCACCGCATTGATCGCCAAAATCCTACAGGATGTCAGAGCATCCTATTGGTTCATCCCCAGTGTGCTGGTCCTGTTCGCGATTCTGCTGTCCACCCTGATGCAAGTGTTGGACCGCAGCGGCCTAGCGCAAATCCTGCCGACCTCGCTGCGCGATACGCAGGCCAGCGGGGCGAGGGTGGTTTTGTCGGTGATCGCGCAATCGGTGATCGGCGTTGCGGGGGTGATGTTCTCGATGACCTTGGTTGCTGTGTCCTTTGCCAGCAGCAATTTCGGGCCACGCCTGATCGGGAACTTTATGCGGGATCGGGCAAACCAGATCAGCTTGGGCATTCTGATCGCGACCTTTGTTTATACGGTGCTGATTTTACGCGCGGTGCAGGACCCCTCGGCCGAGGGGGCGGAGATGACCGTTGATCTGTTCGTGCCCCATCTGGCGATTGCGGTCGCAATCGTGTTGGCCCTGCTATGCGTGTGCACGATGATCTTTTTCATCCACCACATTCCCGAGGCGATCAATCTGGGCAATATCACTGCCGCACTAGGGGATCGGCTGGTCATCGCGATCCGCAATAGCGTGCAGGTGATTGAGGATCAGACACAGGACATGCCCGATGGATTGCCGCAGCAACTGCTGACGGCGGGCGGTGCGGGATATATGCGCACGATCAACACGGCGCAATTGGCCCGCTTGGCTGACGGGCACGGTTGGTGGGTGGAGGTGCTGGCGATGCCCGGCGCGTTTCTGGATGCGGAAATGCCGGTTATGTGCCTGCATGGTGGCGACGCCCTACAGGATGACCTGGCGCAGCAGCTGCGCGGATGTTTCGCGCTGGGCCGTGAGCGCAGCGAAGATCAGAACATGATGTTCATCGTTGAGCAGCTATCCGAGGTTATCGCCCGCGCCCTGTCACCGGGGATCAACGATCCCTTTACGGCGATGAATTGCATGAACTGGCTGCATGTGGCGTTACGATTGGCGTTGACCCAGCCGCCGGGGCAACGGGCCAATGTACACGCACGGGTTCGGGTGCCGACAATTACGTTCACTCATATCTTGCAGGTTGGCCACGCCACCAGCAGGCCCTATCTGGCGACAGATTTGAATGTGACGCGGCATGTTATCGGCCTGCTGCATGAGCTGGCCGAGCGTGCACCCGAGGGGCCGCGCCGCGAGGCGATCATGGGTGAGAAGGCGGAACTGGTCGAGATGGCTTTGGCGGTTCAGATCGATCCTGTTGCGCAGCGCATGATCCGGCAGGCGGCGGGATAGCTATTCGGCGGCCAGCGCATGTCTGGCCTGACCTGCCGTTGCCAGCGCTGCGATAACGGGGATCAGCCGTTCGCGGAATGTATCGAAGCTGTTGAGGCGGGTAACACGGGTTTCATCCATATATAGTGAGCGATCGATCTCGATCTGCAACGCATGGCGGCCAGTGCTGGGTTGGCCATAGGTTTGCGTGATGTATCCACCGGCAAAGGGCGCATTGCGCGCCACGGCAAAACCGGCGGCGGTAAAGGCATCATAGGCCAGATCGGAAATCCACGGCGCGCAGGACGTGCCGAACCGGTCCCCCAGCACGATTTCGGGACGACGTTTTCCGCTGGGCAGGTCCTGCACGCGCAGGGCATCGCGGGGCATGGAGTGGCAATCGATCAGGATCGAGCGTCCGTGGCGTTTATGCGCGGCATCCAGCAATCGTTCCAGCGCGTCATGATAGGGTTTGTGTACCTGCGCCAAGCGGGTTTGGGCATCTTGCAAGGGAATGCGACCGGCGCGGATGACCCGCCCCTCGGACACCACGCGGGGGATAACGCCCAAACCGGCCAGCACGCGGGGGCTTAACCCCGGACGGCGCGGGATGTCGATAATTGCGGGGTCCAGATCGGTCGCTGCGCGGTTCAGGTCGACATAGGCGCGGGGATAGCGGGCGGCCAGCAGTGGCGCGCCGAAATCGGGGGCCGTGTCGAACAGCGCGTCAACAAAGGCATCCTCGGACGAGCGTAGGGTCAGCGGGTCAAGCTGGCTGTCGCGCAGGAAATCAGCAGGATACTCCGCGCCTGAATGCGGGGAGGAGAAGATCGTGCTCGCCGGAATGCCATACGCACCGGACAGGTGAAAGGCCTGCATCTGCGTCTCCCCTAATACTTGCGCATATCATAGCGGGTGATGCGCGAATTTGTAGGCCTAGCTGCCGCGTGGCTTCACCCGATTGGTTGGCGGGGCGGCGGCGGGATCGTCGGGCCATGGGTGACGGGGATAACGGCCGCGCATGTCCTTGCGCACATCCATGTACGAGGTCGCCCAGAATCCCGGCAGGTCCGATGTTGTTTGCACCGGCCGCCGCGCTGGGCTGAGCAGGTCCAGCCGCAGCGGGATATTGTTCACGGTGGGGTGTGTGGTCAGGCCGAACACCTCCTGCAAGCGCACTTCGGTCGCGGGATGGGCAGGATCGGACCAGTCGATCGGGCAGCGTGTGCCGGTGGGTGCGGTAAAGTGTGAGGGCGCGCGTTCGTCCAGCATTTGCCGTTGTGGCCAGTCTAGCAGGTTTAACAGGGGTTCCAGCGGGTCAAACCGGCCCAGATCACCGGCGCTGCGTTGTCCGTGCAGGTGGGGTGCCAGCCAGTCGGGCAATGTGTCCAGCAGCGCCTGATCGCTGACATCGGGCAGGGGTGCGCCGACGAAACCGATGCGGGTGCGCAGCAGGCGGGATGCTTTGCTCCAGCCCAGCACGTCAAGGCCAAGCTGCCGGATGCCCACAACCAGACCGGCGGCGATATCCGCATCCGGTGCATCGGGCCAGTGTTGATCCTCTAGGATCAGCGCGCCCAGCATGGTGCGTTGGCGTGGTTCGACCCTGCGGTGCCGTTTGGACCATTCGCAGATGTCTACCTGTTGCAGGCGGTTGGCATGCAGGTCGCGGATTTCAGGCAGGGTGACGGGCAGGGACAGGCGGATTGCGGCCTCGGTCAGGTGACCATCGGTTTCCGCGACGATCAGCATGGTTTGCGCGGCAAGGGGGTCATCCGGCGCCAACTTCACCCCCTTACCCCCGCTGAGGTGAAAACGTGGCGCATCGCCGGGGCGACGTTTGGCAATGCGGTCGGGATAGGCGAGTGATAACAGCGCACCGGCGGAATGTTTCGGGCCGGATTTGGCGGCAAAGCGGGCCAGACGCTTGGCCTCCTTGCGGATCTCGGTAAATTCGGGCGTTCGGAATGCCTTGAGCCGCCGGTTCAGATCGCTGCCTGCCCCGCGCATCGGGTCACGGGCCCCCAGCAAAGCGGCGAGGTCAGCGGCCAGCGGGCCGGAGCCGCCCGCCATCAGCAGCATATGCGCCAGACGTGGATGGACCGGAACCGCCGCTGCCGCGCGGCCATGGGCGGTCAGGCCGGTGCGGTCGATGCAGCCCAGATCGTGCAGCAGGGCATATGCCTCGTCCAGGGCGCGATCAGGTGGCGGCGTTAGAAAGGACAGGTCACTGGCCTGCGCGCCCCATGTGGCCAGCTCCAGCGCCAGCGGGACCAGATCGGCATCGGTAATTTCGGGTGGGGCAAAGGCGGCAAGCGCGCCCTCCTCCCCCTTGGTCCACATGCGGTAACACACGCCCGGTTGCATCCGGCCCGCGCGGCCACGGCGCTGTTCCGCCTCGGCCCGCGTGACCCGTTCTGTTATCAGGCGCGACATGGCGGAGGCCGGATCGAACCGTGCGCGGCGGGCAAGGCCGGCGTCGATGACAATGCGCACCCCCTCAATCGTCAGCGAGGTTTCCGCGATGGAGGTCGCCAGCACCACCTTGCGCCCCTGTTTTGCGGGGGCAATCGCGGCGCGCTGGGCGGCAATGGGCATGGCACCATATAGGGGGCGCACGGAGATATCGGCGGGCAGGTCGTTCAGGCGCTGGGCGACCATATTAATCTCACCCTGACCGGGCAGGAACACCAGCGCGGAGCCCTCGTTTTCGGCAATGGCGCTGCGGATTTGCGTGGCGACCGCATCGGCCAGCGCACGGCCCCGTCGCTGCGCGGGAGGCAGGGCGGTTTCGGCCCAATGGGTTTCAACGGGGAACATCCGCCCCTCGGACGTTATAACCGGCGCGCCGCCCATTAATTCGGCCACGGGTTCGGCATCCAGCGTCGCGGACATCACCAAGATATGCAGGTCATCGCGTAATGCGCCACGGACCTCGAGCGCGAGGGCGAGGCCAAGGTCGGCCTGCAATGAGCGTTCGTGGAATTCATCGAAGATCAGGCAATCGGTGCCGGTCAGTTCGGGGTCCGATTGCAACATGCGGGTCAGGATGCCCTCGGTCACGACCTCGATCCGCGAACCGGCCACGGAATCGCCGCGCATCCTGTAGCCGACGCTTTGTCCCACCGGTTCGCCCATCAGTTCCGCAATCCGCGCGGCGGCAGTTCGTGCGGCAATCCGGCGCGGTTCCAGCATCACAATGCGCCCTGCGATGCGGGGCAGCAGGGCAATCGGGACCATTGTTGTTTTACCGGCACCTGGCGGGGCCTGCAAAACAGCGGTTCCATGGTCGCAAAGCGCCTTAACAAGGTCAGGCAGCACGGATTCGATGGGTAGGGTCATATGCATAGGGATGGGGCAGGTTTGTCGATCTGTCGAGGGGCGGACTTGAGATGGGTCAAAGAGCGCACCACTTATACGGGTATGATAGGGGCACGCGCCGCATTGGGCGTGCGTCGTCTGAAGGTCATATGCGATGTGCCAGATTGGGCATCGCGGAACTGACGCTTATAAACAGGAGAATGCGATGAACTTCGACAAGTTCACTGAACGCTCGCGTGGATTCGTACAGGCCGCGCAAACGCTAGCCCTGACTGAGGGGCATCAGAGATTTTTACCCGAGCACGTCCTGAGGGCGCTGCTGGATGACGATCAGGGGCTAACCGCCAATCTGATCACGCGGTCCGGCGGACAGGTGGACGCGATCAAAACGGCTGTCGCGGCGGAACTGGCCAAGGTGCCCTCCGTCTCCGGTGACGGCAGCAATCTGTATATGGACGGCCAAACGGCCAAGGTCTTTGCCGAGGCGGAAAAGCTGGCGGAAAAGGCGGGCGACAGCTTCGTTCCGGTGGAGCGCCTGCTGACCGCGCTGGCCGTTGTGAAGTCCAAGGCGAATGATGCACTAAAGGCAGGCGGCGTTACCGCGCAAAGCCTGAACGAGGCCATCAACGATATTCGCAAGGGGCGCACTGCCGATACCGCCACGGCGGAGCAGGGCTATGACGCGCTGAAGAAATTCGCCCGTGATCTGACCGAGGCCGCGCGCGAGGGCAAGATCGACCCCATCATTGGCCGCGACGAGGAAATTCGCCGCACCATTCAGGTGCTATCGCGCCGGACCAAAAATAACCCTGTGCTGATTGGTGAGCCGGGCGTTGGTAAAACCGCGATTGCCGAGGGGCTGGCCCTGCGCATCATCAACGGTGACGTGCCGGATTCGCTAGAGGGTAAAACCCTGATGGCGCTGGATATGGGTGCCTTGATTGCCGGTGCGAAATATCGCGGTGAGTTCGAGGAGCGGCTGAAATCCGTTCTGAACGAGGTCACGCAGGCAAATGGCGATATCGTGCTGTTCATTGATGAGATGCACACTCTAGTTGGGGGCGGTAAAGCAGAGGGCGCGATGGATGCGGCCAACCTGCTGAAACCTGCGCTGGCGCGGGGTGAGTTGCATTGCGTTGGTGCCACCACGCTGGATGAATATCGTAAGCATGTGGAGAAAGATGCCGCGCTGGCCCGCCGGTTCCAGCCTGTCATGGTGACGGAACCCACAGTGCAGGACACCATCAGCATTCTGCGCGGCATTAAGGAGAAATACGAGGTTCACCACGGTATCCGCATCACGGATCGTGCCTTGGTGGCCGCGGCGACCCTGTCCAACCGCTATATCACCGACCGCTTCCTGCCCGATAAGGCTATCGACCTGATGGACGAGGCCGCCAGCCGTCTGCGCATGGAGGCTGATTCCAAGCCTGAGGCGCTGGACGTGGTGGATCGTGACATCATGCAAAAGCAGATCGAGGCGATGGCGCTGGGTAAGGAGAACGATCAGGCGTCCAAGGATCGCTTGGCCAAGTTGGAAAAGGATTTGGCGGACCTACAGGATCGCTCGGCCGAACTGACTGCCCGCTGGCAGGCGGAGCGGGACAAGCTGCAAGGCGCGCGCGACATAACCGAACAGCTGGACCGTGCGCGGATCGAGTTGGACACCGCCAAACGGCGCGGTGATCTGAGCAAAGCGGGTGAGTTATCCTATGGCGTGATCCCCGATCTGGAGAAGCGCCTGCTGGCCGCCGAGCAAGCAGGCGGTGATCTGATGGTCGAGGAGGCCGTGACCGACGAACATGTCGCCGGCGTTGTTGAGCGCTGGACCGGTATCCCCGTGGATCGGATGCTGGAGGGCGAGCGTGAGAAGCTGCTGAAGATGGAGGATGCCTTGGCCGGTCGCGTGATCGGTCAACGTCAGGCCGTGACGGCGGTTTCCAATGCGGTGCGTCGTGCGCGGGCAGGGTTGAACGACCCGAACCGTCCGCTTGGCTCGTTCCTGTTCCTCGGGCCGACCGGTGTAGGTAAGACGGAGCTGACCAAGGCGTTGGCCTCGTACCTGTTCGATGATGACAACGCGATGGTACGCATCGACATGTCCGAGTTCATGGAGAAGCACGCTGTATCCCGTCTGCTTGGCGCGCCTCCGGGCTATGTCGGATATGATGAGGGTGGCGTGCTGACCGAAGCGGTGCGCAGACGCCCCTATCAGGTGATCCTGTTTGATGAGGTGGAAAAGGCACATCCCGATGTCTTCAACGTGCTGCTTCAGGTTCTGGATGATGGGCGTCTGACCGATGGTCAGGGGCGTGTGGTTGATTTCAAAAACACGCTGATCATCCTGACATCGAATCTGGGCAGTCAGGCATTGTCTAACCTGACACCGGGTGTGGATGCCTCGACGGTCAAGGATCAGGTGATGGAGGCTGTGCGCGCACACTTCCGCCCCGAATTCCTGAACCGTCTGGATGAGATCGTGCAGTTTGACCGGCTCAGCCGTGATGACATGGACGGGATCGTGGCAATTCAGCTCAAAGTGCTGGAGGGGCGTCTGCTGGATCGCAAGATCACATTGCAGCTCACACCTGATGCCATGACGTGGCTGGCGGATAAGGGATATGACCCTGTCTATGGCGCGCGTCCGCTGAAACGGGTGCTGCAAAAGTACCTGCAAGACCCACTGGCGGAGATGATCCTGTCCGGTTCCGTCGCTGATGGTGCGCAGGTTGCAATCGCTGCCGGTGAGGGTGGGCTGCTAATTGGCGATGATGCTACGCCGGAAACGCCTGCTGATACGCTGCATTGATCAAAAGGCGGGGAATCGCGTTGCGATTCCCCGTTTGATTCTGATTTTTGGTTGTGTCTGAGCGAGGCTGAACGATCGTGTGTGGGGTTTTGTGCGATAATATGCGTGCGTTATCATGGTGTTGCGTTGGTTTTTGAGATTTTTGTGAATTTGGTGTCGAATTGGGTTGCGGGTGTTGGTGAGTTTGCCTAGAACCCCTTTCACCGGCGGCGGGAACGACAACGAACGCGGCGCCGGGTACTACTGGAGACAAGGAATGATCGGACGCTGAAG
>NZ_OCTN01000006.1 GCF_900231835.1 Pontivivens marinum | reverse complement strand
TTGCGGAATTCGTCCGTCCGTTTCAGTCCCATAGTCCGTCTCCTTTGTTGCAGTAAATGCTATCAAAGGAGCGGCATCAAACCGCGACAGGTCCACAATCGATCAAGAAGCTCTTGATGAAATTACAGGCGATGTCGCTGATGCGATCTTTGCCAATGCCATCGATAAAGAGCTGGACTTCCTCAAAGTGACGAAAGCCATGGTCTCGATAGTAAGGTATGCGCTCGAAGAGGTTGAGAACCTCTTCTGCTTTGGCGCGCCCAATCCGTGTCCCTTTCTTCGTTGCCGACGTTCCCAGCCCCACTTCGTCACATTCCGACGCAGCGATAAGTTGTTGAATCGCTTGCTCCTGATTGCCTGATCCTGAGAGAGCTCCAAGATTGTTGAATGCCCCCAATATGACTTGATGCAATCCCTTGTCCTGCAGACCGGGAGAGCGCCACAAAAGGAACGGATCGACGTATAGCGGTATGTCCTCGTCTAGAAACGGGATTGCGAAGTCCAGCTCAGCCTGCGGTACGAAAACGTCATGAAACTCTGTAAAGCGCGGACGAATAAGAGCCATGAATGAAATCTACCTCGCTGCCACGCTTGCGATATGACCCGCAAATTTTGTGACGAACGTTCTAAGTGAAGTGAGGTCGCCGATATGGCGATATGCGCCATCGGCAGCTGCTGTGCGTGGTGAGGCGAGGAAGGTTGCGCTCGTGTAGAGGCCTTCTTGTACCAGGCGCTTGCAGAGTATGTGGTACCTTTGCGCATAGGACGCCTGACGAAACGCCGGATCGACCGGGAAATGCGGCTGCTTGTCCGAGACCGGCGTGTTCGACTTCGGGCAATCCTCGAGCAGCATGATCCAGCCTAGGAACGGGCGCGGCGCGTCCTCCCCGAAGGCCCCTTCTCTATAGGCCGTCCAAAGGTCGTGGGCGGTGCCGATGGCCTCTTCACAGCGATTGTTGAAGTTGTTGCCGAATGAGGGACCGACCTGAGATTTGAATTCGAGCGCGGCGACGAGCTGGCTGCGATGTATCACCAGCATGTCCCACAGCTTTGTAGGACGATAGAATCCCGGCAGGGTCAGAGCACGTTGCTGCACGCAAATCTGTGCGTCTTTGAGGCCGTTGGCCTCAATAAGGCTTTGGGCGATGATCAGAAAACCGTCCATGTTCTTGCCCGCCGTCACCGCCCCTCGGGTTCCGGCATCAACGTTCCCGGCCTCTGCTTGCCGCGCGAGCGCGGCTTCGCGGTTGCCCCAGAAGAGTTTGACCGCCTGGCGCGCCTGGTCTTCGAAGTTCGCAAGATCGAGTGTCATGCCACTGCACTCCCCTCGACAAGCCGCATATCCACCGAAGACAGCCCGTAGAGCTCTGCTACGGCCACGTTGCGGGCTACTAGATCATCAGTTTCCGACAATATCTTGAGCGTAGCTCTAAGCTCGTCACTGACAGTGTCCCAAGATGGCAGGCAAATGCGGCGTAGATATTGGGCCTGAAAGCGCAGGAAGCCCCCGCGCATCTTGGTCGAGTAGAGCGAGACGAACAGCCGCGCGATCCCAGATTTCATGACCGTTTGTAGCGCGCGCACGTCCCAGGTGCTCGAGGTGATGAAGTAGAGATTATGGTGCGGGTACAGATTTCCAGGTTCATACACGATGGCTGCATCGCCCTTGATATCGGGGATCAATAGCTTTTCCTGGCCGGTGATCGCGGGATGAATTCGATCGATCGTTCGATACCAGTTGGCAGGCGCTTTGGTCGCGACGTGCCGACCAGCAATCACGTCGCGCCGCTCTTTGAGATACTGCGCCAGGCGAGGATAATCCTCGAGGCGCACCAACTTGCCGTCATCACCGAACGGGTTGATGACCCCCCTGCCCTGCCACTGAACCTCTCCTGTCAGGATGTCCTTCGTCATGACCAATGGCAGCTTGCGGGACGGTTCGACATCGAGTCCTTCAAAGTCTCCGATAAAAGCTTTGTCCGCGCCGGTCGCAACGCCGATCCCGACCTTACAACCCGTCGCTTCCAGCTTTGGAAATTTCGCCTCGATCCGCCGGACCAAGGCCAACTCGTCAAACCCGCTCAAAACCCATGGTTCTGCCCCTACGGCGACATCCCGGATTTCATGTACGACGCTGTTCTTGCTCAGCTCGTGGGCCGTCAGATCGCGGCTCAATAACCGCAGCGCATCGCGGTCAATCTCCGGCTGGGCAAAGACGCGGGTTCGGTTTTCTTTTGACCGCTCGATTACGGTGATTGCCGGATACGCCGTCACATCGCTATGAAATGCGGGCGTGTTCACCATATCAACGTAGATGGACAGCGCATAATCCCGGCTGACCATTTCGCGCAGTTTCCGCCCGTACCGATTTTTCATCCAGCGATCCGCGCAGATAAAGCTAAGGCGTCCGCTCTGCTCGAGCGCACTCAACGATTTTTCGATGAACGGTATATAGATATCTGCCCGGTCGAAAATCGTCTCATAGCGCAGCCGATATTCAGCCATGAGGATGTCCGGGATGACCTCTTGCCGGATGTATGGCGGATTGCCGACGACATGCGTGAATTTGTGGTCGAAATCATAGAGCAGGAAGTCGCCTTGGATCAGCCAGGCCGTCACAAGCTCTTTGGCCTCCGCAGCTGAGAAACCGACCTCTTGCAGTTTATCTGCTAAGCTTGCTCGATGTTTCAAGTAGGTCGCATGGTGAAGCTCTACGGCGCGTAGCGCAGGCTTAAGACGTTTTACCGTCAATCCACCGGACTCGCGCTGTGCAGCGGCCAAGAGCCGATCCACGATTGGATGGATGAAGTCTCCATCTCCAAAGGATGGCTCGAGGATGCGATAGCGCGTCAGCGGCTTGTCAGCCTCGTAACCGACAAGATCGAGGATGAAATCTACGACTTCGCGCTTCGTATAGATCGCGCCGCGTTCCTCGAGGCTGGACTCGCTTGCCAATTGCTCGACAGCTTCGGTGATTGGGCAGAACCCCTCAAATTGTGGTCGGATCGAAAGCTGTGTCGTCATGCGGCCTGCATCTTGGATCGAACATTGAGGGAACGTTTGAAAACTCATAGCACTATTAGAACATGGGAAGCCAGCTTAACGCAAAATGTAGATTGCACTTATCCACGCTTGAATGTGTGATGACATCTTCTCTGAAATACGTAAAAGCATGATTGCATGCAATCATGCTTACATGTTTTGCGCTTTATATGCTTTCCACATCTTTAGAAAAAGCTGTTTTTTCGCGCCATGGGTGAAGCCGAACTCTCTACCCGCTTGTTCGCTAAACTCTGCGAAGACGCTTTCAGCCACACGGACTTGAAGAGGTCGCGTCGGAGCCTTGTCGTCATCGCGCGTGTTTGTGGCGATCACATCGCTCGTATCTTCAGCGGGTGGAGGTGCTCCTTTGGAGTTCTTCAGCTTTGAAATGTTGGTCGCCATCATGCCACCTGCCTTTCTTGCAGTTCGACCATCCGGTCGATCACACTTTGCGCCAACTTCGATGCGCGATCATTCAGGGAGCGAAATAAGGTCTCTGTGATCGCCTTGCCTTGGTCGGAGGCTGACCCATAAGCCGTGGACACGCTGACCTCGCCGTCGAGGATCATATAGCCAGCCTGTGTGATGTAGTCCCGTGCAGCGGCATTTTCTCGCTCGCTACCGGTCGTCTTGAACATCGCAAAGGCGATCTTGTCTGGTGTGATCCCCTTCTTGAGAAGACTATGCGCGAGCACGACGCCTGGGTGCAGGTCATCGACAGTTTGGCCTGTTGGGATGATAACCAGATCAGCAGCCTTCGCGATTTCCAATGTTTGTTCTGAGGCATTGGGCTTACCGTCCAAGATCAGCGCATCAAATCGCGCAGCTTCTTCGAGCGCACTTTTAATCGTGGCAAAACTCTGCACCTGAATTTCTGGCTCGATCCCGTTCTCAGCACGACGCCCTGCCCAGTTGGTGCATGTCTGTTGCTGCGTGTCTAAATCAGCAATTTTAGTTGAAAGGCCCCTGCCCCAAACTCTCGCG
Source organism: Pontivivens marinum (assembly GCF_900231835.1). GTDB lineage: Bacteria > Pseudomonadota > Alphaproteobacteria > Rhodobacterales > Rhodobacteraceae > Pontivivens > Pontivivens marinum. The sequence continues at coordinate 155,399 of NZ_OCTN01000006.1, read as the reverse complement.
CCATAAGGCGTGCGAGTGTAGATTTCCCGACGCCCCCCTTTTTGGGAAACCATGCCTACGATGTATGTCATTGATACTGCGACTCAATATTATTTTTTGGTTAAAATCATGCTAGCATGAATGCCTCAGAACAAACATTGGAAATCGCGAAGGCTGCTGATCTGGTTATCATCCCAACAGGCCAAACTGTCGATGACCTGCACCCAGGCGTCGTGCTCGCGCATAGTCTTCTCAAGAAGGGGATCACACCAGACAAGATCGCCTTTGCGATGTTCAAGACGACCGGTAGCGAGCGAGAAAATGCCATCGCATGCTTACTGCCAAGCATGGATGGTATCTTTGCTACTTGCATGCAACGCGTAAAGCATGAATCATTGCATTGATGCTATGGTCGCCCGCGAGTTTCGAACCATTTTCGGCAAAACCCAATAAACGCCTTCGATGGATTGCGGGGTAGATCGCTTTCCATTTCAACCATCCAGCTCCGCCACTCCCGTTCGAGGAAATAGATGTCCCATCCAGGAGCTGCGTCCCGTGCATCATGATAGACTTCTGCATCCAGACGGATGGCCGAAAGGGCAGGGGACACCAAACTTGGCTTATCGCTGCGCCGGTTCACGAATGTCATCGGGACTGTTGCGTTAATTCTGTTACCGTGGATCTACTCTGGGGCGCGCGTTGGGTTATGCAGCGTTCTCGAACAGTCTGCGGATGAATTCGATCTCACCTTTGACGCCTGATATTTTATGATGGACGTAACCTCGCTTGATGGTTCGGATTGTCTCGATGCCGCTGAGGGTCGCCTTGGCCGATCGCAAGGACCGGAAGCTCTGCCGATATCCGAGTAGCCGTTTCATGGCTGCGTGATCGCTCTCGATGCGGTTGTTCCGCCATTTCTGATCGATGTGCCGGATGCTGTCAAAATGTGGATCGTAACGGTGATTGATCTCGCGGATGACACGTCGATAGCTTTGCGCTTTGTCTGTGACGATAGTCGTCGGCCGATGTAGTCTTACGCGTTCAATCGCCTTATTCAAAAAAGGCTTTTGCCGCCTTTGCATCTCGCTTGGTAGTCAGGCGAAAATCGATCATCTGGCCATTGGCATCAACGGCGCGCCACAAGTAACGCCACTTACCGCTAACACGGATGTAGGTCTCCGTCTATTACCCGGCAGGCGATTACAAAGTGATCTGCCGAGAGGGTACGTGCCAATCGACGCTGGCGCGGCGCAGACGTTTCTCTGTCCGTTTGGTAATCTGCGGGCCAAATTTGATCACCCAGCGATACACGGTTGACCGATCCACGTTGATCCCACGCTCCTCGAGCAGATCAACCACATCCTGATATGATAGCGGGTAACGCAGATACCACCGAACAGCGCAAAGGATGATCTGACGTGCAAACCGGTGGTGCTTAAATGGGGATTTACGCGGCATGGCCGACCTCAAAATCAATAAAATTGATCATAGCCTTCTATTAATGCAACAGTCCCGTTTTCGGCCCATTCCATGAGGGTGCCGCTGATATATTCCGGGCCGTTGTCGACTCGAATGGTTCGAGGCGCACCGCGCCATTCGATGATCTGGTTCAGCGCCCTGACGACGCGTTCCGCGGGTAGCGAGAAGTCGACCTCGATACCCAGCCCTTCACGGTTGAAGTCGTCCAAGACATTCAGCAGCCGGAACTGGCGACCGTCCCCAAGACGATCTGCCATAAAATCCATGGACCAGACCTCATTCGCAGCCTTTGGAACCACCAGCGCCTCGGGCTTTTCCCGCTTCAGACGCTTGCGCGGTTTGATCCGCAGGTTCAGCTCCAGCTCGCGGTCGATCCGGTAGACGCGCTTGTGGTTCCAGCCATGGCCTTGGACATTGCGCAGGTACAGAAAGCACAGGCCAAAGTCCCAGGTCTTCTTCGCCGTCGTCAGCCCGAGCAGAAGATCGGCGATCCGCTCGTTCTCATCGTCCGGCTTGGGGCTGTACCGATAGCACGTCTCACTAACGTCGAACGCTCGGCACGCCAGCGCAATGCTGACCCCCTTCATCGCCACCGCTTTCACGGCCAACTCTCGGCGCTGAGCTGGCCGTATCATTTTTTTCCGAGCGCTTCCTTCAGGAGGTCATTCTGCATGCTGACGTCGGCATACATGCGCTTCAGTCGGCGGTTCTCCTCGGCCATAGCCTTCATCTTAGTGATGAGGCTGGCGTCCATCCCGCCATACTTCGCCCGCCATTTGTACAGCGTGGCGCTGCTCATGCCATGTTCACGGCACAGCTCGGCAGCAGGCACACCGCCCTCCATCTGGCGCAGTACGGCCATGATCTGGGCCTCGGTAAAACGTGTCTTCTTCATCGAAATCTCCTCGTTCATCCTGCCGAGAAAATTCTACGTCCGCATCCCTTTAAGATCGGGCGGGATTACCGCTCCAAGATACAATGCGAACATGCCGGTTCCCAAAGGTGCCACGATGACCCGACCGTCGTGAGCGCGTCCGTTTAGCCAGACATAGAGGTCGTAGAACTGAATAAGGAAAAAATAGACCTGTAACAATGCGTCACTATAGAGCCGATATTCCCAGAAGATGAAAAAATACAACGTCACCACGGCAAAGCCGAACGGGTAATTCCAGATCGAACGTCGGATGATCAGACTTACGTTCAGTATCCCGCATACAACCGCGATCCACTCGATAGGGCGGCTGCCAACCATGCCCAAGAAGAACTCCAACATTTCTCACATCCAGTTCGTTTTACTTTCCGGACTTAAACAGCAATTCATTAGTGGGGTAGAGCTAACATAACTTGGCTCTTCGAGCCCTATTCCGAAACGAGTGACTTTCCAAAAACACTCGTTTCTGTCCCCCCTACCCCGATCCTTACGAGATCAACGGCTTAGATGTGCCAGAACCCCAGGGCGAAACCTCCTCGGTTCTGGCAGGTATCTGACTGGCTATTCATAGCCGCGTTTTGCCTTCGCCGTGTACGCTCAGAGCGCGTGTCCTTGGCGTCTGCCTCATTGCAAGCCAATCCGTTCGCATCGCCCTATCCGGCCCCACTCACGGACAAGCCCCCAGTCGCCAAAGAGACCGGGCACAATCTTCATACGGTAGAACCGACGTGCGTTCTGGGAGGTGTCGAGTGTGTCAGGTCCATGCCTACCCCCACATCCTGGCGGCAATGTCCTGCTCTTCCTTGCCCACGGCGTCGGCGTAGATCGCCGTCGTGCTGAGTTGAGCATGGCCCATCCACTTTTGCAGCATGTGCAGCGGAATGCCGTTCACCGTCGCATTGATCCCGAACCCATGACGCAAACCCTTGGGGCTGCGATGCGGCGCGTTAGGTATTCCGGCCTTGATCATGATCCCCTTCACAATCTGCCAGACGCGGACGCGGCTAAGCGTCCAGAGGCGTCCTTGTGCGTCTTCAGGCTGCGGACCGCCTGACAGGTCCACCCTGGTCGGCGTGATTTCCTGCATCTCAGACGGGCCGACAGCCGGTGAAGAGCAGCGTTTTGCAAAGGGTGCGATCACGGGCAGGCTTGCGCCGCGTCACAGTCAGAAAGGCGGCGCGCTCTTCGGCATTGAGGTAGAGCCGGTTTCCGTTGGTGTCGTGAAGGCGCATTTCGATCATATTTAGCAGTGCACTCGAAAACCGTTAATAGCAGAGCAAAAATCGAACCCCTGCCCTGTCGATTCACAGAATCGAGGTGCGGGGAGCTTAACACCATTGCGAATAGCCTTACCCGCTCCAGATCAAGCGGCGCCCGCCCCACGCCAAACAACAAACCATAAATCACGATTTATCGAATCTACCTGTTGACCCGCAGCGCGTCCTGCCGTATCAAATACGTGAAGACGATAATATTGTAATATTCAAAATGGCATTGAGGCAGATGAGAGAGTACAAGCAGATGTGTGCCCGCGAAGGTTTCGAACTGTTGGGCATCGAAAGAGGGGGCAAGCATTGCCGCCTTCAGTTCGAAGTCGGGTTCGTGACGGCCCCAATCACCCCTTCCGACACTCGCAACATGATGAATGTTCGTGGCGAAGTCCGCCGCTTGCATCGCTGAAAGGAACTCGAAATGAATGATGTGATGACCGCCGCAGACCGCCGCGCTGCATGTGACGAGCTTTTCCACGGAAACCATGACTGGGACTATGCCCAATGGCTTCACGAACTGACGATGCAGTCCCTTGAGCAGATCGAAAACCTGATGGGGCCCGACTTGTCTGCTGCGCCCTTGCGCCAGTTGGTGCAGCCCATTGCCGAGATCGGCTATCCCAACGCTGAAACCTGGCGCGACGCAATGGACGATGTGTCTGCGTTCTTCGATGTGCTGCCGGTCTCCGCCCGGTTCAGGTATGCAGTTCTTTATGGGCACTATGGTGTGACGCCTGCTGGAATTCCCGACGACGAACGCGGAGTGTGGCTGCAGAAGCTCGTCTCTGATGTCACGTCCTTCGCCGCCCGCAGTGACGTGGCGCATCTGAACGACGGAGACAACGCATTGGTTCGGATCGCTGATCTCGCCGGATCGCGCTTGGCGGTTGATTTCGCAGATGGCGAAGTCGATCTGCGCTCGATGGCCGTGCTCGGCGGCATCACCGAGGGTCGTGTGCGCAACCTGCTGTCTGATACCAACAGTCTGCTGGAGCGCGGCGCCAACGGTGGCATCAAGGCGATGAGCGCAGCCGCCTGGCTGCAGAAGAAGAAGGGGTTCCTCGCCTCCATTTGGCACGAAGCAGACACGCCCGTCGAACGGCAGGATGAAGGCGAGGCCGTTGCACCCGAACACATGATCTTCGTTCCTGTTGCGCGGGATGGATCGATGTTCACGCCGGACCTGCTGCGCAACGGATTCTATCGGATCGGAGCAAAGGGCGCAGAGGAGGATGTCGCCGATTTCCACGCCGCCCTGGCAAGGCTGAATGCCATGCCCGTGCCGCGCTGGCGTCGGCCGAATGAAAAGGGTCTTTGGGGCATCGTCAGCGGTGTTGCATGGCAGCGTATTGAAAAGAAGTGAAGCAAGACATGACCATTCCGACCGCCTCCGATATCCTGAACCACCTCAAGCGGGCAAAGCCGCAGCCGACCTTTTCCGCCCCACGCGACGCCCGCGGTATCTATGGGTTGTTCGACCACAACGGGACCTTCCGTTATATCGGATCAACCTCGTCAAAGGCCGAGACGTTCTACAGGCGGATCCATCAGCGCCACCGCACCGGCTCCGAAAGCACCAGCCATTACTTTTCCCGGATGTACAATACCGGGCGCATGTGGAGGAAGCGGAACGATCCCGCGACGAAAACCGATGGCGACATCGCAAAGTCTCTGCGCAATGAATTCATTGCCCGTCATTGCGGCTGCACTTGGGTGGCGTTGCCGGATCACGCCGATATTACTGCGCTGGAGGCGCAGGTGATCGCCCTCGCTCCGCTCGAAATGGTAGCGTGGAACCGTCGCGGCATGGCGGCCTACGACGAACCCGTGGCACTGCTCGATGAGCTGATCGCCGAGCTGCGGCTTTCGCCCGTCGAGCGCGCGGCCCTTGGCCGCCAGCGGCAGCGCCAGTTCGGCGAAACTCCCATGGCACAGGTCACCACCCCCCCTGTACTGGGAGAGGCCAACCTGCCGCCCCTCCCCGAGGGTTCATTCCGCTTCTTCGCGCTGGACGTCGAGACCGCCAATAACGACCGGGGCAGCATCTGTCAGGTCGGGGTCGCCTGTGTACGTCCCGATGACAGCATCGAAACGTGGGTAACGCTGGTCGATCCTCGGACCGAAACGTGGAAGTTCAGCGACCTGCACGGCATCACTAACGCCATGGTTCAGGGTGCGCCGACCATCGGTGCTGTGATTTCGGCGGTGGACCGGCTCTTGCAGGGCCACAAGGTCTATCAGCATTCGGGTTTTGACCGCAGCGCGGTACGGGCGGCCTGTCAGCATCTGGGGCGGCAGGAACCGAGCTGGGACTGGCACGATAGCGTCAGTGTGGCGCGGCGCGCCTGGCCCGAGCTGAAGGGCAATGGCGGGCACGGGTTGGGCTTTCTCAAAACGCACCTTGGTTTGCAGTTCGAGCATCATGATGCCGGAGAAGACGCCCGCGCCGCGGCAGAGGTCGTGCTGATGGCAGAGAGCGGCACGCCGGGCGTGATGACGTCCCGGTTCAATCCGGCAGAAGATGACGTGCTTGATGATGGGGATACTGGCCCGGCTTCCCTGTCCGCCTCCATCCGGCGCCCCGTATCGCCGACAACTACCCCGGTCAGGACGCCGCCCCCTGTCAATCTGGATGTGACCAATGGGACGATCCGTGTTCCCGTCGCTGCGGACAGCACCACATTTAGTCCGGATCTGAGCCGTAGGGGACACTACACCGTCGGAGCAAAGGGCGCTGAGGAGAAGCATGCCAGTTTCGACGCTGCCTTGGACGCGCTGAACAGGATGGACAAGCCGCGCTGGCGCCGCCCGAACGCGGTGGGCAACTGGGGTATCGTGTCCGGGTGCTCCTGGACCGACATCAGGAAGGGGTAGGTTTTTCCTTCGCTGGCAGAGGGCCTGGCCCCTGCCCGCGAAAAACTCTCCTCTGATCGCCCCTTGGCCGACATGAGCGTTCAGGCATCAGTATTACCAATAATCTTAAACACTTGGCCCCGCACGCAATTCCTGCACGGACCAAATTCTTGAGATGACCGGCTTACGCCCCCTGCCAATCTCCGGCCAGATCATGGATGCCTCGCTGGTGCCCGCCACGCAGGTCTGGCCGGGGCAAGCTACCAAGGCGGCTGACAAGGGCACCAATGCGCCCCTCTCGTGGTTTGCCTCCAAACCGCGAGACGGCAATGGTTGAACACTCAAGATCGGCGGCAAGGTTCGATACTGCGCCGATGGCAGGCCACCACCCCAAAATCGCGCAACCGGTGTTTGAATGCAAATACCTGCGGGCCATCAACGGGCGGTTGGGATTGATCCCCGGTTGCACCATGACCAGTGCATCCCACGCAAACGGGCGAATGCTGAGCGCGGCAGTCTCGAAAAAGAACGAGGCGTGGCTCCCCGCCAACGGGTTGTTCAACCGGGATCCATCGGCGCAAACTGAACAGGAAGCCGGTGCTGCGGGTGAATGGTCGTAAGCCGTCGGTGCGCGCGGTGGTCGAGCATGTCTGCGCCCAGCAATAGACCGCTACAGCCTGTTCATCCGCACGATCAGTTTGGCGCGGGCCGCGGCAAAACTCACGCTGGCCTCGTGTTCCATGAATCCATCCAAAACCGGCAGAGACGGCCATCGAAGGCCCAGAGCACATCGAAATGCGCGGCTCAGTTCCCATCAGGGACATAGCAGGGCGGCGCACCCGCAAATGCTGTCATCATGACAAGCAACCCGTACTGATCAGCCGGTTAGTGCTACTGCCCAGCTTCTAAAACAAGAACATATCTGGCACGCCACGCAGCAAGCCAGAAAGTGTTCGATTACATCGAGATATTTTACAACCCGATCCGCTTGCACACCAACAACGGCATGCTGTCGCCGATTGGCTATGAAATCAAACAAAGGCAAACGAACGCGGCAGATGTCTACAAATCTAGGCGCACCTCATCGCGCAAAAAAGCAAACCCTCAGTGGTCGATGCCCTCAATGCTGACCCGCGCAATGCCGTCCAGCGCGGCCATGCTGTAAATCGCATCGCGCAGATGGGTGGCCACATGGCGGGCGTGGAACCGGCTGGGGGCGCGCAGGATCAGGCGCTCGCCATCCACCTGCCCGGCCAAGCCTGCAATCCATGCCGCATGGCTGTTCGGGTTCGCGCGTTGCAAGCGATCGGAAATCCGCGACCAGCCCGCATCCTGTTCGTCCTGCTGGGCCACACCGGGAAAGCGCACGACATTGCCCTCGCTTGGCGTTTGCGCCTGAGGTCCATTATCAGGTCGGGCCAAGCGTTCCACGAAATCCGGCCCTACATTGGCGAAGCAGTCACGGGTCGCATGCAGGATCGCCGTCACATCCATCCGGTAAATCGCCACCCGTCCCCGCGCGCCCTGTTTGACCAGAACCAGCCAGCCCAGTTCGCGTAGCCGCGCCATTTGGCGTTTCACCGTGCGCGGCTCCACCGACCACAATGCTGCAATTTCACGCTGACCGGTTGTTAGCTCATCCCGTCGCCAATTATACCGCGCCGTGATCAAGGTCGCAAAGCGCAGCGCCAGCATGGCATCCGTGCCACCCTGCGCCATCCCCCACGCGCCCAAGGCGGTCAGAAGATCATATTTGCGTTCCGCGGCGCCCTGCCCCGTAAATGCCTGTTTGCTATCGCTCGCCCGCATCGGTCCTGCTTTCCGGTGCGCCTCACGGGTCTGCTCTCTACCTTGTGCCATCCGCGACATGGCCCTGACGGGGCCTTGATGGGCGGAGGATCACAAAGCGGGCCGACTCTCATCGAAACGCTTTTCACTGCTCATCAAGGATTAGCGTTTGATAACCCGATTCTGTCAAGGATCGGTTAACGCGCCGCTCTTTCCTAAACTCAAATAGAATGAAGATTCAGGTATCAATGGTATAGGGTGACATTCAAGCTGTCCCCCATTTGGCCCCGGATGTCCCCCAATCTGTGGCACATCCCGTCACCATGTCCCCCAATATACAGGCCCCTGCCCTAGGCTCGCTCCGAATCGGTTGCATGCCCGCGCGCCCTTGCTGCATTGACCTTTCCCCGCGGGGAACGCGCCGCGCACGGAATGTCCTCTGATCATGGAAAGAAATTGCGCCTTTGGCAAATTCGGCGTATTTCACGAAAGAACCTGATTTTACGTTTTGGGGAAATGCCCATGTTTGACCATACCGACCTCGCCACGCTGCAAGCCCGCTCGCTCAAGATGCAGGGCTGGATCCGCGAGCAGACCTTCTCACCCGAGATGACCAAGACCCTGCGCCGCTTTTCCTCATGGGAGGTGGCGGAGCTGATCCTGGGCATCAACCAGAACACCTTTCGCGGCAAGCTGGCCGCCGACCCCTCTTTCCCCGCGGGGAATGTCGAGGCGGATGGCCGCCAGCGCTGGTTCTCTCTGGAGGAGATCAACGAGCTGCGCCGCCGCCTCAAGATCGGGCGCAAATCTCTGCTGCCCCCCCGCCCCGAGGGTAAGCGCGCCATCCGCGCCGCCATCGCCAACTTCAAGGGGGGCGCGGGCAAGTCTACCGTCGCGCTGCACTTCGCCCATGCCGCCGCGCTGGATGGCTACCGCGTGCTGGCCGTGGATTTCGATCCGCAGGCGACGCTCAGCCACTCGATGGGCTTGAACGATGTCAGCGAGGATCACACCGTCTGGGGCATCATGGTCCGCGATCTGGAGCGTCAGACCGCCGAGCAGAACGCCGCCCCCGTCGCGGCTGAATCGGGGCGCAGTGTTCCCCGCAGGGAACTGCCCTCGTCTATCCTCGATATGGGGTTGGGGTCGCTGCGGGTGACGGACTTTATCAAGCCGACGGCGTGGCCCACCATTGACATCGTGCCCAGCTGCGCCAATGCGGCCTTCGTTGAATTCGCCTCCGCCCAGTACCGGCACATCAATCCGGAGTGGTCCTTCTTTGCCGCCATCGATCGCTGGCTGGATGCGCTGCCGACGGACAGCTACGACATCATCATCTTCGATTGCCCGCCCGCCATCGGATACCAGTCGATGAACGCGGTCTTCGCGGCGGATGTTTTGTGGGTGCCGTCGGGGCCGGGATATTGGGAGTACGACTCGACGACCTCCTTTATCGGGCAGTTATCCGAGGCGCTGGAGGATCTGGCCCATGGTTTCCCCGCGGGGAACCTCGACCTGCCCAAGGCGTTTCACGACATGCGGTTCCTGATGACGCGCTACGAGCCGGGGAACGAGCTGCACCGCGCCATGTTCGATGCCTTCCGCAAGGTATTCGGAGAGCGTATGACCGAGCATCCGATTGAGCTGACCCGCGCGGTTGAGCAGTCGGGGCGGTTCCTGTCCTCGATTTACGAGGTCGATTATCGCGATATGACCCGCGCCACTTGGCGGCGGGCGCGGGACAGTTTTGATCGGGCCTATCTGGAATTCCGCGACCACCTGATCGAGGTCTGGGACGATGTTGAGTGACCGTTCCCCGCAGGGAATAGGTCAGTAGGTGATACTTATTCCCTGCGGGGAAAGTTCACGGAATATTAATGAATATAGGTCAGTCTGGCCGCGCATCGCGATCCCCGCGCGCACCAGACCGACCGAGACACCGCACCGCGCGGCGACCCTCGGACAGGGCGCGCGCGAGAGGAGAGTGAGATGAGCCGCAAGCGACGCACCTTTCAAATCGACCTGCCGGACGAACCCGCCGCACCGCAGGGCGCGCCCCGCATTTCCGACCCGACCGGCCCCGCCGGACGGCGTGGACCCATGGCAACGGCCGTGCGTGAAACCGGCAGCAGCCGCGCCGCGCGGGCCGATACGGTGGACGCGATCCGCGCCGAAAATGACCGGCTGGCCCATGAATTTGTGGCGCTGAAAAAGCAGGGCCTGATCGTTGCGCGCATCCCGTTGGACGCGGTGAAGACCAGCAAGCTGATCCGCGATCGCCATACCAAGGCGGATGCGGATTTGCGCGATCTGGTGGCCTCGATCCGCGAGGTGGGTTTGTCCAACCCGATTCAGGTCGAGCAGATCGAGGATGGCAGCTACGAATTGATTCAGGGCTTCCGCCGTCTGGCCGCGTTCCGCGAGCTGTCGCAAGATGACGAAAGCTATGCCACCATTCCGGCGGGCATCGCGCCTGCGGGGCAGGGGGTGGATATGTTGTACCGCCGGATGGTGGATGAAAACCTTGTGCGCAAGGATATCTCGTTCGCGGAAATGGCGACGCTGGCCCGTGATTATGCCATCGATCCGCAGGTCGGCGCGCCCGGTGTGGATGCAGCGATCAAGGTGCTCTATGCCTCGTCCAACGCGCAAAAGCGCAGCTATATTCGGAGCTTTACCATCCTGCTGGAGATGCTGGAGCATCATCTGGAATACCCCGAGGAAATCCCCCGCGCGCTGGGTCTGAGCCTGCGCACGCGGATGTCGCAGATGCCAGAGGTACAGGGCGCCATCGTGCGCGCGCTGCGCGATTTACCCAACCGGACAGTGGAGCAGGAACTGTCGGTGCTGCGCCGTTTCGCCGCCGGTGCCGATGAAAAGCCCGCGCCGAGTGGGCAGGACAAGGACACCATGACCCCCGCGCTCAAGCCGCGTGGCAAGACGACCCTGCGCATTGAGCGGCCCGAGGGCACGGCAAAGCTGGTCGCCAGTCACGGGCGGGTTGAGCTGAAGCTGGACAAGGACTTCTCGGATTACGAGGCCAGCCGGATGGAGCAGGCGGTGCTGTCCTTCCTGCGCACACTCGATTCCAAGTGAGGGTTCCCCGTGGGGAATACGGCAGTATCTCTGTCCTATTCCCTGCGGGGAATTTTACCCACGCCCCGCATATCCATCACGGGTTTGCGGGGTTTTTATATCTAGCAGGTGTCCCGCGACCTGTGTTTTCAGGATCTGCGCGGTGCCGCCGCCAATGGTGAACATGCGCACGTCGCGGTACATCCGCTCCAGCGGTTCCTTGTCGCCATAGCCCCGCGCGCCGAAGATTTGCAGGGCATTGTCCACCACCTTGATCGCGTGATCGGCGGCGAAGGCCTTGGCCCGTGCGGCCATCATCATATCGGGAAAGGAGCTGCCAGTGGGGCCGCGGGATTTCGCGGCCTCGTGCAGCATCAGGCGCGAGGCGTGGACCGAGGTGTCCATATCGGCCAGCATCCATTGCAGGCCCTGAAATTCCGCGATCGGGCGGCCGAACTGGTGGCGTGTTTTCAGGTAGCGGGTGGCGTGCTCCAATGCGCCAGCGGCGACGCCCATGGCGATGGTGCCCGCGCCGACGCGCTGACTGTTATAGGCGTTCATCAGGTCGGCAAAACCACGACGCAGGCCCGAGGGCGGGGTCAGCATCATGTTCGCATCAACATGCAGATCGTCGAAGCGTAGCTCGGCCTCCGGCATGCCGCACAGGCCCATCGTGTGTTCGCGCCCGACCACGCGGAAGCCCCGTGGCGTGACGCCATTGGCGGGATCGTAGTGGACCAGAAAGCCGGTGATGCCCTGTGGAGTGCCGTCCTCCGCCAGCACTTGCGCAAAGATCAGATAGAGTTTCGAAACGCCGCCACCCGTGATCCAATGCTTGTACCCGTTGAGGATATAGCGGTTCCCGACACGGCGCGCGGTGGTGCGCATCTGGGTTGCGGCGCTGCCTGCCTCGGGCTCGGTAATGCAGATCGCAGGCTTGTCCCCCGCCAGAACGAAGGGCGCGGCAAAGGCGCGCTGCGCGTTGGTGCCATAGGCCATGACGGCGCTGATGCCGCCCATATTTGCCTCAACCACGATGCGCGCGCTGAGGGTGCAGGCCTTGGCGATCTCCTCAACCACGGTGACGACATCGAAGAAGGAAGCGCCCTTGCCTCCGAATTCCTTGGGGATGGTCATGCCCATCAGGCCCGCATCGGTCAGGTCACGCACATTGGGCCAGCAATAGGTCCGCGTTTTGTCCCACTCCGCCGCACGCGGGGCGAAGCGGGTGGCCAGCACACGGGCGATGGCGCGATAGGTGTCGGTGGTGCGGACGTGATCCATGGCGGGGCCTTTCTGTGGGAGGTGGCAGGGTAGGGCGTGGATAAATTCAAGCCAATCTAATAGAGTTGCATCACAACTTCAGATGGATTGTATTTGATGAACCTGCGTGCGCTTGAAACTCTGGTGCAAATCCTGACGGTGCCCTCGTTCAGTGCGGTGGCGCAGATCCGCAACATGACCCTGTCCGCCGTGTCGATGCAGATGAAGGCGTTGGAGGCGGAGCTGGGCGTGGAGCTGTTCGACCGCCAGTCCCGCCCGCCGCGCCTGACCCCGCTGGGCCGACAGGTGGCGCTGCAATCGCGCGGGATTCTGGAGGCGCGCGACACCGTAACCACGCTATGTCAGCGCGGTGAGAAACTGGTCGGGCAGTTCCTGATCGGTTTTATCCAGACGGCCAGCGTGCGGATTCTGCCCGGCTTTCTGGAGGCCGCGCGGCGTGAGGCGGCGGGCGCGAGCTTCCAGTTCTCGGCGGGGTTGTCCGAAACCCTGTCCGATTTTGTTGCAGAGGGGCGGCTGGATGCGGCGGTCGTCACGCAGGTCGATCCAATGCCCGCCCATTTGTGCGTGCAGCGTTTGGCGACGGAGGAAATGGTGATGGCGCTGCCCGCGACCCATGCCGATGCGGATCAGGTGCAATTGGAGGCGCAATTGCCGTTCATCCGGTTTCGGCCAAGCACGGGAATCGGGCGGCTGATTTCCGCATCGCTGTCACAGGTGAGCGCCCAGCCGCAGCAGATCATCCTGGACAGTATCGAGGGCACACTGGAATGCGTAAAGCGGGGGCTGGGCTATACCGTTTTGCCGCGACCGGATGTGGAACGATATTGCGACGCGCAGATGGTGATCCGCACAGTCAGCGACCTATATCCCAGTCGTGATCTGGTTTTGGTGACGCGCAATGACCGGCAAAGTGACGGCTGGCGCGACGCGTTGTTTTCGTTGATGGTCACGCAAGAGTAATCTGACCCCTATGGGTTGCGTCATTTGAGTGTTCTTCGATCTTGAATTGATTGTATACGAGCAATAGGGTGATTGCATGATGAATTCTTCTGAACAGCCCGAACATCACTATGATCTGGATACACAGATCGGCTTTCGCCTGCGACTGGCGATGCAGCGCCATGCCGAAATCTTTTTCAACGTGATGGAAACGGGTTTGACGCAGGCACAATATGCCACGCTGGCGCGTCTGTATCTGGTGGGCAGTTGCTCGCAAAACCAGTTGGGCCGCAGTGTCGCCCTGGACAGTGCCAGCATCGTTGGCGTTGTGAACAGGCTAAAGGCCAGCGGTCTATTGACCCGCACCCGTGATGAGGTGGACCGCCGTCGCATGATTATCAGCCTGACGGATGAGGGCCGCGCCTTGGTTGAGCGCGTGATCCCGCTGGCCAAACAGGCCAATGAGGCGACACTGGCCAAGCTGGATACGGCCGAGCGTATGATGCTGGTCCATCTGCTGAACAAGCTGACCGCAGACGATAGCTGAATCACTTTGCTTAGAATGTGAGCAGGGCGCATTTGCGCTGCACTGTCGCTGTGCAGTGATAAGCCTTGTCACATTTTTTGCACAATAAATGCTTGCATACGAGTGAAGTTCGGCCAATGCTTCACCTATGCAAAACGCAAGACACACCCAGTTAAGTCGTTACGAGCTGCCCACGGTCAGCAGTTGCCGGTTGCATCGCAGCCCCAATTTGCACGCCATGGCAGGCCAGTTATGAAGCCGGTTCGTTTCAATCACGTCGCCCCCAGCAGTGTTGAGGAGGCCGTGATGATCCTGCAAAATGCGCAGGGCGACGCGCGCATTATCGCTGGCGGGCAGAGCCTGATGCCGATGCTGAATTTCCGGCTGGCCACGCCGACGCTGCTGGTTGATCTGAACCGGATTGCCGCGCTGTCGGGCATTGGCATGACGGATGAGGGGCTGCGCATCGGGGCGATGACGCGGACACGGGATATCGAGACCAGCGCCCTGATTGCCCAGCATCAGCCGTTGATCGCACATGCCGTGCCGCACATTGCGCATCTGCCCATTCGCAGTCGCGGCACCATTGGTGGCAGCCTGTCCCATGCTGATCCGGCGGCGGAGTTTCCGGCGCTGATGTTGGCGGTGGATGCGCAGATGGTGCTGCACGGGCCGCAGGGCGCGCGGGTGGTTCCGGCGGGCGAGTATTTTCAGGGCTTGTTCGAGACGGCGACGAAATCCGCCGAGATTCTGACTCATATCGATCTGCCCCATTGGCCGGAGGCTCGGCGCTTCGGGTTTCAGGAATATAGCCGCCGTCGCGGTGATTTCGCGCTGGCGGGGATCGCGTTCTGGGCGGACATGGACGGGGATATTTGCGGTGAGTGCCGCGTCGTTGCCTTTGGCGTGTCGGACCGGCCTGTTCGGTTGCACGGGGTTGAGCAGATCCTGCAATCGCACCCGCTGAACGATGCCGATGCGATGTTGCAGGCGCGGGATGCGGTTGACGATCTGCTGGAGCCGGATAGCGATCTGCAAGCCTCGGCCGAGTATCGGCGCATGTTGGCGGCGGAGCTTTTACAACGGGCGGTTCACGCCGCGGGAGGCATGGCATGAGCGATCTGCAAGCTATTCGTTTGAATGTGAACGGGGTCACGCGCGCGGTGTCAGTGGAGCCTTCGGCATCGCTGGCGGATGTGTTGCGGCAGGAATTGCGGCTGACGGCGCTGCATCTGGGATGCGAGCACGGGGTGTGCGGGGCGTGCAATGTCCTGCTGAACGGGCGGGCGGTTCGGGCCTGTCTGACATTGGCCGTGCAGGCCGAGGAGGCGGAGGTCAAAACGCTGGAGGGGCTGTCGGCGGAGCAGATTGCCGTGACGCTCAAGGAATGTTTCCGCAAATTTCGGGCGCTGCAATGCGGGTTTTGCACCCCTGGTATTCTGGTTCTGGCGGTGGATCTGATCGCCGCGAATCCTGATCCTAGCGAGGAGGAGGTGCGCGACTGGCTGTCGGGCAATCTGTGTCGCTGCACCGGATATCAGCCGATTGTCGGCGCGATTATCGAGGCCGCGAAACGGTTGCGGGGGGCGGTGTGATGGCCCAAGGCTCGCTGATCGGGCAATCGCTGCCCCGTGTTGAGGATGATCGCCTGCTGGACGGCGCGGGATGTTATATCGACGATGTGGCCCTGCCCGGCATGATGCATATGGCGATTTTGCGCAGCAGTGATGCCCATGGCCGCATCACCGCGCTGGATTGTTCCGCCGCACGTCTGGTGCCCGGTGTGATCGATGTTTTCACCGCCGAGGATTGGCCGCAGGACATGCCGGTCATTCCTATGCGATTGATCCCGTTGGAAAGTTCCGTTCCGTTTTTGCAGCGTCCCTTGGCGCAGGGCAAGGTGCGTTATGTGGGTGAGCCGGTGGCTGTCGTCGTCGCGCGCGATCGCCGCACGGCGGAGGATGCGCTGGAATTTCTGGAGCTGGAGATCGAGGCCCTGCCGCCCGTTGTCACCCGCGATCAGGCTTTGGCGGCAACCGGTGATGCGCTGATGGTGCCTGAGGTGGGGACGAATATCTCCGCGCAGTACCAGATCGGGCGCGGCGATATCGAGGATGCCTTTGCCCGTGCTGATGTGACGTTGAAAAAGACCTTCCAGTCCCATCGTCACACGGCGGTTCCGCTGGAAACGCGCGGCACGATTGCGGTGTTCGATATTGCGGCGGGCAAGCTGACCATTCATGGCGCGTCCAAGGTGACGTTTTTCAACCGCGCCGAGTTGGCCAAGGCGTTTAACCTGCGCAACGATCAGGTCGATCTGATCACCTCCGATATTGGTGGCGGGTTCGGCGTGCGCGGTGAGTTGTACCCCGAATATTATCTGGCCGCCGAGGCAAGCCGCCGCACCGGTCGTCCGGTCAAGTGGATCGAGGATCGCCGCGAGCATTTCGCCGCCACCAATCACAGCCGCGATGTGGATTGCGAGCTGGAGATTGCGGCCCTGAAGGACGGCACCATTCTGGGCATGCGGGGTCAGGTACGGGCGGATATGGGCGCCTATATTCGGACCAATGGCAATGTTGTTCCGGCCAAGGCGGGGCAGTTTTTGCCCGGTCCGTACCGCGTGCCTGCCTTTGCCTGCGAGGTGCTGGCACTGGTCACCAACAAGACGCCGGTTGGCACCTATCGGGGACCGGGGCGGATCGAGGCGAACTTTTTCCGTGAGCGGATGCTGGATTGTCTGGCGGATGAGCTGGGGATGGACCCTGCCGCGTTGCGCATGAAAAACCTGCTGGGCGCGGCGGAGATGCCCTTTGACACCGGCGATCTGCTGCCCAATGCGCAGAAGGTGGTTTTTGACAGCGGCGATTACCCCGCGACCTTTCGCAAATTGCTGGACGAATGTGATTGGGATGCGCCTGCGCAGGTGCATTCGGATGGACGTTTGCACGCCATGGGCCTTGCCTGTTTCAACGAGAGCAGCGGCGGTGGCCTATATGAAAATGCGCGGATCAGCGTTGCGGCCTCGGGTCAGATTACGGTCAGCACCGGGTCCAGTTCCATGGGGCAGGGGGTTGAAACCGCGATCCGCCAGATTTGCGCCGATGCCCTGTCCATGGCGCCGGAGCGGATTACCGTTGCGCTATCCTCAACGACTTTGCTGTCCGATGGAGTTGGCAGTTTCCACAGCCGCTCGACCGTGATGGCTGGCTCGGCGGTGGGCCAAGCTGCCGCCGAGCTGCTGGATCAGGCGCGGGGTGAGGCGGGGCGTCGTTTGAACGCAGCCCCTGCTGAGCTGGATTACAGCGACGGCGTGTTCAGGGTGATGGGCCAGTCCGATCGCAGCATTCGCCTATCGGACCTTTCTGCCATGCTGTCCGATCAGGGCGGGCTGGACGTGGAAAGCCGCTATGAGCAGGCGCCGCTGGGGTTCTCGTTCGGGGCCCATGCCGCCCATGTCGCGATTGATCCGGGCACCGGCGATATCGAGGTTCTGGATTACTGGGTGGTGGAGGATGTAGGCCGCGTGCTCAACCCCGCCTTGGTCGAGGGGCAAACCATTGGCGGCGTTGTGCAGGGGCTGGGCGACGCGCTGTATGGCGAGCTGGTCTATGACGATATGGGGCAATTGCTGACGGCCAGCTTCGCTGATTACCTGCTGCCCACCAGCACCGAGGTGCCAGATATTCGGGCCGTTGCCACCGGCGATTACCCGTCCCCCCACAATCCATACGGTTTCAAGGGCGCAGGCGAGGGCGGCATTGTTGCTGTTGCGGCAGCTGTCGGAAATGCCATCGCGCGGGCCATTGGCCCCGCTGGCGATGCAATTTGCCAGACACCGTTTCATCCGGAAAAGATTCTGACGCTGCTACATGCGGCCAAGAAAGGGAAACAATAACATGACTATAGATGTTCACGCACATTTCTGTCCTGCGGGATTGTTCGAGGCCCTGCGCGCACGGGGCAAGGATTTCGGGATCGAGCTTGTCGATAGCCCGCCCACCTGCTCGTGCCATTTCGAGCATGGGTTGAAGGTTCGTCCGTTCTTTCCCGGTCTGCTGGATCTGGACCGCCGTTTGGCCAACATGGCGCAGCAGGGCGTTGACCGGCAGGTGCTGTCCACATGGACCGATATTTTCGGATACGGCATGGATGTGGACAAGAACCTGGAATGGCATCGGGTGCTGAATGACAGCCTGTGCGATTTGTCCAACGACCACCCCGATCAGTTTTCGTGGATGGCGTCGGTTCCGTTGCGCGATGGCACCTTGGCGGCGGAGGAAATGCGCCGTGCTGCAAGCGAAGGCGCGGTTGGTCTGATCGTTCCGGGCGCGGTTGAGGGTGAAAATCTGGGCGACTTGCCCTTGGGTGAGCTGTGGTCCGCGTGTGAGGAGCTGTCCACGCCCGTCTTTATCCACCCCGCCGTGCCGGAGGCGCAGCCGCGCACCGGTAAATACGGTTTGAACCAGATCAGCGCCTATACAACGGATACGACGCTGGGCATCGCCTCGATGATCTTTAACGGCGTGCTGGACCGGCATCCTACGCTGGAGGTTCTGCTGTCCCATGGCGGCGGTAATCTGCCCTATCTGATCGGTCGTTTTGACCGCGTGCATGAGGCGATGGACCGCAACAAAACCGGCGATATCGCACAGTTGAAGCCCAGCGAATACCTGCCACGGCTGCTCTATGACACGATCCTGCATGAACCGGCTGCGCTGCAATTCCTGCGCGGATTGGTGGGTGAGGACCGGATGCTGCTGGGCAGTGATATGCCGTTTCCGCCCGGTGATACCGATCCGTTGGCATCCCTGCGTAAGGCGGGCTTTGACGATGCGCTGATCCACAAGATTGCGGAGGAAAATCCAAGGCGGTTCTTTTCCATTCCCTGAGATCGCTAAAACAAAAACACGAATAGGGAATATTCCAAGTCCAACAAGGAGAGTAAGTAAATGAGAAGCTCGTTTAAGAAGCTGACAACTACTTTGATCGCTACATTATCGTTGACTGCCGCAGCATCCGTTGCTCAGGCGCAGGAGCCGCTGACATTGGGTGTAACGGGGCAGGGGTCCACCGTTTATTCGATGGGCGCGCCCTTGGCGCAATTGCTGGAGGCGAACGGCATCCCCGTGCGTCTGCAACCTATGGGCGGCACAACCGCCTATACGCCGCTGTTCGGCACGGGCGAGATTGATATCGGTATCGTCAATTTCTCGGTTCTGCGGTCCGGCTATACCGGTGCGGCGCCCTTCCCGCAGGCAAACGAGGATATCCGTCTGCTCAGCGTGCTGTACCCGTTCATGGTGGGTCTGATCGCGCGTGAGGATTCCGACATCGCCTCGATCGAGGATGTTGCCGGTTTGCGTCTGCCCGGCGGGTTCAACCAGCAGCCCTATATCAACCCCATTATCCGCGCCCTGTTGGCGACCGGCGGGTTGACCACGGATGATGTGGAAGCCGTGCCTGTTCCAACCATCGGTGCGGGTCTGGATGATTTCGATACGGGCCGCATTGATGTGGGCTATTTCGGAATTGGCGGTGGCCGTGTGATCCAGTCGGATTCCGCAGTGGGCGGGCTGAAATTCATCCCTGTGCCTGACACGCCTGAAGCGGTTACCGCGATGAACCAGCATCTGACCGGTGCATTTGTTCACACGCTGGAGGCAGGCTCGTTTGTCGGGATCGACGCGGACACGCCGGTCATGGCCTATGACATGATGCTGGCCGTTGGCGCGGATGTGCCGGATGAGACGGTCGCGCGCATCGCGGAAATTCTGGCGACAAACAAGGATGCCCTGGTTGAAGGGTTCGGCGGGTATGCCGGATTTGAACCGGAGCTGATGGCGAAGCCGGAATACGAAATCCCGTACCACACTGGTGCGATCTCGTACTACGAATCCAGCAATTTGTGGGACTGAAGATTATGAGCCACGAAACCGAGAACGAACAGGTTGACCGGCCAAATTGGCTGATTGCGATTATTGCAGCATTTGTGCCGCTTGCCGCGCTAGCCCAGGCGATCGACCTGCCGCGACAATTCGGTTTCGTGCTTTATAAGGAACAAGTACTGGCGGCGGTTCTAGCCGCCAGTATGGCGCTGGTGTTTATCACCACCCGCGCGGTCAAGGCGGCAAAGGGCGCGCCCGTGCCGTGGTATGACTGGATCGCGGCGGCGGCCAGTGTGGGGACTGTCGGCTACCTCGCCTATAATTATCAGACCATCACCTTTATCATGGCCTATCGACCCACCTATCTGGTCGTTCTATGCGCCGTTCTGCTGCTGCTATTGCTGGAGGCGTGTCGGCGTTGCGCGGGTCTGGGCCTGACGGGGGTTGTGGCGTTTTTCACCATCTATGCGTTCTGGGGCTATGTGTTGCCGCCTGAAATTGCGGCGCAGCAAATCGGGCCGGACCGGTTGGCGATCTATCTGGCGCTGGACCCGAATGCGTTGCTGGGTTCACCGCTGATGATTGCCGTTACCATTGTGACGTTGTTTGTGTTGTTCGGAAACTGGTTGACCTCGGCCGGGGGGACGATCTTTTTCACCGATCTGGCGACGGCCCTGATGGGGCGGCATCGCGGGGGCGCGGCCAAGGTTTCGGTCGTGGGGTCCATGCTGTTCGGGTCGATCTCCGGCTCGGCTGTGGCGAATGTCATGGCGACGGGGGTTGTGACGATCCAGACGATGATCCGCTCGGGCTTTCCACGGCTAAAGGCAGGCGCGGTTGAGGCCGCCGCATCGACCGGGGGTCAGTTGGCACCGCCGATTATGGGGGCTGCGGCCTTTCTGATGGCGGAGTTCCTACAGGTTCCCTACGGCACGATCATGCTGGCGGCGGTTATTCCTGCGCTGTTCTATTATTTCGCGATCTTTGTGGGTGTGGACCTGACGGCGGCGCGTGAGGGTATTCACGGGCTGGATACATCCATGCTGTTGAAAAAATCCACTGTTCTGCGCAAGGGCTGGTTTTTCGTATTGCCCTTTGCGGTGCTGCTCTGCGCGATTTTCATCCTGAACGAACGACCCGAGCGGGCCGTCGCCTATGCCGGTGCTGTCGTAATCGCGGTGGGGATTTTGCTGGGCTATAACGGTCACCGCATGCCGATCAAGGGGATCTGGCGCGCCGTTGTTTCCGCCGGTATGGCGGGCAAGGATATCGTGGTGATCTGTGCCGCCGCCGGTGTTGTTATCGGCGCGCTGAACGTGTCCGGCATCGGGTTTGCGCTGACGATCCAACTGGTCGAATTGGGGGCAACCAGCCTGCTGGCCCTGCTGGTGATCGCGGCGTTGCTGTGCATCATTCTGGGCATGGGGATGCCGTCCACGGGGGTTTATGTTCTGCTGGCGGCGCTGGTGGTTCCGGCCTTGATCCGCAGTGGGGTTGAGCCGCTGTCGGCCCATTTCTTCGTGTTCTATTTCGGCATGTTGTCGATGATTTCGCCGCCTATCGCGCTGGCCGCATATGCGGCGGCGTCGCTGACCGGTGAGGGGCCGATGCGCACTGCCGTTGCGGCCTGTGCGTTGGGGTGGACCGCCTTTGTCGTGCCGTTCCTGTTCGTGTTTTCGCCCAGCCTGCTGATGCAGGGCAATGTTGCGCAAATCGCGCTGGCCGTGATGACGGGGCTGGGCGGTATCGTGATGATTACGGGCGCCTCGGTCGGGTTCTTGATCCGGCGGATGGGCGTTTTGCATCGGGTGATTTCGGCGGTGGCGGGTGTTCTGCTGCTGATCGATTTCTCGGATGTTGTGATGAGCATCACGGTGAACGCAGCAGGGGCCGGAGTGGCCGCAGTGCTGATCGTGACGGAGCGCCGCGCGCAACACGGTGCGGCGCCACAGCCCGCCACTGACCTATAAGAGAGAGGAATTCCCATGGAAATTCATGGCACGCAGCGCGTTCGCGCGTCCCGTCAGGCCGTTTGGGTCGCGCTGAATGATCCAGCGGTTCTGGCGCGGTGTATTCCGGGGTGCACATCCTTGGTCGAAACGGAGCCGGACCATTTCACAGCCGAGGTGACGCTGAAGGTCGGGCCGATTTCGGCGGTTTTTCGCGGGTCAGTATCGCTTGAAGACAAGCAAGAACCGGAAAGCTGCAAGATCGTCGGATCGGGCAGTGGCGGGGCCGCAGGCTTTGCCAAAGGGTCCGCTTTCGTGACTCTGGCCGAGGATGGCGAGGCAACAAATGTTGTTTACGACATCGATATCGAGACGGGCGGAAAGATGGCCAGTCTGGGTGCGCGCATGATGAAACGGGTCATTGATTCGAATATTGAGTCATTCTTTGAGGGGCTTGCGCGGGAGCTAGAGGGCGGCGCCCCCGTTGCAGCCGCCCGCACAGGCCGCGTCGAGGGCCCTGTTGCGGCGGCATCTGCCCCGCTGACATTGCAGATCCTGGATCGTGTGGCGTGGTTCGGGGCCGGTATCGGGGCTACATTGGCCGCGATTGTAATTAGTCGTGGTTTTTAGAAAATAAATGCTTGTGTACGAGCATTAATGGAGGCAAGTTGAAATCGTAGAGGATAGGATTTCAAAATGGCCACCATCAGTGCTCCAGACGGATGCCGTCTATATGTCGAGGAAACCGGGGAGGGGGAGCCGATCCTCTTTCTGCATGAATTTGCGGGCGACCACCGCTCGTGGGAACCACAGGTTCGGCACTTTTCGCGCGCGCATCGCTGCATAACCTTTGCCGCGCGCGGCTATCTGCCTTCTGACGTGCCGGAGGAGGCTTCGCGGTACAGTCAGGAGGCAGCACTGGCCGATGCCATGGCCATTCTGGACGAGCTGAAAATCGAAAAGGCCCATATCGTCGGGCATTCCATGGGCGCCTATACTGCGCTGCATATCGGTCTGCGTTATCCGGATCGGTGCCTGTCGGTTTCCGCGCTTGGTTGCGGATGGGGTTCGACCCCCGGCATGCGTGAGGAGGCGGCGAAGTCCTGCGATAGCATTGCAGAGCTGTTCCGCGAGAACTCCATCACCGAGGCCGCGGCGGTTTATGCGCGGTTCCCCATGCGCAAAACCTTTGAGGCGAAAGACCCCCGTGGCTTTGCCGAATTCGAGGGCATGCTGGCCGAACATTCGGCCCAGGGGTCGATCAACACCATGCTGGGTCTGCAAAAAATGCGCCCCACGCTGTTGGATATGGAGGAAGACCTCAAATCCTTCGTTCCGCCGCTGCTGGTGGTTCTGGGCGACGAGGATCATCCCTGTATCGACGGCAGCCTGTTGTTGAAACGCACAGTGCCCACCGCCGCATTGGCGATGATCCCGCGTGCGGGCCACACCATCACAACCGAGGAGCCTGCCGCTGTAAACGCGGAGCTGGAGGCGGTTTTTGCCGCCGTCGCACAGGGTTCGTGGATGTGCCACCGCGAGGCACCCGAGGCATGAGCGGTTCCGTCGATCTGCTGTGTGACGGCGCCATAGCCGAGATCGTGTTGCGCCAACCTGCGCGGCGCAACGCGATTTCAGCCGCGATGTGGCAGCAGATCGTCGGGATTGCCACGGGCGATGCGCTGGACGGAATAGCCTGTGTGGTGATCCGTGGTGCGGGCGCGGTGTTTTCCGCCGGTGCCGATATTACCGGTTTTGCCGAGGCGCGCGGCGCGGATAGTGCCGGTGATTATGATGATCTGGTCGAGCATGCCGTGCGCTGTGTCGAGGCGCTGCCCATGCCGGTTATCGCCGCAATTTCAGGGCATTGCATCGGGGCAGGGGCGTCGCTGGCCTGTGGATGTGATCTGCGCGTGGCCGAGGAATCCAGCTATTTCGCGGTGCCCGCAGCAAAGCTGGGTCTGGGATATGACCCGCGCGGTATTTCGCGGTTCCGCCGGATTTTTGGCGATGTGGCCACGCGCCAAATTCTGTTTTCCGCGGGTCGGATGCCTGCCGCCCGTGCCTATGAGCTGGGCGCGGTTTCGGTGCTGGCTGCGGACGGTGCGGCGCGGGATGAGGCGATGGCCATGGCGGCGCGCATCGGGGCGAATGCTCCGTTGACGATCCGCGCGGCCAAATTCGCCCTGCGTGAAATCGGTGGCCAATACGAGCCGTCAGCCGAGGCGGTGGAGATGGTCGCACAAGCCGATCGCAGTGCCGATTACGCCGAGGGGCGTGCGGCCTTTGCCGAGAAACGCTCGCCTGAGTTCAAGGGGGAATAGCGTGACATATCGAAACGTTATCGACGCACTTTATCAGGGCCGCACAGCGCAAAGCGCGCTGTTCATTCAGCCCGATGGCGCGATTATCACCACGGCGGATGCCCATGTGCGCATCGCTATGTTTTCCGCCGCTCTGCGCAAATGCGGTGTGCAGGTCGGGGATCGGGTGACGCTGAAGGTTGCGAAATCCGTTGATGGCATTCTGATCGCCCATGCGATCCTGCATGCCGGCGCGATCCTGCATCCGTTGAACGAGGCCTATACCGATGCGGAGATCGGCAGCTTGCTCGCCGATGCGCAGCCTGCCCTCGTCATCTGTGATCCGGCGGAGGCTGACCGGTTTGCCCCGCTGGTGCAGGGCGCGATGGTGCATACGGTTGCGGCGGGTGCGGGCAGTTTGCTGGACCTATGCGATCCGGCGTTGGCCCCTGTAGCGGCCAGCGTTCCGGCGCAGCATGACGGCGCGGCGTTGCTCTATACTTCGGGCACAACGGGTAAGCCCAAGGGTGCGTTGATCACCCATGGCAACCTGATCGGCAACGCGCAATCGCTGGCGAAAATCTGGCAGCTAGGCCCCGATGATGTGCTGTTACATGCGCTGCCGATTTACCATGCCCACGGGTTGCTGACCTCGATCAACGTGATGTTGGCATCGGGCGGCGCGCTGCGGATGCTGGAGAAATTCGAGGCGCCGGCGGTTCTGGCCGCGCTGTCCCGGACCACGCTGATGATGGGTGTGCCAACGCATTACGCGCGTTTGCTGGCCGAGGCGGATCTGGCGAAATCTATCGGGGATAGGTTCCGGTTTGCGATCTCCGGTTCCTCGGCTCTGCCTATCGCGCTGGCCGAGCGGTTTCTGGATGTTACGGGCGTGCCGTTGCTTGAGCGTTATGGCTCCACCGAGGCGGCGATTGTTGTTGCCGTGCCGCCGGATGCCACGGACCGCTTGGGCTGGGTCGGGTGGCCATTGCCCGATGTTTCCGTCCGCGTTCGGGCCGAGGATGGCACCGCTGCGGCGCAGGGTATCGGAGAGCTGGAAACCACCGGTCCCCATGTTTTCGCAGGGTATTGGCACAATCAGGCCGCAACGCAGGATGCCCTGACCGCCGATGGCTGGTTTCGCACCGGTGACATCGCGCAGATCGACGATACCGGCTGCGTTCGTATCCTTGGCCGGTCCAAGGATCTGGTCATCACCGGCGGGCTGAATGTCTATCCAGCGGAGGTTGAAAACGCGCTGACGGCCTTGCCTGAAATTGCAGCGGCTGCGGTGTTCGGCGTGCCCCATCCCGATTTTGGCGAGGCTGTCGTCGCGGCGGTTGAGCTGGTCGTCGGCGCCACATTGGATGAGCGCGCAGCCATCAAAACGCTGCGCCAAACGCTGGCGGCCTACAAAACGCCCAAGCGCATTCTGGTCCAGACCATCCCGCGCAATGCCATGAGCAAAATCATGAAACCAACACTGCGTGACACCCACGCAGCCCTGTTTGTGCCGTCGCAATAGGCCGACCGCGCAATCCGTAACTACCACCATCCGAAATCCAACAGTGAAAGAGGGAAAAATCATGGAACTGAACCTGACAGGAAAGACTGCTGCAATTACCGGCGGCAGCGAAGGTATCGGCAAAGCAATCGCAATGGGTCTGGCCAAAGAGGGCGTTGATGTCGCGATCTGCGCCCGTCGTGCCGGCCCGCTGGAGGAAACTGCCAAGGAAATCCGCGAAGCAACAGGCCGCAAGGTTGTTGTCATCACGGCTGACCTGACCAGCGCGGACGATGCAAAGGCCTTTATCGAGAAGGCAATCGCCGAGTTGGGCCATATCGACATCATGGTCAACAATGCCGGTTCCGCACCGGGCGGCGTGATCGAAACCCTGTCCGAGGAAGACTGGGCACAGGCGCTACAGTTGAAGTTCATGGGCTATGTCCGTTGCCTGCGTCACGTTCTGCCGCACATGGTTTCGCAGGGCGGTGGCCGTGTTGTGAACCTGATCGGCAATGATGGTGTGAAGCCGTCCTATTGGGAAATCGCACCGGGTGCGGCGAATGCTGCGGGCCAGAACCTGCTGAAATCGCTGACCGGTCAGTACGGCAAGCACAATATCAGCTTTGCCGCTGTAAACCCCGGCCCCGTACGGACCGAG
The DNA here is from genome assembly GCF_900231835.1 of Pontivivens marinum. Lineage (GTDB taxonomy): Bacteria > Pseudomonadota > Alphaproteobacteria > Rhodobacterales > Rhodobacteraceae > Pontivivens > Pontivivens marinum. The sequence goes on along the minus strand of NZ_OCTN01000006.1, from coordinate 128,969 downwards.
CGTTGGTCCGGTCTGGTTGATGCGATGTCGCGTGACATGAACATCAGCCACGAGGAAGCAGACAAGCTGGCACCGGACTCGATCCCCTTGGGCCGGATTGCCGAGCCTACGGAAGTTGCCGATCTGGTCGTGTTCCTTGCCTCGCCCAACCAGCACTACGTCAACGGCACGATGATCGAGGTTGATGGTGGTCAGGAAAAGACCCTGATGGACCGTTCGCGCGATAACTGATGTTGAGAAATCTTGCACCTTTGGATGGCTGCGTGGAGCGGCTGCACAGGGCCGGTGGCTCTGGCCCGTTGCACGGTATCCGTCTGGCGGTGAAAGATAATATCGAAGTGGCCGGCGCGTTGTTCAGCGCCGGTCATCCCCTGTTTCGCGACAGGCGTGGTGCCGCAACCGCACCGGCCGTTGCCGCGTTGCTGGCTGCGGGGGCCAGTTTGTCGGCCATGACCGCAACCGATGCGGGCGGGTTTGGCGTAACGACTGCGGGCGTTTTGAACCCGCGCTATCCCGAACGGGTCGTTGGTGGATCATCGGGCGGCAGTGCCGCGATGGTGGCCGCGGGACGGGTCGATCTGGGGCTGGGCACCGATACCGGTGGCAGCGTGCGGATTCCTGCGGCGTGCACGCGCCTGTGGGGAATGAAGCTGCGCCACGGGGCCGTTTCCGCCAGTGGTATGTGGCCCATGGCGGCGGGGCTGGATTCCTTTGGCTTTATCGCCGCGAAACCCGAAATTATCAGCCGCGCGGTTTGCCTGCTATTGCCCGCGCCTGCATTGCGCAGGGTGCCGACGCGGCGGATTGCCTATGTGGACGGTGCCGGTTGGCGGCGCGACCGCGTGACCAGCCATGTTTTTGCAGCCGCGATTGCCGCATTGCCCGATCTGGGGGTTGAGGCGGTCCGTGTGGCCCTGCCCGAGCGTGCCAGGCTAGGCGAATGCCACGCGATCCAGGTCCTGACCGAGGCGCAGGACGTTTACCGTGAGATCACCGATCATGACCAATTGGCCCCGGCCACCGCCCGTGCTTTGCGTGCGGCGTTGCAGATTACGGATGCGCAGCGGCAGGTTGCGACCGCGCAGATTGACGCGCTGAACGCGCAATTCGAGGCGCTGTCAGGTGAATTTGACGCGCTACTTTCGCCGACCTTGCCGGTATTGCCGCCGAAAATCGGCCAGCGGCGGGTGCGGTTGGACAACCTGCCGGTGCTGTCGGCGCTGACGGCGGAAACCTGTCTGGCGAACCTGACGGGGCGGGCGGCGATTTGCGCGCCGGTTGGTCCTGTCTCGCTGCAACTGACCGGTTTGGCCATGTCCGAACACGCGCTGAGCAGCCATGGCGCGGACCTGCTGTGCGGGCTGGCCGCCCATCCGTTGATACAGAATACATAGCTAAAGGAAGCCCTGATGCCCAAAGACACAATCGCCCCTGAACTGTCCAAATTCGACTGGCCCGATGCCTTGCGTTTGGAAACACGCCTGTCCGAGGATGAGCGTATGTTGCGCGATGCGGCCCATCAGTTTGCGCAGACCGAATTGCAGCCGCGCGTCATTGATGCCTATCGGGATGAGGTTTCGGCCCCCGAACTGTTCCCCCTGATGGGCGAGGCGGGCCTGTTAGGTGTGACCATCCCCGAGGAATATGGCGGGCTGGGCGCGTCCTATGTCACCTATGGCTTGGTCGCGCGTGAGATTGAGCGCGTCGATAGCGGCTATCGCTCGATGATGTCGGTGCAATCCTCGCTGGTGATGTACCCGATCTATGCGTACGGGACCGAGGCGCAGAAGCAGAAATATCTGCCCGGTCTGTGCGATGGCTCGTTGATCGGGTGTTTCGGTTTGACCGAGCCGAATTCCGGCTCCGACCCCAGTTCCATGGCCACGCGCGCCGAGAAAATCGACGGCGGCTATCGCATCACCGGCACGAAGATGTGGATCTCGAACAGTCCCTTTGCCGATATCTTCGTCGTTTGGGCCAAATCCGAAGCCCATGGTGGCAAGATCAAGGGCTTCGTTCTGGAAAAGGGCATGCAGGGTCTGTCCGCCCCCGCGATCAAGGGCAAGCTGAGCCTGCGCGCCTCCACCACCGGTGAGATTGTCATGGACGGTGTCGAGGTGGGTGAGGACGCCCTGCTGCCCAATGTCGAAGGGTTGAAGGGCCCGTTCGGCTGTTTGAACCGCGCCCGCTACGGCATTGCGTGGGGGGTGATGGGCTCCGCTGAATTCTGCTGGCAGGCCTCGCGCCAATACGGGTTGGACCGGACGCAATTCGGCAAGCCCTTGGCCCAGACGCAATTGTTCCAGAAAAAGCTGGCCGATATGATGACGGAAATCTCGCTGGGGCTGCATGCCGCGCTGCAAGTGGGACGTCTGTTCGATATGGGCGATGCCGCGCCGGAGATGATCTCGCTCATCAAACGCAACAATTGCGGCAAGGCGCTGGATATCGCCCGCATGGCGCGGGACATGCATGGTGGCAACGGGATTTCCGAGGAGTTTCAGGTCATCCGTCACATGGTCAATCTGGAAACGGTGAACACCTATGAGGGAACCCATGATGTTCACGCGCTGATTTTGGGCCGTGCGCAAACTGGCCTACAGGCGTTTTTCTAAGCGGCAATTGGGGGCGCGGTTACAGCACCGCGCCCATTTGCCATGGTACGAATTCAACGCCGCCAAAGCCCTGCGCCTCGCTCTTCGACGCCTGACCGCTGGCCACGGCTATCAGGGTTTCGAAGATTTCCGCGCCCTTATCCGCCAGTGACACGCCGTCAACGATATCGCCGCAATTTACGTCCATATCGTCGCTCATCCGTGTGTACATATCGGAGTTCGAGGCCAGCTTGATACAGGGCGTCGGCATATAGCCCGACACCGATCCGCGCCCCGTGGTAAAGGCGATAAGGGTGGCCCCTGACGCGACCTGACCCGTGACGGAGCAGGGGTCATAGCCGGGGCTGTCCATAAACACGAAGCCCTTGGCCGTTAGCGGTGCGCCATATTCGAACATGCCGGACAGGGGGGCCTGACCGCTTTTGGATACGGCGCCCAGTGATTTTTCGAGGATAGTGGTCAGCCCGCCCCGCTTGTTTCCCGGGCTGGGATTGTTGTCCATTTTCGAGCCGTGGCGGGCGCAATATTCCTCCCACCACGTCAGTTTATCCACCAGCGCTTGCCCGATTTCGGGGGTGACGGCGCGGCGGGTCAGCAGGTGCTCGGCCCCGTAAATCTCGGACGTTTCGGACAGGATCGAGGTTGCGCCATGCTGCACCAGCATATCCGACGCGACGCCAAGCGCGGGGTTCGCCGTAAAGCCGGAATAGCCGTCGGACCCGCCGCATTGCATGCCCAGCACCAGCTCCGAAATCGGGGCCGGTTGGCGACTGGCGCGGTTGGCGAATTCGGCCAGTGAGGCCAGATGTTCCACCCCGCGATCAATGGTGCGCCGCGTGCCGCCGCTTTGCTGGATGGTCATATAGCGCAGGGGGCCGTCGGCGGTGATCTGCTGGCCCTTGACCAGATCGGCCAGTTGCAAGACCTCGCAACCCAGACCCACCAGCAGGATGCCGCCAAAGTTGGGATGCGCGGCGTAACCGGCCAGCGTGCGCAGCAGGATGTCGTAGCCGTCGCCGCGATTGGACATGCCGCAGCCGGTGCTGTGCACGATGGGCACGATGCCATCGACATTGGGATAGGCGTCGAGCAGGCCGGATTTGGTGGCCTCCTCGGCGATGAACCGCGCCACCGATCCGGAGCAGTTCACCGAGGTCAGCACCCCGATATAGTTGCGCGTGCCGACCCGCCCGTTGGCGCGGTGATAGCCGTCAAAGGTGCGGTCCTGCACAACCTCGGGCAGGGGCTGCACGGCGGAGGAGAAGGCGTAATCCACGTCGTGGCCGCTCATATCCATGTTGTGATCGTGGACATGGCTGCCGGTTTCGATGGGCTGCGTTGCCTTACCGATGATCTGGCCATAGCGCAGCACATGCGCGCCCTGTGCGATATCGGCCACCGCGACCTTATGCGAGGCAGGCACGTCTGTGCGGGCGATGTCCTGACCGGCGGTCAGCGGGCCAAGCGCGATTGCGACATTATCATTCGGGTGCAGCAGCAGGGTTTTGGCGGACATGGGCTATTCCTGAATCTGTACGATCACCTTGATCAACTCCGCCCGATCCGCCGCCAGCGCGCCGAAGCATTGCTCCAGCTCCTCCAGCGAAATCACGCGCGAGCACAGGGCGTCGGCGTCGATCTGTCCGTCGCGGAAGGCGGCCATGACCCAGTCGAAATCTTGCTTTAGCGCGTTGCGGCTGCCGATCAGGCGCATTTCGCGTTTGTGGAATTCGGGGTCGCTGAAGCTGAGCACATCCTTGACCACGCTGACCAAGGTATAGGTGCCGCCATGGGCGACGGCGACGAAGCCTGCCTCGATCGCGGCGCCGTATCCGGTGGCGTCATAAACCACGTCGAACCCGTCACCCTTGGTCGAGGCGATTGCGTCCTCGATATTGGTAAAGCACTGGTCGAAGCCGAATTTATCCGCCGCGCCCTGCAACCGTTCGGGGCTGAGGTCGAGCAGCGCCACATTTGCCCCGCAGAGCCGTGCAAACAGCGCCGTGCCGATGCCGATGGGGCCAACGCCGGTCACCAGCACCGTATCGCCGCGCGCGACGCCCGAACGGCGCACCGCATGGGCGCCGATGGCCAGAAACTCCACCATTGCGGCCTGTCGCGGGGTCAACCCGTCAGCGGCGTATAGATTGCCCGCAGGCACGGCCAGTTGCGCCGTTAGCCCGCCATCGCGGTGTACGCCCAAGACATTGATATTCGAGCAACAATTCGGCTTTCCCCGTTGACATGCGCGGCAGGTTCCGCAGGACAGATAGGGGTTTACCACCACCAGATCGCCCGCCGACCAGCCATTGCCGTCACTGACCACGCGACCGCTAAGCTCGTGCCCGATGGTGCGTGGATATTCCAGAAACGGGTGTTTGCCCTCAAGGATATGGTAATCCGTGCCGCACAGGCCCACGCAGCAAATGTCGATCAGGACCCAGCCATCCGGCACGTCGGTAATGGCGGGGCGCTGCTCAATCGCGAACTGGTTCGGTTCGCGGACAACGCCCGCCTGCATGGTTGCGGTACTCATGTATTCTGCCCCCGTGGTTCCCAATCATCGGGCAGGGTGCCCTTGATAATCAGGCTTAGAATGTCGTCCTTGTTCACGTCCTCGATCTTGAAGGTGCCGACATTGCAGCCCTTGTTCATGACCATCACGCGGTCACATAAATCGAACACGTCGTGCAGGTCGTGGCTGATCAGGAAAATGCCGATGCCCTCCTGCTTTAGCTTGACCGTCAGGTCCGCCACCATCGCGGTTTCCGACGGGCCAAGGGCGGCTGTCGGTTCATCCATGATCAGCACTTTGGCCTGAAAATAGATCGCGCGGGCGATGGCGATGACCTGCCGCTGGCCGCCGGACAGGCTGGCCACGGGGTCCTTGAGGTTTTTGAAATTCGGGTTGAGCTGGGCCAGCGCGTCGCGGGCCTCGCTATGCATCCGGGTTTCGTCCAGATTGCCGAAGCGGGTTTTCAGCTCGCGCCCCAGAAACAGGTTCGCGGCGGCGTCCAGATGATCGGCCAGCGCGAGGGTCTGGTAGATCGTCTCGATCCCGTATTTACGGGCGTCCTGCGGGGTTTTCAGCTCGACCTTGGTGCCATTGACCACGATATCGCCGCTGGTCAGCGACATCGCGCCGGACAACATCCGCATCAGGCAGGATTTACCGGCGCCGTTATGACCCAGCACGCCGACCACCTCGCCGGGGAACAGATCAACGGAAACACCCTGAACCGCGTGAACGCCGCCGAATTGCTTGCGAATGTCGCGCATCTGAACCAGCGGCGCGCCCGTGTGAGTGGTGTCCAACATGACAAACTTTCTTTGCAGGGATTGGATGGGCCAGCGGGAGAGCGCTGGCCCAGGGCCGGATCAGTACAGAACGTTCTGCGCAACCGGCGTGTCGATGTTCTCTTGCGTGACCATCACAACACCGGTGTCGATGAAGTCTGTGACCGAGTTGCCTGCCAGAATGTCGGCAATCGCATTCACGCCCAGCTCACCCATCTGGAACGAGCCCTGAACAGCCGTGGCCAGCAATGTGCCGCTGGTCACCATGTCCTGCAAATCAGCATTGCCGTCGAAGCCGATGGCGGTCAGCTGGCCAGCCTTGCCTGCCTGCTCGATCGCGCGGCCCATGCCGATTGCTGTGGGTTCATTCGCGCCGAAAATGCCGATCAGGTCGCTATTTGCGGCCAGAATATCGGTGGTCTGGTTCAGCGCCGTCGCCATTTGCGATTGCGAGTAGAACGGGCCAACGATTTCGATGTCGGAGTTTTCGCCGATATAATCGACAAAGCAGCCCACGCGGCCCAGCTCGGACCCGACGCCTGCGACATAGGACATCACGGCGACTTTGCCTTCGCTGCCTGCATCCTCGATCATCAGGGCGGCGGCTTGTTCGCCCGCTGCGCAGTTATCGGTGGACAGGAAGGTCTGGTAATATTGCTCGCTGCCCTCGGCCAGACCGCTGTCGATGATCGCGACGGGGATGCCGGACTCGAATGCGCGGCGCACAACGGGGGCCAGTGCCTCGGGGTCGGACGGGGCCAGAACGATGCCTGCAACGCCGCGGTTGATGGCGTTTTCAACCAGTGCGACCTGATCCGCGATGGCGGATTCCGATGCGGGGCCGTTAAAGGTCATCGTGTGCTCTGCGTGGCCCTCGATCGCGGCGGAGGCGCCCTTGTTTACGTTCTGCCAGAAATTGGAGTTCGTGGTTTTCACGATGACCGCAATCTCACCCGCTGTAGCGATGGAAGCAGTTGCGACGAGGATGCCTGTTGTCAGGGCTGTTATCGTTGATTTCTTCATGGTGTTTCCTCCCGTTTGAAGATGGTCGTTGGTTATTTTCTGTTCCGGATTTGATCGATATAGACGGCGCCTATAACGACGATTCCGATTATTATTTGTTGGATAAAGGCGGAGGTTCCGGCCATGTTCAGGCCGTTGCGCAACACGCCAATGATGAACGCGCCGATCATGCTGCCCGAGATACTGCCGACGCCGCCCATCAGGGATGCCCCGCCAATAACCGAGGCCGCAATCGCGTCCAGCTCGTACATCACGCCCTCGTTCGGCTGAACCGTAACAAGGCGCGACATCAGGACCATGCCTGCCAGACCGGCCAGCGCGCCGGAGGCAGTATAGGCCCAGATATTGGTGCGATCGACATTCACGCCGGACAGGCGGGCGGCTTCCTCGTTGGAGCCAACGGAGAAGATGTGCCGCCCGATTTGACGTCGCTGCAAAAGATAGGCGCCAAGGATCGCCATAATCACCAGCAGGATCGCAGGGTAGGGAATGCCGGGGAAAATCACGCGCGGAAAGCCGTTATCCTGCATTTCCACCAGACGAAACAGCGCGCCATTGCCCAGCCAGCCAAATGCCTCGCCCAGACGGCTGATCGGGGCCGCGCCGGTCAGTTGCAGGGCAATGCCGCGTGCAATCATCATCATGCCCAGCGTTGCCACAAAGGGCGTGATCCGCATTTTCGTGATAATCAGCCCGTTCATCAGGCCGCAAACGCCGCCCGTGACAACGCCCATCACCATGGCGGGCGCGACGGGCAGGCCCGCCTTGATCAACAGGCCCGCAATCACGCCGGACAGCGCCAGCACCGACCCCACACTAAGGTCAATGCCGCCGGTGATGATGACCATCGTCATGCCAATCGCCAGCAGCCCGATAACCGAGGTTTGCAACAGCACCGTCAGCCCGTTATTGACCGACAGGAATGCAGGGCTGGTAAAGGCGAACACGCCGATCAGCAGCAGCAATGTCAGCAGTGCGGACAGCCGGTGCAGGGCCGATCCTGTCGGCAAAAACCGAAGTTTTTGTTTTTTTGTCGTATCCGGCATGGGGCCTCTCCCGAGCGATCAGCGGGTGATCGTTTTGTCGTTCGATCAGTTGCTGATCGGTGTGTCTTTTATTATAATAAACATTACGGCGTGCGAATTTGCACGTCAAATGGTTTTAATTTTTTTGTACATATCCTAAAAAACATCTGAAAATCAGGCGCTAGCAAAGGCATCGCAGATCATGGCCCGCACAAATACGCGCTTTGTCGAAGCGTTTAACGAGATTCTAACCCTTTGCGAAGAAACAGGAATTGGCGGTGCGATGCCGTCGGAAAACGCATTGGCCGCGCAATTCGATGTCAGCCGCACCGTGGTGCGCGGCGTGCTGGCCCGTTTGTTTGACGAGGGAATCATCTCCGGCACTGGGCGTGAGAAACTGATCCAGCGCCTGCCGACGCCCGCCGATCAAATGCAGGGTCCGCCGGTTCTGCTGACGATCGAGGAGCTGGAGGGCAAGTTCCTCGACTGGGTTTTGCGCATGGATGTGCCGCCGGGCACCGTGCTGAACGTGGCGCAACTGGCCAAGGAGTTCAGCGTCGCGACCCATACCTTGCAGGAGTTTTTCTCCTCGCTCAGCCGGTTCAGCATCGTGGCGCGCAGGCCCCGTGGCGGGTGGGAGCTGAACGGCTTTACCCCCGATTACGCGGTGGAGCTGTCGGATTTCCGCACCGTGCTGGAGCTGAATTCGGTCCGGCATCTGGTTGAGCTGCCGCCGCAGCACCCGATCTGGGCCAAGCTGGACAAGCTGGAGGCCGATCACCGCGAGTTGTTGCAGCGGATCGACACCGATTATCACGACTTTTCTGTATTGGACGAGGCATTCCACGCCGCGATCAACGGGGTTGTCACCAACCGCTTCGTCAAGGAATTCCAGAACATCATCTCGCTGGTGTTCCACTATCATTTCCAGTGGAACAAATCGGATGAGCGCACACGGAACGAGGCCGCGATCCACGAGCATCTGGCCTATCTGGACGGCCTGCGCAGTGGCGATATGACCCGCGCCGTGGATGCAGCGCGGGCCCATTTGATGACCTCAAAGCAGACATTGCTGAACTCGCTGAGGGTGAACAGCCATACCGGTTAGGTGGTTACGAATTCCAGCGCGGCATCGGATAGCGGAATGTTCAGCGCGTCCAGATTGCGTTGCAGCGACCGCACGCGCCCCGTGCCCATCAGGACGGAGCACGCCGCCGGATGGTGCATCGCGAATTGCATCGCGGCCTGTGCCAGTGTCATGTCCAGCGCCTGCGCTTTTGCATCCAGTGCGGCGACCTGATCCATGATGTCTTGCGGGGCAGGGGCGTAGTCAAAGGTTGCGCCCTCGACCGCGCCGGTGGCCAGAATGCCCGAATTCAGGATGCCGCCCAGCACCAGCGATGTGCCCTGTTCTGCGCATAGGTCCAGCAGACCTTCCTCGGCCTGACGGTCCAGCAGGGTCAGGCGACCGGCCAGCAGGATCACGTCCAGCGGGGTGTGTTTCATCACGTCGATGCAGACCTGACTTTCGTTCACGCCCAGCCCGAATGCCTTGATCCGGCCCGATTGTTTCAGGTCGTGCAGCGCGCCGATGCCGGAGCCGAGGAAAGCGTCCATATGGCCCGCATTGGCCTGCTCACCATGGGTATAAACGCCGATATCATGGGCAAAGACGATCTCGACATGCGAGGTGCCCAGACGTTCGCAACTGCTCTCGAAACTCTCGCGGATGCCATCGGCGGAATAGTCGTAGCGCACATCGTTGGGCAGGGGGTAGATGAAGCCGTCCGCCTCGGCCACTTGCGTACCGGGGGACAGGACGCGGCCCACTTTGGTGGACAGGACGTATTGGTCGCGGGGCTTGCCCTGAAAATACGCGCCCATCCGTTGTTCCGACAGCCCGCGCCCGTAATGCGGGGCCGTGTCGAAATAGCGAATACCGGCGGCCCATGCGTGATCCATCACGGCGTTAACCTCGGCATCTGTGACCTGCCGCGCCATGTTCCCGATATTCGAGCCGCCCAGCGACAGATGCGTCACGTGCAGATCGGTTTTGCCGACGCGCTTGGTTGGAATGTTCATCAGGTCAAATCCTTGTTGCGTGCAATGATGGCCGACAGGGTCGGCTTGGGGCTGGTATCGCCCTGTTCCGCCGCCCAATCGCACATGGCCGCGATGCGGCGGGTGATTTTCTGTTGGTGGTTTTGCGCGATATCCGCAATCCGGTGGTCCAGAAACGGATTAGCAAAGCGGTCCAGCGTGGTGGGAACATAGGCGTCGAATTCCGTGGCCAGACCCGCGGCGGCAAAGGCGGGGCGGACCTCGGTTTGCAGCATGGTGCGCAGGGCGGCGACGGTATCGGGATCGGCCATCAGGTCGCGCACCAGAATGCTGTCTGGTCCCTGCTGCGCCAGCCAGTTATCCGCCAGATAGGTATGGCCGAGGTTCAGGACAAACAGCTTTAGCGCCTCGATCTGCGCGAGGGATTTCACCACCTGCACCGCGGGGTGCACGCAGGGCAGGGTCAGGCGGGGCTGATCCTCGATCGCCCACAGCGCATAGGGCTCGGCCACCGCTCCGGCGGGCTCCAGCGGTTGCGACACGATGCGATCCACCAGTGAGTTCACCCAGATCACGTCCTGCTCGATATAGCGGATCAGCGCGGCGTCGCCCTGCGCCAGTTCCAGCACGCGGCGTTTCAGGACCGCGCCATTATCCACGATCAGCTCCATCGGCATGATCTGAATCGGCGCACCCCCCGCCGCCAGACGGGCGCGCAGCAGCAGGGTCAGCTTGGCCGGATAGGACATGGATTGATCGAAACTGTCCGCACTATCAGCGGGTTGCGGGGTAAAGCCGCTATCGCCTGTATTGGACAGCACGATTTTGGTATCATTGGTAAAGGTCTGCACCACGTCGGCCCAGTTCAGCGCCGTGGACAGGGTGCGCGCGATGCTGGTGACGGTGATCGTCTGGCGGATTTCGGTGCCGTTCTGCACCCCCTCCACCCGCACGGGATAGGCGCCGACCAGTCCTGACAGCCGCGTGGCGCGGGTGGCATCGCCGCTGCTTTGCACCACGGTGATCGGCCCGACATCCTGCCCCTGCGCCATGGCTTGCGATAGAAACAGGTCGGCATGGGCCTGCAAAAAGCGGCTGGTTCCGAATTGCAGGATGGGGCTGGTCATGTCGTGTCCTTTCGGGCGGGAGCACTTTACTCGATATGTTTTTAATTATACAAAACACCAAATGCGTCAAGCAAACAATCAAAGGACCGCGCCATGACCCATCCCGTGCAAATCGACGCGCATCAGCATTTCTGGCAGATCGCGCGCGGGGATTATGACTGGATGGATGATAGCGTTGACCCGATCCGCCACGATATTCTGCCTGCGGATTTGGCCCCGATGCTGGCCCATCACCATGTCAGCGGCACGGTTCTGGTACAGGCGGCCGCGACGGTGGCGGAGACGGAGTTTATGCTGGGGCTGGCCGAGGAGAACGGCTTTATCATGGGTGTTGTCGGCTGGGTTGACCTGACCGACCCCGATGCGCCCGCCACGCTGGACCGCTTGGCGCAATCGCCGTGGTTCAAGGGCGTGCGTCCGATGTTGCAGGATACTGAGGCGACGGACTGGATTTTGCAGCCGCAGGTGATGGAGAATTTGCACGCCTTGGCCGCGCGCGGGTTGCGGTTGGATGCCCTGATCCAGCCGCGTCATCTGGACGTGATCGCGCAGGTTGCTGCGCAAGTGCCGGAGCTGCCCATCGTGGTGGATCATTGTGCCAAGCCGGTGATCGCGGACGGGGCTGATGCGGGCGATGCGTGGCGGGCAGGCATGGCGCGACTGGCCGGATTGCCGAACCTGTGGTGCAAGGTTTCGGGCCTGGCGAACGAGGCGGGGTCGAACTGGTCCGCGGCGGGCTTGCAAGGGGTTGTGGACCACGTTGTCGGCGCATTTGGTGCGGAGCGTGTCATGTGGGGCAGCGATTGGCCGGTGCTGGATCTGGTCGGGTCCTATGCTGAATGGCGGGCCGTATCCGAGGCCCTGTTTGCGGAGCTTACAGCGGCGCAGCGGGAGGCGATTTACGGACAGACGGCGATAGGGTTTTACGGGTTGGAGGTTGCACAATGACCGTTCAGATTGCGTGCATTGGTGAGCCCTTGGCCGAGATTTCGCAGGGCAATTCCGGCCTGGGCGTTGGCTTTGGCGGCGATACGTTGAACACCGCGATCTATTGTGCGCGCCTGGCGCAGGGGCATGACATCGCGGTGCATTATGTCAGCGCCGTCGGGCAGGATACGCTGTCACAGGGGGCCGTGGATTTGCTGGCGCGTGAGGGAGTTCGTACCGATCACGTCACCCGCGATCCCGCGCGGCAAATCGGGATTTATGCGATTCAGAACGATGCGGCGGGTGAGCGCAGCTTTCACTATTGGCGCGACCAATCCGCCGCGCGTCAGATGTTTGCCGAGGATAACGCCTCGCATCTAGCCGCGATTGAGGGCTGCGATCTGGCCTATCTGTCGGGTATTTCCATTGCCATTCTGACCCAGCCCGCCCGTGATCGTTTGTGGCTGGCCTTGCAGGCACGGCGGGCGGCGGGGATGCGCGTTGCCTTTGATTCCAACTACCGGCCCAATCTGTGGGACAGCGCTGGGGTTGCGCGGCGCGAGATTGCCCGTTTCTGGCAGATCACCGACATCGCGCTGCCCTCGCACGAGGATGAGCAGGTGCTGTTTGGTCAGGCCGATCCGCAGGCCATCGCCGCTCGCTTGGTTGACGGCGGCGCGCACAGTGGAGCCGTGAAATGCGGCGCGGATGGGCCGATTGCGTTGAGCGGCCCGCAGGCTGGTCCCTATTTGCAGGCGGAAAAGGTGGTGGACACAACCGGCGCGGGCGACAGTTTCAACGGCGCCTATCTGGCCGCCATCGCGCGGGGCGAGCCGCAGGAAAGCGCCCTGCAACTGGCCCATAATCTGGCACTACAGGTGGTCGGCCAGCGCGGCGCGATCATCGATTTGGCCCCTGCAGTGCGGCGCATGGGATCGGTCATTCGGCTGAAGCCCGAGCATCTGGACGAATATAAACGCCTGCATGCCGATGTGTGGTCGGGGGTGCTGGCGCGGTTGCGCGCGTCCAACATCACCAATTACTCGATCTATCTGAAACAGCCGGAGCATCTGATGTTCGGCTATTTCGAATATCGTGGCACCGATTTCGCGGCGGATGATGCGGCCATCGCAGCGGACCCCACCACGCAGGAGTGGTGGGCGCTGTGCGGCCCGATGCAGGACCCGTTCGAGACCCGAAAATCAGGCGAGTGGTGGGCCGAGATGGAGGAGGTCTTCCACCTCGACTAACGCTTATTCGACGTCCAGTTTCAGGAACGACGCGATGGACAGGTAGAATCCGTCGGGCCGGTCGAAGTTCAGGACGTGGCGTGCGCCTGCGACCTGTGTGAACTCTGATCCGGGGCAGGCGGCCGCCATGGCGCGCATCGTGTCGGGCGCGGCGGCAACGTCGTTTTCGCCCGCGATAAACAGGGTCGGGCAGGTGATTTTGTCCAGATCCTTGAGGTAGTCCAACCCCTTGAGCGCGGCCGCGCCGCCGCGATAGCCCTCATCCGAGGTGCTGAGGAAACCGTCGCGCAGGGCCTGCTCACGGTCGGGATGGGTGCTGCGCGTATCATCGCTGAGCCATTTATCAACGGTGCCGTTCCAGACCCCCTCAACCCCGTCGGATTCCAGCACGGCCAGACGGTCCACCCAGTTTTGGACAAAGGGCGGCGGGGCGTCGGCGCGGGCGGCGCAGCAGATGATTTTCTCGACCCGATCAGGGGCATGAATGCCCATTCCCAGCGCCGTCATCCCGCCCATGGACAGCCCCATCACATGCGCCTTTTCCACGCCGTGATGGTCCAGCACGCCAATCGCATCCGCCACCAGATCGGCAAAGGAATAGGGCGCGGGGGGTGTCGGGCTGCGACCATGGCCCCGCGCATCAAAGGTGATCGTGCGGTAATGGGCCTGTAGCAATTCCAGCTGCGGTTTCCACATTTCGCCCGTCGCGCCAAAGCTGTTGAGAAGCAGGATAACCGGCGCGCCCTGTGGCCCGCTGATTTCGGAGTGGAGCGGTTGGTTGGTCATCGGGCGTCTCTTTCATCTAAACCTGTTTGATCCGACCTTAGGCCCGATCAGGGGGTCCGTAGAAATGATAATACGCGCTGAATGCTATCAGGTTTTCTGATTGCCCTATTGCGCCGAATGCAGGGGGATTTCCAGTGTCGAATTCAGCTCCTCTTGCAGGATATCGGCAAAGGCCTGCGCGGCGCGCGATAGCGGTTTCGAGCGTGGCTCGATCCGCAGATAATCCACGTAAAGCGGCGGATCGGCCAGCGGCAGCACGCGCCGTTTGGTGCCGTCCAGATCGGTCACGCACAAAATGCCCGGCAGGATCGAAACCCAGTCCGACCGCGCCACCAGATCCAGCGTGCCATACATGGTGTCGATCTCCAGAATCTCGCGCACTTCGATGCCGTTTTCGGCCAGATAGCTCTCGATCCGCGCGCGGCGCGTATTGGTCCAACTGGGGACAACGATGCGCTGGGGGGGCAAGTCCTTCAGGCTGACCGTGTCGGTCATCGACAGATGCGTGCCCGCCGCGCAGACAAAGCATTCCTGATCGCGGCCCATCGGCGTGCCCAGCAGGAAGTTGTTCTGGATCAGGCTGGGCACCACCGCGAAATCCAGCTTTCCGGCGGAGACAACATCGGCCAGCTCGCCTGAATAGGCCTCGGAAATGGTGACGCGCACCTCGCTATATTCCTGCGAGAAGCGCAGCAGCACATTTGTCAGCACGGATCGGGTAAAGGTGGGCATCAGGCCGATGCTGATATGGCCGACAACCGCCTTGGACAGATAGCGCAGCTTTTCCTCGGCGTTGCGGACAACGGCCAGAACCTTCACCGCCTCCTTATACAGCGAGTTTCCGGTTTCTGTCGGGGTGACGCCGGATGAGCTGCGGATGAAAAGCTGCACGTCATAGCGTTTTTCCATCTGGCTGACATGCATGGACAGCCCCGATTGCGTGGCGCCAACCCGTGTGGCGGCGGCGGAAAACGAGCCTTCCTCGTACACGGCGACGAAGTAGCGGAGCTGTTGCAGTTTCATGGCGACCTATCAGGATTTCTTTTGGACAGTATGCTTTTATATTAATTGATTTGAACCCCATTCTGCGAAATAAATATTTCCGGTTTTATGCGCTGCACAGGCAGCGTTTCTATGAACGTTTTCAGATAGATCGGAGCTGTATATGACACCGCTACCCCGCCTGATGGTCGCCCCCAACGGGGCGCGGCGCAGCAAATCGGACCATGCAATGCTGCCGATAACCGATGATGAGATCGTAGAAATCACCGTTCGCTGTGCCGCCGCGGGGGCCGATGGTGCCCATGTTCACATCCGTGATGAGGACGGCAGCCACCAGATTGATGCGGGCCATTACCGCGCCATTCTGTGCCAACTGCGTGAGGCGGTGCCGGATATGTACCTGCAAGTCACGTCCGAATCCGCCGACCGTTATTCCGCCGCTGAACAGCGCGCCATGATGCGGGAATTGAAGCCCGCCAATGTGTCCGTTGCGATGCGTGAAATGGTGCGTGAACCGGCGGATTGGGTCGAGGCGCAGGGGTTTTACGAATGGGCGCGGGGCAATGATGTGGACGTGCAGCACATCCTGTATTCCCCGCAGGAGGTCCGCAGCTTTTGCGACAGCGTTGATGCGGGGCGGATTCCGGGGGATCACCACCTGATCCAGCTGGTGCAGGGAACCTATGCCAATGGCTCCACCGGTAAGACGGCCTTGGCCGAGTATCTGGAGGAGATGAGCACGCAGGGCGGCGCGACATTTGACTGGATGCTGTGTTCGTTCGGGGTCGAGGAAACCGACGCGCTGGCCGATGCCGCACGGGCAGGGGGCAAGGCGCGGGTCGGGTTTGAAAACTCGCTGTGGAACAAGGATGGCAGTCTGGCCACCGATAATGCCATGCGCGTGCGGGAAGTAGACGCCGCCATCCGGCAGGCCACCCGCGCATAAAACGCGCATAAAAAAAGCCCCGCCATCATCTGGCGGGGCTTTTTCGTATTCGGGTTCTAGATCAGGTGGCGCAGGATGGTGGTGAAGGTTTCCAACTGCTCGTCACTGAATTGGCTGAAGGATTCATCTGCGTGGGCCTCGGCCAGTTCCCAACACTGATCTGCCTTTTGTGCGCCGGTTTCGGTCAGGATATAGCCGTTACCGCTTTGCGCGATCATGCCGCAGTTTTCCAGATTTAGCAGCGCCTCGTTCACCTCGACCATCGGGGCGTTGAGTTGCACCAGCATCTGGTCCGCATCCAGTCCCACGGTGGTGTTCATCACCAGCAGGGCGCGTGCCTCGATCAAGTTGATGTCCAGCGCGTGCAACTTGGGCTGATAGCGATCCTGATAACCCTGAATCGCGCGGATCATCAGAAAGAATTTGTGGTTGCCCATCCGGTCCGCATGGGGGGATTTCGCCATTTCGGGGGCGGGCTTTTTGGGCGCTCCCGGATGGTTGAACACCATGGAATACGACCCCTGATGGAAGCAGAGCGGCGAGCGGCCAAGATCGTCAAAGGCCACAACCCGTCCGACATAGATCCAGTGATCACCGCCATCCAGCCTGTCGTAAGCCTCGCACTGGAACCGGCCCGCGCAGTTGGGGA
This sequence comes from Pontivivens marinum, assembly GCF_900231835.1. Lineage (GTDB taxonomy): Bacteria > Pseudomonadota > Alphaproteobacteria > Rhodobacterales > Rhodobacteraceae > Pontivivens > Pontivivens marinum. The sequence continues at coordinate 112,261 of NZ_OCTN01000006.1, read as the reverse complement.
ACAGGGGCGCGCCGCCGATGCCGGCCTCCCACTCGACCCCCGCAAATTTATCCATCTGCTGACGGGCAAAGTGGTTGGACATGTCCATCTGGTCCGAGGCCAGAATGTTTACCGCGAAATGCGTGGCGGATTCGAAAATCTCGCAGCTGCGCGCGGTTTTCATGCTGCTCCACAGGATCAGCGGCGGGTCCATGGACAGGGAATTGAAGCTGCTGGCGGTGACGCCGACCTTCTCTCCATCCGCGCCCTGCGCGGTGATGATGGTTACGCCAGTGGCAAAATTACCCAGCGCGCGGCGAAAGGCCTTTGGGTCAATATCGGCGTCACGAACTGGGGATGTCATAGTAGACTCCTGATCTGTGCAAGGGGGGATGTGGGCCACGATGCGCGGTGCACCGTGGCGCGGGATATTCAGGTCGGGGAATAGGCGGGTTCGTTCTTGGTCGCCTCATTCAGGATCGGCATGACCTTCTCGGCCATCAGGATCATTCCGTCGCGGCCCAGATCGTAATCGGCCCAGTCATGACCGGCATAGACGAGGTGCTGGAACGGGCCGGTTTGTTCGCGCAGGGCCAGCACCTGATCCGCCACGGATTCAGGATCGCCGTGGATCACCAGACGGTCCATGACGTAATCCAGCGTCACATCATCGTCGGACATGTTCTGATCCTCTTTGAACAGGTTCAGACGCCCGCCTGCGCGCAGCTTGGTCAACAACTGGCTGTAATACAGAACATAGGGGCTGCCCGGATCGCGGGCATAGGCGCGGGCGGTCTTTTCGTCCTTGGCCACGCAGATGTTTTTCGCGACGCGCCAATCCTCGTAGGAGGCGACATTGCCCGCCTGTGCGCAGCCCTCGGCGTAGTTTGGCCAGTGGGTCGCGGCCCATTTGGGCAGCAGGAAGTTCGCGGAAATCGGCTGCCAGCCACGGGCGGCCATGGCGGTGACGCCCTTGGAGAATGGCGCAACCACGGTGCCGATGATCGGGGGGTGGGGGTCCTGATAGGGCTTCATAATGTCGCCCTGACCGATTTCGCGCATCATGGTGCGTTCGGTGGACACCTCGAAGAAGTCACCCTTGAGGTTATAGGGGGCCTCACCCGCCCAAATGGCCAGAACCATGTTGATGCATTCGATGAACATGGCGTTGCGGTCCTTGTCCATCGTGCCGAATACCTCGGCATCGGACATCAGGCCGCCGGGGGAGATACCGAAATTCAGGCGTCCCTCCAGCATGTGATCCAGCATCGCAACCTCTGCCGCGACGCGGGCAGGGTGGGAATTGGGCAGGTTGACCGTGCCGGTGCCCAGACGGATGTTTTTCGTCTCGTATGCCAGGCTGGCCAGAAACGCGACGGTCGAGGTGATGATCTCTGCCTGGTCGGTCGTGTGTTCGCCGCAATATGCCTCGGCGAAGCCCAGCTTATCCGCCAGAATGAACGCTTCGCGATCCTCGGCTAGGCTCTTGGAAAAGGGTTTTCCCAGCGGGTGAATCGGCATCGTGAAAAAGGACAGCTTCATTACAATCTCCTCGGTTGCGGGGCAGATTGCAGCAGTCTGTCCCGTGTGGAAATTGATAGTTTGTTATGCTTTCTATCCGGTTTTCTGATAGCCATCCGGCGGCCAAAAACGCAAAGGGGCGCAGCAATCGCCGCGCCCCGAATTCAGACCCCCGCAGGGAATGCGAACTTTAAATCAAGCGGTTGGAATATCCGTCACATATTTCGGAACGTGATAGCCACGCTGCACTGCGGGACGTTGGGCGATGGTGTTGTACCATGTGCGCACATTGGGGAACTCGGCCAGATCGATCTGTTGCCAATCATGGCGCGACACCCATGGCCAGATCGCCATATCCGCGATGGTATAGGTGCCGGTCCCCTCACCCACGATGAACTCGCGATCCTGTAGGCGGGTGTTCAGAACCTTGTACAGGCGGCGGGCCTCCTTGGAGTAGCGCTGCTCGGCATATTCGGATTTGCCCGCGTTATATTTAACGAAGTGGTGGACCTGTCCCAGCATCGGACCCATGCCGCCCATTTGCCACATCAGCCATTCAACCATGCGCCAATATTCGTCGCCGTCTACCTGAAAGCGATCATATTTTTTGGCGAGATACATCATGATCGCGCCGGTTTCCATCAGGTGCATACCGGTGTCGTGATCGACAATGGCGGGGATGCGATTATTGGGCGCGATTTTCAGAAAGTCGGGGGCGAATTGCTCGTCCTTGGTGATGTCGATTGCCTTGGCCGTGTAGGGCACGCCCAGTTCTTCGAGCAGGATGGAGACCTTGCGGCCGTTCGGCGTGGTCCACGTATACAGATCAATCATCGTCGGTCCTGTTGCGTTGGTTTCGGTTGGTTCATTGCTATTGGCTTTGCGCGCATGAGGGAAGGAAAATCGGCGTGAGGGGGTGGGTATTGGTTGACCAATAAGTGCGAGTGAAACCAGAAGCGCCCTGTAAATACGGCCAATAATTTATGTTGCCACAGCATTTATAGCGCGCTACGCAATATGCAGACTGTGATTCAAGACAATTGGTCAACCAATAGTGACAGGGTGGAACGATGGCAGATACGGCAACCGCGGATAAAAACATGACCCCGCCCGATACGATGCGGGCATGGGTTCTGGGCGATCCGCAGGAATTAACGCTCAAGGAAAAGCCGGTTCCCGTACCGGGTAAGGCAGAGGTTCTGGTGCGCATCGACGCGGTGGCGATCTGTGCGACGGATCTGGAGATCCTGTCCTATGGCACCCCCGCGCTGATCGAGGGCGGCCCGCCCTTTAACAAGAATTTTACCCCCGGCCACGAATATATGGGCACCGTTGCGGCCCTTGGGCCGGGCGTTGACGAGTTCGAGATCGGCGACCGTGTGACCGTCGAAATCCACGCCGGATGCGGGCAGTGCAAACGCTGTCGCATGGGCATGTACACGTCGTGCCACAATTACGGATTGAACTACGGCGACAAGGATAAGGGCCACCGCGCCAACGGTTTCACCACCAATGGCGGCTTTGCCGAATATGCGGTGAACAACGTCAACACCCTGATCCGCGTGCCCGACCACATGTCTGATGAGGAGGCGACGCTGGTCGTTACGGCCGGAACCTCGATGTACGGGCTGACGGAATTGGGCGGTCTGGTCGCGGGGGAAAGCGTGGTCGTGATCGGCCCCGGACCCATCGGTTTACTGGCTGTTGCAGTTGCGAAGGCGCTCGGCGCGTCGCCGGTTATTCTGGTCGGAACCCGCGAAAGCCGCAACGAGATTGGCCGTCAATTGGGCGCGGATTACGTCATCAACGCGCGCGAGGAGGACGTCGTTGCGCGGGTAAAAGAGCTGACCGGCAAGGGCGCGGATTACGTTGTGGACTGCGCCGGCACCGAAACCACGGTGAATCAATCGGTGCATATGACCAATCGCGGCGGGCGAATCTGCCTCGCGGCCTTTCCGAAATCGGCGGTTTCGTTCGATCTGGGCGCGTTGGCGGTGAACAATATCTACCTTTACGGCATTCGGGGCGAGGGGCGTTCGGCCACCCATCGGGCGATGGCGTTCATGGCGGAAAAGCGATTCGATGCCAGCCTTGTCCACACCCATACCTTCGCGTTGGAGGAGCTGCCCACGGCGCTGAAATACGCCAAGGAGCGGATCGATGACGCGATCAAGGTTGTCGTCTCGACACGGCCAGATGCGCCAAATGGCGCGAAAAAATAACGGTTTCAGGGGATAATCACATGACCAAAGCACGACGCGGAATTTACGCAGCAGCCGTTTCACCCTTTCAGCAGGACGGGTCCTTGGACCATGCCAAGCTGTTGGAGTATTGCCAACATTTGCTAACAGATGGCGGCTGCGACGGCGTGGCCCCGACCGGCACAACGGGCGAGGGGACCTCGATCGCGATGGCTGATCGTCTGACCCTGCCCGAGGTTTTTGCCAAGGCGGGGGTGGAGCGGGATCGCGTGATCTTCGGCACCGGCGCGCCATCGGCGGGCGATTGTGTGGCGCTGACACGGGCGGCGGTGGATGCCGGTTTCGTCAACGTGCTGGTCCTGCCGCCCTATTACTACAAGAACGCCCCGGATGACGGGCTGTTCGCCTATTACGCTAATTTGGTTGAGAAAATTGGCAGTGATGATCTGCGGATCTACCTGTACCACTTCCCGCAAATGTCGCAGGCGCCGCTATCCACCGATCTGGTTCTGCGGTTGCGCGCAGCATTCGGTCCGATCATTGCGGGCCTAAAGGATAGCAGCGGCGATTTTGCGCAATCCCGTGCCTTTATCGAGGTGACAGGCGGGGTTGAGGCTGATTTCGACGTTTATCCGTCTTCCGAGGCGTTTCTGTGGGATGGTCTGTCGATTGGATCGGCGGGGATTATCTCCGGCTCGACCAATGTGACGGCAAATCTGGTGCAAACCGCGCGCAATGCGGCGGAGGGTGCAGATCGTGACGCGGCGATGAAGGTGGTTTCGGATGCGCGTGCCATGGCCGGAAAATATCCGCTGATGGCGGCGATGAAAACGGCGGAATATCTGCGCAGCGGCGATGAGAGCTGGCTGCAAATGGCCCCGCCCTTGCGCCCGCTTTCCGACGAGCAGGTTGCCGCCTTGCGCGCCGATCTGACCGCACAATCCCTACTGTAACCCCCGCAAAAGATAGGAAAACCGATGGCACAGCACGGACCAGATCATGTGGAGATTAACGACGACCCCGCCGCCTTTGCCCACTGGCCCGAGGGCCTGCATGCGGAGATGCTGGGCGACCTGAACAATGGTTGCGTCGGGTCGCAATTGGTATCGGAAACGGAGACGATGCGCATCTGGCATTTGCGCATCGCCCCGGGCAAGAGGTGCCGGTTTCATCGCCATGTGAACCGCTATTTCTGGACCGCGCTGGTCGGGGGGCCGGCGCGGGGCTATTTCTCATCCGGTGAAATCCGCGATGTCGTGCATTATCAGGGTGAAACGAAGCATTTCGACTATGGTGCAGGCGATCAGATGGTGCATTCGGTGGAGAATATCGGCGAGACGGAGCTGATCTTTGCCACTGTCGAATTCATCGACGGGCCGAATGCGCCGCTGCCGGTGCCCGACAGCATTCGCCTGTCGGTATAAACGCAAACGCCCCCGTTGATCGGGGGCGTTTTGCTATCTCAGTCCGGTTTTGCGCGGGCGATGGGCAGTAAAACGGCGGAATTGTCCAGATCGCCCTCACCATGATCCAGCGCGTCGCGCATCATGTTGAGATAGGTTTGCGTGAAAGGCAGCCCTTGGTTCGCCTGCGCCGCCTTATCCGCGATCAGCTCGAAATCCTTATGCGATTGCACGATCCTGCCCTGCGCGGTGAAATCGCGGGTGGCCATCAGCGTGCCCTTGCCATCCATCACCGAGGAATAGGCAGCCGATGCTTTGGCCAGATTCAGGAAGTCATCGGGCGCAATGCCCAGTGTTTCGGCAAAGACCATCCCCTCGGCCAAGGCGGCGCGGTTCAGGCCCAGAACAAGGTTGATCGCCAGCTTCGCCCGATTGCCGTTTCCATGATCGCCAACATGGATATGGGCGCGGGACAGGGCCTGAAAAACGGGGGCCAAATCGTGGGCCACGTCCCTGTCCCCCGCCACCATCAGCAGCACGTCGCCCGCGGCGAGCGAGCGGCTGGTGCCGGAGATCGGGGCCTCGATCAGCGTGATCCCCTTGGCCGCCGCCATCTGCCCCAAACCGGCCATGCGGTCGGGATCGCACGTGCTGACGGAAATCAGGGTGGCAGTGATCGCTGGCGCATCCACGATCAGCGATTCCAACTGATCCGTATCGAACACGCAGGAGAAAACGCAGCCGGTTTCCCAGATGCTCTGCGCATCGCATGCTTTGCCGCCCATCTGTTCCAGCGCCGCCCCGCGTGCAGGGTCGGGATCGCAACCGCTGACCTGATATCCATTTGAAATCAAGCGTATGGCGATGGCGTTGCCAATCAGGCCGATGCCGAAAATACCGATGGGTCGGGTCATGTCGCGGGCTCCTGTTTCGTGGCAAGGTCGCTGAACATCGCGAACAACCATGAGAAATCACGGGCCGCATCCCCCTGCTCACAGGCGGTGGACAGCAGCGCCTGCGTCATCGCGGTATAGGGTGCCGGGCCGTTCAGATCGCTGGCGAAATCGCGGGCCAGTGCCATGTCCTTTTCTAGGTTCGAAATCCGCGATCGGGCATTCATTGTGCCGCTGAGGATATCGCGGGGAAAGCGCACCTCGGTCACGAAGCTGCGGGCATTTCCCGCGTTCAGAACTTCGGTCGCGGCGGCAACATCCAGACCGGCGCGTTGGGCCAGTGACAGCCCCTCGCAAGTCGCCATGAAACTGCTGTGCAGGATCAGATTGTGGACCAGCTTCATCGCGTGGCCCGCGCCGATATCGCCCATGCGGAACCGTTGGGACGAGATTACATCAAGCACGTCGTCGATCTGCGCGATAACCTCGGGATCGCCACCCATCATCAGGGTCAGCGTACCCGCATCCGCCCCCGCCGCGCCGCCGGTCATCGCCGCATCGACATAGGAAAATCCACGGGGTTTCAGTTTTGCCGCCAGCGCGATGCTGGCCTGCGGGTTCGAGGTGGTCAGATCGACGATAATGCAATCATCCGCCGTGCTGTCGCCCAGAAAACCCTCGATCTGGGCGGTGCTGGGCACGACGAAAAAGAGGACCTTTGCCGTACGCAGAACATCGCCATCCGTGACGGCATCGCTGAAATCACAGGCGGCGAATTGGGCGGGGTCGCGGTCACTGGCCACCACCAAATGGCCCGCGCGATCCAACGCGCGGGCGATGCCCTGACCCATCTGGCCAAGGCCGACAATGGCGACGGGCAGTTTTGCCGCGCTCACTGCGCCTCTTTCATATCCGCCAGCATGGCCAGCGAATGGTTCGACAGAGGCAGGGTGATCGGGTCGCCGCATTCGGCGGAAATATCGGCCGCCAGATAGGTTTCCATGACCATCCGCGCATGCTCGGGCGAGGTCAAAGGCTCACGATCCAGCAAGACGGATTCCAGAAAATGCAATGTTTCCGGACCCATCTGACCCGCATACATGTGGTCTACATCCTCACCCGGCATGGTGGACATGGGGAACTGCGTCGCGTCCTTGACCGTGTTCAGCCAATTGTCGCGGGACGTATCGTCGAGGATCAGCGCGCCGTCGGTGCCGGTAATCTCGATCCAGGTGCTGCAATAATTCGGGAAGCTGGGCGGCAGGTTCCAGCCGCCGCCGACCACGACCAGCGTGCCGTCGGACATGGTGACCGTGCTCCACATGCAATCATACGAGCCGTTCAGCTCCTTCATGTGGCCATAGGCGCCCTGCGAGTAAACCTTGACCGGTTTTGCGGGGGCCAGCAGCCAGAAAACGAAGTCCAGATCATGGGTGGATTCCATCGCGGCGGGCGACAGTTTTACCCGATTGGCGATGCGCGCGCCCAGGCTGCGCGACAGGTGGCGGCTGACCATGACGTTAACGACATTGCCCAGCTTGCCCTCGGAAATCGACTTTTTGGCATAGGCGATTTTGGGGTTGAAGCGCTGCGAATAGCCGATGGTGAACTTCACGCCCTTGTCGCGGGCAATGGCGATCAGGTCGTCTGCCTCTCCCAATTCCATGGCGATGGGTTTTTCCAGCAGCACATGCTTGCCCGCCAACAGGCAGGCGCGGGCGATGGGGTAGTGCGTAGGCTCGGGCGTGGTCGAGATGTAAACCACCTCAATCGCAGGGTTTTTGACGATGTCGTCATAGTCCAGCGTGGCGGTGGCGGGGTTGGTTTCCGCCTTTACTTCGGCAAGCCGCTCAGGGTTGATTTCGCAGATATGCAGCCGATCGACCAATGCCGATTTCGACAGCGTAACAGCGCGCATTCCGCCACACCAACCCGTGCCGATAACGGCCACTTCAACTTGCCTCATAATGCTCTCCCGCTTTATGTAAATCTTTGAGATAAATTACAATTTGCTGATCGGGCACGCCAACAAGGATAGTTGATGTGCGCTAACAGATTTATTGAAAACCGCCGGTGCGCGGCGCGGTCATCATGGCCAGCGTGCTGTCCAGATGGGCCTGCATCGCGGCATAGGCCTGTTCGCCGTTTCGGGCCTGCAACGCAGCCAGAATTGCGTCATGTTCGGCAAAGGAATGATAGGTGGCAGGCGGGCGTTGGTCGGTCGTGTCCAGTTTTCGCCACACAACCACCAGCCGCACGCGGTTGATGATCTTATGCACCGCGCCCAGCAGGGAATTGCCCGCGGCCTCGGCTATCATTTCGTGGAAATCGCGGTCCAGTTCCTCGTATCTGCTCCAACTGGTGGCGTCGCGCATTTGGTCGGACAGGCGAGCAAGCTCTTGTAATTGTTTAGGGGTTGCATGCATCGCGGCCAGTTGCGCGATTTGCGGCTCCACCACCATGCGGGCGTTCATCGCCTCTAGCGGGCTGGTGGTTTCAGCCAACGACATAATGGTGCGTTTCATCCCGTCGCCGCGTTGGGGGCGTTTGGGTTTGGCCAAAAACGTGCCGCGCCCGACGGATCGGGTCAGTTGGCCGTCGGCTTCCAGCACCAGATAGGCCTTGCGCAGATCGGCGCGGCTGACGCCCAGTTCAGTGCAGAGGGTGCGTTCGGGGGGCAGGCGGTCGCCCTCTCCCAATCCTGAATTGGTGACCCAATTTTGCAATCTAATCAAAACCTGATCATCCATAGCGCACCTGTTTTTGCCTGCGATAAATCAAATGAAATCTACAGGATTTCTTTTAATTTAACTGGTTTTTGTCTATCCTCGGATCAGATTCGAACCTGACGCGCCGTGTAAAAATGGTCAACCAATTTCTGAGGGCGCGCCAGCAGGGCCTAGGCCAGAATTTTCGATTACACCTGATCCCGAGGCGACATATGCGCGACCGTTTCCCCCGTTTCAGTAAAGGTTCTGGTGACCTCGCGCGCGCCGTAAATCCACAGGATGGTCAGCGGGCCGTCGCCGGTATTCTTGAAATAATGCGGTACGTTGGCGGGAACGAAGGTGGTGTCCATCGCGCCCAGTTGCATCAGTTCACCACCGATCAGGGCCTCGGCCTGACCGGACAGGATCGTGACCTGTTCCGCGCAATTATGCGAATGCAGCGGCGCGGCGCTGTTGGCGGGAAAAACCGTCGTGCCGGTGGTAAAGGGCGCGGTCGCATCCGTGTTTTTGCCGACCATCAGCCGTGTTTCGACCAGATCGCCCCGCGCAAAGGGCTGGATCTCACCGTATCGGACCACTGTTCCATTCGTCATGTTTTCGACCTTTCGTTTTGTTAAAAATAGGAGCGACCAATGTCCCCATCAGCCACTGTTTCTCATCAGGATTTGCGCGGGTTTATCGCGCGATGCCTTACGTCCTGCGGAATGCCCGCCCCCGATGCGGATCGGGTGGGCGCGTTGATGGCGCGCGCGGATTTGATGGGGCAGGACGGTCACGGCGTGTTTCGTTTGCCGATGTATATCAAGCGGATACGCGATGGCGGTATGAATATGCTGCCCGAATTTTCCGTTCTGCAAGACCGCGCCGCAACCGCGCTGATTGATGGTGATAACGGGATGGGCCATTTGGTGATGGAGCATGCCACGCAATTGGCGATGGAAAAGGCCCGCACCACCGGTGTTGCATGGGTCGGGGCGCGGCATTCCAACCATGCGGGGCCAGCCTCGCTGTATGCGATGATGCCCGCGCAGCAAGATATGATCGGGATTTACATGGCGGTGGGCAATGCCAACCACATGCCGCCATGGGGTGGAACGGAATTGTTGCTGGGCACAAACCCGATTGCGGTTGCACTGCCCTCCTCGAACAATCCGCCGATCGTTCTGGATATGGCCACCACCGTTGCCGCCTATGGCAAAGTGAAAACCGCCGCCCTGCGGGGGCAGCAAATGCCCGAGGGTTGGATGATCGACCGCAACGGTGATCCGCTGACCGATCCGACCAAATCCGCCGAGGGGTTCCTGCTGCCGATTGGCGGGCCAAAGGGATACGGGCTGTCGCTGATCTTCGGTATTTTGGCGGGCGTGCTGAACGGCGCGACCTTCGGCCGTGATGTGGTTGATTTCAATGCGGATTCTGTTTCGACGACGAATACCGGTCATATGATCCTCGCATTGGATATCAAGGCATTTGCCGATCCGGATGTGTTCAAGGCGGATATCGACAAGGTGTGGCAGGAGCTGAAAACCAGTGACCGTCTGCCCGGTGCCAGTGAAATCCGCTTGCCGGGGGAGCGTATGCACTCCGTCACCCAAACCCGCACCCGCGATGGTATTCCGTTGCCCGTGCAATTGCGTGAAAAGCTGGCTGCCATGGCGGCCGAGTTGGGCGTGCAGCCGCTGTAAAACGGCAAAACGGCCCCGAAATACATCGGGGCCGTTTCGTTTCAATCGAACTTACTGCGAGGTCAGCGTATCAACCAGCGCCTCATAGGCGACGGCCTGCTGCTCACGCAGTTCCTGATATTCAGGACCGGTCATCGGGTCGATGCTTTCACCCAAGCTGCCCATCAGACGAACGAATGTTGGATCGGTGGACAGGGATTCAAACGCGTCCGACAATGTAGCAACAACGTCATCCGGCGTGCCGGCAGGGGCCAGAATGAAGCGGTGCATATAGCCGATATCGCCGGTCACGCCGACCTCAGCCAATGTTGGAACGTCCTCGTAGAGACGCTCTTCGCCAGCGCTGGCCAGAACGCGGATATCACCGGCGTCACGCAACGCGCCGATTGCCGACGGGAACGCCATCGTGAAATCGGAATCGCCCGAAAGCAGAGCCTGCATAGCGGGTCCGCCACCCTGATAAGGGACGAGGTTCATGTTCAGGCCCAGTTGCTGCATGATTTGCGCAGCAGGAACAAAGAACGCACCCCAGTTGCCGGAATGGCCGATGCTCAGCTCGCCCGGACGCGCCCGTGCATCCTCAACCAGATCCTCGAATGTCTCGTAAGGGCTGTCAGCGCGCACGATGATCGACGCAGGCGCATAGTTCACCCGTGCGATCGGGATGAAATCCTCCATCGGGTCATAGGGCAGGTTGTCAACATATTGCTGCAACATATCCATGTAGTTGTGCGAGAACAGCAGCGTGTAGCCATCCGCATCCGCGTTCGCGACTTCCTGCGTACCCTTCTGGCCGCCAGCACCTGGTGTCAGGCGCACAATCATCGCTTGCTCCAGATAGGTCGGGATAACCGAGGTGATGATCCGCGCGTTCAGATCGTGCGATCCACCAGCACCCAGCGGGATAACCAGCGTAACGGGCTTCTCGGGGAACTCGGCCGCCGCAGGGGCCAGCGTCAGGGTCAGCGCACCGGCGGATAGCGCCAGAACCGAGAGAGACTTTTTGACTAATTTGGAAAACATTTTTTTCTCCTCCTTGTTGATTTTCATAGTCTTTTTAGTCGGCGCAACGGACCCCGCTGCGCCAACGGTCGTTAGTGTGTCCGTGGAATGCCGTAGAGACGGCGCCACAGCAGCGCACCGATAATCGGTGCTGCGATCAGCACGGCCAGCGCGCCAATACGTTCCGTTGCGAAGAAGGCCAGCGCGTTGCCATTCGACATCGCCATGGTTTGACCGAACGCATATTCCATCGATGGGCCGAGGATGAAGCCCATGACGAGGGGCATCACATCGAACTTCGCGGCCTTGGCGATGATCCCGAACACGCCGAATGCAACCAGCATCAGCAGGTCAACAGGGTCCGAGCGGTACACATAGGTGCCGGCAAAGGCGAACATGATGACCATCGGGATCAGGATCGATGTTTTGATCGTGACAAGGCGCGAGAAGAACGGAACCGACAGATACCCGATGACGAGGAACAGCAGGTTCGCGATGACCATTGCCACGAGGATCGCGAAGACGGTTGCGCCTTGCTCCTCGAACAATTGTGGACCGGGGCGCAGGCCCTGCGCAACGAACGCACCCAACAGGATCGCGGTTACGTTGTCGCCCGGAATGCCCAGCGTCAGCAGTGGCACCATGGTTGGGCCGTTCACCGCGTTATTTGCGGCCTCGGCTGCGGCAACGCCCTCGATCTCGCCCTCACCAAAGGTTTCGGGGTGGTCCGAGGCGTTCTTGGCCGCGGAGTAGCCCATCATGGCGGCAACGATCTGACCCAAGCCCGGAACGATACCGATCATGGTGCCGATCACAGTGGAGCGGCAGATCGTTTTCAGGCAGCGGCGGAATTCACCGAGGCTCAACCGCTCACCAACCAGCGCCGACAGCTTGCGTGCCTTGTCATTGCGGATCACGACCGAGGCAACCTCGGGCAGGGCAAACAGGCCGATCAGCATTGGCAGCAGCGGAATACCCGATTTCAGGTCGAACAGCCCGAAGGTAAAGCGCTCCGCCCCGCCCAGCGGGTCCGTCCCGATAAAGGACAGCCACAGGCCCAGTGCCATCATGATCAGGCTTTTCAACGGGTTCGCCGCCGATGTTGCCGCGATGATGATAAGGCTCATCAACAGCACTGCGAACAGTTCTGGCGGGCCGAATTGCATGACCAAAAACGCGATCGGAAAGATCATCATGATGGTGAAGATGTCGCTGCACGTATCCCCGAAGACCGAGGAGAACAGCGCCATATCCAACGCTTTGCGCGACTTGCCCTTTTGGGTCAGCTTGTAGCCGTCCCTCGACGTGGCCACCGCCGCCCCTGTTCCGGGCATGGACAGCAGGATCGCGGGAACGCTGCCGCCGAAAATACCGCCCTTATAGATGCCCAGCAGGAACGGGATGCCGACAATCGGCTCCAGAAAAAACGAGATGGGCAGCAGGATCGCCATCGCCATCAACGTGGTAAACCCCGGCAAAGACCCGACCAGCATACCGCCAAACAGGCCAATACACATCATAGCCATGGTATCCAGCCGCATGGCCATACCGAAGCCTTCTGCAAATTGCTCAATCATGATTGCCTCTTAGCGTCTTGAATTTATTATGTTTCATTGGAATCACAGGTTCAGAAGGCTGGAATAGGCGACCTCGATCGCGTTCAATTCCGGCAGCGACACCGCCAATAGGCGCGTGGCCGCCAGATACAGCAGAACCGGCCCGACCAGCGAAATTCCGCCAATCTGCAACACCGACCGCGATCCCATTTGCAAGGAGATCAGCGTCGTCGCAATTGCGGTGGAAATCAGAAAGCCCAGCGGAACCATGGTCAGCCCGTACAGGATCATGATGCCGAAAAAGACAAAGGCCCGCTGCCATTGTTGGCCGGTCAAACGCTCCTCGACCTGCTCGGTCGGGTCCGCCTTGAACAGGATCAGCGTCGCGATGCACAGCGCCGACAGGATCGTCAGGACAATGCCGGGAAACAGGCTGGGCGCGATAGCGGACAGGGATTGCCCGAACAGCGCGCGCGGCGTGGCGACCAGCGATCCCAGAAAGATCAGCGACAGGACTGCTGCGACCAGTATCACGATCAGGGAATACGTTTCGGCGGTAAAGGAAAAACGTGTCGAATTCATGGGGGCCCTCCGTTGTTTTACAGGTCTTTCGCCTGCTGTTTTGTCTGTGAATTCGGATTGGGGTTGGGCGTTCATGACGCATCCTCCAACCGAACATTGAATAGGGTCAGCAGTTCCGGATTCAGATCTGCGGCCAGCCGTGCAACCTCGGGCGCGACGGCGGATTTGAACGCGGCGCGTTGGTCGGCGGTCAGTTCGAAAAACTGCACGCCGTCCGCCTGCATTGCGGCGATGCTGCGCTGTTCATCAGCGGCGGCGCGGGCGCGTTGGGCGGTTGTCGCCTCGTCCACGGCCTGTTGCACCATTTGGCGAATGTCGGCGGGCCAGCTCTCGAAGGTCTTGCGGTTGAACAGAACCAGCGAGATCCCCATCAGATGCCCTGACAGCGTGACGAAACGCTGCGATTTGGACAGACCCATATTATAGGTGTTGGTCAGCGGGTTTTCCTGCGCGTTCACCTGACCGCCATTCACGGCGGCCTCGACATCCTTGACGTCGATGACTTGCGGCTGGAACCCCAGTGCCTCGAACAACATGTGGTGGTTTTCATTTGGCAGGATGCGCAGCTTCAGCCCGTCGCAATCCGCAGGCGTGGCCAGAACCCGATCCGCGGCCGTCATGTGGCGCAGACCGTTATCCCAATAGCCAAGCGCGATGTAGCCGGAATTTTCCGCCACCTCACGCGCCAGCAATTCACCCGGTGCGCTGTCGAGTAACTCGAATGTCGTCGCCTTTTCCGGCACGGCGAACAGCAGGTCAAACAGCGTCAGCGCGGAGACTTTATGCGCGATATAGCTTGAGGAAAAATAACAGGCGTCGAATTCGCCTTGCTCGGTCAGGGGCAGCAATTGCGCGGCAGGGCGGCCCGTGGTGGTGATGTCGGGCAGGAACGAGACCTGCACCGCATCCCCCGCCAACCGGTGCAGCGCATCGCAGAAAACCTGCGCGCCATAGGTGTGTACGGAATTGGGGCCTTGATACCCGCCGAGCGAGATCTGGATCGGGCTCATGTGCCGCTCCTCGTTAATAGGGCTGAGAGGGGAGCCTCGGATTTCGAGATCGCCAGCGCCGCCCAAACCAAAGTCGGCAGGCAGACAAACGTCAACACGGTGGAGACAACCACGGTGCCTGCGACCTGCTCGGGGTTAAACTGGAAGCGCTCGGCAAAGATGTAATTCACGATGGCGGCGGGCATGGTGGCCAGCAGGAACACCACGCCGGCAGGCACGCCGCGCAGGTCCAGCAGCATGATCGCAACCACCGCCGACACCACTCCGATTAGCAGCCGCCCCGTGGCAACGATCAGCGCAGGCGCCAAGTCCGCCACCTTTAGCGAGGCCAGTGACGTGCCCAGCAGCAACAGCATCGCGGGGATCATCATGCCGCCCAGCATTTGCGTGGTGGTCAGCACCACCTGCGGTACGGGGATCGAAAACCCGATCACCAGCAGCACCGCGATCAGCGCGTAGAACAGCGGCTGGCGCAACAGCACCCGCAACCGCACAGACCCCGCATAGATCGAAAACCCGATGGAGTGCTGCGCCAGCGCGACAACAAAGAAATAGGCGACGCCCAGCAAGGCGCCTTGCTCACCAAAGGCCAGAATGACCAGCGGCAGGCCCATATTGCCCGAATTGGGAAAAATCAGCGGTGGCAGGAAGCTGCGGATCGAACGTCCGGTGCAGGTCAGAACCAGCGCGGCCAGCCCCGCCGAAACCGCCATGCACAGCGCGGCCGCACCGGCCATTATGCCCAGCACCTCCAGCGAGACCTCCAACGAGGTCAGCGTGCTGAAAATCAGGGCAGGGGTGGCAACCAGAACGATCAGCACGCTCAACGTTTCTGTGTGCAACCGGATGGACGAGCGCCCGAACATATAGCCGATCGCGGTAATAGCAATAATCGGCCCAAGGATATTGGTCATTTGTAACAACAACATAGCTCCTCCCGTAGCCGTAAGTTGTGAATCTGCGATGTGAGATCGACCGTGTTCCGGTCGCTAGATTTGCTCCTTCCAATCCATCATCACTGACTGCGTGTGTATGGGGTTTTCGCCGATGGTGCGGGATGTCCTTGCTGGCATCCGATTACGTGCACCGATCGTTGTCCTCACATTCTTCACGCAATCCGGGTATTACCCCAGGTCGCTACAGGAACCCCGGCGCCATCAAATTTGGGATGGTACGGGGCATGGTTCGTCACTGCTGCCGATTCGCATCAGTGTTTACTGACTATGGCGTGCATTTGCCTTCATCGGTAATGGTGAATGATGGTATCCTCTATCATATTATCTGATACCCATGGCCAATGCGGGGTATCCGATTTTCTGAAGGACGACATCAAAATACATCGCTTGTTCCGATAGAATAGGTGAGGTTACGCTGCTGCAACGGGGCTAAAAACAGGCCCTGACATCCCTATATATGCCAGCCTTTACCACGGAGCCTCCGATATGACCGAGAAAAACCAAACATTTACCGTGGCAATTGCCGGGTTTGGCTGGTGGGGCAAACACATCGCCAAACGCTTGGTTGGTCACCCGACTTTGCGCGTTGCGGGTATCGTGGAGCCGGTGACAGATAACCATCAGGGCATCACCGAGATGGGTCTAACCGCATGGAGCGACCTGTCACAGCCGCTGGAAATCGCCGAAGTAGACGCCGTTATCCTGACCACGCCCAACACTTTGCACGAAGAACAGATCGCGCAGGTCGCCGCCGCGGGTAAGCATGTGTTCTGTGAAAAGCCCCTCGGCCTGACGGCAAACAGCGCCCGTCGCTCGGTTCAGGCCTGTCAGGATGCCGGTGTTCAACTGGGCATCGGGCATGAGCGCCGCTTCGAGCCCGCCATGGTCGCGCTGAAACAAGCGCTAGAGGCTGGCGATCTGGGCACCGTCATGCATGCAGAGGCGGCCTTCAGCCATGATAAGCTGATCGGCGTTCCCGCAAATGACTGGCGCACGCGCAAGGAAGTCAGCCCCGCCGCCGGAATGACGGCGATGGGCATTCACTTGTCGGACCTGCTGATCTCCTTCTTTGGCCCGATCCGCGCGCTGCACGCCTTTACCGCCGACCGGTCGCTGGGCTGGGAAACCGGTGATGTTGTGACGGTGCAAATGGCGTTCGAGGCAGGCATGACCGCAACCTTTAGCGCGGTTCTGCACACGCCTCACTTTATCCGCATGCATGTTTTCGGCACCCAGAAATGGGTCGAGGTCCTGAATGACAGCCACCCCGACACCCCCGACGGTGTTGTGCGCGTGCTGACCAGCGAAACCGGCAAGCCTGTGGATCAGGCCACCCATGATTGGGAGGACGCCGTGACCTATAACCTTGAGGCATTTGCCGCCGCCGCGCAGGGCCGCGCGCCCTATCCGTTCACGGATGCGCAAATGGTCCACAATATTCAGGTGCTAGAGGCAATCGCCCTGTCCGCCGAAACCGGCCAATCGGTGAACCTCGCCGATATCTGACCCGTGTAGTTGAGTAGAGGAGCCTGAGTATGGGTGAAGTTCTAAAGGCGGAGTGGTTCGATCTGGAGCCGGCCACCCGCGCTGACACATGGCGGTGGATGCACGAAACCTATCTGCCCGCACTGCAATCTGCATCGGGCGTTAGCTGGGTTGGGCATTACGATATCGTGGAGCTGCCCGACCGCCCCTATATCGAGGGCGCGCCGAATAAAAAGGTCACGCAGGATCCCAACGTGCCGACCGGCTGGCAAAACGTGGTGCTGACAGCCTCCACCTCGCCCGAGGTGTTTTTCGGCCACGATAACGCGGTTGAGGCATTAGCCACGAAACATGCCGATAAAACCGCCGCGTTCCAGAACTATCGCAGCGCCGTGTTTATCGAGGAGCAGGTGATTAACTCGCCCGAGCAACGCAGCTGCCCCTATGGCATGGGCCCCCCGCCCGCGATGCAATTGGGCAATTACAACACCGACAGCCCCGATGACGATATCGAGCTGGCCCGCTGGTATCGCGCGGAGCGGTTTTCTCGCGTTTCCGTCACCCCCGGCATGATCCGTGGGCGCAAGATGATCTCCATGGCGGGTTGGCCCAAACATGGCGTTCTGTGGGAATTCGCGGATATGCCGGAGGGCGATAGCAGTTTCGAGCATCGCTTCATCGCCGCTGATCGCGACGAGAATTGGACTGGCCGTCACGTGTTGGAATACGTGACCCACAGCTATGGCGGGCCCCATGCCGGACGCCGCGTCTGGCCCGCCGTTTAACACCCAAAATCACCGACCGACCCCGCAAACAGGGGCGGCACAATCACAGCCGGACAAACCGGCGCATAACCCTAGGGAGAAGATAATGTCACAACGTTTGATCGGACTAAGCCACGAGGACGCCACAGGAACCGCCAAAATGGTGTTCGAGGGATCGGACCAGTTTCTGGGCCGCACCGCCAATCTGCAACGCATTCTGGCCAAGCACAGCCCCTATATCGCCCGCTGGTTTGGCGGTCTGGTCGCGTCGGTCCGCCAACCGGGTCTGGGTGCCACGACCGAGGCGCGCCTGCGCGGTTTGGCCAGCATCAAGACCTCGATGTTGAATGCCTGCGATTACTGCATGTCCCATACCTCGATGTATGGCCGTGGTTTGGGCATGAGCGACGAGGAGATCGAGGCAATCGCCGATGGCTCCTACAAGACCAACGACAAATTCAGCGCCCGCGACCGCGCAGTCCTTGATTGGACCGAGGCGATGACCCTGAACAAGGCGCAGCGCGATCCCCATGCATGGAAAGCGATGAGCGATAATTTCACCGAGACCGAAATCGTCGAAATCTCGATGACTTGCGCGATGTTCAACATGATCAACCGGCTGAATGACAGCTTCTGGACCGACCTTGAATCGCTGGAGCATAACAAGCTGCAATGGAACGCGGTCAAGGGCCACACGATCGAGGATATCGAGGCCTTCGCCGGTAAATTCGCCGCAGTGGGCGCAGCAGAGCGCGCCGCAAAAGCCGCCGAATAATCCAGAACCGGCCCCGCTGCACCACCGCGCGGGGCCCGTTGCCATATCGGAGAGATCAATGGCCGAAGTGAAGCATACCAAAGTTCTGATTATCGGCTCCGGCCCCGCAGGATATACCGCCGCCGTCTATGCCAGCCGCGCCTTGCTGGAACCTGTTCTGGTGCAGGGGATTGAACCGGGCGGCCAGCTAACCACCACAACCGAGGTCGAAAACTGGCCCGGTGATAGTGAGGTACAAGGCCCCGACCTGATGATCCGCATGGAAACCCACGCACGGGCCATGGGCGCGGAGATCATCGGCGATATCATCACCAGCATCGACACGACCAAACGCCCCTTTATCGCGCAAAGCGATAGCGGCACGGTCTACAGCGCCGATGCCGTCATTCTGGCCACCGGCGCGCGTGCCAAATGGCTGGGCCTGCCGACCGAGGAAAAGTTCAAGGGCTTCGGCGTGTCCGCCTGCGCCACCTGCGACGGGTTTTTCTATCGCGGCCAAGAGGTTGTCGTGGTCGGCGGCGGCAATACTGCCGTTGAGGAGGCGCTGTTTCTGACAAATTTTGCGTCCAAGGTCACGCTGGTTCACCGCCGCGACGAATTGCGCTGCGAGGCGATCCTGGCCAAGCGCCTGATGGAAAACCCCAAGGTCGAAACCGTGTGGGATCACGCCTTGGACGAGGTGTTCGGCACCGACATGCCGCTGGGGGTAGAGGGGATCCGCGTCAAACACGTCACCACCGGTGCCATCACCGAAATCCCGTGCAAGGGCGTCTTCATCGCCATCGGTCACGCGCCCAGTAACGAGCTGGTCAAGGATGTTCTGGAAACCCATATGGGCGGCTATGTCGTGACCAAGCCGGACAGCACGGCCACCTCTATCCCGGGCATTTTCGCAGCGGGCGACCTGACGGATTTCAAATTCCGCCAAGCGGTCACCTCCGCCGGAATGGGCTGCATGGCTGCGCTTGAGGCAGAACGCTTCCTGTCCGAAGCCTCGTAATCATAGGGGCGCAGGTCGCGGCCTGCGCCCCACATCACCGGACCAACCGCATGACACAGCACGCCCCATCCGATTCCTGGCAAATCGCGCGCAGCAAACCGGTGGTAAAACGCGCCGCCCGCATCGCCCTGATCGTGGGTAGCATTCTGGCGATCATCAATCACGGGCACCGGCTGATCACTCTGGATGTCGACCTGCCGATGGTCCTGCGCATCGCACTGACATTCTGCGTACCCTATGCGGTATCAACCTATTCCTCGGTTCTGGCACTGCGCGAATACGGGCGACCGAGTTGAGTAATGGTTAACATAATGTGTATTATTGCAGCAATCTGGCAGAGTACATGCCTCCACCAAAATGCCGCTATTTACAAACCGCCGCTGACATGAAGAACCTGACCGGTGATATAGCTGGCATCCCTGCTCAGTAAAAATGCGATCGTGCCGGCAACGTCATCGGGCTTACCAAGGCGACCAACAGGAATGCGCGACAGCATTTCACCCAAGGTTTTCGCATCCAACCCGTCAGCAGTGCCCGCATCCTTTTCGATATATCCCGGAACAACGCAATTCACGGTGATCCCGTCAGCGCCAAGCGCCAGTGACAGCGACTTCACCGCGACCTCAATCGCGCCTTTCGACGCAGCAGAGGCCGGAAATTGCGGCATATCCGTTCGAAATACGTGGCTGGTAAAACTGCCCAACGCAACAATCCGGCCAGAGGCTGAACGCTCAAGCATAGGTTGCGCCTGCTGTGACAGCTCGAAAAAACTGGTGCTGTTGCCTGCAAATGCATAGGCGACATCGCTTGCCGTCATTTCGTCGAGCGATTTCAGCAACGGGAATCCGGCATTCGCGACCAGATTATCCAGGCTGCCAAATCGCGCGTGGTGCGCCGCCACAATGGCCGCGCCGGTTCCTGCCTCGGCCAAATCGCCGGTGACGGTTTCCACCTGCGCGCCTGCCTGACGGGCGGCTTGGGCCACAGCCTCAAGCCGCTCAACCGAATGCCGCGTATGCAGGGTCAACTGCGCCGACCCATTCGCCAAACGCCGCACCAGCGCCGCCCCGATACCCGAGGCCGCACCCGTGATGATGGTTGCTGTCTGATCTGTCATGTCGGTACTTCCGCCCAATTTTCAGAGGTTATCCAGTCACATAGTTTCGAGATACTGCCTACACGCCGATGCCCGCGTGGCAGGACCAGATAAAATCCCGGCACGTTATCGGGGGGCAGATCGTTCAATACATCCAGCCCAAGGGGTGCCACCAGATCACCGGCCCGAATATCATTCAGCGCGTCCATTCGGGACACCAACCCGATACCCATGCTGGACAGGGTTGCCCGCCGCATCGTGGCCGCATCATGAAATGCAATCTCGCTAGAAATAGCCTGATCGCCCAACCCCAGAAAGGCGAGCGCATCACTCCACATCGAGTTTTGAAGCAAGGGATGCAAAAGGGTGAAATTCAACAGATCACGCGGTGTCTTAATCTTGGCCCCGATTTCGGGGGTGCAGGTGATAACCTTGTGATCCTTTAGCAATAGAACCGCATCTAGCGATTTCCATTCGTTATATCCCCATTGCACGGCCAGATCGATGTCATCCCGCGCAAAATCCGGTGTATCAACCATTGTTGTCATGCGCAGATCGCTATCCGGCATGTTTTCGCGGAAATGATTGATACGAGGCAGCAAATATCGGGTCGCAAAATAGGGCGATACATTTAGCGTGATACGGTTTTTATACTTACGCTTTGTAACGCGCCGCACGCCCTCGGCTAGCTCCTCGAATCCTGCATCGACAAAGCGGGCCAGAACGATTGCCGCCTCGGTTTTTTCAATCGCCCGCCCCTTGCGCGTGAACAGTTCGACCTGCAACGTATCCTCTAGCAGCTTTAACTGCTGGCTAACCGCCTGCGGCGTCACCAACAGCTCATCAGCGGCGGCACGGATTGAATCGTGGCGCACCGCAGCATGGAATGCCTTCAGCGCATTAAGTGGCGGAAGACGCAGGCGATTATTGGTCATCGGGTTCTTTCTAGCGGGTCAGATTACTGCTTTTTCAGTGAAGGGTTCACCAGCCAAAACCCTTTCATACCCTAACTGGGATAAATCCAAGGTCCGAAAGCCGCCATATGTAATCAACTCCGCCACACCACGACCGATGGCGGGCGATTGCTGCAATCCATGGCCCGAAAACCCGTTGGCAAAGATGAAGTTGCGCACCTCGGTATGCGGACCGACAATGACGTTATGGTCCAATGTGTTGAACGCATAATGGCCCGCCCAGAAGTTTTTCAGCTTGATCGCTTCGAAACTGGATGACCGCGTGGCGAGGTCCATCCAGATACGCTCAAACTCATCATGTCGCGGTTCAAAATCATCCCAGTCCACGGCGGGATCTTCCTCTGGCACTGTACCGGCCAAGAACAGGCTGCCCTCGGGGCGGCAAAACGATCCGGACGGGTCGATCATTAAGGGCAGCTTGCCGCCATTTACCGTTGCGCTGCCCTCGGGCGTTTGGGCGCAGTCAAAGACGAACAGCGATCTTTTTCGCGGCTCAACGGGGATATCCAGCCCGGCCATGCGCGCAGTAACCGCCGCGCGCGGCCCGCTGGCATTGATGACGGTGCCGCAGCCGATTTCCTCACCGCTTTGCAATGTCACGCTGGTGACGCGATTGCCCTCTCGGGTCATGCCGGTGACCGTGTCGATCAGATAGTCAGCGCCCATTGCACGGGCCTTTTTGCGATATCCGTTCATCAGACCTGTATTCGAAAACCACCCCTCGCCCGACTGGCCGTAACTGGCCAGTTGCAGGTCCTCAACGTTAATATGGGGGAAGGCCTCCTTGATCTGGTCAGGATTCCAAAGCACGACATCCGCGCCCTGCTCCCTTTGAACCACATGGTTTTCCCGCAGGATTTGCGCCTGCTCATCGGTTGAGGCGAGGAACAGATAGCCGCCTTCGTGGAAGTTCAGCTCAGGCTTTTCGCCGTCCACCTCCATGATATCGCCGAATTCACGGATGAATTGCGTACCGAACTGGCCGATCTTGACATTGACCGGATTGGAAAACTGATTGCGGATCGCGCTGGAACTCAGCGAGGTAGACGCCGTCGCAAAAGTTGGATCCTTTTCGATAATCAGCACGCTACCGTCAAAATCCGGATTATTTTTCAGGAAATACGCCACCGCACTGCCGATGACCGCGCCGCCAATGATGACAACATCGTAGCTCTTGTTCATTTCTTTGCCTCATCATCGGGATGACCCAGTTCGCAGAACCAGCCACCGATAAATTGAACGCTGGGCGATTTGGGGTCCGCGGGGGCGGTGCGTGCCTCAACGGCGTCACGGAAACCTTCGGCAGTGTCGCGCGGAACAAACCCGATATGGCCCGCCTTGCTATCATCGACGGGTTTCAGGCGGTTATCGGACAATCCGTGCCCGATCGTATAGCCGACGCGCGGCGCGCTCAGACCGCGCTCTACATATTGAACGCAATCGGCAAAGGACAGCCAGCTCCACAACATCCGCCGGTCAGCCGGTTCCGGAAACGAGGAGAAAATCCGCAGGCACAGGCTCTCGATCCCGAACTTGTCCCAATACAGGCGGCCCAAACTCTCGACGAAGTTTTTGGACACGCCATATAAACTGTCAGGGCGCACAGGCGCATCAGCGTCGATCTGGGCGGTCATTTCGTGATAGCCGATCGCATGAACCGACGAGGAATAGATCACGCGGCGCGCCCCGTTCTGGCGCGCCCCCTCATAGATGTGATAGCTGCCGCGAATATTGCTATCGAGGATCGTTTCGAAATCTGTTTCCAGCGGCGCCCCGCCGAAATGGACAATCGCATCCACATCCTTGGTCAAGTCCATGACGGCCTTGTAATCGCCCAATTCGCAGACAACCATTTCTTCGTTCGGTTGCAGATCCTCAACCGCAACACGGTCAGACAGGCGGATATGTTCGGCCAGATGGCCTAGGCCTTTGCGCAATTCAGTGCCCAGACGACCTGCGGCACCGGTGATCAAAATACGGCTATAGGGTTTCATGTGGGCCTCAGCTCAGCTGTTGAACAGCGTTGGAAATGCGCGAAATTGCGATGCTCAAAACCTCATCAGAGGTGGCAGTAGACAGGCGGAAATACGGCGAAAGGCCATAGGCCTGACCCGGAACAGCCGCGACCTGTGCGTGGTCTAAAAGGAACTTTGTGAAGGCGGCATCGTCCGTGATGACATCGCCATCAGGGGTGGTTTTGCCGATAATGGCGGCGCAATTGATATACGCATAAAAGGCCCCATCCGGCGGCGACAGGACCAGCCCCGCAATGCCTGCGATCCCCTCGACCACCAGATTGCGGCGGCGCTCGAACGCCTCGCAAAACGTCTTGATGTGGTCCTGTGGTCCCGTCAATGCGGCAACGGTGGCCGCTTGCGCGATGGAACAGACATTGGTCGTTGACTGGCTTTGCACCGTTGTCATCGCCTTGATCAGGGCGGCTGGACCGGCGCCATAGCCAATGCGCCAGCCTGTCATGGCATAGGCCTTGCTGACGCCATTCACGATCAGCGTGCGGTCGCGCAAATCTGGACAGGCCTTGCCAAAGGAAACAAAGTCGCGCCCGTCGAAAATGATGTGCTCGTAAATCTCGTCCGACAGAATATGAACCTGCGGATGCCGCGCCAGAACTGCGCCAAGCGCGACCAGTTCTGCCTGCGAATAAACCGCACCGCCCGGATTGCCGGGCATGTTCAGGATTATCCACTTGGTCCTGGGCGTGATTGCGGCCTCTAATGCCTCGGGCGTCAGCTTGAAACCGCCCTCCTGCGTGGTCATCACCGTGATGGGCGACCCGCCTAGCATCAGCACCATATCGGGATAGGATACGAAATACGGCGCAACCGTCAGTACCTCGTCCCCCGCCTCTAATGTCGCCATCAGCGCGTTGAAAATAACCTGTTTGGCACCATTGCTGACGATGATTTCATCATGGGCATAGGTCAGCCCGTTTTCGGTTTGAAACTTATGGGCCACCGCGTCCTTTGTGGCCGCCGCGCCGCCCGTGGCGGTATAGCGGGTATTGCCCGCCAATGCCGCCTGATGGGCCGCATCGATGATGTGGCGGGGCGTGTCGAAATCAGGCTCACCCAAGCCTAGATCTGCAACATCAACGCCCTTCGCAATCAGAGCCTTGGCCGCCTGTGATACCACCATCGAGGGCGACGGCTTTACCAGCTTCATGCGGTTCGCGAGAATATTCATGTCGGTTTTCCTGTCACATATCCTGCGGCGCGATCCGCCTGAATTGCGTCTTCGCTGCGTTCTGATGCGGGGCCAAAGCCGCCGCCCCCGGGGGCCTTTAGGACCAGTTTGCGACCCGCTGGAATGTGCTGCCATCCTTTGGGGCGCAGTTTTGTGCCGTCATCCAGCTCAACCACACCGGCCGCGCCTTGCTGACCCCCGTCGCGCCCGCGGGCAGGGTGGTTTACGCGGTCAAACATCGCGGAGAAATCAAACTCATGGCCCTGTGCGGCGGCAATCTCGATCACCTGCCCCAGTCCACCGCGCAGGCGTCCGGCACCGCCACTATCCGGGCGAAGCTCCTTGCGCCAAACGATGATCGGTCCGGTCTGCTCTGTCGCCTCGATCGGCATGGTGTGCACGCCCGAGGGGAACGCCGTTGCCGCCAACCCGTCCAGCGCAGGCCGCGCCCCTGTTCCGCCGGAGTTAAACATCAACACTTCGGCCCTGCGGCCCTGGACACCATCCTGTGGCCGGACCGAGATGTGGATATTCCACAGCGCCGCCGCCCCCTCGGCGATAATCTGTCCCGGCAGCGCCTTGGCCAACGCCCCCAGCACAAGATCGGGCACCATATGCCCCATCACATGCCGCAACGACACCGGAGCAGGCCGTTTCGCGTTGAGAATATTCTCAGGCGAGGTCACCGTGAACGGCGCCAAGGATGCCGAGTTATTGGGGATGTCTGGTGCCACGACGCATTTAATCGCGTAGCAGGCATAGGCCTTTGAATAGATCAGCGGGCAGTTGATGCCCCACTTACTGGCACCGTCTGTTCCGGTGAAATCCGCGTTCACCTCATCATCACGCACGGTCAGTTTCGCGACCAGTTTGATGGGCGTATCATACCCGTCGACGGTCATGTCATTGTCCCATGCGCCAACTGGCAGCGCGGCAATACGCTCCAATGTGGCCGCGCGCGAGCGGTCGAAAATGAACGTGCCCAAAGCATCCAGATCCGCCATTTCCGTCTCGACCATCATGTCGATCAAACGGCGGTGGCCCACCTCGTTACAGGCTGCCAAAGAATAGAAATCGCCAACGACCTGATTGGATTCACGCACGTTATTGCGCAGGATGTTGATCAGATCACGGTTAACCACGCCCCGCTCGGCGAATTTCATGATCGGGATCAGGATACCTTCTTCGTACACCGATTTCCCGTCAGCCCCGAAACCGCGCCCGCCAATATCAACGACATGCGCCGTACAGGCAAAGAAAGCGACCAGCTGACCATCCTTGAACGACGGCGCAACCATAGTGATGTCGTGCAGGTGTCCGGTGCCCTTCCACGGATCATTGGTGACGTAGCAATCGCCCTCGTACATTTCCTCACGGGGGATTTCCGCCAGAAAATGCAGCACTGCCTCGGCCATCGTATTCACATGGCCCGGCGTGCCGGTTACGGCCTGTGCCAGCATCAAGCCATCCGGGCTGAACACACCTGCGGACAGATCACCTGCCTCGCGGACCGAGGTGGAAAAGGCGGTGCGCAACAGGGTCAGCGCCTGTTCCTCAACAACGGAAATCAATCGATTCCACATCACCTGCATGCGAATTTCGTCAAGTCCTGCCATGGCTCAGACTCCTTTGCGGGTCAGCAAAATGCTGCCCTCGGATTGGATCACCGCGTCAAATGGTGACGTCACAATGGTTGAAGTTTCATCCTCGACGATGATCGCAGGCCCCGGAACCATATCGCCCGGCTTTAGGTTGGCCCGCGATACGATACCGCTGGGCACCAGCGCGCCCTTGGCGGGGTCAAACACGTCGCGCATATGGGGTGCGCAAATCGTCGTCCCTGCGGTTTGCACCGAAATCGGCGTTTGCTTGGCTACCTCGTCAGAGGCTTTGATCGACCAGGTAACAATCTCGATCTCCAACCCGTCCAGCCCATCAATCGAACGACCGAAAAAGCGCGCGTAATTGGCGGTAAACCCATCGCGGATCAATGCAATATCAGCCTGGGTCAGAACGCGGTCAGGCAATGAAACCGGAATTTCCCAACCCTGCCCCCTGTAGCGCATAAACGCGGTGATATCGCGCTTAATCGGTGCATCGGTTCCGGCGCGCACGAACTTCTCAGCCGTTTCGCGCAGGTCGGCCAGCATGGCGTTCACACCATCCACGTCAAAATCGGACAATCCGACCAGGCGTGACGCCAGCGATTCATAACCGAACGGCGCCTTCAGGAACCCGATTGCGGACCCCACGCCAGCCCCCTGCGGCACGAGGCACTGATCAACGCCCAGCTTTTCACATAGGCGCGCAGCATGCAGCGGGGCAGCACCGCCAAAGGCAATCATCACGTTTTCCGAAACGTTCTTACCATGTTCAACGGCATGTACGCGGGCCGCATTGGCCATGTTTTCATCGACCACTTCGCAGATGCCATAGGCGGCCTCTAGCGGTGTAAGGGACAATTTATCGCCGACATCCTTTGCGATTGCCTGCTCGGCTGCGGGTTTTGACAGGGCAATCGCGCCACCTGCAAAATTATCTGGATCAATCTTGCCCAGAACCACGTCGGCATCGGTAATCGCAGGGCGGTCCCCCCCCCGTTGATAGCATGCAGGCCCCGGTTCAGAGGCCGCCGATTCAGGGCCTGTCTGGATACGGCCCATTGCGTCAACCCATGCGATTGACCCGCCGCCTGCCCCGATTTCGATCATCTCAATCACCGGGATCGAGATCGGCATCCCCGACCCTTTACAGAACCGCGTTGTCCGCGCGACCTCGAATGTCCGCGCGGTTTGCGGCGTGAAATCCTCGATCAAGCAAATCTTGGCCGTGGTCCCGCCCATATCGTAGGAAACAACCTTGTCCAGACCAAAGCGCGCCGCGACATCCGCCGCGAAAATCGCGCCGCCTGCGGGACCGGATTCAACCAGACGCACGGGGAATTCGATCGCGGTCTCGACCGAAATCAACCCGCCGCCCGAATGGATCATGAAGACAGGGCACTGCGCGTCCTGTTCCTTTAACCGGCTTTGCAAACGGGTCAGATAATCCTGCATCTGCGGGCGCACATAGGCGTTTGCGCAGACTGTGTTGAACCGCTCGAATTCCCGCATTTGCGGCGACACTTCGGCGCTGATCGAGATAGGCACCCCGGGCAGCTTTGCCGTCAGAATTTCGCGGGCGCGTTCCTCGTGGACGGCATTTTGATAGGAATGGATGAAGCCGATTGCGACCGCCTCAAACCCCTCGGCGGCGATCTGGCCGGCCAATGCCTGCAACCGCGCCTCGTCCAATGGCAACAGCTCTGCGCCGCTGGCATCCAGACGACCGGCAACCGCGAACCGGTGTTTGCGCGGGATCAGCGGTGTCGGCAGAACCAGATTCAGGTCATATTGCTCGAACCGGTTTTCGGTGCGCATTTCGATGACGTCCCGAAACCCCTCGGTCGTGACAAGTGCGGTTTTCGCGCCGCGCCGCTCAATCAACGCATTGGTGGCCAGCGTCGTGCCATGGATCAGGATATCAATATCCGCGAACCCAATGCCCGCCTGTTCGGTGACCACCTGCATACCGTCCAGAATGGCTTGTTCGGGCGCGGTGTAATTGGTCAGAACCTTGGTCGAATAAAGGGTTCCATGCAGGTCAAGGGCGACGTCTGTAAACGTCCCACCGATATCTGCACCAACTCGGATTTGCTGTGTGGTGCTCATTTTTGTTCCCCTTGGGCAATCGTGCGCATCTGGCTCAGGGTTTGGCGCGGTGTCAGCGCCTCGGGTGCGATATCCAGTTCCAGCACTGCGCCACTGGTCGAGGCGCAGGCGCGTTCAAATGCCGCTGCAAAATCTGCTGTTGTTGCAACATGTTCCGCATGGAAACCATAGGATTTGGCCAGACCGACAAAGTCGGGATTTTCCAGTGTCGTACCTGAAACCCGGGCGGGGTAATTGCGCTCCTGGTGCATGCGGATTGTGCCGTAAATGCCGTTATTCAGGATCAGGATGATCGGCTGCGCGCCTGCCTGCATGGCGGTGCCCAACTCCTGACAATTCATTTGGAAATCACCATCCCCGGCAAAGCAGACAACCGTGCGTTCAGGGTAAGTGGACTTGGCCGCAATCGCTGCCGGAACTCCGTATCCCATTGCACCTGACTGTGGCGCAAGCAGGTGTTGATCGGGGCCGAACTTGAAAAACTTGTTGGGCCAAACGGTAAAGTTTCCGGCCCCGTTAGTCAGGATCGCATCCTGTGGCAAACGGTCCCGCAACCACGCGGTCACGGCAACCATATCCACCGGGCTGGGCTGCTCTGGCGCGTCAAAGCTTGCCAGATAATCGGCACGCGCCTTGCTACGCCATTGCGCCCACGGACCACTGATCGGGCTTTGCGCCAGCTTTGCGGAAAATGCGTTCGGGCCTGCATGAATGCCGATCTCGGGCACGTAAATCTTGCCGATTTCGCGATCCGACACATGCACATGGATGATCTTCTGCTGGGGAATTGGCGCGTCGAACAGGCGGTATTCATCCGTCGTCATTTCGCCAAAACGAATATTCAACGCCAGAATAACATCGGCCTGCGTGATCAAATCCTTTGTCGCGGGGGTCATCCCGACGCCTGCATCGCCAACATATGTCTCAGCGTAATTGTCATACAGGTCCTGATACCGGAACGCCGCCAGAACAGGCACGTCCGACGCATCGGCAAAGCGTTGGATCGCGGTTTTCCCCGCCTTGTTCCAGCCGCCGCCACCCATCAGGATCAGTGGGCGTTGCGCCGTTTTCAGCAGCTCAATCGCGCCCGCCATTGCCTCATCCGACGGGGCGGCCTCGTGCACAGGGCTTGCTTTGGTCAATGCGGGAACATCGCTGAGCGAGGTCAACATGTCCTCTGGCAGCGCAATAACAACCGGCCCCGGGCGGCCACTAATGGCCGTGGACCATGCGCGGGCCAGAATTTCGGGGATCCGGTCGATATCATCGATTTCCGTGACCCATTTCGCAACGGACCCGAAATAGGCACGGTAATCGATTTCCTGAAACGCCTCGCGGCCCCGAATGCCTGTCCCGATCTGACCCACAAACAGGATCATAGGAGAGCTGTCCTGCATCGCCGTATGCACGCCGATAGAGGCATTTGTGGCACCGGGGCCGCGTGTAACAAAACACAAACCCGGCTTACCTGTCAGCTTGCCATAGGCGCTGGCCATAAAGGCCGCTCCACCCTCATTCCGGCACAAGACAAAATCCAATGCGTCCCGGGTGTCATGCAATGCATCCAGCACGGCGAGATAGCTTTCCCCCGGAACTCCAAAGCTCTTGCTGGCGCCCAGTCCGATAAGACTTCGAACAAGAAGTTTTCCACCGTTTGAGTGTGTCATGTTTTCCTACCGATTATGGGGTTCGTTCCTTTAAAACTACGCGGAGTTAGCGCCCCGTCTCTGCCTAGAATTTCTTTCTAAGCTAAAGAATTGATCCCCTTTTCGCGCCTTAAATCAGCCCGACATAGGGCCGACAGGCCAGCGTGGTGTGGACGTGCTTGATCATCGTGATGAAATCAAAGACGGGCAGCCCGGTCGCCGCCTGAACGGCATGGGCATAGGGGGGTAAGTCACTGCATTCAAACAGGATTGCCCCAATATCAGGGTGATCTGATTGCAGTTTCAGCGCGACCTCGACCACGCCTTCGCGGATCGCGTCATCATCCAGCGTGCCGTCAGCCTCGAAAATCGCTTGGGTAAAGGCGCGGTTGCCCTCCATCCCCACAACGACCAACGGGATTGCGTCACTGATGCCTGTATTTTCCAAATGAGCAGGCGACAGATCCTTGCCGCTGGCCGAAATGATGCCGACCTTTTTGCCAGTGATCTGATGGATGAATGGCACCTGAAGCAGGCTGGACAAAAACACCGGAATACTGACAGCCGCCGCGATTTCCTTTTGAAACAGCGCCATGAATCCGCAACCGCTGGTGATCGCCTTGACGCCATCGGCCTCCAACTGTTGGGCGGCCTCGATAAACGGGGCCAGCATGGCGGGATCGCGGTCAAAAATCAGCCGGTCACTGGTTGCTCCGCTTACCGCCGCATATCGCACAGGAAAATCATAGGTCGTGGCATTTGCCACATTCCCCGGAATGTAGGGATAATGACAATCAAGGACGATAATCCCGATCGTCTCACCCGCCCATGATTGTGATTTCAAACGTGACCGATAAATCATTTCAGGCCCTTACGCATAGATGTATCCGCCTGAAACTATTATGTTTTCACCTGTCATATAGGTGTTCTTCGGACCGCCAGCCATCATGACCCATTCGGCCATTTCGCGCGGCTCTCCACCACGGCCCAGTGGGCTGGCGGCGGCCAGTTCGTTCAGGAATCCGGACACCCGCGCCTGTTCCGTGGCCATGCCTGCTGGCGCGACAGAGTTCACTAAAATGCCGTTTGGCGCGACTTCATGCGCAAAGCTTTTCGTCAGGCTGACAACAGCCGCCTTCGTTGCCGCATAATGTGCGTTTTGCGGGTGCGCCTTAAAGGCATCAACCGAGGTGATATTGACGATCCGGCCCTTAACAACATGATCGGTTTCTTGCGCCTTGAACTGCGCCACGGCGGCGACCATCATGTGATAGGTCCCCTTGATGTTCACCGCGTTAGACGCATCCCAATCCGCATCCGTAATTTCCAGCAACGGTTTGCGCGGATAGATCGCAGCCGAGTTAATCACCGTATCAACACGGCCAAGCGTCGACGCGACAGCGGCAAATGCAGCATGCGCCTCCGCGCCATTGCGAATGTCACAGGCAGCAAAGGCCGTGCGCAATCCCGCCGCCTTGGCCGAGGCAAGCGCCCCATCAGCAGCATCGCCATTGATATCGATAATCCCGATAGCAGCGGCACCATATTCCACAGCCATATCAGCCATCAGAAGCCCAAGTCCGGCCCCCCCACCAATAATGACGACAGATAAATCCTTCATGTCCGGTTCCCTTTCGCGAAACCACCGCCGCCGACAAATTGTGCGGTCGGTAAAATATCAAATCTTGTGACATCCACATTTGCAGGCATGGCCAAAACAGTGCCCAGCATCGCGGCTACATCTTCGGGCTGCACAGCCTGAAATACCGAATACATATCCGCACGCGCATCCGCGGTTAGCGCATCGCGGTACAATGCGGTTTCAACCCGCCCTGCGACGATTTCGGTCACACGCACACCACTGCCCGACAGGTCACAGCGCAGCGCCGCGGCAAAGCTGGCAATTGCGGCCTTGGACGCGCCGTAAACCGCCATATTGGGGAATGGCGCATGACCCGCCGTTGAGCCCGTGAAAAACACATGGCCACGGCCGCGCGCCATCATCCCGGGCAGAACGAGGCGCGTGGTGCTCAATGCCGCGCTCAGGTTTACTTCCAATGTCGTGTCGATGTCCGACTGGGCCATTTTATCAAACGACCCGATGGGCGGCATAATGCCCGCATTGTTGACCAATACATCGATTTCTTCACCTTCCAGCGCGGCGGCCAGCGCCTCACGGTCTGTCAGGTCCAACGCCAACGGGCGCACACCGCTATGCGATGTCATTTCCGCCAGGATCGTCGTGCTGCGGCCCAATGCGATAACGTCATAACCATCTTCGCACAGCTTCAGGCTGATCGCTTTGCCGATACCACTGGTTGCACCAGTAACCATGGCAAGAGGTTTGGATTTCATGCTCATTTTATGCCTTTACTACTTTCAAAAGCCTCGCCTCGACGAAGCTAACAGCGCGGGTCAGAGGGAACCCGATGGCGAAATAAATCAGCGCCACAGCGGTCAAAATCTCGACCGGGCGGGCCACGTTATTTGCAATATTTTGGCCCACATACATCAGGTCAGCCATGCCAACGGCCGAAACCAGAGCGCTTTCCTTGAACAAAGACACCACGTTAGACAGCAGGTTCGGGATTGCCCGCAAAACAGCCTGCGGCAGGATCACAAACAGCGTCCGAACGGTAGGCGGCAGCCCCAATGCGATGCAGGCATCATGCTGCGAGCTCTCGATGGACTTCAACGCAGCGCGAAAACTCTCGGATGTGATGGCCCCCGAATATAGCGACAGCGCAATAACGACGGATGTAAAATCACTAAGGTTGACGTCTAGAAACAGCGGCAAGCAGAAGAAAATCCAGAACAACTGAATTAGAACCGGGGTGCCACGGAAAAACTCGACGTAAATAGTGCTTAGACTGTAAATCACCCAGTTGGACGAGGTCCGGAACAGGCTCAGAACAAAGCCCCAGACCAAACCGATCACCAACGCCAAGGTGACGAATTGCAGTGTCGTCCACAGACCTTTCAAAAGGACCCAGCGGAAATCGAGGAGGAATGCAAAATCGAGTGCCATCTGCGCGCCCTTATGTTGCAAGCAGGCGCTTGGTACGCCGCTCTAGATAGGTCACCGTCAGGGACACAGGGAAGGACACCGCGAAATACATCAGCGCAACCAACGTCAACGTTTCAATCGGCCTGAAGGTTTGCGAGGACAGATAGCGCCCCTGATACATCAGATCCTCGACCGAAATCAGCGCAACTAGTGCCGATTGCTGGAAAATCCCGATGCCATTGGTGATCAGCACCGGCATGGCCAGCAGCAATGCCTGCGGCAGGATCACAAAGAAAATACGCTGCAAACCATTCAGACCCAGCGCGGTACTGGCATCTGTGTGGGATTCGGGAATGGCCTGAATCGCCGCGCGATATGCCTCCGAGTTAAAGGCAGCCAGGTTTAGCCCCAGCGCCAGCAGCCCCATAAATTGCGCGCTCCACCAGACGTTAAACAGGATGGGGACGCAAAAGAAGAACCAGACCAACTGGATCAATGCCGGCGTACAGCGGAAAAACTCGATGTACAGGGTCAATGGCCATGTGATCACCTTGATCTTGGACATCATCCCGATGGCCACAATGAACCCCAGCACAAGGCCGATAATATTCGCCCACAATGTCAGTTCTAATGTGACCCATAACCCCTCCAACAGGGTCGGGAATGCGCGTTCAACGTGAAACCAACTGAAGTCGTAGTTCATGACCCTACCCTTCGATGTTCAAAACGTTTTTCAGGAAATCGCGGGTTCGGTCTTGTTTGGGGTTGCCGAACAGATCGTTGGGCGCTGCGGCCTCGATCACCTTGCCGCGTTCCTGAAACACCACTTGCGTCGCGATGTTGCGGGCGAAATGCATGTCATGGGTTACGATCATCATGGGCATGCCTGCCTCGGCAAGCTCCATCATGGTCTGCTCGACCTCTTTGACCAGCTCGGGATCCAGCGCGGATGTGACCTCGTCAAACAGCATCAGTTTCGGGTCCAGCATCAAGGCGCGCGCGATTGCGACCCGCTGCTTTTGCCCGCCCGATAGTTGCGATGGATAGAATTTCGCGCGATCGCCCAGGCCAAACCGTTTCAAAAGCTCCATGGCCTTATCCTGCGCATCCGACTTTCCCATACCGCGCGACCGCATAGGGGCCAGACACAGGTTGCCCAGAACCGAAAGGTGCGGAAACAGCGTGTAATGCTGGAACACCATGCCGACTTCTTTTTGCACGGTCTTGTCGAGCGTCATTTTCCCGCGCTCTGCCCCGGTAATATAGGGGTCACCGCCCAGCGAAATTGTGCCGCCTGCGATGTCCTCTAACCCCATCATGCACCGCAACAGCGTTGACTTGCCGCAACCGGACGGCCCGATAAGTACCAACCGATCCGTGCTACTCATCGTCAGGTCAAACCCGTCAAATATCGTAAGCGAGCCATATCGTTTGATAAGGTTATTGATTTCCACAAATGCCATTGCCAACGTCCTTATCCAGCTTGTGAATGCCGCCCCGATCGGGGCGACACAAAAAGCTGGATTACTCGACCATCGCGGCGGCTGCGGCCTCGTATAGGCGCTGCACAGCACCGGTCGCCAACTGCTCCTCAAGGTAGATGTCCAGAACCTGGATATCCTCAAGCGGAACCGAGTTGCGAAGACCGAACGCGATGCCCTGCTTTGAGATCGCGGGGCTTGGCAGGACTTGCGCTGCCCAGTCAGGGTTCTGCGCAACCGTGATGCGGTGAATATCGCTATCGGTTGCAAACACATCGGCACGTCTGGAAATAACCGCCAGACGACCCTCGTTTGCACCATCCAGACGCAGCAGGCGGGCATGCTCGATTTGCGGCGAAATGGCCAGATCGCCAGATGCACCCTGCATGACTGCAATCGTCATACCCTCAACATCGAAATCCTCCAGCGCCGTCATGTCCGAGGTGATTAGCGGGTTGTTCACATCGTACAGCAGGCCAATCTCGTAGCTCCAGATCGGGATGGAATAGTTCAGCGCCAATGCGCGCTGCGGGTTGCGGTTCAGAGCCGATGAAATGTCCCAACGGCCCGCCTGTAGACCGGCAACCATGTTGCCCCACGTGGTCTCGACCAGATCAACCTCAACGTCGATAGATGCGGCAAAGCCGTCCATGACGTCGATGAAATAGCCGGACCATTCGCCCGTTGCAGGATTACGGACCATCAGTGGCGGGGCTTCGGCAACACCAACGCGCAGCGTTCCGCGTTCCTGTACATCCTGCCACAGGGCCTCTCGCTCTTGCGCGTTGGCAACACCGGCAAACGCAGCCGTTGCAACGGCTGTTGCAGCCACAAGTGTTTTGAAGCTTTGCAAAATTGTCATCTAAATTTCCCTGTCAGGTTTCGATTTTTGGAGGATTTTATTTTTCTTGACTGGGTAAATCTTGGGCGCAGGGAGGCGCCGAAACAAAGCAAGAATTTCATCAGTTAGGAAAGTATTACTTGCGGTCCTTACCCGTGCACGATCACGCCGGGATTCATAATGACGGCCGGATCCAGCGCGTGTTTTAGCTGCCGCATGACCATGCGTTCGACAGGGCAGCGCAGCGTATCCGCATGATTTACCTTACTTCTTCCCAGCCCATGTTCGGCCGCTAGGCTGCCCCCGATTTCCTCGACCGCACGGTAGATGGTTTGCGAAAGCTCACCTTTACGATCGCCAAAACCAGCCGCCCCAATCGGCGGGCTCAGGTTGTAGTGGATGTTGCCATCCCCCAGATGCCCGAACGGATTTATCCGCACCCCCGGCAGGATCGCATCCAACCGCGGGGCCATTCGGGTGATAAAGCTGCCAATGCAGGCAACAGGGACCGAAATATCATGTTTGATTTGTGGTCCCTCAAGGCGCTGCCCCTCTGGCATCTCCTCACGCAATCGCCAAAACGTTGCGCGCTGCGCGTCATTCGCCGCAATCGCGCCATCCACCAGCAGCCCTTCCTCAAAGGCCACCCCCAGCGCCTTTTCCAATAGGTCCGGCAGATCGACATGCCCGGATGTCGTCTCGACCTCGATCAACACATAGGCCGCGCCGCGGCTCTCTAACGGGAATTTCAGGTCCGGCAAATGATGCAGCGCCAGATCCAGACCCGCCTCGGTCAGGAATTCCAACGCCGATATGAATTCGCCCAGATCACGCCGCAGGAATTGCCCCGCATTGACCAGAGCATCCATGTCATCAACGACCAGTAACGCAGTCGCGCGCGATTTTGGCATAGGAAACAGCCGCAGCGACGCACGGGTGACAATGCCCAATGTCCCCTCGGCCCCGCAAAACAGCTTACGCAGTTGATAGCCTGCATTATCCTTGAGCACGCTTCGCAAACCGTTCCAGATTTGCCCGTCCGGCAGCACGACCTCTAACCCCAGCACAAGGTCCTGCATCATCCCGTATCGCAGGGCATGGCTGCCCCCCGCATTGGTCGCGATCAACCCGCCAATCTGCGCAGTCCCCTCGGCCCCTAGATGTATCGGGAAAATCAGGCCCTGATCCGCAGCCGCATCATGCAGCGACGCCAGAACCACGCCGGCATCCACCGTGACGCAATCAACATCCCCCGCGATATCGCCAATCGTGTTCATCCGCGACAGCGACAAAATGATCTGGCCGCCGGTTTCGGGCACGGCTGCGGCACATAAACTGGTATTGCCCCCCTGCGGCGTGATGGAAACGCCGTAACGGTTTGCCAGCGTCACAACCTGCGCCACCTGCTGCGTGGTTTTGGGCCGCGCAACGCCGAGCGGGTCGTGCGCCTGCATTTTCAGCCAGTCACACTGATAGCCCGCCATATCATCGGTTTGCCATCCAATGGGGCCCAGCAGCGCCGCCAGCTCATCTTCTAACCGCATTGGATCACCCCGCAAAACAATAGGCCGTTTTGACCGAGGTGTAGAAATCGACTGCATATCGCCCTTGCTCACGCGATCCCATCGAGGACGCTTTGCGCCCGCCAAATGGCACGTGATAATCGACGCCCGCAGTGGGCAGGTTAATCATGACCATTCCCGCCGCCGAGCGGCGCTTGAAATCGCGGGCATATTTCAGAGAGCCTGTGCAGATCCCCGAGGACAGCCCGAATTGGGTATCATTGGACAGCTGCACCGCATGCTCGAAATCATCGGCCATGATGACACTGGCGCAGGGGCCGAAAATCTCCTCGCGACTACTACGCATGTCATTTGTGGCGCCGATAAACAGCGCGGGAGCCTGGAAAAACCCTGCGCGCTGCAATTGCGCACCGCCGATCACCTGCGCCCCCTCTTTGCGCGCCAGGTCCACATAGCCCAAATTCCCGCGCAGCTGCCCCTCGGACACAACCGGCCCGATTTGCGTGCTTGGGTCCAGCGGATCACCCAGAATCAGCGCAGACATCGCGGCCTCCATCCGATCGACAAAGGCGTCATGAATGGCGCGATGCACAATCAGGCGCGATGACGCTGTGCACCGCTGCCCTGTGGAATAAAACGCGCCGTTAATGCAGGCGGAAACGGCGATGTCCAGATCGGCATCTTCCATCACCACCATCGGGTTTTTGCCGCCCATCTCCAGTTGCAGCTTTTTGCGCCGACGCGCACAGCCCTCCGCGATACGCTGACCGACGGCCTCGGATCCGGTAAAGGAAATCGCGGCGACATCGGGATGATCGACCAAGGCAGACCCGATCACCGATCCCGGCCCCATGACCAGATTGAACACGCCCGGCGGGCACCCTGCCTCGTCTAAAATCTCGGCCATCAAATGCGCCGAGGCCGGTGTCTGTTCAGCGCATTTCAACACCACCGTATTGCCAAAGGCCAAGGCAGGCGCCGTCTTCCATGCCGGAATAGCGATCGGAAAATTCCACGGAGTGATCAACCCCACCACGCCCAAGGGCTCGCGGGTGACATCAACATCCACGTCCTGCCGGATCGACGCAATCGCATCGCCCGTCATCCGCAACGCTTCGCCCGCAAAGAACTTGAACACATGTCCGGCGCGCACCGTTTCACCGACCGCCTCAGCCAGCGTTTTGCCTTCCTCACGCGCCAGAACCCGCCCGATCTCGTCCTTCCGCGCCAGGATCAGATTGCCCGCTTTGTCCAAAATATCCGCGCGCAATTGCGGCGAAGCGACAGACCACGCGGGAAATGCATCGCGAGCAGCACTGACCGCCAGATCAACTGTTTCCGCATTTCCACGTGTAAAAAGACCAATTAAATCCTGCGGGTTCGCTGGGTTACGGTTTTCGATAGGGTCTGCGGCATCAATCCACGCGCCGCCGATGAGATTTTTTTTGACCATTTGGAATTTCCTTCGCATTTAGCGGTCACGCTACGCGAAGCTGCAAAGCCCAAGCTCGCAAGAAATTCTTGGTTTCCCCAGCTTTTATTGAGTGAAACAGGGATGACAAACGGACGAAGCATGCCCCCTCTGCAGGGCACACAACGTCACGCGATCCCAACGACTGCTATCGCCTGATTTCAGCTTTAAAGATCGGGTGCATAAGTCGGCGTGACGCCGTTTCTAGCTTCATCAAACAGCCTTGCAGCTTCCAGTGCCTTTAGCCAGTCCTCACCCGCTACATTGCCCAGACCGCACACAAATGCAGAGGACAGTGTTTGCGCCGCAACACCAGTGGCAAAGAAGGTTCCGAGTGCAACAGTCGTCTCCCCGTTACGACGTGTTGTTGCCCCTCAGAGCCGTCAAAGGGCACTAGTCACGCGACTAACAGATACCTACTGAATATACCCTGCATTCCTCATCATCGGAACGGCAAAACTCTGACTGTTTGCCAGCGATTGCTCAACAGATTGCAGACCTGCCAGTGCCAATGCGATTTGTTGGCCAACATAATTGCCGATACACTGGAATTCAGGGATAGGGACGATCTGTATACCATTATAGGGAACTGGATCGCGGGTCGGGTTGGTTGTGTCGACCGATAGGATCGCCTCCACAATCGCCGGTGCATAGGGTGCGGCCTGTAGGCGACGGGGGTCTTCCTCGATGGATTGGCGCGCACCGCTGGGCACGGCGACCCAGCCCTCTGTTTCACCGACCAGCTCGAAATACTCGACCGAGGTGGCCCATTTCAGGAAATCCTTGGCAACGTCCTTGTTCTGCGAGGTCTCCGGAATGGCCAGCGCCCATGACCAGAACCAGCCTGTGCCGTTAGAGGTTTCCTGCATCGGCGCCTGAAAGAAGTCGGTTACATCCGCAACGCTTGAGAATTCAGGATTGCGGATCGCACCGGCCGCCGAGGTTGCATCGATCCATGTTGCGCAGCGGCCATCCGCAAACAGCGCACGGTTTTCAAGGTGACCATTTGTGAAGGAGTCGGGAGGGCCGGATGCGTTCAACAGGTCCACATAATAGGTGATCGCATTGTGCCATTCCGGGCTGTCCAGCTGCGGGTTCCAGTCCTCATCAAGCCAGCGCCCGCCAAAGGCATTTGCGAGGGTGCCGACAAAGGCCATATTCTCGCCCCAGCCTGCTTTGCCGCGCAGGCACGTGCCGTAAACGCCGTTTTCCGGGTCGTGCAGCGCGGCGGCTATCTGGGCGAAACGGGTATATGTAATCTGCTCGGTCGGTGGCTCGATACCTGCGGCCTCGAACAGATCGGTGCGGTAAAAGGTGAACGAGGTTTCGGAATAAAGCGGAACCGCGAACAGGTTGCCATCAGCGGACAGACCGTTGCGAACCAGCGGAAAGATGTCGTCCAGATTGTAATCTGCATCATCCGCAAAATCGTTTAGCGGCGTCAGCCAGCCATAGGCACCCCAGGTCGAAGCCTCGTAAGCGCCGATAAACATCACGTCGAATGCGCCGCCCCTGACGGCGATGTCCTGTGTTGTGCGATCACGCAGGTCGTTCTCGCTCAGAAACACCCAGTTGATGCTGTTTCCGGTCGCGTCCTCCCACTGCGGAGCAAGCTGTTGCATGGTAATCATGTCAGCATTGTTGACAGTTGCGATGGTGATTTCTTCGGCGGAGACAATAGATGTGAACGCGGTGATAGACGCGAACCCAACTGCTGTACTCAGCAATATGCGGTTAACAGACACGTCTACCCTCCAAATTTTTATATTTAACAGATGATTACCTAGCTCCTTCGAAAGGTCAAGTTATGCCGACATGCGTAAAATTTTAACAATATTGCAAATCTCGCCGAAACACTAAGTTAGTCGGCGTATTTCCAGCGTCGCGCTTTTACGGATCATGACCGGCACACCGTCATTTACGCATAGGATTGTATTCGCAAAAATGCGTCTGTTGTCTGATCTGCGCTATTCGGGGCGCGCAGGAATTATCCGGTCAGCCCTGCCTCGACCGGTAAGCACACGCCGGTAATCGCAGCGGCCAGCGGGCTGGCCAGAAAGCAGGCTGCATTGGCGATATCCGCCTCGCTGGCCAATCGTCCCAGCGCGGTTTCCGCCTGCATTGCCCCGATTGCCGCGTCGACGCTGGGGCCACCAGCCGTGGCGCGCTGCTCCACGCGGCCGCGCAATGCGTCGGTCAGGATCGGGCCGGGAGCCAGCGCATTTACCCGCACCCCGTCGCGCCCCATATCCAGCGCGGCGGCGCGCGTCAGTCCCAGAACCGCATGTTTTGATGCCGTGTACAGCGCCTGATCGGGATGGGCGCGATAGCCGTTGATCGACGCCATAACCACAACCGCGCCACGGGTTGCGGCCAGATATCGTGCAGCAGCGGACAGCATCATCGCGACGCCGCGCACGTTCAGCGCAAAGACCGCATCCCACTCCGCCATGTCCAGATCGCCGATTCGCCGCCAATCAGGCACTCGGCCCGCATTGGCGATCAGGATATCCAGCGTGCCGATCTGAACCAGCGCATCGTTCAAGACCTGCTGCGCATCGGGCGCGGTCAGGTCCAGCGCGATGGTGCGCCACGTTTCGGGCAGCGTAGCCTGCGCCAGAACCGATGGTTGGTCGAGCACGCAAATCCGCGCGCCCGCCCGTTCCATCGTACCGGCGATGGCGCGGCCCAGTCCCCGCGCACCGCCGGTGATCAGGGCAGTTTTGCCACCCAGATCAATCATCACAAACCGCCAATGCAGGTGTATTTTGTCTCCAGATAATCATCCAGACCCTGCCAGCCGCCTTCCTTGCCCATGCCCGATGCCTTCAACCCGCCGAACGGGATTTCAGGGGTCACGATCAGCACCTCGTTGATCCCGATCAGGCCATATTCCAACCCGTCTTGCAGGCGGAAGGCCCGCCCCAGATCGCCGGTATAGGCATAGGCGGCAAGCCCGTAGATCGTGTCATTGGCCAGACGCAGACCTTCTTCCTCGGTCTCGAATTTGTAGATCGGGGCAACAGGGCCGAAGATTTCCTCCTGCGTGACGCGCATTTCCGGCGTGGCATTGGCGATGACCGTGGGGGCATAGAACAGGCCGCCGCGTTCATGGGGCGCGCCGCCGGTCAGCACATTGCCGCCCTTATCCACGGCGTCCTGCACCAGCTCCGAGATTTTGGCCAAGGCGGCGGCGTCCACCATCGGGCCTTGCTCCGCCCCGTCCTCGATCCCCGGTGCGACCTTCAGCGCGCGGGCGCGTTCGGCCAGACGCTCGACAAAGGCATCATAGATGCCCGCCTGCACGTAGATCCGGTTCGAGCAGATGCAGGTCTGACCCGCATTGCGGAATTTCGCGATCATCGCACCGTCAACAGCACGGTCCAGATCGGCATCGTCAAACACGATGAAGGGGGCATTCCCGCCCAGTTCCATCGAGACCTTTTTGACCGTATCCGCCGCACCGCGCAGCAGCTCCTGCCCGACCTCGGTCGAGCCGGTGAAGGTCACTTTGCGCACCTCTGGGCTGGCCATGATGGCGCCGCCGATGGCGCGGGCCGATCCGGTCAGGATGTTGACGACACCGGGGGGGAAGCCCGCGCGTTCGCACAGCACACCCCATGCGAGGCCGCTAAACGGCGTTGCGGTGGCGGGTTTGACCACAACCGGACAGCCCGCGGCCAGTGCCGGTCCCAGCTTTCGCGCCAGCATCGAGGACGGGAAGTTCCACGGCGTGATCGCGGCAACGACACCCACCGGATGCTTGGTCGTCATCAGCTTGCGCCCCGGCCATGGGGACGGGATCACCTCGCCCCGTGCGCGGCGGATTTCCTCACCGAACCATTGGACATAGGCGGCGGAGGACAGGACCTCGCCCTTGGATTCGGCCAGCGGCTTGCCCTGCTC
This sequence comes from Pontivivens marinum, assembly GCF_900231835.1. Classification (GTDB taxonomy): domain Bacteria; phylum Pseudomonadota; class Alphaproteobacteria; order Rhodobacterales; family Rhodobacteraceae; genus Pontivivens; species Pontivivens marinum. The sequence continues at coordinate 69,861 of NZ_OCTN01000006.1, read as the reverse complement.
CAGCGTCAGGATGCGGGCCAGCTCGTCTGCATTTTCTGTGATCAGCGCCGCGAGGTTGCGCATCAACTGGGCGCGTTCGGTCACGGTTTTCGCGGCATAGGCGGGGAACGCAGCATGGGCGGCGGCGATGGCGCGATCTGTTTCCGCCTGACCGGCATTTGGCACGGTGCCGATGACCTGACCGTTGGACGGGTCGGTTACGTCAATGGTGGTGCCGTCATCGGCCCCCACCCATGTGCCGTCGATCAGAATGGCCTGTTGCAACAAATCCGCCATGGTATCCTCCGTTATCGGACAATTGTTCGTATAACGCACATTACGCAGCAAGCCACGATTTCCGCAAGTCCCCCGTCACATCACAACGCAAACGGCGCCAGATCGACGGAGGGCTGCTGCCCCAAGGCAAGCTCGGCAATCGTGCGTGAGATGATCGGCCCGGCGGTAAAGCCCATCCACGGAAACAGATTGAGGAAGAAGCCCGGCACCTGTGGCACCTCACCCAGAATCGGCCGCCAATCAGCGGTTCCGTTGACGATGGCGGCCCAGCTGCGCACGATTTGCACGCCGTCCAATGCAGGCACCAGCCGCTGTGCGAGGGCCAGATTGCGCAGGACGGAGCGGTGATCCACCACCGGCCCGCCGCGCATCCGTGCGGGCCAGCCGCCGCCAATCAGGAATCCCCCCTCGGCGGCCTGCTTTAATGTCAGCTTTTCGGATGTGAAATAGAGCAGCCACGGCAGCAGCTCGGGCCGTTTTTCAGTGACGGAAACCTGTATCGCGTGGGCGTCCATCGGCACATGCGCACCGACCATTTGTGCCACGGACGCCGCATCGGCCCCTGCCGCGTTCACCACCCTATGCGCCTGAACCCAGCGACCACCTATATCAAGGGTGAAGCCCTGCCCGTCTGGCGTAATCGCGCGCACCGGCGTGTTGCGCATCAGGCTCAAACCCAGTTCACGCGCACGTTTCAAGTAGAGCGGGGTGACGCGAAACGGGTCTGCTTTCCCCTCGATCGGGCAAAAGGCGCCCCCCGGAAAGCCTTCGGTCAGAAACGGTGCGCGGTCGGCCAGCATATCGGCGCCCCACATGTCGATCTGCAACCCCTGTGCCCGCTCGATTGCGGCCTTGCGGTGCAGGGCCTGCAAATCGTGATCCGAGCCCGCGACCATCAGCCCGCCCTTGGCCGCGAATCCCAGATCACCGTTCAATTCCTGCTGCAAGCCCGCCCAAAGCTCGATGGAGGCAGAGAATAGCGGCAGCACCTCGGAAAACCGTTTGGCCCATTCATCGCCCAGATGGCGGAACGGATCGAACGGGATTTGCGCGTGGATCGACCCTGCATTAGAGCCGGACGCCCCCAGATTCACATCGCGCCGTTCCAACAACACAACGCGCGCGCCTGCCTTGCACGCGTAATAGGCCGTGGCGGCACCGGCCAGCCCGCCGCCGATGATGGCAAGATCGTAACGCATTCGGAAAATCCCCGTTGAACCATGCTTTATGTTCGTTATACTAACTTTTGTCCGCATGATGAACATATCATTTCACCATCAAGGAGCTTTCCGATGGCCGATTTTCAGGTTGCAGCCAGCACCTTCCCCTATCTCTATTCCAAAACGGGACTTGAGAGCCTTCAGCACCTGCGCGCCATGGGCTACACCAAGTTCGAGCAGATGATTTTCCCCCCACATTGTTGGCCCGCGGAATTGAGCGCGGATCAGCGCCGTGAATACCGCACGTGGCTGGATGGTGAGGGCGCGCAGATCACCTCGTTCTGTTACCCGCTGATCGACAACAACCCCAACGCCCCCGACCGCCTGATGCGGCAATACACCATTGACCGTTACCGCGAGACGATTGACCTGTCCGCCGAACTGTCCTGCCCCTATGTCGTGATGATCCCCGGCGTTTATGGCGGCCTGATTGATCCGCCAAAGCCGTGGCTGGACGACTGGTTTGTCGAATCCGCCAAGGAAGTGGTCGAACATGCGACCAAGGCGGGCGTGCGTATCCTGCTGGAAAACGTCCCCTTCACCCACCGCCCCAGCGCGCAGGACGCCAAGGATCTGTGCGAGATGATCGGCAATGTCGGCGTCAATTTCGACATCTGCAACTCCGCCTATATCAAAGAGGATATCGGTGATGCGATCCGCCTGCTGGGCGATCTGATCGAGAACGTCCACATTTCGGACAGCCCTGCGGATGTGTTCAAGCATGACGCGCTCGGCACCGGTATTGTCGATCCGGCCCCTGCCATGCAGGCACTAAAGGATATCGGCTATGACAAGATGACGGTGCTGGAAATCATCACCGATGCCAATGATCCAACCGCCGATCCCGATGGCGACATTCGTAAGAGCCACGCAATCCTCGCTGAAAACGGCTGGGCCAAATTGTGAGCGCACAGGAGACTACTATGAAGCAATTTCGCGGCAGCCATTCCGTCAACATCACTCCGTTTACGGCGGATGGCAGCGCCATTGATCTGGCCGCCAATCGCAAATTCATCGACTGGCAGATCGACCAAGGCGTTCCGGGGATCATCATCCTTGGCACCACAGGTGAGTTTCTGGCCGTGTCCGACGCGGAACGTCAGGCCTTTGTCGAGGATACAGTCGCCCATGTGAACGGTCGCATCGACGTGATGGTCGGCGCCTCGAACGCCTATTCGCCCACCGCAGCACGCTACGCGCGTGAGGCACAGGACGCCGGCGCGCAGGGTCTGATGATTATTCCGCCCTATTACTACACCCCGACAGAGGACGAGATTGTCGGCTATTACGACACCATCACCGCCGCCTGCGATCTGCCGATCATGTTGTATAACAACCCGTGCACCTCGAATGTCGATATGTCGGCAAAGCTGGTGGGCCGCCTGACCCGCGAATTCGATACCGTGCGTTATATCAAGGAGGCGTCGATGGACGTCGCCCGCGTATATGACATCGTCGAGGAAACCGAGGGCGTGATGAACGTCTTTGCCGGTGAGCGGATTGTGGAAAGCTTCCTTCTGGGCGCTGTCGGCTATGTGAACCCGTTCGGCAACTACATCCCGCGCGCGTCTACCCGCATCTGGGATCTGCTGGAGGCAGGCCGGATCGAGGATGCCAAGCGGATTCAGCGCCACATCACCGTGATCGAGCATGTGATCGCCGAGGGGCACCCGACCTATGGTCATCAGTGCTATTCCAAGGCATTGGCCGCCGAACAGGGCTATCCCGTTGGCGATGTGCGTCAGCCACTGACCACCTTCGCATCCCTGGGCGCCGAGGGGCAGGAACGCGCGGCCAAGCTCAAGAAGGTTCTGGCCGACCTTGACCGCCTGATGGATGAACTGGAAAGTGCAGCCGCATGAGCGATATTCCCCTATTCACCCCCTTCACCCTGCGCGGCGTGACGATGCGCAACCGCATCATGATGGCCCCGATGTGTCAGTATCAGGCCATTGATGGTGTCCCCACCGAATGGCACATGATGCATCACGGGCGCTATGCGACCTCCGGCATCGGGTCCGCGGTGGTTGAGGCGACAGGCATCAGCGCGCAGGGGCGGATCAGCATTGGCTGCCCCGGCCTGTATAATGACGAACAGGTCGCTGCATGGAGCGCGATTACATCGCTATACCGCTCGCAGGATATTCCGGTATTCGTGCAGCTGAACCATGCAGGCGCGAAGGCATCCACCGCACGCCCTTGGGAAGGTGCAGGACCGCTGGTTGAGGGCAGTGACGAGCCGCCATGGCCCACTGTTGCCCCCTCCGCCGTTGCGGCGCGGGAGGGCTGGCATGTGCCATCGGCCCTGACGCAGCCTGAAATCGCGCAAATCGTTGCGGATTTCGCAGCGGCCGCCACTCGATCAATCGAGGCCGGTTTTGACGGCATCCAGATTCACGGGGCGCATGGCTATCTGTTGCACCAGTTCATGTCGCCATGGTCGAACCGGCGTGATGATGAATATGGCGGTGATCTGGAGGGGCGGATGCGCCTGCCGATCGAGGTTGCCCGCGCCATCCGCGCCGTTCTGCCCGATGATATGCCGCTGATCTACCGCGCCTCGTGCGTGGATGGTGAGGGCGGCGGCCTGACCCTTGACGATACGGTTGTTCTTGCCGCGCGGCTCAAGGAAGAAGGCGTCGATCTGTTCGATGCGTCCGGTGGCGGTATTCCCGCCGGTGTGCGCATTACCGAGGCAAAGGTCGAGCCGGGATTCCAGATCCCGTTTGCTGCACGGATTCGTCAGGATACCGGCCTGCCAACTGTGGCCGTGGGAATGATTACCGATCCCAAGCTGGCAAATGACACCGTGGCCGAGGGTAAGGCTGATCTGATCGCGCTGGCCCGTGGCCTGTTACGTGATCCGGTTTGGCCGGTTACTGCGGCGCAGGCGCTGGGGCATCCGGCACCGGCCTCGATCCTGCCGGAGCATTACGCCTTCTACCTCAGAAACGATTACTGATAAGACCCCCCCGACCTGTTGCGGGTCGGGGGGCACGCTTTAGCGAATGTAGCTGGCGCCGTTCACGTCCAGCGTTGCGCCGCTCAAATGACGGCACCGACCGCTCAGGCAGAACGAGACAAGCGCCCCGATATCCGAGGGCGGAACAAACTCCCCCATCACCAGACGATCCTCGACCACGGCGCGGCCCCCTTGGCTTTCGGCGAAATCGCGGCTCATCTTGGTATCCACGACGCCCGGTGCGACGATATAGGTGCGGATATTATCGCGGGCATAGCCGGTGGCGACGGTTTGCAGGGCGGCCTTGAACGCCGCCTTGGACGCGGCATAGGCAATGGTGCGCGGATTGCCGACGCCCTTTTGCGCGGCCCAGCTGGAAATGCCCACAATCTCTCCACCACCGCGTTCGCGCATGTGGCGCACGGCCGCGCGCAGCAATTCAGCGGCGGCAAAGACATTGACCTGAAAGGTGCGTTGCCAGACATCGTTCCATTCATCGTCGGGGTCATCAATGCCACCGGCAAATTCCATCATCGCGGCATTGTTGACGAATCCGTCCAGCCCGCCGGTCAGCTCCACCGCCTGTGCGAACATCGCATCAGCGCCACCGGCCTGCCCCAGATCGCCCTGTAGCAAAATCGCGCGCTCGGCGGGGATGCCCTGCATCGCCTGCTCCGCGCCGGCGCGGTCGCTGCCGTAATGGGCAACAACACGGGCGCCCTGTGCTGCCACCTCACGCGCGATGGCCTGTCCGATCCCCTTTGAGGCACCGGTCACAAGTATCGTTTTGCCGTCGAGCATCGGCTTTCTCTCCCACTGGTATTGACGTGCAATATGTTTGCGTACAAATGTTCACATAACGAACATGAGGGGGTCAAGCACTATGAACCATGCACAAACGGTCCTGATCCTGGGCGCGGGCCCCATTGGGTGCGGTTTCGCGGCGGCCTTTTCCGCATCGGGCTATACCGTGACGATCTGCGACCCCGCACAGGCCGCACGGGCGGGAATTCCCGATATGATTGCGCGACAGGGACAGGCCATGCGCTTGGCAGGATTGGCGGAACCTCGCGGCGGGATCACTGCTATCGATGCGCTGCCCGACCGGATCGACGCCCCTCTGATCATTGAGGCCGGACCCGAGCGGGTCGAGGCAAAGCGCGCCCTGTTCCGTGATCTGCTGTCGCGCAGCGGCGATGGCACCGTGATCGCCACGGCGTCTTCGGCCCTGCCGATATCGCAGATTGTGCCGGACCCACAGGATCAACGCCGCTGCATGGTGGCGCATCCCGCCAATCCGCCCAGCCTGCTGCGCGTGTTGGAGCTGGTCCCCGCCCCCGCCACAGAACCAGCCAGCATGGATCAGGCCGAGGCGCTGTTTCGCGCAGGCGGATTTGACCCTGTGCGATTGGGGCATGAGGTGCCTGCCTTTGTCTTTAACCGCCTGCAATCCGCCCTGCTGCGTGAGGCATATCGCCTGGTGGACGAGGGCGTGATCGACGTGGACGGCGTGGACCGGTTGGTGCGTGACGGACTTGGCCCGCGATGGGCGCTATCTGGCCCGTTCGAGACGGCAGACCTGAACACGGCGGGCGGTGTGCGTGGCCATGCCGAACGGCTCGGTCCGGCCTATGCAGCCATTGGCCGTGATCGGGGCGAGCATAGTCCCGATTGGTCGCCAGAGCTGGTGACACAGGTTGAGGCCGAACGCCGTGCCATCCTGCCCGAACCCGCATTGCCCAAACGGCGTGCATGGCGCGAACAGGCCCTTGCACGGTTGCTTGACGCGCGCCGTGCGATCATGCGGGATGATACGCTATGAGCCAGATCACCTTCACCTTTGACGGGCAGGACATCACCTGCGATCAAACCTCGTCCGTCGCGGCGGCGCTGACACAGGCGGGGCACCGTGCCTTTCGCAAGACGGAGGGCGACGCCCCGCGTGGCATTTTCTGCGGCATGGGGGTCTGTCAGGATTGCCTCGTTACCATTGATGGCCGCCCGAACCAGCGCGCCTGCATGACGCCCGCCGCTGGTGGATTACAGGTGCAAACCCAATCCGCCCGTCCTGCACTGACCAAACCGCAGGATCGTACGCTAACGCCCCACCGCCTGACGCCGCGCGTCTTGGTGATCGGTGGCGGTGCCGGTGGCCTGAACGCCGCCATTGCTGCGGCCGAGAGCGGTGCCGAAACCGTACTGCTGGATGAGCGGAAGGTTTCAGGCGGGCAGTATTTCAAGCAGGACGCAGACCCCACCCGTGATCCGCTGGATGCGCAACAGCGCGCTGGCCGCGATCTGGTCACCGCAGCCTATGCCGCCGGTGTAACGCTGATCCAGTCGGCGGAGGTTTGGGGTGCCTTTGACGGGCCGGAAATTATGGCAACCAGCCCCGAGGCCGTTTATGCAATCCGGCCCGAACGTCTGATCGTCGCCACAGGTGCCTATGAGCGCCCCGCCACAATCCCCGGCTGGACCCTGCCCGGTGTGATGACCGTGGGCGCGGCGCAAACCCTGTGGCGCAGCTATCGCACCTTGCCCGGGCGGCGCGTGGCACTGTTCGGCAATGGCCCGCTGGTGGCGCAGGTCGCGGCGGAGCTGGTCTCCGGCGGGGCCGAGGTTGTGTGTCTCGCCGAGGCTGCGCCCGCCCCGTGGTCCCGCCCTGTTGCCGCGCTGGACATGGTGCGCCGCGATCCTGCCTTGGCGGTTAAGGGTTTGGGTCTGCTGTCAAAACTCGCCCGTAACGGGGTGCGCGTCAGCCATGACACCCTGCCCGAACAGATTGAGCAGGCGGGCGATGTCCTGCGCGTGACCTATCGTCAGAATGGCACCCTGAAAACCGTGAAGGCGGATGCTGTCTGCCTGAATTTCGGGTTCCAGCCGCAGAACGAGATCCTGCGCTTGCTGGGCGCGCGCATGTCCTATGACGCGCAATTCGATCAATTGCGGGTGGATCGCAGCCCCGATTGCGAAACCTCGGTCCCGCAGGTCTATGCTATCGGGGATTGTTGCGGTCTGGGCGGTGCGCCCGCCGCCGCGGTTGAGGGCCGCATCGCAGGCCGCGCCGCCGCCAGTGATGAGGCACAGCCCACTCCCGCCGATCTATCGCTACGCGCACGCCACGGCAAATTTCAGGACGCGCTGTGGCGGGTCTACGCCGCCGACCGCCCCCTGCCCGAGGATGCCCCGCCCGAAACCCTGATCTGTCGGTGCGAGGAGGTCAGCAAGGCGACGCTGGACGCTGCACTGGCCGATGATCCACTGGATATTGGCGCCTTGAAACGTGCCACCCGCATCGGCATGGGCCGCTGTCAGGGCCGCTATTGCGCCCCCGTTGTGGCCGGTATCATGGCCCGCCGTCAGGGTCGCCCGCTGGAGGATCTGTCCTATTTCGCCCCCCGCATTCCTATCAAGCCGGTGGAGATTGCAGCCATTACCGCCGCCGAAACCCTGCTGGATGCGGAGCAAACCCCCGATGCTTGAGCCGGATCTGCTTATCATCGGCGGTGGCATTACCGGCCAATGCGCCGCGCTGGTCGCTGCGGACGCCGGTGCGATGGTCACGATTGTGGATATGCAGCGCAATGCGGGTTCGCACGCCAATGCGGGCAGCTTACATGTGCAAATGCAAAGCAGGTTCCTGCGCCTGAACCCGCATCTGGCGGATAATCTGGAAAGCTCGCTGCCGCTCTATATGTCCGCCGTTGCCGAATGGCAGGCGCTGGATGCGGCGCTAGGCGGGGTGGAGTTGACGCAGCAGGGTGGCCTGATGCTGGCCGATACGCCTGCGCAGCTCGATTTCCTGCACCAAAAGGCCGCGCGTGAGCAGAAGAAGGGTCTGGATGTCGAAATCCTCTATCGGGATACCTTGCACCGTCTGGCCCCGTGGCTGTCGCCCCATGTTGTCGGTGCGGAGCTGTGCCGGAACGAGGGTAAGCTGAACCCCCTGATCGCCAATCGCAAAATGCGCGAGGCGCTGACCGCGCGGGGTGTGCGGTTCGTTCAGGACCAGATCACCCATATCACCGACGGCCCGCGCCCCATCGCCCATGGCGCGCAGAACTATCCCGCAGGGGCCGTTCTGATCGCCTCCTCATGGGGGGGAGGACAGTTGGCGCAGCCCTTGGGCCTGCGGATACAAACCCCGCCAGAACCCCTGCATATGAACATAACCGAGGCAGGGGCCTATGAGATCCAGCACCTTGTGCAACATGCCGAACGGCCCATCACGCTGAAACAATTTCGATCCGGTCAGGTGGTGATCGGGGGCGGATGGCAGGCAAATCTTGCCCGTGATGACAGTGCCGCGCCCGCGATCAAGCCTGACAGCCTGCTCGGTAATGTCGCGCTGGCTGCGCGCATCGCGCCGGGGATCGGGGGGTTGCGGGTGCTGCGCACCTGGGCCGGATATAACACGCCGGTTGACGGCAAAACCACCGTCGGGGCCGTCAGGGACGGGGGTCGTGTGTTTGTAGGTTTGCCCGGCGATGCGGGCTATACGCTGGGCCCTGTGGTTGGGCGGATGGCCGCGAATGCGGTTCTGAGCCTACCGCAAGCGGTTGATCCAGAACCCTATTCCCCCGCCCGCTGGCGCGCTTAATGCGCCAGTGATTGCTGGATTTGCTCTGCCGTTTCTTGCAGTTTCGGCAGGAACGCCTCAACCATCAGTTCCGGCGTTGCGCGCACCGATGGCACGGCAATATTGATGGAGCCTGCCAGAATGCCGGAGCGATAGTGCAGCGGAATCGCGATGGACAACAGACCCTCCTCCAGTTCCTGATCGACCAGCGACCAGCCGGATTTGCGCACGTCCTCTAACGTCTTGCGCAGGTCGGCGCGATTGGTGACGCTGTGACGGGTTCGTGGCACCAGACGGGCATTGGCGATGATGCCATCCCAGTTTTCCTCGGGCTGGGCGGCCAGCAAAACGCGACCATTGGCGGTGTAAAAGGCGGACTGACGGCTGCCCACGGTGATGCCGACGCTGATAATATTATGCGCCTGAACACCGGCAACATAGACCACGTCCAACCCGTCGAGGATCGCGGCTGTGCACGATTCGCCCGTTTGTTCGGAGAGCCGCTCCATAAAGGGGCGGGCGCGATCCCAGATGCCGATCTTCGACAAGACGGTGAAGCCCAGATCCAGCACCTTTGGCGTCAGATCGAACAGCTTTCCATCAGTGACGACATAGCCTTCCTTGACCAAGGTCAGCAGGAAACGGCGGGCCGTTGCGCGGCTCATCCCGGTTTCCGTGGCCACCTCGGACAGGGTCATTTTGCGCGACGTGCGGCTGAAACTGCTTAGAATTTCCAGCCCGCGCGACAGGGAACTGACGAAATCACGGTTTGACAGCTTCTCCTGATCGTCCGTGGCACCCGGCTTCACGGTGCCGAGGCGGGTCTCGCTGTTTTCCTGAACGGGTGTCGTGGGTACGGGCTTGGCCATTTTCTGCCTTCATCTGATGTGCGCATACCGAACTAACACCGTGAAGGCGCAAACGAAAGTGCATTGCGCACAGTGCGATCTGCAAAAAATGCTTGCGATTTGAAATTCCGCTTCGCAAACTTGCGAACATATGTTCATTATACGAACATACAAAACAGGGAGAGTCGAAAATGACCAAAACTACTGGAATGAAGACCGGCCTAAACAGACGCAGCGTTTTGACCGGAATGGCAGCAGCAGGCGCAGCGGCAGTGATGCCACGGCGGCTATATGCACAGGAGCAGATCACCTTGCGCTGGTGGTCGCCCCAATCCTCACCCGAGCAGCTGGCCGCATATCGCACCCAGATCGCGAACTTCGAGGCACTGCACACCAACGTCACCGTCGCGTTCGAGCGTACGTCGGATGAGGGTTACGCCCCCCAAATGGCAGCCGCTTTTGCCAGTGGCGACGTGCCGAACATCGTGACGCACCTGCCCAGCTTCGCCGTCTCCAACTATTGGAGCAACGGTCTGGTTGAGCCGTTCAACGATGTGATCGAGATGATCGGGCCGGAGAAGTTCTATGATGGCGTGAACCGCATCTACGAAATCGACCCCGGACAGTATGCCGGTACATCCATCGGTAACTCCGCTGCGAACACCATGTGGCTGCGCACGGACCTGATGGAGCAGGCGGGCATCGACCGCAATCCGCGTACGTGGGACGAACTTCTGTCCGCTGTGGACAAGATGCAGGGCGGCGGCATTTACGGCGCGCCTCTGCCCTATGGTCGCAATTCCATGACCTCGCTGATCTTCATCGGCACGATCCATCAGGCCGGTGGCATGGTGTTCAGCCCTGAGCTGGAGGTCGCAATCGACAGTCAGGAAACCCGTGACGCGCTGGAATTCTACGGTGCGATGCGTCAGTACTGCCCACCCGGTGCGACCAACTATAGCTGGGGCGACAGCCTGACCGCCTTTGTCGCCGGTGCGACGGCAACCGGCATCTATACGGGCCGCGTGCTGACCAATGTGATGGATCAGAACCCGTCCATCGCCGATCACATCACCTGCGACGTGTTCCCGACAAAATCGACGGATATCGCACCGTGGACGTTTAACGACTTCCCGTCGGTCTTTATCCCCAAGGCAGCCAGCAACATGGAGGCGACCAAGCAGTTCGCCGCGTTCCTCTATGATCCAGAGGGCTACATCCAGCAATTGCACGCCGCACCGGGCCACGTTCTGCCTGTGCTGTCCACAATTGCCGAAGATCCCGCCTATCTGGCCGATCCGATCATCCAGAAATACAAGGCAGAGGTCGATATCATGTCCGCTGCTGCTGCGGATGGTTTCAACCTTGGCTGGGAAAGCCCGGAGCACAAGCCGAACACCCGCGCGGGTGAGGTCGTGAATTCCGGCGTGATCGCGGAAATGGTCCAGCGTGTCATCCTCAACGACGAAAACGTCGATGAAGTGCTCAGCGATACGGCCCGCCGGATCGAAGAGATCGCGCAAAGCTGATCCCGTTGCCCTGATGGTCCGGCGGTGCGCCGCCGGACCTTACGCGAACCAAGGAATCTTCATGACCACCATCGCCACCGATCCGCCCCGCAACGGGCCATCGCCATTGGAGCGTTCGTATTCACGGCTCGGCATGTTGCTGATCGCGCCGACCATCGTCGTCTTCTCCGCCGTGATCGTCTATCCGCTGCTGGCTGCGATATATCTCAGCGTCTTTTCCATCTACACCCCGACATTGGAGGGGGAGTTCGTCGGAGCAGACAATTATATAGAGATGCTGACCGGAGGCGTGTTCTGGTCATCGCTGCTGACAACCCTGATCTGGACCGTAGGCACGTTAAGCCTGCAAATCGTGTTCGGTGTCGGACTGGCGCTGTTGCTGCATCAGAATATCTGGTTCCGCTCGCTGGCGCGTTCGCTGGTGCTGTTTCCCTATTTCCTGTCCACGGTGGTGGCGGTGCTGGTTTGGCGTTGGCTGTTCAACGACCTGTACGGCGCGCTGAATCACGGCCTGATGCAGGTGGGCATTATCGACATGCCGCTGGATTGGCTTGGCTCGATGCCCAATGCAATGATCGGCGTGATTTTGGTCGGCGCGTGGAAATACTTCCCCTTTGTGGTGATTGCCGTTCTGGCCCGCCTGCAAACCATTCCCGAAAACCTGTACGAAGCCGCCCGCATTGATGGCGCTGGCCCGATTGCGCGGTTCTGGGACGTGACCCTGCCGCAATTGCGGTCGGTGCTGACGGTCATCATCCTGCTGCGCGCGATCTGGGATTTCAAGGAATTCGACCTGCTGTACCTGCTGACCGGCGGTGGTCCTGTCACCTCGACGCAGACGCTATCTTTGCTGGTTTATCAGGAGGCCTTCAGCCTGAACCGCATGGGCCAGGCCGCAGCCTATTCCGTGGGCATGATGCTGGTGATGCTGGTCTTCATGATCCTGTACATCCGCCGCACGAAAGAGGAGAGCTGAGATGAAATCCAAGATGCTCCGCCCGCTGATCCTCAATCTGGTGACATGGTCGCTGGTTTTGCTGATCTCCTTCCCGCTGCTGTGGATGATCGTTACCTCGCTAAAGCCGCAGACAGAGCTGTTTCGCATTCCGCCTACATGGGTGCCCGAAACGGTTACGTTTGAACATTACTGGCGCCTGCTGACCGAAACGCCGTTCCTGACGTTTTTCCGCAACTCCGTGGTGCTGGCCACGTCCACGACGATCTTCGTGGTCGGGCTGGGCACGCTGGGCGCCTATAGTCTGGTGCGGTTCCGGTTCCGCGGGCGTGAGACATTGGCGATGCTGGTGTTGTTCACCTATCTGCTGCCCTCGGTTGTGCTGATCATTCCGCTTTACCTGATGATGGTGAATCTGGGGATTTCAAACACCCTGTTCAGCCTGATTCTGGCGCATACCACCTTTGCGCTGCCCTATGCGCTGTGGCTGCTGCGCTCGTTCATGGAGGGGATTCCGGATGATCTGGAAAACGCCGCTCTGGTCGACGGGGCCAGCCGTCTGGGCGCGTTCAAGGATGTGATCTTTCCGCAATTGCTGCCGGGGATCATTTCGACCGCGTTGTTCACCTTTATCCTGTCGTGGAACGAATATCTGTACGCGCTGGTTCTGGTGAATTCGGAATCCGTGGCGCCGCTGACGACCGGTGTGATGACCATGCTGATCTCGGCGTTCAATATCGAGTGGTCGCTGCTGATGGCCGCCTCCGTGATGATGAGCGTGCCGCTGATCGTCGTATTCGCCTTTTTGCAAAGCTATCTGACCAGCGGCTTCGGTGCCGGCGGCGTCAAGGGCTGACGATATAAGGAGCCATCCCGTGGCCAATGTAAGTTTTACGAATGTACGCAAGAGCTTCGGCGATTTCACCGCGCTGGAAAGCCTTGATCTGGAAATCCATGACGGCGAATTTGTCGCGCTGCTCGGCCCGTCGGGCTGTGGCAAATCCACCACCCTGCGCATGTTGGCGGGGTTGGAATTTCCAACCTCGGGCGACATCTCGATCGGCGGGCGGGTCGTCAACGATCTGGCACCGGGCAAGCGGGACATCGCAATGGTGTTCCAGTCCTACGCCCTGTACCCGCACATGACGGTGGGCGAGAATATCGCCTATCCGCTGAAAAAACGCGGCCTGAAAAAGCCCGAGCGGGATGAGGCCGTGCGCCGCGCCGCCGAACTGCTGCAACTGGAACCGCTGCTGAACCGCAAGCCAAAGCAGCTATCGGGCGGGCAGCAACAACGTGTTGCGCTGGGTCGTGCGCTGGTCCGTGAACCACGGGTGTTCCTGTTGGACGAACCGCTGTCCAATCTGGATGCAAAGCTGCGCAGCTATATGCGTGCGGAGCTGATCGAGCTGCACCGTCGCCTTGGTAAAACCATGGTTTATGTGACCCACGATCAGCTAGAGGCGATGACCATGGCCGATCGCATCGTGGTGATGCATGGCGGACGGGTGCAGCAATTCGATACGCCGGACGCGGTTTATAACCGCCCCGCCAACCGCTTTGTCGCCGGTTTCATCGGCACCCCGCCCATGAACCAGATCGAGGGCACGGTGCAGGGCGCGACCTTTGTCGTGAACAGCCATCGCCAGCCGATCAAGCGTGAGGCATTTGCCGCCTCGCTGGTCGACGGCCCTGCGGTTATGGGGGTGCGGCCCGAATTTGTCGGCATCCATGACAGTGGTGACGGCCTGCCCGCCACCGTGCGTCTGGCCGAAAATACCGGCCATGAAACCATCGTGACACTGGAACTGCCTGACGGCGCGCGGATCATGTCGCGGGTCGAGGCGGGGCGAAAGCTGTCCGTGGGCCAACCCGTCATCCTGCGATTTGACCCCGCAGGTATTCACCTGTTCGAGGCGACCGAAAACGGTGCCCGCCTGAATCTGGACATTCCCGTTGCCGCGACCCTGTCGCAATCCGCTTGATAGAAACCGAAAGGAGGCCGGACATGAGCGATATTCATGATCTCGACCGACGCTATGTCTTCCACCCCTTCTCCGTCGCGCAGAACCACCAGCAAAGCGGTGCCACAATGATGGCCCGCAGCGCCGAGGGATGCTGGATCACCGACGATGCAGGCAAACGCTACCTCGACGCGATGGCCGGTTTGTGGTGCGTCAATGTCGGCTATGGCCGCGAACGCATTGCCGATGCACTGGCCGATCAGGCGCGGCAATTGTCCTATTTCCATGGCTTCAGCTCCATGGCGACAGAACCCGCCGCGATCCTGGCGGAGCGTGTGATCTCCAAGGCACCGGAGGGTTTCTCCAAGGTCTTCTTTGGCGCATCCGGGTCCGATGCAAACGATACGCAGGCCAAGATTGTCTGGTATTACAACAACCTGCGCGACATGCCGCAGAAAAAGAAGATCATCGCCCGCGACCGTGGCTATCACGGTGTAACGGTGATGTCGGCGGGCCTGACCGGTCTGCCCGGGTTGCATGCCGGTTTTGACCTGCCGCTGCCGATGATCCGCCACGTTAGCGCGCCCCATAACCTGTGGACCCGCAATGCAGGCGAGGATGACGCCGCCTTCACCGCCCGTATGGCGCAGGAACTGGACGACCTGATCGTGGCAGAGGGACCGGACACCGTCGCCGCCTTTATCGCGGAACCCGTCATGGGTGCTGGCGGCGTGATTGTCCCGCCCGAGGGCTACTTCCCCGCCATGCAGCAGGTTCTGGACCGCCACGACGTTTTGCTGATCGCGGATGAGGTTATCTGCGGCTTTGGCCGTCTGGGAACGTGGTTCGGCAGTGACCGCATGAACATGAAGCCTGACCTGATGTCGGTGGCAAAGGGCATCACCTCCGGCTACGCCCCGCTCTCCGCCGTGCTGGTTGGGGAAAAGGTATGGAGCGTGATCTGCGAGGGCAGCGCCAAATACGGCGCGTTCGGTCATGGCTACACCTATACCGCGCATCCCGTTACGGCGGCGGCCGCGCTGGCCAATCTGGACATCGTGGAGGAGGAAAACCTCGTCACACGTGCCGGTGAGATGGGCGACTACATGAATGCCAGCCTGAAAAAGGCCTTTGCAGATCTGCCAATCACCGCCGAAACCCGCGGCTGTGGCCTGATGGCCGCCGTCGAATTTGCAAAACCACATGGCGATAGCTGGCAGAAATTCGACCCCGCCGCCGGTGTTGGCCCCCGCATCGTGCGCGCCGCATTGGAGGACGGAGTTATCTGCCGCGCCCTGCCAAATGGCGACGCGATTTCGTTCTCACCACCCTTTACCGTCACGCATGAGGAAATCGACCTCGCCGTGTCCACGGTGCGCAAGGCAGCAGGAACCGTCCATGACGCCTTGCGCGCTGAAAATGCGCTTGCGCCGCAATAAACAAAACCAATAATCGGAGGATAGAGCATTGGATAGAAATGATATTTCATGGACCGGCGCGATGCCGGCCGTCACAACTCCGTTTACCGCCAGCGGTGACGTGGACCATGACGGATTACGCGCAAACATTCAGCGCATGATGCAGGCCGGGGCCACTGGCGTGGTCGCGGCAGGATGCACCGGTGAGTTCTGGAGCCTGCGCCCCGAGGAACGCCGCGCCATCTATAGAACCACCCGCGCGGCCGTTGGCGAAAACGGCACCGCGATCGTTGGCGCCGCAGGTATCACCCCCGAGGATGTGAAGGCCGCGCTAAAGGATGCCGCCGCCGAGGGATGCGACGCCGCGCTGGTGCTGCCCCCCTATTTCGCCCACCTGTCGGATGCGGAGATTATCGCGCATTTCCGCACGGTAAACGAAGACGCGCCGCTGCCGATCATGCTGTACAACATCCCGGGCAATGCCGGAAACGCCCTAACGCCAGAGATTGTGGACACTTTGGCCGATCTGGACATGGTTGTGGCGATCAAGGAAAGCTCGGGCAACTGGCTGAACTTCCACCGCACCCTGACCAAGGTTGGCGACCGGATCATGGTGTTCTGCGGCCCGTCCTCGACCATCGGTGTGCCTGCGGTTCTGGCCGGTTGTGACGGCTTGATTGACTGCTTCCCCAATGTCTGGACCGATGTTCTGGATATCTGGACGCTGGTTAAACAGGGCAAGGTTGATGCCGCATGGGCCGTGCAGGAGCGTGCGCAGGAACTGACGAAACTGTTCATCTCGGACAGTCGCACATTGTATCCCGCGACGAAGGCGGCGATGGATTACCTAAGCTTGCCCGGTGGCGGTGCCCCGCGTGCCCCGCTGCAACCGCTGGACGGTCCTGCGCTGGACGGATTGCATGTCGGGTTGGATCAAATTCTGCGGGCCGTTGAAACGGCTGCGTAAATTGCGGGCGGTTTGCCGCCTGCCCTGGAATTTATAGAAGGACTATTTTCATGGAACTCGGATTAAAGGGCCGCCGCGCCATTGTCAGTGCCGCCAGTCGGGGCCTGGGCCGCGCATGTGCGTTCTCTCTCGCAAAGGAGGGCGTGGATCTGGTGCTGAACGCGCGCTCCGCCGACGCATTGGAGGCCACAGCTGAGGAAATTCGTGAGGCAACCGGCGTTTCCGTCACCACCGTCGCCACCGATTACAACACGGTTGAGGGGCGTGAGGAGATCCTCGCCAAGGGGGGTGAGGTTGATATCCTCGTCGCCAATCCCGGCGTGCGCCAGATCCCCGGTGAATACGAGGACTGGACCCGCGCCGATTGGGACCAGTGGTTCGACGTGCATTTCTATTCCTCGCTGGAGATGATTACCGGCGTTCTGCCCGGTATGCGCGAACGCAAATTCGGCCGCGTGGTCAATATCTCCGTCAGCTTTATCAAGTTTCCCCAGCCGCATTTCGCGCACAGCCACTCCGCCCGTCTGGCGCTGTCCGGCGCGATTGCGTCCCTGGTCAAGGAAACGGTTCGCGACAACGTCACCATCAACACCGTTTGCCCCGGCTTCTTTGACACCGACGCGCTGCACACCAACCTGCACAACCACGCAAAGCGCGGAAACACCACATATGAGGCTATCGTGGAAAACCGTGTGCAAAGCGTGCCCGCGGGCCGTTTTGCCGATCCATCGGAATGCGGTGATCTGGTGGCGTTCCTGTCCTCGGCGCAGGCGGGCTTTATCGTGGGTCAGAACATCATCAATGATGGTGGCGTTTATCAGGGGCTGTTCTGATGACGCCGCGTCTGGTCATGGTATCGGGCGGTGCGCGCGGTCTGGGGGCGGCGATCGTGCGCCGCTGCCTGGCCGACGGGCACCGCGTTTCCGTCGGCGCGCGCAATGTGCAGGCGGTGCGGGATGCCTTTGCTGATGTGCCTGCCGAGCGGCTGTGCGCGTTCCGTTTCGATGCGGATGATGTGGACAGCGCGCAGGACTGGGTGGACCAAACCGTTGCGCAAATGGGCGCGCCCGATGCGTTGATCAACAATGCGGGTATTTTGCGCATGGTCGATTTCACGCGCGGCGAGGAAAGCGATCTGGACGATCTGTGGCGCATCAACGTCAAGGCACCCTTTCGCCTGATCCGTGCCGCCCTGCCGCATCTGAAGGCATCGGGCCATGGCCGCGTGGTCAACATCGCCTCGACCGATGCGAAACGGTATCGCGATGCTTCGACCTCGCTGGGCTATGTGATGACCAAACAGTCGCTGCTCGCGATGAGCCATGCCGTCCGCTTTGCCGGATGGGACGAAGGTTTGCGCGGCACCGCGATCTGCCCCGGTGCGATTGATACCGACATGATCGACGGCATCCCCGGCGTCACGCCCAAGGCAGAACGCTTGCAGCCCGACGATGTGGCGCAAATCGTGTCGCTGGTGTTGAGCCTGCCCAATCAGGCCAGCGTGCCGGAAATCGTCGCGAATACGAGATTGGAAAGCACGATCTGAACCACGCCACATACCAAAAGAAACGCCGCCGTCGGGACATCCTGACGGCGGCGTTTTTGTATCTGCGGCATGGGGGCGGCGCACCGCCCCCGCAGTGGTCAGCTCACATGCTTGCGCTGATAAGCACGCCATGTTGTCGCCCACTGGTCCGGCTCATCCAGCGCGGTCGTCAACTGGTGGATCGGCGCGTTATGCGGGGCGGTGCGAACGATCTCGGGGTTTTCATAGGCCTCCGTCACGACGTGCTCGAACACGTCGATCCAGTAGTCGATATCCTCCTTGGACCACAGCTCCCCTGCCTCAGGCGTGAAGGGTTCCGCGACCAGCCACGGCTCATGGCTCAACCACAGGGCATCTATGCCGAAATCGGTCATGCGGATCGAGATCTCGAAGATGGTGATGCCGGTATCCTGCGTTACCTTCTCGACCGAATGGCGCGTCATCTCCATGCGGGGCACGGTGATATCGGGGTTGGAGCGGGTCACGCCGCGCACTTCTCCCAGCCGTTTATCCATGTAGTTGTTGGACAAGACGGAGATATCCGCCGCCTCGCGCAGGCCCTCGGCCCCCATGGCGCGCGCCCACGCATATGCCTTGAGCACTTGCGGTGCATTCCCCCAGAATTCACGCACCCGCCCGATACTGTCAGGGCGATCATCGTCCAGCCGGTAGCTGTCACCATCCTTGACCACCAATGGCGAGGGCAGGAACGGCACCAGATGTTCGGCACAACCATAGGCACCGACAGCGGGACCACCGCCGCCCTTTGGCGCGCCAAAGGTCTTGTGCAGCATGTACATACACGCATCGAAGCCCAGCTCACGCGCGCGCAGGCGGCTCATCACACCGTTGAAGTTGGCATGATCGTAGAAGCACAGGCCACCTGCCTCATGCACGATGCGCACCCATTCCTTAATGTCGGGATTGTAGATGCCCATATCGTCAGGATTGTTCACCATCAGCGCCGCCGTGCGCGGGCCGACGACGGATTTCAACTGCTCCAGCGAGGGATAGCCGTTTTCCTCCAGCGTCAGGGTAATGACCTCGAACCCGGCGGTGTTGGCCGTGGCGGGGGAGCAGGGATGCGTCTGGATCGTCGTGATGATCTGGTCACGCTGCTGTAACTCGCCGCGACTGGCGTGATAGGCGCGGGTAACGCAGGCATGGGTATAGGCCGCATCCGCGCCGCCACCCGCCTGAAACACGAACTGGTCCATGCCGGACACTTCGCACAGAAAATCGCTGAAGTTATCGTATAGCTCCAACACCCCCTGCAAGGTCGAGGCATCCTGCAACGGGTGCAGATTGCGCAGATGCTCCAGCGCCGCACGCTCACCAATACGCGGGTTGTATTTCATCGTGCAGGTGCCGAACAGCGACACGCCCATCATGCCCATCGTCATCTGGCTGAGGTGCAGATAGTGGCGCAGCGCGTCATGCTCGGTGATTTCGGGCAGGGCGGGCGCCACCTTACGCATCGCGGTGCCGGGCAGCGTCGGCGCGGGGGCGTCGTCAAACACAATGCCGCGCCGTCCGGTGCCGGTCATTTCGCAGACCACAGGCTCGGCCCAGCGGGCAGCGTGGAAACCGGTGGAACGCTTCAGGTAATCTTTGATCGGAGCGGTCATGCCAGCACCTCCTTCAATGCGGTGACAAGTCGGTCGATATCATCGGGCGTGTGGGTTTCGGTAACGCAGAACAGGGCGGCGGCACCGGTAATGCCAGCCTCGCCGGTGATGTCCTTACCGCCAAAGATGCCGCGCTGCCGCAGGGCGTCGTTGATGGTGGCGACATCGTGATCCGCGAACTGCACCACGAATTCCTTGAAAATCGGGCGGGACAGATCGACGCTTGCACCGTCCAGCGCATTGATCGCCTGCGCCGCAGAACCGGCCCGCGCCATGATCAGGCGTCCAATCTCGGCAAAGCCCTCTGGCCCCATCGCGGCCATATAGGCGGCATTGGCCAGCGACCACAGATAGACGGAGTTGCCGGTCCAGTCCTTGCCCTCGTCCCGCATGCCATAGGACGATTGATGGAACAGCGTCAGGCCGAATCCGAACTCGCCCTGCTGCCGCGTTTGCGAGATCGAGACGTTCAGCGTGTTATATTCCCGCGCATATTTCTCCTCGTCCGGACTGGCGATAAAGCCGCCAACCCCGCCGCCCGCATACATATGCACGCCCAGCGGTTGCGTCGGGCCAACGGCGATGGTCGCGCCATAGGCACCGGGGGCCTCCAGCAAGCCCAGCGATAGCGGGTCCACACCAACAATTGCCTCCGCACCTGCATCGCGGGCAATCTGGCACAGCTCGGCGGGGTTCCCCTCAATCACACCGTGATAGGAGGGCGTTTCGAAATAGATCGCGGCGATGCTGTCATCCGCCTTTGCCCGCAGATCATCGCGGTCAATGCAGCCATCCGCGCCAATGGCGACGGTCACAATCTCGATATGCCGCTCCATTTCTGTGGGCGCGCAATAGTTTTCCAGCACCGACAGGCGCTCCGGATCCATGATCGCGGGGATCAGCACCCGCTTGCGGCCGGTGATGCGGCTGGCCATGCGCACGGAATGGCCGATGGCGCAGCCCCATGAATAAACCGGCAGGCCGACGAAATCCATTTCAACCAAGGCCCCGATCTGGCTGGTAAATTCAAACCACGCCTGATTGCGCCCGTGATCCGAGGTCGGTGCGCCGAAAACCGAGGTTTGCCATTCATAGCGGCCCACAACCTCATCACAGATCGCAGGCACGTAATGCGGCCATGCACCCGCGCCCAGAAAGGACAGGTTGTCAGCGCAGGTTTCGTTTTTCGCCATCAGATCATCCAGATGCCGCGACAGCGCGACCTCCGATGCCAATTGCGGCGGCAGATCCAGCGGGCGTTGCATCCGGTGGTCCGCAGGCACCTGTACGAACAGCGCCTCGACATCCTGCGCACCGACAGCGGCCAGCATTTGCTGCTTCGCGTCACCGCCGGAATTTGCCATCCATGGATGTGGCTTGGTCATGTCATTCTCCTGTCGATTATTCTTTGGGTCACGGGACCACCTTCATCACCTGATGCCGTGCGGGGCCGGTCATCACGGGCCAGTATCCGGCCATTTCCGCGTCCAGCGCGGGATCACCGGTGTCGATGGTCAATTCTTGCGGATGCAGCGCGGCCAGCTTGTCCGCCCCGCAAATCACGTCGATGGGCGGCAGACCCGCATTGCGCAGCACCCGTGCCGAGATTTGCTGATTGCCGCGTCCCAGAACGAAGCCCTGCCCGCCCACAACCGTCAGCCCGATGCGGACATTCCGCCCTGCAATGGCACTCAGCAGCGCATCCTCATCCACATCCCGTGCGATGATCTGGCCACACTGCGCCAAGTCGACGCCCAGCAAAGTGCCACCACCCAGCCGCTGTTTCAGCGCCGCCATGGTCAT
The DNA here is from genome assembly GCF_900231835.1 of Pontivivens marinum. GTDB lineage: Bacteria > Pseudomonadota > Alphaproteobacteria > Rhodobacterales > Rhodobacteraceae > Pontivivens > Pontivivens marinum. The sequence goes on along the minus strand of NZ_OCTN01000006.1, from coordinate 48,166 downwards.
GCCCGGTCCCAGAATATACAGCGTATCGTCGCGCATCCGGCGGGCATAACTGGCAAGGGTGGCGTCCATTTCCCCGACGGGATCGGTGCCGCCTGCCTTGGGGTTCTGGCGCGCGCCGGAACTGTCCAGCGGCGTGCGCGCCACGGTGTATAGCCGCGCGGAAAGCCGCCCTGCGCGGCGCGCCTCCTCATCAATATCGAGGATCTCGACCGCCTCGGTCCGTTGCGCTGTATCAGATAGAAACCGCGCCGCCATCTGCCCCGCCCGTTCGGGAGAGCGGGCAAAAACGCCGGAATGCATCTTTACCCCCGACGGGATGCCCAGAACGGGAATACCGCCCGCATTAGCGGCACAAATATCGCGGGCCGTGCCGTCGCCACCTGCAAACAGGATCAGATCAACCTGCCCCTGCATGTCGCGCACCACATCACGGGTATCCTGCGCGGTGCCGTATGCGCCCGATAGCAATGGCATGTCAGGCGAACCATCTGGCCGCACCACGCCACATAGAACCGGCGCATCGCTGAGGGCCTGAAACGCCCGCAGCGCCCGCGCCGCCCGCACAGGGGACACAAGGTCGCGACCAGCCAAAGCGGCGCGCTGCACCATATCCGGCTCGTCACTGCCCTTGCGCGCCATTGCGCCGCCCAGCCCTGCGACCGGATTGACGATCAGGCCCAGCCGAGTCATGCGGCGCTACAATTCATTTTTCGTACTTTTGTTCGCATAACGAATTGTTGACGACTTTTCATCACGCAAGCAAGTCCTTTAGCGTGAAAAATCGAACACTCGTCCGCGAACGGCCCTATTCAGCGTGGTGGCAGCGCACCCGCGTTTCCCCGATCATCCGCGGCGCGGGATGCTGTTCCTTGCACACCTGCGTCGCCAGCGGGCAGCGGGGGTGATAGGGGCAGCCGGGGGGCGGGTTGATGGCGTCGGGGATTTCACCCTTGGGCGGTTCAACCTCACGTCCGAATGCATCCATGCGCGGGGCGGCGTCGAACAGCATTCGGGTATAGGGATGTTTGGGCGCATCGAACAAACGGTCGCGCGGCGCCTCCTCAACCAGCGATCCCAGATACAGCACCCCGATCCGGTCCGCCATGTGACGCACCACGGTCAGGTCGTGGCTGATGAACAGATAGGTCAGGCCCATCTCCTCACGCAGATCGGTCATCAGGTTCAGCACTTGCGATTGCACGGACACGTCCAAGGCCGATGTCGGCTCATCGCAAATGATAATCTTGGGGTTCGAGGCAAGCGCGCGCGCAATGCAAATCCGCTGCCGCTGCCCGCCGGAAAATTCATGCGGAAACTTGCCCGCATCGGACGCCGACAGGCCCACCTGCTGCAACAGCCGCTCGGCCAGCCCCTTGATCTGCCCGCCACGCACGGCGACAGGTTCCGCGATGATGTCGCGCACCTTCCACCGTGGATTCAGCGAGGCATAGGGGTCCTGAAAAATCATCTGTAGTTCAGAGCGCACAGCATCGGCGCTGCCCTGCTCGGCGATATCAACGCCGTCAATCACCACGCGCCCCTCGCTGGCGCCAACCAGCCCTGCAATGATGCGGCCAATGGTGGATTTGCCCGAACCACTTTCCCCCACCAACGCATAGACCGAGCGCTCCTGAATCTCGAAGCTGACATCGGCAACCGCGCGCAGCTTCGCCTTGGGCACGCGTTCGATGACGCGGTTCAGCCACGGTTTTGACACATCGAAATCGCGGATGAGGTTTTCGACCTGAATCAGCGCGCTCATATCGCGGCCTCCTGTTCGTGGGTGATCGGAAACCAGCACGCGGCGCGGTCATCACAGGTTTGCAGCGTGGGACCTGGCGCCTGTGCGCAGCGCGATTGCGCCCGCTCACATCGTGGATTGAACGCACAGCCAGCAGGCACCGCATCCAGTCGCGGCATCGCACCGGGGATTTGGCGCAGCCGTTTCTGGCCCTGCGACGCCACGGGGGTCGAGGCCATCAGCCCCGCCGTATAGGGGTGCCGCGCCTGCGTGACCACATCGCGCACCGGTCCAAGTTCGGCCAAGCGTCCGGCATACATCACCGCCACGCGGTCCGCTGCCTCGGCAATCACGCCCATATCGTGCGTTACCAGCATCACCGCCACGCCCCGCTCACGACATAACCGCCGCAACAGGGCGATGATTTGCGCCTGCACCGAAACGTCCAGCGCCGTCGTCGGTTCATCCGCGATAATCAGTTCGGGTTCGGCACAAAGGGCCAGTGCGATCACGACCCGCTGGCGCATGCCGCCGGAAAATTCATGGGGATAGCTGTCGATCCGCTGTCGTGCGGCGGGAATGCCGACCTCGTCCAAGGCGGCGATTGCACGCTCCCGCGCTTGCTTAACCGACAGGTCCAGATGCTCCAGAATCGTTTCCGTCAACTGGTCGCCCACCGTCAGCAGCGGGTTCAGAGAGGTCAGCGGGTCCTGAAAGATCATCCCCATCCGGCGGCCCCGCAGCTTGCGCAAGGCGGCCCCCTTCAGGTGATGGATCGGCTCACCCTTTAGCAAAACCTGACCCGACACGATGCGCGCGGGGCGGTCCAGCAGGCCGATAACAGCATTGCCGGTCATGGATTTACCGGCACCCGATTCCCCCACAACGCCCAGAATTTCACCGGCGGCGATGTCATAGCTAACCCCGTCCACAGGGCGCAAAATGCCGTGGCGGGTGGGGATTTCCACGACCAGATCGCGGACAGATAATACAGGCTGGGTCATTGGACTTCCTCAGCGCAGGCGGGGGTTGAGCGCATCGCGCAGCCAATCCCCCAGCAGGTTGATCGACAGCGCCAGCGCTAGCAGCGTCAGCGCCGGAAACAGCAGAATCCACCACTCGCCCGAGAACATATAGCCCTGCCCGATGCGGATCAGCGTGCCCAGTGACGGCTTGGTCGGCGGCGCACCTACGCCCAGAAAGGACAGCGTCGCCTCCGCAATAATCGCCAGCGCCAGACTGATCGTCGCGATCACCAGCACCGCGTTCAGGGCATTGGGCAGGATGTGGCGGATCATGATCGAGAACGGACGCCGCCCGACCAGCCGCGCTGCCTGCACGTAATCGCGGTTTTTCTCGACCAGCGTGGCACCCCGCACAACGCGGGCAAACTGCACCCAATCGGACAGGCCGATTGCAAGGATCAGCACGTAAATCGCCATCTGGTCCCGATATTCCGGCGGCGTAATCCCCTTGGCCACGCCAAAGATCAACATCGCGACCAGAATGGCCGGAAAGGTCAGCTGAATATCAGCGGTCCGCATGATGACGGATTCCACCCAGCCACCCAGATATCCCGCCAGCAGCCCCAGAACGACACCGATCACCATGGCCAGCAGCACCGCCGAGAAGCCGACGAACAGCGAAATCCGCATACCGTACAGAATGGTAGAGAACACATCCCGCCCCTGATCATCCGTGCCCAACAGGAACGTATCACCGGTAAAGGCATTCGGAGCACCGGGCGGTGTGAACCCGTTCATCAGGTTCAGCGAACCGGGATCGAACGGATTGTGCGGCGCGATCCACGGCGCGAACACCGCTGACAGCACCAGAACCGCCACCACCAGGGCCGAGATCATCGCCACCGGCGAATGGCGGAACGAATAGGCCAGATCGCTCTGCCATGCGCGGGCCATCCGGCCGGGCGCGGGGCGGGTTTCAGCAGGGTTTTGGGGATCGGACATTTCAGTGCCCTCCGGACTTACCATCGACGCGCAGGCGCGGATCAATGGCGAAATACAGCAGATCGACGATCAGGTTGATGCCGACAAACATCACCGAGATCATCATCAGATAGGCGGCCATCACCGGAATATCGACGAATTGCACCGCGTTGATGAACAGCAACCCGACACCGGGCCACTGGAAAACCGTCTCGGTAATAATGGCAAAGGCGATGATGCTGCCCAATTGCAGACCGGTAATCGTAATCACCGGCACCAGCGTATTGCGCAGCGCATGACGGAAGTTGATGGACCGCTCACGCAACCCGCGCGCACGAGCAAAGCGGATATAGTCCATGCGCAGAACCTCCAGCATTTCGGTGCGCACCAACCGCATAATCAACGTCATCTGGTACAGGCCCAATGTGATGGCAGGCAGCACCAGCGCCTTTAGCCCGCTGACGGTCAGAAAACCGGTGGTCCACCAGCCCAGATCGACAACCTCACCCCGCCCGAAGGACGGCAGCCAGCCCAGCTCGACCGAGAACAGAAAGATCAGCAAGATACCTATCAGGAATGTCGGTAGTGACACGCCGACCAGTGACAGGGTCATAATCGCGTTGGAGCTAAACCCCCGTTTCCGGATCGCGGTCAGGATACCGAATCCGATCCCGCCCCCCAGCGCCAGCAGGCCCGAGACAAAGGCAAGCTCCAGCGTCGCGGGCAGGCGCTCCGCCAGAATGGCGGAAACCTCACGCCCCTGACGATAGCTCAGCCCGAAATTGCCCTGCGCGGCCTGTTGCAGGAATTTGCCGTATTGCACAACAAAGGGTTGGTCGAGGCCAAGCTGCCCGCGCAACCGATCCACATCGGCCTGCGTGCGTTCCTGCCCCAGCATGTTTTCAATAGGATCGCCCACGAAACTGAACATGGAAAAGGCGACAAAGCCTGTGATCAGCAAAACCAGTATTGATTGCGCGACGCGGCGGATGATGTAGGCGAGCATCGGGTGAATTTCCGGTCAGGGGCGCGCGGGCCGTTTGGTATGGATTGTGCGGCAGGGAACGCCCCCGCCGCACAACAGTAGGCTAGACTCAGTCGATGGTGAAATACTTCACCTTGACCTGATCATCCGCATCGACGGCCGCACCGACCTCGTTGCGCATGGCCCAGTTCAGCATCTGGTGGTGTACCGGCAGATAGACGACGTCCTCCTTAACGATATCCCACATCTGCGCGATGGTGGCGTCGCGTGCCTCCAGATCGACCTCGGCTGCGATGGCCTGTGTCATCTCGTCAATCTGCGGGTTGGAATAGCGGGTGCCGTTCCATGTGCCGTACAGATCGCCCTTGGTGTGGTACAGGAAGTTGAAGATATACTCGCTGTCATAGGACGGAACGCCCCAGCCCATCATGTAGAAATCCGACTCCAGACCGTTCACAACGGGGAAGTGCTGCGCCTTTGGCTGCGCGTTCAGGTTCACGGTGATGCCGATCTGCGCCATCATGCCGACAGTGGCCTGACAAATCGCCTCGTCGTTCACATAGCGGTCATTCGGGCAATCCAGCTGGATCGAGAACCCGTCCGTCCAGCCTGCTTCGGCCATCAGCGCACGCGCCGCGTCCAGATCGGTGGCGGGAACGGTGTTCAGCTCCTCGGTCCAGCCGCTGACGAATGGAGGCATGATAACCCCCGCAGGAATCGACTGGCCCCGCATTACGACCTGACGGATTGCATCGCGGTTCAGCGCCATGTTCATCGCCTGACGCACACGCACATCGGCCAGCGGGTTGCCGCCCTCGGGGTTGCCGTTAACCAACTCGTCACTGACATTCATGCCAAAGAAGATGACGCGGTTTTGCGGCGACGACATGATTTTCAGCTCGTCGGAATCCTCAACCCGCTGCAAATCCTGCACCGGCACGTCCTGAATGAAGTCCACCTCACCCGACAGCAGCGCCGCGATGCGCGTCGACGGGTTCTGGATCGGCGTATAGACGATATCCGAATAGGCCATCGGGAATTCATCAATGCCCCAATAGCCGTCAAAGCGGGTCATCTCTGTCTTTACGTCGGCCTCACGGCTGACCAGCATATAGGGACCGGTGCCGTTGACGTTTTGCGAGGCAAAGGTTTCCTCGCCGCCCTCAACATCCTGCACATCCACGGTGCTGTTCGCCTCGGCCCAGTCCTTGTCGATCATCAGGATGTTGGGCAGCGATGCGGGCAGCAGCGGGTTCGGGCCCTTGGTGGTGACGATAACCTCGTAATCGCCATTCGCCTCAACCGATGCAACGGAGGAGATCAGGCCCTTCATGTCGCTGTTCTCGCTCAGCGCACGTTCCATCGAGAAAACAACATCCTCGGCGGTAAAGGCAGCACCGTCATGGAATGTCACGCCTTCGCGCAGGGTGAAGGTCCAGATATCGGGGTTCTCGGGGTTCACGGTCCAGCTTGTCGCCAGCGCACCCTCCAGCTCACCCGCAGGGTTACGCAGAACCAGCGGTTCCATCATCTGCTGCATCATGGCCAGCGTCGGGCCCTCGTTCTGCGCGTGGGGGTCCAGCGTCAATGCGTCACCCGAACGGGCCCAACGCAGCGTTTCCGCCTGCGCCGCACCCATCGTCAGCGTCATGGCCGTCGCGGCCAGAAGAAGATGTTTCATCATCAATTCCCTGTTGTTTCGGTTGCGGGTCCGATTTTCGGACCTCGTTGAATCAGACCTTGCGGTTCGATCGGTGGACCTGTCGCGGCAGCGAGGACAGAACCTCGACCCCCTCTGCGCGCAGGATAACGATATCCTCCAACCGTATTCCAAAGCGACCCGGAATGTAGATCCCCGGCTCGATGGAAAAGACCATGCCCTCACGCAGCACGGTTTCGGAGGAGGAGGTAAGATAGGGCGGTTCGTGAACTTCCAACCCCATGCCGTGACCGGTACGGTGGACGAAATATTCGCCATAGCCCGCATCGGTAATAACCTGCCGCGCGGCATCATCGACCACATGCGCGGCAACACCGGGGCGCGCCGCATCTGCGGCGGCCTGCCATGCGCGCTCCACAATATCGTGGATCTCGGCATAGCCCTCGGGCCCGTCGCCCAGAATGGCCATGCGGGTCATATCGCTGGGATACCCGCCATAGCCCGCACCGATATCGAACATCACCGCGTCGTCATCCTGTAGGACACGGTCGCCGGTTGAATGATGTGGAAATGCCCCGTTCGGCCCGCTGGCGCATAGGGTAAAGGCGATGGCAGCACCCTGTTCCGCGAACTGGTCGCGGATCACCTGCGCGGCCTGCAATTCGGTCAAACCGGGGCGCAGCGCGTTCAGTCCGGCCTGCATCGCCCGATCGGCCACGGCGGCACTGGTGCGCAGGGCGTCCAGTTCCGCATGATCCTTGAGCATCCGCAGATCACCGACCAATCCGTCGGCAAAGGCGGGCTTCGCCCCCGTAAACACATCCAGAATCGGCAGCGAGAAATCGGTCCGCATGGTTTCGTCCAGCACAACCGCGCTGACGTCACCGATCACCTCCTTTAGCGCCAGCAACGCGCCACGCGGCCCGTCTTCGTCACGCCATGTCAGCAGCGGCATTCCCGAATGCGCCTCCGCCTGTGTGGCATTGACCGAGGGCACGATGAAATGCGCGCTGTCCTGCCCGATGGCCAGAATGGTCAAACGCTCATCGGGGTGGGGGTGCCAGTCCAGCACCCAATGCATATGCGCACCGGGGCCAAGCGCCACCAGCCCGACACCCTGTTTGGCCATTGCGGCGCGGATCGCGGAAAGTCTGTGTTGAGTACGGCTCATCTTATATTCCTCATTTGACTTCCTCACGCGACGCGCGGTTTGGCGTCGGGGGTCAGTGGGCTTTGATAGGGTGTGCGGGCGGTACGCTCGCGGAAATCGGCCTTTGCCTCGGCCAGAACCTGCGGTTTGGTCAGCAATTCCGCCGCCGCACCGGCCAGCGCCTTGGACACCTGCGCCATCGCCTTATGCGCGGCGGGTGACTTACCCTGCGCCGTAGTTTGCCATGTGTGCAACGTGGTGCCAATTGCCATGGTCGCTCCGGTCAACTGGGCAAAGGGAACCTTCCAGCTGATATCACCCAGATCGGTCGAGCCAAGCATCGGCACGCCCCGCGTTTCATAAGGGATAACGCCATCATGCATCACCGCATCGCTGGGCTGCACACCCGATGCCTGATAGGCCGCGTCGATCGATTCCGCGCCCACCGTGGCCTGAATATCCTTGGCAAAGGCCAGATCGGTGGCGTCCATCTGCGCGGGGCCAGCGGCCTCCATATGACTTTGCAGCAGTTTGTATAGCGGCGGATTGTCCAGCATTTCTGACATGGCAGAGATGAAATCGACAGTCACCGTCGTATCTGTCATCATCGCCGCACCACGGGCAACATTGGTCACACGCTCCACCAGCGACTGCATGTCCTGCCGCTTCAGCGAGCGGACAGAATAGCGCACAGTGGCGTTTTCCTGCACAACATTGGGGGCGATACCGCCCGAATTGGTCACGGCATAATGGATACGACTGTCCTGCGGCACATGTTCGCGCAGATAGTTTACGCCCACATTCATCAGCTCCACCGCGTCCAGCGCGCTGCGACCCAGATGCGGGGCAACGGCGGCATGGGCGGTGCGGCCCTTGAAGTGGAAATCGACCATCGCCACGGCCAGCGTCAGCGGCGGCAGGATGCCGTTAAAGTTGAACGGATGCCATGACAGCGCCGCATCCACATCGTCGAACACGCCGTCGCGCACCATGAATGTTTTGGCCGCGCCGCCCTCCTCAGCCGGGCATCCGTAATAGCGGACACGCCCGGGCAGGCCGTTCGCCGCCAACCAGTCCTTGACCGCCGTGGCCGCCAGCAATGCGCCGGACCCCAGCAGGTTGTGACCACAGCCATGGCCGCTGCCGCCTGCCTCAACCGCGTCGGGTTCGGCAACGCCTGCCTTCTGGCTCAAACCGGGCAGCGCATCATACTCGCCCAGAATTGCGATCACGGGACCGCCCTCGCCCGCCTCACCCATCATGGCGGTTTCGATTCCCGCAACATTATCGGTGATGCGGAACCCCTGAGCCTGCAACATTTCGCGGTGCGCGGCGGCGGAGCGGTGCTCCTTATAAAGCAGCTCCGGCGTGTCCCACACACGGTCGGCCAAGGCGAAAAAGTCCTGCTTCTTGGCATCGACCAGCGGCCAGAGGGGGTTTTCGTTGGACATATCAAATTCCATTTGTGACGCAATCAATGCGAACATGTGTTCGCATATGACGCGGAGTGTCAAGCACAGTGCGGAATGATACGCCGGATCAGTCCAGCTCTGCCTCTACCTCGATCTCCACCGCGTAATCACCGATCAGTTTGGCCACCACAATCAGCGTATTTGCGGGCCGGATATCCCCGAAATAGCGTTCATGCACCGCCGAAACCGCCTGCCAATCGGACTCATCCGTCAGGTAGATTCTGGTGCGCATCACGTCCTCGATCTGGCCGCCCAATGTGGACAGTGCGCCGGTAATCTTGTCCAGAATATAGACCGCCTGCCCCTGCGCATCACCTGCGCAAACCGTGCCGCCATGGGGATCGGTTGCGGTGGTGCCGCTGACCAGAATGCGGTTCCCCTTGCGGATCGCGCGGGCAAAACCGGCCTTCTCCTCCCAGATGGACCCGCTCTCCGCCAAGGTCCGCGCGGGCCGGGCGGGCACGGGGCGCGATGTCATGACAGGGGGCAGCGCCTCCAGATGGTCGCTCAGATCACCCGAGGCCGTCAGGAACGGAGGCTTACGATATTCATCGCCGCAATCGCCGGGGATCGAATCCATCTTGGCCGTCGCCTCGGCGATCCGGGCGCGATCCTCCTCGGTGAATTCCAGATCCAGCAAGCGGCGGTTATCGTCGCGATGGCTGTTTTCACCCAGCCGCACCCCCACGATAACCCCTGCCGTTGCGGGCTGATCCAGCACCCAGCGGCTGGCCACGTTCGAGATCGAGGCACCATGCCGTTTGCCAACCTCCGCCAGTGTTCCCAGCAGGCCCTGAAACCGGTCCCATCCGCCTGCTGCCTCGACAAAACGCATATATTTCATACGGCTCCAGTCGGTAATCTCGGCCGGTTTCGGCTGGCCCAGTGACCGGTCAGACAGGTAGCCGCCGCATAATGTGCCAAATCCCAGCAGGCCGACGCCATGCTCCGCCGCCACCGATGTCAGCTCACCCGCGCCCCGTCGATCAAGGACGGAGAAGCAAACCTGGTTCGTCGCAATCTCGATGCCCTGCTTCAGCACCATGCGCAGATGCGCGGCGTCGAAATTGGTCAGGCCGATATGCCCGATCAGACCCTCCTGCCGCAGCTTCATCAGTTCCGTCAACGCATCCAGATATTCGGGCGACTGGTACTGCCACCAATGGAACTGCATGACGTCCACGCAATCCGTGTCCAGCCGCTCCAGCGCGGTTTCGACACCCTTGCGCACGGTGCCTGCATCCATCGGGCCGGGGGCGGGGCACCACTTGGTCAGGATGGTCGGGGTGGGTCCGCCCTCCGCCGCCAGAATCTTTGCCGCACGACCCGCCACGATTTCCGCGCTGCCGTAATGATCCGCCATGTCAAAGGTGGTGAACCCCTCACGCGCATAACCGGCCAGGGCCTCGGCCATCTGGTCCAGATCGACGGCGCGGCCATCCCGTTCCTGATCGGCCATTTGCCACAGGCCGGTGACGATGCGCGACAACGATAGGCCGGATGGCAGGGTGATCTGGTCGAGGGGCTGGGTCATCTGGCTACTTTCGTACAGTTGTTCGATTTGGAGAGAGTGGCGAAGCCATCACCCCCCGTCAACACAGGATTCGCACGGCGTGCAGATAGGCTATGTGACAGTTTTCCGCATAATTTCGAAAAAATTGTTGACGCATTGCAATCTGCGTCACACAGTTATTTCGTACATTTGTGCGCATAACGAACAAATCCGGACAGAGTGGCCTCCCGCCTCTTGTACCGGAATCCGACAGGAGTAGGACCATGAACAACTGGATTATCGCAGGTGCCGCAGCACTCGCCCTCAGCCTGACCGCGCTTACAACCGCGCAGGCAAAACCGCTGGAGGACATCCTGTCCGCCGGCACAATCCGCATCGGCATCAACCCCAACTTCCCGAATATGAGCACCCGCAATGATGATGGTGAGTGGGAAGGCTTCGACATCGATATCGGCACCATGATCGCCGAGCGTCTGGGCGTTGAGGTAGAGTGGGTGCCAACCGAAACCGCACAGCGCGTGCCGTTTCTGGTCTCGGACCGCATCGACGTGTCCATGGGCGCGCTGACCCGCAATTCCGAACGGGCCAAGCTGATCGACTTCACCGCGCCCCTGCACACCGAGGTTCTGGCCGTTCTGACCACCGACGCGGTCGAGGGCGACACTTGGGAAGATTTCAACCGCGACGGCATCACGCTGGCCAATATGCGCGGCAACTGGACCGTTGGCTGGGCTGAGGAAAACATGCCCGAAACGGAAACCGAGCTGGTCGATTCCATCGCCGACACCGTGCGCATGGTTGCACAGGGCCGTGCCGATGCGATCGTTGAAAACGTCGATTTCTTCATGGGCTTCACCGAAAATTACGACGCGGTGAACTGGCGCGTTCTGCCCGAGCCTATCTTCGTGGCCTACTGCGCATTGGGCGTCAGTCAGGGCAATGATGACCTGACCGAAGTGCTGAACATCATCCTGTACGATCTGAACAGCGGCGGCACCATCGCCACCGTTTGGGAGGAAAACTACGGCGCGCCGATGCTGCGCGAAGTTCCCGTCACCCCCTGGTTCTGATCCCACGCAATAACAGGGCGCGCGCAACCGTGCGCGCCCTCCCCAACGGGCAGGTCACATGAATTACAACTTTCAGTTCAACGTCGTCTGGCGCAATTTCGATGTGCTGCTCGAGGGCGCATGGTTGACGCTGCAACTTGGCGTCTTTGCCTTTACCGCCGGTTGCCTGATCGGGCTGGTGGGCGCGGCAATCCGCTCCTACGGCCCTGCGCCGCTGCGCTGGCTGGTGAATATCTACGTTATCTTCATCACCAACACGCCTGCGCTGATCCAGATATACTTCCTGTATTTCGCGCTGCCGGAATTCGGCATCCGCTGGTCGAACGAGGCCTGCGTGCTGATCGGCCTGACGCTGAATGCGGGCGCCTACCTCACCATGATCCTGCGCGCCGGTTTTCTGTCCGTGCGACAGGCAGAGATGGAAGCAGGCGAGACGATGGGCATGTCCCTGCCCCAGCGCATCCGCTATATCGTCGTGCCCCATATCGCCAAATCGATCTATCCGGCGCTGGCCAATTTCTTCATCGTTATTCTGGTCATGGGCACGTCCGTCGGCGCGCTGATCGGCGTGGATGAACTGACAGGTCAGGCGATCAACCTGTCCACGGTCAACTATCGCTGGCTGGAATACTTCACCGTCGCCGCCCTGATGTATGTGGTGTTGACCTTTATCGCGTCGATTGGCCTTGCCCTCCTGGGCCGGTGGGCGTTCCGCGTCAAAGCGAGGATCTTCTGATGGAGCGTATTCTATCGCAAATGCCGGAGTTTTTCAGTGCCAAGAATCTGGTGCTGCTGGCGCAATCTGCCGGTCTGACCCTGTCCATGACCCTGATGGGATGTCTGATCGGGTTCGGATTGGCGCTGGTGCTGGTCTATCTGCGCACCACGCCGGGTCTGTGGGCGCTGCCGCTGCGCGTGACCTGCATCGCCTATGTCGAGGTGTTCCGCCGCATTCCGTTTCTGGTAGTGATCTATCTGGTGCTGTTTTTCATCCAGACCATCGCGACGGATGTGTCGCTGTTTACCATCGCTGTGATCTCGATCTGTATCTACGCAATTGCCTATACTGCCGACATCATTCGCGGCGGTATCGACAGCGTGCCCTATACGCAGATCGAGGCGGCGCAGGCCATGAACCTCAGCCGTTTGCAGACCATGTATCTGTGCGTTCTGCCGCAGGCATGGCCGGTGATCGTGCCGCCTGCCATCGCCTTTGCCGTGTCGTTTATCAAGGATACCGCACTGGTCAGCCAGATCGGCGTATTCGAATTAACGTTCCGCGGCAAAGAGTTGAACAATCAGGGTTATTCCGGCGCGCTGGTCTTTGGCACCATCGCGCTTTGCTACTTCGCCATGTCCTTCCCGCTCAGCATGCTGGGCCAACATCTGGAGAAACGCCTTGCCACACCTCGCGGTAAACGGAATCCACGCTAAATACGGCAGCCTCGACGTTTTGCATGGCATCAGCTTCGACGTGGATCGGGGTGAGGTGGTGTCACTTGTCGGGCCGTCAGGTTCGGGCAAATCAACGGTGCTGCGCACGCTGGTCGGGCTGACCCCTGTGACCGGCGGCGGGATCGAGGTGGACGGAACCTCGATCGACTACCGCTCGTCCCGATCGGTGCGCGCCGCCCGCGACCGCATGGCGATCGTGTTCCAGCAATATAACCTGTTCCAGAATATGAGCGTTCTGGGCAACGTCACCCTCGCCCCCCGTCGGGTAAAGGGCCGCAAACGGCAGGAGGTCGAGGCCGAGGCGATGGACCTGCTCGATCTGGTCGGCATGGCGCACAAGGCTCACGCCTATCCCGATGAGTTGTCCGGTGGCCAACAACAGCGCGTCGCCATTGCCCGCGCGCTGGCCCTGCGCCCCGAAATCCTGTTGCTGGACGAGGTAACATCGGCACTGGACCCCGAACTGGTAAACGAGGTGCTGGACGCAGTGCGTCGTTTGGCGGCCGAGGGGATGACCATGCTGCTGGTCAGCCACGAAATGGCCTTCGTGCGCGAGGTCTCGTCAAAGGTGGTGTTCATGGATCAGGGCAAAGTGATCGAGGCCGCCCCCCCGGCCAAAATCTTCGATGCACCGGACAGCGAGCGCGCCCGCGACTTTTTCGGCAAAGTGCTACGCGGATAATACCGCCGACCTATCCCTGTTGGCGCGCGCTCTCTCATTCGGGCGCGCGCCAAAATGTTATCTTATTACATAATTTACCCTTGACCCAAACTGCTGCGCCGCGCAAACGTACCTGCGATGGTTTCTGACGTCCGTTAGGGCGAAGGAATGAAAAGGGAATACGGTGAGGACGCGCCAAACGGCACCGAATCCGTGACTGCCCCCGCAACTGTGAGTGGCGAGCGACCCCGAACAACCCACTGGCCAACCGGCCGGGAAGGATCGGGACAGCATTGACCCACAAGTCAGGAGACCTGCCATCATCGTTGAAACTCGACCCGGGCGGGGCGTCCGGACAGGAGGTCATGATGGTTTCTACAGGCACCGCGCCTGCGCAAATATATGCTTCCCTTCTCGCCCCGCTGCGCCACGGAGGGCTGCATGGACCGAACCAAACACAAAATTACCGTTCACACATCGTGCCGACATCCGTGCACGCAATGTCGTGCCGCCCGCAATCTGACCGCGCATTTGCACGCGGCGCTGAATGTGGCGGATGGCGTGTTGGCGGCTGACTTTGAAATCTCGGGGCAGGTCATGACGGATTGCGACGGCCATGAATGCAGTCTGCGCTATCATGTCGGGCCGCCGGTCTGGCAGGCCAGTGCGGGAACCGTCCATTGACCGCCGCCGCACTGCGCGTACAGGATCTGAGCTGGGGTCCGAAACAGGATCTGCCGGTGCTGCACCCGACCTCGTTCGAGGTGGGCGCGGGCCGCATTCTGGGGATTGTCGGGGCCAACGGCGCGGGCAAATCCACGCTGCTGCGGCTGCTCTACCGGTTTTTGCGGCCCGATACGGGGCAGGTTCTGCTGGATGATCGCGATATCTGGACCATGTCGGCGCGCGACGTGGCGCGCAATATAGCTGTGGTTTTGCAGGAGCAACCCACCGATTTCGCCCTGACCGTGCGTGAGATTGTGGCTCTGGGCCGCACACCGCACCTGTCCGCCTTTGCCAGCGGGGGCGCGCGGGATGCGACCATCGTGATGGATGCCTTGGCGCAATTGAACTTGGCTGATTTCGCGGACCGGATGTTCGGCACCCTGTCGGGGGGCGAACGTCAGCGGGTTATGGTCGCGCGCGCATTGGCGCAACAGCCGCGCCTGCTGGTGCTGGACGAGCCGACAAACCATCTGGATATCCGCCACCAGCTCGAAGTTCTGATCCTTATCAAGGGGCTAGGCACCACCATCGTCACCAGCCTGCATGACATCAATCTGGCCGCGACCCATGCTGATGATGTGCTGGTCCTGTCCAAGGGCGAGATGCTGACCTTCGGCCCCCCCGATCACGTCCTGACCGAGGAAATGATCGCCCGATCCTTTGGCGTGCGCGCACAGCGGCAACACCTACATCCCAGCGGCGACGCGCACCTGACCTTTCACCTGTAAGAACCGGAATTCACGCATGAAAACGACTCTGACCACCCTGTCCCTGCTGGCACTGGCCACCCCCGCGCTGGCCCATCCGGTCACGGTGGAGAGCTGCAACCGGCAGGTCACATTCGACGCCGTGCCACAGGCCGCCGTGTCCAATGACGTGAACCTGACGGAAATGATGCTGGTGCTGGACCTGACCGATCACATGGTCGGCTATACCGGCATCAATGGCTGGAACAAGCTAGACGCCGAAATGCGCGCAGGCGTGGGCGAACTGCCCGAGCTGGCCGAGCGTTATCCGTCCAAGGAGGTGCTGCTGGGCGCCGGTGCCGATTTCTATTTCGCCGGTTGGAATTACGGCATGCGCGTGGGGGGCGAGGTAACGCCCGAAACCCTGCAACCCTTTGGCATCGATGTGTACGAGCTATATGAAAGCTGCGCACATATCATGGATAAACCCGTTGCCAGCATGGAGGATATGTATACCGACCTGCTGAATCTCGGCACGATTTTCGACGTGTCGGATCGGGCGGAAACTCTGGTTGCGGGCTACCGTGCGGAACTGGCGGCGATCCTTGAGGAACTGCCCACCGATGGCGATGCGCCGCGGGCCTTTGTCTATGATAGCGGCGAGGATACCCCCTTTACCGCCGGTCGTTATGCCATGCCAAACGCGCTGATCGCGGCGGCGGGCGGTGTGAATATCATGGACGATTTCGAGAAAAGCTGGGCCACCGTCAGTTGGGAGGCCGTGGTAGAGCGTGATCCGGAAATCATCGTCATCATCAATTACGGCGATGTGACTGCGGAACAGAAGCGCGCCTTCATGATGGAAAACCCCGCCTTTGCGAATATGTCCGCCGTGCAGAATGACCGCTTTGTCGTGCTGGAATATGTCGAGGCAACCCCCGGCCCGCGTAACATTCAGGCCGTGCGAACCCTGGCCGAGGCCTTCTGGCAACAATGAGCATCCCCCCCGCCACACGGCGCAAAATTATCGTACCATCGGTGATGATCACAGGTCTGGCGCTGCTGGGCCTGTCGATCTGCGTCGCGGTTAGCGTGGGCGCGGTCGTGGTGCCGCTGCAAACGGTGTGGGGGATCATGGCGCACCACCTGTCCCCCGCACTGGTCACGCCGGATTGGTCCACGGGCCAACAGGCCATCGTCTGGCAAATCCGCCTGCCGCGTGCGCTGCTCGCGGCGATGGTGGGGGCGGGTCTGGCGCTGGTCGGGGCCAGCCTGCAATCGGTCACGCGCAACCCGCTGGCCGATCCGCATCTGCTGGGCATTTCCGCCGGTGGCGCGTTCGGCGCGATCCTCGCGCTGCTGCATACGGGGTTGTTTCTGGGGCTGCTGACGGTGCCGCTAATGGCATTTCTGGGCGCGCTGGGGGCGACGTTTCTGGTGCTCAGCGTGTCCAGCTTTGCGCAGGCGACCAGCGCCGACCGGCTGGTTCTGGCCGGTGTTGCGGTGTCCTTTATCGTCATGTCCTGCGCCAACGTGCTGATTTTCCTGGGCGATCCACGGGCCGCGCATACGGTGGTGTTCTGGATGCTGGGCGGGCTGGGATTGGCGCAATGGGACCAGTTGATCTATCCGGCGGTGATCCTGCTGGGCTGTGCGGCGTGGTTTATGATGAATGCCGGACGGCTGAACGCGATGACCATCGGGGATGAGACGGCGTCCACGCTGGGCATTCCGGTGGCACGGTTCCGGCTGGCTGTCTTTATCGTCGGGGCGCTGCTGACCGGTGTGATGGTGGCGTTTTCGGGCATTATCGGATTTGTCGGCCTGATGATCCCGCATATCGTGCGGATGATGGTCGGGGGCGATTATGCGCGGGTGCTGCCTGCCTCGGCGCTTGTGGGCGCGATTTTCCTGATCTGGGCGGATATCGCCGCGCGCACGCTGATGGCGCCCGAGGATATTCCCATCGGCATCGTCACCGGCCTGATCGGCGGCGCGTTCTTTATCTGGCTGCTGCGGCGCAAGGCTTAGTCCAGCGCGGCCAACCCCGCGCTGATCCCCAACAGGGACGCATCGAACAGCACCGCCTGATCCGCCGCCAAGGGCTGATAGCCAAAGGTGGCGGTGATCCCCCCGCGCAAGCCGTCCAGCTGCCCATCGCTCAACGGCGCGACGGCCAAACAATATTGCGCATCGCAGGCGGTCCAGCGCAGGGGCATTCCCGCGCCACCATCCACGCGATACGCCGCGTTCTGCGTCAGGTTCACCCCCGTTGGCACCCGCAGGACCAACGCCGTGCCGCCCGCATTCCGGCGCAGGACAATCTGCGCGATCTCGGCGTCATCCCCGGGCGCGACCAAGCGTTGCGCCAAAACGCATGAGGTTTCCCCCTGCGCCACGGCACGGCAATCCAGCGACCAATCGCGGTGGCGGGCGACTTCCTCCGCCGCCGCAGGACCGACCAGCAACAGCAGGGCCAGCAGCCGGATCAAAAGCTGACCCCCGCCGCGACCAGCAATTCCACATCGCCATTATCGGTAAAGGTTGCCGTCTCGCGCAGCGGGATCGCGGCGGTGATGCGCATATCCATCCGCGGCCCGTCTGCCGCCAAGGGCACCCCGATCACCACGCCAAATCCGGCGGAATATAGCGGGTCATTCGCCACCGATCCGCCCCCCGTTACACGGTCCCAACTGCGGCCCGCATCGATAAAAGCGAAACCGCTCAGGTCCGGCCCGTCCGTCAGGGGAATGTCGCGCGACAGCTCCACCCGCAGGGAATAACCGGCATCGCTGCCGCTCTCGCTGGCGGGATATCCGCGCACGGCCTGCGCACCGGCCACGCTGAACCGTTGCGCGGCGGCGACCGGCCCGTTGGAGAATTGCCAGTTGAATTGCCCCGTCAGGCTCCAATCCTCGTTCAGCAGGCGGGCATGCAGGGCGGTGCCGGACCAGCGGATAATATCATCGGTCGCGCCAACCACCCCGTCATCCAGCCGCGCAAACCCGATCCGATGGCTGAGCGCGGTAACGGATTCCCCCGCCACGCGCCAAACATGGCTGCTGCCCAGTGACAGCTCGGCCACGTCCTGCTCGGTAATCGAAACGCCCAGCAGGTCCGAGCGTTCGCGCGTCACCACCAAACCCGCCTCCAGAATATCGCTGCCCTCATCCCCCGCGCGCAACGGATGCGAGACGCCCAGCGTCAGCGTTTGCGTCCGGTTCACCAGATCATCAATCGGTGCGGTTGCGTTGACAAAGGCATTCCGCTCCACCGACAGCCCGCCCGAAATGCGCGTGCCATCATCGCCAACGGGGCGGGAATAGCCCAGCGACAGCGAGCGGTTTCCCTGCCCCCCGCGCACCGACATGGTTAGCGGATCACGCAGACCCGTCAGGCTGGTGCGGGTGATGCTGGCGCCCGCGCGCCATTCACCAACCTCTGGCGCGCCATCATTGCTGAGGGTCAGGCCGTAAACCCACGGCTCCGGCTCCTCCACGCTTAACGCCAGATCGGTCGTGCCCTCCGCCGCGCCGGGGTCCAGCTCGGCCGTGACGCGAATATCCTCGGTTTCGGGAAAGGTTGCCAGCCGCGCCTGCAAGGCCTCCAGATCGGCCAGATCGCCCGCGCGCGCACCGGCACGGCGCAGGATGTAATCGGGGTCCGTATCGGCGGTGGGGGTGACGATCACCTGACCATAGGTGATTTCCACCAGCTCAACCCCGCCCACCGTTCCGTTCAGCGTGATCGGCTGCGCAAAGGCCAGACGCGCCCCGACTGCGTCATAGGCAGCGTTGATTTCCTCGGCTATGGCGGTCAATCCGGCGACCGTGGCGGGGCAGGTTGTGCGCCCCTGCACCACAATTTCCGACAGCACATCCGGCGACAGATAGCCGGACTGCCCCCCGCCGGAACTGTTGGTGATGGTAATCTGGCTGAGCATCTGCGCCCCCGGTTCCGGCGCGCACAGGGCACGGGCGGTATCGGCGGCGCAGATCAGGGCCAGCGTAGCGGCAGAACGATACATCATAGCTTCAAATGCTCCTCAACCGCGCAGGCGGAAATTCAACAGGATGCTGGTATTGCGCGAGGGGGTTTCGCCGCCCTCGTTTTCAGCATCGTCTTTCTTCTGTTGCTCCTCACGGCGCTGGCGCTGCTGCTCATCCGTTTCATTCTGGAAGATCAGCGGACCGGGGCTGAAGATATCGCGCAGGCTGCCGCCCTTACGCTCCAACTGCGCGAGGAAAGCATCAATCCGGTCGCGGGTTTCCGCATCAATCGGATCGGGCTGATCGCCGCCGCCGCCTTCTCCACCGTCGCCTTCGCCCTCACCATCACCGCCGCCAGTATCGGGCGGGATATAGTCGGTAAAGGTCAGGTCCTGCCCGCTGGGGTCGTATAGATCGACGCCGTTTTGATCCTGCGCCCCCTCGGTGGATAGAACCCAAACGGGGTAGAGCGGCTCGGCCACCACCGGATCGCTCACCGGCACCGTGTCCACTTGCCCTCGCCGTATGGCGTTGCTCAGGTCCGGCCCGTTCAGATCGATCAGACCCGCACTGCCAAAGGCATCCACCCGCACCTGCTGATCCGTGCGCAGATTGACATCGCCGCTTTGCGAGGCGAGCAGGCCAATCTCCCCGATCCGGCCCCCAATGCGCGCGGCGATGTGGCGCTGTGCGGCCATGGTCAGATATCCGGTATGGGTCAGCAGGTCCAAATCCAGCGATTGCGCCAGCGTCCCCATCGAGCCGGTCAACGCCCGCAGGTGCAGTTCCTCCGTCGCGATGGTGACAGGGCCGTTGGTGGTGTCGGACCACAGGCTGCCAAGCGCAGTCAGGATCACATGCCCCCCCGCGCCGCTGGCGACAGTCGGTTGCACCTGCCCGTTGCCGCGCAGGGTCAGATCACCGCCCGCGACAATATCCACATCGCCCAGATCGGTAACGGCCTGCTCCAATATCAACGTATCGCTTTCCAACACGGCAATGGTGCCACGCTCGGCGCGTATATCCAGCCGGTTTAGCTGTGTCCGCAGGGGGGCCTCGGCCCGCGACTGGATTTCCTTGACCTCAATCGTGGTCAATGCGCCCTGCCCATTTGCGGTCAGGTCAATGCTGCCATCCGTACCACCCGCAACCGAAACCCCGCGCACGATGATCGCATCGCCCGCACCATCGCGCAGGCTCTCGACCCCCGTGGCGCGAATGTGGTTGGTGGCGATCAGGCTGACCAGACCGGAATTGGGCGCGGTGCCGACAATCCCGCCGCCATCCTCGACGATAATATCGGCGGGCCGCGCGGCGTAATCACCGCCCAGCGGACCACCGGCGGCGATGTCCACGCTCCAGCCCTCGATCCGGCCGGTGCTGCCAACGGTCACACCGTTGATGCCGTTCAGCGTCAGGTCCGCACCGGACAGCGTGCCGTTCACCATCAGGCTGTTGGCATTCAGCACCAGGCGACCGGCCTGCGTTTCGCCAAGGGCGCTATCCGTGATCGTCACCTGCGTATCATAGGCATTGACCACTAGCTCATCAAAGGCACCGCCCATGCGCAACCCGCGCAGTTCCGTCGCGGGGGCGTCCAGCACCAGCTGCTGACCGGCGCGGGTAAAGCCCAACGTCCCGCTCAGAACCGCCGCATCCACATCCAGCCGGTCATCCAGCAGCGAGGTTGTGATGATCTCCACCTCATCCGCGCGCACTGTGCCCAGGTCCAGGCTGGCCCCGTCCACGTTCGAGCGGGTGATGATGCTGGCCATCCCCCCCGCCTGAACCAGCGTATAGGTGCCGGTCGAGGTGGATCGCAGCGTCGCATCATTGCTGGCAATCACGCGCTGTACCTGCGCTGTTGCCGCCTGATCCACGCCAAAGCCCATGCCGTTATCAATCTGGCGCCCCGCATTCAGGATCACATCACGACCGCGAATTTCGCGGGCGGCGATGCTGTTGCCAATATCCAGCGAGACAGTCCCCCCGCCAATGATCCGCCCATCAGCGGCGGCATAGAGTTGCAGCGGCGCGGTGGCATCTGCCACGTCCAGCGTCCACGCGCTCAACGACAGATCGCCCGTCGCCCGTAGGTCCAGCGTACTGGGCATGGACAGCAAACTGGCAGCCTCGATCGACAGGTTGCCCGAATGGGTCGGCATCCGCTGCACCACCACATCATAGGCGCTATAGGTCAGGTTGCGCGCATCGGTCTGCGCCACCAGATCCAGCGTGATCTGGCTGCCATCCACCGCGATCACCACATCGGCATCCGCACCACCGCTCAACCCGCTGATGCTCAGATCAGAGGTGTTCAGGATATTCGCCCCGATCCCGCTGGCCCGACCCCAGATATCATTGACCCGCGTTTCAATCGCATTATCCGCCGTGCCAAATCCGGCGGTAAAGATGTTGAGCTGCGCGCCCTCCACATCCGCCACGACCTGCGTGGCCAAGGTATTGCCACCATAGCGCCCGTCATTGCCCGCATCCAGAATGGCACCATCCTGCGCGATAAACGTCACATCCCCGGGGGTGGAGATTGCCGCCGCGACCTGCCTGCCCGAAAATCCGGTATCGCCCGACAGGGTCAGCGACCCGTCCTCGATGGTCAGGCGCAAATCATCGCCCGCCGTGATGCGACCGGCGGTCATGTCGCCCTCGATCGTCAGGTCAATCGCGCCGCCTGCATCGATCCGAGTGCGCGCGCTGCTATCACTGGCCGCGATCCGCAAACCGCCACCAATATCACCGGATGCGCTCAGCGTGACCTGCGCCGCACGCAATGTGCCGTCGCCTGCATTTTGCGCGGCGGTCAGATCACCGCCCGCCGCCACAATCCGCGCCACGCCGGTATCTGCGCGCAGGGACGCAATCTGTAGATCACCCGCTGCCCTGCGCCCGATATGCACATCGCCGGTGGCCCGTGCATCCAGAATGATCGGGGCGTTATTAGGGCCTGCCAGCTCGATCTGCTGATCCAGCGATCCGATGCTGCCGCCCGCCGCCTCAATCACCACATTCGCGCCGCGCACATGGGTCGCGCCGGAGCCGCTATTGCCATCACTGCGCAGGCGGCCAATCACGTCGCCGCCTACCTTGATCCGCGTGCTGCCGGTGGCGCTGATCCGCTCGACCAGCATGTCGCCCTCGGACCCGACAAAGGCCAGCGTATCGCCGCCATCCTCGCGCTCTGCCTCGATATACACACCGCCGGAAACCGACCCGTCAGGGTTCAGACCGGCATCAATGTCCAGATCCTGCTGCCCGCGAATGCGGATCACGTTGATGGGGGCGCCGACACGCTCGATATCGTCACGCTCGGCTGTGGCCAGCGCGATCAACAGGCTGCGCGGGATTTCGGCACCGCCGCGCAAGTCCCAGATCGTGCCAAGCCCGATGGAATTGCTGCTCTCGTCTGTGATGACGGTGCCCAGCACGCTGTCCTCACCGACCTGCTGCGCCCATAGACGCACGCCACCGGCGGCGGCGATATTTGCCTGCTCGACCTCTATCTCCGTATCGCTGGCGGCAACCACGAAATCGCGGCGCAAACCAACATCCAGATCGCGGGCGAAATCGAGGCCGAAGGTCTCCTCGATCCGCGCCACGGTCGCGGCGTCCAGAACGGGGGTGTAGCTGTCAGGTTGCGCACCCGGATTTGCCTGCCGGATCGCGTAGCCATCGGCATAGAGCGCGGCACGGCGCGCCTGTTCCGCGACCAACATATCGGGGGTGAAGCCCGCATCGGTCAGGCTTTGCTGCTCCGCCATGCTCAACGCGCCATCGAAACCGGCATCATAGGCGACGCCCTGCACCGCGCTGACATCCAGATAGAAGGCAAGCGCCTGCACTTGGCGGGTTTTCTCTGCCTCAATCTCCACTGCGACGCGCTGCGCATTAGTGTTGCCGTTTTCGTCGATCAGGCCGATCTGCTGCCAGAATGCCTTTAGCGCGGCCTCCTCGGCAAAAATATCGGTCACGTCATTCTCGTTCGCATCGACCATCGTGCCGGTGGTCCGCATCCAGACATCGCCGGTCAGGCTTTCAACCCGCCCGATCAACAGGCGCGTCTGGTCACCATCGGTGCCGCGCGCATGGTCCATCCGCACATCATCGCGCGCACTGGCATTCAGAACGCCATCGCCGGTGACAATATGCAAATCCGCCACCAGATTACCGATGCCACCCTCACGCGAAATCAGCGTCAGCCCGTTTTGCGAACGCACATCCGGCGTCACCACATTGCTGATCTGATCGTTGATGATCGACCCGTTGGCGCGCAATTCGACCACGTCGCCGGACACCGTTCCCAGCACCAGACCCGTCGCCCGCGATTCCAGCCGCACATCCCCCGCGCCCGCATCCGCGCTGAGCGATAGGGACGGGAACAGGCTGTCATATTGGTCCAGCGAGGATTGATGGATTTGCAACGCCTGCAACCCACCGCCGCCAATGCCATCGCCCGACAGGTCGATATTGCGGCCCCGGATCAAGGCATCCGCCGTCACACCGGTCACGCTGCCATGGGTCGAGGATACGGCGATCCCCGCCCCCTCACTGCGGACAAGGCCCGCCAGCTCCACATCCCCACCATTGCTGATGTCGATGGAGCCGTAGCGTTCACCGCGCAGCTCGATATCAATCGGGCTATCGGCGCGGAAGCTGTGGCTGTGCACCTCGCCGCCCGCGCCAATGCTGGCATCGTCCGTGCGGCTATAGCGATAGAACAGACCCGCGCCCTGATCCACAACCTGCGCATCGCCCACCACGCGGGTGGCCAGATCGGCGGGGTTGTTGGGGTGGCGCGTGGTTTCAACCTCGTACTGGATATAGGGGATCAAACCGCCATTGGCGTCGATCTGGTACTGGGTGCTGCGCGGCCCGCCATAGCCCGGGATAACGCTCTCCACCCCGTTTTGCGTGACGAGGATATCGCGATCCAGCGGGAAGGCAGGATCATCGCCGCCGGTTCCCTCAAAGGTGGTGACACGGTAGCGGCTCAACGCATCGGTAGCATTGGCATTGACCACAAAGCGGGTATCGATCAGCTCGATCCGGCCGCGCACACCATCGGCGCCGCCGGTGTCGATCTGGCCCAAGCGCAGCGTCTTGTCGCTGTCCGAATTGATCGAGATATCCGAATAGCCATCGAGAACCGAAATCTCGCCACCGCCGGTCGAGATAATCTGACCCGCGATGCGCACCTGCCCGCCACTGGACACGGCACGCTCGATTTCCAGACGGTCGGCATCCGCATCATACCACACGGCCAGATTGCCGGTGATGCCGGTATAGGGCGCGGTATCGTCCAGCGGATCATGCAGCAGCGCGCGGCCCGTGCCGCCCATCTGGTTCACCAGAATGTTGTCGATATAGCTGTCCGCATAGCTGGAAATATCCAGCGTCACATCGGGCTGGCCCGCCTCGATCCGCGCATTCACATTGACCCACGTGCCGTAGATCGAGACGTTATTGGCGATGATCCCCGGCGTATCCTGCCCCAGATCGTCGGGCGTGATCAGCGCGGTCAAACCGCCACCACGTGCGGCCTCGATCAGCTCCAGCTCGGCCCGCGTCTGTGCCGCCGCATCGCCGCCCGCATTGCGCAATCCGTCAACGAAGCCGACCAGAACACTGCCCTGCGCCGCGCTGATCTGCGCGCTATCGGCGATCAGGTTCCCTTGCAGCAGGATATTGCCCTTGGTCGCGTTCAGCGATACCGCGCCGGACCGGTTGATCAGATCGCCAAAGGCAAAGATGCTGCCCTGCGCGTCCACATCAATCCCGCCCGATCCGGTGCCCGCCGCCTCGAATGTCAGGTCAGGCGTCGCCAATCCGGCCGAGGACGACCCGAACGAGGACAGACCCGATGTCGTAATCCGGCCCCGTGCCTCGCTGGCATCGAACCCGTTCAGCGCCGCCGCGCCCGCATTGCTGCGCACGGTCACACCGTCCAGCAGAACCGCGCCGGGGCGGTCGGGAATGATAATATCGTTGAGGAAGACAGCCATGTTGTCCTCATCCGCGTCGATCCGAACACCCGCATTGGTGCTGGCGGCCAAGGTGCCGCCGCCGGTCAGATAACCGCCATCAACGGTGATATCCGCGCCATCCACCTGCAAATCCTCAACCATCAGCAGGTTCACGAAATTGCCGGGCAGATCGGAGGCCAGAACCTCGAACTGGCCGGTGACTTCGGCGATTTGCAGGTCCATCAGGGCGACCGCACCGGTATTGCCATCGGCCTCGAACGCGGCGCGTTGGCGGCGCAGCGGGGCCAGAACCACATCGCGCAGCAGCGCCACACGCAGGCGCAGAACATAGGCGGGGATGTTGTCGGTATCGGTGATAACCGGCCCGTTCGGCCCGTCGGTAAACTCACCATTCGCGTTGACATAAATGCCGATATCCGCCGCCAGACCGGACCGGATCACCGCGCCCACCGGCACCGTGACGCCGGTATTTTCGGTCAGGGCACGGGTTTGCGTGCCGACAATGTCCAGATCAACCTCGTCCGCGCCGATGAAATCACCCAGGAAGTTGATGATCCCCTCCGCGCTCTCGGTCCACAGGTTTTTGCCAAGCGCCGTAGCACCGATCGAGGCAGTGCCCCGCTGCGTGCTCAACCCGACGGAGCCGCCCGCCTCGATCAAGCCACCGGTCACGATGGTCGAGGTCAGATCCGCCCGCGAAATCGCAACCGGCGCACGGTCCAGCGGTACAAAGCTGTCCGAACGATAGCCCGCCCGCGAAATCGCCTCCGCGCTGCGCAATCCTGCCGTGCTGCGGCCTGTGGTCAGCGTAATGTCCTGCTGGCCCAGAATGGCCGAACCAGCCGCCAGCGCGATCCGGTCCTGTGCATCATAATCCGACTGCGCCGACACCGTGATCCGCGATCCGGCGGCAAGGGTATAGACGCTGGCATCCGCCACCGCCCCGCCCTGCGTTCCGACAGAAATCGCCATATCACCGGCGGCGCTCAGGGTGCTGCCGCTGTCCATTTCAAACAGCGCATCATTGCTGATACCGGTGCGACTGCGCGCAACCGGCAGGCTGGCGCCCTCAACCGTGCTGATCTCCGTCGCCGTGCTGGCCCGCGCGGTCGAGGCTACGTTGATGTCCAGCGCGCCCGAGCGGCTGGTCTGTTCCAGCAACGCCCCATTGGCCATGCGGATATATCCGTCCAGCGCCAGATCGGCCTCGGCCTCGATCCCCGTTGAACCGACACCGCCGCCCGACCCGCCCCGTGCATCGGGGGTGCTGGTGGTGCTGCGGATCAGCGCCGTGATCACATCCAGATCAATGGTTCCGGCGGCAATCTGCGCCCCGCCCAGAACCGTAACCCCGCTTTGCGTGGCCACATCCGCATCGGATGACGCCGCCGCCCGCCCGATTGCGCTGATCAGCGCCGTATCGGCCAGCGCGGAATAGCGCACCGCGTGATCCGTTCCCGCCTGCAAGGTTCCCGCGACCAGCACATCACCGCCACTGCTCAGGTCCACCTGCGTGGCGGAGCTCGCGTCCACCGCTGCCTCGGTCAAGCTGACCGCCAGCACACCGCCGCCATCCCCCTGCGCGGAGGCATCCACATCCTGATCCGTTTCGGCCTGCGCCCGCGCAATGGCCGCCTGACCGCTGGCATCCAGCCACGTCGTGACCTGCCCCGCCGCAATTGCCTGCGCCTGCGCCGCCCCGCCGGAACCAAAGCCGCCAATCGCCGTGCTATCCGCATCCGCCGTGATCGCACCGGATTGCTGCGCCAAAACGCCCGCCGTACCGCTCAGGTCCAGCACGCCGCCCAGCGTTGCATCCACCAGCGACGCATCCCGCGCCACCGCGATGGAGCCTGCCCCCGCCACGCCCAACGCACCCGATCCGGCCAGCGCGCTGGCAGCCACATCGCCGCTATTCGCCGCGCTCAGGCCCAGATCGCCGCCGTCCACGGTAACCTGCGCATCCGAGCGCACATCCAGCACCCGCGCCACATCCACATCGGCCCGCGTGATCCCGCCCGCAATCGCGGCGGCCCCCGAAATACCCGAAGCATGCGCCGTCCGGTTGCCCGAAATCGCACCGGTAATCTGCGTCTGCGCCGCATCAACCTGCGTACCATTCAGAGCCACGCCAACCGCGCTGCGATCCGACAGTTCCGCGTTCAGCAAGGCCCCCGCCGCCCCCAGCGCAATCGCGTTCGACGCCACACGCACCTGTTGCGCGGCGGCTATCGCGCCGCTGATCGACAGGTCCTGCGCGGTCAGGGATGCAGCACCGACCTGTACAGAAGCAGCGCTGCGATCCTCGATCCCCGCCTGCATCCCCGTTGCCGCAGCGGTGCCCGCAATCGCACTGCCCGAAACGCGCACATCGGCGGCATTCGCGCCCTGCGCGTCCAGCGCAATCCGCGTGCCCTCAACCACCACATCGTCATTGATAATCAGCGTTGCATCACGGCTCTGAACCAGATCCGCCACGGCAAGGCCCACCGCCGCGTTCAGGCCAACCGTTCCGGCATAGCCGGTGACATTACTGCCGCCGCCGCTCGTGCGCGCAGCAACCTGCACATCACCACCGGATCGCAGCAACGCGCCGCGCGCGATTTCCGCCACAACATCGGTGTTCACATCGGTCACCGCATGACCCGCCGTTGCGGCCAGACCACCGGCAATGCCCAATCCGCCCGCAACCGTGGTGGTCGTGGTGGTATCCTGCGCGGCAACCACGATACCGCCCTGCGCCACGATCTGCGCATCGGTGCCAACCTGCGCCACGGTGCGATCAGCGCCCGCCGCGCCAAGACCGGTCAGCTTTTGCCCGACCGCATCGCGGCGCGCCGCAACCTCGGCTGCCTCGGCCGTGCCGGTCTGCCCTGCGCGCAGGTAATCGGTGCCGCCCTGCGCCAAGCCATCATCCCCCGACAGCGCCTGACCCGCATCCGCCGTATCGTCCAGATCATCGCCATCCGCCCCGCCGCCAATCAGCGTGCGCGCGGTGATGTAGTTGATCGTGCCACCAATACCGACTGCCAGCGCATGGGCACTGGTGCCCAGATCACGTTCCGTCAGCGCACGCAGGGACACCGTATCGCGGGCGTGGATTTGCGCATCATCGCCCAGAACAGCCTCAGTCACCGCATTGCTGGACAGGATCGCAACGGTGCCGCCGACCGATCCACCTGTCAGCGACAGCGCCCCGCCGCGTACCATTCCCTTTGCCGCATCGCGGGGGCCGATATCCTGATAGGCCAGAATATCCACCGCGCCGACCTGCTGCGCGCTGGTCCCGATACGGCTGTGATCGCCGACATCGACGCTAGAAACCGTATCGACAAATCCGGTCACAACCGCCCCATGCGCCCCGCCTAGCGCGGCCAGAACCGTGCCGACCTCCAGCTCCGCGCTCAGGCCAAGATGCGCGTTCAGGTTAATCTGCTCGCCCTGCAAAACCGTATGATCCATGGTGGTGCCATCAACAATCACCACCTGCGCGCTGTCCACCGCATCCAGCACCAGAACCGAGCCGACAGCCGCCCCGATCGCCCCGCCAATTCCTGCGGTTTGCAAGGAGATATCGCGGTCCAGTCGTGCCTCGACCTCAATGTCATCCGCATACAGACCGGCCCGGTCAAGGCGGGCCAGAACCGTGCTCTCACCCGAAACAACCGTCACAGCACCGGCCACACCGGCATAACCACCCAGCCCTGCCGCAACATCCGTGCTGGTGATCCGGTCCGCGCCCCGCGCCAGAACCGCGACCTGCCCCTCGGCAATCAGATCGCCGCGCAGAACCTCCGCCATGATTTCACGGGCCGTCACGATGGTCGAGGACGCCGCCCCGACCCCCGCCGCACCGCCGCCACCGCCCGCAACAGCAATGTTGCGCAGGGCCAGCGTGCCCGCCGCCTGCACGGTGATGTCATCGCCGCTCATCACCCGCGTGCGCGGTCCGGTTTCGTCGCCAATGCGCGCGATGACCGTATCCTCGACACTGGTCACGCCAACCTGCGCGGCCACGCCCGCCTGTCCGCCAACCGCAACGGTTGCAGCGACAGACCCGTGCGAGATCGCGCTATCCGCCACCACCGAAACACCACGCCGCGTGACGCGGGACAGGGCGTCCAGTTCCTCATCCACATCCGCCAGATCAATATCGCGCAGCCGCACCTGCGTACCGAAACCGGTCACGGCATGGGCGGTCACATTGGCCCCCGCGCCGATCAGCGCCTCGACCCGATTGCGCAGGACCGGAGCGGAAACCGAAACCCCGACCCCCGCCGTGCCGCCCGCCGCGACACCGATCTGCACGTTGGACAGGTCCGCATCCAGCGTGCCTGCCTCGGCCATTTGCCCACCGGAGGCGCCTGCGGCAGTCTCGGCCAAGGCCTCGACAACCACGCTATCCTGCGCCGTCACCTGCCCGCCCTGAATGCTGGCGCGGGTCGTGTCATCGCGTTGCAGAACGCTGACCGAGCCGGTCACGCCCGCCGTGCCACCCGCCGCAATACCAACGCCAACCGCGTTGATCTGCGCATCGGCACGGGCGCGCAGCTCCACATCATCGCCCGCCTGCAAGGTGCCGCCCTGAACCAAAGCCTCGGTCACGCCATCCTTTAGCGCAATGGCAATCCCCGCCGCCACACCCGCCGTGCCGCCCGCGCCAATCGGCACGCTGATCGCGGTCACACTAGGGCGCGAGCTGCCCGCAATGCGGCTATCCTGCGCTTGCACCGCGCCCAGACGGATATCGCCCGTCGCGCTCAAATCGGCCCCGTCCGCAATCGTGCGCACCGTGCCAGCCTGCCGCGCAATCGCCACGCTGGACGCAACGCCCGCCGTGCCGCCAACACCCGCCGCCGTGGCAAGTGCAAGCGTATCGCCGCCGCCAAAGCTCTCCACCGCCAGCGATCCACCGGTCGTTGTGATATCGGTGCCGTCAATCGTGGCAAGCGTTTCGCGATCATCCAGCGCCAACGCCACACCAACCCCGACACCCGCCGTGCCACCCGCCGACAGGATCAACCCGCGCGCGGTGACATCACCACCAGTCTGCGCCGTAGCCTGCATCGAGGCCGCAACGATGCTGCCCTCGGTCAGCTCAATTTCCGTGCGTCGCCGGTCCAGCGCCATGGCAAAACCGCCCGTCGCCCCGACACCGCCGCCAACACCTACACCGATAGCCGTGACATCCAGCGCGCCGATATTGCGCGCGTTCACCGTCACCGCACCGGCAACATCCAGCACTCCATCCAGCGCAGAGCTATCAATTCGGGCCAAGGCACGGGTCCGCGCAATACCGATCCCCGCCACGCCGCCCGCAGCAGTTCCGCCACTGACACCCGCCGCGCCCAAGCGCAGCACCGCATCCGTGTCCGCCGTCGCATTAACCGATAGCGACCCCAGCGCGATATCGCCCGCTCCCTGTACCTGAACCTGCGCCAGAACCAATCCGGCGGATAGCGGCGCCGCGTCCGGCTGCGGATCGGTGTCCACGGTGGCGGCATCCAAGGCACGATCCCCCGCGCCCTCCGCCGCTGCTTGCAGGGCGTCAACTTCCGCTTCCTCGGCCCGCGCCATATCGCCGGTGCGCACGGGATCAGGCGTATTGCCCTGCCCGCCCAGCACCAGAACCAACCCCTCGCCAAAGGCCGAAACCCCCGACGCCACGGCCAGTGCAAAGCTGTTGGCCGTCACGCTCGTCTCGTCCAAGGCCGTCACGCTGGCCGCGCCGGTCAGGCTGGACCCTGCATCCGGCGTGAACAGCGCCGTTGTGCCGCCGCCCTGTTGCAGCAGCGTGAATTTCGCCCCGACCGAGGTGCCGCCACTAACCGCAACATCCACCGTTGTGGCATCCAGATCATCGGCCCGCACGGCGCTGACCGCCGCATTCGTGCCCGTCAACATGCCGCCCAACGTGGCAGAGGTCTCGCGGTCCGTGGTCAGCATCCGGTAGGTCGCGTTGACCCCGACACTTGCCGCCACATTGGCCGAGGCCGCAATCGCCCCCAGATCTGCCGCCGCATGGGCCGAAACCCGTGTGCCGCCGGTCAGGGCCGATCCCTGCGTCGTGCTATCACCAATCCGAGCAGACACATCGCGGGTCAGGATCGTGCTCAACACCTGCGCGCCAATCGCGTTCGAGGACGAAACCGCCACGTCCAGCATCCGCGTTTCCACCGTGCCGCTATCGCGCGCGGCCACATCCAGAACCCCGCCAAACAGGAAACTGCGCGTGCCATCCGCCGCCGCAACGATAGAGCCACCTGCAATCGTGGTGGCCCCGTTGACGTTCACCGCCACGCCGGAGCCGTTCACCCCACCCAGCGCCGCCTGCGCCCGATCCATCCCTGTACGCTGCGCATCCAGCGCAATCGCACCATCGCCCACGATCAGGATATCACGGCTGCGCACGGCAATATCGCGGCTGGAAATCACCGCCGCCGATCCGACACCAACCTGCGAGCCACCCAGATTCAGACCGATTGCGCCGTTGCGGGCCTCGAAATCACGGTCATCTGCGGCCATCGTAGTCAGGGTCGCGCCCTCACCCGCGATCAGGGCCATGACCGGATTGTCGCCGCTCGCAACCTCGCCGCCGATGGTGCTGGAAACGCTGCCCCGCGCCAGAACCAGCGCCGCATTGACCGAAACGCCGGTGCCCTGCCCGCTGCTGAGCGCGAGGCTATCCGCCCGCGTCACGCCACTATCGCGCGCGCCCAGCTCCATCATGCCCGCCGCCACCTGAACATAGCCACGATCCGCGTTCAGCATCAGATCACGCGATCCGGTAATCAGCGCGCTAACCCCGCCGACACGCGGCTGCGATCCCGCGCCGCCCTGCTGTTGAATGGCCCGCGCCACAACCTGCCCACCGCCAAGCGCGGCAATCTGCCCGCCATTGGCCGCGTTCACATCGGCATGGTCCAGACGGATTTCGCCTGTGGTTCCCGCCGTGATCAGACCGACGGAGACCGCAACACTGGCCCCTGCCTCTGCATCCGGCGCGGCCAGCGCGCTGGTCTGCGCCGATGCCGTGCGATCCGCGTCCACCGTGGCGGTGGCGTTGAGCGTATCGACATTCAGCAGCACCTGCGCCGCATCCGTGCCGCTGATCGTGGTTAGCGCGCTAATATCATGTTCATCCAGCGCAAAGCTGACCCCGACCGAGGTGCCCCCACCCTGCTGCCGCACCCCTGCCAGCGTGGTGATTTCCCCGCCAACCTGCGAGGTTAAGCGCAGATCCCGCGCCCCCGTAATGTCGCCCTGATGCAGCGAGGTTACCGCGTCCGTCTGCCCAAGGTTCAGCGCAACACTGCCCGCCACGCGGAATGTCGCGTCGGACTCCCCCTGTTGCCCCGCCGCCAGCGCCCGAACCGTGCCGCGCGCATCGCTGGCCACGGTAATCGCATCGGAGCCGCTGCCATTCATGGCGGTCAGATCGGCGCGCACTTCCATATCGCGCAGGTTGATCGAGGCAGCCCCCGCGATTCCGTTCGTATCGGCCCCCTGAACCAGCGCACCGGTTGCCGTTGTCGCCAACCCTCTGGCCAGCGCATTGATCGACACCGTTCCCGCCGCCGCGCCACCCGTGGCCAGCGACAGCGCCTGCACCTGACTGTCGCCCAGATCCAGCGCGAAGGCACCGGAAATGCCCAGCCCGTAATCGGATTCCCCTGCACCGCCGACATCCTCGGTCTGGCCGGACAGGGCCTCCTCGTCCTCGGCCTCCAGATCGGTGCCCAGAACGCTGCCGACCTTCCACTTGTCATCCTCGTCCGCGCTGCCGTCATCACCCTCACGCCCCGTGCCCGACGCGGCGGAGGTCATGCGGATCGCCGCATCGCTGGCCTGAATGTCCAGACCGGTAATCATCGCGTCAAAGCTGGCCGTGCCCGCAATCCCGTCGCGGGTCAGCGTGCCAAAGACCGCCTGCACCGCGCTATCCTCAAACGCCAACGCCGCGCTTGCCCCGATCGTCACACCGTCCCCGATGCTTTGCGCAAGGGCCGAGGTCACGGTCTGGCTGCTATCCGTTGCGCGCACCACCACATCGCCGGTCAGATCGGCGCGGGGGTCCACCACCGCCTGCACCGCGCGATCCGAGGTCAGGATCGCCAGCGCGCCATTCACGCCAACCGAGGTCGCCGCCCCCTTGGACGTGGCCAAGGTTGCCCGCCGCACAGCACTCTCCGCCTGCGCCGTGGCCGTGCCGGTGATGCTGGCGGTCTGCGAAATTTCGGCCCGCGTCAATTCGTCCCACGCGGTGATCGCAACCGCGCCGCCAATGCCAACGCCCGCGCCGTCCTGACCGGCCAGATAGGTCGCGCGGCCAACCTCATGGCTCAACCCGCGCAGGGCCTGCGCCGCAGCAGACGCATCGCCCGTCACCGCGCCGTCAATCCGCGCCACGGTGGTCAGGTCCACGTTCAGGATACCCGCATCAATGCCGATGCTGACATCCTCACCCGCCGCCGCCGCGCCCTGCGAAACGGACCAATCGCCCGCCGCAATATCGGTGTTCAGCGTGGGCGCCGCATTCCCCGGCGTGACCTCGAAACTATCCTCGACCTGCGCATCGGCACCCACCGCGCGCAGGGCCGCAGCGCGATCCGCATTTGCCTGCGGGTCCAGTTCCACAATCGCGGCGATATCCGCGTTACCGACAATCTGCGAGCCCTCGGCCAGCACCGCCTGCGTGTCGAAATCCAGCGCCAGATAGCCGACCGCCGCCGAAATCCCGACACCGTTCGGGTCGCCTGCCTCACGCTCACCCAGAAACGCATTGGTGCGCACCTGCATCCCCGACACAGCATTGCGCGCCGTCAGGTTTACCGTCCCCGCCGTGATATCCGCCGCCGCAATCGTGGACAGCGCGCCGGTGGCATCATAGCCCTGCCCGCCCAACGTGGCCGTGGTGACATCGCGCTGGCGCAGCACCGTGACCGCACCGGCCAAGCGTGCGGCATCCGCGATCTTGCCCTCCTGCCCGTCGCCGGTGGTATCGGCATCCTCGTTCACATCATCGCCCAGATCGACCAGCTCCGCGCCAACGCCCGCATCGCCTGTGCCGTCATCGCCATCCTCGGCCGCCGCCGTGGTGCGGCCCCCTGCGGCGCGGGTCAGCACGCTGAGCGAAGTCGTCGCCGTCGCATCCACATCCAGCATTCCCGCCGCCGAGCCGTCGCTATTCGCCACCAGCCCGCCAATCGCGGCAGAGGTCACCCCCTCGCCAAAGCCGACATTGCCCGCCATGGCCAGAAACGTATCATCCCCCGCCACCGCATCCGCGTCGAATTGCAGGGTGCGCGTGGTGCGGGCATCCACGTCGATATCATCGCCGAACAGGCCGGTATTCGCGGCGGCATTGTCCACCAGAACCACCGCCCGCGAGCGGCGCACGCTGATCACCGCAGCCGCATCAATGGCCGAGGCATCCCCCGCCCCGACACGCGCGGTCAAGCGATGGGATTCCACCGCATCCGCCCCGATGGTCAAATCACCGCTGGCCCCGATGGCGCTGTCGGTGATGATCGTGTCCGCCGTGACCTCACTGATCGCGATGGTCGCCGATAGCGGCGCATCGGTTGCGCCCAGAATAATATCGGTGGTCGCACCGGAATTCAGCGCCGCATTGCCCGTTCCCGCACCGACAATCGCGCCGTCCACCCGCAGGGCAGCCCCCGATTGCGCGGATTCAGGCGAAATCGAAGCTGAAAACGCCGTCTGCTCTGCCTCATCCCCGCGCGCGGCATCACCGGCATCGCCCACCATATCGGCATTGCCCTGCGCATCGCTGCGGGCCTCGGTGCCGTAATTGGTCTGACCGGTGGTGCCGTCCACCTTGACCCCTGACCGAGCCGTCGCGTCCAGATTCAGCGAGCCACCCAGCACGCGCGACCCCGCGCCCACAACCATATCCGCCCGCGTCGTGACACGACCGGCGGTGGAGCTGGTAATATCCGCCTGCGCCAATCCGGTCAGCGCCCCTGTCGCCACAATATCGGTGGTGTTCACCGTGACCGTCGCGCCCAGATCCAGATCGGACAGGGCCGCCGCCAGACCCAGATTAAAGCCGCTCTCGTCCTCGCCCTCATTCGTTGCGAAATCGAGGCGCAGGTTATCCGCGCCTAGCGATGTCGCCGCAACCGTGGGCTGCGTGCGGGCGATGATGCTGGCCGCGCCCGTGCTCTGAATATCACCGCCGCCTAGCGTAATTTCGCTATCCGCATCCACCGCATAACCGGCCAGCCCGACAACAACCGCCGCCGTGCCATCCTCACCGGTGGGTTGCAGGGATTTCGCATCGGCGTGATGACCCGTCGCGACCTCGGCCAACAGGGCCACATTGCCGCCGCTCAGCCGATCTCCATCATCGGGCTGTGCGGACTGGTCGCCAAACAGAATCCGGGCGTTGGCCTGCGTTGTGCCACCGGCCACGTTGACCCCGACATTCACAAATCCCTGCGAGACCCCGTTCACCGCATCCGCCCGAACCTGACCCGCCGTGCGCGCGTTCAGCGTCAGCATTCCGGTCGTATCGAGGCGCAGCGATTGCAGCGCGATTTCCGCACTGACCGATCCCGTGACCAGCGCCACACCCAGCCCCGCACCGATGCCGCCGCCTGCTTGGGTAACACCGCCACCGCTGGCAATCAGGTTGGACCCCTGCACCGCGTTCAGCACCGCCGCAGCCGCCGTGATCCGCGTTTGGGCGAATCCATCCTGCGCCGCCACAATCCGCGCATCATCGCTGGCCGTGACCAGCGCAACAGCGCCGTTAAAGGCGAACAGACCTTCCTCGGCCTGCGCCGCGTCCTCCTGCTCCTGCTGCTGCTCGGGGGACAGAACCCCCGCCGTGGCCTTCGCGCTCAGATCACCGGAGGTCAGCGCGCTGATCCCCAACGCCCCTGCCGCCTGCGCCGAGGTTCCGATTTCCATCGCGCCAAGGGTGATTTCGCTGCTGCGGGCCTCGGCTTGCAGGGCAAAGGACACGCCCAGCCCGACCGCCCCATCGCCCGAAACACTGCCCGCCTGCGCGATGCTGTCACCCGTTGCACTGGCCAGAATCGTAGCACCGGCGGGCAGGGTCATATCCGCGTCCAGCGCCATTTCCGCCGCCGTGGCCCCCGTGCGGATCGCCGCAGAACCCGACACCGCCACACCGCTGGCATAGCCGGTGGAGCGTGCCGTGACATTCCGCGTCACCGCCTGATCGGCCAGAATCGAAACGCCCGACCCGTCCAGTGCAACCGCCGTAAAGGGCACGACAGCATATTCCACCGGCAGCGGCAGGTAATCATGGGTTTCCACCCGCGCCACAGCCGTGGACCGGTCCAGCGCAACCGCCGCGCCAATGCCAACCGCGCCGTCGCTCGCCGCTGCGCCCTCGGCCGCGCCGGCAATCGTGTTGACCGTGCCGCGATCTGCGGCCTCCAGCAACACGGCTTCGGCACCTGCATTCAGGGTAATCGCGCCCATGCTCAGCAACGCATCCCGTGATCCGGACCCCAGCGCGAACGCTCCGGCCAGATTCAGCGCACCGCCACCGGCCCCCGCCGCACCACCGCCAATCGTGACATCGCGACCGGTGATCAGGGCCCGCGCCGTGACCCCCTCGGCGTTCCACTGCCCGCCCGTCAAATCCGTCTGCACCTGCCGGTTCAGCGCCGATTGCGCGAAGCCTCCGGCCAAGCCCACCGTCACATCCCCCGGCACAACCGCACCGGTCAGGGTCAATACCTGCGCCGCGTCCTGCGCCGTGACAGACAGCACACCATCCAGTTGCGAGAACCCGTTATGGCCCAGCGTCGCCGTGGTTCTGCTGCTGCCGCGCGTCGTTGCATAGGCACCGGACAGGGTGAAACCACCGCGCGCGCCCTCGGTCGGGTTATCCTCCTCGGCGGTCTGAACGGATTCCTCCTCCAGATCGTCCAGCGCCACGCCGCCCACTGCCGCCGGTGCCGTGCGGGTATCGCCATCGCTGGCCCCCTCGGGCCGCTGACCGGCCGAAGCCGCCACGATCACACCGCCAGTGGTCCGCGCCGAAATCTGCAATCCATCCGCATAGAGCGATTCCGCAAAGCCGACCTCGAACAAGGGCGAGCTGGTCGCATAATAGGGGTACTGCCGGTAATCGAGGTCATAGACGCTACCAAGCGCCGCCCGCGTATCCCGATCCAGAATGTTGATCGCCGCCGAGGCCCCAACCCCCACCGTCGCCGCCGCGTTCAGCGTGCCCGCAACGGTGACCAGATCGGTGCCATCCTGCGCGTTGATCCGCAGCGCCGCATCGGGCCGATCCGCAACCGGCATGTCAGGATCAAACCGCGTCTCGCCGATATTGGGCAGCAGCCACGCATAGGTTTGCGCGCTATAGCGGCTCAACGCAAAGGCCCCCGCCAGATCCAGCACTCCGCCCCCCGCGCCAGCACCGGCCAGCGTTGCGATCTCCATCGCTTGGGTCGCGTCAACTGTTGTTCCGAATGAGGTAACCGACCCCTCGTTCACCGCAGAAACCACGCTGTGCACGTCGCTGACCGCAACGCCCGCGCCAATGCCGACCGCCGCGCCGTCGGTCAGGGCCGTCGGGTCATTTGCCTGCGTAACCACGGTGCCAGCAGTGCGCGCAGTGACCGAGAGCTGCTGGATCGCGGCAGTACCATAGCCGTAATCACCACCGGTGCTGTCACCAAAACCATCCCCGAAGCCATCGCCTAAACCGCCCTCGAAGCCGTCGCCTAAACCGCCCTCGAAATCCCCACCGTAATCGCCGTCATAGCCACCATCGTAGCCCCCGTCATAACCACCGTCGCCATAGCCGAACGGCCCGTTCAGATAGGCATCCCGCGCAACATTGGCCTGCGTGTTCAGATCCAGCCGCGTGACCGCCGCCGCGACCGTGGCGCTAACCGCCGTGCCGCTGCCGCTGGTATTGGCGGCAAAGCGGGTGCGCCCATCGGTCAGCAGAGTTTCCACATCGGGCAAGACACTGCCCGCATCGACCCCATCCGCATCCGCCGCAATCGCATCCAGCGCCGCATCCAACCGGCTGTCCTGATCCGCGCCGCCAAACAGCGTTTCTGCGGTGACGGTGATGGTACCCTCCGTCTCGACCGACTGGTCACTGACCTGCGCCAGCGTCTCGATGCCCCACTCGGTCAGGGTGCCCGCAACCATGACGCCCACCGCCGATTGCGCATCGGCCAGCGCGGTCACGTTCACATCGTCCAGCAAGGTGCGCGCCGTCAGCGTGATCGGCGAACCCTGCCCGCTGAAATCATAAACGTTGGAAATCCCGCCGCCCGAGGTGCCATAGCTGGCAAAGTCAGGCCCGCCCAGCTGCACCCCGCCCAGACCTGCGGCGGTGGTGTCGTCATGCAGCGTCAGGACAAAGCCCGCCGTGACATTCGCGCCCGATGCCACATCACCCGCGCTGTCACCGTTCTGCTCGGACAGTTCCTCGCTCGCCGCGGCACCGCTGCGCAAATCATCCTGCGCGTCGGCGCTGGCATCCTCGGCCTGTGCCGCGCCGGTCAGGTCCGCCGCATCGCCGCTATGGGCCTGCGCATCGGCGTGGTAGCGGCTCCACAGGTTTTCCGCCGTGACATCCAGACGGGCAGCGGTGCGGAACGCGCCCGCCGCAATCGCCTCGCTGTCGCTCAATGAAACGATCCCGGCCAAGGCAACCCCCGCCGCATCGCCATTTGCCGCCACCGCGTCGAAATCCAGATCATGCCGCGCCTGCGCCAGAACCTGCGCGCCGTTGTCAAACTCGACCCACGGCTCCATTTCGCCGCTCAGACCGAATGCAGGGTCCAGCGTCACCCGCGCCGCCGAACGCCGGTCCGACACAATCGCCGCCGTGGCAATCATGCCCTCGGCCCGCGCGGTCAGGTTTTGCGTCTCCTGCGTGATGGCGCGAATGGTCACATCACCGGTCGCGCCGATGCGTTGCGGCAGCGGATTCGAGAAACCGAAATCGTAGTAATTGTTCACCGAACTGCCCAGCGAAACGGTCGCCTCGGTATCGCTGCGCACGCCGATTACCGACAGCATATTCGCGTCCGGCGTGATGTTGATATCGGTGGTGGCCAGCGCCTCGATCGTGACATCGCCCAGATCGGCACGGATTTCCGCCGCGTTGGACGTGATATTGGCCGAAGCAGTTGCCACAGCGGGCAGAACCGTCGCCCCCACGGCGGCCAGCTCTCCGGTCAGATAGGCGGCGGCATCGTTGATAATATCCGTCACGCTATCGGCATCGGACAGATTGGCGAAGGCATCGACCTGCGGCACGCTGGTAATATCGAAACCGGCTGTTGCCTGCGCCCGGATCGTCACGCTGCCACCGGTGATCTGCACCTGATTGCCGATGGTAATTCCGGCATGGGCCTGCGCGATACCGGCACTGTCCAGCACCTGATCGGCCACGGCCTCGATCAACACCGCGCCGCCATTATAGAAGGTGGCAAAGCCAAAGCCCCGCCCGCCCTCGGCCCGTATCCGCGCGCCCTCGGCGAAATCAATGATCGGTGCGCGCAGGGTCAGATCGCCGGAATCGCCAGACAGAATGGCGGAATAATTGTCGATCTCCGCCACATCATACAGGTTCTGGGTCGAGATCGTGACATCACGCACATAGATCGCGCCCGACGCCTCCAACACCGTATCCTGACCGGCAAAGTTCTGGTCCTCGCTCAGGATCAGTTCCACCGGATCAATATGCAGCGACCCCAGCGCGCCACTGCCCTGCGCCGCCGCGCTGACCTGTCCAACCACCGTCACCGCGTGCAAGCCCGAGAAATGCACATCCCCGCCTGCACCCGCACCGGTCGCCGTGGCCAGAACCGAACCGCCCGCCGCAATGGTCGCATCGCGCTGTGCCAGAACATCAATCTGGCCGGCATCCGCGCCGCTATCGCCGCGCGCATACACTGCGCCCGAAACGCTGACATCCCGACCGGCCCGCACGGTGATCGCACCGCCCGCATCGCCGGACCGCGCCGTCACCTGCCCGCCGATCACCACGTCGCGGCCAGCCTCGATCAAGACATTGCTGCCCCCGGTATTGGCAAAGGCCCCGACCAGCGCCGCCCGCGCATCAACGGCGGTGGTGCCCCCGATCAGCACATCACGCCCCGCTTGCAGCCGCGCCTGCGCCGCCACGCTGACCTGCCCGTCAATCGCAATATCCGCATCCGCCAGCGGCGCCGTGCCCGCGATCAGCGCATCCCGCGATGCCGCATCCACCACGCCATCCGGCCCGATGATCCCGTCAACAAAGGCCTCGGTCGGCGTCGTCACAGACAAGCTGCCCGCATTCACACGCCCGCCCGCACCAACGATCACGCCATTGGGGTTGGCAATAATCATGGTGCCGCCGATCTGCCCGTCCATGACGGAGTTCAGCGTCCCGTCAATCCGGCTGGCCCGATCGCGCACGATATTGAGGGTGGTATCCGCGCCGGTGGGCACATGCACATTCACCGTCCGCCCCGCGCTGGCATTCAGCGTCCGCAGCGAGTTTATCCCGATCCCGCCCGACAGGGTGCCGGTGCGCACATCGCTGATCAACCCGTTCACCGTAACGGCTGTATTGGTCAGCCCGTCCGGCACCACATCCTGCGCCGCGGCCCCGCCCGCCGACACGATAGAAACAAGCATAACGCACCGCTGCGCCGTTCCCGCCCGCAACCGCGCGCGCAAAGTTCCACAATATGCGTTCATAACTTCCCCCAAAGCTGATGCCTGCGTGACCGCGCAGACTATATATTTCCGCAATGCCTTAGCATAACGCGGTCACGATTTCGCTACATATTGAATAGTTTAACAGATTTTCCCTTGAAAACTGTACAAAGCACTACAGTCCGCACTCAATGTTACAGGCACAGTGATCTGTGGCAGATGGATTCCAGCCCACTGCCGCTATCACCGAGAATTCCAGATTTTCACCTGTTACGTGCGCGTCAAATGGCAGTTTTAACCATACTATACTGCAAAATACCGCCTGAACCCGCACGGCAGGCTGAGGGGATTAGCCGGCCCAATCCCCTCATGCAGATTGGGCCCCCGCCGCTGGGCCGCATTTACGCCAGACGCCGCGCGCACGGAACAACCCTAGCCGCAGGTCAAGGCGCGGCTTGGCACGATTGAGCTTCCTATACTATTCCAAAGTATCTTGTTGGGGGACCGTTGCGTTAATTCTGCTACAACGGATCCACTCTGGGACGCGCGGTGGGTTACGCGCTGTCGAACAGCCTGCGGATGTAGTCGATGCCCCCTTTGACGCCTGATATCTTGTAATGACTGTCACCGGACATTGCAGGCCCGCCCGCTTAATGGTGTTGTTGAGAAAGGCCTTCGCATCGCGTCTGGCAGTCCGGCGGACGCCGAACATCTTGCCGTTGGTGCCGATTGCCGATGTTCCCTCATCTGCTGGGATAACTTTCCGGGCTGCTCGACCTTCCGCTCCGTCTTGCCGACTGCGATGTTCTGGGCCTTTATACATCTCCTGGATCCGCCAAAACCTTTCCCATGATTTCGCGTGGTGGCTTCAACCCTTTGTCGGCACTCCATTATTTTCAGCCTTGGGGCGCTATGCACGTTTTTCTTACGCAAATTCTTAGCTTGCTTGAAGGAAACCATCCAATGTAGCTGTGGATACTCAAAAAATTCAAATAATCATTAATACAGTACGATTTTTTAGGGGCTTCACATTGCGAGCCTCAGTAGGCAGAATTTCACCAAAAGTCGCAACGGTGAAAGCGGCGCACAGAAGGATCTACCCGTGACGCTTGATGTACCCGCCCCACTCGAAAGCGAAGAAGATGCGCCCAAGCTTGTTCAACCTCGACTGACAGTCGACCATGCAAAGCGGTTGACCTACGCCTCCTTACAGAATGCCGTCCCGCTGCTCCAAAATATCGTTTTATACTCAGGCGATGAAGGCCTTTCCGCTGGAACGCTGCGCCTTGGCTTGCATCCTACCTTCGCCGTTGAGCGAGAATGGTCCTTTAGAGCGATTGCTCCCAACTCGTCGATCAACCCGCGTGACCTCGAGACAAAGTTGGATGGTGCATTTTTCGATGCCTTAAACGAAGCGGAGAATGGCAGGCTCCGGATCACGGCCGAGTTTGAGGATGGCCGCGCCCCCCTCATCTACGAATCCCCGGTCGAGCTGTTGGCGCGGGACGAGTGGGGGGGCGTCGGAGAGATGGGTCAATTGCTCGCTGCTTTCGTACAACCAAATGATCTGCGCGTGGCCGCTATTTTGCGTGCCGCTTCGGACGCGATGAAGGGCCAGGGGCTTTCATCCGGCCTCGACGGCTACCAGAGTGGAGATCCTGCCAGGGCCTGGGCCATCGCGGCTGCGATCTGGTCGGCTGTCGAGGGAATGGACCTGCGCTATGCGGTCCCGCCCGCCTCCTTTGAGCGTCGCGGCCAGAAGGTTCGCACGCCCGCCCGGCTGGCAGAAGAAGGCCTGGCAACCTGCCTCGATACCGCGCTTCTGATCGCGGCCGCGCTTGAGGCATCGGGCCTCAACCCGGTCGTCGTCTTTACCGAAGGACATGCCTTCACGGGCGTATGGCTGGTAAAGCGCACGTTCGGCACGACCGAAACCTGGGATGTTACGGATCTGCGCAAGGCGATCGTCGCGCGGGAGTTCCTGCCCTTCGAGACGACTCTGCTTACTGGCGGAAATCGCGGCACTTTCCGCACCGCCGTTTCTGAAGGCCAGGCGCAACTGGCCGAGGCGCGGGAACATCTCTTTGGTGTGGCCGTCGATATCGCCCGCTGCCGCTCTTCCGGGATCCGACCGCTTGCCCGCACCGGTCGCGCAGTCGAGACACACGATGCTCCGGCTTCCGCCGATCCACATGCCATATCCGATAATTTGTTGCCGCCGGAGGGGTTCGAGCCGCCCGATCCCATCGAGGAAACCGCACCTGCGACTCCGCAGGGCCGCATCGACCGGTGGCAGCGAAAGTTGCTCGACCTGTCGCTGCGCAATCGGTTGCTGAATTTTCGCGACACGCAGGGCGCATTGATGCTCGCTTGTCACGACGTGCCACGGTTAGAGGACGAGCTGACCGACGGGCAAGCCTTTAAGATGATTAGCTTACCCGACGAGAACCCACGTTTAGGACGTGATCCTGACCAGTACCGGCGTGAAACCGGAGAAGATATCGATGCGCGCGTGATCCGCGACGCGCTCGACCGGGGCGAGTTGTGCAGCCCGCTGCCGAACGAGTTGATGCGCAAGCGCCTTACCGCGCTTTATCGAAAGGCGCGTAGCGACCTTGCCGAGGGTGGGACCAACACGCTTTTCCTCGCAATCGGGTTCTTGCGCTGGAAGCAGTCCGAGACTGCGACCAAGTATCACCGCGCGCCACTCCTTTTGGTGCCGGTTACGCTGCGCCGGGCCTCCGCCTCGTCGCCCTTCACCCTGGTCCATCAGGGCGACGAGGTCCGGTTCAACCTGACCCTGCTCGAAAAACTGGCGGAGCAGGGGATAGAAGCGCCCGACCTCAAGGGCGAACTGCCGCGTGACGAGGCTGGGCTGGACGTGCCACGCATCTTCAGGCGTATGCGAGAGGTGGTGCGCAACGTTCCTGGCTTCGAAGTGGTCGAGGACTTGGCGCTCTCGACCTTCTCCTTCGCGAAATACCTGATGTGGAAGGACCTCGTCGAGCGGACCGACCAGTTACGCGAAAACCGTCTCGTCGCCCACCTGATCGATACACCCGACGATCCATTCGTCCCCGAGGGCGCCTCGGGCCTGCCCACCCCGCGGGAGGTCGAGGCCAAGCTACCGCCCGCCGAGACGTTCACGCCGCTACCGGCCGACGCTTCGCAACTGGCCGCTGTCGCAGGGGCCGTCGAAGGGCACGATATGGTCGTGAT
Source organism: Pontivivens marinum (assembly GCF_900231835.1). Classification (GTDB taxonomy): domain Bacteria; phylum Pseudomonadota; class Alphaproteobacteria; order Rhodobacterales; family Rhodobacteraceae; genus Pontivivens; species Pontivivens marinum. The sequence continues at coordinate 4,210 of NZ_OCTN01000006.1, read as the reverse complement.
CGGCCCGCCCGGCACCGGCAAGAGCCAAACCATCGCCAACCTGATCGCGCATTGCCTCGCGCATGGAAAGACGATCCTTTTCGTCGCCGAGAAGGCCGCCGCGCTGGATGTCGTGCATCGTCGGCTTACAGCCTACGGGCTGGGCGATGCGGTGCTGGAAATCCACAGCTCGAAGGCGGAGCGCAAGAATGTCATCGGACAGCTCGGCCGCGCGTGGGAGCGCCCTTCGGACGGAAAGGCCAAAGCGGAATGGGCACGCGTCTCCGAAGAGCTCGGATTGGAGCGCAACCGCCTCAACGATTATGTCGAGGCGCTGCACCATCGGCACGGCAACGGGCTGACGGTGTTTGAAGCGATCGGGCTCGCCTCGCGCCAGGCCCCTATCCAACTGTCCTGGGATCGGATGGACGCGCATGATGCGGAGACCCGAGAGAGCCTCCGCCGCCTTACTCGCGAGTTAGGCGAAGTCGCCCCGCGGGTCCGTGACCCTGGTGCCCTGTGCCTGGTCGAGGAGCCGGAAGGCGGCTGGTCCAACGCCTGGACGCGCGAGCTTACAGAGGCAGCCGCGGCGCTGGAGGATCTGCTGCGCAAGGCGATCGACGCGCGGACCAGAATGGCCAGAGCCGTGGGGCAGATGGCAGGTGCCGATCCCTCGATGTTGGAGCCGTTGGCGCGGGCGGTCCTCTCAGAGGCGGAGGAGGATCGCGCGGCGTTAAGCGGGCGCGACCCTGCTGAGATACAGGTGCAGGCCGAGACGCTGCGCGAGGTGCTGCGCGAACTCGATACTGCCGAAGGCCGTCTGTCGGTTCCCTATGCCGCCCGCGATCTGGCCCGCGTTCCGGTCGCGCAGATCGACGCCGACTGGCGCCGCGCAGAGGCGAGCATCTGGCCCCTCTCCGTATTCCGCAAGGGCGCAGTGCGCCGTATGCTTTCGGCCTATGCGCAAGGAAAGGCGAACCCGGCACATGACCTGACGCATATCGAGGAGGTGCAGGACGGGCTCGCTACCCTCCACCAGCACCGGCTGGCCGGGCTACCCGACTGGCGCGGGCGTGACACGGATGCCGACGCGCTCGATGCGGTGGCCAGACGGGTGGCGGCAACGAATGTCGCGGCGCGCGCAGCTTCGGTCGAGGCCGCTGCCGGAGCTGGACGGGCGGAAGCGAAGGCGCTCGTGGAGGCGTTCGACGCGATGGCCCCTGCCCGCGCCCGGTTCGAGCGGCTCGCGGGTCGCACAGTGGACATTGATCTCGTGGACCTGCGCGACGCGCTGCCCAAGCTACGCCACGATACGCGCCGACTTCAGGACTGGCTGCATTGGCGCGGCCTCGTGGCGCAAGCGGAATCGCGGGGTCTCGCATCGCTCTGTAAAGCGTTGGAAGCGGGAGACGTCGAAGATGCCGAAGACGCCTTCGACTGTGCCTATGCCGTGTGGTGGACACCGCTCGCCATCGACGCAGCGGATCCGCTTCGAACCTTCATCGGCTGGAAGCACCAGAAGCGCATCGAGGTCTTCCGCGAACTCGATGCGCGCCATGCCGATCTCGCCGCCGATAGCATCCGTCGCCGCATTGCTCACGGCCTGCCCGGAACCGAAAACGTCGCGCGCAATTCCGCCCTAGGCCGTCTTCGCGATCTGATGGGCCAGCAGCGCCCTCGGGAGTCGATCCGCGGCCTGCTTGATCGGCTTGGCCCGACCACGACGAAGCTCACGCCCTGCGTGCTGATGTCGCCGCTCTCAGTCGCGCAGTATCTGCCTGCCGGACAGGCGAGTTTCGACATCGTGCTCTTCGACGAGGCCTCGCAGATCACGACTTGGGACGCGATCGGTGCAATCGCCCGCGCGCGGCAATCGGTCATCGTTGGTGATCCCAAACAAATGCCGCCCTCCCGTGGCTTCGACCGCGTGCAGGAAGATGATGAGGAACTGGCCTTTTATGAACGCGACCAAGCCTCGATCCTGGACGAGGCCGTGGCGGCGGGCGTGCCCCAGAACGTGTTGCGCGTCCATTACAGGTCCCGCGACGAGGGGCTGATCGCCTTCTCGAACCAGCGCTACTACGACGGTGGACTCGTCACCTTCCCGGCACCCCGGGCCTGGGGCGAGGCAGTACGGCTGCACCGCGTGGAGGGCGTCTACGACCGCGGCGGCTCGCGCACCAATCCGGTGGAGGCAGATAAAGTAGCAGATTTCGTGACGGATCGCCTGCGCGCGGAATTGGCAAAGCCCGAGGAGAACCGCGAGACGATCGGCGTTGTCACATTCAATATCCAGCAGCAGCAGCGCATCCTCGATCATCTCGACCGCGCCCGATCTCAGGACGATTCACTGGAATGGTTCTTCTCTGACGAGCGGGAGGAGCCGGTCATTGTGAAGAACCTGGAAAACATCCAGGGCGACGAGCGCGACGTCATGGTATTCTCGACCACTTTCGGACGCGACGCGGCCGGCAAGCTGTCGATGAACTTCGGACCTATGAACCAGAATGGTGGCCAGAAACGGCTGAACGTGGCAGTGACGCGCGCACGGCGCGAGATGCACGTCTTCACTTCCATCGACGCGAACGACATCGACGTGACGCGGACCAAGGCCGAAGGCGTGCGGGACCTGCGCGACTTTCTCGATTACGCGGCGCGTGGGCCTGATGCGCTGGCGGCGACCGACACAGGCTCGCTTGGCGGTGCGGACAGTCCCTTCGAGGTTGAGGTGAAAACTGCGCTGGAGGCACTCGGTTGGGAGGTCCGGACGCAGATCGGCGTGTCGGGCTACCGAATCGACCTCGGCATCGTGCATCCCGACCGCGCGGGCAGGTACTTGGCTGGAGTGGAGTGCGATGGGGCCACCTATCATTCCTCACCCACTGCGCGCGATCGCGACCGGATGCGCCAAGCAGTGCTCGAAGGGCTCGGTTGGCGGATCGAGCGGATCTGGTCGACGGAGTGGTTCTTACATCGCCGTGACGTACTTGAGCGTATCGACGCCGACCTCAGGGCACAACTTAAGCTCGACCGCGAGCAGGCCAACGACGAGATGGAGCAGGTCGATCTCGAAGACGTGAAAGATGTCCCGTCCGAACCTGCCCCGCTGTCGCCGCCGACAGCGCCAGTGCCTGGAAACGCACGAGACGAAACTCCACCAGACGCCGTGCAGGAACCAACCTCGAAGTTCGACCTAGTGGCCTCGCAATCCCCGCTGACAGTGGACCGACGGGACGAACCAGCCCCCTCTGACGGACCCGAGCCAAATTCGGAGGCCTTCCACGACTCGTCCTACGACACGACTTTGCGCGATATGATCCGGGGCATCGTCAATAAGCAGGGGCCAGTCCATCTCAACGCTGTCGCCCGTCAGATCGCGGATCGCCATGGCTGGAAGCGCGTCGGCGGCCGGATCCGCGCGCGCGTCGAGGCGGCGAGCGCAGGACTGGAGCGGATGGTCGAACCATGCGGGGTCTTTCTGTGGACATCGACACCAGAAGCGATGATCCGTTGGCGGGACATACCTGGCCGCGATCCCGCAGAAATCTCCGTAGCCGAGATCGCCGGGCTGCTGCAAGCAGAGCCCGAACTGCTACAAGCCGAGGACTCTGTCCTCGCACTTGCGCGCAGGCTCGGCCTGTCTCGTCTGGCAGAAAGGCGCCGGATCGAGCTGGAGGTTGTCCTCTCAGCGGCCCAGTCTAGGTTGGACGTTTAGCATCGTCCGTTTCAGCCACGCCGCAGACCTGCACCTAGATTCGCACTTGCGTAGCATTACGCAGCGCGAACCGAATCTGGGCGCGCGCCTTCGCCTCGCGCTGCGTCCTCAGCCGGATTATCGATATTACCATCTCGCGGAAACCTGACCTTCGCGACATATCCACTCCTTGGTTCCAAAATTACCTAGAAAACCGTCTAAAATCTAGGGGCACCTCAAGCCGCCTCTAGTGTGGGGTGAGACAACGGCTCAGGAGATAGCCAATGGTTACGGAACAAAATTCTGAAACAAGGCCTCAACCGCCGCTCCCTCGTGTTCATTTTGAAGAATTTCGGATGTATCTTGAGTCAGCCGAACGAACGACGGATCGTCGACTGGAACTCAACAAAAGCAACGCCTCACTTTCGCTGCTTATAATGGCTGGACCTGACCCGTTTTTGTGCCGCCCCCGGTGCTCGTTTAGGCCACCTTCCGCTCGAAAGCGACTGGGCTTTTCCAGCCCAATGCTGAATGGCG
>NZ_OCTN01000014.1 GCF_900231835.1 Pontivivens marinum | reverse complement strand
GCTTCATTGAAAGCTTCAATGGCAAGCTGCGAGATGAATGCCTTAACGAAACGCTGTTTGGTAGGTTAGGCGATGCACGGAAAATCCTGGAAGAAGGCAAGAGGATTACAATTGGCGCAGACCACATTCAGCCTTGGGCAACCTGACGCCCACGGAATTCTTGCAGAGAAAGGCAACGGACAAAGTGGCCGCCTGAGGTCACAGATTTAACCCCAAGGACTCCGCGCAAGCTGGGGGGAACTTGGGGCACAGGTCACCTCACACCGCCCTTGATAAGCGCACGCCGGACACAGCATACTTTACCCAAGCGGAAATACGAAAAGCGGCATGACACCAACCCGATTACATCTTAGCTCAGCCGCAAAACTGTCCAAATAAGTGGGACCACTTCACCCTAGTTTCTTAGATGGAAATCGATCTCACGGTTGAACAGACGTTCTCCAACGATCAATGTAAGCCGAGAACTCTTCCCCGACTTCAGAAATTACCGTGTCGGTAGGGATCGACAATGTCTGATCGGTGTTGAAGAGCAAGGCAGCGCCGATACTGGTTCCTGTGGCAGCTTCACTTGTGATGACGGGCCGATTAGTGATGGCTCTCAGCATCGCTACAAATTCTGCATTGCGCGCGAAAGGGCCTTCAACGATCGTGGAGCCTTCACCCTTTAGTAATTCCAAACAAGTCCCAGTCATCAAAGCGAGATAGAACGACAGTGCAACTGACCGCTGGCCCGATCCGACGGGAGGTTCTTCTTCGAGCCATTGCATTGTGCGGTTTTGGAAAGGGCCAGTGCCCGTTTCCACTGAAGGAAGTAGCATTAGAGACTGGTCCAGAACAGTGGTGATGTCCTGTTCGGTTGGGGCGTAAGGTTGGCCCTTCTGAATAAGTTCATACTCGCGCCCGCCCATAAATCGCGCGCTGGCAACAGCTTGCCCACGTGCGTTAACATTGATGAGGGTATCGCGGTTCGGAGCGAGATGTGGGATAGTTGAGGCATTGTCTCCCATCAGGGACATCGCGATCACCCACGTCCCGGTAGAGACCACAGAGACTGGTTCATTCCGAAAAATAACATGCGGGTAAAGAGAGGCATTGGAATCGTGAATGCCAACACATACTGGCGTGTCCGGTTCAAGGCCTGTGGCCTGCGCTATGTGAGGTAGGATGGAGCCAAGAATGTCGCTGGGATGGCGCACGGGCGCGATTTTATCGACGATTCCTAGGGTCTTTGGGAGGTCAGAGAACGATCCCGTATGTGGATTCCAAAGATCCGAATGACAGCCAATTGAGGTCACATCTGTCGCGCCGATACCAGTTAGGCGATGGCCCCAAAATTGTGGGTAGGTGACAATTTGGTTAGTTCGGTCCTTAAGCGTCGAATCCGCGATGAACTGATAATGCAGCTGGGCACCGATATTCAAACCGCCCATCATTCTTGGCGAGCCGGTCTCGGCGAAATCGGGTTTGATTGCATCGTAGGCCGCGACGATCTCGGCGGGGTATTCATGTTCGTAATCAAGGATTGGTGCCGCCAGCGATCCATCCGCTGCCAGCAGCGCGGCACAGGCGCCGTGGGTGGTGATCGAAATCGCGTCGACGCGGTGGTCACGGTGAAAGGTTGCGAGCGCGTCCAGCAAGAACGCCCAATGACTATCGACATCGTAATGCGGCCAAGGCGGCCCCGACTGCACAACATTGGGGCGCGTGACGACAGCGACCTCGGTCAGCGACGCGAGGTCGACAAGCGCGAGTTTTGCATTGGTCTTGCCGATATCGATGACCGCTATGTGCTGCGGTTTAGTCATGGCATGTGAAACAGCGGCGTCAAAGCCACGGCAACGGGTTCATTGTTTGGCGCAGTTTCCATTACGTCGGCCATATTGGCCCACCAGTTCTGCATAACCGGATGGTTCGGAAGATCGTCCATTGTGTGCCCGTCCGTGCGGGTCAACACTCCGATCAGGTGGCCGGTACTTTCGTCCAGATGGATCGAATAGTCGCTAACACCGGCGCCGTGCAACAGATCGACAAGGTGTGGCCAGATCGCATCATGGCGGCGTTTGTATTCATCCGCCATGCCGTCGTTCAGGGTCATGCGGAACACGTAACGCGCGCTCATGCTTTGCGCCTCGCGGCGGCCATCGCCCAGAGGCGCGGCAGGGCGATCACGCCGATCAGCAGCAGGCCGATAAAGATCGACATAACGATGCCCGGCACATTGAGCAAACCAAGGCCAAAGGTCACAAGACCCATGACAAACGCGGCAATGACAACGCCCGGTATCGTGCCAGACCCACCAAGGATGTTGACGCCGCCAAGGACGACCATTGTCACAACCTCAAGCTCCATTCCGGTTGCGATACTGGGGCGGGTCGATCCAAGGCGCGAGGTCAGGCAGACCGCCGCAACGCCAGACATCAGACCTGTCAGCAAAAAGAGGATGAACTTCACCCGCTGCACGCGGATACCACTGAACAGCGCACCGGTCGGGTTGTTACCGATGGCATAGATAGCGCGGCCAAAGTTGGTTTTGTGCAGCAACACGACGTAGATCGCGGCGATCATGACGAAAAGCAGCATTTCCACTGTGAACACCCAGTAGATATAACCCTGCCCGAACCACGAAAAACTGGAGGGATAGCCGCTGAACGATCCATCCCCAAGGATGATATAGCTGATCCCGCGAAACAGGCTCATGGTGCCGATGGTCACAACGATGGACGGCAAGCCGAGGATGGTCACGAACACGCCGTTGAACGCCCCGCACAGAAGGCCCACGGTTAGACCAATCATGACAAGTTCTGACGTCCCCGCGCCATGCTGCATCGCCAATCCCATTGCGGTGCTGGCCAGCGCGATGATCGAGGCAACGGAGAGGTCAATCTCGCCCGAGATGATCAGCAACGCCATCGCAAAGGCGATCATCGCCTTTTCGGTGAAGTTGAACGTCGCATCGCTGAGATTCCATGCGTTCAGAAAATAAGGCGATGCAAAGCTGTTCACGACGAAGATCGCGATGGCCAGGGCCAGCAATAGCGCTTCCCAGCTTTTGAGAATGCGGACGGCGCGGCTGTTCAGGCGGTCGGGAATATAGCGCGTGGTGGTAGTGTCCGTCATTGGGTGGCCTCCGCAGATTTAAGGATGATGCGGCCTTTGGTGCGGCCGGAACGGGCATTGAATGCGACTGCGATTAGAATGGCAGATCCGGAAATGGCGAGCTGCCAGAACGGCGAGATGTTGACGACAGGCAGGGCGTTCTTGACCACGCCAAGGAAGATGGCGCCCAGCACGGCGCCCCCGACAGATCCGATGCCGCCCGCGATGGAAATGCCGCCGATGACGCAGGCCGCCACGACTTCGAGCTCGAATCCGCCGGCGATGTCGACGTAAGCCACGGCGTAGCGTGCAACCCACAGGTATCCTGTTAGGCCTGCCAACGCGCCCGACACCACGAAGGCCCAAAACTGCGTCTTGCCGACATTGATGCCTGTGTAGACAGCGGCGTGGGGGTTCCCGCCGACGGCAAAGATCGACCGCCCGAACTGGGTGCGTGACATCACGATCCCGAAGACGATGACGGTCATAATCGCGACCCACGACAGGACAGGCAGACCCAGAAGGACCGCGCGGGGGAAGCCTGTGAAGGCGGCGCTCATTTCATGGGAGTTGACCCACTTGCCGTCCGAAATCAGGAAGATAATTCCGCGAAAGATGGTCATCGTGCCGAGGGTCACAACGATCGGCGGGATCGATAGTTTCCAGACAAGTACGCCGTTAATCGCCCCCATGATGCCCCCCATCAAAACGGCGATCGCGATGATCACGGGGATCGGCAGGCCCGGCATAGCGACGTTGATCATTGCCGCGGCCATTCCTGTCAGCGCAAGGTTTGCGGCCACGGACAAGTCGATGCAGCGCGTCAGGATCACGACCATCTGGCCCAGAGCAAGAATGATCAGCGGTGCCGTGTCGTTGAACACATTTGCCAAATTGGACGGCGCAACAAAGCCTGCAAATCTCGACGCCACGAGGATAATCAGGATTAGGGTCACGCTGCCAAGGATGGCTTCGCGAACGGGGATGAAACGCATCATTGGGGCGCGCCTTCTGTTTGTGTTGTAATGCCAGCTGCGTGGCGCACCAGCAGTTCAGGGGTCACGTCATCACCAGATAACTCCGCCGCGATCAGTCCGTCACGCATGACGATGACGCGGTCGGACATGCCGATGATTTCGGGAATTTCAGAGCTGACCATGATGACGGACAGGCCTTGGGCCGCCAATTCGGACATGAATTCGTGAACAGCGGCCTTTGACCCGATGTCGATGCCTTTGGTCGGCTCATCAAGAATGATGACTTGCGGCTGGGTCGCTAGCCATTTGGCAATGACGACCTTTTGCTGGTTGCCGCCGGACAGATTTCCGATGTCTTGGTCCAAGGACGCGGCGCGCAGATCCAGCCGTTCCGCATATTCACGCGCCAGTTTGAATTCTTCGGCCAGCCGCAGGAACCCGCTGCGCGACGTGCGCCCCAGCGAGGGCAGCGTGATGTTCTGGAAGATTGGTAAGCCGATGACTGCGCCCTGCTTGCCGCGATCTTCGGGGACATAGACAATTCCGTTTTTAACCGCATCCGCGGGTGAGCGCATGATTTTGATATTGCCGTTCACACGGCACACGCCTTTGGCCGGCTTGGTGATGCCAAACAGCGCCTGCATGAGTTCAGAACGGCCCGCTCCGACCAACCCGTAAAATCCGAGGATTTCACCGCGTTTGAGATCAAAGTTAATGTCTGCAAATTCGGTCGGATGGGAATAGCCCACAACCTTGAGAACCTCTTCGCCGACATCGTGGGCGCGGTCGGGAAAAATCTGGTCAACCGAGCGACCGACCATCATCGAAACAAGGTCACCCTCAGTAGTGTCCGCAATCAAACCGTCACCGACAAACCCGCCGTCACGGAACACTGTATACCGGTCGGCGATGCGGAAAATCTCATCGAACTTATGGCTGATGAACAAGATCGCCTTCCCTTGGATCTTCAGGGTTTCAACGAGCTCATACAGCTCTTCAATCTCTTTATGGGACAGCGCGGCGGTGGGTTCGTCCATGATAACGACACGCGCATCCACCGACAGGGCGCGCGCAATTGCCACGAGGTGTTTGTTGGCAATGCCAAGTTCGCGAAGCTGGGTGTGGCTGCTGAACGGCGCGCCAATCTCGGCCAGAAGTTTGGCCGCGTTGCGGTGCATTTGTGCGGTGTCGATCAGCCCGAAACGATTGCGCGGTGCGTGACCGATGTAGATGTTTTCTGCGACGGATAGCTCGTCAAACAATACAGTTTCCTGATGGATCGCGGTGATCCCTGCTTTGGCGGCGTCGTTGGGTGATCCAAACGTCACGGGCTCACCTCCAATACGAATGGTGCCGCCATCGGTCTGGTAAATACCGGTCAAAATTTTTACGGTCGTCGACTTGCCCGCGCCATTTTCCCCAATCAGAGCCGTGACCTGACCAGGATAGAGATCAAGCTTGACCTGATCTAGCGCTTTGACCCCTGGGAAGGCCTTTGTGATCAGGTCCATCGATACAACGGCGGACGGAGTGGCGGGCGCGGAATGCATCGTCATCGGGTAGCCTCGTTCAAGCCGGGGGGGGGTGGGGCCGGTCTGGTCCGGCGACTTGCTGCGTCGGACCAGTTGAGGTGTTTAGAAAATCGACTTGAAATCATCGATGTTGCTGGCATCGTAAACAAACGGATCGGCCATCGCGCCTTCGTTGTTTTCATCCAGCGTCAGCGTGCCCATCCGGCCCATGGGAATTTCCGCACCGGGGGCGGCTTCTGCACCGTTCTGGCTTAGCTCATAGGCCAGCATCGTTGCGGAGTAGCCCAGATCGATGGGGTTCCAGATTGCAAAGGACTGCGATGCACCGGATTCAATTGCGCCGGCCATCTCGGACGGCAGACCGAGGCCTGTGACGTTCACTTGGCCAACTTTGCCCGCGTCGACAACGGCCTGAGCCGCAGCAACGATGCCGACGGACGTTGGTGCAATGATTGCGTCCAGATCAGGGTAGGACTGCATCAGGCCCGTTGCTTCGCGGTAGGATTTATCCGCCAGATCGTCACCGTAGACCGTGGCGACAACTTCGATGCCGGGATAGTCGCCCATTACGGCGTTCATTTCTTCCATCCAGATATTCTGGTTGGTTGAGGTGGTCGTGGCAGACAACAGCGCAACTTCGCCGCCGTCCGGCAGGTGGTCTGCGGCCAGTTTGATGATCATGTTACCGATCAGCGGGTTGGACGACGGGTTCAGGTGCAACTGGCGGCCTTCGGGCGCCACGCCGGAATCCCAGCTGATCACAGTGATACCGCGCTGCATGGCGCGATTCAAAACGGGAACCAGAGCATCGGTGTCATTGGACGAAATCGCAATTGCATCGACCTGCTGCGCGATCAGCGCGTTGATGACTTCGATCTGGCCTTCAGCGGTTGTGTCTGTGGGACCAGTATATATGATCTCAACGTTGCCCAGCTCTGCAGCGGCTTCTTGTGCGCCTTCGTTGGCGGCCTCAAAGAACCCGATGCCGAGCGCCTTGACGACCAGTGCGATGCGCACTTCTTCTTGTGCGAATGCAGGTGTGCCAAACATAGCGCCGGCTAATGCGACGGATGTTGCCAGTTTCTTAATTACACTCATGGTTTCCTCCCTGGAGTGGTTGTGTTCGGTTTGGCTAAGAGGCCACCCCGTCTTTTTGCGCGGCACCAATCGGCACCACGATCAGCGACACATCAGCCGACTCGAGCATGGCCGCCGTGCGGTCTTCGATGCCTTCGTCGGTAATGATTGTGTCAATGCGCTCAAGCGGACAAAGTACGAGACTTGAGCGGTTTCCGAATTTGGAACTGTCAACGAGAACAATTAGTTCTTCAGCCTGACCGATGAGTTTCTGTTCAGCCTGAATCAGTAGCGGATCCTGTTCCATCAACCCCAACGGTCCGATGCCTTGTGCACCCATAAACATGCGTTTGGCGTAGAAATTGCGCGTTACATCATTGTCGAAGGGGGACAGGATAATGTTCTGCTCGCGGTAGATGATCCCGCCTGACAGCATCACTGTATTCTGGGTATTTTTCAGCAAGTGCTCCGCTATCGGGAACGAGTTCGTAAAGACTTGCATACGGCGGGACGCTAGCGGGTGAACCATTTGAAAGGTTGTCGTCCCGCCGTTGATAATGATCGGCTCACCGTCCTCGCAAATTTCCACAGCCGCAGCTGCGATCGCCTGTTTCTCAGCGATTTGCATCGTCTCGTTTACTGAAAACGGACGTCCGGCCAGTCCAACGAAAGGTTTGGATGTAATAGCCTCAGCCCCACCTCGAACACGGCGCAGGCGCTTTTGTTCGTCCAGCGTATTGATATCGCGGCGTGTCGTTGCCTCAGATGCGCCGGTGAGCGAACACAGATCATTCACTGTGACCAAAGAGCGATCTTGAACGGCGGATAGGATAACGCGGTGGCGGTCTTTCTCGTGCATGATGGTCCTTTCATTTGACTAAGCTGGATGACACTACGACGTTCTGTCAATCATTTATTTTCAATTTCAATCATATTGCACCGCACAATGATTGAAGTTGAGTGAACTTGATTGACTTTATAATTATTACTCGTCAGATTTATGCTAACGAATTTAACCCAACCTGCCCTCTACGGAGACACGCATGACCGCATCAAAATCGAGCCTGCACCTTGAAAATAAATGGGACGCGGCCGCCGCCGAGAACATGAGTGAACCTGAGAAGCTGCTTTATCGGTCCAACCTGCTTGGGTCGGATAAACGAATCACAAACTACGGTGGCGGCAATACTTCTGCGAAGGTGATGCAAAAGGATCCTCTTTCGGGTGACCTGGTTGAAGTTTTATGGGTCAAAGGGTCCGGCGGCGACGTCGGATCAATCAAGATGGACGGGTTCTCGACCTTGTATATGGACAAGCTAAACGCCCTACGCAGTATTTATCGCGGGGTGGAATTCGAAGACGAAATGGTAGGCTACCTTCCTCACTGCACATTTAACCTGAACCCGCGTGCAGCCTCAATTGACACGCCGTTGCACGCCTATGTGCCGCAAAAACACGTCGATCACATGCACCCTGACGCGATCATCGCGATTGCAGCGGCCAAAGACAGCAAAGCCCTTACGCAACAGATTTTCGGCGATAGCATTGGTTGGTTGCCGTGGAAGAAGCCCGGCTACGAGTTGGGCCTGTGGCTGTCGAATTTCTGCGAAAAGAACCCCGATGCGAAGGGGGTCGTGCTGGAAAGCCACGGTCTGTTTACATGGGCCGACGACGCAAAAAACTGCTACGAGCTGACGCTTGAGGTCATTCAGAAAGCGATGGATTGGTTTGAGGCCGAGACCGCAGGCAAAGACGCCTTTGGCGGTGCTCTGCATAAAAGCCTGTCCGCAGACGAACGCCGCGCGACGGCTGCACGGCTAATGCCCGCCATTCGCGGGTTCGTATCGGGCCAACAGAATATGGTCGGCCATTTCACCGACAGCGATGCGGTGCTGGAATTTGTCAACGCCAAGGATATGGAACGCTTGGCTGCTCTGGGCACATCCTGCCCCGACCACTTCCTGCGTACGAAAATCTGCCCACTGGTAGTGGATTTCGATCCCGCCAAGCCGGATGTGGACGCAACGATCGAAGGGCTTGAGGCGGCGGTTGCCGAATACCGCAAGGGCTACCAAGCCTATTACGACCGATGCAAAAAAGACGACAGTCCTGCGATCCGGGATCCGAACGCCGTGGTGTATCTTATCCCCGGCGTCGGCATGATAACCTTCGCCAAAGACAAAGCCACAGCCCGTATTTCTGGTGAATTCTATCTCAATGCGATCAACGTGATGCGTGGTGCGGATGCCGTTTCCGAATATCAGGGCCTGCCCGAACAAGAGGCCTTCGACATCGAATACTGGCTTCTGGAAGAGGCCAAATTGCAGCGGATGCCTGCCCCAAAATCAATGGCGGGTCGCGTGGCGCTGATCACTGGCGGAGCAGGCGGTATTGGTGCTGCGACGGCGGAACGCTATTTGCGGGAAGGCGCTTGCGTGATGCTGGCCGATATCGACGACGCGGCCTTGGCTGAAACCTTTGAAGGGCTGAGCTGTAAATACTCTGCCGACGTCGTGCGCACTGTGAATATGAACGTGACGGACGAAACCGCCGTCGCGAATGCCTACAGCACAATCGCAGCCGAATTTGGCGGCGTGGATATTTTAGTCAGCAATGCAGGCATCGCCAGCTCCGCCCCGATCGAGGAAACCTCGCTTGATCTGTGGAACAAGAACATGGCGATCCTGTCCACGGGGTATTTTCTTGTCAGTCGCGAGGCGTTCAAACTGTTCAAGGTGCAGGACATGGGCGGCTCTGTTGTTTTCGTGGCGTCCAAGAATGGCCTCGCCGCATCGCCAAACGCCTCTGCCTATTGCACAGCCAAGGCGAGCGAAATCCACCTCGCCCGGTGTCTGGCCCTCGAAGGTGCGACACTGGGTGTGCGCGTTAACGTGGTGAACCCCGATGCGGTGCTGAAGGGCTCTAAAATTTGGCAGGGTGAATGGCTAGATCAACGCGCTGGCACCTATGGCACCGACAAAGACGGGCTTGAGGAAATGTACCGCGAGCGGTCCATGCTGAAACGCTCCGTTCTACCCGAGGACATCGCAGAGGCTGCATATTTCTTTGCCTCTGACCTGTCGGCAAAATCCACTGGCAACATCATCAACGTAGATGCCGGCAACAAAGAGGCGTTCACGCGCTAAGCGTGAGCGGATCAGGGAGGATCGATTATGAGCTATGATAGCGCGAAAGCCGCCTTTGCCGACTGGGGCGTAGACACCGAAGTAGCCCTTGCGAAACTTGCGGAAATTTCGATTTCCGTGCATTGCTGGCAGGGCGACGATGTTGTCGGGTTTGAAAAAAAATCCGGCAGCTCGGGTGGTGGCATTCAAGCGACAGGCAACCATCCAGGGCGCGCCAGAACACCGGATGAACTGCGCGCCGATCTGGAGTTTTCCTACAGCATGATTCCGGGCAATCACCGCCTGAACCTGCATGCTTGTTATTTGGACACGGACCAGAACCCTGACCGCGATGAGATTGAGTTTAACCATTTCGCACCGTGGGTGGATTGGGCGAAAGACCAAGGCCTCGGCCTTGATTTCAACCCGACGTTCTTTGCCCACGAAAAGGCGGACGATAACCTGACCCTGAGCCACCCCGACCAAGGAATCCGCGATTTCTGGATCGAGCACGGCAAACGCTCGCGCAATATCGCGGCACAAATGGGTGCGGCGCTTGGCTCTTCTGTCGTCAATAACGTCTGGGTTCCTGACGGCTACAAAGACACGCCCGTTGATCGCTTCGCGCCGCGCAAGCGGTTGGAACAATCGCTTGATGCAATGATGACCACATCACACGACAAGGCGCAGATGCTGGACGCGGTTGAGAGCAAATTGTTCGGTATCGGGGTCGAAGCCTGCACCGTGGGCAGCCACGAATTCTACATGGGCTACGCTATCCGCAACGAGACGCTATTGTGCCTCGACATGGGGCACTTCCATCCAACTGAAAACGTGGCTGACAAACTCAGCTCGGTCGCCCTATCTATCGATGAAATTCTGCTGCACGTCAGCCGTCCAATGCGGTGGGACAGTGACCACGTCATCCTGCTGGACGACTCGATCCTGCAAATGGCGCAGGAACTTGTCAGTGCCGACCTTCTGGGCCGCACACACATCGGGCTCGACTTTTTTGACGCCACGATCAGCCGCACAGCCGCTTGGGTGATCGGCACGCGCAATATGCAAAAGGCGTTGTTGCGGGCGCTTATAGCACCGTGGCAGCAATTGAAATTAGCCGAGAACAACCTCGATTACACATTGCGCCTTGTAGTGACGGAAGAGTTTAAAGACCTACCTTACGGCGCGGTTTGGGCTGAATTCTGCGAGCGAATGGGCGTGGCGTCCGGTAAATCTCTTGCAGCAGAGCTTGCCCAATATCAGTCAACCGTAGAAGGGCGCGGTTAGGAAGGCGCGAGGGAAATGCCGACGGGTCAAGGCAACCCGATCAGCAGGTGCAAACCGTAGCTTAAGTTAGGTCAAATCCTGTCAAAAGAGTGGGGAGTAGCTCACTCACCCATCAGACGTGGACGCCTTACGCAGCTATGCAGCAATCTAGCGAGACGATATTGAGGAAAACAGATGAGGCTTAACGATTGCCACAATTATCAAGACTTTCGCCGACTCGCCAAACGCCGCCTTCCAAGACCGATTTTCAATTATATCGACGGGGCTGCAGATGACGAGTCGACGCTGGCGCGCAACGCGGCGAGCTTTTCCGAGGTTGATCTGATTCCGAATGTGCTGCGCGGTGTCGAGGATGTGGACCTGTCGGTGAAGGTCATGGGCCAGAAACTCAGCCTGCCCATCTATTGCTCGCCGACAGCATTGCAGCGGCTTTTTCATCATGACGGAGAACGAGCGACCGCAGCGGCCGCAGCGAAATACGATACGATGTTTGGTGTATCCTCCCTCGGCACGGTCAGCCTGGAGGAAGTGCGGCGCAAACACGCCAATCCGCAGGTCTATCAGTTTTATTTCCACAAGGATCGCGGCCTCAACCGTGCAATGATGCAGCGCGCCAAGGACGCCGGTGTCGAGACCATGATGCTGACCGTGGACAGCATCACTGGCGGCAACCGTGAGCGCGACAAACGTACCGGCTTTTCGATCCCGTTTCGGCTGAACACACGGGGGTTGGCGCAGTTCATCATGAAACCCGCGTGGGGCATCAATTACGTTACGCACGAGAAATTTGCTTTGCCGCAACTGGACGAATACGTCGATATGGGTGGAGGAACGGCCTCGATTGGACAGTATTTCACGGAAATGCTGGACCCTACGATGAATTGGGATGACGTAGCCGAAATGGTAGAACTCTGGGGCGGTCCGTTCTGCCTGAAGGGCGTCATGTCCGCAGAGGACGCCGTTCGCGCAGCGGACATCGGTTGTGCCGGTGTGGTGATATCGAACCATGGCGGAAGACAACTCGATGGGTCCCGGGCACCTTTCGACCAATTGGACGAGATTGTGCAAGCGGCGGGGAACCGCCTTGACGTGATGCTCGACTCGGGCGTAACGCGCGGCAGCCATGTGCTGAAAGCATTGTCCTTGGGAGCGAAGGCCGTTGGACTGGGTCGCTACTATCTATTCCCCCTCGCCGCCGCGGGTGAAGCGGGTGTGGACCGCGCAATCGGGCTGATGCGCGATGAGCTGATCCGCGACATGCGTCTGATGGGCTGCACCCGGATTGATCAACTTACACCCGAAAACTTGCGCTTCCGGGGCACTATCGGTGCGCGGTTTCAAGACAGGCCGAGCTGACGGTCTGAAGTGCTCCCCATTTCTTGGACATGATCTGGCGCTTTTTAAGCTCTGATCTGCTCCTGCTGATCGGGTTGCGTGACTTCTATTTGCATTGAGTAGACCACTGCCCGTGGCTGTCCGCCAAGGGCTTTGTGCGGGCGGCGGTGATTGTAGATCTCCATCCATTTCCGGACACCCGCGCGGGCCTGTGAGCCGGTCTCCCAGGCATGCAGATAAACGCACTCGTATTTCAGCATTCGCCACAGACGCTCGAGGAACATGTTGTCCAGATAGCGCCCCTTGCCATCCATCGAGGTGCGGATGCCCGACCGGCGCAGGCGATCTGTCCAGACAAAGGATGTAAACTGTGATCCCTGATCGCTATCCATGATGTCTGGTGGTCCAAACCGATAGATGGCCTCGTTCAGCGCCTCGACGCAAAAGTCCGCGTCCTGCGTGTTCGAGATCCGCCACGACAGAACCATACGGGTGTGCCAGTCCATTATCGCCACCAGATAGAGGAATCCGCGGCGCATTCACTGCCCGGCAGGCGATTGCGCAGCAATCTGCCGAAAGGGGGCAGATACGTGATGTCCACGCACCAAACCTGATTTAGCCTGTCCACGCGCAGCCCACGCAAGAGGTATGGATAGGTCTTGTGCCTCTTCGCTGGCTTACTGGTGTTGGGCTTCTGATAAATTGGCATCAACCCCACCAAGCGCATGAGCCGGCGGATACGCTTCTCGTTCACCTGGCCCTCATTCTGCAAGTGCCACGTCATCTGACGAACACCGAAGAACGGCGTGTCGAGGAGCTGCACGTCGATCAGCCGCATTAGCGCGAGGTTCTGCTCGGTCTCACCCTGCGGCGTATAATAAAACGACGATCGCGGGGCCTGTAGCAGCGCGCACTGCTGGCCAATCGACAGATCCGGGTGACCGCTCTCGATCATCCCCCGCCTCACGTCCCGCACCAGGGCCTGAGCTTTCTTTCCGAAAAAGAGTTCGCCACCGCCAGCTCTCCGATCTTGGCATGCAGGTCTCTAATCTGGTCTTCATCGACAACCGGCGTCTTGCGCCCGCCGCGTTCAAAGACACCGGACGCACCATCCAGCAGCGCACATTTCCATTGGTTGATCATCGTCGGATGCACGCCGAACCGGCTCGCCAGCTCCGACACGGTCGCCTCGCCCTTCAGCGCTTCCAGCGTCACCTTCGCCTTGAACTCGGGCGCATGTTGTTTCCGTTTCGACATCTTCGATCTCGTTCTTGGTGAAGATCAATAGGCAGCAAATCAGAGCTTACGTCAGTGGCCACTTTTCGGGGAGCACCTCAAGTCCCGGCACACCCCCATTCACAGTCACGACCGGCCCTAAGCCGACCGTGGTGATATCTACAGCGAATGTCGGCTTCATAAGCCCATGTTGACAAAATGCTGCCCCGCAGCGAGGTTCGCCTAACTGTGATTAATGATCGTGAGCTGATGGCATGAAAAAATCTGCCAACCGAACTTTTGGTGTAATAGGGCTGGGCAACTTTGGCAGTACCGTCGCAAAGGAATTGCAGAGGTTCGGCAATCACGTTATCGGAGTCGACATATCCGAAGCACGCGTTGTGACCCTCGCCGATACACTTTCGCAAGCCATGATCGTGGATGCGCGCGATGATTCGGCTTTGAGGGAAGCGGGTTTCGGTGATTGTGATGTGGCCGTTGTTGCCATGGGCGATGATTTGGAGGCCAGCATCCTTGCGGCGATCAACCTCAAACTGGTTGGAGTTCCAATCGTTTGGGCCAAAGCTACGACCAAGACGCACCACAGGATTCTGAGTAAACTTGGCGTAGACAGGATCATTCACCCTGAAGTTGAGGTCGGTCAACATATCGCGCAGGTTTTGCATAACCCGCTAGTGCGTGACTATGTCAGTTTGGGCAATGGTTACCATGTTGTAAATTTCCGCATTCCTGAAAGCCTTGAAGGCAAGAGCCTGAAAGATCTTCCGCATGGCGCTAAGTTCAATCTGCGTTGCATCGGGGTCATGCGCGGAACTGAATACGTTGGGCAAGATGCGACGGGATGCGAACTGGAGCGGGATGATCTTCTACTATTGCTCGGCCAGAGAAAAGACCTACGCAACTTCGCAGCCAGCCTATAGCCATGGCATTCCGGCCCTCGAAACTGGTTAAACGGTTCGCTGCTTTACGCATGCCGCCCCCGGCGGTTCTGGTGATCTTTTACCTCATCTTCATCATCTTGGGCGCCTTCCTGCTCTGGCTACCGATCTCGCATCATGGCGACATCGGACTGGACGCAGCACTGTTTACATCAACCTCTGCTGTGACGGTGACAGGGCTTGTGCTTGCCGATACGGGCGCTGCCTTCACGGGCTTCGGGCAGGGTGTCATTGCCGCGCTCATTCAACTCGGCGGGTTGGGCTTGATGACCTTTGCGGTACTCTTGCTTGGGGCGCTTGGCATTCCGGTGGGAATGCCACAACGACTGATCCTACGCGAAGACTTGAACCAGACATCGCTGTCGAACCTAACCTATCTTGCGCGTATCATCTTGACCATCGCGCTTGTTTGCGAAGCGATCGGGGCTGCTTTGCTGGCCCTCGTCTTTGTTCCAGAGTTAGGCTGGCGTGGTGTATGGCAGGCAATTTTCCATTCTATTTCGGCCTTCAATAATGCGGGTTTCGCGCTTCATGCTGACAGTCTCTCTCAATGGGTGGGCAACCCGTTGGTCAACATCGTGATCCCAGCCCTCTTCATTTTGGGAGGGCTCGGCTTCATTGTTGTTGGGGATATTTATCAGAAACGCCAGTGGCGCAAACTCACACTGCATTCCAAACTGATGCTGCTCGGGACCGGCATTCTAATTATCTGGGGCAGCGTCATGTTCGGTCTTCTCGAATGGACCAATCCCAGCACCTTAGGCTCGTTGACCACTGGCGACAAACTATGGGCCAGTTGGTTTCAGGGGGTTACGCCGCGCACGGCCGGGTTCAATACGATCGACACCGGCGGAATGCATGACAGTGCGACCCTGTTAACGATGACACTTATGTTGGTTGGCGGTGGCAGCACCTCGACCGCAGGAGGGATCAAAGTGACGACACTCTGCGTGTTATTGCTAGCCACCGTTGCCTTTTTCAGGCGTCAAAAAACATTGCACGCCTTTGGGCGCTCCTTGGGCGTAGATGAAGTAATGAAGGTACTAGCTCTAACAACTATTTCCATGCTTCTGGTTCTAACGGGCATTTTTGTGACCTCGATAAACCACGACGGCGAGTTCATCGACCTCGCATTTGAAGTCACATCTGCATTTGGCACAGTGGGCCTGTCGCGCGGGACGACCGGAGAGCTTGATGGTATCGGCAGGTCCATCATCATTGCGATGATGTTTATCGGACGAGTTGGCCCCCTAGCTATTGGATTTTTCCTCGCGACCCGCAGTGCGCCGAGGGTAAAGTACCCTTCAGGGCAGATATATCTTGGGTAGCCATGCGACATAGGCCGAAGGATCGCTTTGTCCGCATAACGGAACTCTATGACAATCACAGCGAATGACTGCTCTCCGCCCTTTGTGTCGATCAGCCCGAAGCCGGCATTGGTACTTGTCGCAGCAATGTCGGCTAATTGTTCAAGCCACAGTCTAGGCCACACTGAATCGCCCCGAGTTTGTTGGAGACCATCAACTTATGTAGGGATGTTCCGAGCACCAACCCCGAACCTTCTCTGGGCCAGTGATTTTACCTACGTGTTGACATGGCAGGGTTTTGTCGATGTGGCTTTTGTGGTCGACATATTCGCTGATCACATCGTGGGATGGCGGGTCTCCCGGTCTGCTAAAACTGACTTTGTTTTCGATGCTCTTGACCAGGCTCTGCACGACCAACGGCCCGTCGAGAAAAGTGGATTGGTTCATCAGTCGGATCGCCCCTCTCGGGACATTGCTGCCCAATGCCCTGCCGGGCAATGGGCGGGCAATATTTATTCATTCGCTATACCGAGCGTATGGCCGAAGCAGGCATTGAACCATCGGTCGGCAGCGTCGGGGATTCCTGCGACAACGCGCTCGTTGAAACGATCAATGGTCTCTACAAAACCTAACTGATCTACCGCCAGGGCCCCTGGCGCAACATGCAGAGTTGGAAATGGCCACCATCGGCTGGGTCGAACGGTTCAACAACAGACGGCTGCTTGGCCCCATCGGAAACATCCCTCCAGCGGAGGCCGAAGAGAACTTCTATGCACAGCGCGACGTGCTCGATATGGTCGCGTGAAATGAAGCTATAGGTCTCCGGTGAAGCCGGAGCGATTCAATATCCCGAGAATTCGAAGCCAACGTGGCGTTGGAAACGCTGAAAGGTAACAAGCCTATCAGCGAGCTAGCCAACTGGTTTAGGGCTCACCCCACTATGACCCATGAGCGGAAACAAGCTTTGCTTGAGGGTGCCTGCTCCACCTGCATGATCGAGCCAGATCACATGTTATGGCCCGTGAATCGACCTCTGCAGCACCCCGCTGGGGTGAACTCTACAGCGCCTCCGGCAACGTGATCTTCGCCGCTCTCCAGAACGCCTCGAAGCTCAGATCGAGATGGCCCAGCTTCACCACGTCCAACCGAACGATGGTGTTTGAACGGTGATTTGCGCGGCATCGTGGATCTCCGGAACGGACCATCAGCAGGTAGTCCGAATTAATGCAACAGTCCCTTTGAGGCCTACCGCCCCACCATCATGTCCGCTCGCCTACTGGTCGTGCAGGGCCGCGTCCAGACCGATGGCCGCGTCATCCACATCGTCGCCGATCATCTGGAGGACCGCTCCGACCGGCTGGCATCCCTCTCTCAAGACGAAATGCCCGGCATCACCACACGCGGCGACCACCCGACCAACCCGGAGCCCGGACAAGTCGGCGTTCGCGCCCATCCGCGGAACGTGCGTGTCATTCCGAAGTCACGGGATTTCCATTGAAGCGGTGGTCATACTTACGGCTGTCGAGCGCCGCTTTGGCACCGCCCGCGTCCCATTGCTAGGCTGTCCTGCCCCTAGATCGTTTAACAACATTGGAGACGGCTTGTCGTAGAAAGTACCTATAGCGTGCCACCACATTTGAGAAATTGCGCTCCGTCTGGACAGCCGTTTTTTTGTGAAAAAGAATATGTCATCCCATCCGCCAGGCCTGAGCGGGAGCGGTTTTCCGGAAAACCGGAGCGACTGCGCGGGATCGCGAATGTCAGTCCACGTTGAACTTGTGGGACGGTTATCCACATATATCCCGCTTACCGAACGCATTCGGTGCTGACAGCCAAATATTGGGCTCATTAACCTTTGGGTACATCACGACGAGGTACCCGAATGCCCAAAGCTCAAACCAAATTTACCGTCCGCATGGCTCCGGAAGCTCTGGCCCAGATCGATGCCTTGCGGGCGCAACATGGCTTCACCTCCCGTGCGGCGTTCCTTGAAGCGGCAGGTCTTGCCTATGGGGCGGAGAGCAGCGCCGAGGATATTTTGCGGCACCTCGCCCCGATCAGCGCAACACTGCATCAGCTTCTGAGGGCCGCGGACGGTGAGCTGTCCCTCATCAAACCGGATGATGTGCAGAAGATTTTTCGTGAGCTGCGCAAGGCGATGCTTCTTGTCCGGGAAAGTCTCGCACCATGAGGCCGTACCGCACCTTTCACGATCGGACATCGCAGATCGGTTACTATGTTGGGCGTGATGGGCGGGTGCTGACCGGATCGGTCCCCGAGACAGAACCCGGGCGGCTGATGCGCTGGTTCGAGTGCTATGATTACCCCAAGAGTTTGGGCGTCGTCCACACGACCCTGTCGCTGCCAGCGGATCTGCACCTATCCGACGCGGATTGGCATGCAGTCACGACCAGGGTGCTGGAGCGCAGCGGTACCCCGCCCGACCTCGTGCCGTGGTTCGCATGGGGCGAGCATGTATCCAATTGTGAGCATGTCCATATCGTCGCGGCGCGACAGACATGGACGGGACGTCCTCTCGAGGTCCGCACCTCGCGGCGTGCGACAGATGCCCTCGCTGTCGATCTTGCCCATCGGCTGGGTCTGCCGGAGCCGCACTGGTGTGCAATTCCGGATCTGGTTCTGACCGGCCACGTGCGGAAGGGCGCACCGGAGCCTGTCAGCCAGTTTGCCAACGACGTGAACAGGGCATTTGATCATCACCTCCCGACCACGCTTTCTGAACTCAACGATGCACTGATCGCCGTAGACAGCTGGTGGAGCGTCGCGCCCTCGCCAACGCGGCCTGGCCTTCTGGTTCCACGCCACGGGCAGACCGGCGAGGACATCAATCCCAAGGATGCAGGCCGCGCGTTCAAGTCCGCCAGTCTCCATGCCCGACTGCGCCTTGCGCTGCACCTGCGCATCGGGCGCGCGGCGATGGCGTTGCGACAGCTTGCCAAGCTCATTCCATCCGAAGCTATTCCAATCCTGAAGAAAGACCCTGCCTATGACCAAACCTCAACCGACCGCCCTGAGATCGGACGCCGAAGTCCTGACCTCGAAGATCGACGAGATGCGCGTGGATATTCGCAAACTGATGCCACTCTTGAACCTGCTGGAGTCGGCCAATCCAGACCAGATGACCAGCTTCGCGGAGCGGCTGCTGGCCTTCATGCAACAGATCGACGAGGGCTACCACGACCAAGCCAAAGCGTTCTACGCCCTGCGCACCGAGGTCCGGGACATCAACGCAAAGCTCAATTTCCTGATCGAGGATTCGTAAGCCGGGGCCGCTGGATATTACGGTTCATCAGCCTCGCGCGACAGCACGCGATCGCGCTTCGCCATCAGGTCGATCTGGCGACCGACAGCCTGCTTTTGCGCCTCGATGGCGAAGACCCAGTCAGGTTTTCGTTTCTAAACCGGGCGTTCGATCCAGCAAGCATCTCGGGGTCCGCGACGAATTTGCGCTTCGCTGATCTTGCGCGCGTCCAATACGGTGTCGAGGACGTTCCTGACATCGGCGCCTCACCCGATGCGCCAAGGCCTGCTGTCGAACCTGTGAGCGAGGATACGCCCGAACCGTGATCCTGCCTGTATCGACGCGCTGTAGCGATCAGCGGGCATCCTGCGCTGATCGATGTGCGAAACCGCACGAACAGTCCATCGCAGGCAGTAGTTATCCACATAAATGAGCAACTTCAGTGAGTTAAGGTCGGACGAGCCAGAGCGCGCCATGGTAAAGTAACTTCAACCAGAACCTGACCCCGGTCATCCCGTTCGACAGCCCCTCGTGCAACCTCACCGTTGTGCGCACCGAGAGATATTGCCTGATGCCAAGCGCGCTCCTCACCCTCGCACCGACCCGGCTTTGCCGGATGGGCGGCGCGTGATGGGGCAGTGCAATACCACAGAGATCGACATCGCACGGATTGAACGTGCGCTCGAAGATGTCGCCCTGCTGATCCAGCACGACCTCGTGTATCTGCCGATCTTCGAGCGGCTGGAGCGGGAACTGGAGGCCGCCCGGACGTGGCAAGATGCGCGCTCCCGCGCCGCAAGGATTCTGGCTGCCCGCTCACATCGCAGCGGAGGCGCTACGCCAGATGTTCCGGAACTGTAAACGCGATCGACGCCGCAAGGGCCCGTCGCCGTTCGAGATCCATCTCGTCGCCATAATGCTCCCGCCCGCGCAGCGCTTTGACTGAATGGCCCATCAATTCTCCACGATCGTCGGTGTGCAGACCTGCCGTCTTCAACCGGCTCTCCCAGGTGTGGCGTAGGCCGCCGACGGTGACGCCCTCCGGGACCAGATCATGGGCCTTAAGATATTTGTTCACGATAGCACTATAGCTGCGCTTGTTGCGATAGCGCGGGAAGCCATCCGGATGGCGCCGCGCTGCGGCCAGCGCTACGCCGACGAGTGGGACATCCCGCTCGGAATGCCGGTTTTTGATCTCGCGCCGCGCGTCAGGATCCTGCGCTGCTTCATTGCGCACACACAGATGCGGCACATGCGCGTCGAGCTTAAACGCCGACGCAGGCAGATCGTGGATCTCGCTTTGACGACAGCCGGTCTCGAGGGCGATTAGCAGAATATCGCGGGCCTCGTCGTTCAGCCCGTTGAAGGCGCCGAGCGCGAACCACCGCTCGGTGATGAAAGCGAAAGGAACCTCGTCCTTGCGCTGAACCTTCGCATGACGGTCACGGATCGATACGCCCATATAGGGACGTGGCGGATCAGCATGGTCGATGTCCTCGTAAAACCGGACGAGCATTCCGGAAATATAATGAAAGTCCTTGTTGGCTGTCTGAGATGACTGTCCCTCATCCGCAATCCGCGCCTGCCACCAGCGACGGTGCAACCGCGCCTCCGCAGCACCGATCTCGACGACCCGCCTGTCGCCCCCGAGTGCCGCGATCCGATTGCGTACAGCCCGAACCCGCGGGTTGCGCCAGAGCCGCATCTGCTCGGCACTTTTGAAGCGGTTGTCATGCACCGAAAGCGCCTCGGCACGCGCCACCAACTCTGAAAGCTTCAATGTGGGTTCATTCACACCGCCGAGCACACCACTGGCGGCCACGGGATCTGACCGACCATCAGGCCCCCGCGTCGCCTCTACCCGAGCCAGGACTTCCTGCAAGGAGCGCTCCGCGACCGTAGCCGCAGGCAAAAATGCAAATCCGCGCATATCGGCCAGATCACGCGCTGCTCGGAACCGCACCTGCGCGTCCTCACTATGTCCAGCAAGCAAAGCCTCCCACCCCGAGATATATCCGGCCCAAACCCGTTCCGCCTTACTGACCGCCACGGTTCTGGAATCGGTACTCAGGCTCTCCCAGATGACGGCGCGGGGTTCGACCTCAGCGTACCGCTTTGGCACCCGGCGCTTGAGGTGCCATGTCGAACCGCGAAGGTGAAGGTTGGCCATGTGAGGGGTGCCTAGGGAAGGAGTATACATGCTGGAAAGGCTTTTGGCTTGCTACCCTTATTGCTACACATTCCGGCGATCGTCAAGATGAAATTACAATCTAAATCAATGCTTTGCGTATCGAGGTGCCAAAGTAAGAATCTCTGTCTGTCCGCCATAAAATCTAGCGAACATGCTGGTATTCCTTCATTTTTTCTGGTTCACATCATGTGGGGTACATTTCAAGGTACAGTTTTGGTAACCTTGATGCGTCGCCACATTTTGAGAATAGCCGCTTCGGCGACAATTTTCCACCAAGCGCAACCGTTTCAGCCGATCTTCTTCAGAGTCGAGTCCGCTTTCCGCGATAGAAACGCTTGATCTTAACTCAAGCCGCCAACAGCTCTCTTGTTGCTCACGGCCCTAACCGGACGTTGACCGGCCCCGAGGATGCTGCGTCGCAGCTTTCCTAAAGCGGCCATTGGCGATGGAACGCAGCATTTTAATAGAGCAGTGACTGCTAAGCGGACAAAGCAGCAGTTCGCGGCGAGTGCGCCAGTGGCCGCTATCGGAAATCGGCAGGGGGCAAAAACGGTGATTTTCGCTAGGATCGCAATCCCTAGGCTTAATCGAATAGAATGCAGAGAAGAGGCAGATGGATTTAGGTTAGCACTAATGAAATTTAACCCGTTCTATGGTGAGTAGGATCTACGTTGCTAGAACCTACCTGCCCAAACTCGGTTCTTCAAATACCCTCAGGGGTTTGGGGCAACAGCCCCCAAACGTGCGTAGATCTAGTTGTTTCCTCTCACCGCGTTTACAAACCGTCGCAATTTAGCCCGTTCGCCTGCATCAACGAACAATGCGCGGATAGAATACTCTTGCCCCATTGGTCGAGATTTTCGGCCATCCGCGATGAATTCACCTACAATCTCGACAGCAGGGTTGAAGCGTCTAGGTGCCCAACCCTGCGCATCGCAAACTTCCGTGGCTGAAACACCCTTGTCCGAATTCAGGAGTTCCTCTGCAATTACAGTGGCATCTTGCCGAGGGCTAACCCCGTCAAAAACAATGGGGTCGAAAGTTTCAAACAGCTTATGCTTGATATGCAGGTGGCTGAAAGGCTTTCCGAGGCACTTGCTAACGACAACCATGCCTTCAAGTTCAAGCTCCCCGACCGCTTCAAGTATTTCGTTTGCCAAGGCGTTGGGAAATTGTGCAACGATCTGATCGTAATCAAATATTTCAGAGAATGCTGTGCTCGAGTTCTCACTGATCCATTTACCGAGATACGCAGCATCCTCAGACAGAACAATCGTTTCTGAGATGTACGTCACAGCCTGTTCCAGGTCGTTCACGAGCGCTGTGATATCTTCCTGCCACGCCTTAACATCTTGTTCGCCTTTGGCAGGGTGGGTCACGCTGTAAATTGCCGTCAGATGCCCACCAATGAGTGGTATGGTACCTGAAAGTGTTGCATCTGCTAATTTTCGTGCAAGCTCGCGCTTTGGGTCAGAATCTGGTGGGTTAATCGGCATCTCATTATCCTTGTGTTTTATGACCAAATAGTTGGATGTTTTCGGTGCCGTATACAGCCTTCACGCAATGTCTGTTCCACAACTTTGCGCTTCGCCGCAACCAGCAGCATCGGGATTGGCTGTGCAAAAATAGGACAATTTGCCACGTTTTTGGCCAGGGCCCAAGGAGCGGACATTGCGGCAAAGTGCAACATCGGTCAAAGTGGGTTCAAAACCGACTTGCGGCGGTGCAGCGCTCGCTTCTGGGGCATCATCGCCCTAGAGGGGTTGCCCTCCCTGCCCGAAGTGGACCGACAATCCATAGCTAGCATCTTCGAATGTTAGCATTCGCGATCCGCGTCTCGAGTGGTGAGCTGCGGGATTTTGCCGCCGCTTGAATGGTTGCCCCTATAAGCGATTAAAACAGGTCGAAATTATCCGTAGTTGCCCGAAGAAATTCCAATACATCCAACTCTGCTTTCCATTCCTTTTTTTTGAAATTTCCAAATAACCATAAATCATGATGCATCGGCTCATTCTGCCCTGCCAAGCATGTTACTGTTCCAGAATTCATGTAAGTTCCTAAAAATCTCTCGGCATGAATGATCTTATTGCAAGCCTCGCGAAAACTGAGGTCTTTGAACGTTTCTTCATGGGGGTTTTCGATCAATTTTCCGCAAACTGAATCAGGATATTTGCGCCCATGTTGATCTTTCCTTAGTTCCATGTGGGTTCGGTTGCAGATTGCCAAGTTAATGAGGGTATGGTTGATTTCATCTTCAATAAATTGATGCCGTAATCTAAATAACGGCTCTTTTGAACATTGCGATCCTCCCCAAACCTGCTGATCCTGAGGGGTCATTCCGAAAATTGCCTTGTCCGCCATAAAGAGGCAAAGAAGCCGGTAAGTGTCTCTAAAGACAATCTCACTGTTTAGCATAGACCCTCCTTGGTTATTTAAATGCTTACAGAAGCAAAACTTTACCCTTCACGATTTAAAACATTCACTTCTATTGACCTGCTCCCCTGAAAAGTCCGGTGTTTTGAGTTAGCCTGTTCTCCAAGAAGGAGACAGACGATGAAGAGAAGCCGTTTCAGCGAAGAACAG
>NZ_OCTN01000026.1 GCF_900231835.1 Pontivivens marinum | reverse complement strand
CGTATCTCAGGATTGTCAGGCGGACGGTCGCGTCTGACAGTTTTGGGATCGACACCAACGAGCCTGCACGCCCGACGTTGCGAGATATCATGATCTCGCATCGCCCGAAGTGCAGCTTCCCGTCGTTCACTTGATGTCGTTAGTTCTTTCCCAGCAGATATTTCAGGACGACGTTGTCCAGCATGGTATCCGCCAGAAGACGTTTCAATTTGGCATTCTCGTCCGTGACCGCACGCAGCTTTGCTGCATCTGACACCTCCATGCCGCCATACTGAGACTTGAACTTGTAAAACGTTCCTTGGCTGAGGCCGTGCTTGCGGCACACATCCGCAGTCGACACCCCAGCTTCTTGCTCTTTGATCATCCCAATAATCTGGGCTTCGCTAAAACGGCTCTTTCGCATCTGTTTGCTCCTTCAAAAGGTTGAGCAAGCTCTGCATTAAAGTGAGGGAAGTTTCAGGGGGCAGGTCAGGTCCAGATCGCCCCCGAAGTAACGAAGGGTTCCGTTCTGCGATCCGTCTCGCTGGAAACAGGACATCGGGCGATCTGCGTCGAGAAGGCTCTGCATTCTCACATCAAAGCTCACCGCCCTGACCTTATTGTGCCACAGGAACTTTTCCGGTCACATATCCGGACAACGTCCGAGATCTACCACCGCCATGGGCGCACGTATATCTCGGCGCTCCTGGATGCGGTGGAGGCGGGTTGGGATCCATCTGCCTACACATCGAACGCCGCCTAATCACGCCGAGGGCGCCCCACTTCGGGGCGCCTGCCCTACGTCAAAGGCGAAGACACGTCGTGATCTCAGCGCAACGGGAGATCCCGCGATAAACCCTCACGCACCACAAACGCATTGAGCTACAGATTGTGTAGCGCAATGTGTAGCAAAACCAACACTAATATAAACTGCAACTCCGGGTAAACGCACGCAAGACGTTGAATTTAATGGGATTATTGCCACCCGAGTCGCGAGCTTAGTGGCGGAGGCGGTGAAAGCGCGAGATCGGCTTCGTCTGCCCCCAACTGCCGTCAGCCGAATCCTTTTAACCATAGGAATTCATATAATTTATT
>NZ_OCTN01000007.1 GCF_900231835.1 Pontivivens marinum | reverse complement strand
GTAGTACCCGGCGCCGCGTTCGTTGTCGTTCCCGCCGCCGGTGAAAGGGGTTCTAGGCAAACTCACCAACACCCGCAACCCAATTCGACACCAAAATGTAATTTTCTCGAAAATCACCGAATTCGGCCTAAATCAGTGAATTCGCGCAACTTCATGAATGCAAATCAAGAGCTCGCGACAGATTGCATCCCTCACCCAATCATAACCCCGATGCGAGATCGCAATCGGCGCAGTTTTCACCAAAGCAGAGTCAAAATCTGATTCTGATCAGGATTCGAACGCCCAGCGCCGCAGCAGCTCTGTGTCTAACTCCAGATAAGGCTGTAGTAGTGGCGCAATGTCATCGCGATTCACCTTTGGAGGCGCAATGCCGGTCGCCAAGTTTCGGCGCCCCTGCCCGTCCGTGCGATTACGCACATCAATCGGACGCCTATAGGTTAGCTCATTATCTTGCAGCACGCCCTGAATGCCACCATCCAGATCAGCCAATTGGATCACTCGGTCCATAGAGCGCAATGCATCCAGTGCACGGTCCACCCATTCGTCCCGTGGAATCACCGCTGCTGCACCCAGATCCAGCCCTGCTCCCAACTGGCGGGCCATAACATTATCTATACTGAAACGCTCAGCGGGTGTGCCCTGCTCGATCATCTGCTCCAGAGTGTCGTGCCCATACCTAAAGCTTAGATCTGTATGGCTCTGGGCAAATCGCCATGAGGAGATCAGCCGATCCGCAGGATCACGCAGGACAGTGAATACATATCCGTCACCACGAACCGCCTCCCGCACAGCCGCGCCAAAATGCCCACCGACGAAACGGGCGCTCTGCGCGAAGGCGATTTGCGCGGGCATATCTAACGCCTCATCTCGCAGCAGAACGGACTGCCCGAACCGTGAGCCGCGAAAGATCGACTTGAACACTGCGTTCACAGTTGAGCCGCCGGCCTTGGGTATGTGCTGAAAAATAATGCGTCGCTTAGGGCGCTGCGTGAACAGGCCCGTAACAGGACGCGCGAGCCGTCTAGAAAGAGCGGGCCGGCTCATCCCTGCAACACCGCCTGAAACTCACGCCATTCACCTGCCGACATTCCGCTGGATGCCTGATCAACCTGCTCGCCCGCGATCATGCGGCGCACGCAGTCCATACCCTTACCAGAGAATTGCGCGCCACCCAGGCGATAATCCTCGAATGCAGCAAAGGCATGGGGCACCCAATCCGCAACCACCTTACAGATAGCATCAGCGTAGACACGGATTTCGTACTGCGCGTGCGAATCCGCCCGCAAGCGCAGGAAGTGGAACAGGTTGTGAAGGTCCACCTTCCAATACCATTGCGTATAGATGTTCGCAGGCAGGTTCATCCGCGCCAGTTCACGCGCCAATCCGTCCTGCCCGTCCTGATCCAGCATTTCCTCATAGTGGTCATAGGCACGGTTTGAATCCGCCCACAGGATATCGAGGACGCGCGCGGCTTCCTCCCCCTCCAGCACGCCACCACGGCCTTGATGGTTCTGTTTGGATTGCGCCGCCAGATGTTCGGGCGCAGGAATGTAGAACTCCCGATCCAGAATCGAATAACGGGCCGAGTATTCGTTGACGTTGGCCGTCCGGTGGCGGATCCACTGACGCGCAACAAACACCGGCAGCTTAACGTGCAGCTTGATCTCGCACATTTCGAACGGGGTCGAGTGCCAGTGGCGCATCAGATAGCGGATCAAACCGGCATCATTCTGCACCGCTTTGGTTCCACGGCCATAGGACACGCGGGCGGCCTGCACGATGGCATTATCATCACCCATATAATCAATGACCCGGATGAAGCCGTGATCCAGTACTTCATGCGCCTTATAGAGATGCGCCTCCATCCCCGGAACGGTGGCGCGCATGGTGGTGTGTTGGTCAGTGCGCGCGGCGTCAATCTCGGCCTGCTGGTCGGGGGTGATGGGCATTATAGTCTCCGGAGTATTTACTACTAGTTTGATGCTGGCGATACACCATCTGGGATACATACGCTACTGGCAGGAATTTGCCCTGCCCCCCTTGCAAACCCTGTCCGACGGTGCCTTTTCACCTATGTCAGCTTCGTACAGATGGTGACGGTCCGGCGTGACCGCGCCCGCACAAAAGGAGACAGGCTATGAGCCTTACTTATCTTCACACCATGGTTCGCGTTCGCGATATTGAACAAAGCAAAGCATTTTACTGCGATCTGCTGGGGCTGGAAGAAACCCGCCGCATCGAAAACGAGGGCGGCCGCTTCACGCTGGTGTTCCTGTCGCCTCCCGGTCAGGACAATGCCGCAGTTGAGCTAACCTATAACTGGGACGGCGATGATGCCCTGCCCGATGACAGCCGCAATTTCGGCCACCTGGCCTATCGCGTTGGCAATATCTACGAGGTTTGTCAGCGGATGCTGGATGGAGGCGTGACCGTCAACCGTCCGCCACGCGACGGCCACATGGCTTTTGTCCGCTCGCCTGACAATGTGTCGGTTGAGCTGCTGCAAGAGGGTGAGGCACTGGCACCGGCAGAGCCTTGGGCCTCCATGCCCAATACCGGCAGCTGGTAAAAGATGGCGCCGGGTTTCGGCCCGGCGCCCCCTACTCTCGTATGGAGCGACGCTAGTCGTTGAACCCGATACGTTCGACCGCACCACGCGCCCAGACATGCAGGTCAGCGATGTCCTGCTGACCGATCGCATCCGGCTCAAACTCCCCCCATGACGATGTGAAGTCGTTTTGGGCCACGCCCTCGATCATCGGATACTCAAAGTTCCGCCGCGCATACAGGTCCTGCGCCTGTGCCGAGAGCTGAAATTCCATGAAGGCCCGCGCCGCATCCACATTCTCGACCGTTGATAGCATCGCCATGCCGGAAATGTTCACATGGGTGCCTCCCCGCTCAAAGCGCGGGAAAACCAGATTGATCTGCTCCGCCCAATCCCGCTGCCGGTGATTGCTGCGCGCCAAGCCATAGTAATAGGAATTTGCAATCGCGACCGAGCACAGCCCCTCGGACACCGCGCGCATTTGCGCACGGTCATTGCCCTGCGGTGAACGGCTGAGATTGGATTTAAGGCCGGCCAACCACTGCTCCGCCTCCTCGCGACCGTAATGGGTCGCATAGGCTGAAAACAGGCCAAGGTTATAGTTATGCGTCCCCGATCGAATGCAGATACGCCCGTCCAAACGTGGATCGGCCAGATCTTCATAGCTCAGCGTGCGCAACCATTCCGAGGCGTTGCTCGATACATATAGGCCACGCAGACGGCGAGTAATGCCAAACCACTGGTTGTCCGGATGGCGGAATTCGGCGGGTACTGCCTGCTCCAGAACCTCGGATTGCGGATTCATGGTCAGGCCCGCGCGATAGGCATCATCCAGCAATGTAATTGATGCTGTAACCAAGACACTCGCGCTTTGGCTGTCCTCATTATCCAGCAAGAAATCCACAACATCGCCATCGACGGACCGAACAGACACCGAGTATCCCGTTTCCTCCTGAAACGCGCGGACCATGGGCGACAGGAAGTTTATGCCGCGATCCGTCAGCACATAAACATCTTGCGCCACCGCCGCGCTTGCCAAAAGTAAGGGCGCGAACACGCCAGCAGCAAGATAGTTGCGAATTTTCATCTCTTTTCCTCCGTTTCGAACAACCTGCCCGTTTCTTAGAAGGATTCCAATCTATAAAGCGGCACAAACCCTTGAACATCACGTACCGTTACATTACCTAGATCAGTGCCTCGCTTGCGGGGATATGGCGATAAACGCGCATGTAATAAGCGGTTCGGACCCGGGGGCGGTACCCGGCGACTCCACCAATCACCCTGTCATTTGCAGGGCGGACGGGGTCGAAACAGTATCGACGGACGTCTAAAGATGTAGCCTTTGCTCGGTGAGATACCACCGTTATCGGTTCAGATAGTATAGTTGCAAATGACAACAATGCTCCGATGGCAGTTGCTGCGTAAGCGGTAACCAAGTCGAAACTTAAGTCCCTACGCCTAGCCGCGTAGGGCGGGGTTCGCAGGCACCTGGCAACAGAAGCCTGCACTTAAATCCACCCGATGCCCAACATTACAGCAGCATATGCGTCAGTGCGCACTGTTCACTCCGCTCGAATCGTCTATTGTCGGTACGCAAGTTGTGCCGGGGGATAGAATGTCGAGCCAGATCAATTACGGACAGTTGATGCATCGCGCGTTGCAGGGATTGCTGCGTGACGTCCTACAACGTGTATCGGAGCATGGCCTGCCCGGGTCGCATCACTTCTTTATCACGTTCGACACGACCCATCCGGGCGTTGATCTGGCTGATTGGCTGCGTGAGCGTTACCCCGAGGAAATGACGATCGTCATGCAGGAATGGTTCGACAACCTTACCGTCATGGATGACCGGTTTGCGATCACCCTGAATTTCGGAAATGCGCCAGAGCCAATGGTTGTGCCCTTCGATGCGGTAAAAACCTTTGTCGATCCGTCGGTTGAGTTTGGCTTGCGGTTCGAGGCACAGGACACGCCCTTTACCGCCGATGAATTGGATGAGCCCGAGGACATCATCGAAGATGTGGTTGAGGCAGCACCCGTTGAGCCTGAAAAACCCACCGGCAGCGCAGAGGTTGTCAGTCTCGATAGCTTCCGCAAATCCTGAACGGCGCGTATTCACGTAGCTGTATTCCAACCCCCTGATTGCGACGCGGGCCGCAGGGGGCTATGAAGCAGCATCCGACGTGCAACGCAAAGGCCCCGCCATGACCACGACCCGCACCGAGACCGACAGCTTTGGCCCGCTTGAGGTTCCTTCCGACAAGTATTGGGGCGCGCAAACACAGCGCAGCCTGATCAACTTCCCCATCGGCTGGGAAAAACAGCCCGTCGCACTGGTTCGTGCGCTCGGCACGATCAAGCAGGCCGCCGCGCAGGCCAATATGGACCTCGGCGCGCTAAAGCCCGAGATCGGTAATGCCATCGTTTCCGCCGCATCCGAGGTTGTGACCGGCAAGCTGGACGACCACTTCCCCCTCGTCGTTTGGCAGACCGGTTCCGGCACCCAGTCGAACATGAACGCGAACGAAGTGATCGCGAACCGCGCAATTGAAATGCTCGGCGGTGAGATCGGATCGAAAACTCCGGTTCACCCCAACGATCACTGCAATATGTCGCAAAGCTCGAACGATACGTTCCCGACTGCAATGCACATTGCCGCCGCGATGACCGCGACCCACACATTGCTGCCCGGTCTGGAAAAACTGCACGCAGCACTGGCTGCAAAGGCTGAAGCCTTCAAGGATATCATCAAGATTGGCCGCACCCACACGCAGGATGCGACCCCGATGACATTGGGTCAGGAGTTCGGCGGCTACGCCTTTCAGGTGGAGCAGGGCACACGCCGCGTTAAGCATGCGCTGGAAAACATCTACCCACTGGCACAGGGCGGCACCGCAGTTGGCACCGGCCTGAACACCAAGGTTGGCTTCGCCGAGAAGGTCGCGGCAAATATCGCGGAAATTTCCGGTCTGCCATTCATCACTGCACCCAACAAGTTTGAGGCGCTGGCCGCCCATGACGCCGTGGTGGAAATGTCCGGCGCGCTGAAAACGGTTGCGGCATCGCTGTTCAAGATCGCGAACGACATCCGCCTGCTCGGCTCCGGCCCACGCTGTGGTTTGGGTGAACTGATGTTGCCTGAAAACGAGCCGGGCTCGTCCATTATGCCGGGCAAGGTAAATCCGACCCAGTGTGAGGCACTGACGCAGGTTTGCGCCCACGTTATGGGCAACGACGCAGCCATCGGTTTTGCCGGTTCGCAAGGCCATTTCGAGCTGAACGTTTACAAGCCGATGATGATCTACAACCTGCTGCAATCCATGCAATTGCTGGGCGATGCCTCTGTCGCATTTACCGATAATTGCGTTGACGGGATTGAGGCGGATGAGGAGCGTATCTCCAGGCTGATGTGGGAAAGCCTGATGCTGGTCACAGCACTGGCCCCCGAAATCGGCTATGATAACGCGACCAAGGTGGCCAAGACCGCGCATAAGAACCGGACCACCCTCAAGGAAGAGGCAATCGCCCTCGGCTTTGTGGATGCGGAAACATTTGATCGCGTCGTGCAGCCACAGGATATGCTCGGCCCGAAATAAGCGAACTGTCCCCTCCCCCACAATACGGGGGAGGGTTGACCCCTTGCGCAAATCCCAAGCGCCGCTCAAACTATCGACATGAGCAAAGTCATCAATCTGTCCAAAGCCCGCAAGGCCCGCACCCGCGCCGATAGCCGTGCGCAGGCAGATGCAAATGCTGTCCGTTTTGGCCGCACCAAGGCAGAGCGGCAAATCGA
This sequence comes from Pontivivens marinum, assembly GCF_900231835.1. Classification (GTDB taxonomy): domain Bacteria; phylum Pseudomonadota; class Alphaproteobacteria; order Rhodobacterales; family Rhodobacteraceae; genus Pontivivens; species Pontivivens marinum. The sequence goes on along the minus strand of NZ_OCTN01000007.1, from coordinate 140,214 downwards.
GGATGCGCAAATTGCCAAGGCGAAGCGCAACCTAGATCAACACGAACGCGAATGATCCGCCCCGCCACCCCAGATGATTTGGCCGAGGTAACCCGCATCGCCCGCGCAGCCTATACTGTTTACGTTGATGAATTGGGTCCGAATCTGCCGCCTATGGTGCAGGACTTCAGCCCTGATATCGCAGCGGGGCACCTATGGGTATGTGAGGGCGGTTATATCTGCGCCAAACCGATGGGCAAGGATTGGCTGATCGAAAACGTCGCGGTTGATCCGGCATATGCAGGACAGGGGATCGGCCGCAGGTTAATGCTGGCGGCTGAGGGCGCAGGACGTGACCTCGGTTTTCATCGTGCCGTGCTGTATACCAACGCCGCCATGACTGCGAACCTGATGCTCTACCCACGTTTGGGGTACACCGAAACCCATCGCGTGACCGAACATAATCTGCACCGCGTCTATTTTGCGAAGCCCCTATGAGCCGCCCTGAAAAACACTCCGTCACATTGCGCGGGCACCGGACCTCAATCTCGCTAGAGCCTGAGTTCTGGGTCGCCTTTCGCCAAATCGCCCGCACGCGCAACCTGTCCACAAATGCGCTGGTCAGCATAGTTGATGAGGGGCGTAGCCCTGATACGGGGCTTGCTTCCGCGATCAGGGTCTATGTCCTCAATGCTGCGTTGCGCGGCGATGAAACGCTATCCTGATACCGGCAGCAGAACGAACGGTTAGGTGGGCAACCGGTTGGGGAATATCATTTGGCACAACCTGCAACCGCCATTCGCGTAGAATCATCGCCAACAGGATGATCCCCTCTGCCGTGGCGAATCCTGCGCCGGGGCAAATACGTGGACCTGCGGAAAACGGAAACCACCCCTGCGTCGTCGCGCCCTGCGCCCAGCGGGACGGATCGAATTCATGGGGGCGGTCCCACTCCCGCTCATGCCGACCACTATGCCATGGCGAGATGATCACAGGGTCCCCGCGCGAAACGGCGCGTTCCCGTAAAGTCGTCGCCTGCGCAGCCTGCCGTGGCAACATTGGAACCGGCGGGTATAACCGTAAAACCTCGCGCCACACATCGCGCAAAAATGGCATTTGTTTAAATTCTGTTGGCGCACATGCGGCAACCTCCGCCGCCGCGCGGTCCTGATCCTCGGGCGACAGGGCAAGGCAATATAGCGCCCAGCTTAGCGCAGAGGCTGATGTCTCATGCCCTGCTAGCAGGAACATGACGGCCTGATCGACCAGCTCACTCTCGGAAAATCCGGTGCCATCATCGCCGTCGCGGGCATCAATCAACCGCGCGAGCAGGTCCACCTCATCTCCCTGCCGCTGGGCAATCAGATCCGCAACCAAAGCACGCAGCGCATATGCCTCCTTACGCCCACGCCTGCGACGCGGCACCCATGCAGGCAGGCGCAGTAGATCAGCGAGGGATGCAAGTGGCTGTGCCCGTTGATATTCCTGAAACACACCGAAGATTTCCTGCGCTTGTGCATCATCAATGGGCCGCGAAAACAGAACCCGCAGGATCACATCGGCGGTGGCGCGGGCCGTCACTGCCTCGACCTCGATCACGCCGGGGTGTAGCTCCGCCAGCATCCGCTGCCCTGCCCCGACCATTTGGGGCAACATTTCGCGCACGCGGCCACCGGAAAAAGCGGGGTCGATCATAGCTCGCGCCCGCGCCCATTCCGCACCATTGGTGACAAAAACCGAGCGTCCCAACAAATCCCCCAGCGTTGCGGCCAAGACATCGCTTTTGGGAAAACCCTCCGCATCCTCTAGAATTTTTCGGGCCAATGTCGGGTCAGGCACGGTGAAGCTGCGATAGAACGGCGTTGTCATCTGGGCCATTTTGGCGCGATATAAACGCTGTGGCTGCGAGGCAAACATGTCCCGCCGGAACGCCCGCCAGCGCGCCCAGCGGTGCATGCCCTCGGGCCTGCTAGCGGGTATGGGCGGCGTTACTGGCATTAATCGACCTTCTTAAACCAGCTGACCGGCGCGACCTTACGGCTGGCCGTGGATCCCCTATCGCCAAAACGCGACCGCAGAGACAGCGCACCTGCCGTAATCTTAAAGTAATCATAAACGCCCGGCCGCCCAAAGGCGCATAAATATTGCACATGCTTGCGGAAATAGCGCCGTTTATAGGCCACCAACTGCTCGGGTGAGAGTGTGCGCAGGAACGTCCCCGAAATCACAATCGGGTTCGGATCGCCATCACGCGAAACGCCTGCCGTGGCAACAGGATCAGCCAAAGCAAAGCATGCCCCATCGGACGGTGCAGTCACATCCAGCCAATAGACACTTTGCGCACCGGCAACATCACGTAAATCGCGCCGCAGATCCGCCGCAGTGGGCAGAAAGCTAACCATCGGAATGACTTGGCCCAAGGTCAGCAGGCTAACCGGCCCCGCGCCCCGCCGCGACAGCTCCGCCACCACATGCACCGCCAGTGCAGCCCCCGAGGAATGGCCAACCACCAACACCTCATCCACCGACCCGATGCGCTGCTCAATCTGGTCGGTCCAACTGGCAACACGGCGGGCCAAGGGTTCGGGCATGCGCCCCCGCCGTCGCGCGGCAAAGGCGTAGTCGCTCATCAAATAAAACGCATAGAGGTGTTTCTGGTCATAGCTGCGCGTCAGTCGCATCATCAGCAGGAACACCACCATGCCAACCACAAAGTCGATCCCCGGTGGGCTAAGCCGATGGGCCGCAGCGGCCAGCCAGAATGACAGGTTGAAATAGAACGCCATCATCACAATCGGATACAGGGCGATCACCATCGGAACCGTTCGCAACCGGATCAGCCGGAGCAGTGCGCCGGAAAAGATGTAGATCCCTGCGGTGCGCACCATCTGCCAATAGGCCATCAGTGCGCTATCACTCATCGCGTCACGAACCAGATCGTTCCAGCCGAGGAAACGGATATCCGCCTCGCTGACCTGATCGCCATCCCGCAATTCCGCCGACCAGCCATAGGTGCCATCGCGGCGCGGCGTGCCATCCATGCCCAGAGAATAGCCAGAAATCCCGGCCTGTTCAGCCCCCTGCGTGCGATAAAGCTCGCGGTAACGCCGCGCGCCGATGGGGTCAAAGCCGGGTATAAAAAACACGGCCCGCCGCCGGACATCTTGCTCGGGAGCGTTTTGCTCAACAGGGGCGCTAGGCTCGGTCATATAGTCAGATACCGCGCCCTTGGATGGCATGCAAAGCATACGCCCCGTGGTTTCGGGAAATACTTACCCAAACGACGCCAAAGCAGGGAATTTTTCGAGCAGCCAAAAGGATAGATCGGTAAAAGCGCCCGTCAGCATCATAATGCCAACAATGACCAGCATGACGCCCATCGCCTTCTCAATAACACTCATATAGGGGCGAATTTTCTGCATCGCGCCCATGAAGCGCCGCAGGAACACAGCGGCCACCAGAAATGGAACGCCCAATCCCGCTGCATATAACGCCATCAGCGCAATACCACGCCCGACGCTCGCCTCCTGCGCGGCAAGACTAAGGATCGACCCCAAAATTGGCCCGATGCATGGCGTCCAACCAAACGCAAAGGCAAGGCCCAACACATAGGCCCCCACAGGACTGCCCCCACGATCGCCCGCATCCATACGCGCCTCGCGGTACAACAGGCCAATCCGGAACACGCCGAGGAAGTGCAGGCCGAATATCGTCACCACGGCCCCTGCAACCATGGCGAATTCGCGCTGATATTCCAGCAAAGCCCGCCCGATTTGCGACGCAGCGGCGCCCATAATCAGAAATACAGTCGACAGACCCAGAACAAAGAACAGCGCGGCAAGGATCACATTGCGCTGTGCCTTGCTAGGCCGTTCGGATGTCAGTTCGTCCATCGAGGCACCGGCCATATAGGCCAGATAGGGGGGCACAATCGGCAAAACGCATGGGCTGAGAAAGCTCATCAATCCGGCGACCAGCGCGATAAACAGCGCGCCGCCCATCGAGGCATCCATGATTTCCAGTCCGAACATACGCAACTCCCCTGCTTGGCCCAGACCTAGCCGATAAATATTGACGCGCACAGGGTCGCGCCGCTCACAAAACCGTTTGCGGGTTGTAACAGTGGCGCGTTATCTGAACCCATGACCCATGACCTAGATGCTACCGGGCTGTTATGCCCCCTGCCCGTTTTGCGCGCGCGAAAGCGGTTGCGCGATCTTGCCGTTGGCGACGTGTTGCGCGTCCAGACCGATGATCCGGCTGCGATCATTGATATTCCACATTTTTGTGCAGAACAGGGCCACCTGCTGCATGATGATGGGGCACAAGGCAGCGTGCATAACTGGCGCATCGTAAAGGGAACCGCATGACATCGATTCTGATTACAGGGGCGAGCGCAGGTATTGGCGCTGAAATCGCACGGCGCGCTGCGGCGGACGGACATGATATCGGCCTGAATTATCGCAGTGATACCGCGGGCGCGCAGGCCGTGGCCGACGAAATCCGGGCGTTTGGGCGTAAGGTCGTGCTGTTAAAGGGTGATATCTCGGATGCGCAGCAGGTTGCACAGGTCTTTGCCGACCATATCGCAGCCCTTGGCGTACCCGATGCGGTGGTCAACAATGCAGGTATCGTCCCCCCACGCGGTCGTGCCCTAGCTGTTTCCACACCAGAGGAAATAGCACTGGTCATCAACGTAAATGTCACCGGCGCGATCTATGTGGCGCGTGAGGCCGTGCGTGCGATGAGTCTGGCTCGTGGCGGCTCCGGTGGTGTTTTGGTCAATATATCCTCCGTTGCCGCGCGAACCGGCAGTGCGGGCGAATATGTGGACTATGCCGCGACAAAGGCGGCGATCGACACGCTGACCCTTGGCCTTGCCCACGAACATGCCCGCGATGGCGTGCGTGTTGTGGGTATTCGCCCCGGCCTGATCGAGACGGGAATCCATGCAAAGGGCGGTGAGCCGGGGCGGCCAGAACGCATCGCGCCCGCCATTCCCATGGGCCGTGTTGGCCAAGTTGGAGAGATCGCAGATGCCGCCCTTTTCCTGATATCGGACAAGGCCAGCTACATTACGGGCACCATGCTCGACATTTCTGGTGGTCGGTGAATGCGCAGCGCCCTTGCCGCTCTGCCCTACCCATCGTAGAACCGCCCCGACAACGCGAGATGCGGAGAGCGCCGAGATGACCGAACTCACCTATACTGAGCCAAAACCGAAGATCTACGCCGGTGCGACCGGCGACTGGGAACTGGTCATCGGCCTAGAAGTTCACGCGCAGGTCGCGTCCAAAGCCAAGCTGTTTTCTGGCGCCTCCACGACATTCGGCGCGGAGCCGAACTCGAACGTGGCGCTGGTCGATGCGGGGATGCCCGGCATGTTGCCCGTCATCAACCAGTTCTGCGTTGAGCAGGCGATCCGCACAGGATTGGGGCTGAAGGCGCAGATCAACCTGACCTCGGCCTTTGACCGCAAAAACTATTTCTACCCTGATTTGCCGCAGGGCTATCAGATCAGTCAACTGTACCACCCCATCGTGGGTGAGGGCGAAATCCTTGTGGATATGACCCCCGGCATTGGTCGTACTGTACGAGTTGAGCGCATCCACCTGGAACAGGATGCAGGTAAGTCGATCCACGATATGGACCCGACAATGTCCTTCGTTGACCTGAACCGCACGGGCGTCGCCTTGATGGAGATCGTGTCAAAGCCTGACATTCGCGGGCCTGAGGAAGCAGCCGAATATGTGCGCAAACTGCGTCAAATTCTGCGCTATCTGGGCACCTGTGATGGCAACATGCAAAACGGCAACATGCGCGCAGACGTTAACGTCTCCGTCTGTCGTCCCGGTCAGTATGAGAAATATCAGGCGACTCAGGATTTCAGCCATCTGGGCACGCGATGCGAGCTGAAGAACATGAACTCCATGCGTTTCATCCAGCAGGCTATCGATTTCGAGGCCAAGCGCCAGATCGCGATTCTGGAGGATGGCGGCAGCATCGATCAGGAAACCCGCCTATACGATCCGACCAAGGGTGAAACACGCTCGATGCGATCCAAGGAAGAAGCGCACGATTACCGCTACTTCCCCGATCCGGATCTGCTGCCTCTGGTCGTTTCGCAGGATCTGGTGGATGAGATTGCAGCCCGTCAACCCGAATTGCCGGATGAGAAACGCACACGCTTCGTAACTGCCTTTGGCATGACCGAATATGATGCCAGCGTTCTGACCTCCGAGGTCGAAAGCGCCAATTACTTTGAAGCCGTGGCCGAGGGCCGCGACGGCAAGATGGCCGCAAACTGGGTGATAAACGAGCTGTTCGGACGCCTGAACAAGGAGGGCATCGCCCTATCCGAAAGCCCCGTTTCCGCCGCGCAGCTGGGTGGCATCATCGACCTGATCTGCAATGGCGATATCTCGGGAAAAATAGCCAAGGACTTGTTTGAGATCATCTGGACCGAGGGTGGAGAGCCCGCCGACATCGTCGAAGCCCGCGGCATGAAGCAGGTGACAGATACCGGCGCGATTGAGGCAGCCGTTGATGACGTCATCAATGGCAACCCCGCGCAGGTTGAGAAGGCAAAGGCGAATCCAAAGCTGGCAGGCTGGTTCGTTGGTCAGGTGATGAAGTCCACCGGCGGTAAGGCGAACCCGCAGGCGGTTCAGGCAATCGTGCGCACGAAACTCGGGCTGGAGGAAGATTAATGGGCGAGATGGAATATAAGACCGTCCCACTGCCGACCACGCCGCGTAAGTTCAAGGGCGTCAAAAACCCTGTTGATCGCACCAGTCGCACCCTGACTGAAATCCTCAACGAGGAAGCCCGCGGTGGATGGTCATTCCTGCGCGCGGAACAGATCGAAGTGGTCGTTCCAACAGGCATGATGCGCCGAAAGCGCAGCGTTGAAACCACATTGCTGATTTTCCAACGTGTCCGCACAGCCAATACTCGCGCATCGACCGCGCGACGAACAGAACCGCAAGCCGCTGTCGCGATCGAGCCGCCAGTCAGTCCCGCACCTGAGCAAGGTTTGCGCAGCACGGATTAATCCGAACACAGGGGCCGCATTTAGCGGCCCCTTTGCTGTCCTGCCTACGGCTGCGGACAACGCTGCAACTACGAACAAGAATCGACGTGGTGAATTCCCTCCGCTAGGCTTGTAGGTCCAACCAGCGGAAAGGCTTTAGCATGAAACTCGCGACCCTTGATGATGACAGCCGCGACGGACGACTCGTGGTCGTTTCCAATGACCTTACTCGCTGTACAGACGCGCGCCGAATTGCGCCAACGTTACAGGCTGCACTGGATGAATGGCCGCGCCTTGCGCCAGAACTGGCCGCGCTGGCCCGTGCACTAGAAAGCGGATCGGTGCCGGTCGAGCGTTTTCATGAGCGTGATACCCTATCGCCCCTGCCCCGCGCATATCAGTTCCTCGACGGATCGGCCTATATCAACCATGTTGAGTTAGTTCGAAAGGCACGTGGCGCGCAAATGCCGCCATCATTTTATTCGGACCCACTGATGTACCAAGGCGGCTCCGATAGCTTTTTACCCCCACGCGGTGCAATCCCCTCGCATCCTGATTGGGGTACTGACTTCGAAGGCGAGATTGCGGTCATAGTTGACGATGTTCCAATGGGAACCGATGCCGAAACCGCGCGCGGCTTGATTGCACTGGTCGTGCTGCTGAACGACGTTTCCCTGCGTGAGAAGATCCAACCTGAATTGGCCAAGGGGTTTGGCTTTGTGCAATCCAAACCGGCCTGCGCCTGTTCGCCCGTCGCGGTCACGCCGGATGCCTTGGTTCAATGGGAGCAGGGAAAGTTAAGCGGCGCGTTGGAAGTTGATCTAAATGGTGTGCCCTTCGGTCGCGCGGATGCTGGACAGGATATGACGTTTGATTTCGGAACCTTGATTGCGCACGCATCCGAGACACGAGCGCTCGTGGCTGGGACCGTTATTGGCTCGGGCACAGTCTCGAACAAATTGAATGGCGGACCGGGTAAAACGGTCGCGGAAAATGGCGCTGGCTACTCCTGCATCGCCGAATTGCGGATGATCGAGACAATCAACGAAGGCAGCGCCAGCACCCCTTGGCTGGGCGACGGCGATGTGGTGCGGATCGACATGCGCGATGAAAGCGGCTATTCAATCTTTGGCGCGATTGAGCAAACCGTGGTTGAGCTATAGAGCGTTGATCACAGCTAGCAAGGCGATATCGCCTTGCTCCCATCCTTCACAAAGCTCATTTACACGGAGACGATAAGGCACGCGAACGATGGAGCCCCAATATGGCAACCACAATACCCGCTTGGGTCAACGGTGTTCTGCAACCGGTTGAAAAGCTGGAAGTTCACAAACGCGGATTACGCCACCTCGCCGTTTCCGTGTTCCTAACCAACGGTGGGAAAATCCTGTTGCAGCGGCGCGCCTTGGGCAAATACCACACGCCAGGACTTTGGGCGAACACGTGCTGCACTCACCCCGCATGGGGCGAAGCCGCTATGGATTGTGCAACACGCAGGCTGGATGAGGAACTAGGCATCCAGTCGCCAGAGCTGACCCATGTCAAAAACGTCGAGTATCGGGCCGATGTCGGTAACGAACTGGTTGAGCACGAGGTAGTTGATATCTTCACAGGGCATGCGCCTATGGATTTGAAAATGCGCCTCAATCCGTCCGAGGTCATGGAGACGCGTTGGGTCAGCCTACGCGACCTCAATGAGGACATTGCCACAGAACCCGAAAAATACAGTCCGTGGTTACGCATTTATCTTGCCGAGCATGGCGCAGATATTCTTCGCAGATGAACTCCGAAGTTACGACTACTGAACAATAAACTCCGCATGCAGCGCCCCTGCGGCCTTTATCGCCTTTAATATATCGATCATGTCCCGCGGTGAGACACCTAATGCGTTCAAACCTGCAATAACCTCTGGCAAGGTTGTAGCATCATTGACGAGCGCCAGTTGACTTCCCGCCTCCTCCTCAATCCCAACGGTGCTACGTGGAACAACGACCGCGTCACCACCCGGGGTAAAAGGATTGGGCTGCACAACCAGTGGTGCCTCCTCAACCCGCAGCGTCAAGTTTCCTTGGCTGACCGCAACGGCTGATATCCGTACATCCGAGCCAAGGACGATTGTGCCTGACCGCTGATCAACGACAACGCGAGCCCGTTGATCGGGGTCAACTTCGATATTTTCAAGGCTACTCACAATTTGCGAGGGTGTCAGATCCGGCGCTGCAAGCAAATCCAGTCGAACCGTTCCAGAATCGATCATCCGCGCAATTCCGCCACCATAGCGCGCATTAACCGAGGTCTCGATCCGCGCTGCAGTCGTGAAATCCGGTGTGCGCAAGGCCAGATCCAAACTCGTCAAATCATTGAAAACAAACGGAACCTCTCGCTCCACACGAGCCCCCGCAGGGATAACGCCTGACGTGGGAACACCAAGCGTCACTGAGGCCGCATCCCCCTCAACCCGCGCACCACCCGATATCACTGGCCCTTGCGCCACTGCATAAATCTCACCGTCAGCAGCATTTAACGGCGTCATGATGAGAGTTCCACCTAGCAAGCTGCGCGCATCGCCGATGGTTGAAACGGTAACATCCATTTGCCCGCCTGCACGTGCGAAGGGAGGCAGTGCGCCAGTAACCAAGACAGCAGCAACGTTGCGGGGACGGAACTGTTCGCCACTAACGTTAATGCCCAGTCGTTCGAGAAGATTCGCCATTGCTTCCTCAGTGAACGGCGAATTGCGCAAGGTATCGCCAGAACCATCCAAGCCAACGACCAGCCCGTAGCCGACCAAGTCGTTACCGCGAACGCCCTCAAATTCCACAAGGTCCTTGATCCGCACCGTTTCCGCATTTGCAGAGAACCCGCTAACCAGCAACATCATCAAGATAATGAACCCACGCATCATAGGTACTTCGCTAGGGAAAGGTCGGACATCCGGCGCGTCATCACCAGAACCATGTCCATTTTGTCTTGATATGCCTGCAACCGCGTAGCTGCCTCATATGGATCAACCCCGTCCAGTGCATTTTTCTCAATATTCAGTGCTGTTTCACGCGTTGCTGTCGCCGTTTGCAGATCCTCGACACGCCCTAGTCGGCTACCCAATTGGGTACGTAAAGAGGTGATTCCGTCCTGAGCATCCAGCAGTAATTTGCTGCCCAGCTCGCTAAGAGCCTGTGCCTGAGAGTCATCGGCAAGTGCAAATGCCGTATAGCCTGCCAGAGCCGTTCTGATTTCATCCGAGTTCAGATCGAACTTCTGGGACGGAATTTGCCCATTCGACAACATTGGTTCAGATGGCGCCTGCCCTAATGGAAAATCGGTATCGAACCCACCGCCACGTTCAAAATATGAGGAGAGAGCGGCCGCTGGATCGGAACTACCCTGCATTGCCTCACTAACTTTAGCCAATAACGCATCCGGTTCGACAATACGCGCAGCGCTGAGCATTCCAGGTTGCTTCATTAGGTCTGTGACACTTTTCAGCACCTGCTCAGCCCGCTCTGCACGGCGATCAACGGATGCAGCATCAAAGCCGGTCGATAGAAAATCTGAACTTAAGGCACCGGTTTGAGCCGCGACATGGGCCAATGTCACATCTGTCTGACTAAGATCGGCCATCATTAGGGACAATGACTGCTGATCTGCATCAGCCCGCACGAGATCAAGATTGATGCGCTGCACTCGTGATGCACTGGATGCACCTAGCGATGCGACATTCTCAACACGCCCCGAAAGCAGCTCATTTTCAGCGGAATAGGTTTCACTTCGCACGTCGCTCAATCGTGAGCTTCTCGATAATAATGAGGCCAAGTCGGAGTGGTTTCCTGAGATCATCTTACAACTCCAATAGTTTTTGCATCATCGCGTCGGCTGTCGCGACGACACGCGCATTCGCGGCATATGCGTTCTCAATCTCCAGAAGCAATTGCAGTTGCTGGTCGCTATCCACGCCGACGCTCTGCGCGTGGGCTGTTTCAGCGGATAATGCCCTCGCCGAAACCTCAGCATTGCTTTGCTCAGCACGAAACGCGATCTGGTTTAGCCCAGTTGCCATCTGTGAAATGTGGCCAATCAGGTCACGTGACGATACATCGCCGGTTGCGGAAAGATCGGAATCCTGCCGTGTTAGCGCGGCCGTCAGTGCGTTCAGTACGTTACCATTTTCCCCGCTGCCAAACCCGTCACGCACCATAGCCAATGATGCAACCGATCCGTCCAGCGCGGGGTTAACACTCATACGCGCGGCCAAACCCTGCGCCGAGGCAGGATCGTAGTCAGCCGGCCCATCGGAAATCAGTCCGCCTTGCCCTGCATTGAGGGTGTCGTCCGCAGATTCCAAGCGCTGCAATACCACGCCCGCCAATTCATCCAGCGCGTTTTGCGCCTGTGGCACAACCTCATCACGCATCGCAAAATCAGCAGCAAGACCACCGCCCGCCAGCAATCCAGTAGCCCCTTCATCCACTGGTAAATCGTTCAGCGTTAACCCACTAACGGTCCCGTCATTTATGGACGCGCCATCCCCGACTACCCCCGAGGCGGCAAAACCAAATGTGGCAGGTGCACCATCTAGCAGCATCGCCCCATGCGTGGAAAATAACGCAATTTGGCCATTCTGACGGCTAACAACGGAAACAGGAAGGTGCTCAGAAATTTCCAGGACATAGGCCTCGCGCTGTTCTTCAAGCGCGGCTGTATCCTGAAGCCGGGCATTTGCTGACACGATCTCTACGTTCAGCGCGTCAATCGCTTGCAATCCCGCATTTAGGCTATCAACGCGATCCGCGATAGAAGCATCTGAGCTGTCCCGCAATGCCCGCAACCCTGTTGCCATATCGTTGAAATTAGCAACAACGTCCTGCGCAGCAAACACCACAGATTGCAGGGCAGATTGATCCTGATTACCAATTGCGGCTTGGGATATTGATATCCCAAGCTGGTTGATCGACGCCGCTAGCCCAGTAGAACCATCATCACTACCAGCCAAATCTGCAATCTGCTGATGCCCCTCAAGCATTGTTGTCGCCTCAGAAGCCTCAGCCTGCGTTGATAACCGAGTGGCCATGGCAACGGGATCAGAGGCGCGAGCGATTTTATCAATTCCCACACCTCCTGTACTCAACGAAGTCGCGACGATTTCCTGCCTCGCATGGTTCGGAGTCAGGGCATTTGCGATGTTTGAGCCGACCAGCTCTGCCGCCCGCGCGTTGAGCGCAAGACCACTACGTGCATTTGCAAAAGCGCCAGAGATGCTCATCTCAACTCCTCCTATCGCTTAATATTTGTGGTTTCCTGCAACATCTCATCCACCGTCTGAATGATTTTAGCATTTGAGGAATAGGCTCTCTGCGTCTCGATCAACGCGGTTAATTCAGCCGCAATATCCGTAGTGGAGCTTTCACGAGAAAACCCAACCGTTGCGCCCGTCGGGCCACTACCTGCGTCCCACAAATACATTGATCCACTTTCAGCAGTCAGAGCGAATGCCTGATTGTCCATGGCGCGCAACCCATTAAGATTAGGGACATCCGCCAAGGGGATCTGGTAAAGTGTGCGCGAGAACCCTGTGTCATAGATGGCGCGCAGCGTTCCGCCCTCATCAATTTCGATGGTAGACAGGTTGCCAACCGGCGCTCCATCCTTAGTGATTGCATTTGGCGCGAACGATGAGGATAGCTGTGTTAACTGCCCGTCCTGACCTGGCCGCCCGATTTGGATCGAAACAGGCCCGCCCTCCAGATTGACGGTTAGCGCACCGGTGGACGCATCGAAGCTCTCACCATTAACCGCACCAGATGCGAGGGTGCGGACTTCACTAATACCACCTGCGCCCAATCGGGAGTCGTCGAATTCGATTTCAAAAATCGCAACCGGATTGGTCGTACTGGCTGAATCCGTCAGCTCTAACTGCCATGTATTAGACTGTCCGCTAGCGGGGATTTGCGGTGTGAAATTTGCCGTTAACGTCTCAGATGTTCCCAAATTCCCGAAATACTCAATGCCAATGGGTAGTGCGGTAGCAGGCTCACCAGCGCGGGTTGCAGATGCAGGCAAGTTGGCACCAAAGCTGATATTCTCGGTGGCCTCCGCCGCAAGCTGGCTGGATGTAACCCGAACAGGTTCAAGCCCGCTGGCACTGTCGCGCGCCTGTGGCGTCACGCTACCATCCGAATTTGCGGGCCATCCCAATAGTGCGAGGCCGTTTTGTGTCCGCAAGACCCCATTTTCGTCCGGTTCAAAGGAGCCCGTGCTGACCAGCAGCAGGGGTTGATCACCGGTGGCGTTCACATCCTCAATCGCGGTGACGGGCAGCATGCCGCGGCCTGCGATGGAAATGTCTGTCGCGTTATCAGTCGTGACCAGCGAGCCCTGCGCCTCAACATTACGGAACGTTGTGACCGACACTCCCCCCGCAGTGTATGTGCCACCCCCAGAATCCAGTGCGATTGACGCGAAATCACTCTCCGCCGTTTTGTATCCAAAGGTAGAGGAGTTCGCGATATTATCCGAAATCGTAGCCAGTTTGGTAGCGTTGACGTTCAATCCGGTAACGCCTGCATTCATGGAGGAGGAGATGCTCACGATGGTGTCCTTTCGACCAATTCAGGTACGACTCATCGCGCATCACTTTTAAGAAACTCCTAATTGCGCAAAATTGTGAGTGTAACCCGATCGTCAGGCCGCAGATCGGAAACCACATCAGCATCACCATGCGTCGCGTGGCCGGTAACACGCTCAATCCGCGCAGGAGGAAAGTTCCGACGTGTCAGCAACGCGGCAACAGCATCCGCACGCTGCGTACCCGAAACCGGCGTCACGCCGTCCTGCCGATAGGCGATGATTGCTATGTCGTTTTGGACAACGGGTAAAATCGAAGCAATCATATCTAGCAGAATTGCAAGCCGGGGCGTTGGTCTGGTGCTGCCATCGGCGAATAAATGCGCGCCACTTAGGCCATTGATATCGATGACAACACCCTCATCACTGACCTCCGTGTGGATGTGTTTCAGCAGGTCATTTGCTAGATTGCTTTCACCGCCACTGGCCAGCAGAGCATTCTCAATAGCCTCAGCTATTTCAAATTCCGCATCGCCCGCCATCAGGTTTTCATCCGGTGCAGATCCCGTATCGCCCCGCGCCGCCTGCGCATCAGCAGGCCGAGTATCCGTTGCCCCAGTCCCTGTTTGCGCCATCACATCCTCAGCATAAATCGTATCCCCGCCAAGCGCCCCATCCCCACCGCCGGAATCATTCGAGATTGAGATCGTGGGCGTAAAATAAGTGGCCAACGCAACGCGCTGATCCTCGGTCGTTGCGTTGAGCAGCCACATCAGCAGAAAAAACGCCATCATTGCCGTCACGAAATCTGCATAGGCAACCTTCCACGCACCGCCATGGTGCCCACCACCCGCGATGACCTTTTTACGTTTGATTATGATGGGCCTGTTCGCCCCGGAATTACTGGCCATCTAAATGCTCCTCGGACACTGCATTGCACAAGAAACTCATCGCAAGTGTTAATGGCTCCATCCGATATCCCCTGCATTTTAGTTTAACGGGCGATGTAACACCTCGTTAATCACCAAGGGGCTAAGCAGGTTATGCAAAGCAAGAATCGGAGCTACTGAACCGTGGCCGACCAAATCGACACGATAATCGCACGCAAAATCGCACAACGCCCCGATGGGCGTGTTCCGATGCCGGAATTTTCCGCGATTGCAGTCCGGTTTGCGGCCGCAATCGAACGCACGGCGCGTGATTTGTTCAAAACTACAACTGGCGCGATCATCACCGCGACAGAGGTGTCGAAACAGGCAGACACGATGGAGCGTATCGCAATTCCATCAATGCTGGGCATTGCGCGGATTCCCGGTTTGGACACTGCGGCGATGATTAACCTTAGTTCCGAATTGGTGTTTCACTTGGTTGATCTGCGGATGGGCGGCGACCCCACCGTGTCCCCTGTTCCGACGACGCGCAGTTTAACCGCCATTGATATGGAGCTGTGTGAGGATTTTCTGGCCGGAGCGATTGATTGCTTTACCCGCGCGATGGAGGAAACGATGGGTGCCCCCGTCGCGCGGAAGCTGGCCCTCGCCTATATGGAGCAGAACGTAACGCAGGTTAGTATCGCACCGCCAAATGCCGATGTAATGACCATAGGTCTAAACCTTGATATAGGTGAGGCGGCGCGCAACGCTGATTTTGAGCTGATCATTCCGCTATCCGTTCTGGACAGCCTGCAATCCATCCGCAAACCGACCGAGTCGCACGGCACCGATAGTGCCGGTGGTATCTGGCAGGATCACATGCATCAGGCGGCGCTGAATTGCCCTGTCTCGATGACCGCAATCATGCATCGCGCCAAGGTCAGCATGGGCCAAATCGAGGATTGGAGGGTTGGTGACATCATCCCCGTACCGCGCAGTGCCGTTGATGAGTTGGAGCTGGTTTTGGGCACTGCTGATAATCAAGTGTATTTCGCCGCCGCGCGCCTAGGCGCGCGGGACGAGGGTAAGGGCGTACGATTAACCGATGATCCCCAGCAAGAGGTGACGGAGCATCTACGCAGCATCGTCGACCAACGTCCAACCGGCGCTTAACAGTCGAGCATCCAGTCATCCAAGGCCGTGATCTGCTCTGCCGTAATGCGCAAGCCGAGCTTGGATCGCCGCCAAACAACGTCCTCCGCCCGCTGGGCCCACTCATTTTGCATGAGCCACAGCACTTCCCGCTCCGTCAATTCAGCGCCGAAATCGCGCCCGAGATCTGCGAAACTGCTCGCCCCCTGCAAGATGTTCAGCGCGTCGGTGCCATATGCGCGAACAAACCGGCGAACCGTTTTGGCCGTCAGATAGGGCGCGGCATCGGCCACGCGTTGCGTCAATGCTGCAACGCCATCCACAGGAAAATCACCACCTGGCAATGCGACACCAGCGGTCCAATTCGAACGCTTGCCAGAGATATGATCCTCCAGCTTTGCCAAAGCGGATTCGGCCAGCTTACGGTAAGTCGTTATTTTCCCACCGAATACATTCAGCAAAGGAGCCTGCTGCTGCGCTGTATCCAGCGATAGAACATAGTCCCGCGTCGCCGCGGTCGCTGATTTCGCACCGTCATCGTAAAGGGGACGCACGCCGGAATAGGTCCACACAATATCCTCGGGCTGAATATCCGCCTCGAAATATGCATTCACGAAATTGCGCATATAGTCCGCTTCCTCGAGCGTGCATTCTGCGGTTCCGGGGCCAGCCGTGTGATCCTGATCCGTCGTCCCGATCAGAGTGAAATCCTCCTGATAAGGGATCGCAAACATGATGCGGCCATCCTCACCCTGTAGGAAATATGCGCGATCATGATCGAACATTTTCTTCACCACGATATGACTGCCACGCACCAAGCGGACGCCTTCGCGCGATTCAATGTTCACCGTATTGCGAACGATATCCTCAACCCATGGACCGCCAGCATTTACCAAGATGCGGGCGCGGCGTTGATAACGCGCACCGGACCGAACGTCCTCCAAGTGGATAACCCAGTGGTCGTCGTGACGATCAGCACCAACACATTTGGTACGAACCAAAATCTCCGCCCCACGGGAGGCCGCATCACGCGCATTCAGAACCACAAGGCGACTATCCTCGACCCAGCAATCGGAATATTCAAAGCCCTTCTCGAACTTATTTTCCAGCGCAACACCTGCCGGGTCGGTGCGCAGGTCCAAAGTCTTGGTCGCGGGCAGAACCTTACGACCGCCCAAATGATCGTAGAAAAATAGGCCCAACCGGATCAACCACGATGGGCGACGCCCCTTGGTCCACGGCATCAACCGGCTTACAATACGGCTAACCGGCGTTTCGCCCTCGAACCGCATATCAGGATGAAACGGAAGGACAAAGCGCATCGGCCATGAGATATGTGGCATCGCTGTCAACAATGTTTCCCGCTCGATCAGTGCCTTGCGCACCAAATCAACCTCTAGATATTCCAGATACCGTAGCCCGCCATGGAACAGCTTGGTGGACGCGGATGAGGTGGCACCGGCCAGATCGCCTTGCTCGCAAAGCCCGACTGTCAGATCACGTCCAACAGCGTCGCGGGCAATACCCACACCGTTAATACCGCCGCCAATCACCCAAAGATCGAGAATATCGCTCATGATCCACCTCGTTCATTTTTTTGCGCTTATCTTCGTTTAAGTTCGAATGGTCAACGCAAAGATTTATCTCAAAACAGCAATCCGCTGAATCGTCCCCAATCACCCTGCAATGATAGGGCGATTATGATTTCCTGCATGTTACATTTCAAAGAAGTGCTCAAAATCCTGTATCGAATGAGATGTCGTGATGGTTACTCTTCGGTAACCATCTACCGGTAATCCTGTTTGGCAAGAATGCTACAGCAGGGAAATCGGGCAATGAAACCACGTTACATCATGGCATTCCTTATGCTTGCCGGCCCAGTCCACGCCGATGCAACGCTTTGCGATGTCGCGGCAAACCATGCAGCCCGCGATCAACACATCCCCATCGACGTTATGCGCGCGATCACATTGACCGAAACAGGCAGGCCCCGTGATGGAGAGCTGCGTCCATGGCCATGGACCGTTAACCTTGAGGGGGCAGGCCATTGGTTCGACACCCGACAGCAGGCCCAATCATTCGCCGAAGATGCCCTATCACAAGGTCAAACAAGCTTTGATGTTGGGTGTTTCCAGTTGAACTGGCGGTGGCATGGCGATGCGTTTGACAGCGTTGCAGCAATGTTTGACCCAACCGCCAACGCCGAATACGCGGCGAAATACCTCAATGAGCATTTCGAAACGTTTGGCGACTGGAGCCGCGCCGCCGGTCGATATCACTCCGGCACTCCTGAATTTTCTGAACGCTATATCGCACGATTCGATGAAATCCGCGGCAATCTACCGGATGCAGGTCTTGAACCCGCACAAAACACCGCGTCGGTGTTTTATCTAACGCGCGCAACCGGTCCGCTGCTAACACGTGCGGCTGGCCCGCTGCATAGGCGTTAATCATGGGGTCCACATTCAACATCCGTGTCCTGTACCAACCCACGGTATTGATGACCCTCGCGCTGATGGCGATCATCATCATGATGATCCTGCCAGTGCCCGCGATTGTGCTCGACCTCGGGCTGTCTGCCTCCTTTGGATTGGCAATCCTGATTTTCGCGAACACGCTGTTCATTCAAAGGCCGCTGGATTTCTCCGCCTTTCCAACGATCCTACTGGCAAGCCTGATGCTGCGACTTTCGCTGAACATATCTTCGACGAAGCTGATTATCGGGCAAGGTCACACCGGCACACAGGCCGCTGGCGGTGTTATCGAGGGCTTTGCCATGTTCGTGATGAGCGGTAGCGTCTATCTGGGCCTCGTTGTGTTTTGCGTCCTGCTGATTGTGAATTTTATGGTCATCACAAAGGGCGCTGGCCGCATGGCCGAGGTCGGCGCGCGCTTTGCTCTAGACGCCATGCCGGGCAAGCAATTGGCCATCGACAGTGATATGGCCGCCGGTGCGATGACACATGAGGATGCGAGCAAGCGCCGTAAGGTTGAGCAGGAGGAAACCACCTTTTTCGGCTCACTGGATGGCGCCTCAAAATTCGTAAAGGGTGACGCAATTGCGGGCCTGTTGATCACCCTACTGAACCTGATTGTCGGCCTGTCCATAGGCATGTTTGTTCATGGCATGCCAGCGGGGCAAGCCTTTGAAACATACGCAATCCTGACTGTTGGCGACGGTTTGGTTAGCCAAATTCCTGCGGTCATCATCTCCATTGCGACGGCATTGCTGCTGGCCAAGGGGGGCGCGACGGATAGCGCAGATCAGGCAATTCTCACGCAATTGGGCGGTTATCCAGCGGCATTGGGAACTGTTGCGGGCCTAATGGCGGTGTTCGCGATTATTCCCGGTTTGCCGTTCATCCCGTTTATGATTGGCGCTATAGGCCTAGGGCTGGCAGCATATTTCGGTCTAGAGAAACAAAAAAGAGAACAGCGTGAGGCCGCAAAGCAGGAAATTGTCCCTGCCCCGATAGCCAAGGAACGTAGCCTAGGTGATGTAATAGACCTTGATGAAATCCACGTCACGGTTGCGCCTGATCTGGTGCCTGTGGCGATGAATGCAGCCAGCGGCCTCGACGCGCGCATTGTTAATATGCGCAATCATATCGCGGAACTATACGGACTAATCCTGCCGGAAATTCGTCTCACAGATGATCCGGGCAGCACCCTAGGCGGCTATTCCATCCGCATTCAGGGTGTTAGCGTTGCGGAAAGCCATCTGGAGGCGAACAGCCTCCTCATGCTGCTACCCGATGAGAGGGCCGGATTACCATCGGGGCAGGATGTGGCTGAGCCCGTTTACGGCGCCCCTGCGCGGTGGATTAATCCTGACGATCGCAACAGCGCTGACCTTGCAGGCCATACGATCATTACACCGGCTGAAGTTATCGCCACGCATCTGCTAGAAGTTATCAAGAGCCATTTCGGCAGATTGTTCACTAGACGCGCGCTGCGCAAAATGCTCGATGCTTTTACCAGCCCGACAGACCCTGCCCGCGCGGCGGCGAACAAAAAGCTATTGGATGAGTATGTTCCAGAGAGGGTTAACCTAGATACGCTTCAAACCGTTCTACGGTTGCTGCTGGAGGAGCAAATTTCCATCCGCAACCTGCCCCTGATCCTCGAAGCATTAAGCGAGGCCGCCCCACAAACTACCCCGCCCGAGGTTTTGGCAGAGCATGTTCGGCACAGATTATCGTTTCAATTAACTGCAACCCTAAGTGAAACTGATGGCGCACTACCCTTAATTCAACTCGACCCCGCGTGGGAGGCTCTCTTTGCCCGAAATGAAGTTTCAGGCAGTGGCGGCGCAAATGATGTTGCCTTGCCAGGACCTGACATCAACAGGTTAACGGAACGGATCGCAGCAGAAATTACAAGAATTGCCGAAACTGGTCGGAATCCTGCGATCATTACAGCTGCCCGACGCCGACGCTTTATTCGAGCAATTCTAGCCGCACGCGGTATATCCAGCCCGGTTTTATCATATGATGAGATTGGCACCGGCGTTCGCCCAACAATGCTAGGCACGGTTGCACCATAATGGCAGAGCTGGGGGATATAGCGCTGTTTTCGCAAGACGTTTTTACGGCGATTGCTCTTGTCTTTGCACGGGTGGCAGCCGCTGTTGGGCTGATGCCCGGCTTTGGATCATCCTTGCTGCCAATGCGCGTCCGGCTAGCTGTTTCAGTTGCATTCACGATGATTGTATGGCCGATGGTGCCTGATGCATATGGCGTTCCTCTGCTGCCAGCCTTGATTGTAGAAATCGCAGTGGGAATAACCCTTGGCCTGTCGATACGCATGCTGGTCATGGCGTTGCAATTTGCAGGCTCTATCGCGGCGCAAAGCACATCGCTTGCCCAACTCCTAGGACCGGGTGCGATGCCAGACCCGATGCCCGCAATCGGCGCGATGCTGTCCCTCGCAGGCGTTACCCTTGCGCTGATCCTTGGGCTGCATATCCGAATAGCGGAGGCCTTGGTCCTAAGCTATGACTTGTTCCCCCCCGGACGATTGCCAAATTCCGGCGAGCTTGCCCAGTGGGGGATCGCGCGAACCGGCCACACCATTTCATTGGGCTTCACCCTAGCTGCACCATTCGTAGTGGTGGCATTGGCCTATAACATCGCGCTGGGTGCAATTAACCGCGCGATGCCGCAATTAATGGTCGCATTTATCGGCGCGCCCGCGATTACGGGGGCCTCAATCATTCTAATGCTACTGGCCGCCCCTGCGATTTTGATACTCTGGAATGAGCTGCTTGCCGACCTTCTTGCCGCACCATTTTCATCACCGCCATGAGTGAATCGGAAAGCGACAGCGGTGAGAAAATCCATGACCCGACGCCCAAAAAGCTGGACGATGCGCGGCGCAAGGGAAACATCGCACGCAGTCCTGATATCTTATCCGCCACCTCATATCTTGGCCTACTCATTGGCCTGAGTATTTTTGGTGCAAGCCAGATTGATGTCATTGGCAGCAGCCTAACGCGAATTTTTGCCGAAGCCACGACCCCGCAGGGAATGTCGATAGCATTAAAGGCGATGCAGAATGCATTTATTGCCGCGGCCTCACTCATCGCACTGCCAATCGCGTTGATCTTAGCTGCGCTGATAGCTCAGCGCGGTATTTTGGTCACGGGCTCTAACCTCGCCCCCAAACTGGATCGCATCAGTATCCTTAAGGGGTTTGGACGAAAATTTGGAGCTACTGGCCTGTTCGAATTTGCAAAGAGCACAACAAAACTCCTCATCCTGTCCGTCGCACTAGGTGTCTGGTTTGACTTAGAGAAGGACCGCTTGATTGGACTGTCAGGAGCATCAGCAGGAACGCTCGCCATCTATATGGGCAAGACCGTCCTTTCATTGCTAACAGTTGCGACACTGGTTGCCGGATCAATTGCAATTGTGGACTTCCTCTGGCAACGATTTGATCACCAAAGAAAACTTCGGATGAGCCATCAAGATCTGCGCGATGAGTCCAAGGATTCCGAGGGTGACCCCCACCAAAAAGCGCAACGACGGCAGCGCGCGCAGGAGTTGGCCGGAAACCGGATGTTGCAAGACGTGCCTGAGGCTGATGTTATCCTCGTCAATCCAACGGAAATCGCAGTCGCGCTAAAGTGGGACCGCACCCAACCCGGCGCACCAATCTGCGTGGCCAAGGGGCAAGGTGAGATTGCCACGCGAATACGCGAACTGGCCGCCGAGAATGGCATTCCGACCTATCGCGATATCCCGACGGCGCGGATGCTATATGCGGATTTACCCGTCGGCGCAGAGATACCGCATGACACATATCGTGCAGTCGCTGCTGCAATTCGGTTTGCCGACAAAATGCGTTCAAAGGCTCGCTCATGATGAACCCCAGGGATGCAAAGCGCGTCAGCCAAGCCCTCTCATCGCTCATTGCCAAATCAAAAGTGCGGGTCGCGCAGGTCGGCAATCAATTGAGCAAGCTAAAGAATGATCGGAGCGAGATCCTGACCATGCCACTCACTGACGACATTCTGCAAAGGGCTATGGAGGATCGCGGGCGTCAAGCACGCCTACGCGCGATTGATACATCCCTGATCAACGCTACCTCTGAACACCAGAAGGCTGTTCTTGAGCTAGCAAAACTGCGACGGCAGTATGATATTGTTATCGAGGCTTCGCTAAAGGCGCAAAAGCGCGCTGACCAGCAGCGCGCTCGCAGAGGTTTATAATCTCAGAAATCTTGACGGGTCACGCTGGTAATCAAGACTCCATTCGCGATCGAGCCCAGAATGCCATGCGCGGTTGTGCTGAGCCGATTTCGCAGCTCGGACATACTCGTGTTATTCGTGAAATCACCAGAGAACCCATCAGCCCGCGCATGGTCGAACAGAACGCGCAGAAACGCATCGCGCAGGCGCGGTTCGGCATCCTCAATCATGGTTTCCTGGCCTTTTTCCCCCTCAATAGCCAGCGAAACAGCCACAAGGCCGGAGATCGTATCCCCATCAGTTAACGGGACAACGAACTGGTTTTGCAGCTCGACGAAACCATAATGACTGGGTTCGTCATCCTCCATCACGGCATCTGTACCCTGCCCCGATTTCAAGACCCACGCCGCGCCTGCCCCGCCTGCCCCACAAATCACGGCAAGCGATAGGATAATCAGAAAACGCATAACCCCTCCTTAGAATGGCAAAACACGCTCAAGGAGCTGCTGGCCATACCGTGGTTGTTGCAGGTCTGTGATTTGCCCCCGCCCACCATAGATGATCCGAGCGCCCGCAATTTTATCGTAGGTAATCTCATTCTGGCGCGAGATATCCTCGGGCCGCACGATTCCGGCGACCTGCAAATCACGCAATTCGTAATTCACGCGTACTTCCTGACTGCCCAGAACCACGAGATGTCCGTTTGGCAGGATATCCACGACCGTCGCAGCGACCCGCAATGTGATCTCCTCCTCGCGCCGTGTGCTACCCGAACCGGATGACCCTGATGTCGAGCTCGCCTCGACCGCTGGATCAAGAGAAACGCCGCGACCGGCCAAACTCTCAGGCAATCCGAACAGAGAGCTAACGCTCATCCCCTCCTGCCCTGATCGTGATCGATCCGTGCCGTTTGAAATCTCCGCCTGCTCATCGATTTCAATGACAACCGTCAAGATATCACCCAACACGCTGGCACGCCGATCACCAAAAAGGCTGCTAGGGCCAGAGCGCCAAAGCGAGCCATCTGACGTGAGCGGTTCCGCGCGCGAAGCGGCGGCTTGGCTCAACGCCAATCGCTCAGGACTGACTGCTGCGATGATGCGGTTTTCCGGCGCATCAATCGGCGTGACCTGAGGCGGTTGGCCGATCTCGGATGTCGCGCATCCGGTTAGGATGAATGCAATTGCGAGCGCTTTCCTCATGGCATTACCTCTAGCGTGCCATCAGGGCGAACCGTTCCCCAGATGGTCATACGGGATTCGACGTTCATCGCTCTAATCCGCTCACCCGGACGGCCGCGTGACAATGCCCGTGCCTCGGTCACGATGGCCAAACCACCTGCTGCGTAGTGCAATAGAACAATCTGATTTCGATCAACGACGGCACGGTCGGCCAAATCACCCGCAAGGATCGGCCGCCCAGGATATAACGTGACGCGAGCCTCGCGCCCGATTGCATCTGCGATATCGGAAATGGCACCCGGCCACGTTTCCTGCGCCAATGATAGGTCCGAGGGGCGAACAACTTGCTCCGCCCTGATGGCGCGAACCGGAATGACGGATTGCGCAATGGCCGGCATAGCGCCAAGGCTTAGTGCGAGAACCAGCGCCCTCATCGGATTTGCGTCGTTGCAGACAGCATTTGATCTGCCGCGGTTATGACCTTCGCGTTCAGCTCATATCCACGCTGCGCTTCGATCAGTTCGGTCATTTCCCGAACCGCATCGACCGAACTATCCTCCAGATATCCCTGCCGCATCGTTCCCAATCCGTCATCACCGGGGCTGCCAACAACCGGTCCACCGGATGCTTCAGTCTCCGCGAACAGGTTGCCGCCTAGAGCCTCTAACCCCTTATCATTCGTAAAATCAGCTAGGGTAATTTGGCCCATCAGCTGCGGTGTTACCTGATCGCTGAAGTAAGCGTAAACTTCGCCCTGCGCGTTAATCGACACGCTCATTGCATCATCGGGGATTGTGATTTCAGGAATGACTGCGAAACCGTCAGAGGTAACAATCTGCCCCTCACCACTTCGCTTTAGCGCGCCATCGCGGGTATAGGCCTGCTGGCCATTGGGCAGTTCCACCTCAAGGTAACCTGCCCCCTCAATCGCGACATCCAGTTCACCGCCAGTGGCGCGTAGCGAACCCTGCTCAACATGCATCGTGATAGCAGCCGCACGCACGCCAAGCCCAAGCTGAACGCCCGTCGGCAGGACTGTTCCGTCAGCTGCGTTGATACTGCCAGCGCGGCTAAGCTGTTGATAATGCAAATCTGCAAATTCCGCCCGACGGGCATTATATGCGGTCGTGCTCATATTCGCGAGGTTGTTCGAAATCACCTCGACTCGCATTTGCTGCGCGTCCATTCCCGTCGCTGCGATAGATAACGCTCTCATATTATACTCCCTGCGATCATTGTGCTGCCTGCCCCAAGGTACGCACGACGGAGCGTTGCCGCTCATCCTCACGTTCCTGTAAAGATTGGCTAAATTCGTAGGCGCGCTGCACCTCGATCATTCTGGTCATTTCTGCAACGGCACTGACATTCGCGCCCTCCAGCTCACCCTGCTGGATGCGACCGTCAAACATTGCCTCGAACGGTTGATCAGAGCGGAACCGAACACCGTCCTCACGCTCAAAACTTGCGCCCTCCGCCGGCATGAACAGACCCAGTTGCGCGACGGGTTCACCGTTTGCAGTCATGGTGCCATCGCCAGAAATCACGACATTTGAACTGCCCGGCGGCAGCAAGATCGGTGCGCCCCCACTGTCGAGCAGAAACTCGCCGCTCGCGTTAACAACTTGCCCATCGGCATCGCGCATGAATGCGCCAGCACGGGTCAGACGGGCACCTGACGGCCCCTCGATCTGAAAAAATCCTGGCCCATCGATCGCCATATCCAGTGAGCCGCCGGTACTGCGCACAGCCCCCAGCCCCTCGTCCGAAAACCGCGCACTGAGGGATGCCATCGACACACTATCTGAACCGTCTGTTGACGCCTGCACGCTCTCCGAAAAAATCACGCCCTCACGGCGATAGCCTGTGGTCGACATATTCGCCAAGTTGTTGGCGATGACCTGCATTTCACGATCCAGCCCCATTTGGCGCGATAGAGCGATCTGTCCCGTTACATCCATAAATCAGGACCCCACTATCGCGGGTAGGATGCTCTCATCCCAGAAAACCAACAGCACGCGGCCCGAGAAATCCATGGTGATCCAGAACACCGTAAGAATGCCCGCCAGCTTTGGCACAAAGGTCAGCGTCATCTCCTGAATAGAGGTCAACGCCTGCACAAGTCCGATCACCAAACCAATAGCGAGGGCAACGGCAAGGACCGGTAGTGCCACGATCAAGGCAGCCCACAATGCCTCACGCAACAAATCAAGAAGTTGGCCCTGCGTCATACCGGCATCCTCAGAATCTCCTGATATGCCTCGACCACTTTATCCCGTAGGGTAACAGCCGTTTCGACCGCCAACTCGGTTTCTGCTAGGGCCTGCACCATCGCATGTGGATCAACTGTGCCAGCCAACGCGCCACGAGCGGCTTGCTCCGTCGATTGCAGATCCGACACCATGTCAGCCGCAACTTGGGCAAATTCCTCAACCGGTTCGACCTGTGGCTTCGCTGAAATCTGGCGTGCCAGTCCGTAGGCCTGACCTGCTAGTGTGGATTGAATGTCCATGATTTAACCCCTTTAGCGACGTAAAAGATCGAGCAACGAGGACGACATCGCCCGGGCTTGATCGAACATTTTGAGGTTGGCTTCGTAGGTGCGCTGTGCCTGACGAGCATCCGCGATCTCCACCATCAAATTGACGTTGGAGCCGTCGTAATACCCCTCATCATCGGCAAGCGGATGGCCGGGGGAATACACCCGCTCAAGCGAGCGCTGGCTCAGCTCTGGCGCGCCGGCAACAACACGCGCAATGCCCTCGCGCCCAGTAACCTCCTCAAAGGAAACTGTCTTTCCGTGATAACCGGGAGTATCGGCATTCGCGATATTTTCCGAACTCAACCGCAACCGCGCGGATTGGGCGGTCATGCCGCTGACAGAGCTTTGCATTGATGACAGTAGATCACTCATAGGGTTTCTCCCTTAACGGCCTAGGCTGGTACGCATGATGTCCAGAGACTTTCGATAAAGTGTTAACGCCAAATCATGTTGCTGACGGGCATCCGCAGCGCGCACCATCTGGTCCTCAATCGAAACGGTATTGCCATCAGGCGTGCCAGCGCCGGTGGTGGAACTGGCAGAAATCACACGTGGTTCCAGGCTAGAGCCACCAGCCATGTGGCCCGCTCGCGTGTTTCGAATAGAAAAATCGGAACTATCTACGGCCATGCGCTGGGAAAAGGGCACAACATCCTGCGCAACGAATCCCGGTGTGTCGGCATTCGCGATATTGCGCGCGATAACCGTCTGCCGTGTTGCGGCGTGGCGCGTTGCCTCAGCAGCAACGCGTAATAATGAGTTGTTTTCGGTCATTTCAGGGCTTCTCCCTTTACTCTTCAACCTCGGCTTAACCTTCGGAAGTGAACAAAGGGTAATCACGGATTAAAAGAGGATCGGCCAATGACACAATTCGCTGCAATGACGCGCTCCATCCGCGAAATTCCTCAAAAATCGCACCTAACAACACTGCGCCGAATCGAGGAGGGGCTACTTGTCGCACACGGTTTGCGGCAGGATATCGGCGTTGGTGATGTTTTCTCGATTGAGGGAGGAACCCGTGCTGAGGTCACGTCCCTATCGCAAGACGAAATTAAGTTGGCGCCGTTTGGTGCCATCAACCGTCTCGCGCCCGGCGCTTACATCTGGAAGGATTCGTCCAATTCCATCAGGCCAGATACCAGTTGGCTGGGCCGCGTGGTAAACGCATTTGGCGATCCTATGGATGGACAAGCGTTAAGCGCCGGCCCGCTACGCCTTGTGCCGACGGGACACCGAAATGCACTATCGCGGCGCAGTTTGGGCACCCGCCTCGACACTGGCCAACCGGCAATCGACACCATGCTGCCGCTAGTTAAGGGGCAACGCATAGGGCTATTCGCGGGGTCCGGCGTCGGGAAAACCAGCCTTCTCAACGCCCTAGCCAGTGGTATCAAGGCTGACGTCATTGTCTTTGCCATGATTGGTGAGCGGGGGCATGAGCTTGCCAGCTTTATCAACCATACGATGGACGCCGAAACGCGATCACGATGCATTTGCGTGGCTGCGACCGCTGATTGTTCCGCGCTTGAACGTCGGCGCGCAGCACAAGCATCAATCGATATTGCGGAGCATTTTAAGGAGCAAGGGAAGCATGTTCTAATCCTGATGGATTCCCTGACTCGTTGGGCAGAGGCCCATCGTCAGGTACAGGCCAGTCAGGCAGGCACCACAATCACCACCGGTTTTCCCGCAAATACAGGTCAAGACTTAGCACGAATGATGGAGCGCCTCGGGCCAGGATCAGCAGGCCAAGGTGACATCACCGCAGTGCTTTCAGTTCTGGTCGCAGGGTCGGATATGGATGAACCACTGGCCGACATGGTGCGCGGAATGCTGGATGGACATATTATATTGGATCGAGAGATCGCAGAAAGCGGTCGGTTCCCCGCAATTGACGTCCTGAAATCAGTATCACGCTCACTACCGCAGGCAGCAAATGCTGACGAAAATGCGGTCATAATGCAGGTTCGGAAAATTCTGGCGGCCGCATCACGTATAGCGCCACTACGTGATGCGGGGCTGGCAGTGGAGGGTGAGAACGCTCAAACCGATAGTGTAATGAAAGCTGCTGACGCGATTGATACAATGTGGTCTGCGCGTGACCTGCCCGACGCGACAACGTCATTTGCACGGCTCTCATCCCTGTGCAGTGCAGCTAGATTTTAATGATGCGCAAGGCCGGGGCGAACCGCCCCGCGCCGTGATAAACTATGCTTATAAGCAAGGTTAGCTATTCGCCAGCCAACCTTGCTGTATCCGCCTCTGCAAACAAATCCGCCTCAATCGGTCGCAGCGCTCTTAGCGAACGCATGCACTGGTAGATCATTCTCGCATCGGCATGGGCCGTGGCCTCAACAAGCAGGCAATGTGCTGGCCCCTCAGTGAAAACATGGCGCAACTGCGCAAGGCCGCTAGTCAATTGCGCGTAGCCTGTCACCTTATCAACCTCACCCGCAAGGATGAGTTGTGCCAGATAGCAAACCCGTGTCACCGGCGTTGTTGCCTGTGTGGGGTGGATTGCATCGCGCAACCGCAGGATGCTGGCATCAGGTGTCAGAATGCTCAGCCGCGACCGCCTATCACCGTTTTCAATGACGACGCCATTTATCAAGACGCGCTCCGCAGGGCGTAGCTTCAGGACCAATCCTGTCATGTCGTCACCTGAGCGGGTTGAGCCGCAGACAGCCCCGACAGGATATCCATATTGATCGCCGACAGGTTCTCAACCCCTGCGCCGCTCATCAGAATCCGATTTGTTTCATCGTGAACGAACCCCGCTAGCGAAAAAAGCTGCTTACGAAGGTCCATCGGCAACGCATTCTCAGGGCTGCTTAGATCCCGTGCAAAAATCCGCCACAGATCTGAATTCGCCTGCAAAGCCTCAACATAGGCTGCATATGACGTATCCCGATCCTGCGCGGCCGCAATGAGCGTCCTTGTGATACGCCCTAGAACACTCGCCTCAACTGATCGCGGAGTTCCAACATTTCGTTGCGCCGTTCCATACCCATTCTGGGCAGTTCGAATATTCATGTTCTGAGTTCCCGCTGTTTGATCGCAACAAGCCAATTTCACTGGCCGTCCGGCGTAAAATCCGGGCCGCTAGATATGCGGCCCGGAACATCAACCATCAGCCAAAGAGGGACAGGATGGATTGTGGAGCTTGGTTCGCAATCGACAACGACTGAATGCCAAGCTGCTGTTGCACCTGAAGCGATTGCAGGCGTGCGGATGCCGCCTCCATATTCGCGTCAACCAGCGCACCGATTCCGGATGTCAGCGAGTCTGTCAGGCTCGACACAAAATCAGACTGTGTATTGATCCGCCCCTGTACCGAACCAAAGGACGCCGCCGCGTCAATCGCGGTGTTGATCAGGGATTCAATATCAGTCAACGCCAGCGCCGCACCTTCCTCAGTCGTCACATCCAAGCTTGCCAGTGCGGAAAGCCCACCAGCAACCGTGCCGCCGGTAGTTTCGGTAAAGCCGACTGTAATCGCATCAGTACCAGCACCACCGCCCAGTGCGACAGTCAGCGCGCCTGTCGTTGCATCCTGCGAGGTGGAGATATTGGTCAGGCTATTATCCGAAATGTAAGTATCCATCTGCGCCTTCAACGCATCGGACACATCTGCTTCGGTATCACTGTCATTGGCAACATAGGTGAAGGTTTGCGCACCGCCTGTATTTGATCCAGCAGCACCCGTTCCCTCAAGAGAGATCGTGTATGTCGCGCCAGCCTCGATTCCGCCCGCTGTGAAGCTAACAACAGCATCTGGATCAGCAGCGTTACCTGCAACAGACGAACCCGTCCGCGTACCAGTCATCAAGGCACCTGCGGCGACAGCAGTGGTGCCGGCTTCCCCCTCAACCGCGGCGAGGTCATTTCTACCCACCGTGATACGCGATGCAGAGACGCTGCCATCCTCGGAACGATCAAGCGATGACAGGATCGAAATCGAGCTAGACCCCTGCAACAGGTTCACACCCTTAAACTGCGCTGCACCAACGATGGAGCTGACCTGATCGCGCAGAGCAGAAATCTCACTTTGGATTTTGCCCTTATCGTTGCCCGTTTCCTGCGCCGAAATAACCTGAGTTTTGATGTCACCCAGAAGGCTCGTGATGGATTCTGCGGCCTGACGTGCAACCGCAACGGTTGAGTTGCCTAGGGTCAAACTCTCAGAAATGGCTGTGAAACCATCCGCGTCCGAGCTCATAACCTGCGAGATCGACCACACCGCCGCGTTATCCGCAGCAGATCCGATTTTCAGGCCTGTGGAAATTTCCTTTTGTGTATCCGCCAGACCTGTACTGATGCTGCGCAACGTGCTGAGAGCCACCATTGCGCCGTTATTTGTCAGAATGCTCGACATGTAGAATACTCCATTCGCAGTGCATTCGGCACCACTTATCGGGAAAGCCGGTATGCCCCGGCAGGAAACGTCATTCTGACGAAAGCGGACCAAACCATTCCGGCAGGTTCCGCGCCGATCCACTCAGATCGCACAGTCACTAAGGCCCGCCACACCCTAACAACAAGTAAATGCGGCGAGCATAGTAGCGTTAACAAACCCCTAACGCTTCACCAGCATGGCAGGCGTATATCCGGCAGTATGCATCGTGCCATCGGGACTATAGGTTTGCAGCACCGGCATGATGGCAGGCGCACGCATTTCCACAACTGCCTCACGTGCAATCGCCAGCAGCTCAAGGTTCCTGCGCAATGCATCGCTGATCGGCGCCAACTCGTGCTGCGTCAATCGTTTCAACAGCGGGGCAATGCGTTCAATTGCACTGGGATCGGGGTAGTCGCCCCGCACAATGGCCGCGCGTTGGTCGGTAATAATCTCATTAACGCGAAGTGCTGTGCGCGATGTCATTGACCGATTCCTTCTGCCTGCGCCAAGCTCTGGAAAATTTGTTCGGCCAACCCGATGCCGCCCTGCTGGGCAAAGGCGCGGGCGTGTTCCTTGGCCAGCAACGAGGCAAAGGCATCCTCACCCGCACCACCGCCCTGTTCCGTTCGCGCGGCGCCGAACCCTGTATGACTCATCATTTCGGCCAGAAAGGCCGCCTCAAACTCAACAGCGGTGCGGCGCAACGCGGCCTCCTGCGCGCGTGGCATCACCGGTTCAGCACTGGAAATCGGGGTAAGCATATGTTTCTCCGTTCTAGATGCGTTCCTTTTCGACGCAGGAAGTAAAGAAATCGTAAGACCTCGCGCATTATCTATCCCCACATCAGGGAGAGAGCTGTGCACCTAATACCTATCGACATCCTCATTCAGACGCCGACCGATAGCGCAGCGCATAGGGTTGCGCCTGCGGGCACTGGCGACTTTTCAGCCCTGCTCGCCTCCATCACAGATGAGGAAACGCCAGCCGCTGAAATACCGGGTGAGGAGGTTGAGATCGGCGACGATATTTCGCAATCCGACACGCCGCCCCCTGCCCCGCAGAAAGCACAAATGCCGTTCGTGCAGTTGACTGCCAGCAAGGAGCCTGTGGAGGCAGCAAAGGCGTCCGCCCCAGCAAGTGACAGTTTGCCGATAGAACAGATGCAAACCACAGATGTCGAAATCGCAGTGAATTCAGCTATCAGCAGTGCCCCCGTAGCATCGCAAGCACCTGCAAGCTCAGCAACACTTACAAGCCTGACGACACCGACACCGACACCGACACCGACACCGACACCGACACCGACACCGACACCGACACCGACACCGACACCGACACCGACACCGACACCGACACAAGGCGAAAGCATAGCCTCCGCAGATAGCAAACCAGCCATTCCCACAGCAGCGGCCCAAGCGACCGAATCTAGCTTGGCAACGGAACAAATACTAACTGTTGAGCCACTCTCCATAACACCGAGAAACGCCACCCATCGCGCCGTAATCCCCGTGCAGCCGCAGATCGCCGCGACAGGAACGGACCCAACCCTAGCGCAAATCCGCGGCCAGATGGCGTCAGTCTCAATTGGTCACGACGGTGGGCAAACGGAGTTGCGGCTCGATCCGCCAGAGCTGGGCCGCGTGCGGATCTCGCTTGAGATTGTTGACGGTCATGTAACCGCACACCTATCGCCCGAACGCCCCGAGGTTATGGATTTGCTACGCCGCCACGCGGATTTGCTCGCTCAGGATTTTCTGGAGAGCGGTTTCGACAGCGCCGAAATGACCTTCAGCGAAAACCACGACACCGAGGGTTATACGGGCGAGGGCTCCCCCCCCACAGATACCGCCACTGAAACCACCGAAGTTCAACTGACCATTCCCAGCGAACGGCTAGACCTCAGACTCTGAAAGGTTTGACATGGAAATCACGAGCACAAGCCAGAGCGCGGCCAGTACAACAGCCACGCAAACATCCAACACATCCCCCACGACTGATTTCGAGACATTCCTGACCCTGCTGACGACCCAAATGCGCAATCAGGATCCCCTGAACCCCATGGAATCCACACAATTTGTGGAGCAACTGGCGACATTCACCTCGGTCGAGCAGCAGATCGAAACGAATACCAAGCTCGACAACCTGACTGCCGCATTGACGGCAAATGACACAAATGGCTTGGCCGCATGGCTAGGTCGCTCGGTTTCGGTTCTGGGTCAGGCGCAATATTCGGGGGAACCGGTTGAGCTTAGCTTCGATACTCCGCCCCCAAATGGCGCCCGACTGATTGTGCGCGACGCAATGGGAGAGATCATCGCCGATCACGCCTATAGCGGTGGCGCATGGAGCGGTACTCTACCCACAGGGCGTGAAGTGCAGGAAGGTGTTTATGATTTCGAACTGCGCAGTTCCGTCGCGGATGGCGATCGCGTAATCGCATATCCCTATACCCATTCGCGAGTGGAAGAGGCCCGAATGTCGCAGGACGGTGCTGTGCTGATATTGGCCGATGGACGCAGCATTTATGCGCAGCAGGTCGCGTCGATCCGCGACTAGTGGCTAACGGGCGGGGCCATACCCCGCCCGCAAAATTTCACATCAAACGAAACGGTTTACCCAGTTTTCGAGCTTTTCCTGACGCCCCGAAATCGGCGTTGGATTCAGGCCGTCACGCAATACGCGGGCCTCAATATCCTCAAGGGTTTCGGTCTTCAGCATATTTTGTGCATCTGCACCGTTCCAGCCAGCGTAACGGTCGGCCAGAGCAGCCTCCATGCCGCCATCCTCAAGCATCGCAACAGCCGCCTTAAAACCACGGGCGCAAACATCCATGCCACCAACATGCGCCGCAACCAGATCCTCCGCATCCAGGCTCTGACGACGCAGTTTCGCGTCAAAGTTGGTGCCGCCAGTCGTAAAGCCACCGCCCTTCACGATGTGGTAATAGGCCAGCGCAACCTCGGGCACGTTATTCGGGAACTGATCGGTATCCCAACCGGACTGATAATCGTTCCGGTTCATATCGATGGAGCCAAAGACACCCAGCGATTGCGCCAAAGCGATTTCATGCTCGAACGAGTGACCGGCCAAAATTGCGTGACCTTGCTCAAGGTTGAGCTTCACTTCGTTTTCCAGACCGTACTTTTTCAGGAAGCCGTATACAGTCGCTACATCGTAATCATACTGATGCTTCGTAGGTTCCTGCGGCTTCGGCTCGATCAGGATTGCACCCTCGAAACCGATCTTGTGCTTGTAGTCTACGACCAGATGCAGGAACCGCGCGAGGTGGTCCAGCTCCGTGCCCATATCGGTGTTGAGCAGCGTCTCGTACCCCTCACGACCGCCCCACAGGACGTAGTTTTCACCGCCCAAACGCTTGGTCGCGTCCAGACAGGTTTTGACCGTCGCCGCGCCAAAGGCGAAAACATCGGGGTCTGGGTTGGTCGCTGCGCCGCTCATATAACGACGATGCGAGAACATGTTTGCGGTGCCCCACAACAGTTTCGGCCCGCCCTGCTCCATCTTTTCCTCAAAGATATCGACGATGGCGTTCAGATTGCGTGTGTTTTCCGCGAAATCCGCGCCTTCGGGGCGAACATCAACGTCGTGGAAACAGAAATAGGGCGTGCCGAGGATGCGGAACATGTCGAATGCGGCGTCCGCCTTGACCCGCGCTGCTTCTGCCCCGCCATCGAACCATGGACGGTCGAATGTGCGACCACCAAAGGGATCGCCACCCTCCCATGCGAAACTGTGCCAATAGGCCACGGCGAAGCGCAGGTGCTCCTCCATCCGTTTACCCATGACGATTTCGTCGGGGTTGTAGTGGTGGAATGCCAGCGGATTGTCACTATCCGCGCCCTCAAATGCGATTGGGGCGATGCCCTCAAAATAACTCATGAATTCAAACTCCTGATAGCTGTTGACGCCATGCGATAACGGGCATGTGCATCCTCGAAAGCGTTGACGAGCGCGCGATCCGGCTCAACCGTGTGGTGAATGCTGGGCGGTGTTGCGATTTCCGCGCCCACGCCCTCAGCCGCCATCAGTCCCAAGCGAGCAGCGCCAAACGCACCGCCAAAATCGCCTGAAACCGGCACATCCAGCGCCAATCCCGTGGCATTCGCCACGATTTGCAGCCAATGCGGCGACAGCGAACCACCACCTACAGCCGTTGCACGCTCCAGCTTGGTTCCCGTCGCGGCCAGCGCGTCGCGGCAATCGGCAAAGGCAAAGGCAACGCCCTCCAACACCGCGCGCGTCATGGCCGAACGATCAACCGCATGTTCCAAGCCAACGAATGATCCGCGAACCGCTGCATCATTATGTGGCGTCCGCTCACCACCCAAATATGGTAAAAACAGCGCAGAACCCGGTGCCTGCACATCGCCCAAACCGGCAGTTAGCGCAGGCGCGGTCGTGTCACAGATTTTCGCAAACCAGTTCAGCGCATCACTCGCCGCCAGAATTACGCCCATCTGGTGCCAACTATTTGGCAATGCATGGCAGAATGTATGAACAGCCGATGCCGCATCCGGCGCGTAGCTGTCATTCGCAGCGAACAGCACACCGGACGTACCCAGTGATAGAAACGCATCGCCCGCGCGAACCGTCCCCATGCCAACAGCGGATGCAGCATTATCACCCCCGCCACCAGCAACGACCACGGTGTTCGAGAAGCCCCAGCGGGATGATAGTTCGGCACGCAACCAACCCGAAACCTGCGATCCCTCAACCAATCGCGGCATATGGGAGCGATCCAATCCGGTCGCCGCAAGCAGGTCATCGGACCAGTCCCGCGCGGCGGTGTCCAGCCAACTGGTTCCGGCCGCATCCGACATTTCGGCAACGTGTTCACCAGTTAGCCATAGGCGCAGGTAATCCTTGGGCAGCAAGATTTTCGCAATTTGGTCG
This sequence comes from Pontivivens marinum, assembly GCF_900231835.1. GTDB lineage: Bacteria > Pseudomonadota > Alphaproteobacteria > Rhodobacterales > Rhodobacteraceae > Pontivivens > Pontivivens marinum. The sequence goes on along the minus strand of NZ_OCTN01000007.1, from coordinate 104,893 downwards.
AAAATCTGCGGCTCATTTTCACGCACCCATTCAAGCTTTGGCGCTGTAAAACCCGGAAAAACGATATTGCCCGAGATATCCCGAAATCTAGGATCGGCGTCCATATGCGCAGCTTGCACATGGGACCGCGTATCGTTCCACAAAATGCAGGGGCGCAGTACGTTATCCGCTGCATCCAGCAAAGTCGCGCCGTGCATCTGACCTGACAGGCCGATGCCGCGCACCGCTGACAGATCATGCTGGGCGGCCAATGCGTCCAAAACGTCCTCCGCCGCGCGCAACCAATCGGCGGGTTGCTGCTCGGACCAACCGGAATGGGGGCGCTGCACGTTCAGCGTAGCAGTGCTGTGCCCGACAACCGATTGGTTCTGATCGATAAGTACGCCCTTTAATCCGGACGTACCCAAATCCAATCCCAAATACATCAGGCTGCTTTCTCAGGCTGCTTGCCCAGAATGATCATGCCCAGCACGTCATCCTCGGTCACATCGGCGACATTTTCCGTTCCGACAAGCTGACCGTTTTTCATAACGCTAACGCGGTCGCACAGCTTGAATACATCCTGAATATCATGCGAAATCAGGAAGATACCGATGCCTTGCCGCTTTAGCTCCTCAATCAGTTCTGCCACCATCTGCGTTTCATGCACGCCTAGGGCGGCAGTCGGCTCATCCATGATCAGGATTTTGGCGTTGAAATAGACCGCCCGCGCGATTGCCACAGACTGACGCTGACCACCGGATAGCGCCGATACGGGTGAGGCGAACTTCTTGAAGTTCGGGTTGAGACGCGCCATGATCTCGCGCGTTTCAGCCTCCATCGCATCATCATTGACGAGACCAAAGCTGTTCGTGATCTCACGTCCCAGAAACAGGTTCGAGGCAGCATCCAGATTATCCGCCAAGGCGAGCGTCTGGTAGATCGTCTCGATATTGTTGGTACGCGCATCACGCGGCGAATTGATCGTGACCGACGTGCCATTGATGCAGATTTCGCCGCTATCAGCCTTGTACGCGCCGGACAGGATCTTGATTAGCGTGGATTTACCGGCGCCGTTATGGCCCAACAGGCCCACAACTTCACCCGGATACAAATCAACCGAGACATCATCCACAGCCTGAACGCCACCAAAGGCAATCGAAATGTTCTTCATTTCGACGAGAGGGGTTCCGAATTCCATAATCTCAACTCCTCTCAAAGACCGGCACGGCGGCGATAGATGATGTCCACCCACACGGCCAAGACCAGCACCGCACCAACGATGATGTTTTGATAGGGCGCATCAACGCCAACCATCGCCATACCCGATTGCAGGGATTGCATAATCAGCGCACCCAGAATGGCGCCATAGATCGTACCCAAACCGCCCGACAATGCCGTGCCGCCAATAACCGCAGCCGCAATCACGCGCAGCTCGTCCAGTGTGCCGATATCATTGGTGTGGTTCGTCAAACGCGCCGAGGCAACAACAGCGGAGATCGCGCACAGCGCCCCCATGATCGCGAACACCTTGACCGTCAGCATGCGTGTATCAATACCGCTCAGCTCTGCCGCATCAGGGTTTCCACCGGTGGCAAAGATATAGCGACCCAGCCGTGTGCGGCGTGCAATCACCGTCATCACGATCGCAATAACAATCAGCAGCAGTGCGGAGATCGGGATACCGTAGCCCATTTCCAGACCCTCGGGCATCACCTCACCACGGGCTGCGAATTGACGCGCCAGACGGGGACCGGGGATTTGGTAGCTGTTGATGATCAGAATAAAGCCGAGGATCGACACGGTGAAGATCGCACCCAGCGATATTTCAGCCCAGCGTGGTTTAACCGGAAAACCATGTGCGGCCTTTGTCCGGCGCGATTGCACCAGCATAATCAGCGCACCAGCCGTCAGAACGGCCCCGACGATCCAGCTCCACGTTTCACCCAGCGTTCCGTTGATACCGCCGAAAATCGCGAATGTCGGGTCTAGCGGGCCAACCGTCTGGCCATCCGTCATGTGCCACGCAACGTTACGCCAGACCAGCAGGCCGCCAAGCGTCACGATAAAGGCAGGGATCGTCAGATAACCAATCATCCACCCGTGGAAGGCGCCAATTGCCGTACCAACGATCACACCCGCAATCACCGTGAATATCCAGATGAAGGGGGACCCCAGCCCGAAAATCTCGGGCAAATACTGCGTTTGCAACATCGCCATCGCAGCGGAGCAAACACCCAGAACCGAGCCAACGCTCAGATCGATATGTCGCGTTACGATCACAAACACCATTCCGGTTGCCATGATGGCCACGGACACTGTCTGGATTGTAAGGTTGAAAATATTGCGTGGCGTCAGAAAACGTCCGTCCGTAAAGGCCGCAAACGCAATCCAAATCACGAGCAGTGCCGCGATCATTCCGATCAGGCGCATATCCAATTCCAGCGCGGCCAAACCCTTACGCTGGGTTGTTAGCGGCCCGGATGTGCCAGCGTTGCTGGTATCTGTCTGGCTCATTTTTCCATTCCCTGAATACAGGTCGCACCGCCCCGCGCGACGCACGAGGAGACCTGAACATTAAGCCCCGGCACGATGGCCGGGGCGGTGCGATTTTACGATCGTTCGTATCGATCAGTTGCAGGCGTCAACGGTGCCAGCGGCAACGTTCTGGCACAAGCTTTCCTGTGTGATCCAACCTGCATCAACAACAGCGGAGAGGTTGGCGCGGGTAACAGGAACAGGCTCCAGGAACTCAGCGTTCATCTCGGTCCCGGCTGGCGAGGTCCATGCCTCAGCGCCGTCAACATCAGCCATTGCGGTGCCACCTGCGAGGGCAACAGCAATCTCTGCCGCTGTGCGACCCAGATCACGGGCATCTTTCCATACGGAAACAGTCTGCGTACCCATTGCAACGCGGTTCAGCGCAGCGTGGTCGCCATCCTGACCCGAGACAGGAATACCGTCCATGCCCTGTGCCGTCAGCGCAGCAACTGCGCCGCCTGCTGTACCGTCATTCGAGGCAACAACCGCATCAACGGCGTTATCCTGAGCGGTCAGTATCTGCTCCATGTTGCGCTGTGCGTTCGCTGGCAGCCAGCCATCTGTATAGGCCTCGGCAACGATGGTGATTGCGCCGGAATCGATCGCGTCCTGCAAAACTTCCTGCTGACCACCACGCAGGAAATCTGCGTTCGGATCGGTTGGCGAGCCCTTGATCATCACGTAGTTGCCCTCTGGCTGTGCCTCCAGAACGGCGCGTGCCTGCATGCGGCCAACCTCAACGTTGTCGAAAGTCAGGTAGAATGCGCGGGAATCTTCGATCAGGCGGTCATATGCGACGACTGCGATGCCCTCATCAGCGGCCTGCTGAACTGCCGGCCCGATTGCGGAGGAATCCTGTGCCAGAATGATAAGCGCGTCTGCACCCTGTGCGATCAGCGATTCAACATCGGAAAGCTGCTTGGACGCGGAGGATTGCGCATCAGCCGAGATGTAAGTCGCGCCAGCTGCTTCGAGGGCAGCAACGATTGCAGCCTCATCAGTCTTCCAGCGCTCTTCCTGAAAGTTGGACCAGCTTACGCCAACGGTCAGATCCTGTGCGAGGGTCGGAGCAGCAAAGCCAGCGGCAAGAGCCACAGCAGCTGCGATTGTTTTCATCGTGTTCATTTTTCTCTCCCAATGATCCCGGTTAGCCACGATTCGTCGTGAAGTCCGAGAATGTGAGTGCATATTGGACGATTTAATTCATATGTCAAAAAATATTTGACGCTGATACGGTAGAAATGCACTCTTCGCAGGCAGAAGGTGCATATTTTGCATACTTCGCACTCGCAGCAATACCGACTCAAAGCGCTTTAAATTGAACGGATGAATTTAATGGACAGTGAACTGCTCGGATACGGCCCTCGCGGTTTACAAAGCAGCGCCCGCGACGAAACCGCTACCGAGCGTGTTTTTCAGCAGATTCGCGCTGATGGAGAGACCGCCCGCGTCGATATCGCCCGCGATCTGGGCATCAGCCCTGCAACTGTCACGACAATTACCGCCGATTTAATGGCCCGCGGTTTGATTGAGGAAACAGCGGCCCGCACCAATGCCACCGTTCGCGGCCGCCCCCGCGTCGCGCTGCAATTGCGCGCGCAGGCCCATGTGGTCGCGGGACTAAAGCTGGGCGATAAGGTCACAACCCTGGTGCTGCTGGATTTTCAGGGGCGCCAATTAGCTGAAACCGCGCTGCGCCAACCATTACACTTCGCTGACACCAATACTATTGTGCAGCTGATCAGCAAGGCTCTGGATCAGGCGCTCGCACAGGCGGGTCTGTCACGGGCGGATCTGTCCGCTATTGGGATCGGCGTTCCGGGCTTTGTGGATGCGCAACTTGGGCTGGTGCATTGGTCCCCAATTCTGGACCGCCGAATGGTCCCATTGCGTGCCTTGCTTGAGGATGCGCTGGATTGCCCCATCGCCATTGATAATGACGCGAACCTGCTGGCTCTGGCGGAATTGTGGTTTGGCGTTGGCCGCTCAATCCGCGATTTTATCGTTGTCACAATCGAGCAAGGTGTCGGCATGGGCGTCGTGATTGGCAACCAGCTATACCAGGGGACGCGTGGTTGCGGGATGGAATTCGGCCACATGAAGGTTCAGCCCGAGGGTGCATTATGCCGATGCGGCCAACGTGGCTGCCTGGAGGCCTATGTCGCCGATTACGCCCTGCTGCGAGAGGCAGAAATGGCCCTGCCCCTTGTGCCCGCTGGCAGCCCTGACCGCCTGGAAAAGCTGTTTGGAGAGGCAAAGGCCGGTAACCTTGCCGCGCAATCCATTTTCCGCCGTGCGGGAAAGCTGTTCGGCATCGGCCTCGCCAATATCGTCAATATTTTCGACCCCGAACTGGTGATCCTGTCCGGCGAGCAACTGCGCTATGACTACCTTTACAGCCGTGAGGTGCGGGAGATGATGGAGATGAACTCACTCGAACTGGGTCATCCCCCCGTCGAATTGCGCCTGCATAAATGGGAGGACCAGCTCTGGGCCAAGGGGGCCGCTGCATTTGCGCTGGATCGCGTTTCGCGCCGCGTGCTGGTCGGAGGAGCGCAAAATGCGTAACCACCTGATTTCAGGCATCTGCCTTTTGGCGGCAAGTTCGGCGCATGCACAGCCTACATTCGTAAATGACGCCCCGTTGCAGGATTTCACTCATATTTATGGCGGCGGATGGGAACATTTCGTCGGCGGTGGCGTGGCGGCATTTGACTGCAATAATGATGCTTTGCCTGATTTGTTTATGGCAGGCGGTGAAAACCCTGCGACGCTGGCACGCAATACATCCAGCATTGGTGGGCCGCTGCGCTTCACAGCAGAATCCACTGGGATCACTGGTGTAACAGGCGCGTGGCCGCTGGATATTGATGGCGACGGCATCCTAGACCTTGCCGTGATGCGCGCAGGCCCAAACCTGTTATTGAAGGGCGGCGCTGATTGCAGCTTCTCCCCTGCCCCATGGTCATTCGCAGCGGAGGATCGCTGGTCCACCGCCTTTACCGCCACATGGCAGGGCGATGGCTTTCCTACGCTCGCGGTTGGAAACTACGTTGATCGCAGCAACCCCGACGGCCCATTCGAGGCATGCGACAGCAACCAGCTCTACCGGCCCAATGGCGCGGGATATGCGGAACCAGTTCTGCTTGAGCCAGGATTTTGCCCGCTTTCCATGCTATTTTCTGACCCACTGCACAGCGGCACGCCGCAACTGCGTGTTTCCAACGACCGTCATTATTATGTGCGCGGCGGGCATGAGCAGATGTGGCAACTCACACCGGAACTGCGCGAGTTAACCGCCGAGGATGGCTGGCAGGCCCATATGCTATGGGGCATGGGCATCGCGAGCAGGGATCTGGATGGCGACGCCGTAGCGGAGGTCATGCTAACCTCGATGGGCGATCAACGCCTGCAACTGAATACAGGCGGTGCTGGCTGGGTGGATGCGCCCTTTGCCACGGGCACGGCATCGCAGCGGCCCTATACTGGCGGCGACGGGCGGCCTTCGACTGGCTGGCATGCCGAATTTGGGGACGTCGACAACGACGGGCGCGATGACCTGTTTATGGCCAAGGGCAACGTCGATCAAATGCCCGACGCCGCCACCCATGATCCCAACAACCTGCTGCTAGGGCAGCCGGACGGCACATTTACTGAGGTCGGGATGACAGCAGGCATCGCCACGATGCAGCGCAGCCGTGGTGCCGCCGTGGTGGACCTGAACGCCGACGGATTGCTGGATATCGTGGTGATGAACCGGCGCGCAAATGTTGAGCTACAGCGCAACACGACCACGGACGCAGGTAACTGGCTTGCCATCGACCTGCAACAAAGCGGCGGTAACACCCGCGCGGTCGGGGCCTTTATCGAGCTGCAAACAGCGGATCGCACCTATTGGCGTGAAATCACCGTTGGCGGTGGGCATGGCGGCGGACGCGCGGTGCCGGAACATTTCGGGCTGGGCGACCATATCTCAGCACGCGCACGGGTTCACTGGCCTGCTGGCGGTATTTCGGAATGGCGCGACCTGCCCGCCGGTCAAGTCGCGACGTTCAACCGTTAACGATCAATTGGCAGGCCGCTTGGCACGCTATCCGGTATGCCAAGCCGCCCGTCGATGCTGCCCCGATCGGTCAATGCACCCAGAAAGGCGAGTATCTGCGCAACCTCCGCATCGCCTAGTGCGATCGGGGTTAGTGCAGATGCATCCGTGATAATCGCCGCGTCGGCATCCGTATCGAAATGGTCGTCAAACCCATCGGGCAGAACGACTTGCGTCTGATCCCAACCCTGCGCGCCAAGGTGATGGCGCACCACGCCCTCCAGCGTCGCAAAGGCACCGTTATGCCCATAGGGCGCAGTTGCCGTCACATTGCGTAGGGATGGCGTACGGAATGCGAACATATCAGCCAGATCGCCGGTGACACGGCTGCGCCCCTCATCCCGATTATGGTTTTCGAAACGCGCGGCCTTTCCCGGCCCGAATTGCGGCATCCCTATCGCATGAAAGGCATGATCCGTTTGCAGCGGCCCCGCATGGCAATCCGCGCATCCCGCCTGCCCGTAAAACAGCTGTCGCCCCGCATCCGCCTGCGCGCTCAATTCAACCTCACCTCGCAAGAATTGATCAAACGGGCTGTCATCCGCACGCCATTCCCACGCCATAAAGGCAGCAATAGCGTTTGAAATATCGGTGAAGTCCAAGGGGCGCTCGGCCAGTTCAGGCAGAGCCGCATCGAAACGATCCGCATAGGCCGGCAGCGCGGCGACACGCGCGGTTAGCAAGCTCCACGCACCGCCCTGACCTGTAATTATGCCCTGCCGCACGGCGCGCGAAATCTCGTTCTCGGAATAATGCCCTGCCATCTCATCCGCGCTGAGCACGGGAAACATCGTTTGCGCGGACAATACGCCCGAGAAGCCGGACACCATATCGTCCTCAATCGGCGAGCGAATGCCCGACGGGCGCGTATCGTCCTGCTCCAACCGGCCATCGTGAAACAGCACGGTGAATTCGCGGGCGCCAAGGTTGAACAGTGCTGGTGCATTGCGCGGGATGCGCTGCTCGGGCGTATTCTCACCGGTGATGTGCCGGTCAGGGCCTAGGCCAACGCCGCCCTCACCCACCCCCAACGACAGGCCGTCAGCCGTACCGAAACGCGGATGGTGACAGGTCGCGCAGGATATATTTTGGTTGCCGGATAATATCGGATCCCAAAACAAATCCCGCCCGATTTCAACAATCGCCGGATCAACCGTGACGTAATCGGCATCGATTAACGGCGCAAAATCTTGCGCGATTGCGGGTGCGGCGAACAGGCTGAGGAGAAGGTATCGTTTCATGGCGCAACTGTGCCGTCACATGTGCCATCTGACAAGCATATGTCGAGGCGGCTTCATATCCGGCAAATTTCGGCCCGCGCCTCATCTGACAATGCATCACACATCTGCCTAACAGTGCGCCCAGTGATCGGATGCACCCAATCAGGCGCGACATCTGCCAGTGGAACCAGAACAAAGGCCCGCTCATGCAGGCGCGGATGTGGCAGGATCAATTCATCCGGTGCAGCAGGCGGAGTTTCATTGATAGGCATATCCATCCACCGCTGAACCGTCTGCCGATCCGGCAGGGTTTTCGCCCCCGATCCCAGCAGGTCCAAATCACAGGCGCGCGCGGCCCAGCGACGCCCACGGACACGCCCCAGATCAGCCTCGATCCGGTGCAGAATTTCCAGAACTTGCTGCGGGTCCAGCGCCGCCTCAACCCGCGCCGCAGCATTCGCAAAATCAGGGCCAGACCCAACCGGCCATGCAGGTGTGGCATAAATCGGGCTTAGCTCAGCAACCCTCAACCCAGCCGCGCCCATCTGCGCAACCGCATGTGATAGCGTCTGCGCCGGTGCGCCAAATGGCCCCGGTAAATTGGCGCCTAGCGCGATCAAATGCATCACGTCGCGATCCCCTTCCAATACCTCTTTGCACGTCAACCCCTTTTTCATAGTGTGTAAGTATTGCACAAGGAGTCCGCCCCGTTTTTTTACGCGGACACATCTGCCGAATTGGAGATAAGATGTTTTACCGCGACGAAAAACTAGCATTGTTCATTGATGGCGCGAACCTATACGCCGCATCAAAGGCGCTAGGTTTTGACATTGATTACAAACTGTTACGCACCGAATTCATGCGTCGCGGAAAATTGCTGCGCGCATTTTACTATACCGCCCTACTGGAAAACGATGAGTACTCACCTATTCGCCCGCTGGTGGATTGGCTGAACTATAACGGCTTCATGATGGTCACAAAACCGGCCAAGGAGTTCACCGACTCGTTAGGTCGACGCAAGGTAAAGGGCAATATGGACATCGAACTTAGTGTCGATGCCATGGAAATGGCCCCGCATATCGATCATATGGTCTTATTTTCCGGTGATGGTGACTTTAAGCCGCTGGTCGCAGGGATGCAACGTCAGGGCGTGCGCGTGTCGGTTGTTTCAACCATACGATCGCAGCCGCCAATGATTGCCGATGAATTGCGCCGACAGGCCGATAATTTTATCGAACTTGAGGAACTAAAAGACGTCATTGGGCGCCCCCCTCGCGCCGAAGATTGATCCGCGCCGGTTTATCTGCCCTCCGCAGCACGCTATATAAACAGCAGCGAATTACGGAGACGCCGATGCCGCCCCTGACCATCTACCTCGCCGCGCCACGCGGATTTTGCGCAGGCGTTGATCGCGCCATCAAGATTGTGGAAATGGCCCTCGAAAAATGGGGGGCTCCAGTCTATGTCCGCCACGAAATCGTGCACAACAAATACGTCGTGGACGGGCTGCGGGATAAGGGCGCTATTTTTGTCGAGGAACTGGACGAATGTCCGCTGGATCGCCCCGTAATCTTCTCGGCGCATGGCGTCCCGAAAAGCGTTCCTGCCGCAGCAGAGGCGCGGCAAATGTTATATGTGGATGCAACCTGCCCGCTGGTCAGCAAGGTCCATATCGAGGCTGAACGCCACCACGGCAACGGCCTGCAAATGGTGATGATCGGGCATGCTGGTCACCCGGAAACAATCGGCACGATGGGCCAACTGCCGGATGGTGAGGTTCTGCTGGTTGAAACGCCTGCTGATGTCGCGACTCTGTCACCGCGCGATCCTGAACAACTGGCCTACATTACCCAAACGACCCTTAGCGTGGATGACACGGCCGAGATTGTAGCCGCGCTGAACGCACGGTTTCCGCGGATTGTTGGTCCGCACAAAGAGGATATCTGCTACGCCACCACCAATCGTCAGGAGGCGGTAAAGGCCGTCGCGCCGATGGTCGATGCATTGCTGGTGATCGGGGCGCCGAACTCATCCAACTCCAAACGCTTGGTCGAGGTGGGATCGCGCGCCGGATGTGCCTATTCACAATTGGTGCAGCGCGCAGCTGAAATCGATTGGCGCGCTATTGATGGCATCTCCTCCCTCGCAATTACCGCCGGGGCGAGCGCGCCTGAAATCCTGATTGAGGAAGTCGTTGACGCGTTCAAAGCCCGCTATGACGTAACTGTGCAGATTATCGAAACCGCTCAGGAAAATGTTGAGTTCAAGGTGCCGCGCGTTTTACGCAGCGCGACCGCCTGATCACTCAACGTAGGCGTAAACGCTGGCATCAGAAACACCCAGATCCATCTCATGCATCGGCAGATCGAAATCCCATGCCACGTCGGTGTTTACGCAACGCTCACGTGCAGCAGCAAGTGGTGTCATATCGACGTCATAGGTACGCCCAGCCAGGGTCAGCTTGCCGTGATCCAGCATATCCGCAGCAAGCGTACGATCGTTGGAGGTGCTTGCATCTGTGTAACCGCAGAGCTGCGAACCACCGCGTCCATTGCCAACCAAACGATAACGAATTTGTGCGGCGGTATCAGGAAGTTGCTGCGAGAAGTACAGCGCGTGCAATGAATTGCCCTGCTCCTCCATCGCCGCCATCATGGATTCAGACATACAGCCGGAGATCAGGCCTGCTGCCAACAGGGTTGCTGCGCCTTTGTAGATACCAGTCATAATCGTTTTCATTGTACTCTTCCCGCATTTTACCTGAGAGGGCGAACGTTTCCGGGGGGGGCCGGAAGGCTTATTCGTTTCTCTTAAACTCACCTTAGTTGGGGTTTTCACGTAACGTCACACGGCCTTGGCATAGCGGGAGCCTCTGAAAGAACTAGCACCTACCCCAAAGTATTAGCGTCCTAACCTCGCGGGGTTCAGCGGGCACTTTCTGCACCGTACAAAGAGCGGGAAACGCTCGGAAATGGCTAGGTGCTGCTCGTGCAGGTTGAGCGGCAATCATGCGATTCTGTCGCATGTATCAAAGTAGATGCCGCAGCGAAGCCTCCCTGCGGTACTTGTCCATGCGTCAACCTGCGTGTAGCGAAGGGGCGAAATCACGGAGGCACGCAATGTCCAACATACCCAGACCTGCGCTTGTCATCTCGATGATCGGGCTGATCCCGTTTATTGTCGGCGCGTTGGCGATACTGGCACCTGATACGCTGCCACAAATCGGATGGTTCGATGGGGGCGTGAGCGCTGGGCGTGCGCTATTGTCGCTCTACGGCACCATGATACTGTGCTTTCTGGCCGGTTCCCTATGGGGTTTTGCATCACGCCATGGCCGAAAACCGGGTTGGATTGAACTGGGTCTGGCTATCGCGCCAGTGTTGGCTTTGCTGTTTGCGATGTCTAACGATCCGTCACGTTCGTGTGCCGTCCTCGTATACGCCTTTGCAGGGCTGCTTCTGATCGAATGCTGGTATGCGCGACGCGCCATTGTGGTTTGGTGGTGGTTGAGCCTACGCATCCCTCTGACTATCGTGGTTTCCCTTTGCCTAATGATCGGAGCATTTGCATGAGCCTGACCGGAGGATGCCAGTGCGGCGCCATTCGCTACGAAATCACAGGTGAGCCGCTGGGCTATGCCCGCTGCCACTGTACCGACTGCCAACGTCAAAGCGGGTCCGCCTTTGGCCTGTCGCTATACGTCGCACCTGATGAGGTTACATGGCAGGGCGACATGGCGGAATGGCACGACATTGCCACCAGCGGTCGTAAGGTTATTCGTAGCTTCTGCCCAAACTGCGGCACACGGCTGATGCATCGCGCCGCGCAGGGCACCGACTATATCTCGATCAAGGCAGGCACGCTGGATGCCGGTCATGATCTGGTGCCAAGTGCAGAACTGTGGACGGACTCCGCCCAACCATGGGTTTCATTGCTAGCAGACGTGCCGACCTATACGGGGCAACCCGAAACTCATGATGAGCTACGGCGTGCATGGGCCGATTGGCGGCGCGGGCGTACCTTGGCCTTTTATGACGATAACGCCGCCAGCTATGCCGATTATTCGCAACGTGACGAACCACATCCCCGCCTGACAGCATGGCTGGATGGCCTGCCAGATGGTGCCCGCGTGCTGGATCTGGGCTGTGGCATCGGCTGGGCAACGGCGCAGATGCTGCGGCGTGGCTTTGCAGCGCGGGCCATGGATGGATCACGCGGATTGGCGGATGAGGCTAAATCGCGCCACGGCGTTGATGTTGAGGTCATAAATTTTGGTGAGTTGGCCGAGAAGGCAAGCTTTGACGCGGTATGGGCGTTTTTCAGCCTGCTGCACGCCTCACGCGACAGAATGCCCGACCATCTGCGCCGGATTTATGACGCGATGACCCCCGGTGGAAAACTGTATCTGGGCCTAAAGCAGGGCGAAGGTGCCGTCCGCGATCAGCAGGGCCGTCTATACACCTATTACACCGAGGCCGAAATCCGGCGGCGTCTGGAACATGGCGGCTTTACTGTCACATCCGTTGAACAGGGTGAGGGCACCAATTTCGACGGCACCCCCACCGCAAACCTATACGTGGAGGCCACCCGTGGCTGAGTTTTTTGCCTATACTGACGGCGCATGTTCCGGCAATCCCGGCCCCGGCGGCTGGGGCGTTTTGCTGCAAGCCAAAGACGGCGCAGAAATCGTCAAGGAACGTGAACTGTCCGGCGGCGACCCGCAAACCACCAATAACCGCATGGAATTGATGGCCGCGATCAGCGCACTGGAAACCCTAGGACGGCCCGCAGCGGTTACTGTCGTCACCGACTCCTCCTATGTCAAAGATGGTTTGACCAAGTGGATTCACGGCTGGAAACGCAATGGCTGGAAAACCGCCGCGAAAAAACCCGTGAAAAACGAGGAGCTGTGGAAGCGTCTGGACGAGGCGCAGCAGCGGCATCAGGTTTCGTGGGAATGGGTAAAGGGCCATGCCGGCCACCCCGAAAACGAGCGCGCAGATGAGCTGGCCCGTGCGGGTATGGAGCCGTTTAAAAAGAAATGATCGCTGCCACGCACTCAACAGAATGGATCACCTCATGCTGGTAAGCGTGCTGGACCTGCTATCGGTCTTTATCTTCGCGCTGACCGGCGCGTTGACGGCCAGCCGTGCGCAGTTGGATCTGGTCGGTTTTGTCTTTATCGCCTGCCTGACAGCGATGGGCGGTGGTACGGCCCGCGACGTTTTGCTGAACCGTGATGCTGTGTTCTGGATTGCGGACCCGCGCTACGTGGCCGTTGCGACAGCGGCTGCAATCCTCGTCTTTTTCACGGCGCACCGGTTGGAAAGCCGTATCAAGACGCTGATCTGGCTGGACGCGCTGGCCGTGTCCGTGGCTGTGCCCGTGGGCGTGGCCGTGGCGCGCGGCATGGGCTTTGACTGGCCCGTCCTGCTCATCATGGGCATGGTTACCGCCTGCATGGGCGGGTTGGCGCGGGATGTGGTCTGTAACGAGGTGCCACTGGTACTAAAAGCACGCGATCTATACGCGACCGCCGCTTTGGCCGGTGCGGCGCTGAACGTCGTGGTCTATATGGCGACCAGCAGCCCCCTCTTCGCGGCTCTGGCCTGCGCGATCGTAACGTTCACAATCCGCGCAGGATCACTGGCATTGGGCTGGCGCGCACCGGTTTACCGCAGTACGCCCCCACGCCAGTAACGCTATTTGCGCCGTTTCCGAGAGCGTGACGCCGCCTCGGTCGGGATCAGGATCAATGCGCCCGCAGCCGAAATAATCGCGTTCAGCCCGTTACTGCCAAAGCTGATGCCGAACATGATGCGGATCATAAAGAACAGCATAACCCCGCCAATCGCGATGATGATGGAGGGGATATATCCGTTATGCGTAAAGCCCATCCGCTCCGCCGCGTAACCGACGATACCGCCGAGCATCAATGATCCGAAAAAAGCGAAAAACAACGATCAATCTCCTAATGTGTTGCCTGCATATATGGGATGGCCGCGCAGGAATTCACCTGCATCTTGCACTCCACGCCCCTCTCGCTGCAAGCGGATCAGTTTCACCGCCCCTGTGCCGCATGCAATAGTCAGCTCATCATCCAGCGCCGTTCCCGCTGGACCGGTGCCATCGGCCAGCGCGGATAGATGTAATTTCAGCCGCTTTCCACCGTGCATCGTCCATGCGCCGGGGAACGGGGCCAGCCCGCGAATTTGGCGATCTACATGCTCCGCCGGTTGCGACCAATCGATCTTCGCCTCAGCCTTGTCGATTTTGGCGGCATAGGTCACGCCCTCAGCCGGCTGCGGCACAGCCGTCAGGTTTGGCAGGGCTTCCAACGAATCAACCATCAGGCGCGAGCCGATCTCGGCCAAGCGGTCATGCAACGTCGCGGCGGTATCATGTGCGGTCAGCGCAGTCGCCTCTCGCAGCAGAACATCACCGGTATCCAGGCCCGCATCCATCTGCATGATGCAAACACCACTCTCCGCGTCACCCGCCATGATCGCCCGTTGGATCGGGGCCGCACCGCGCCAACGCGGCAACAGCGAAGCGTGGATGTTAAAGCACCCCAATCGCGGCGCATCCAGAACCGCCTGTGGCAGGATCAGGCCATAGGCAACAACCACAGCGGCATCGGCGTTTAGCGCGGCCAGATAGGCCTGCTCCGGCGCGCCGCGCAGGCTGCGTGGATGGCGGACATCTAGGCCCAGATCTGCGGCACGGGCGTGAACAGCCGTCGGGCGATCCTTTTTTCCGCGCCCCGCTGGCCGTGGCGGCTGGGTATAGACAGACACAATCTCGTGACCCGCCGCGATCAGCGCATCCAGCACTGTTACTGAAAAATCGGGCGTTCCCATAAAGATCAGCCGCATATCGCACCTCACGCACTATCCAAAATCATCGTGTCACGTATCACCGGCAGGACCGTAGCGCGCGACATTCACGCCCCATGTACTACGTTACTGGCAGAAGCCACAATGACAGGACATATCATGGACAGACGCAGCTTTCTCGCCACTACTGCGGCACTCAGCGCTACTACCTTTTTGCCCTATGCCGTGATGGCAGATGGCCATGCGGAGCCGTTCACGTTTGACAGCGCCGGTGGGCCGATTGTGATCAAACCAATCGATCATGCGTCCTTTATCATGCAGGTTCCCGGATTGGTCGTCCATGTTGATCCGGTGGGCGAGCCATCGCTCTATGCCGATGCGCCGACACCTGATGTGATCCTGATCACGCATCACCACGGCGATCACTTCAACATGGAGACACTGCGTGGGCTGGCCGGTGATGAGACGACCTTCATCGTGAACCCGACCGTTTATGACGCGCTGGAGGAATTCCAGTCCCGCGCGACCGTCATGGCGAATGGCGATACAGGCATGATCGGCGATTACCCGATTGAGGCCATCCCCGCCTATAACCTGACCGAGGAACGCCTAGGCTATCACCCGCAGGGGCGTGATAACGGCTATATCCTCAGCATCCACGACAAGACGGTCTATATCGCAGGCGATACCGAGGACATCCCTGAAATGCGCGCCCTAACAGGCATCGACATTGCATTCCTGCCAATGAATCTGCCCTACACGATGGATATCAATGCAGCGGCCAGTGCCGTGGCGGAGTTCCAGCCGACCTATGTGTTCCCGTACCACTACGGCGAGAGCGACATTGACGCCTTCACTCAGCTCGTCGGCGATAACTCCGAGGTTCTGCGCGGCGCGTGGTACGACTAAGCACCGAAAGCGGCGGGGGATTTAACCCCGCCGTTTGTTTTTCTGATGCTTGGCCAGCAGCATTTTCCGCTTTACCGGTCCCAGCCGATCGACAAAGACCTTACCGTCCAGATGGTCGATCTGATGCTGCACCGATGTTGCCCAGAGCGAGACAAAATCCCGCTCAACCTCATCCCCGTTTTCATCCATGAACGCGACAGTCACCGCCCGTGGGCGCGAGATCGTGGCCGACAGCCCCGGCAGGTTGGGCGAGGCTTCCTCATGCTCACGCATTTGCCCTGACTGATGCAGAATGCGCGGATTTGCCATGCGAACCGGCTGATCCATTCCGGGGGAACAATCAACAACAGCCAGCGCCATCATCTGACCGATCTGCGGCGCTGCCAGGCCAACACCCGGCATGGCGTACATACTGTCCAGCATGTCGTCCCAGATCGCGCGAACCTCATCCGTGATCGCGTCAACCTTGACCGCGGGGGTGCGCAGGCGTTTGTCGGGCCATTGCAGGAACGGACGACGCGCCATCAGGAGGCCAAGCTTCGTTTGAGCTTTTTCATCTTGTTCGTAATCATCGAGCGTTTCACCGTGCTGAGGTAATCGATGAACAGCTTGCCATCCAGGTGGTCCAATTCATGCTGCGCGCATGTTGCCTGCAAGCCGCCAAAATCCGCCTGCTGGATTTCGCCGTTCAGGTCCAGCCAGCGCATGCTGACCTCCAACGGGCGCGTCACCTCGGCATAGATGTCGGGGATGGACAGGCAGCCCTCCTCGTACACGCCCAGTTCCTCGGATTCGGCTGTGATCTCGGGGTTCAGCATGACGATGGGCGCTGGTGCCTCGTCCTTATCCGCGCAATCCATCACGAAGATGCGGCTCATCACGCCGATTTGCGGCGCAGCAAGGCCAATGCCCGGCGCATCATACATTGTGGCCAACATATCGTCAGCCAGTTTGCGCAGCGCATCCGAAGAATCGGCCACGGATGGCACGACCTTTTTCAGGCGAGGGTCGGGGTGGATTAGGATAGGTCTGATCATAGGCGTTCACTTAGGCCAAGCTGCGCAAAGGTGCAATTGCGGGTACAATACCAGACTTGCCCTCATGGTTCGCGGGTCTAATCTGACGAAAACGACAAGGAGTCTCAATATGTCCGCGAATTTTGACGAAATCATCGACCGGCGCAACAGCCACTCCGCCAAGTGGGACGCGATGGAGGCTTTGTACGGCGTATCGCCCGATACAGGCATTTCGATGTGGGTCGCGGATATGGACTTCAAACCGCCACAGGCCGTGAATGACGCGCTAGCAGCTGCGGTGCAGCACGGCGTGTATGGCTATTTCGCGAATGACAAACCCTACAAGGATGCAATCATCGGCTGGATGAAACGTCGCCACGACTGGGATGTTGATCCGGCATGGCTGTCCACAACGCATGGTCTGGTCGCCGGTGTTGGTCTGTGCCTGCAAGCATTCACGCAGCCCGGTGATGGCATCATGCTGTTCACGCCCGTTTATCACGCCTTTGCCAAGATGGTGAACGCCAATGACCGTAAGGTTGTTGAGTGTGAGATGGGGATCGAGGATGGGCGCTATTCCATCGACCTAGACCTCGCCGCGTCCCTTATTGACGGCGTGAAGATGGTCATACTGTGCTCGCCCCACAATCCGGGCGGCACCGTCTGGACCGAGGCTGAGCTGCGCGCCATCGCTGCCTTCTGTGTTGAACATGACCTGATCCTGATCAGCGACGAGATTCACCACGACTTGGTGTTTTCCGGCCAAACGCACCATGTTCTGGCGAAACTGATGCCCGAACTGTCCGACCGTCTGATCACGCTGACCGCAGCGTCCAAGACATTCAACCTTGCCGGCGGCATGACAGGCAACGTCATCATCGCGGATGCTGACATGCGCGCGAAATTTGCCAAGACCCATCTGGCCGCAGGCGCATCGCCCAACCGTTTCGGCATGTTGATGACGACCGCCGCCTATTCCCATGGCGATGAATGGCTGGACGAGCTGATTGCCTATCTGGACGAAAACCGCCGTATTCTGGAGGAAGGCCTAAGCGCGATCCCCGGTGTGCAGGCAATGACGCTGGGCTCCACCTATCTGTGCTGGGTTGATTTTTCCGGCACCGGAATGGAGCCAGCCGAGATTCAGCGCCGTGTACAGACCGAGGCACAGGTCGCCCCGAACCACGGCGTGACCTTTGGCAAGGGCGGCGAAACCTATCTGCGCTTCAACGTCGCAACGCGCCGCGCCCTGATTGTTGAGGCGGTAGAGCGGGTGCAAAAGGCCTTTGCCGACTTGCAGTGATCCGGCCCACATAGCCCTTAAAATAAGAGCAATCGGCTGAACGAAGGCCATTCCGAGTTGTAGAATACGGACGGTAGATTACTGCCGTCCGTTTTCTACTTCCCACTACCGAGCGTTCAACGAGATCGCCTGATCCTGTCAACCCACTTGAGAGCTGATACCCTCTTACCGACTTTGGCAGACTAGTCTTCCTATATAGGGTGGAAACTTGAAGCCACCTCTACTTAAATGCCAATCTGCTGCGTGACGGGGCCGCATCAGTCGAGGGAACGGATGTCACAAACCACAAAAGAGCCAACAGCTACCGAGATTTGCGACATGTTTTTGAAGGCCGCTGGGGTCATCGCTCTGGCCATCGTATCTGCTGGTTATATCGGAAAATACTTAAGTTGTGTGCCTAACAGTACGCTTTGGTCTGCATGGGGACCGGTGACGTTTGTCGCTGCGTGCTATCTGTTTGCAGGGAGGGTGGTCGTTTGGAACATCTTTGGTCCGTCGATTGCCACCATCCCAGCCATGACGATACGTGTGCTTGTGCGGACGATTGCATGCGTCGCCTTGGCATGCGCTATGACAAATGCGTTAGCTGTATTTTCTCCGGCATTCAATCGAGATGCCGGTACTTGTCCAAACTACATAGCCTACGATTTCTTCTAGGAAGCCAAAGTTTGATCGGTGCAGCCGCAAGAATAACTGACTACGGGAGATTGCAGCTCCCCGTATTTCGTCCTTAACCTCTAGCACGTCGAGTAAGGGTAGGACCTAAAAAGGCATACTTAGCTCCCACGTGATAGGCTCATAGAGATCGTGCTATAGTACGGGACGGCTTCAGAAACGGGCGGCAGCCCTCCCAGCTTACAGTGGATATTAGTATTTAAACCTCATCTGCAAAATGCTTTAGCACCATACGGATAGGATTGGGCGCCGCCTGTCCCAGACCGCAAATGCTGGAATCCACCATCAGCGTGGAAAGCTCCTCCAGCAACGCGCCGTCCCACGTTTCCGCCTGCATCAGCTTCACAGCTTTTTCACAGCCCACACGGCAGGGCGTGCATTGGCCGCAGCTTTCATCCTCGAAAAAACGTAGCATGTTCAGCGCAGCATCACGGGCGCGATCCTGATGTCCCAGCACGACCACAGCTGCCGATCCGATAAAGGTTCCGTGCGGCTGCAAGGTGTCGAAATCCAGCGGAGTATCCGCCATGCTGGCAGGCAGCAGCCCCGATGACGGGCCGCCGGGTTGATAGGCGTAGAATTCATGCCCCTCAGCCATGCCGCCGGCCAGCTCGATCAGCTCGGCTATGGTATGCCCCGCATCGACGATATAAACGCCCGGATTGGCAACGCGACCGGACAGGGAATAGGCGCGCATCCCCTTGCGCCCGTTAATGCCATAATCAGCGAAGACCCCTGCCCCCTCGCGGCAGATGCGCGCGATCCAGTGCAAGGTTTCGACATTGT
The DNA here is from genome assembly GCF_900231835.1 of Pontivivens marinum. Classification (GTDB taxonomy): domain Bacteria; phylum Pseudomonadota; class Alphaproteobacteria; order Rhodobacterales; family Rhodobacteraceae; genus Pontivivens; species Pontivivens marinum. The sequence continues at coordinate 85,526 of NZ_OCTN01000007.1, read as the reverse complement.
GCACCAATGTAGGCCGGTCAAAGATACCGACCTGCGCCACATATGGCGGGCGGTGACGCGGCAGACCACGCTTGCCCTCGATGCTTTCGATCATCGCGGATTCTTCGCCGCAGATATAGGCACCGGCACCGCGGCGCAGGTCGATATAACCGGCCTCGACAATGCCTGCGTCCTCCAGCGCGGCGATCTCCTCGGCCAGGATATGCAGCACGGCAGGATATTCATCACGCATGTAAATGTAGCAGGTTGTCGCCTCAACAGCCCACGCGGCGATCAGCATCCCCTCAAGGAATGTATGCGGCGTCCGTTCCAACACATAGCGGTCCTTAAAGGTTCCCGGCTCCCCCTCATCCCCATTCACGGCGAGGTAGCGCGGTCCATCAGCCGCACGGACAAAGCTCCACTTTTTACCGGACGGGAAACCCGCACCACCCATCCCGCGCAGGCCAGATTCCAGCACCTCATCCTGCACCTGATCCGGCGTTTTGGACCCGCCGCGCAAAGCTGTCAGAACATCGTACCCCCCGGCCGCGCGATAGGTCGCGAAGGTTTCGTAATCGGGAATGGTCGCATGGGTTTCGCGGGCAGCGATCGCCGCCTCAACCTTTGCCACGGTGGCGTGGTCAATATGGGCGTGGCCCAGTTCCAGCACCGGCGCGGTATCGCAGCGGCCCATGCAGGGGGCGCGCAGAACCCGAACCTCATCGGGATTCATGCCGTCATCCAAGGCGCTCAATAGTTGCTGCGCACCGGCCAGCTCACATGACAGGGAATCGCATACACGAATTGTCAGCGCGGGGGGCGACACCTCATCCTCCTTTACCACGTCGAAATGGGCGTAGAAGGTTGCAACCTCGTAAACCTCGGCCTGCGACAGGCGCATTTCCTCGGCCAAGGCACGCAAATGTGCGGCGGACAGGTGGCCGTATTGATCCTGTATCAAATGCAGAAACTCGATCAGCAGATCGGACCGGCGTGGCGCATCCCCCAGCAGGGCGCGGATATCGGCCAATGCGCCATCCTCGTACTGGCGGCCCTTGGGCGTCGCGCGCCCTTTGCCTCGCCCAGATTTCCACACACCCTTACGTTCGTCGAGCGGAGCCATTGCCCACCTCCCCTGCATTGCATGACAGACAGTAGGACGGCATATTCATTCATGACAGTGCAAAAGCGGCGCTCGACGGGGGACAAGACGACATGCAGGTTTCGGATCAGCGACTATGCACCACAATCGGTGGCACGATACTGGCCATCGCATTGGCCAGCGCTACACCAATCGCAGCACAGGACAGCAAATTGCCCGCAGTGATGCGCGATATCCCTGTCGCGGAATGGATTCAGCGTGCCATAGGCCGCACCGTTTATTACTCGATAGACGGCACACCATTTGGCCGCGAATATTACGCACCGGATGGCCGCAGCGTTGTGTTCCAGCATGCCAGTGGCACCTGTCTGGAGGGCGAGTGGACGTACCGCGAGGATATAACCGCCTATTGCTATATCTGGCCCAATTCCGTGTCATGTTTTCGCCATGTCGAAACCGATGACGGGGTGCAGATTCTAAACGTTGAGGCAGATGGCTCCCCCACGTTGCAATCCGTACAGAGCGTGGAACAAATCGTCACTATACCGCTGAGCTGTGGTCCCGCCGTGACCAGCTAACCGACTATTCTGGAGTATCCCATGCGTCCGCTATTTCTAAGCTTGTGCCTGGTTGTCCTGCCCGCTGCGGCGCAGGACAACCCAACAGAACCACGCGATATTCCCCGTTTAGAATGGTTGGAGCGGGCATTGGGCAACTCTGTCCACTACACCGTGAATGGTGAATATATCGGGCGCGAATTCTATCTGCCAGACGGGCAATCCGTGCGGTACGAGGACGCGGCAGGCAACTGTCAGGATGGGCGTTGGACCTATAAGGATCAGACCTATTGCTTTGCTTGGCCCAACTCGCTGGTTTGTGCGCGCCATATTGATCTGGGTGACGGCTTGCTCAGCTTCCCCTCGGTTGAGAGTGACGGCACCCCGATCCCCGACGAAACGCAAGAGGGCACGCTGGTCGGCGGCGGGTTCTCCTGCAGCCCCGGAGTAATATCCTAATGACCCAGCCCCCCGGTGTTCAGCGTGATCCCGTACTTCAGGCCCAGTTAGATGCAGCGCTGATTGCCCGCGGGCCTGATTATCAGCCGCGCACCCACCTGATGGACGGCAGCGCCCCGCGCTATACCAACCGCTTGATCGAGGAAGCCTCGCCCTATCTGGTGCAGCATGCCCATAATCCGGTGGACTGGCGGCCATGGGGACCCGAGGCATTGGCCGAGGCGCAGGCGCTAGACCTGCCCATCTTCCTATCCGTTGGCTATGCCACCTGCCATTGGTGCCATGTGATGGAGGAGCAAAGCTTTGACGATGAGGAGGTCGCAGCTCTGCTCAATTCAGGCTTCATTCCGGTCAAGCTGGACCGTGAACAGCGCCCCGATGTGGATCAGGTCTATATCCTCGCCACGATGCTGCAACACCGACACGCCGGTTGGCCGAACTCGCTATGGCTGATGCCAGACGGGCGGCCCTTCCACACTGGCACATACTTCCCCAAGCCACAGTTCATGCAGGTTCTGGGCGCGATCAAACTGGGCTGGGCCGGTGAGCAGCGCGAACAGTTTGATAGCGTGGCCACCCAACTGTCCGACGCAATGGCGCGCATTCCCGCGCAAACCGCGCCGACAACTGCGCTGACCCAAGCCCCCGCCGCAGCGCTAACCGATCTGTCTCAAATGTATAACGCGGCTGAGGGCGGATTTTCCCACGGCACCCAATTCCCGCAGGAGGGACACCTGCTGTTCCTGCTGGATCACTGGCACCGCATCGGTGATGCCGCTGCGCGAGATATGGCTCTCGGCTCACTGCAAGGGATGATTGCCGGCGGTATCCACGATCATGTGGGTGGCGGCTTTCACCGCTATACCGTCGATGTGAATTGGCGCACCCCGCATTTTGAGAAGATGCTGTATAATCAGGCGCTGATGACCCGTGCCTTGGTTCAGGGCTGGCACATCACGAATGATCCGATGATGGCGCGCGCGGTGGCCCGCTGCATCGAATATGTGCTGCGCGACATGACCGCCCCTGATGGTGCGTTCTATTCGGCGGAGGATGCGGATAGCCTCGACCATACCGGCGCGCTGGAGGAAGGGGCCTTTTACGTTTGGTCTCCGTCCGAAATCGCAGATGAGTGGGTGATTGCCACCTTGGGCCTGCGCGAGAAACCTACGCTGGAGGCAGGTCCGGTTGCCCATCTGCGACCCAATACCTCTGTGGATATCACTCGCCTCGATCCCGCACTGGACGATATGCGTATCCGCCGCGATGCGCGCATCCGCCCCCTACGGGATGAGAAGGTCATTGGCGGCTGGAACGGCCTGATGATCCGCGCGATGGCGCAGGCGGGGCAGGCTATGGCACGGCCCGATTGGATTGATGCGGCGAACCGTGCCTTTGATGCCTGCATTACGCGGTTAGGACCGCTGCATCAGCTTGCACGTCTCGATATGGACGGGCGGCGACGTGAGGATGCAAACTTGTCCGATTACGCATGGCTGGGGCTGGCTGCCCTGTCCCTGAACCGCGTGGTGCAGGCGGGTGAAATCGCTGAGATCATGCTGGAACGCTTCGCATCCGGTGATCGGCTCGCGCTCAGCCCCGATGGGCCGCTTGGCCCTGTTTTGGAAACGGAGGACGGCGCAACGCCATCGGGTGAGGGGTCCGCGCTGGAACTGCTGGCCCTGCTATCGCAGGCAATGCCTGACCCGAAACGGGATGCCCGCGCCGCCGCCCTGCGCGACGCCGTTTCTGGGCGAATAGCGGAAATGCCGCTGGCCCGCCTCGACACCCTGCGCGCAGCTTCAATGCTGGATCAGGGCGCGACGGAGCGCTACCGGCGCATTGGCGAAATCACGCTGCATCTGCGCAACGATCGGACAGGCTATATGCTGGAGCTAACCATTCCCGATGGGTGGACCCTAGCCGCCGATGGGCAGGATGGGCTTGTCCCTCTGAGCCTTACCGGTGCCGAGACCGCATGGCCCGACCCGGTCACATTGGATGGAAAGCTGGCATGGACGGGCACCCTGTCCATGCCGCTAACACAGATGCAGGACAGCATATCAGTCACCTTCCAACCCTGTTCCGGTTCGGAATGCCTATTGCCCGTAACAGCGCAGTTTCGCCTACAATGATCCGGTTCGTTATCGCCCTATTGCTGGCCACGCCTGCCGCCGCGCAGGATGTAGTCCCGCCCGAGGATGTGCTGGACATGGTTGAGGGGCGCACCCTGCAATATGCCGCCGGCGGGCAGGATGTTGGACGGGAACAATTCCTATCCCGCTCGCAGGTTGTGCTGCGTGACGCATTTGGCCAATGCCTGCACGGTCAAGTCACGGTTCGCGGCAGCGCATTGTGCTTTGTATATGAGGGCGATCCACAGCAATTTTGCTGGTCCACGTTCAGCTTTCCAGATGGCAGCCTGAAGATGCGGATCACCTCACTGGGCAACGCAACCGTACTGGATCTGGCCGGAATAGACGACAAACCAGTGACATGCGATCCGGTCGGATCGGTTTAGAACAGACTGCCCTGCCCGCTATCCTTGGATGATGGTCGTGGTGCCTTGGTTGCGGCTCGCGGTTTTGATGCCGCCTGCCCCTCAACCCGCGCGGTTGTAGTTTTGTGATCGGCAAAGGTGATAGACAGCGTATCACCAGCGGAAAGCGCATTGGGATTCTTAATCAGCTCATCCCCCCTGTGCACCACTGCGAAACCACGGTTGAGCACCTCATGATAGCTCAAGGTCTCCAATGTGCGCCCCAGCGAGGTCAGCGCCCGCGCACGATCCGGCAAAATACGCGCGCCCGCACGGTGTAGGCGTTGTGCCTGTTGCGTGGTCAGGCTGCGCCGCTCCTCGGCCATGCGGATCAGGCCCGCGGGCCGTAGCTGCGCGCGCTTCACTCGATCCTGCCGGTCGCTCAATCCCTTTAGAATGGCGCGACCCAGTGACATATTCCGCAGCTTTGCACGGGGTTCAGCCAAGTGCGCCACCAACCGTGCCGGATCAAATGCAACTTGCGTCAATGCCAGTCGCTTTCGATCAGCCATGCGGCCCAATGCTGTTGGCAACCTGTCCCCCGCCCGATCCAGTCGCTGTCGCGGGTCCGATACAAGAGTTTGCGCCCGTGGTAGAGCCCGCGCCGCCGCACGGACACGATCCCCACGGTCGCGCAGAATACGTGCCATACCTGCGATCCGACGCTCATCCAACGCGGCCAGTGCGGCGCGCAATTCGGCGCGAACCGGCACTGCAATCTCCGCCGCTGCCGTCGGCGTTGGCGCGCGACGGTCCGAGGCGAAATCGATCAGCGTCGTATCTGTTTCGTGCCCAACGGCGGAGATCAGGGGGATCTGGCTGTCCGCCGCGGCACGCACCACGATCTCCTCATTGAAGCCCCACAAATCCTCAAGCGAACCGCCACCACGGGCAACGATCAGCAGGTCGGGGCGCGGGATCGGCCCATCGGGTGCTAAATTGTTGAATCCGCGAATGGCCGCAGCGACCTCTGCCGCGCAACGTTCGCCCTGTACGGCAACGGGCCAGACCAGCACCTCACGCGGGAAACGGTCGCGCAGGCGGTGTAAAATATCGCGGATTACGGCGCCGGATGGCGATGTGACCACACCGATTACCTTTGGCAGGAACGGCAGAGCGCGTTTGCGTTCCGCATCAAACAGCCCCTCCGCCGCCAAGGCATTACGCCGCTTTTCCAGCATCGCCATCAGCGCGCCGACGCCTGCGGGGGCCAAGCTTTCAATCACCATCTGGTAACGGGACTGACCGGCAAAGGTTGTCAGTTTACCGGTGACGATAACCTCCATCCCCTCCTCAGGCTGGGTGCGCAGCTTGCTCGCCACACCCTTCCAGATGATGGATGCAAGAACGGCGCGATCATCCTTTAGGTCCAGATAAACGTGGCCCGAACGGGGGCGCGACACTCGGCCCACCTCTGCCCGCACCCGCACATGGCCAAAGCCGCCCTCAATCGCGCGCTTCACCGCACCGCTGAGTTCGGAGATCGTGACCGTTGGCGCATTGCCACCGGCACCGGGTTCATCATCGTCAAAAAGATCGCTCATGGACCTGACCTTATCGTGGTGCAGCAGGACGAAAAAGGGCGGACCCGACAGGCCCGCCCCTAAATTTAGCAATTAGCCGCGCTTACTGCTCAGCTGGAGTAACCACGTCGGTCCGAACAGGGCGGGTTCCGGCCTCGGCCCGTGCGCTGCCCTCGTACTGATCGCCGTTCAGATACTCGAAGAACTCGCTATCCGGCGAAATCACCAACGTGGAGTTATCGCCGTTCAGGGCTGCCTCATACGCGCTCAACGAACGATAGAACGCAAAGAATTCAGGGTCCTGACCGAATGCATCGGCAAATATCCGGTTCTGTGCCGCGTCAGCCTCACCACGAATGATGTCGCTGTCACGCTGTGCCTCGGAGCGCAGTTCAACCGCGGTACGATCGGCGAGGGATTGCACGCGTAATGCGGCCTCCTGACCACGTGCACGTTCGTCCTCAGCCTCACGCTCACGCTCAGCGCGCATGCGGTTGAAGGTTTCCTCAAGGTTTTGCTCAGGCAGATCAGCGCGTTTGATGCGAACATCTACGACCTCAATACCCAGCTCAACCGTTTCACGCGCTGCCTGATCCCGAATCTGGTTCATCAGGCCAACACGGTCAGCCGACAGAACGGTGTTCGAGTTCACGGAACCCAGAACCTCACGCAAGGCAGAGTTCAGAACCGTGACAAGCCGCTGCTGACCCGAGATGATAGCGAAATCGCCATCGGTTCCGGTCCGCTCACGGAAACGCTCAACATCCGAAATACGCCAACGCGCAAACGCATCGACCACAAGGCGGCGATCATCCAGAGGCGTCACCTCCAGCGATTCCGTGTCGAGGCTTAGGATACGGTCGTCGTAATAGACCACTTGCTGGATGAACGGGATCTTGAAGCCAAGACCCGGCTCCTCCTTAACGGCCTTGATCTGACCAAACTGTAGAACAAGCGCACGTTGGCGTTCATCAACGACATAGATCGAGGACAGGGCCAGTACGGCCAGCAGGACAACACCTGAAATAGCAATAGTGATGCGGTTCATCAGTTGGTTCCCCCACGACGGAGTTCATTCAGTGGCAGATATGGCAAGACGCCCTGGCCGCCCTCTGGCTGGTCGATGATGATCTTGTCCACATCGCCCAGAACACGTTCCATCGTCTCGATATACAGACGCTTGCGTGTCACTTCCTCGGCGCCCTGATATTCGGTCAGGATGCTCAGGAAGCGCGCGGCCTCACCTTCAGCCTCGTTCACGACCTGTGCGCGATAACCCTCGGCCTGCTGCAAGAGTTGAGCAGCCTCACCACGGGCCTCGGCCAAGGCGCGGTTTGCATATGCATCCGCACGGTTTTGGGCGGTAACACGCTCCTGCTCCGCTGCCTGAACGTCACGGAAGGCATCAATAACGTCATTTGGCGGATCAGCACGGTCAAAGTTCAGACGAACGACCGAGATGCCGCTGTCATAGTTGTTCAGCGTTTGCTGGATCAGTTCGGACACTTCGGCCGAAATGATACCACGGTCACGGTTCAAGATCGGCGCGAGCTGCGAACGCGAGATCACTTCACGCATTGCGGATTCAGACACGGACGAGATTGTGCCCTCTGGATCGCGCAGGTTGAACAGATAAGCCGCCGGATCGTTGATGTTCCAAACAACCTCGAAATCAATATCGACGATGTTTTCATCACCGGTCAGCATCAAGCCATCATCACCACGGCCCGGACGTGTGCCCGTTCCGACATTGACGATCCGCTCGTTCGTCACTTCGACGATTTCATGCGTAACGATCGGCCACGGCGCGAAGTTCAGGCCCGGACCACCGGTCGAGGAATACTGACCCAGCGTCAGTTCCACCGACCGCTGCGAGGGCTGCACCGTATAGGCGGATGCATATAACCACGCGGCCGCACCCAGCACAGCAGCAATCCCGAAGATCAGCTTGCCGGATGGTCCATCGCCGTCGCCACCGGTGCCACCGCTGCCGGTGCCACCACCGCGTCCGCCCATCAGAACCTTAAACTGTTCCTGGCCCTTGCGCAGCATATCCTCGATATCGGGCACCTGACCGTTATTTGGTCCCTGCCCATTACCGTTATTAGGGCGGTTGCCGCCCCCCCAAGGATTGCGGTCGTCGCTCCCCTTATTATCACCCCGGTCGTTTCCCTTTTTACCCCAGGGTCCGCCGGAATTGTCGTTATAGGGCATCATGTGTCCTGTCTGTTATACGCATTTGGTGCATAAATTGTGTATTCACGCGGTCGTTATCAACCTAACGCGTTGGCGTCTTGAGAGTAACGAGTTCTTCTGCCGCAGTTGGATGAACGGCGACGGTGCGATCAAAGTCAGCCTTGGTCGCGCCCATCTTGATCGCGACACCGGCCATCTGGATCATTTCGCCAGCAGCCTCGCCTACGATATGACAGCCCAGAACCTTGTCATCAGCACGGCTGACAATCAGCTTCATCAGCATCCGTTCGTCCCGATTGCCGATGATGTGACCCATGGACCGGAAGCTGGTGCTGTAGACGTCAATCTCACCCACATTGCGGGCGTCTTCCTCGCTCAAACCGACAGTGCCGATTTCTGGCTGGGTAAAGACCGCCGTCGGGATCAGATCGTAATCAGCCTGTGTTGGCATATTGCCATAAACCGTCTGGGCAAAAGCCTGCCCCTCACGGATCGCAACTGGAGTCAGGGCCACACGGTCGGTCACGTCGCCAACAGCATAGATCGTCTCAACATTGGTTTGCGACTGATCGTTTACCAAAATCGCGCCATTCTTGCCGGTTTCAACGCCAACCGCCTCAAGCCCGAGGCTGTGCGTGTTGGGAACGCGGCCCGTTGCATACATCACACCCGAATAGTCAGCCGTGGTGCCACCAGTGAAATGCAGTTTTACGCCTGTCTCGGTCTTCTCGACCTGCTCCACATCGCAATCGGTGCGGATGTTGATGCCCTTCTTCGACATTTCCTGCGCGACGTGGTCACGGACCTCATTATCGAAGCCGCGCAAAATCTGGCTAGAGCGATAGATCAGGTCAACCTTGACCCCCAAACCATTGAGGATGCCTGCAAACTCACATGCGATATATCCACCGCCGACAATAGCGATACTGTCCGGCATGGTGTCCATCAGGAACATATCGTCCGAGATCATCACATGCTCATGTCCCGGAATATTCGGAACGAAGGGGGTGCCGCCAACGGCGACCAATATGCGCCCAGCGGTATGGCGCACGCCGTCCATCTCAACCGTATTGGCGTCCACAATCGTGGCCCGACCGTCCAGTACGTTCACATTCGCATTGCTGAGGTTACGGCGGTAAATCCCCTCCAACCGGTCCAGTTCCGCGTGGATATTCCCGCGCAGGCTGAGCCAGTCGAATTTCGGCGCCTCGACGCTCCAGCCATAACCGGCTGCATCGTGGAAGCTTTCGGCGAAGCGCGATGCGTAAACCATCAGTTTTTTAGGAACGCAGCCCCGAATAACGCAGGTGCCGCCATAGCGATACTCCTCGGCGATGGCGACACGAGCCCCTAATTCCGAAGCGATCCGCGCGGCCCGCACCCCCCCCGATCCACCACCAATCACAAATAGATCGAAGTCAAAATCGCTCATAGAATGTAGCTCCTGTAGGGGTATGCGCTATAATTTGGTTCGACAGGTATTATGCCCTAACGACCGTACAACGTGTCATCTCAATCTTGTGACATGACCCGCTTAATGAATGCCTGTTCGTCGATACCATCGGCAAAGGAAACGGGACGCATTACGCCATTTTCCTCAAGCAGATGGGCCTGACCGCTATCATAGCCGACCATGATTTGATCCGCGACGCCCAGGAACAATCCGTTTTCCACGACACCGGCCACTTGGTTCAGCAGCGGCGACAGGCGGTGAGGATCACCGATCCGTTTCAGGTGCAGGTCGAGGATATGGTTCCCCTCATCCGTGCGATACAGTTCCGAACCGTTCATGCGTGGCGTCACCTCACGACCGTCCACGTCAATCTGCTCCAGCATCTCCTCGATGATTGCACGGCTGGCGGTCCACCCCAGCGGGATCACCTCAACCGGCAATGGGAATGCGCCCAAAGTATCGACCAGCTTGCTATCATCCGTGATGACAACCATGCGGTCAGAGGCAGTTGCCACGATCTTTTCCTGCAAATGTGCGCCGCCGCCGCCCTTGATCAGGTTCAGTGCGGGATCAACCTCATCCGCACCATCAATGGTCAGGTCCAGCCATCCGGCTGCGTCCAGCTCAATCACCTCGATCCCCTCACTACGGGCCAAGGCGGCAGTGCGGTCCGAGGTCGCAACCGCCGACAGCTTGATACCATCCACACGAATGCGTTCGCCCAGCAGGCGGATAAACCAGTTCGCGGTAGAGCCTGTGCCCAATCCCAATTTCATATCCGGCTCGACCAATGACAGGGCCGCACGGGACGCCGCATATTTCGCACGATCAGCGGGTGTAAGGGTGTTCATCAGGCTATCTCCGGCACAGTGGTTCACGACCTTATATCAGCCAAGTTGCGCGGCGCGAGGGGGCCATGCAAAAATCTTCACCTACAGGGCCTTTAGCGCGCAATTGCCGCAATCGCGTCCAAATCCATACAGCGTTCCAGATGATCGGCCAATCGGTCCAGAACATCCTCGATAACCTGCGCATAGACCAGATCGCTGGCCTGATGCCCCAGCCGCGCCAGATAGGCCGCGCGAAAGGCGTCATCCGTGAACAACCCGTGCAGATAGGTGCCGCTAACCCGCCCATCGCGCGAGGTTGCCCCATCGGGCCGCCCGTCCAGCATCAAAACGGGCCGGTCGCAATCGGGGCCATCAGTATGCCCCATATGGATTTCATAACCGGTAACTGGCACATTTCCACCCGCCAAGGTGCCATGGACCTGCCCCAAACGCTTGACCGGTTGCATTGTCGTACGTGCATCCAGATGGCCCAACCCCTCGACCTGTCCGGCAACGCCGTCCACACCATCAGGATCGTCAATCCACTGGCCCAGCATTTGGTAGCCGCCGCAAATCCCCAGAACATGACCGCCCCGTCGCAAATGCGCCGCCAGATCAATGTCCCAGCCCTGTTCGCGCAGAAAGGCCAAATCACCCGTCGTGCTTTTGGAGCCGGGCAGGATCACCAAGGCCGCATCCCCCGGCAGCGGCTGACCAGCCGGAACCATTACGACCTGCACACCGGGCTCCAGCTTTAGCGGATCGAGGTCATCGAAATTCGCAATCCGCGCCAGCATAGGCACCGCGATTTTCAAACTGCCGGTCCCGCCCGACGCGATGCCCAAAGCATCCTCCGCCGGTAGTTTCGACGCCTCAGAAAACCACGGAATCACGCCAACGCTGGGCCAGTTGGTGAAACGCTCAATATCGCGCACGCCCTCATCAAACAGGCTGACATCACCGCGAAACCTGTTCACGGCAAAGGCCGCGATCTGCGCCCTATCGCCCGCCTCCATCACCGCCGCATGGCCGGCAAGCTGCGCGATAACCCCGCCGCGATTGATATCCCCCATCAAGATCACAGGAACATCCAGTGCGCGGGCAAAGCCCATATTGGCAATGTCATTCGCCCGCAAATTGGTTTCCGCGGGCGACCCCGCCCCCTCCACAATCACCAGATCGGCGGTATCCTTGAGCTGGGTGAAGCTATCGGCAACGGCCTGCAACAATTCCGCCTTGCGATCTGCATAGGCACGGGCCTGCGCACGGAATGCGACCTTACCATGCACAACTACCTGCGCGCCGGTTTCGCTCTCGGGCTTTAGCAACACCGGGTTCATGTGGACCGAGGGCGCTTGCTTACAGGCCAACGCTTGCAACGCTTGCGCACGCCCGATTTCGCCACCATCGGCGGTAACGGCGGCATTGTTGGACATGTTTTGTGGCTTGAACGGCATAGCCCGCAGGCCCCGCCGAACAAAAGCACGGCACAAACCCGCCACGATCAGTGACTTTCCAACATCCGATCCGGTGCCCTGCACCATCACTGCCTTACCCATCGCGCGCGGCCCTCTTAACTGGTGCTACAACCTGTTCAGCAATGACTATCCAAGGCCGGTGATGCAACACCTCAGGGCGCGGTTTCAGGGGTATCGGCAACATCATCGCGCAGGGCAAGGTTTACCGGCGCGCCCAGTTCACCCCGCGGGCGATATCCGCGCAGGTTGCGAATACGCTCGCTGACTGTCGGATGTATCTGCTGCGCGGCCTCAGGCTGTATCAAGCGGCGAATGCGGAACAAAAACAGCTTGGCCGAGCCTCGCCAATTCCCGACCGAGGGGGCCAACGGATCGGTTGGAAACCGGTCACGCCAGCCCTCGGGCAGGGTAACGTCGCAATTTTCCAGATGGTTCAGCATCCAGACCAGCGGAATATTCGATAGCGGGCGCGCATCGGGATGCCGCCAGACATGCCCGCCAACATCACCGTGATTGCCCGCAAACCACATCTGCTGCATTTGCCCCGGCCAATCGGGCCGTGGATGCCACAGGATCGGGTCATAGGCGGCGCGCGTTTCATCAATGGCCAAGGCCTGAAAGGCATGGCTCACCCCGTCCCCGACGCGATCATCGTGAAAATCCGTCACCATCGGCGCAAGCCGGTTTAACAACGGATAGGGCAGCCCCAGCGCGCTAACCGTATCCCAGACGCCCACCATTTCGATATGAACGTCCTGATGGCAATATTTCTGGGAAAACCGCATCGCCTGATAACTGCGGGTCATGGATTCGTAATACCGGAACGATCGCAGTACCCGCCGATGCATGGCGTGCTGCGCCTTTAGCAATCCGACCTGCCCGATCCACCCCGCAAGGCTGCGCACAGCATAGGCCCCTCGCGAATAGCCCATCAGCACGATCCGATCACCGGGGCGATAGCGTGAGGCAAGCGTGGCGTATCCCTCGGCGATTGCCTCGTTGATGCCCAGTCCGGCAGCGGCGGCCAGCCACTTACTCCACCCCTGCCCCTGCACACCGGGGTGATAGCTAACCGATTGCTCGACCGTTTGGCCAACTTCCTCAAGCAAGCGATAGGTCAGGCCCGCATTCGTCTCATGCCCTTCGATCAGCCGTGAAAACGTGCCGTCGATGATAACAATATGCGTTCTGGGCGTGCGATCTGACATTTTGGCAAGGGATCGCAAGCGCGCCTGACATGCAAGTCAAAGCAGCGAGATTTCGATGCTACCCCCTGCCTGTGCTGCGCGTGAACGACACAGGATCATTGCGCCCTTGCGATCCGCCTTGGACAAGACATGGTCCCGATGCTCCACATCCCCCGCGATCAACCCGCATTTACAGGTTCCGCACAGCCCGTCAGCGCATTTCACGTCCACCGCAATGCCCTGCGCGATCAGGGCGTCTGCTGCGCTTTCCTCAGCACTGACCGCGATTTCGCGCCCATCTGGCAATGACAATGTGAAGGGGTGGTTTTCATATTCCGGCTCCTCAGGAACCGAGAAATACTCCCTATGCACGGTTTCCTCAGGCCAGCCCTGCCGCTCCGCCTCATCCAGAACTGCACCCATATATCGTTCTGGTCCGCAGGTATAAACATGCGCCCCGTCCGAGGGCGTCAGGATTTGCGACAGGTCCGCCCGTACCTCATCCGAGAACCACAGATGTACCCGATCCGCCCATGGTGCCGCTGTCAAATCGGCCAAGAACCCAGCCGAGGCCCGCGTGCGACACGAATAGTGCAGCTCGAATTCCTGACCCAATTCATGCAGTCGGTGCGCCATCGCGATCATCGGCGTTACGCCAATGCCACCGCCCATCAGCAAGGTGCGCGGCGCGGTATCGTGCAACGGAAAATGATTGATCGGTCGCGAAATATAAACGCGCCGCCCCTCGGTAAAGATACGGTGCATCAGCGCTGATCCGCCACGGCCCTCATCCTCACGCAGCACACCAATCTGATAAACCGAACGATCCGCCGGATTGCCCGACATCGAATATTGGCGCAGGAATTCCGGCGCGACCACGATGTCCAGATGCGCCCCGGCGGTCCATTCGGGCAGATCACTGCCATCGGGGTTGCGGAACTCGTATTTCACGACATCGCCGGTCATGTGTTCCACCCGCGAGATTACGAGGGGCAGCACGGGGCTTTCCCCACCGAAATCGGGGCGTTTATGCGCAGGATCATCACCAGCGGCCACGCGGCTGCGGTAATCATCGGCGCTGATCAGGTTTTGATAGGCCTCGATCCCTGCCTCACGATCCATCGGATAGGGGAACGGCCATGGCGGCGGGGCCAGATCAGCGGGATAAACCGCCAGCGTCTGATCCTCATGTTTCAGCACACGTTCCGGAGCGATTTCGCGAGCGTTAAGCGGTTTGCTGCTAGGCCGATAGGGCCCGTCGCTCTCCATCTCCAGATCCCACCACCACTTCTTGGTCGGGTTCATATTGCCCCGCCCTAGGCGGTCATCCAGCGCTGCAAGGTGCTTTGCCGCCCCCGGTACATTCATCGCGGCCCAGCGGAACGGTGCCTCGGCAAACAGGCCCTCCAGATTCCAAGGGCAGGTTTTCATGCACCGTCCACACATCGCGCCGCCCTCGGTTCCGATGCGGTAGGTCGTGCATTTCTGGCTATCGCTTTTCCAGATTTCATAGCCGTTGAACATCCGCTTTGGCCCAGCGGTAATCGCGCCGGAAGGGCATTCACGGGCGCATTTATTGCAAGCCTCGCAGAATTTTTGCAGGCCGAAATCGATCGGCGCATCATGCACCATCGGCATGTTGGTGGTGATTGCACCCGATTTCAGGCGCGGCCCCAGAAACGGGTTCAGGATCACCTCACCAATCCGGCTGACCTCACCCAATCCGGCCAAGAGCATCAGCGGCGGCTGCAATACCTCACCATCGATGACAGAGTGGACGCGGGCCTCGTACCCCATTTCGCGGATAGCCTCAGCGATCACGCCACCAAGTAGCGAGAACCGCAGATAGGCCCGCATGGATTGCGCGCAGGCGATCCAGTCATCACCGCTTGCGCCCTCCATCGTCTCATGCCCCTGATCGATAATCATCGAGATCGCATTGCGATGATAGGCTGGCAGCGGGTCGCCCTTTGCATCATGCGAGTAATACGCCCAGTCAGGGCAACGGCTGATCCCCACTGCATCCGCGCCCAGGAAATAGCTGGCCGCCTTGATCCAGTCCGCGTTTCGCTTTTCCTCATCCGCGCGCGGGTCCTTGGCCTGCGCGGGGCCGTCCTGCAACAAGGTGAACGCCCCCAGCGCACGGCGAAACGCAAAGGCGGACGCCGATTTGCGCACGTAATTGCCGTTTTTGGCATTGTCCTGCGGGGTGCGGCCCATATCGCCGAACAGGGCACGGCTGAACATATCGGCACGTTTGGGAACACGCGGGACACGCGGCTCATCAATATAGGTTGTTGGATTTTCGACCCGCTTCAACGTCTCGAACGGATGCGGTCCGGCGGCAAAATCGCGTGAGGCATAGGGATCGCCGTTCAGCGCGGTTTTCGACTGAGCGCCCAACCACCATTGCGCGCCGCCCTTACTGCCACTGGCCAAGGGCGCGTCCGGTGCCAGATCGAATGTTGTCGTGACAACGCCGATGCCGAACTCCGCACCCAGCCATGGGTTTACCAGCTTACCGCCCTCAACACGGGCCAAGCCTGCGGCAACTGCCATCTTGCCTAAATGCACGTCAGAGGCGGTGCCGTGATGGGCCCGTGCCTCGAACCCCAGCAGGCGGATATAGTTGGCCAGCACGGCGCCCGTTTCACCGGCGCGCAATGCTGCGCGGGCATCCTGCGCGTCCTGCAACATCCACTCACCCGGTGCATCCTTGGGGTCGCGAGGATGCGCATACAAGTAGACCAGAGCATGCGTGTGCTGGTGGCAATCAACGGGCGCTGCCTCCGCGCTTTCCCGTAGCTCGGCCATGATAACGTCGATACCGGCGCTAAAGGTCGAGGTTTGGCGTGTCCGCAAATCCTGCGCCAGTGCACCAACCGCCGGATTTGCAACGGGGGATGCCAACCACATCTCGGGCGTGATCGCCGCCACACCGGCAAGGCTGACATCGCAATAATAGGCAAAGGACTTCAGATGGTTCGAGCGCTCCTGAGGATCATCAGGCACTTGCGCCATCTCATCCTTGACCAAGCCATCACGGATTGCGTCCAGCATCGCCTGATAGCGCGAAATCGCTTTACCCAATGGCGTATGCGGCGTTTTAACAGGGCGATCCGCAGGCACATTATCCAGCCGCACATCAGTCGCACGGGGCACATGCTCCTGCGGATATGGGCCAAGGTGCATCGGTCGGTCAGCGTAGGAACGCAGGCGCATGACGCCTCCTTATAGTTTGTCGAGAGGAGTTTGGGCGTCGTTAAAGGCCGCCAGCAGGTCAACGACCCGAATACGTTCGCGTGGTCGCAGGGCCAGCAACACCTGCTCCGCGTTGCGTTCTGCCGCGTCGATACCGGCCTGCATGGCAACGCGCCCCTCATCGGTGATGACCAACAGGCGGTTGCGCGCATCCTGATCGCAGACAACACGACGCAGATATTTCTGTTTTTCTAAGCGCGTCAGACCACGCGATACTGCCGCACGGTCCAGCCCGAAATGCTCACTAAGCCCCGAGGGTTGGGTGATGCCATCCTGCCCGATGCCCAGCAACAGGCACCATTGCAGGCGCGTCAGATCAAGGGCTTTTAGCTCCTCCTCAAATCCACGCTCCACCGCACGGGCAGCACGCGACAACTGATATCCGAAGGATGCTTTTAAATCATAGGTCATGGACGCAGCGTGGCGATTAAAGTTGACTCCGTCAATGAATTTAAATTGATGCAGTCAACTTAATTAGCCAGCCCACGCAATGCTGTTGCGAACTCCACTGGCAACGGAACAGGTCGTCTGGACTGCGCGTCCACATAAACATGGGTAAATCCTGCCTCGGCTGCGGCGGCGGGCGCGTCGCCGCGAAACAGGCCAACCTCGTACCGCACGGAACTGCGCCCGACAGTGGCAACCCGTATCCCCGCATCAACCGGATCGGGATATCCCAGCGACGCATTGAATTTGCAGTCGGATGACACGACCAAACCGATGACGGGACCGTTTGGGATGATCAGGGTTTTGCTGGCAATGATCCAATTGTTCACTGCCGTATCGACAAATTCATAAAAGACGGCGTTATTCATATGCCCGTAAACATCATTGTCACGCCAGCGCGTTGGCAGCCGGTCAAAGACGCGATAGGCATCACGGGTAGCGGGGGCTGGTCGGCTCATGAATAGTCCTGCTTCATTGGCGCTTCTCCATTTAACGGACCTATCCATGACGCAAGCTATCATCTTCGACAAGGACGGCACCCTTTTCAGTTTTAACAAGACTTGGGCCCCGTGGTGCACCGCTCTGATGCGCGACCTGACGCGGGATGAGGGTCACGCCCGCGCCCTGTCCGGCTGTGTCGGCTTTGATCTGGATACGGGGCTATATGCCACCAACAGCCCTGTAATTGCGGGAACACCGGACGATTCTGCGGACCTGATGCTGCCCCTGTTGCCGGACTGGGATCGAACAGAACTGATTGCACATATGCTCTCACGTCCGGTGACACCTGCGCCCGCGACCGAGCTGAACGCCCTACTCACTCTACTGGGCGCGCGCGGGATCAAGCTGGCCGTGATGACTAATGATTCCGAGGGCGCGGCCCGTGAGCAATTGACGGCATTGGATGTGGCGCATCATTTCGACGCCATTATCGGCTACGATAGCGGACATGGTGCAAAGCCTGACGCCGCCCCCCTGCTGGCCTGCGCGACAATGCTTGGCACCTCCGCCGCGCAGTGCCTGATGGTTGGCGATAGCCTGCACGATATCCACGCAGGGCAAGCAGCAGGCATGCGGACGCTTGGGGTTCTGACCGGGATTGCGGGCGCCGAAATTCTGTCTGTCGCGGATTCGGTGCTGCCCGATATCAGCCACTTGCCGGATTGGCTGTAGGTAAAACTGCGCAACATGCCGACCACATAGCCACCGAAAACGACACAATCAGTCGCGCTTCGCACAGAATCCTCCGCCAACCCCTCGTCTTGTGGACTGAGATAACGCGGAGGAGCCACCATGACGGCACATCAACCAAAGCGCGGACGCTCCGGCGGGAGGGCAGGTAATGCCCGTCGTGGGGCGACCGAAACCATTGCCCAGATGCCATGGCAGCAGCCGATAAATATCGACCGCCCCACGGAACCCCTGCCCCCCGAAGGCGTCGCCGCAGTCCATGACACCGCCATGCGCGTGCTGGAGGAAGTCGGCGTAGAATTCCTGAACGCCGAGGCCCGCGACACCTTGGCCAAGGCGGGGTGCAGGATCGAGGGGGAAAACGTGCGGATGGACCGCGAATGGGTCATGGAAATGCTGACCCATGCGCCGTCGCAATTCACGCTGACGCCGCGTAATCCAAACCATGCGGTAACGATCGGAGGCAAGCATATGGCCTTCGTCAACGTGTCGTCGCCGCCCAATGTCATGGATCTGGATCGGGGGCGGCGCGTGGGCGACATGGGCAGCTTTCGCGACCTGCTCAAACTAACCCAGTATTTCAACTGCATCCACATTGCAGGCGGCTATCCGGTGGAACCAGTGGACGTGCATGCCAGCGTTCGGCATCTCGACTGCCTGTACGAAAAGCTGACCCTGACTGACAAGGTTGTGCATGCATATTCACTGGGGCCAGAGCGGGTCGAAGACGTGATCGAGATGGCACGCATTGCCTCAGGTCTGGATCACAGCACCTTCGAGGCATCCCCCCATGTTTACACCAACATCAATTCGTCCAGCCCGCTAAAGCATGACTGGCCCATGCTGGACGGCGCAATGCGGTTCGCGCGACGCGGCCAGCCGGTTATCGTAACGCCGTTTACACTGGCCGGTGCGATGGCACCGGTCACAATGGCCGGTGCGGTCGCCCTATCCGTGGCCGAGGGATTGGCCGCCATCGCATTGCTGCAATTCATCCGCCCCGGTGTGGGTGTTGCGCTGGGGTCGTTCACCTCGAATGTCGATATGAAAACCGGCGCACCCGCCTTTGGTACACCGGAATATGTGCGCGCCACGCAGATGACCGGACAGATGGCGCGGTTTTACGGGCTGCCGATGCGGGCGTCGAATGCCTGCGCCTCGAACGCGCCGGATGGGCAGGCGATGTGGGAAAGCTCGAACTCGCTATGGGCGGCGGTGAATTCCGGTGTGAACCTAGTCTATCACGCGGCTGGTTGGCTGGAGGGCGGTTTGATCGCCTCCTACGAGAAATTTGTGATGGATTGCGAATTACTGCAACAAATCCAGCGTTACATGGAGCCAAGCATCACGGCGACCGATCCTGACAGCCTAGCCTTTGATGCCATTGCGGAGGTCGGCCCCGCCGGACATTTCTTTGGCACGCAGCACACGCAGGACCGGTATCAAACCGCGTTTTATTCCCCCTTCATGTCCGATTGGCGCAATTTCGAAGCTTGGCAGGAGAGCGGCGCCGTTTGGGCGGCCGAGCGTGCAAACAAGATATGGAAGGGCGTCCTGAACGAATACCAACCGCCCGCAATGGACGACGCCACCCGTGAGGAACTAGCCGCCTTTGTCGCCCGTCGTAAATCCGAGGGCGGCGCGCCGACCGATTTCTAATCTACCCAAGACCCCTCCGAAAGGAACCGATCCATGACACAGCATTACCGCGCTATCGTAATTGGAGGGGGCGTCGTTGGCGCATCTGTCCTGTACCACCTGACCAAACGCGGCTGGACCGATGTGGCGCTACTGGAACGCGACGTGCTGACCTGCGGCTCCACTTGGCATGCGGCAGGCGGGTTTCATACGCTGAACGGTGATCCGAACGTGGCCAAATTACAGCAATACACCGTCGAGCTGTACAAGGAGATCGAGGAGATGTCCGGCCAATCCTGCGGCCTGCACCTGACCGGCGGTGTTCAACTGGCCAAGACCAAGGAGCGGATGGAAAGCCTGTATATGGCGCAGGCCCGTGGCCGCTATATGGGGATGGAGCTGGATATCGTCACGCCGGAATGGACCAAGGAACGCTTTCCCATTCTGAACGACAAGGAGTTCATCGGCGGATTGTGGGACCCGATCGAGGGGCATCTGGACCCATCAGGCACCACCCATGCCTACGCCAAATGCGCCCGCATGAACGGCGCGAAAGTCCACGAGAAAACCAAAGTTGACGGCATGTCCCGCGACGAATTCGGCACCTGGCATATCCAGACCAGTCAGGGCGAATTTACCACCGACAACGTCATCAATGCCGGTGGCCTATGGGCGCGTGAGGTGGGCCGCATGGTCGGGCTGGAACTGCCCGTTCTGGCGATGGAACACCACTATCTACTGACCGAGCGCGTGGACGAGGTTGCCGATTACAAGGAACGCACCGGCGAGGAAGTCATCCATATCATCGATTTCGAGGGGGAGATTTACACTCGGCAGGAACGCGACGGCATCCTGCTGGGCACTTACGAGCAGGCCGCAACCCCGTGGCAGCCGCGTGAAACCCCGTGGAATTTCTCGGCTGAGCTGCTGGAGCCTGATTTCGACCGCATCGCCCCCTCGCTGGAGGTGGCGTTCAAACACTTCCCCGCGCTTGAAAATGTCGGGATCAAGCAAGCCATAAACGGGCCATTCACCTTTGCCCCTGACGGCAATCCACTGGTTGGGCCGGTACGCGGACTGCCCGGATATTGGTGCGCCTGTGCCGTGATGGCCGGGTTCAGTCAGGGCGGCGGCGTCGGGCTGGCCCTGTCCAACTGGATCGTCGATGGCGATCCGGGTTTTGACGTGTGGGGCATGGACGTGGCGCGCTTCGGCAATTGGGCCACGATGAGCTACACCAATGAAAAGGTCCGTGAGAATTATTCCCGCCGGTTCCGCATCCGCTTCCCGAACGAGGAACTGCCCGCCGCACGCCCCCTGCGCACGGCGGCGTTGTATGATCGGCACATCGCGCTGGGGGCGCAAATGGGCATGTCCTATGGGCTGGAAACCCCGCTTTGGTACGCGCCTGATGGGGTCAGCGATGCGTTTTCGTGGCGCCGCTCCACCGATCACGATCATGTCGCGGCAGAGGTTGCTACCGTCCGCGATGGGGTCGGCATTCTGGACATTAGCGGCTTCGCCAAATTCACGGTATCAGGCACGGAGGCGGAGGCGTTTCTGGACAAAGTTCTGGCCTGCAAACTGCCCCAAACAGGCCGCATGACATTGGCCCCTATGTTGAACCAGAACGGAAAGCTGATCGGCGATTTGTCACTGGCCAATATAGGCGATCACTATTGGCTGGCCGGTTCAGGCGTGGCCGAGGAATATTACCTGCGCCATTTCGAGGCACACCGCCTGCCCGATATGCGGATCACCTCCATGGGCCTAGGCACCTGCGGCATCTCCATCGCGGGCCCCAAGGCGCGTGACCTGCTGGCCCGCGTGACGGGTCAGGATGTCAGTCACGATGCGTTTAAATTCATGGCGATGCGCCCGATGACCATTGGCCATGCACCCTGCACCGTTGGCCGCGTAACCTATACCGGCGATCTGGGATATGAGATCTGGATGGACACAGATTACGCCCGCTATGTCTGGGATTTGCTGATGGCTCAGGGTGCGGATCTGGGCATTGCGCCGGTTGGAGTGCGCGCGCTAAACGCGCTGCGGCTTGAGAAAAACTGGTCTAGCTGGGGCCGCGAATATCGCCCTGTCTATGGTCCGCTGGAGGCCGGTCTGGACCGTTTCGTCGCCTATGACAAACCTGCGGATTTCATTGGAAAGCAGGCCGCACTAACCGAACGTGAAACCGGCGGCGCCCTGCGGCTGGTCACCTTCCGCGTTGATGCGATAGATAGCGACCCGATCGGGGATGAGCCGATCTGGCATCAGGGTCAGGTGCGCGGCTGGATCACCTCTGGCGGCTATGCCCACAATCAGGGCACCGCGATGGCGCAGGGATATGTTCCGGTTGAGCTGGCCAATGCCGATACCGGCTGGGAGGTTGAGGTGCTGGGCAAGCGTTTGCCCATGCACAAACAGGCGCAACCTGCCTTTGACGCCAATTCCAGCCGGATGCGCAGCTAAACCCGCGCCCAGTCAAATCCCCGCGTTACGGCGCGGGGGTCAAAACGCCTTGAACGTCAATGTCGTCATGGACCGTTCAACATGGGTGATATTCGCCACGTTTTCGTTGATCCAGTGGCCGATATCCACATCCTCGGGCGGATATACCTTTAGCAGCAAATCCCACTCACCAGACGTGGAATATAGCTCCGAGACGATTTCCCGCTCATATAATTCATCAGCCACGGTATAGGTTGTGCCGGGTTTGCAGCGGAGTTGTACGAATACAGCGCTCATAGATCGGTTCTCACTTGC
Organism: Pontivivens marinum; assembly: GCF_900231835.1. GTDB lineage: Bacteria > Pseudomonadota > Alphaproteobacteria > Rhodobacterales > Rhodobacteraceae > Pontivivens > Pontivivens marinum. The sequence continues at coordinate 62,917 of NZ_OCTN01000007.1, read as the reverse complement.
CAGAGTTCAGGGAACAGTTCGGTTTCTAACATTTTTTTCAGATAGCTAACGCCGCCCGTACCGCCGGTGCCGCGCTTAAAGCCGATCACCCGCTCTACCGTTGTGACGTGATTGAAACGCCAGCGGCGGAAGTAATCCTCCATATCCACCAGCTTTTCCGCCAGCTCGTATAGCTGCCAGTTTGCCTCAGGCGCACGGTAGACCGTGGCCCATGCTGCGGTCACACGCGGATCGGCGGTATAGGGTTGGCTAAGGTCGCGGTCCAATACCGCAACCGGCACATCCGCCACCTCGGCCAACCGACGCAGGGCGATGTCGTATAGCGAGGGCTGCGCGCATTCCTCGATCAGTGCCGCCGCCATTTCAGGGCGGTGGGCGTGGGGTTTCAGCATCGCGGCATTGCGATTGCCCAGCATGAATTCAATCCGGCGATATTGCCACGATTGAAAGCCGGAGGATTGGCCCAAGCTCTCGCGAAACCGCGTGTAATCCGACGGCGTCATGGTGCGCAGCACGTCCCACGCATTGTTCAACTGCTCGAATATCCGCGCCACCCGCGACAACATCTTGAACGCGGGGCGAATGTCCTCTTGCTGCAAGGCAGTGCGCGCGGCATCCAGTTCGTGAATTGCCAAGCGCATCCACAGCTCCGATGTTTGGTGCTGCACGATAAACAGCATCTCGTCATGCGCATCAGATCGTGGATGTTGTGCTGTCAGGATCGCATCCAGCCCAAGGTAATCGGTATAGGACATCCGTTCCGAAAAATCGGTGATTGCGTCACTCATCGGGGTCTCCGTCATGTCACTGCCTGCCGAGCGTGAAATTCCGGCTTATCCCAACTGGCGGTCTCAATGATCTCTGCCAGAATGGCCGCGGCGCGGCGCACCTCATCCTCACCGATATATAGCGGAGTAAAGCCAAAGCGCAGAATGTCCGGCGCGCGGAAATCACCGATCACACCGCGTGCGATCAATGCCTGCATCACCGCATAGCCCTGCGGGTGGTGGAAACTGACCTGCGAGCCACGTTGCGCACCATCGCGGGGCGAGGCAAGGGTGAGGTCGGTTGCCGCCTCTACTTGCGCGATGAACAGATCGCATAGCGCGATGGAGCGGCTGCGCAGATCCGCCATATCCACCCCGTCCCACGCATCCAGCGCCGCGTCGAGCGAGGCCATTTGAATGACCGATGGCGTGCCCACCCGCATCCGCTCAATCCCGACACCGGGGCGATAAGCTTGGTCAAAGGCGAACGGTGCCTCATGCCCCAGCCAGCCGCTCAACGCGGGAACGGCACGGTCGGCATGGCGTGGCGCGACGTAGATAAAGGCCGGCGCACCCGGCCCGCCATTCAGGTATTTATAGGTACACCCCACCGCGAAATCCGCGCCCACACCGGCCAGATCAACGGGCAGCGCGCCCGCGGAATGAGCCAGATCCCAAACGGTGATCGCACCAACCGCATGTGCCTTGGCCGTCAGGGCCGCCATGTCGTGTTTACGTCCGGTGCGATAATCCACCTCGGTAATCATGGTCACTGCGACGGTTTCATCAATTGCGTCGGCGACATCCTCGGGCGCGACAACACGCAATTCGTGGCCCTGACCCAAGCTCCGGATCAACCCCTCGGCCATATACAGGTCGGACGGGAAATTGCCGCTATCGCTCAGGATAACCTTGCGATCAGTCATGCTCAACGCGGAGGCCAGCGCCTGATATACCTTGATAGACAGGGTATCGCCCAGCACCACATGACCTGCCTCTGCCCCGATCAAGCGTCCGATACGATCACCCAGCGCCATGGGTTGCGCCATCCAGCCGGCCGTGTTCCAGCCGGTGATCAGCATCTCACCCCATTCATCAGCCATCATCGATGCAACCCGTGCACCTGCCGCAACCGGCAAAGGGCCCAGCGAGTTGCCGTCCAGATAGATTACACCCTCGGGCACATGGAACATCTGCTTGGTCGCATCGAAGTTTGTCACGTTCTCTCTCCGTATTGTGAATTCCGTTGTTTCAGGGAAGGTGGGTAGGGTTCAAGGGAAATGGTTTATCAGATGAGCTCAATCCACATCCTTGCCCCTGCAATCGCCTATCTGTTGTTGAGCGTGCAGACCCATGCGGAGGTGCTGCGGCTTGCCCTGATTGCCCAGCCGCAGGACGAGATTGTCGCTGGATTGCATCTGGCGCTAGGTCAATCGCCAAGCGCGCCAATCTCACTAACCCTGCATGCGCCGAACGATCCCGTGCAGGCCGATATTATCGCCAGCGCCCACGATCTTACGCAGTATGAGAGCTCGATCCGCATTGCCCTTGGCCCCAATGGGCAGGCCTGCCAGCAGATGTATCTGGATTTGCACGGCGCGGCGCATCCTGATGCAGGCCCGATAACTGACCATATCATGGGGACGTACTCCATCGCGCCATGGGCCTATGATTTGGGCGGGGAAAATGACGCGAACCAAGGGTTTGTGGCGCTATTTCATGATCGCCATGGCCAACTGCCCAGCCTGAATGCCGCCATCGGTTATGACCTCGGCAATCTGTTGCTGAGCACATTGAACGTCGCCAGCCCGCAGGATCACGTCGCCTTCTTCGCCACGATGCAAAGCTCAGATTTCATCTCGGTTCGGGGCGAGTTGCAATTCACGGCACATGGCGCCCCGCTGCAACGGCAATACCTGCGACAGATGCGTCAGACGCCGTTCGGCCCCGCCCACAGCTATATCGAGACGCTGCCGGATGTGCCGCCCGCACAATGCGAGGGGTAGCAGCGGCCCGATTTACTCAGGCCGCTGCGCGTTATTTTACAGCGTGATGCGATACCGTGCGAAGCCGTCATCGCCATCGCCTGCTGCCTCGATCGACACACCGGAAACGGATGACATATGCTCGGCTGCGGCAGGGCCGGTATCAAAGGAAACGGTCGTTCCCGCCATTGGCGCAAAGGTCCAGTTGGCGTCCGCCTTGGGATTGATGGTTCCCTGCTCAACGATATAGCGCACGATGACATCGCGGTTGGTGTCCGGCCCGACAAAGATCGTGGTGGATCCGTCCGCACCGGGGAAGCTGCCACCACCGCCAGCGCGGTAATTGTTCGTGGCAACAACAAACATCTGATCGCGATCAATCGGTACGCCCTGATAGGTCAGGTTCACAATCCGGTTGGCATCGGCATTCACGACCTGCCCGTCGCTGTCATATTTCGCAGGCTGGCTGAGGTCGATCTGGTACTCGACCCCGTCCATGACATCGAAGTTATAGGACGGCATATCCGGGTTGATCAGCACGGCATCCTGCGCACCAGGCTCGACCTGATTGAACATTCCGGCGGAACGCTCCAACCACTCCTGCACCGTAGCGCCGTCGATCAACACGGCGCGGGCGGTGTTGGGGTACAGATACAGGTCCGAGACATTCTTGATCGCCACCGGGCCAACCGGAACGTCGGTGTAGTAATCGGGACCACCACGGCCACCTGCCTTGAACGGAGCCGCTGCGGACAGGACCGGCAGGCCCTCCCATTCAGTGCCCTGCATCATCTGCTCGATATACCATGTCTGTGCCTGGCTAACGATCTGGACCGAGGGATCATCGGCGACCAGTGCGAAATAGGAATGCAGCGGCGCCTCAGTTTCCCCCACGGCGCGGCGGATATAGGCGAGGGTTTCCTCATGCTCCTGCACGGTGGCATTCAGAACGGGTTGGAAGCTATCGACCAGCGGGTTCACGGTACGCTCAACCCGCTCCGAAATCGGACGTGCCTCGGAAACCGAATTGACCACGCGCCATTCACCTGCCTCATGCTCCAGCATCAAATCGATCAGGCCCATATGGCTGCCCCAGAATCCGGCCATAACAGCAGGTTTACCCATCAGGGTGCCCTGCCCGATGCCATCACCGGTATAGCTTTCCGATGGGAAGACGAGGTGATGGTGACCCGACACAACGGCGTCGATCCCCTCAATCCCCGCGACGTGCAGTGATGCGTTTTCCATACCGTCGGTTGCGGCCTCGGTCGAAATTCCCGAATGGCTGAGCGCTACGACGAGATCGGCACCTTGCTCACGAATTTCAGGAACGAAGGCACGCGCCGCCTCCAGAATATCGCGGGAACTGGCATTACCCTCCAGATGGCGGCGGTCCCAGTTCATGATCTGTGGCGGCAACAGGCCGATCAGGCCGATTTTCACCGTTTGGGTGGTGCCATCGCCCAGCGTCACATCACGCTCAACAATCGTGTAGGGCGGAACCAGATGGTCATCGTCGCGCGGATTTGCGCCCAGCGCGCCCTTGGCCACATTTGCCGACACAACGGGGAAGTCAGCGCCCGCGACAGCCTTCATCAGGAAATCGAGACCGTAATTGAATTCGTGGTTGCCCAGCGTCGCGGCATCATAGCCAAGGGTGTTCATCGCCTTGATCACCGGATGCACGTCCCCCTCGGCCAGACCCTTCTCATAGGCCATGTAATCGCCCATCGGGTTACCCTGTAGGTAATCGCCATTATCCACGAGGATCGCATTCGTCGCCTCGGCGCGAATCCCCTCGATCAGGCTGGCCGTACGGGCCAATCCGACGTTATCCACCGCACGATCGCCGTAATAGTCATAGGGGTGAACGTGAACATGCAGGTCGGTCGTGGACATAATGCGCAAATGCGCCTGACGGCCCGTGGCCATGGCCGAGAACGGATGCAACATTACAAATGCGCCTGCACTTGCCAATAATGTCCGACGGTTAACGTTGAATGATCCAGTCATGTGGCATGCTCTCCGACTATGCGTTCTGATTTGCGCGTTAGATATATGGCAAAGATGACTGTCACACGACAAACCGATCCATGTCCATGTTCGCATTTTGTGTTCGCGATGGGCGATTTCCTGCTATCAATTTCACAACGCTGTGCCCAAGGGCCGCGTGGGGCAGGTAGTGGACAGTTGAATGCACGGCGTTGGTACACAAGAATACGATAATGTAGATGTTTTGAGCATCGCATGGGATGCTGCTGTTGTGATGCAGGCCGACTTAGTCGGGTTTTCGCAAATGGCGTCTACTCTGGGCCAGCAGGGGCCAAAGGGCGCGGAGGCTCTGTCCAGCGCGCTAGAGCAGTTTTTCGGAACAATCATTCGCACGGTTGAGGGGACAGGCGGCCTGATCGCGGGCTTTGCCGGGGATGCTGTCATTGCAATCTGGCCCGGCACTGCGGATCAATCGATTGCATTGCGCGCTGCGGGTAGCGCACATCACACCCTGCCAAAACCGCTACAATGCCGGATTAGCGTCGCCATTGGGGGCGCAGGCATTGACCGCTACACCCATGCGGGACGCGACGAGATCTGGCTGGCCACTGGACCGGCAGCAGAGCTGGCCGCCAAAATCAACGGCGATGCGGCCCCCGGCGCAACGGTTCTGGCCCGTGTAAGTCATACGACCGCCCGTGCCGGTGATGCGGAGCAGGCACGTCTGGTCCCCCGCCATGATCGCACACCGCTAACACGCGCATGGGGCGAAATCTCGGGCGAGGCAGACGCGCCTGCCTTTCGGGATGTGACGGTTCTATCCTGTGATCTGTCCGGCAGCGGCCTATCGAGCGACCTAACCGCGCAACAAGTTGCCGATAGGTTGAGCCGTATCTACCACCACATCATCCCTTGGGGCGGATTGCCGGTAAATATGGTGTCCGAGGAAAAGGGAATGGTCCTGCACGTCGTGTTCGGCCTTCCGCCGTTCGGCCCCGCCGGCCGCGAATTGCGAGCCATGCGTGCCGCATCTGCCATAACGCTGGACCCCCTGCTACGCTGCCCCGTCGGGGTGGTGGATGGCCGCATGTTTGTCAGCCCCCACGGGACACAGGCGATCCGCACGGTGTCCGCCATGGGCTGGCCCAGCTCGCTTGCCACACGGCTGATGCAGGCTTCGACCGATGCTCCGCTCGTGGATGCGCGCACGGCGGAACGTGCCGGCGGCAATATCGCGACGGAACTGGTTGGCCCAATGACGATCAAGGGCTGGACCGCCCCTGTTTCGGTCCTGCGCATTAACGAGCAATTCTCCGAATCCGAGGCCTCGTTAACCTCACCGGTGGCGCATTGGCTGGAAAACCCGCTGCATCCGCACCCGCTGCGCATTCTCAGCGGACCGCGTGGTATCGGGCGTTCACAGCACCTGCGCACATTGTGCACAATCGCCCATGCAGACGGGTGGAAGGTCATCCAACCCGCCCTGCGACCCGATGGCAGCCAGCTGGCATATGATGGAATTGCACGCGTCGCAGCGGAGGTAGCAGCCAGCCATTCCAGAAAAACGACCGCATTCACATCTGTCGAAACACGATTGCTACGCAATCTGAACCCGCTGCGCGATGTAATCCCTGCGATTAAAAACGCGGGGGATGATCCCTTGCCGACGGGTGAAGCACAGCGGGAATCGTTGGAGAATGCGCTGCATCGGATGATTATCGACACTGTCGGCACCGCACGCCCGACGCTGATCGCGCTGGACGATGCCCAATATCTGGACCGCAGTTCCGAGGCGATGCTGGAACGTCTCGCACGTGACGGGCTGCGCATCATTCTGGCAGTTCGCACGACAAGGGGGACAGAGCATCCAAACCCCGACTATGTCGTCGCGCCCCTGGATCTGCACGCAACCGAACGGATGATATGTGAACTGACCGGCGCCCCGATATGTGAGCCGGACACCGCGCAGGATCTGTTCAAGCGAACAGGCGGCAACCCCCTATTCCTCAAGGATCTGGTCCGTGACCTTACGATCAGCGGGCGGTTGGCTATGGCGGGGGGCGCATTGCGCCTGCCCACAGCGGAACCTGCTGATCCACAGCGTCGCACCATTGCACCTGTCACGCTCAGGGAACTGGCCGCAACACGTCTGGACAGTTGCAGCCCGACGGAACGGCACGTTTTGTCCATTGCCAGTGTGCTTGGCGCGCAATTCTCGCCTGTAATCCTGACCCGCCTGCCCGATGCGCCGCCGCCCGCGCAGATCGACGCGGCGTTGGGCACATTGGTTGAGCAGGAATTGCTGATCGACAATCAATTGGGCCTACTGAACTTTCGCGATGATTTGATCCGTGAGGCATCCTACGACGCACTGCCCTTTGCCGCGCGCCGAAAGCTTCACCACTACCTTGCCGAAGTATGCGGACCCGGCGATTTGGCGGATGAAGCCCGCCACTGGGCCGGTGCCGAACATCCCGAGCGTGCCTTTTCCTGCCACGAAAAACTCGCCAAAAACGCCAGCGCATTGTTTGCGCAGGATGAGGCGATTGCCCATGCATCACAGGCCCGACTGCTTGCCCAGAAACACAGCCTGCTATTGCATACGGAGCAACATGCCGAACTGCTGATGACCGAGGGCTCCGCCGCGCTAGAGGCCGTTGAGCTGCGTATGGCCGAGGCCCGCCTGAACGAGGCGCTCGCCACGATTGGCCGTCCACAATCCACGAACGCGCTGGCGCGGGCCGCACAGGTTTTGCCCGCATTGGGCCGCCAAGCATGGCACCGAACGCGCAGGCATGTGGCCCGCCACAACATCCCATATGCCGCGATGGCCGCAACCGCGCACCGAAATCTAGCCGAAATCGCCTATTTCGAGGGCCGCTTGGGCGAGGTTTTGCTACACACATTGAAATCACTGAACATCGCCGAGCAGGTTGGCCTGACTAGTGAGATGGTTGCCGGTTATTCCGCCCTGTCCATCGGGTTTGAAACCTCGGGAATTGCCAAACTCGCCGAGACTTACGCCAATCGCGCCCGTGAAACCGCGCTGGCCGGTGGTGACCCCCTGGACCGTGCATTTGCGTCACTCGTTGCGCTCGTCCTTTATGCAGGGCGGGGCGATTGGAAGCAGGTTGACCCCTCAGCAACGGAGGCGAAACGTCTTTACGCCGAGCTAGGTTCGGGTGGCCGCTGGCGGCAAAGCAGCGCAACGCATATCCACACACGTATGGCGCGTGGGCAGCTATTCGATGATGATGAGGAACTGGCGCAGCTTGAGGCGGGCCTCGATAGTCGTGTCAGTGCGCAAATCCGCGTCTGGGTCAAAACGGCCCGTATCGGCGCCGCACTCTCCAGCGGCAAATCTGTTCCTGATGAAGCATATCACACGCTGATCGGACTTGCCGGTCATCCGCAATTGAATGCGGCGGATGCGCTATTTGCATATTGCGCGCTGGCCTTGGCAGAACTGCTGAACGGTGATGAAAAATCCGCCCGCGCTCACACAAGACAGGCACTGGATTTGGCCAACAAGCACACCCCCGCTGCATGGCACCTGTGCACGGCGTTACGCTGGCTATGTTGCACGGCAACACTTCTGGGCGACGACCGCGAAATCCGTCAGGCCCGCCGGATTTTACATCAGTTTGGACGCAAAATGCCGGTCGCGGCGGCCGCTGCATCGTTTCATCGCGCATTCGATCAACGCAGCGTATCAAAACGCACTGAAATGTTGAGGATCGCTGCCAGATTGGCGCAGCACAATAACCTCGTCAATGACGCCGAGGTCTTCACCAAATTCGCCTATGCTGTTGGCCAGCCCTTGCCGGATTGGTTGAATGCATCCTGACGGAGCCTCGAATGGAAAAAGAGAAAATCGCGATCCTTGGGGGAGGATTCGGCGCACTGACCGCAGCATGGCACTTAACCGCAACGCCAAAGCTGCGCGCGCGTTACGAGGTTGAAATTTGGCAAATGGGATGGCGGCTGGGCGGCAAATGCGCCACTGGCCGCGACGATCGAAACCGGATTCTGGAACACGGCCTGCATTTCTGGTTCGGTTGCTACGACAATGCATGGGCCATGCTGCGCGATGTTTACGAGGAATGGGACAGGCCCGAAAACTGCCCATTCAAAACCGGTCTGGATGCGTTCGAGCCGCAAAACTACACGCCGCTCTGGACCCAAACGCAGGATGACGACTGGGGTTTTTGGGACATTACATGGCCGACAAATGTTGATGAACGTGGCTCCGGCGATGTGAACCTGTCCATTCGCGGTATGCTCAGCCAATTGGCGTCTCTGCTCAAGGAGCTGCTGCATTTCGCCTTTGACGATGATGATGACGAGGACCACAAGGCCGTTGGCCATCAGGACAGCGACCTGAAATCCGCACAGAAAAAAATCATTACGCCTGAAGGGTCCGACACCGAGGCACTGGAACATTTGCGACATGTGCGCGAGGCCTTCGCCCCCAAACGGCAAGAGGGGTTGCCCATCGGGGGTCTGTTCAAGGACCTGCTGCATCTGGGCGCAACCTTTGCCGCCGGCATCACATGGGATGTGCTGATCTGCGGCAAAAGCCTCGACGATCTGAACGCTATTGAGTTTCGCCACTGGCTGAAAAAGCATGGCGGCGATCCCGAAATTATCGACAACACCGCCGTGGTGCGTGCAATTTACGATTGCTGCTTTTGGTATCTGGAGGGGGATCACAAGCGGCCCTCGGTCGGTACAGGCACCGCGCTGCGCGTTATTCTGCGCATCCTGACCACCTATAAGGGGTCCGTAATGTACACAGTAAAGGCCGGCATGGCCGAGGCCGTGGTCGCCCCGCTATACGATGTGTTGCAGGCGCGCGGGGTGAAGTTCAACTTCTTCCACAAAACGACCGGTCTGCATCTGGACGCAGCAGAAAACTCCATTGCCAAAATCACCATCGCACAACAGGCGAAAACCAAGGGGCCCTATCAGGCGACCAAGGTTATCGACGGCGTTCCTACATGGCCCGCCCATCCCTATTGGGATCAGTTGGAAAACGGTGAGGCATTGCGCGACGCCGGTGTTGATTTTGAAAACCACTGGTCCCCGCCCTATCCGACCAAGGAGCTGACGCTAAAACGCGGCCGCGATTTCGATCATGTGATCCTTGGCATTGCGATGGGCGGCTACAAACCCGTCAACAACAGTGAGCCAAGCATCGCGCAGGAGCTGATCGATCAGGCGGGCCCCTTTGCCGATATGGTTCACAATATCGGACTGGTGCCGACATTGGCCGCGCAGGTCTGGCTACCGGAAACCACGCATGAGCTGGGCTGGGATGACCGGCCTGCCACTGTCTCCGGGCCAGAGCGGTTCGATATCTGGAGCGATATGAGCCAGCTTTTGCCTGTAGAGGGCGGAACAGGGTCTATCCATTATTTCTGCGGGGCCTATGCCTCCACCGCGTTCAAGGAACCTGCCCATAGCAACGCGCAGGAAAAGGCACTGGCCGATGTCACCGCGCAGTTCGAGGCTTGGGTCGCCGACTATGGCACCGTCGCGTGGTGCGCCCGCGCCCCTGCGCCGCTATTGCCTGAGCAAACCTATATCCGCGCCAATATCGACCCCGCCGAATGCTGCGTTGGTGCCGCCGCCGGTGAGGTGCAGTTCCGGCTGCCTGCTGATGGCAGCGGCTTTGATAATTTGACACTTGCCGGTTGCCATATCCGCACCGGCCTTAACACAACCTGCGTCGAATCCGCTGTGATGAGCGGTATGCAAGCCAGCCGTGCGATCAGCGGTCAGCCACGCAAAGTCGTTGGTGAACATTACCTCTGAAGGGGATTTAGCATGACTGATACCAGTCACTTGCCAAACTACATCGATCGCCTGGGCCATGGTGAAATCTGTTTTCCGCAACCGCTGCGATTGCAGGGCACAACTTCCTACGCCTTCGCGCTGGAGGCAAAGCAGGCCAATGTGCAAGCCTTTGTGGACAGCCAGCTAAACGCCGCCTGTGCGCCTGAATTGCGCTACGAAACCGTGGGCGACACGGTTCTGCTGACCTTTCTGGAGGTGGAATCCGCAACATCCCTCAGCCAGTCCATCGGCGTGCAGGGCGACCGCGAGGCGATGTTTTGGGTGCCATTGTGGGAATACCGCAAGGGGCACATCTTTCCACGGCTGACCTTCTGGGTACCGTATCTGCTGATCAACGTGGATACCGGTCTGGTCGTCGGACGTGAGATTTGGGGCTATCGCAAGACGATAGGCGACATTCAGTTGATGACCGACCCGGGAAACAAATTCGTTGCCCGCACCACGATCTTTCCCACCCTGTCCGACACCACCCGCGCGGTTGAAAACGCGGAGCTGATTACCGTCACAGGGACTGAGGTTGATGGCGTGCTAAAGGACGACTTCCACGACATTGCCGGTATGATGAGCGCGATTTGTGGCCAGATGCGCACACCAAATGGCATGATCGAAACCGTTGTCGAGGGCGCCGCCTTTGCATGGGATCTGGGTAAATTGGCGCTCGATTTTGTCATTCCGGTCGTGAACCTGAAGCAGTTCCGCGCATCCGAGGATTGGACCAAGGCGTGCTATCAATCCATCACCGAAAGCCCCGCCCATCTGGACAAGGTGCATGGCGGCGGCCTGTTGCCCGGTGAATGGTCCTGCACGATCCGCGATTGTGAAAGCCACCAGATCGCCAATGATCTTGGCCTAACCGGCACAAAGGATGGCGACCTGCTTACCGCTGATGTGCGTTTCGCGTTCTGGGTGAATTTCGACTTTACCACCCGCAATGGCAAAACATTGTGGCAGGCAATGTCCTGACGATATCCCCCGCTGGATGGTGGCATCCGGCGGGGATCATAGGTTTCAATGAACTCCCATCGCCTGCGCCAACGCATCGGCTGCGGTTTTACCTGATTCTAGCGCCGCCTCAGCCGAGCCACCATTGATAGATGTGATCGTCCAATCACCAGCGAGGCTCATATTTTGCACGCCATCCCAATCGGGAGGCAAACGATCAACGACGGTGCCCGGTGGCGTGCGGACATAGCGCTCGCTGGGCGACAGGTTGACGTGATCGAACGCGCTGACAATCGTATTCTGGTCGAAAACACCCGGTGCGGCTATATTGGGCCATAGAGAATGCGCATTCGCCTGCAACCATTCATGCGTAAATGCCTGACCTGCAAGGTTCGCCTGCCCCTGCAATTGCGGCGCATGGGTTGAGGTTGGGGGCAGGTTGGGCGGTAGCTCGGTCACGCTGACCAAGTATTGGCAGCTCTTCGCCTCCGCATTCGGCCAAACCTCATGCTCGATCAGGTGGGTCATATCAGCCCACGTCCCCAGCGGCGGCATATAGGCACCGGAAACCGGATCAGTGGTTTCAGTCCACCCTGCATCAGCCGTAGTACGATCCAGCCATAGCTGCACGGAATGCGTGGCGACAGATGCACGACCAACGGTGCGCAACATCTGCGCCCAATCCTCATTCTGTGCGGTCAATCCTGTGGTCAGCGCCGCAGAGGCCGCCGGCGGAATGGCAAGGATCACATGATCGAAATCACGGCCAACCTCCAGAACCTCCTCACCCACGCTAACATGGGTCCAAGCATCCTCGAAATTCGCATGGGGGGTGTCAGGTGCGAGCTGATCCCATAACGGCTCGCTCGGCCAGCAATCCAGCCCGTTTACGCGCACATAGGGATCGTAACGATCCGTGGCCAAGGCAGCCTGAACAGCCATGCGAACCCGCACAACCCTGTCCCTGTCAAATTCGATATCGCTAACCCTGCGGAACAGGCGGATTTCGCCGCCCTGCTGCTCAATACACTTGGCGAGGGGCGTGAACACGGTGTCGCCCATGCCGGCATTCATCCGCCACATCGGCGCACAGCGATAGCCCGCAACCAGATCGAGGATCAGCTTCAGACATGCACCCGCAGCAATATCCGCATCGGTAATATCGTCGCCGTCGCCATGGCGATAGGCAAATGCCAGATCATAGATCACGCGGATCGTTTCGGACCACGCCGCAGATTCACCCGCGCCATGCGACATCAGCCACGCACGAAAATCGAGGTGGTTGATCCGGTCCCATGCGTTCCAGCCGTGGGGCAGGATGTCTGCAAAATAGCCGCGCAGCACCGCGCCGCCAATCTCCAGCAGATCCTTGAACACATGCCAGCCCAGTGACCAATCCATGTCGCGCAATTCGTCCAGGAACCACGCCATCAGGCTCTCACGCTCCGCCGGTTCTGCGGGGGCGTGGCGCGCGGCATCTAGGGGCTCGGCCAGACGCTCGGGTCCGATCTCCCTGGATTTGACCTGCATCATCGCGGCCAGACGGTCAGGCGCGTGGCGCAGATCTTCCTCATCCCCGTCCCACGGCATGCCGGGCCAACGGGGGGCGGTCAGGGTATAATCCTTCCACCCGCGCCCGCCACCATCGCCCGGTGCGGCCCACAGAGTGACATGATGCTGGGGGGTAAAGGCGTCCTCGACCGACGCAAACACGCCATCATTTACCCCATCCAATTGGGCATAGGCATCGCGTAACAGGCCAAATGCAGTTCGGTAAAACCCTAGGAACAGATGCAGGCCGTGCTCCTCAATCCGTTGATGATCCTTTGCGTTACGGCCGCTGGCGCCCTTGCCGCCGATCCGCCAGCCCTGTGAGCATAGCGTCACATCAAATGCGGCGCGGCGTTCGGCCGTTGCGCCCAATGCGTAGGCCGCCGCAACCCCGCCGCATCCGCCACCCAGGATCAAAACTTTCGTTTTACTTGCCACAGTCATATTGTTTGTCCTATCTGAGCCACTTACAGCAGATAAACGTGTTAAGGGCAGTAGCACCAGTCTGCGGGCGGCAAGAAGGGCCATGACGATGATAAAGCGCAACGATCTTCCGGCGCATCTGGCAGAGTTTTCGATATTTGCATCACTCAGCGATGAGGCACTAACCGAACTTGCCAATCGAACAGATATTGTTCGGGCAGAGCGCGGCGAACTGGTGGTGCAGCATCTGGACAAGTCTGATGATTTCTACCTGATGCTTTCGGGCAAGATGATGGCCATTCTTATTTCCGGTCGCGGGCGAGAAGTCTCTCTGGGCGAAATGGAACGAGGTCACTACTTCGGTGAAATCGCTGCAATAGGCGGCGGCGACCGGTCCGCCAGCATTTTTGCCCGCACACCGGCTGAACTGGCCCGTATTCCCGGTCGCACCTTGCGCACGCTATTGGATGAGGAACCCACCGTTGCGCGCGTCCTGCTGGACGATATGGTGCAGCGCGTGCGCCAGTTAACCCAGCGCAGCTTTGAACTGACCGCGCTAAAGCTTGCTGACCGGCTGACACTGTTCCTCGTGCGTACGGGGCTAGAGCGTGGCGTTCTGACCGTTGGGGGTGAATTACGCCCCGCGCCGACCCATGCCGAAATCGCCGCGCGCGTGGGTGCCAATCGTGAGGCAGTCAGCCGCGAGCTTAGCTCGCTGGTACAGGTTGGCATCATCCAAACCCGTCGTGGGTGCATCACATTTGTCGATCCGGACCGGTTGTTGCAGGATGCCAAGGACATGGGCGACCTGTAAGGCGCGCCAGCAAATCAGGGATGCCGGAACATAAGCGGGGGGCGTGCTTATGCTCCGGCGAAACTGCACCAAGGGACGTCTCCGGTGCTGTTCCATGTATCAACGCGGCTGGCGTACAAGTCGGATCTGCGATTCAGACGCGCTGAGCCGTAGAACTGACAGGTATTGGGACAGCCGAATATAATCACCGCGTGATAAGCCACGTATATCTGACGCGCATATTTGCATCCGTGTCAAAACACACACCGGCAAAACTTCCCTTGCGCATGCAGGCTAAACGCCGGCACCGTCCACGGCGCAATGCAGTCGGGTGCGGGAAATTCTGCTGACGATCTGCACAGCTTCACTGACATCAGTGCTGCGCACGCTCAGTTCATTCCCATCGAGTCTAGGCACCCAGCAGTAGGTCTGATCGGAACTGTCTTCATAGGTAAAGCAGATTTCAGCGTCCTGCACTGTGATCTGCCCCTGCGTGCACGACCCGTCCCGACGCAGCCATCTGGTCGTGCCATCGCCGTTGAAATGCTCGATCCCGACCAGCCCGCTGGGTGCGGAAAACCACGCAGTTTGACCTGTCACAAGATCCAGAAAATCACGCGGGCTGATATTTTCCTGCGCCAGCACTGATCCTGCGCTCAGCATCATTCCTGTCAGAATTCCGATATATTTCAGCATCATCGAGCATTCCTCCGATCCAAAATTACGATGTCACACGCCCAGATATTTCTGCGCGATTGCGCCTTCGACCTGATGGATAGCACCGTCAAAAACCGTGTGACCACGCTCAAGTATAACAGCACGATTGGCCACGCGGGACAATTCCGCCAGCGATTTATCCACCACCAGAATGGACAGGCCGCTTTGCCCTGTTAGCTGCGCAATCGCCGCCCAAATTTCCTGCCGAACGATGGGGGCCAGCCCCTCCGTCGCCTCATCCAGGATCAACAGGCGGGGATTGGTCATCAGCGCCCGTCCGATGGCGAGCATCTGCTGCTCACCACCCGATAGGGTTGCGGCGCTTTGCCCTGCCCGCTCGGCCAAGCGGGGGAACAGGGCTGCAACACGGGCCTGATCCCATGGACCGGGACGGGCCGCAGCGATCAGGTTCTCATGCACGGTAAGATTGGGAAAACAGCGCCGCCCCTCTGGCACCAACCCGATGCCCAATTGCGCGGCGGCGTGGGATGGCAATGTGGCCAAATCCTGCCCTACAAACCGCAATGTGCCACTGCTTGCCGCCATCATGCGGCAGATGCAGCGGATTGTCGTGCTCTTGCCCATGCCATTACGGCCCATCAGGGCGACAACCTCGCCCTCTGCCACGGTTAGATTCACGCCGAACAGGGCGGGTGAAGCCCCATAGGCGGCGTGCAGGTCCTGTACCTCAAGCAAGCTCATGCTTCATCCCCCAGATAGGCGCGCCGAACCTCAGGATCATTACGGATTTCGGCAACGGAGCCACTGGCGATGATCCGGCCATAAACCAGCACGCTGATCCGGTCAGCCAGCGCAAAGACCGCTTGCATGTCATGCTCCACCAACAGGATCGGCGCCTCGTGCCGCAAGGGGTCCAGCAATTGGGTCATCACGGCCACGCCCTCCGCGCCCATGCCCGCCATGGGTTCGTCCAGAACAAACACTTTGGGCCGCATGGCGAGGGCCATTGCAATCTCCAGCCGCCGCCGTTCGCCGTGGGCGATGTCCGATGCCTCCACATCCAAGCGTTCGGCCAACCCGACACGCTGCGCATATTCCGTCACCTGCTGCATAGCATCGTTATCACGCGCGGCACGGCGCAGCATCGCATATGCCCGTCCTGCACGCGCCTGAACCGCCAGCAGGATGTTTTGTCGCACAGTGAAGCCCGCAATCACCTGGCTAATCTGAAACGATCGACCAAGGCCACGCCGTGCCCGTGCGCTTGGCCCTAGCCGCGTCACATCCTGCCCCGCAAACCGGATCGTGCCGCTATCGGGTCGCAGGCTGCCCGCGATTTGAGCAATCAGCGTTGATTTACCCGCGCCATTCGGACCGATCAGCGCATGGATTTCACCTGCACGCAAATCCAGTGACACGCCGTCGCTGGCCTTGAGCACGCCAAAGGTTTTCGAGACCTCGCGCAGGGACAGAACCGGTTCATCCATGGCCTGCCTCCTTACGCGTCAACACGCCGATAACACCGCCGCGCGCGAACAGAACAACGCCCAGCAGCAATAGGCCGAGGAACAGTTGCCAATATTCGCTAACCCCGCCCAACCAATGTTCCAGCAGGATAAACAGGCACGCCCCGATCACCGGACCGTACAACCGCCCAACACCGCCAAGGATCACAAAGATCATGATCTCGCCACTGGTGTGCCAGCTAAACATCGTAGGACTGACAAAGCGGCTAAGATCCGCAAACAGCGCACCGGCCAGCGCCGTGATTGCGCCCGAAATGACAAAGGCCGTCAGCCGCAACCGCAGCGGCGACAGGCCCACCGTCTCAACCCGCGGCGCGCTTTGCCGGACCGCGTTCAGCGCAAGGCCAAAGGGTGACGCCCCCAGCCGTGCACACAGCAACAGCACCGCGATCAACAACACATAGCACAGCGCGAAATACTGGATCGGTTGCAAGGTATTCAGGCCCGGAAACCCGTTGCGCACATAGATGCTCAGCCCATCCTCACCACCATAGGCGGGCCATGAAATCGCGAAATAGTAGAACATCTGACCAAAGGCGAGCGTGATCATGATGAAATAAACGCCAGAGGTTCGCAGGCTCAGCGCACCAATCGCCAATGCGGACAGCCCGCCCGCGATGATGGCAACCAGCCAGATGACCGGCATCGACTTGGTGCCCTCAATCAAAAATGGTTCGGTCAGGATCGGATCATAGTTTTGCCCATGACTGGCCAGAATGCCCATCGCATAACCGCCCACACCAAAGAACGCGGCATGGCCCAGACTGACCAGCCCCCCTGCCCCCAGCGCAAGGTTCAGGCCAACGCCCGCCAGCGCCAGAACCACCACGCGGGTTGCCAGCGTGACGGTGTAAATCTCACCAAACCACCACGCGCAAACGGGGACAGCCAGCAGCAGCGCGGCGATCAGCCAGTTCAGGTGCTTTTCCGCAATCATGACCGCACTCCAAACAGGCCGGAGGGACGGACGATCAGCACCACAGCCATCAAAATATAGATCAGCATCGAGGCCAGCGCCGACCCCAGCAGCATCGCATTGGCCGGTTCCATCACCTGCGCGAAGGCTATCGGAAGCAGAAATCCACCCATCGTGTCAGTCAGCCCAACCAGCAGAGACGCCACCAGTGCCCCCTTGATCGAGCCGATGCCACCGATCACAATCACCACAAAGGCGAGGATCAGCACCGGTTCCCCCATCCCGACCTGCACCGACTGGATCGCCCCGACCAAGGCCCCAGCCAATCCGGCCAGCGCAGCCCCCAGTGCAAAAACCAACGTGTACAGCTTGGAGATATCGACCCCCAGCGCGGCAATCATCTCACGGTCGCTTTCCCCCGCACGGATACGAATACCCAACCGCGTGCGTGAGATCAGCAGATACAGCCCCAGCGCCACCGCCAGTCCAACGCCAATAATGCCAAGGCGATAGGCCGGATACAGAATACCGCCGGGCAGCTCAACCGGCCCGCTCAGCCAATCAGGCGTGTCCAGAAACAGGGGAAAGGACCCGAACAGCCAGCGTGTGCCCTCGGAAAAAATCAGGATCAACGCGAATGTCGCCAGAACTTGGTCTAGGTGGTCGCGCGCGTACAGACGGCGGATCACCGCAATCTCAACAATCGCGCCTGCCGCCGCAGCCGCCGCCAGACTGGCCGCCAGGGCCAACAGGAACGATCCCGTCAGGCCCGCAACAGTGGCCGCCGCAAATGCCCCGATCATATAGAGCGACCCGTGGGCCAGATTTATCAGTCCCATCACCCCGAAAACCAGCGTCAGGCCCGCCGCCATGACAAACAGCATTACCCCGAACTGAAGCCCGTTCAGAGCTTGTTCGATCAACAGGATCATCGACATGGTGTAACCTCGGCTGTCGGGCCCGCGATCAGGCCCGACGCAGTATCAGATCAGAATTGGCATTCAGCGGCGTAAACGTCGGAATGATCGGTCAGTGCCGTTGCGATGATGGCATTGGTGTAAACATCACCCTCCAAAATCACCTCACGCACGTAGATATCCTGAATCGGGTGGTGGTTCGATGCGAAGGCGAAATCACCACGGGTACTGTCGAAATCGGCGGCCTCCAGTGCTGTACGGAACGCATCCTGATCGTCCACATCGGCAACGTCCATGGCCGAGATCAGCAGGTTCGCGGTATCAAACCCTTGGCTGGCATAGAGCGACGGCAGGCGGCCAAATTCGGCCTGAAAACTCTCAACAAAGGCGACGTTCGCCGCGTTATCGAGGTCTTTGCTCCACTGCGAAGTGTTGCGCACGCCCAATGCTGCCTCACCGACAGCCTGCAACACGCCTTGGTCAAAGCTGAAGGCAGGACCGACAACGGGGATATCAACGCCGCTATCTGCATATTGCTTGAGGAACGAAATCCCCATGCCGCCGGGCAGGAAGAAGTAAACGCTATCCGCACCCGAGGCACGGATCTGCGCGATTTCAGCCGCGTAATCGGTCTGACCCAGTTGGGTGAAAACCTCGCCCGACAGATCGCCCTCATATAGACGCTTGTACCCTGTCAGCGCATCCTGGCCCGCCGGATAGTTCGGCGCGAGGATAAAGGAGTTTGTGTAACCCGCATCGTTGGCATATGCGCCGGCGGCCTCATGCAGGTTATCGTTCTGCCATGCGACGTTGAAGTAGTTCTGGTCACACCCACGACCGGCCAGTGCGGATGGGCCCGCATTTGGCGACAGGTAGAATTTGCCCTGCGCAACCGCCGATGGCACCACCGCCATGGCAAGGTTGGACCAGACGATACCAGTCAGCACATCCACATCATCGGATTGGATCATACGGTCTGCCAGTTGTACGGCAACATCAGGGCGACGCTGGTCATCCTCGATCACCACCTCGATATCATCGCGACCCGACTGTTCCACAGCCAGCATAAATCCATCACGCACGTCGATGCCAAGACCAGCGCCGCCCCCGGATAGGGTTGTGATCATGCCAACCTTGACGTCTGCCAGCGCGGTTGTTGCACCCAATGCAGTTAGCACGCCAGCGGTCACAATAGTTTTCAACGTCATGGTCTGTCCTCACGGTGGTTTATCTTTTCGCCACTGTGACGACCTGCAAACGCTTTGTCAGCCCGCTTGTGCACGATCAGACGGCGATACGGCGCAGAACTTCGTCTTCGTCCATCTCGGCAGCGGTTCCGGATAGGGTAATTTCGCCGCGATCCATCACGACATAGTCGTCGGCCAGATCACGCGCGAATTCGAAATATTGCTCGACCAGAACAATCGCCATATCACCCCGATTGCGTAGGAAGGTAATAGCACGGCCGATATCCTTGATGATCGAGGGCTGAATACCCTCCGTCGGTTCGTCCAGCACCAGTAAATCGGGCCGCATGACCAAGGCCCGCCCGATGGCAAGCTGCTGCTGCTGCCCCCCCGACAGATCGCCACCACGACGGCTCAGCATATCCTTGAGGACGGGAAACAGCTCGAAAACCTCCGCCGGAATAGTGCGTTCGCGGCGGGGTAACCGTGCAAAGCCTGTTTCGAGGTTTTCCTTCACGCTCAATAACGGGAATATCTCGCGGCCCTGCGGAACCATAGCAATACCGCCACGCGCTCGCGCCTCGGATCGGGTGCGGGTCACGTCCTGCCCCTGAAAGCTGATCGTACCGGCGGAAACCGGATTGCGCCCTGCAATTGCGCGCAGCAGCGTGGTTTTGCCTACGCCGTTGCGCCCCAGAACCGTCATCACCTTACCCGGTTGCGCCGTCAGGCTGACCCCGCGCAAAGCCTGCGCGGCACCGTAATGCAGCTCGATATTATCCACGTTCAACATTTCTCAGCGCCCCAGATAAACTTCGACGACTTCGGGATTGGCCGAAACGTGGTCGATGGACCCCTCGGCCAGCACACGGCCCTGATGCAGCACCGTTACCTTGCAATTCAGGGCGCGCACGAACTCCATGTCATGTTCCACCACGATGACAGTATGCGTACCGGCCAGATCGCGCAGCAATTCCGCCGTGCGCATGGTTTCATCATCGGTCATGCCCGCCGCCGGTTCATCGACCAGCAACAACTCCGGCTCCTGCGCCAATAGCATCCCGATTTCCAACCATTGCTTCTGCCCATGGCTCAGATCAGCCGAGGGGCGCGCACGTTCGTCCGCCAAGCGGACCAGATGCAGCAATTCCGTAATCCGATCCGCATGCGCCGGTGTTTGGCGCGCAAACAATGTGGCAAAAACCGAGCGGTCGGTTTTCAGTGCGAGGCCGATATTATCCTCGACACTCAGACTCTCAATTACCGTCGGTTTCTGGAATTTCCGTCCGATGCCCAGACGGGCAGAGCCAGCCTCATCGGTTTTGGTCAGATCGACCTTCTCATTCCAGAACACCTCCCCCTTATCGGGGCGGGTTTTGCCGGTGATGATGTCCATCATCGTCGTTTTGCCCGCTCCGTTCGGCCCAATAATCGCGCGCAGCTCGCCTTTACGCACATGCAGGGACAGGCCGGTGATTGCCTTGAACCCGTCAAAGCTGCGCTCAACCCCGTCCAAGTATAACTGCGCGGTCATGGCGTCACCTCCTTGACCGGCTCGGTTCGTCGCAGCTTGGCCCAGCTTTCCTCGATCACGCCCAGCACGCCGCGTGGCATGAACAGGGTGACAAATACGAACAGGCCGCCCAGTGCGAACAACCACATCTCAGGAATCCAGCCTGTCAGCAGCGTCTTGGCCAAGGCGACAAAGATCGCCCCAATCGCCGCACCGACCAAGGTGCCGCGCCCGCCCAGTGCAACCCAGATCACAATCTCGATCGAGTTTGCCGGCGAAAACTCACCCGGATTGATGATACCAACCTGCGGCGTGTACAGCGCCCCCGCAACGCCGGCCATCATGGCCGACACAACAAAAACGAACAGCTTATACCCCTCAACACGGTAGCCCAGAAACCGCGTGCGGCTTTCCGCATCCCGAATACCGATCAGCACTTTACCAAGCTGGCTCAAGGCTATTGCCTTCGCAATCATCAGACCCGCAACCAAGGCAACCGCGCTGGCGATAAACAAACCGGCCCGTGTTGCATCGGATTGCAGGTCAAAGCCCAGCACATCCTTGAAATCCGTCAGGCCGTTATTGCCGCCAAATCCCATCTCATTGCGGAAAAAGGATAACATCAACGCATAGGTCATCGCCTGCGTGATGATCGACAGATACACCCCCGACACACGCGACCGGAACGCGAACCACCCGAAAACAAAGGCCAGCGCACCCGGCACCAGCATGCACATCAGCGCCGCAAACCAGAATTGATCGAAGCCCAACCAGAACCATGGCAGCTGCTCATAGCTCAAAAATACCATGAAATCGGGCAGAACCGGATCGCCATAAACGCCCCGCGTGCCGATTTCGCGCATCAGGTGCATGCCCATCGCATAGCCGCCCAGCGCGAAGAACGCACCGTGCCCTAGGCTGAGGATACCGCAATATCCCCACACCAGATCCAGCGCCACGGCCAGCAAGGCATAGCACAGATACTTGCCTGACAACTGCACCACATAGGATGCAACGGGTTTGCCCTCGATCGCCAGATTGCCCACCGGAATCGCAACAACGGCTATGAACAGCGCGATCAGGAAAAACCCCATGCGCCTGTCGATTAGTTTGGTCATGAATCCACCGCACGGCCCTTGAGCGCGAACAAGCCGCGCGGCCGCTTCTGAATGAAAAGGATAATCGCAACGAGGATCAGGATTTTTGCCAGCACAGCACCGACCCACGGCTCCATGAATTTATTCGCAATGCCCAGTGAGAATGCGCCCGCAAACGCACCCCACAGGTTTCCGGCACCGCCAAAGACGACGACCATAAAGCTGTCTACGATGTAGCTTTGCCCCAAA
This sequence comes from Pontivivens marinum, assembly GCF_900231835.1. Classification (GTDB taxonomy): domain Bacteria; phylum Pseudomonadota; class Alphaproteobacteria; order Rhodobacterales; family Rhodobacteraceae; genus Pontivivens; species Pontivivens marinum. The sequence continues at coordinate 40,522 of NZ_OCTN01000007.1, read as the reverse complement.
TTCGGTGACACGTTGTCGATCTGGCTCAACGCTACGCCCGCCAAGCCAGCAACACCTGCGCCCAGCCCGAATGTCATCGCATCGACCCAACCGGTGCGAATACCGACGCTGGCCGCCATCGCGCGGTTCTGCGTCACAGCCCGCATTTGCAGGCCAATCGGCGTGCGCTTCAACACCAGCATCAGCGCGGCAAACACCGCCAGCGCAAATACCAGGATCCAGATCCGGTTCCACGTCATGGCCATCTGCCCGATATCCACAGCGCCCGACATCCATTCGGGATTACCGACCTCACGGTTGTTCGGGCCGAAAATCGAGCGGACCGCCTGTTGCAGGATCAGGCTGATGCCCCATGTCGCCAGCAATGTTTCCAGCGGACGACCGTACAGATAGCGCACAACCCCCCGCTCAATCGCCACACCAACCGCACCCGCCGTGACAAAGGCCAGCGGCACCGCAATGGCCAGCGACCAGCCGAACATCTCGGGGAAGGAATTTCGGATCGTCTCCTGCACCAGATAGGTCGTATATGCGCCGATCATCACCAGCTCACCATGGGCCATGTTGATGACGCCCATCACGCCGAACGTAATCGCCAACCCAATCGCAGCCAGCATCAGGACTGAACCCAGCGAGATGCCGTACCACAGGTTTTGCGCCAAGCCCCATGAGGCGATGGACCGCTCAATCTTATCCGTTGCCGCTTGGGCCTCACCCGCCAAAACGGGGTCCGTTAGTGCGGGCGACAATGCGGATAGCGCATCACGATCCCCACGGGCGGCCAGCGCTGCAATCGCGATCCGTTTATCAGCCTCGCCCGCGTCAGACCGCAGGACAGCCGCCGCGAGTGCTTGCTCAAAAACTGTCGTGACTTCTGGGTCGGTTTCAGCGGCCAGTGCGGCGCGCAGGGCGTCGATTTGCTCGGGGTCACGGGCGCGGAAGGCACGTTCGGCAGCATCCAACCGCACAGCCGGATCGACATTTTGCAGCCCCATCCGCCCGATGGCCGCTGCGATATCGCGGCGCAGGCCGTTATTGACGCGCACGTCGCGGGCATCGCGCCGTCCGACAACGCCGATACGCTCCTCGCTCAGCACATCATAGGCAACATCGTCATCGCCCTCATCCCGCACCGTTACGATGCGGCCGTCCTCACGCAGATAGCTAAGCTGACCGTCAGAGAGCAGTTCCAGCACGTTCAACGCACGGGGATCACCGCTGAGCGCGATGGCGTTCACCACCTGTGCACGATCATCGAAATCGCCATCAGGTAACGAGGTTACGAGGTCCTCCAGCCCCTGCGCCATCACGGATGCGGGCAGCAGGAACAGGATCGTCAATGTTCGACGCAACAGGCGGAGCATATGAAATTCCGGGAATGAAGTTCAGGTGCCGCAGCACCGAAAACCGGGGGCGCAAATGGCGCGCCCCCGAATTCTGCGCTGGCTTACTCAGCCGCACCGCCGCATGTGCCTGTCTCAACATTGAAGTTGCCGCAGGACATTGGCGCGCGCCAGTCGGAGATCAGGTTCGCACTATCAGGCAGGTAGTCGGACCATGCATCGCCAGCGACCAGACCGGATGTTTCCCAAACGATGGAGAACTGACCGTCATCCTGAATCTCACCCACCAGAACAGGCTTGGTGATGTGGTGGTTCGGCATCATCGCGGAATAGCCACCGGACAGGTTTGGAACGGTTTGACCGATCAGCGAGTCAATGACGGTATCGACATCGGTGGTGCCAGCAGCCTCAACCGCCTGAACCCACATGTTAAAGCCGATATAGTGTGCCTCCATCGGGTCATTGGTTACGCGATCTTCGTCGCCGATGAACTCAATCCAGTCATCGATGAAGTCGTAGTTGGCATCGGTATCGACAGACATGAAGTAGTTCCATGCTGCAAGGTGACCGACCAGCGGGGCTGTATCCAGACCGGCCAACTCTTCCTCACCAACCGAGAATGCGACGACGGGAATATCCTCGGCCGAGATACCCTGGTTGCCCAGCTCACGGTAGAATGGAACGTTCGCGTCGCCATTGATGGTGGACACCACCGCAGTTTTCATACCCTCGGAACCGAAGGCCGCAATGTCGCTAACGATGGTCTGCCAGTCGGAGTGACCGAATGGCGTGTAGTTGACCATAATATCTTCCTGCGCGACGCCCAGCGACAGCAGGTACGCCTCCAGAATACGGTTGGTTGTGCGCGGATAAACGTAATCGGTTCCGGCCAGAACCCAACGCTCGATGCCTTCCTCGGCGATCAGGTAATCAACAGCGGGGATTGCCTGCTGGTTTGGCGCAGCACCGGTGTAGAATACGTTACGCTGGGACTCTTCGCCCTCGTACTGAACCGGGTAGAACAGGATGCCGTTCAGCTCCTCGAATACTGGCAGTACCGATTTACGACTAACGGATGTCCAGTTGCCGAATACGGCGGAGACTTCCTCAACTTCCAGCAATTCACGCGCACGCTCGGCAAAGAGAGGCCAGTCGGATGCGGGATCAACGACAACAGCTTCGAGCGGACGGCCCAAAACGCCACCGGCGGCGTTCTGACGCTCAATCAGCATCAGCATTACGTCCTTCAACGTGGTTTCGGAAATAGCCATCGTTCCCGACAGCGAGTGAAGAATACCGACCTTGATCGGCTCACCGGACGGTGCGTCCTGTGCGAATGCCGGCGCCGCAATGCTGAGCGTGGTGGCGCACAGGGCAGCCTTGGCGGCGGAGGAGAATTTCATCATGTGTTTGTCTCACGATAGGACGCGCGCCTACCCGACCAGACCCGCATATTGCCGTAGCAAACAACAAGTCCTACCTATGGCAGGCAACGTCACGTTGCACCCGTGTGATGGCGAGCTCGGTTCCAAGCGTCTCGTCATCACACATCCCTTGCAATCACAGGTGGGCCTGCTCTTGCGTGAACTATCAGGGGGCTGTTCCTGAGATGCGGCAAGGATTTTTGCTCACACAATTGTCATAAATCGACATGTGATGAATTTTTAGGCGAGCAATTCGTGCGTTGTGCGAATTCTAGTCAAAAACTTCGTTCAAATGATTGCTGAATAGCGATGCTTGCGCTGCCTTAATGCAAAATGATGCTGAAACAAAAAACGGCACCGCATAAATACGGTGCCGTTTCTATGGTCGTACAGAATCGCTCAGTTAAGAACGGCTTGCCCTTGATCATCAAAGAAATGTAGGTGATCCGCACGGAATTGCAGTGCACATGCCTGACCCGGACGCAAATCGGTGTCACCATTAATACGCACAGTCACCTTTCCAGCATCGCCACATTCAACAATTACAAAAGTATCGGAGCCCAGATACTCCAACACATCCACAACTCCGTCCAAATGGCCGTCGCCCGCAGTGGTCATGTCGATATGTTCAGGCCGGATACCCAGTGAGGTTGCGGACCGTGAGCGCCCGTAGGCACCACCGCCCTGCCCAGGCAGAACGAATTGCGCACCCTCGGCCGTGCACGGCATCACATTCATGCGGGGGCTGCCGATGAACTGCGCCACAAACAGGTTCGCGGGCCGCTCATACAACTCACGGGGGGAACCGACCTGCGCGATATGGCCCCCATCCAGAACCACGATACGGTCGGCGAGTGTCATCGCCTCAACCTGATCGTGGGTCACATAGATCATCGTGGATTTCAGCGACTGGTGCAGCTTTGCAATCTCGTACCGCATCTCAACCCGCAGCGAGGCATCTAGGTTCGAGAGTGGTTCATCGAACAGGAACGCCGTTGGTTCGCGCACGATGGACCGCCCGATAGCCACACGCTGACGCTGTCCGCCCGACAGATCCTTGGGACGGCGATCCAGAAACGGCTCCAGCTTCAACACACGCGCCGCGTCGTTGACCTGCCGGTCCAGCTCCGCCTTGGGCACGCCTGCCGCCTTTAGCGAGAAGCCCATATTGTCACGCACCGACATATGCGGGTACAGCGCGTAGGACTGGAACACCATGGCCAGACCGCGTTTCGAAGGCGGCTCCGCCGTGGCATCACGCCCTGCAATCATGATCTGACCGCGACTGGTTTCCTCCAACCCTGCAATCATGCGCAGCAAGGTGGATTTACCGCAACCCGACGGCCCGACGAAGATGATGAACTCACCCTCGTCGATGCTCAGATCAACGCCCTTGATGACCTGAGCGTTGCCGAACCACTTCTCAACGGATTTCAGCTCGATTGATGACATTACGCAGCCCCCCTTACGGCATCAGCTTCGGCGCCTTGCCCTGCCCATGTTAGCCAGATTGCAGCCGTCCATGTGAAGTCAGCGCCGCCGCAGGGCGTCGCGTCATTCGGATCGAAATATTCGTAGAAGCCATGCTGCCGGATCAGGCTCTCCGTCTCTGCACGCAGCCGCTCTGCCAGATCGGTGCGACCGGAATCGCGCAATCCAACGGCAAGCAATGCGTTCAGCACCGGCCATGTCGGGCCACGCCAGTATTTGCGTGGGTTAAAGATAGCTGCCTCTGGATCAGCCGACGGAATGCCATAGCTGACGCTGTCCCAAACCCGCATTAACTGCGCGTCCAGCGTCGGATTTCCAGCATCGGCCAGATAGGCGAGGAACGCGCCTGATCCCAGAACATTCGCAAACTGTCCGGTGCGCAGATCGCGGGCATCATAGGCGCCCAGCTCCTCGTTCCAGATCAGGGGCAGTGCATCGCGCAGCGCCTTGGCCCAGCCCTCCAACTCAGTCACATCATGGCCAAGGGCGCGGCCCATCACGGCCAGATCCTCATCCGCGCGCAGCAGCATAAAGGTGATCCCCGGATCGGCCATCAGGAACGGACCGTCCGCAACGACTTGTGCCTGATCCCAGCCTGCATTCCGCCCGAAATTCACCATGGTGATATAACGGTCGTAATCTTCCTTGGTCGGACGCATCTCCGGATCAACATGACCGGTATCGCGGCGCTCATAAGGCCCGGCATCGGCGCCGTTCACGCCCGCCATGCCGATATCCCAATCGGGGCAATTGTCACGGCCCGACTCCCACGGATGGGTGATCGCAGCGGGACCGTGGGTGCAGCGCACCTCATGCCACCAACGGTGCCAAGCCAGCAGTTTGGGATACAAAGCTGCCATACGGTCGTGGCCTGCCTCCGGGTCCATCTCCCACACCAAACGGGCCATGGTTGCCGCAACGGGCGGCTGGGTGATGCCAGATGTCGGGGGCGTTTGCCCCGTGCGCCAAATCTCCGGTCCGGGGAAATAGCCCGGATCGGGCGTGTGGAAAATGATGTGAGGCACCATGCCAGTATCCCACTGGCTGGCCATCAGCGTATCCAGCTCATCCCATGCGCGTGGATTGTCAAAGGTCGCAAACCCCCACGCAGCAAAGGCGGAATCCCAGTTCCACTGGTATGGATACAGCCCGCGGGTCGGCAACGTGTAGCCGCCCCGATCGTTACCACGGATAATTGCGCGTGCCTGATCGTCTAAAGAAGACATATTCAGCCCTTAACCGACCCTGCGGTCAGCCCTTTCGTCATAAAACGTTCCAATCCCAAAAACAGCGCCATGATCGGCACAGTCGCAATGACCGAGCCCGCCATCAGGTGCTGTCGCGGAATTTCAGAGGAGTTGAGCGACGCGATCCCTCGCGTCAGCGTAAATTTCGATGGATCGTCCAGCAGCATGAAGGCCAGCAGGAATTCGTTCCACGCGATCATGAAGACATATAGCGACACACTAGCCATCGCCGGCAGGCTGAGCGGCAAGGTGATTTTCCAGATCACGGCGAGGCGGCTTAGCCCGTCCATCAGACCTGCTTCCTCAATCTCCGCCGGTAGTCCGCGGAAATACCCTTGCAGCATGTACAGCGCGACGGGGATCGTTGTGACCGGATAAATCATGATGATCCCGCCCAGCGAGTTGCGCAGCCCCGTCATCGAAAATGCGATGTAGATAGGCAGCGCCAGAACGATCATCGGCACCATGTAGATCATCAGGATCGAGCGTGAAAACGCCGCCCGCCCCCGAAACCGCAACCGCGCCACGGCATAGGCACCGGGCACCGCAAATAGCAGCGTGATGAACACCGTCAGCACTGAGATCACAAAGGAGTTGAACAGATAGGTGCCGAAATTGAACTGCGTGAACAGCTCATCATAGGACCGGAACAGCTCCATCCCCTTGCTAAGATCGATGGAGAAATCCAGTGGGTTCTGGATCAGCTCCGACTGGTTTTTCAAGCTGGTCAGGACCATCACATAGAACGGGATGATCACGATCGCGGTAAAGAAGATATAGCCGAAACCGGTCATGAACCGGATCACCGCCGCCTCGAACAAGTGCCGGTTATTATCGCCCGGCTGAACCTCATCCAGCATCAACCATAGGCCATATGCCGCAAAGCCAGCCGCCGCGACCGCGCCCAATAGGGCCGAGAACATCGAAACGCCCTCGCCCGTGACCAAGGGACCAAAGCCGATCAGGCTGGCAACAACCGTCACCACACCCGCCACAACTGGCCGCCAGACCGCGCCACGCAGGCAGCTCAACCCGATGACAACGCCCCAGATCAGCGATCCCAGCAGCGAGGGGCGAAATGCCGACCCCGTTGCGAACGACATCGCGATAGCAACCGTCGTTGCAATCACAAACACCCACAACACACCCAGCAATGGTGCAGTGATATATCCACGTCGCAGCATGTTCATCACAGCCCCTCCTCTTGCGAAATGAAGCGTAAAAACAGCAGCGAGAACGCCAGAAGACATCCAAAGATCACCACAGCCACAGCAGCGCCTGCGCCGATGTTCGAGATGGCAAAGGCTTGCTCATACACATTCACCGTCAGCGTCCGCGTGCCCGCATTACCGCCGGTCAGCAGGAAGATGTCGTCGAACTTGTTGAACGTCCAAATGAACCGCAGCAGGAATAGCACGCTAAGAATACCCAGCAATTGCGGTACGCTGAGATACCAGAACTTCTGAAACGGCGAGGCCCCGTCCATATCCGCCGCCTCAAACATATCGGTGTCGATGCTCTGCATTCGCGCCAAAATGAACAGGAAGCTCAGCGGGAAATAGCGCCAGATCTCGAACAAAGTCACCATGATCAGCGCCAATGGCTTCTCACCAAAGAAGTTGATGCTGGTCTGCGTCACGCCCATTTGCAGCAGCAACGCATTGGCCGAACCGGAAAACGGATCGAACAGCAATATCCACGCAAAAGCGACCGCAATCACAGGTGAGACATAGGGGAACAGATACAGCCCCCGCATAATCCCCTGCCCCTTGAACGACTTGTTCAACAGCAATGCAGCAAACAGGCCAAATAGCAGCGCCCCTACAGTGCCGAACACCGTGTAGAAAACCGTGACGCCCAGCACGCCCCAAAACTCGTCGCCGCTAAAGATGCGGGTGAAGTTGTCTAGGGTGAAGGTTCCATCGGTCAGCACGCTGGACGCAGAACCCTGTGTCAGTGCCGTACTGTCCTGTGGCCTACCGCCCGCATCCAGAAACGCCTGTTCGACAATCACGGGGATCATCAGGTTTTCGCGGTAGCCACCCTGCCAATCGCCCATCTCACAGCTCAGCGCCGAACCGTCCAAGGTACAGCGTGGGTCCAGCTCCGTGATGATCAGTCCATCCGGCACCACATCGGTGAAGCTAACGTCCGTAATAACCGTGTCCTGTGACGAATTGCGCAGGCGGTAGCGGATCGTCGCCTCATCACCGGCCTGTTCTGGGCCGCCGCGCAGGTCCTCACGCAACACCACCTCGGGCGCGCGCAGATCGGCGAGGCCAACCGGCTTCACACTGATCCAGAAAATGGCCAGCAGGGGCAGCACCACGACAAGCGCAACTGCGGTAATTGTGGGCAACAGCAATCCCCATGCCAGACGCGCTTCACGTCGGGCCAGGGGACCTGTGCCCTTTGGGGGGGCTAGGTCAGTCATTTGGGCAAAGTGCTCCGATCAGGATCACGCAGGGGAAAACGGGGCCGGCATAGGCGGCCCCGTTTCCGGTTTAGGCTTACTCGACGGAGGCGATAGCCTCGTTCAGCGCAACAACAGTTGCGGCTGCGTCACGCTCACCATCAATATATTCGCGGACCAAGCGGTTGATGACCTGCGAGTTGATGATCTTGGATGCCGCAGCAAGCTGCCCATCCTCAACACCCCAACGCTGTGCCACATCCAGACCACCGACGATTTCGTCGATCATCTCTTGGGCATACAGATCACCCAACGGCGCGCGGCGATCTACGCCAACGTCCAGTGTAGCCCACAGGTCCGTGAACTCGGTCGGGTTGTCCGCTGTACCACGACGTACCGGGAACTTGCCCTCAGGCGCGATGGCCAGAGTGGAGCCGTAGCCCTCACCCAGCGAATATTCCACGAACTCCATCGCCGCATCGGTGGATGCATCGGAGGTTACGCCGAAGTAACGGATATCACCCCATGCAGCGCCATCAGGGTTCGATGGACCTGCAAAGTTGGTCACAATACCCGTCGCCGCCGCCAGATCGGAGGAGGTAGGATCGTCGTTGATCGTGGGTGGAGCGCTGTCGCGTAGACCGGCCAGTTCATCAAGGATGAATGGCGACCAGATGATCATCGCCGCATTGCCCGAGAAGTACAGCGAGCGCGACTGATCCCAGTAAAGATCACCGGGAGGGGATGCCTCAGCGATGGCCTTGTAGAATTCCAGAACCTCGATCGTCGCTGTTTCATCCAGCGGCTGAACGCCATCCGGCCCAACAGGCGACACGCCATTGGCGAGGAACACGTGCTCCAGAACCTGGCTCATGAACCCCTCGTCAATCTTGGTCGCAGCAACAAATCCGTACATCTCTGGCGGGTTGTGCAGGGCATCAACAGCGGCCAGAACGTTGGCATAGGTGGTTGGTGCCTCTAGCCCGTTCGCCTCGAACAGATCAGCGCGGTACACGACCATCTGCGTCCAGCCATCCGCCGGAACCGAGGCAAAGCCATCAGCCGTCGCCGCCATGCCCAGCGCACCGGATGCGAAGGTATCAGCGCCCAGCGCCTCGATAATGTCGGTCGCGGCATCTGTATCCAGAATGCCGGCATCGGCCCATGGCAGGGCGTATTGCAGCGTGTGGTAGATCACGTCAGGCAGATCGCCCGCAGCATAGGCCGCAGTGGCGCGTGTGCCCAAATCGGACTCAGTCACGGGGATCACCTCAACCGTGTGGCCGGATGCAGCGGCGAAATCGGCGGCCATCTGTTCCTGACGGGCCAAACGCTCTGGCTGTTCCTCAGTTGTCCAGAACCGCAGTTCCTCAGCACTTGCAGCCGCACATGATAGGATCAGCGCAGTGGCCGCCCCTGACATCATTAGGGTCTTATGTTTCATTTGGTAGTCCTCCCGTTGAAATTGTTGGTCTAATTTGCACGCTGATATCTTTGTTCAGTCGTGCGAATGCTGTGGTGGCGGGCCCGCAGACCCGCGATCCAGAAATTGCGCATGGACGGTTTCACGCAGGTTCTCGACCGGCTCACCCATGATGCGGCGGATCAGCAGCGCGCTAAGCCGTTTACCCGCCTGTGTAAAATCGACCGAAAATGTTGACAGTGGCGGCGTCAAATACGAGCCATCCGGCGTGCCGTCATAGGCGATAACCGACAGGTCCCGCCCGATGGACAGCCCCTGCCCCGCCGCCGCGCGGTAAACGCCCAGCGCGGACATATCGACGGCACAAATAATCGCGGTCGGTGGCGTTTCACTGGACAGGATTTCCAACGCGGCAACCTCACCCTGTCCGATGGTCACGGCGTCCTCGCACATATGCGCGGGATCAATCGGCAGCCCCTCCTGCGCCATAGCGCTCAGGAAACCATCGCGCCGCAACGGGGCATAGGTGTATTGCATACCGCCATTGATAAACCCGATACGCCGATGTCCCAGCGCAGCCAGATGGCGCACGGCGTCATGCATCGCATCCTCGCCCAACACATCGAACCACGCGCACCCCGTCGGATCATCCGCGCGGCCAAACAGAACAAAGGGCACATCGGCAGCGCGCAGCAGCTCAACCCTAGGATCCTTGCTCAGCGTGCGAGGCAGGATAAAGCCGTCCGCCTTGCGATCCGAAATCATGGAGCGGAACGTTTCAAGCGCGGCGTCCTGACTGTCACTTGCAGCGATGGTCAGGGTCCACCCCTCCTGACTGGCGCCCTGTGACAGACCGGCCAGGAACTCTGCTAGAAATGGGCGTTGCGCATCGTGATCGGAAAGCTGGATCACCAAGCCCAGCGATTTGGTCCGACCGGTACGAATTGCCTGTGCGTGGCTCAACGGGCGATAACCCATCTTATCCGCCATCCGCCGCACCCGCAGGCGGGTCGCCTCGGAGATATCGGAATAGCCGTTCAGTGCCCGCGATACAGTCGATTTGGTCACGCCCAAGGCGTCGGAAACATCCGAAATGGTCACACGCAGACGCTGTGATCGCAGGTCATCATGATGTCGCTCAACCGCCAACTGGTATCCTCCTGCGACTCAAGCTCAACAACGAAACCGGTTTCGGCAAGCAATATCTCGCAAGAATTGCACGAGGCCAAAATCACATAGCACCTGACCACTCATGCGCTTGAGGTTGCCAAATCCTAGATAATCCAATCTTTTCAGTAAGTAGCGTGGCGGAGCCCAAGCAGCCTCATAGCGCTTTGAAATATGCACGAAACGCTGACCCGACCCAGCTTTGACTCCGATCAGCAATGGGTATAGCAAGCGTGTATCCAACTGGATACAAGGATTGACCATGCCCGAGACCACAGATATGTCACAGGGTGAGCTGGCCTACTCCCAGCTTTACGACGCCATTTCCCGTGGTGACTTTCACCCCGGCGAACGTCTGCGCGAAACCGATATCGCCGACCGGTTGAGCATATCACGCACCCCCATCCGAGAAGCCCTGCGACGGCTTGAGGCGGACGGTATTATCGAGCACCGCCCCCGCATCGGCGCCGTCATCCGGCAGCTCAGCCATACCGAGGTCGTGGAGCTATACGAGATGCGCGCTGTCCTGGAACGCACCGCTGCCGAGATGGCCGCAAAACATGCGCTTGAGGCTGAAACGGATGAGATGGCCGCGCTCAACACTGCGATTGAGGCCGCAGCACTGGACCCGCATCGTGCCGCGACGATCAACCAGCAATTCCACAGGTGTCTATATCTGGCGACCCGCAACCGTTTTCTGCTGGGGTCAACGCGCACTTTGACCAATGCAATGCTGCTGCTCGGCCCGACAACATTGGGCGATGATGAAAGGCTCGCGGTGGTTTGCGCCCAACATGCACAGATTATCGACGCAATCCGGCAGGGCGATGCCCAACGTGCAGGGGCGGCTGCGCAGGAGCACCTGCAAACATCCCTGAGGCACCGGTTAATGGCGATGCGCACATGATCCGCATCCTCGCAACTTTCACCATCGCTGGCGCTGGCGTTGCCACGTTTATCGCGCTTGATTTACCGCTGCCATGGCTGCTCGGCCCGATTTTGGCCTGCCTCGTGGCGGCATTACTAGGCGCGAAGTTGAAAACAATCGGCACGCTGACCACAGCGATGCGGGGCATTTTGGGCGTTGCGGTGGGGGCAACTTTCACGACGGCGCTGCTGGCATCCATGGCCGGCATGTGGCCGACGCTGCTTTTGATCCCTGTCATGACCGCGCTGATCGGTGCGATCGGGGTTCCCTATTTCCAGCGATTGTGGGGCTTCGATTTCCCAACGGCTTACTACTCTGCCATGCCCGGTGGCCTGCAAGATATGCTGATCTTTGGCGAGGAAGCAGGCGGTGACGTGCGCGCCATGTCACTGGTCCATGCAACCCGTGTTCTGTTCATCGTGGCCACCCTGCCCTTTATCCTGCGTGCCTATTGGGATGTTGATCTAAGCGTCCCGCCCGGTGCGCCTGCCTCCTCTATCGCGCTGTCGCAACTGGGGCTGATGGTGATCTGCGGGCTGGTCGGATGGAAGGTAGCGGAGCGGGTTGGCCTGTTCGGAGCCTCGATCCTCGGCCCGATGATCCTCGCCGCGATCTGCGCGCTGAGCGGCCTGTTGCAACATCGCCCGCCGGTGGAGGCGATCTATGCCGCGCAATTTTTCATCGGCATGACGGTGGGCGTAAAATATGCAGGCATCACCCTGAGGGAGATCCGCATCGACCTGACCGCCGCATTGGGTTTCTGCGTGATCCTGCTGGTGCTGACAGTCATCTTTGCCGAAGGAATCTACTTCTTCAACCTCGCCCCACCGCTGGAAACCCTGCTGGCCTTTGCGCCCGGTGGACAGGCAGAGATGGCGATTTTGGCGTTGATCGTGGGGGCCGATATGGCCTTTGTCATTGCACACCATGTTTTGCGCATCCTGATTGTCATTATCGGTGCGCCGCTTTTCGGACGGATTTTCGGGCGATAGCGCTGCCCGTTGACTAAACGAATAAACTAGTTATATTGATTCCTATGACAACACATTCAACCGCTGCCTTATCGCTTGCCGCCCTTGGCCATGACACCCGCCTCGCGATCTTTCGCCTGTTGGTTCGTGCCGGTCAGGATGGCCTGAATGTTGGGGAAATCGGTCATCATCTGGATATGGCCCCCTCAACACTCGCCCATCACCTGCGCGCATTAGTCGATGCCGGACTGGTCCTACAGGAACGGCACGGTCGGCAGATCGTGAACAGTGTGGATTACGACGCCATGCGACAGGTTGTGTCCTTCCTGACCGCAGAATGCTGCGTTGGCGTGACTCTGACACAGGAGGATGCAGCGTGACGAGGCGCTGTTTTCTCACATCAAATATAACTATATATCTAAGGATATCGAAATGAGTGACATCCCGCATCCCCAACGTACATCCCTGTCGGATATCATCCGCACAATCTGGGCAAAGGAAAAGGTCTGGCTGTTCGCCGCCGTTCTTCTAGCCGCCCTGCTCATCTTCGAGCCGGCCCAAGGGGTCAGCAGCGCCCAATTCACAGCAATCAACCTACGCGATGTTGCGCCATTCCTGCTGCTATCCATCGGGATTGCGGCCTATGCAGGGGCGACGGGGGCGGATGGGTTGATTGCGCGGGCCTTTACCGGATCGCCTGCGGTGATGATCGTAATCGCGGCGATTGCTGGCGGGCTCTCGCCCTTTTGCTCGTGCGGAGTCATTCCGTTGATTGCGGCATTGCTGGCCATGGGCGTTCCGCTATCGGCGGTGATGGCGTTCTGGCTGGCCTCTCCGGTCATGGACCCGTCAATGTTTGTACTAACCACTGGCGTTTTGGGGGTAGAGTTCGCGATAGCCAAGACGGTGGCAGCGGTCAGTCTGGGTGTCCTCGGCGGGGTTGTGGTGCACACCATGTCACGCGCCGGTGCGCTGTCCGACCCGCTGCGCGATGGCGTCGGCAATGGCGGCTGTGGTGGTGCATCTGCCCGCTCGCCCAAGCCTGTTGTCTGGGCATTCTGGCACGATGAAACACGGGTTCAGAAGTTCCTGCGTGAGGCGCTCAAAACCACGCTGTTCCTGGCCAAATGGCTAACCGTAGCATTTCTGTTGGAAAGCCTGATGCTGGCATGGTTGCCCGCCGATCTGGTCGCACGCTCGTTAGGCGGTACAGGTATTGCCCCCATCGGAATTGCGACTGTGGTCGGGGTGCCCGCCTATCTGAACGGCTATGCCGCACTGCCACTGGTTGGTGGACTGATTGGACAGGGAATGGCACCGGGCGCGGGCCTCGCCTTCCTTGTGGCTGGGGGCGTGACATCCCTGCCCGCCGCGATTGCTGTTTGGGCCTTGGTGAAACGGCCAGTGTTTTTCCTGTATATCGGAATCGCACTGGCCGGGTCATTCACCGCCGGGGTCGTCTTTCAACTGTGGACGACCTTGTGATCACACAGCGACAGCACGTTGCACGGCCGGACGCGCAAGCATCCGGTCGAAATATGCGTTCAGGTTTGCACCGCGATCAATCTCCAGACCGGGCATCCAGCTCAGCAGATAGAACGCTGCTGCATCCGCCGCGGTAAAGGTATCGCCCAGCAGGTATTCGTTATCGCCCAAGCGTCCGTCCAGCTCCGCCAAACCCTTGACCAAGGCGGCACGCCCTGCGGTCTGAACCTCGGCCTGACCCTCGGGTGTTTCGGCAAACAGGCTGGGGCGGATCACCAGCGTCGCGCCGCGCATGTGCAGGCTGGCGACGATATAGTCGAGTAATTCCAGAACCCGCGCCTGACCGGAAACATCCTCGGGCATCAGCTTTGCGTCGGGATATGTGCGGCTCAGCCAGAAAGCGATGGTCTGAAATTCGGTCAGCACACCCTCATCATCACGCACGATCGTAGGCACCTTACCCAGCGGGTTGATCGCCAGATATTCGGGGCGGCGCTGCTCACCCTCCCGGACATTTACGATGTTCAGATCGTACTCAATGCCCAGCTCCTCCAGTATGATGTGGATGCCTAGCGAGCAGGAACGGGGAGAGTGGAAAAACTTCATTGGAAACTCCAAGGGGCAAATTACATGCCCATACTCATCGCAATGCGCGCGCCGTTTGCCCAGATGTTTTCGCGCAACTTCACGTTTGCGCGATTTCAGCGTCCCAAATTACAGCATCAACCCCGACGAAGCGGCGCATCCGGTCCAGTTCCGCCCGCAATTTCTGATGCTTGCTATCAGGCCAGCGCACGCCCTGCTCGGGCCAGAAATTCAGAACGGTCAGCGTAGATTTCTTACGATCCGCCTTCACCTCGATCCGACCGACAAAGCGTTGCCCCTCCAGAATGGGAAACACATAGTAGCCCCAGATACGTTTGGCGGCAGGCACGAACATCTCAACCCGATACTCGAACCCGAACAGGCGGCTTAGCCGGTTGCGATCCCGAATGACCGGATCAAACGGGTTGAGGATACGCAGGCGTGAGGTGACGGGCTGCATCTCTGCCAAGCGATCCTCGATATTTTCAGAGGCAAGGGCGCTGACCCAATCGCCCTGCGCGGTCTGCACCTGCACGGGGCGCAGCGTGGCATGCATGCGATCCAGCCAGCCCTGCACATCCTCACGACTGACGGCATCCCAGTATCGCTTTACATCCCCGGCACTGCCAAAACCCATTCGGTGCAACGCCCCATTGCACAGCCAATCGACCTGCTGCTGATCAGTTGGCGCATCCAGCGGTGCTGTTGGGAAAATCCGGTCGGCCAGATCATAATACTTCTTGAAGTTTTGCCGGTGGCTGGTTGCCAGCTCGCCCGTGTACCACATGTAATCCAGCGCCAGCTTATGCGGCGGACGCGACCACATCTGTTTAGGCCCCGCAATTTTTGTATCGAAGGCGTGTGTGGACAGCGCGCCCTCACGCCGGATGCGATCCTTTATCACCTGACGCGCTGCCGCATCGGGTAAGCCGCGAAACCAGCCAGCGCGGTCCAGCATATCCTTTTTACGCTGAAACTGCCGCTGCCACATTGGCAAGTAGTCCATGGGAATGACGGATGCATCATGAGTGAAGTGCTCGAAAACAGCTCGATCCGTCGCCAACACGCGATCCAGCATCGGCTCGCGGTAATTCTGGTTACGGCTCCACAGGATATGGTGATGCGCGCGGGCGACAATCTGAATGGAATCCAGTTGCACAAACCCCAAATCACGAATGGTGCCCAGTACATCAACCGGTCCGGTTGGCGATGCCGCCAATCCCTGCGCGTTCAACCATAGCTGGCGTGCTTGCTTGTTATGAATACGAAGAGCCTGCATGCGTCCCTACCCAGTTGCGAACACATAGTGAACGGCATCTATCCCGCCAAGTCTAGCCGCGTCATGCTGTTTTGACTTCAAAACCAACATCCCCCCCAATGCAGGTAGTAGCCGCATCACGCAGGGTCCGTAGGGTTGGGCGCATCTGTATCAGGTGCGCGAGGCGATTATGTCCATTGCTCGAATTCTTATCGTGGCCTGCGCAACTGCGCCCACGGCCCTGTTCGCACAGGACATCACATATTCGCTGGGCACCGAGGTTTTCGGAACATTTGACGGCAGCGATACCAACCAGAAATCGGAATTTCAGCCCCGTTTGAGCTTTGGCCTGAACGCCGAGCATCGGTTTGCGAACGGTCTTGAGGCATCATTGCATGTGCAGGCACTGGCTCGCATCGGCGGGGGGGGCGGCGACCTGTACGTGCCAGAGGCGACGCTGGACTACACGACCGGCGGCTATGACCTGATGGTTGGGACGGATATTGAAAGCTGGGGCGTGACCGAGGCGGCGGAGCTAACGGACATCCTGAACCAAGTTGATCTGGACCGAAATCTGGCAGGCGACACCCGATTGGGCCAACCGACGCTGCGGGTCTCGCATCTGTCCGACTGGGGCTGGGTTGCGGCATATTACCTGCCCTACACGCCAGAGCGTCCCTATGCCGGCGTGTTTGGCCTCGACGCACTGCCTGTGACCTATGAAACCTCGCAGGAGGAATGGGAGCCCGGATTTGCCCTACGCTATGCGCACAATATGGGGGATTACGACTTTGGCGGCTTCGTGTTTCACGGGCTGGACCGTAGCCCTTCGGTGATCGCGGGCGCAGGCGGGCCGGAACTGCTTTACCCTATTACCACCCAAATCGGGGCCTACGGACAAATCTCGCTCGGCTCTACGTTCCTGCGGGCTGAGGTGCTGCATAACTCGGATCGTGTCGGGTTTGATGGCACCATACGGGCAGAGCTGGGCTATACTGTCGAGGTGGAGCACGAGATTTACGGCCTGCTGGACGGGCAAACCGATCTGGCGCTGCTGGCCGCCTATACCGGTAATTCACGCGATGACAGCGTGCAGTTATTGCAGGACGATTTCAGCCTTGGCGCGAAACTGACATGGAACACCATCGCCTCGCCCGAACTGACGTTACTGGCCACGATGGATGCCGGCAACGGGACGAGCTTTGTGACATTGGGGTATGAACGACGCATAAACGACGCCATGACGGTGGAGCTGGAAGCAGTGACATTCTTTAACGTCGATGACACCGACACGCTAAGCCCGCTGGACGATGCGGGATATATACGCGCCGCGATGACCTATCGGTTCTGACCGTCAGGCCACTGGCGCCATAAAGGGTTGGGTCTGGCAATAACGCAGAGCGTGCAATAGATGCGCCCCCCCATCCGGACCCATTTGGTGGACCCTAACCGCTGATTTGCGGATCGCACCCATCGGACTGCACAGGGCCATGAACATCGCGTCGGGCAGTTCCAGATGGGCAAAGGACCAGCGGCGTTGATCACAATCCCCACCGGGCAGCGCGTCAAACCGGATGCAGCCGGTGCGATTCACTGAAAATCCGATTTGATCCAGATGGGTGCGAAACCCCTCGCCCGTTGCCTTGATATACGCCTCCTTCAGCGTCCAGCTTAGAAAGAAATGCCGTGCCTGCTCATGGGGCTGCGCACCGCACAGGGTTGCGCGCTCATAGGCAGTAAAAAAGCGGTCGGCCACCATGTCGCGATTGCACCGACGCACAGTGGTTTCCAGATCAAGCCCCACAATCGCATCACGACACAGCGCCAGCCCGATATGCCCGTCGCAATGCGACAGGCTGAGATGCAGCGGCGCCCGCCCGTCGGCAGTGGCCAGCTCAACCTTGCCGTTATCGCCACGAACAAACTGCAAATCCTGCGCGGCCTGATCGACATATTGCCCGATGATCCGGCGCATCAACACGCGACCCGCGCTAAAGCGTTGGCGTTGCAGGGCGTTGCCCATTCCGGCCAGTCGCGTCCTCTCCTCACCCGACAGCAGGGACAGGCTGTCGGGGCATGGCACGCAAGCATCCAGCGAGGATAGCCAGACATGAACACCGCCCCCGCTCAGGGGCTGCGCTGTAAATCGTGTCCAGTCATCCATGATGCACTCTCCTGCCTAAGATGCGTCAGCCCAGTCGGGTCGGACTGAACTGCGACGGGTCCAAACCAACGCCGAACGCGATCTGGTCAAAGCGCATCGTCGTTTCGCGCCCATTGGTCAGGTTGGCCATTGCCGCAGTATGCGCCCGCCAGAATTGCCCCTGATACAGGGTGTAATCGGTGAAGGTCAGCGTCTTGAAGTGCACACCGGCGCGGTTCGTGAACTCCGCCTTGAGCGGGCGCAAATGCTCCGTATCCAGCCAGACATTCACCGCGCTATAGCCCGTATGATCGTATACAGGCACCTGCCGGATTACATGGCAGGGCTGATCGGCAAAGGCTTCCTCACGCGCATATTCATAGGTGTATTTCCCGACCTTAAAGCTGGTCAAATCCTCATAGGTGAATTCACTGCCCAGAAACGCGCCGGACTTGTTGCGCGATGAAATCCGCCGGACCTGACCGCTGGAGGGCAGGTATAGCCACTGGTCATCAGGCTGCACGGCAAAGGAATGCGATAGGAACTTGGTGCCATCCAGATCGCGGGGCAGATCGAATTCGGTCAGGGACATATCGCCGTCGCCATCTGTCTCTAACGCGCTGATACTCATCTGGCGCACGCTTTCGCCGCGTCCCGGAACCATCAGGGTCATCGTGGCGACCGACACGCTGTCACGCCAGCCACGGTCACGGTCATAGCGTTGCTGGGACAGGTCCAGCCCCCGTTCCTGCGCGCACGCCATTGTTGGCAGCATTGCGGTCAGGGTTGTTCCGCCCATCAGGCCCAGCATGGTCCGTCTGTTATAGGTCATCGTTCAGGTCCTTTCCGTTGCAGGTCACGGGTCGGCGCGGATGCCCCGACCCTGTCAGTGTCATTCAGCGGCGTGAGGAACGGCGGGTGCACGTGGCGCGGGTCGGGTATCCGCCCCGAACAACGCGCGGCGCAGAACTGCGGGCAGCAGCAGCAGATCACATGCCAGTGCCAGCGCCATGACCAGCGCGGTCAAAATCCCCAACCCCTCGTTCAAGCGGAAGCTAGAGAACGCCAGTAACGAAAACCCAGCCACCAGAATGATCGTGGTGTTGATGACCGGCCGCCCCGTATCGCGCAGCGTGCGGATCAGCGTGCCGCGAAAATCGCCGGGTCGCATATGTTCGCGGAACCGCGTCATCAGGAACACGGTATCGTCCACCACGATGCCAAAGGTCATGACCGTCACAATCGACACCGCCAACCCGACCTGCCCGTCCATCATGCCCCAGATGCCAAAGGCCAGCAGAGCGGGCAACGTGTTGGGGATCAGCGAAATCAAGCCCAGCTTCACACTGCGCAGCGCAATCATCAGCAGTACCGACACGGCGGCAAAAGCCAGAAGTGTGCTCCACAACAGAGCGCGCGCATTGCTTTGCCCGATATGCGCAAACATCGACATCGGGCCGGTGGGCCGACCATAGGCGACGGTGCTGGCATTCGTGTCGATCCAGCCCTGAATGGCATCCTCCAGTATCAGCAGGTCCGAGCTGTCCAGATTATCCAACACAATCGTCACCTTGGCCGCATCACGGTCAAAGCTCAGCATGCTTTCCGTGCTTTGACCAAAGGGCAGCGACAGCTCGTGCAGCAGGTTCAGTTCCACCGCTTGTGTCCGCGTATCGGGCAGCGCATATGCGGCTGCATCATCAGCGTTCAGCGCCATATTCAGCCGCTTTAGCGTATCGGCATAGGTCGTGACGTGCCGCACATTGGGCTGTGTTTCCAGCCAAGCTCCGAACTCGTCCAACTCCGCCAGAAAACCCGGATCAAAGACCGAACCGGAGATCGCGTCAGCGCGGATATAGGCGTGGTGCACACCGGTCAGATCGGCATTGATCGCCATCGCATCGGTCCGAATGATATGACCCGCGCTGAAATACTCGATGAAATTGTCGTTGATCCGGTTCAACGGCAACGCCGCCAGCGCACATAGCGACAGCGCCCCGAAACCAACGGCCAGCGCGGTGGTACGCCCCGCCACAAACCGGCCCAGCCCGATCATCTGGCGATCAACCCGCCGCATATGCCGCGCCGATCCTAGAGAGAAGAATGACAGGAACGCAGGCAGGAATGTCAGCGACAGAACCAGCAGCGCGATCAGGCCGAATGTCAGGATCATGCCCAAATCGCGCAATGGGGGCACTTCGCTCCACATAATCGCCAAGAACCCGATACCAGTGGAGGCCGCGACCAAGCATAGGGGCACCGTATTGCGCACCATCGACGACGCAACGGCCGCGCGACGGTCGGTGAATTGGCGCCCCGCCTTTTGCACACCGAACACGATATGCATGGCCTGCGCCACCGATAGCGTCATCAGCACGGTTGGCGCAGCGACGGAAATTGCCGTCAGCTTCACCCCCAGATAGGCCGCTCCACCCAGCGCAATCATCCAACTGCACGTCATCAGCAACAGCACGCCGAACGTCGCAGCGACCGAACGGGTCAGCACCCCCGCCAGGATCAGAACCAGCAGGTACATTCCGGCATATAGAACCTCCAGATCGCCCTGCGCGGCAACGTCAAACCCGTGATCGATCACGATGGATCCGGTCATATGCGTGGTAAAGTCATCGCCCGCGATTTCCGCCAATAGCCGGGTTAGCGCGGCCATGAACTCCGCCTTGCCCAGTTCGGTCACGCCCGCATCGCTGATCAGGATGTTAATCCCAGCCATCGCCGCATTGTCCGAGGCAAGCAAGCCATTCACCGACACCTCGGCCAGTGACATCTGGCGAAACTGGGCCGCCTGCTGTGCGGTCATCGCGTTTTCCAGTGTCACCATATCCGTGACGGCGATCGTATCCTGACCCGCATTGATGAATTGGTGATTGGCGAGGGATTCCACCCGCTCCACATGGGGCAATGACCACAACGCGTTGGTCAGACCCGCCAGCCGTGTCAGGCCGTCCGGCGTAAAGATGTTCCCGTCATTCGCACGCACAGCAACGAACACATTGTTAGTGCGCACAAAGGTGTCCTGAACCTGCTCAAACGCCAACAGGTTTTCGTCATCCGCAGGGAAGAAGTCGCGGTAATCGTTGGAAAAGGCTAGTTTGCCCATCCCCGACCCGATCAGCACCGTGACCAGCACGGTCGCGATCAGGACGACGATCCGATAGGATAGCAGCCGGTCATAAAAACGTGCGAGGCGCGATGTCATGGCAATACTCCTTGAAAGGGTCGGGTTTGGGAACGCTTCAGGCCGTGCGACCGGCGATATAGGTCGTGTAGAATGCTGCCGCGTGCACAACGCCAATCGCCAACGATGCGAACGAGGAATACAGGTCGAACGCGCTGACCTGCGTGGACATGAACGGCACCGCAAACACCACCGATCCGCGCAGCAGATAGATGGCTGTAATGCCCAGTAGCGCCCACATCGTTAACGGCAGGACCAACCGCCCTGCGCCGGCCAAGTTATATGCAGCAAAAACGAAGAACACCGCCGTCACCGCCGACGTGACCAAGGCGGGAATCCACGATCCCGCACCATCCTGTGTGGCCATCCATTCCCCCGCTCCGAAATAGCGGTAGGCCCGTTCACCGATCAGAATGATGATGATGTGCAGCACAGCGATACCGACATTGATCGCCGCGCAAATCGTCCAGAGGGTCGAGGTCATTTGAGTTTCCTTCACCAGAACCAAGCTTTGTCATGTTGTGCGATCAGCGCGGCCATGCCGGGGGCCGTCTTAACCCCCGACAGCAGCCGCGCCGTGGGGGCAAAGCGGTCTAGATCGCCCTGCAACACCCAGATTTGTGCGCCCTTGGCCAACAGGCCGCCAATGGCGTCGGGAAAATGTCCGACGGTTGTGATCTGCAACGGCCCGACCTGCAGGTCCTGCCGCCCCTGCCCGTCCAGCGCGCAGGCCACGGCGGGTCCGCACAGCAACAGGTTGTGGTTGGCCCCCATGGATTTCATGCATTCCGACAACCAAACGATGTTGCCGTATTGCTCCTCCAACGCGCCGCGAAAGCCATGTTCGACAATCGCCAGGGACGAGGGACGCACCCGCGCCGCACGCTTTTTCCTATGCGGGGCTGTGACCGTTTCAGATGACATGATCTGCCCCCGTCAGCGCACGAACATGCCAAGACCGTCCATCTGGTCCAGGCAGCTCTCGAACGCATCGGCGACATGCGCCAGATCGTCCATGCTATGTGCGTCGGAAATCAGGAAGCCATGCAGCTCTGGCATATACACGCCACGGCTGCGCATCAGATAGGCCAGCGCCAGCGTCGCCTTGAAATTGGCGCCTTGCAGGGCCTCACGGAAATGCTTGGGCATTTTATGGGTGAACGAGACTGAGAACATGGAATATCCCGCCTTGAGGTTCATGTTCAGCCCCCGCACCGCCGCCGCCGCCGTTAGCCGGTCGCGCAGATAGGCCGTCTTGTCCGTCAGCCCCTGATAGATCGCCGGATTCGCCTTTAGATGGCGCAGAACGGCCAGACCGGCGGCGCAGCTTTGGTAATTGCCGCTCATCGTGCCGCCCAGAAACGCGCGCTCCTCGTAATCGCGGAACGGATCGCCGGTGGTGCGGCCCAGCTCCAGAATGTGCGACTTGCCCACGATGGCACCGGCGGGCAAGCCGCCGCCCATAATCTTGCCCAAGCAGGTCACGTCAGGCACCACACCGGCAAGGGTCTGCACCCCGCCATAGGCCACGCGGAAACCGGTTACGACCTCATCAAAGACCAGCGGGATGTCTAGCTCGGTGCACAATTCGCGCAGTTGTTTCAGGTAGTTGACCTCGATCTTACCCGATCCGGCCTGCATCGGTTCCAACAGCACACAGGCGATATCGGCGGCGTTTTCGCGGATCACCTCCAACGAGCGGGGGTGGTTGAACTGCACAACTCTGGTGTTATCCACCACGTCCTGCGGCGTACCCTGACAACCCGCGACGGGTTCTGGATCAGCGGTTTCGCCCTTAACGCGGAACCATGAGGACACCATCGCCTGATCCGAAAAGCCGTGATAATGCCCCTCACACTTCACAACATAGCGGGCGCGGGGGCGATAGGTGCGACATAGGCGCAGCGCGTGGATCACCGATTCCGTGCCGGAATTGGACATGACTGCAAGATCGGAACCGGGAAACGCCTCAACCAGCGTTTCGGCAAGATCAACCTCCAGCGCATGGCCCAGCGCGTTGATATTGGTGGTTTCCGCCGTCTTTTGCTGCGCCTCAACGGCGACGCGGTTGCCATAGCCCAGAATGTTGGGGCCATACCCGCAGGACAGATCGATCAGCGAATTGCCATCCACATCGATGATCCGCGCACCCGCGCCATGCTCGACAAAGACCGGATAGTTGGATGGAAAGAAGTACCGGTCCAGATGGGTTGATGCCACCAGCGATCCCTTGGCCCGCTGCCGCAGGGCCAGCGCATTGGGGCAGTTCTGACTGTACCATGCATCCAGATAATCGCGAATTTCATCACTGACAAAGGGCGAGTATTGATCCGAGAAGTTCCGCGCATTTTCCCAGATATCGATGGTCGGGTCCATCTGCGTGGCAAAGCCCTCACACGACATCATCGCCAGCTCCGCCTTGGTGAAGTTCGGCGTATAGGTCGCGCCATAGGCATTGATCACCTGTGTGACGTCATTAAAAAACGCCATCGTGTTCCAGTTGTCAGCCTGCTCCTGAAAGTGATGTTGCAAAACTGCGGCCATGTCGGTGCAATATCCCGCATCATCCAGCAGTTGCACATCTGACAAAACGAAGCATTTGGTAAAACGGCGCACGGCCAATTCCCATTGATGGTTCGTTGCCGCGTAATAAAACGACGACAGGCCCCACTTTTCATCTTCGCTCAGATAGGCAACGATACCAAAATCGATGAAGGTAATCTTACCATCCTGCGAGAAGATCATGTTGCCCGGATGCGGATCGCCATGCACCACGCCGTCAAAATACAGCATCGTGTAGATCGCGTTTTGCAGGCGGGCGGCCATCTGCTTGGGCGAGACGTCGATCTTGGCATAATCCAGTGCGCGCACGCCCTCGACGAACTCCATGACCAGAACGTCCTCGCGGCACAAATCGGGATAGGGCGCGGGCGTGCCGATATATTCGTGGTTCAGGAAGTTACGGCGCAGGGCCTGCAAATTCCGCAACTCGATGCGAAAATCCAACTGGTCCGACAGCAAGCGCCGGATTTCGGCCATGCGGGCGCGGGCGTGCATCTTGCGCATCTTGGGCACCAGACGGTCCATCATATTGGTCACGAAGGTAACGAACCGCAGCGACCGCATCATCTGTGTTTTCACCCGACGGCGGCGAACCTTTACGGCCACAACCTCACCGGTTTTCAGGCGCGCACGGTGAACCTGCGCGATGGAGGCCGAGGCAACTGGCATCTCCTCAATACTGGCAAACACATCCTCCAACCGCTGGCCATAGGCGGCCTCCAGCGTGGCGCGGGTGGCGGCGAACCCATCAGCAGGCACATCATCCTGCAAGGATTGCAACGCACGGACCGCACCGATTGGCATCAGGTCCGACCGTGTGGACAGGATTTGACCCAGTTTGATGTAAAACGGCCCGCCCGCCATCGCCAGTTTGGTCAGGAAGCTGCCCATACGCGCGCCTTCCTCGCGCACCGGACCTGCCTTTACGGCGCGGGTGGCGTAGTAGCCCATGACCATCATGCGCAGCGGCTGTATCATCCTTGTCATCGTGGCTCTCCTGACGGGGTTACTTGGTTCCCAGCACCAGCGCCTGATCGGCCTGATGCAGATAAGTATCGAATGAGAAGGGCAGCTTGATTTCCGGCCCTTCGATCTGTTCAGAGGCGCCGCGTTCCTCCATGCAATAACTGCAAACATACCAACGCAATGTGTCAGGATGTGCGGCCAGCAGACCCGCCGCCATTTGCGGCATGGTGTGTGCGCAAACATGTGACGGACTGTCCGGATGGATCGGGTCGCCATCACGCCGCATCAGGCTGCTGGTGATCGAGGTCGCATTGCCGCAGGTCCACACCGTCACATCGCAGCCCTGCGCCAAGGCGGCAGGCAGCAGACGGAAAAATGTGGTGGTCCAATCGCTGCTATAGGGGCTGCCCATCAGGCCCAAAAACAGGCTTTCAGCGGGTTTGATCAGCGTCATTGCGATCCCTTCCTCAATGCCAGACCGGCTTGGCATCGCCAGCCAGCAGATGTTCGGTAAACAGGTCGATCCCTGCGACGGTCACGTCGGGATGCGCTGTGGCATCAACCCCGCGCTGGATCATCGCAAAAGCATCGGCATAGACTGCAATCCGCGGATGCGCCGCGCATGCCGCCAGCGCCTGCTGATCGGTGAGCTGCAACAGTTGCGTTGCGTCCTGAAACAGCCACAGCGTCACATGCGCCCCGACATCCGCGGCCGCGTCCAGCGCCAGCTCCACCCCACGCAGGCGGGCGCAGTCCAGCGGCGTTCGGGTCTCAACGATCAGCAGGTGTGTCATGACCATCCCCCTCAGTAGGTCATGACGTAGGAGCTGAACGACATGCCCGAGCTGCCAATCCAGCAGCCCAGTTTATCGCCCCGCTTGACGCGTCCCGCATCCACATCGCGTGCGATGCTGGCGGGCATGGAGCATGTGCCCAGATTGCCGAATTCGGGGAACAGATAGCTGATTTTGCCGCCTGCCCCGACCTGCTCGGCCCATGCCTGATAGGCGTTCACATCGCCGCCTGTATGGGCATAGATCGTCTTGAGCTCATCAAAATGCGGTTCGATCTTTTGCAAGATATCGACCATATAGGAAAAGCTCTGGAACACCCGCGAGCTAAACGCCGTGAATGATCCCAGGCCGTTCAGCGCGATCAGCGAGCTGTCCATGCAGCGGCCTTCGTACCCCTCCAGCGGGATCGTGCACAAATCCGCGCCCTTCTTGGTTGAGATGTAATGACGTTCCCAATCGGGGCCGTCCGCGCTCAACACTGTGGCTGCCGCGCCGTCACCGCCGCAAAACGCACCGAACGAATACTCGAGGCTTTTGAAGTTCTTGAGCTGGAAGTTGCTGGGATAGGACACGCCGCCCTGCCGGAAATAATCCTCGGCATTCACGATCAGCGCGGTTTTATAGCGACCCGCCTTGAAGAAGCTCTCGGCGATGTCACAGGCGCGGCTCCACGCCATGCAGGCATCCATCACGTCGAAACAATCGACATGATCCATGTCCAGCGCCTGCGCGATGAAGTAGCTGTCAGCAGGTTCCAGAAACCCGCGTGCGATGCCGCAGAAAATCAACACGTCGATATCATTGCGGTCGATACCGGATTCCGCGATGGCCGCATCCGCGGCGCGGATCATCAGGTCCAGCGGCTTCTCGTCCTTCATCCAGTACCGTTGCTTAACCCCGATGGAGTTCAGCATGTACTCGACCGAGCGCAGCGCCGTATCCAGATCACCGTCGAACGTCTCGGTGCTGGTCTGACGCACCACGTCGATCACGTCGGCATTGGACATCTTGGTTTCGGGATGGACGAATTTGACGGCTTCGATCTTCATGATCCTGCCCCTTCGTTGAGAATTTTGCAGATCAGGCTGTCCATCTCCATGCAGGGCGCGCCGTGCAGACGCGCAATGCCCGAGGCGATGAACTGATCGTCGATGACGCGCTCGATGCGCACCTCCAGATCCAGATGCGACCCCAGCGGGATCGGCGCGTGATAGGTCACGCCCGACACATTGCCGAGCAGCACCTTGGGCGCGGTTCCGTCAGGTTGTGACAGGTTGAACAGCGCGATGGCCAATTGGCCAAGGCTCTCGATCACAAAGGGCATCGGCCATTCGGTTTCGCCGTTATGCAGCAAATATGGCTCGACCGATCCGACCGCCTTGCACCCGGTGGCGTGGCGCATCGGCTGCCATGTATCGATCCGGTCCAGCAACAGGAACGGAAACCGCTGTGGCAATATCGCCTGCAATGCCGCACCGCGCAGGGGCTCAGCCGTATCGTGCGAAATCTGGGTCGAGACGTTCACAGTACCAGCCCCCCATCCACGACAAGGGTTTGCCCCGTAATATAGGCCGCCCGATCCGAGGCGAGGAACGTCACCGCATTGGCAATATCGGCGGCCATGCCCATCCGCTTCATCCCAATCTTGCCCAGAATGTCCTTCTTGGCCTTCTCGGTCATGTCAGAGGTCATGTCGGTATCGATAAAACCGGGGGCCAGCGCGTTTACGCGGATATTGCGGCTGACCACCTCCTTGGACAGGGACTTGGTCATTCCGATCAGGCCCGATTTGGCAGCGGCGTAATTCACCTGCCCCGCATTGCCGTAAACACCTGCAACCGAGGATACGTTCACAATCGCGCCGGACCGTTGCAGCATCAGCTTCATCAGCACCTGCTGGGTCATGGTGAATACGCCGGTCAGATTGGTATCGATCACGCTGGACCATTGGTCCAAGGTCATCGCCGCCATCAGCCCGTCCTGCGTGATGCCCGCATTGTTCACCAACACGTCGAGCTGCTCCAACCCGTCCAGATGCTCGTCAAAAAACGCACGCACATCATCAGCATTGGCCGCGTCGCATCTCACGGCGGTAAAGTGCTGGCCCGGATATTTCTCGGCCAGTTCCCGCGTCAGGGTACGTGCGACCTCGTCATTGGAACGGTAGGTGAACCAGACATCGGCGCCCTGCGATGCGAACTCGGCCACGATGGCCCGTCCGATCCCGCGGCTGCCGCCGGTGACGGCAACATTCTTGCCCTTGAACATCGGTCTACTCCTCAGGACAGATCGAAAAGAAAATCGGATTTGGCGACCAGCCGCTCACCTACATGCAGGCGGCTTTTGATGACGGCGCGGGCGGAATCCTTGCCTACCCTGGGCGCGTCACACGCAATGTGCAGCACGTCACCGGGGCGCACGGGGGATAGATAGGACACCCGTTTGATCCCCTTGGCACGCCGTTCATGCCCCGTCAGATGACTGGCCAGACCCTCGGCCAAATGCTGCATCAGGTTCAGCGACATCACGCCCGGAAAGATCGGATCGTCCGGATAGTGCCCCAGCGCAAAACCGGTGGAGCCGCTAACAGCGTGGCGCGCGGTGCCCGCAACGTTGGAATATGTCTCGTTGGTCAGCATGGTGATCCTTCCTCAGCCGCATCCGCCGGCGTGATCGAATTCAAGGGGGGTGGTCGCCAGCGCACCGGCTGGAACCTGTGCATCCAGATCCTCGTCGATGGCCGCCAGGAAATCGGGCAACCGGTCGATGCCCCAGAATTGTGTGCGCCGCTTGGTGAACATCGGGGTGCCGAACACGTCCTCCATCCAGACACGGTGCAGGGCGGCGACGCCCTCGGAGCTAATCTCGGCGTCCTGCGGGGCGTCACATACGATCTGTGTCTGGCGTGCATCCATGCCCGCCGACCGGCAAATCTGTGCGATGGTTTCGGTGCGAGAGATATCCAGCCCCAGTTCCCACCGCGCACGGTAGACCTGCCAGAAAAATGGCAGGCCATGACCCAGACGCCGTGCCGCGAGGAACCCCAGATGGGATGCCTCCCACCACGGGTCCGGGTCCACAGGCCAAACATGCGAGACCCCGAACCTAGTCGTCAGCCGCTTTACATCCTTTAGGATGTAGCGATGTTTTGCGTCGCTCATCGGGGTGTATGGAAACACCCCGCCCTGCGCCTGCAATGCGGCACTTCGCACCGCATCCGGTTCGAAAAACGGCACCAGCTCCAGCGCGTCACCAGCATCGATAAGGCGTTTCAGCCCCATCGACGCCAGCCACGAATAGGGGCTGCGAAACGAAAAGAAATAGGTCCCGCGCATCGGCTCAGTCAGCCTTGACGAGGTTACGATGGATCGACTCTTTCGTGTCGTCATCAAACGCCACCAGCGACCAATCCGTGCGGTCGTTGATCCGCGCATAGCCGTGGGTGATGTGACCCGTCGCCGTTTGAACCAGCTTACCGTCACGCACCACATAGCAGTTCATGGCGTGGGTGTAGGTAAAGTCGCGATAGGTATCGACCAGCGTGTAAACGGTATAGAGGGTCTCCTCCATCATCGCCTCGGCCAGCAATTGTGCGCGGGCGGTTGGTACGACGGGAATCCATTTCTTGTCGTGCAGCATCTTACGGATCGAGATGCCGTTGGAGGCTAGGAATAGATCCTCGGCTTCCTCCAGATGACGGATATAGCCCGAATGCTTCATGCGCTCGTTGTAGTGGCAGTAGAAATACGGGATGCGCCACGCCCAAACCATCGAGGTGCCGTGCAACTCCTTCAACGCGGCAACCACAGGGTCCTCGCCATTGATCTCACCACGACCGTCCAGCAGATCGGGCGTCGCAGCGGCCAGGTTCATGAACTTGGACAGATCGCCGGTCGGCTCACGGTCGATCGTTTTGACTGTGATCGGGCCCAGAGCCTCAACCGGACTAGCGGCGATATCGGCGGTGACGGGGCTGTCATCCTCCTTGATCTGCACGCCAACGCGGCAGACCACGGCCTTGACCTCTTGCTCGCCACGCTGGGCGAAAACGTTGACCAGCAGGCGCAGTTCACCGTCGATATCCATCTCTGGATCACTGTCGATTTCGGCGCGAACCTGATCGTCGATGTGCAGGGCGTGCAGAATGCGCGCCTCGCTGTCCACGATCTCCAGGCACAGGCCGTGCTCCTCGTACAGCGCACGCTGGCGCAGATCGTTCTGACGGAAGAAGTCGATGATGGCTTCCTCAACCACGTACATGACGTGCTTAAAACCGATCCATGTGCAGATATTGTTCCCCTCGATCCGTGGGTGAATCGTGGAAATTGTCGGTTTCAGGGAATTGATCCAGGTCATTGTCAGAGCCTTTCAGTTACAAGTTCAGGAGTAGAAAGTGTGGTGGTGAGAAAGTCCGAGATCCGCGCCGCCGTCCGTGCCGCGTCCTCGATCAGCGCGAAGTGGTTCAACCCCTCCAGCGCCTCGAAACGGGCACCGGGGATGCGCGCGGCCAATGCGGCCACATCCTCCACCGGCAGCGAGAAATCATCGGCACCGGTCATCACCGCGCAGGGCATATCCAACGCGCTGAGGTCCAGTTTCGGGGTTTGCGACCATGCCATGAAAAACATGACCCAGCTCGACGGGCTGTATCCGTCCAGCAGGCGGTTCAGGATCGTTTCACGCGCGGCGGGCGACAGGGTGCGCCCGGGCATCCGCGCATCGATGCTGGTATTCAGGAACCGCTCGAACTCGTTGACGTAGCGCACAAAAAGCGGCCAGCTAAACGCGCTGTAATCCGTTTTGTAATAGGGCGATAACATCACCACGGCGTCCACATCGGGCAGACGCTGTGACTGGATCATCGACATCAGCGCGTTGGACCCGAAGGAATGGGCCAGAATCACCTTTGGCCCCTCAGGCAATTGGGCCCAGCCCTTGCGCAGAACTTCACCGCATTCGGGATAGCTGTACGGCTCGCCCACACCCGCATGCCATTTCAGGCTGAGCTGGTTATAGCTGCGAAACCGGCTGTCCAGCGCACGGCAAACCGGCTGCCACACGTCGGGCGTATCCGCGATACCGTGGATCGTGACCAGATGCCGCGCAGCACGGGGATCGGCCAACTCTGGCAAAATCCGGTGCGCGCTGGCCGGTATGTCGAATGTGGGGACCATGCCGTTCATGGCGCCACCACACACCAAGTATGCGCGCCCATCAGCACGGGGCTGTCGCATTCCGCTGCCAGCAACAGACGCAAAATGCCCTCCGCGCCGCTTGCCTCGCCGCAGACACGTTCCGTTGCGGCGCGGTCCGTGGCACTGAATGCTGCATCCATCACCGGCCGCACGCGGGGTGCATCGGCCTGATCGCCCAGCAATACCGCCGCCGCGCCGTGGAACCTGTACGCGACATCGGGGAATAGCGTGCGGATATCGGCGTTATCCACCTCAACCCCCACAACGACCACACGGTCGGCGCGCCCTGCGGCCAGCAATTGTTGCGCCAGCCCGATTGCATCCTCGCCCGAGCGGTCGCCGTTGCACAGCATCAGGTTGGTGCCGCGCAACTGGAACACAATGGCAATTGTCGCGGCCACCGCGTTGGAGGACGCATTGGGCAACGCCATCGCACTGGTCGCGTGCACATGCTCTGCCTCGATCTGGCGGGCGACCTGCACAACTGTGTCGATATTGTTGAAGTTCGAGGACACGATCACGGCTGTCCGCTCACGCTGTTCCGGCGTACCCAATGCATCACCCAATCCGGCGACGGCCATCAGCGACATCAATGTCGCTTCGTCCTTGTATCGCAAACCCTTGCGGTCCAGTGCCTTGGCAACAGTTTTATAGGTCAACTCAACCGGTGCGGCGGGACGCTGGTCCCGAAGTGACACGTCCAACTGACCGGGGCGATAAACCGATCCGGCAATCAGCGTGTATTCCGTTTGGCGCATATCAAGCGGCATCACGGTTCTCCTCATATCGGGACAGAAGCACGACAGAATTTACACCGCCAAAGCCGAAGGCGTTGACCTGCGCGATGCGTGTTTCCACCTGCTGCGCGGCACCTGACAGGCCAAAGCCTGCGGCCTCATCCACCGGATTGGTTGTGCCCGGGGTGGGGGGGATCGCACCGGTGCGCAGGGCGTGAATGGCCGCAATCACCCCGATGGCGCCCGATGCGCCAGAGGTATGGCCGGTCATCGCCTTGATCCCGCTGATCGCAGGCTTGTCCGCCACATCGGCAAAGGCTTGGGCCAGCACCGCGCTCTCGGTTGAATCGTTCAGGCCGGTGCCAGTGCCGTGGACATAAATCGCATCCACGGCATCCGGCCCGATGCCAGCGCGGGTATAGGCATCATGCAAAGCGCGGCTGATACCGGCAGCATCCGGCGCGGTTTCATGTACCGCATCCGTGCTAAGCCCGACGGCCATCACCTGTGCCAAGGGGGTACGCCCCGCCGCACGGGCGCTATCCTCCGTCTCAACAATCAGGGCCACGCCCCCATCGCCCATCAGCACGCCTTTGCGATATTTATCAAAGACCTGCACCGCCTCGACGCTTTCTGGATTCACGCGATCCAGCAGCCCGAACATCGAGGAGGTCAGCGTGTCACATCCCGCCGCAATCGCCATCGGCGCGCCCATCCGCACCGCATCCATCGCCAGTGCCAGCGCATAATTCGATGCAGCACAAGCGTTCGAGATGGTCAGCACCTGCTCCGCCGCGGGCATCACGTCGCGCACCGCAGCGGTGAAATCCAGATCGCCAACCGCAATCCGATCACCCGCTAATGCTGCCAATTCCGCCGTGCGCAATTCACGCAAACCGGTGCCGACATAGACGGGCACGGACATGGTGTGCACATCGGGGCCAGCCATAGTGACAGCCTCACGCAATGCGCGGCTTAGAAATGCGCTGGAACGACGACGTCCGTCGCCCTCACCCTTTTCCGCACGCTCATAGGCGATGGTCGATCCATATTGCGAGGGGCGCAGATGTTGCAGCGTGGCATTGCCCTGCCGCCCTGCGATAAATGCGTCCAGGCATTCGGGCGCAGTGTCGCCCACGCAGGTACATGCCCCTACGCCTGTAATGACGATCCGGCTCATTTCGGTCCCTTTCGGATGAGGAGAGCAGCGATATTGCCGTGCCGTTCCTGCGCCACGAGCAGCCCAATGCCCCCCGATGACAAAGCCGCCAAAAGCTGCCGCAATTGCAGGGCGTTATGCCCACTTCCGCCATTGCCATAGACATCGAATGTTGCCATTGGCGCGGCATCGGGACCCAGCGTTCGGGCGATTGCCTCACGCTCCAACGCGCGCTGATCGGGCCAGCAGGCGGACATCACGCTGGCATCAACCGCATCGGCGGTCACGCCTGCACCGTCCAGCACCTCGGCAATCAGATCGGTCAGCGCATCCGCCGACCCCGCATCGGGGTCAAAGGCGATGCGCACGCCCAGCACCTCGGCCAGCGCGGTGCGGCCCTGTGCCTGTGCCTGCGCAGCCGTTTCCAGCGCGACAAAGGTGCTGCATTCGGCAAAGCGTGGCTCCGTCCCCGCCTGTCCCGCGATCAAGGTCGCGGCCGCCTCGCCCACCTCGGAATGTTCCTCAACACCACCGGCCAGCAGCATCTGCGCGCCGCCACGGCGCAACTGGATGTGGCTGTATTCCAGCGCAGCGAGGAAGCTCATTTCGTGGCACGAAATCGTCGTGTTCGGACCGCGCAACCGATACCAAATCGCGGCTTGGCCAGCAGCGCAGTTCATCACCGTATTGGGAAACAGCGCCGGATTGACGAAATCGGGCCGGTCATAGGCAAGCGTCTCGTAGGTAAAGCGCACAATACTGTCGATGCTGCCCTGCGCGGTGCCAACCACGATCCCCACATCATCGCGCGGGGTTTCACGGTCGATCCCCATTGTGGGCATCAAATCGGCCATGCCGCCAATGGCCAGCGCGGTCAGCCGGTCCATATTGCGCGTACCCTTCTTTCCCAGCGTCTCGCGGGTTTCAAAGGACAGGCGGCTAAACGTGGCGGGCGGGGTGGGTGTGTCGGGGCCAATATGGCTCAACCCGCTGATGACGATTGCATCGGTCATGTCATGCTACCTCCCGATCCAGCGCGCCATAGACGGTGATCGCGTTGTTGCCGCCAAAGGCGAAGCCGTTGTTTTGCGCGATCCGCACCTGTTGCTTGCGCGATGCGTTTGGTACGCAATCGGGAATACAGTTCGGATCGGTCGTATCGTGATTGATCGTGGGCGGCAGGAACCCGCGCCCGATGGCCAGAATGCACGCGATCGAGGCAATGGCGCTGGCCGCCCCCATCGAATGCCCGACCATGGATTTGATGGAGCTGGTGGGCGGAACATGGGCGCCGAACGCCGCCTTGATCGCCTGACTTTCCACCGTGTCATTGGCCGAAGTACCGGTGCCATGGGCGCAAACGTAATCGACCTGTGATGGCTGAACGCCGGCATTGTCGTGGGCGATGCGGATGCAACGGGCCACGCTTTCGGCATTCGGGCTGACCATGTGATCGGCATCGCAGCTCAACCCGTAGCCCAGCAGCTCCGCATGAATGCGTGCGCCCCGCGCCTGCGCTGAGCTAAGCGTTTCAAGGATCAAGATGCCCGACCCCTCGCCTGTTAAAATACCTTGCCTGTTCAAATCGAAGGGCTGGCATTTTTCCGGTGCGATGGTGCCGAGGCGACTAAAGCCTGAATAGGTCTTGCGGCAAACACTGTCCGATCCGCCGCACACGGCGATATCCGCTTGTCCTGCCCGCAGCATGTCAAAGGCGTTGCCAATGGCGTAATTTCCCGCCGAACAAGCGGTAGAGATGGTGCGCGATGCACCGCGCAGCCCGAATTCACGGCTGATCGCGTTGGACAGATTGCCCGCCGCCGATTTCTCGATCAGCTCGGGCGGGGCGTCCATCAACCCGCTTGCAACCCAATAGCGGGCCAATTCGTCCAGCGTCTGGCTCTCACCATCGGTGGTGCCAATGGTAACGGGGATGCGGCGCCCCTTTAGGTCCGCCTCGTCCAGGCCCGCATCTGCAAACGCCATACGCGCCGCCCCGATGGAGAATTGGCTAGAGCGTCCCAGCGCCCCAACAGGCGTGTTGCGCACATGGGCCACCGGATCGAAATCCTTGACCTCGCAGGCTTGCGGCGCGCCGAAACCGGACACGTCGAAATTATGTGCGGGCGCGCGGCCCGAATGCCCTTCAATCAGGCCCCGTTCGAAATCGTCCAAAGTGCAGCCAATGCTGCTGACGACGCCGAGTCCGGTAACGACGATCCGTTCCATGTGCTTCATTCCACGTTGATGGCCGCGAGGCGACCGGCCCCGTGCGGGCCGGCTGCGATGTTGGGAAGGGGGGCGTTACCAGCCCGCGTGCTGCGCCACGACGCCGTAAACACCGTCGAGATTGACCATTTTGGGCAATTCTTCCTGCGGGATCTTGATCTTGAAGGTCTTTTCCAGCGTCGCCAAAATCTCGATCGCGCGCAGGCTGTCCGCGTCGTGATCTTCCTTGAACAGGCTGGTCTGTGTGACCTCGTCCTCTTCCAGTTCCAGGATGTCGCAGACCAGTTCCTTGATGGTCTCCATACGGCTGTTTTGTGTATCAAGCATTGTTTAACCCTCTTGGTTTACAGGATAATTTGAACAGATGCCCGTTGCCGGACAGGATTAGAATGCTGCCGCCGGTCCCGTTCAGGATCGCGAGGGTCAGCAGACTAAACAGATGCATGTCCGCGATCAGCACATCTGACAGCGTGCTGGCGGGCATGAATTCAAAGGCACAGCGCGCGTGCTGTAGCGGCCTGATCAACGCGCGCAATTGCGGCGTGTCGGCAGCGATCAGGGTGACCTCACCTGCGATGGCTGCAATCTCACGCAATAGGGCCGTATCGGCATCGCCTTGCAGGCGGGACCAGCCGTCGAACACGATTTCGGCCACGGCGCTGTCACCATGTTCCAGATCCAGCGACCACAACACCGCACCATCGGCGGAACCGGGTACATGCTCGACTTGCCCAATGACGCAGGCCCCGACATCGCCCCGCGCCATCGCGGTTGCCGCCTGCCACAGGCAGATCAGGGCAGAATCATCGCCACCGGTCAGCGTCATAACAGGGCCGGTAATGCCAAAGATCCGCGCCAACGTTCCCGCCGGACCATTGACCGAGGCGGACGGCGCGCTGGCCGCACCGGGCAATACATCAGGGCAACCGTTCAGACCGCGCACGATCTGGCGACGATGCTCCGTATCCGCGGACCCCGTGCCCAGATACAACGCCGCATCTGCCCCGCCGCGGATCGCATCACCAATCCGTTGCGCCGCCGCCAGCGCATATTTCGTCGGATGCGATAGATAGCGATGACCCTTGCGGCCCAAATGCGCGGTGGCATCAAACCACGTGCCCATATCAGGCACCGGCGCGGCAGGGATGCCCCCATTCACGCCCATCCAGCCCGGCGTCATGGCGGATACGGCGCGGATATGCAGCACGGGGGCGGTCATATCGCCCCCTCGGCGCGGCTCATCACCACGGCGGCGTTATTGCCGCCAAAGGCACTGGCCCCGATCAAAGCGGCACGCGCCCCGCCCTCGTGCAATGCCTTAGCCGCCACCGCCATGGAAAACGCCGAACTAGCCCCGCAAGTATGGCCGATATCGCCCTTTAGCAGCACCATCCGACCCCGAGCGTCATCCCCGAACAGCGTGTCCAGCAACCGCGCCTCGATCGCGTCGTTCAGCTTGGTCCCCGTTGCATGGGGCACGAAAAGGTCGATCTCTGCATGCTGATGCCCGCCCTGCGCCAGGGCCTGATCGACCCCACGACGCACAGCGCGGCCCTCAGGCTCGGGCGCGGTGTCGTGATAGCCGTCACAGGTCAGGGAAATACCGCTGAGCCGTGCATAGGTGCGCTTATTCCCCTGCGGCGTGTCGGTCAGCAGCAATGCCGCTGCCCCCGCGCCCAGAACGGTGCCGTTACGACGCTCGGTAAAGGGGAAGCACCCCGCAGGGTCCAACGCCATCAAGGACTTAAAGGTATATTGCGAGCTATCGCTCTTGGACTCGACCCCGCATAACAGAACGTGCCCTGCCCCCTGCGCCAGCAGATCCCGCGCCAGCGAGGCCGCATAGGACGAGGACGAACACGCCGTCGCCACGGTCAAAACCACACCGGTCAAACCCATCGCATCAGCCATCTGTCGTGCCAAATCATAGGGACGGGCCGGTGCCTCCGTATCCGCCTCCAACGCGCGGGTATCCCCCGCGCCGGTTGCCAGAACCAGCGAGACCGGAACCTCAGCCGGTGAGATTTCGGCATCGTCCAACGCCGCCCATGCCGCATCCAGACCCAGTGCGAAACCGTCCCGCACTTCGTCTTCCTCCAGCGTTCCCTGGAAAAATGGAGTCTCGCCGATTTCGGAATAGGCGAACGCACCTGTGGCGGCCATCAAGGCGCGCTTGCACCCCAGATCGGCCACATCACGGCCCAATGCGGAAACAACTCCGATGCCTGTGACGCGGATCATGACGCCACCGCCAGTCGCACGACATAGATTTTGGCAACGGAGGTGATTGACCGATCCCCCACCCGCGCCTGCCCTGACAGGATCGCCAACGTGTCGGTCAAGGTTTCGATCCGCGTGACGAAATCGATGACCTCACCTGCCATGGCGACACCGTTCAGGTGAATACCATCCAGCCCGGCGACCAGAATGACATGACCCGGATCGGCCATATCCCAGCGTTGCGCCAGCAACGATGCGGCGGCCTGCTCGATCCCCTCGATCACGCCGCCCACCGGATAGCGGGCTGTTTCAGCGCGATCCAACTTGCGAAAACAATAATCGGAATAGGAAACGAACTTGCGCGCCACCCCCCGATCCGTCGCACTGTCCTGCCCCACCAGATCGATGGCCAGCAATGGATAGCGCTGCGGCAGATAGTCAAAGGCAGGATGCATTTGCGGCGCAGGGTTCGGCGCATCCAACTGCTGTGCCAGCCCCTGAACCCGCTCAAATCGCAGCGTCGCGACCTGCTCGTCCCCGCGCGTCACCGAGATTTTGGACCGGTCATCACCATGCACTGCGGCAAAGCGAATGCGGTCACCGGGGCGGATGCCCTGCCCGAATTTAGAGCGTGCAATCTGCCAACCGCACTGCATCAAGGACGGCAACCCACGGTGCGCTGCAACCATATCGCAGCAAAGCTCCGTCAACAGCGATGCAGGTACGACGGGATAGTCGGGATAGTGTCCCGCGAATACAGGATCGTCGCCGCGAAAGTCCAATTCAACCACAGCCGTGCTGTTAATTGCGCCGATCATATTACCAACGCCAACAGATTGTGAAAATGTGAAGTCGAAATAGCCTGACACGCGCCTTCTCCTTTCCACAGATCAGCGCTGTCGCACCTTTTCTGTATTTTCAGAAATATACGGGCAGCGTATCGCCGACCGGACTTGTTTACGTCTTGTCATGACATTGGCCGAGAGCAGCTCTCGCAAACAACTACCTAAACCGGTGGTTGAGTAGATGTGCAGCGAACACTTATGCAGTGCAGCACTCTTTTCGTTTACCCTTCCGAAAGGAACCGTCATGAGAACCATCGTTATTCACTCTGGAAATCTCGACCGGACGCACCGCTATTGGCTGGAGCATCACAAGCTGCGCCATGAGATTTTCGTGAACCGTCTGGGTTGGGATATGACCTGCCATAACGGCATGGAATATGATCAGTTCGACACAATAGCCGCGCGCTATGTTGTGGTTGTGGACGATGCTGACAGGGTACGCGCGGTGTCACGCCTGGTGCCCACCAGCTCACCCTATATGATCGAAACGCTATGGCCGGATTGGTTAGAGGGCACGCCCCCAAACAACCCTAACGTGTGGGAAGCCAGCCGATTCGGTTGCTGCACCAGCCTGACCACGCAACAGCGCAGCGAGGCAATTCGCCTGATGCTGGCAACGATCTATAACCTCAGCCGATCGCATCGGGTCGAGAATTTGTTGATGGTCATGCCCAGCTTTATCTTCGAACGAATCATCCGCCCCTGTGGCTATGACGTTCAATATATCGGCGCGGAACGTGTAATCGACCGCCTGCGCACGCGCCTTGCCAGTGTTCCAATTGGTGAGGCAATAACCGCCCCCCTACCCTGCCATACCGCCCCCCGCGTGGCACAGGTAATGGAATTGCCCAATGCCTGATGACGATCGCCGCAATATATTCATCGCGATCCGCTATCTTGCACGGGAGGCTAACAAAGAAAAAATGAAGGATGTCGCCCTGATTTTACGCCGCGCTTTGCGGCTGGATCGGGGCGCCACGGAGGAAACGCCCCCTGAAAAATCCCCACAAAAGGACGATCCAGATTCGTCGTGATGAGCGGGAAAATAAAATTTAAATCATTCCTGAAGCTCCACTAATTTATTTCCCTATATTCTGTCGACACTCACCTGGGTGAGGAAGCACCCAACTACCACTTTCAATCTTAGGTTGTGCTTTGTGTCATTGGGCACCTTCTTTCGTCTTAAAAATCCTGTACATAGCGTGTAAGTTTTCTCAGTAGCGTAGCGTAAGCCGCCATTGGTTTGGCGAGGAGATGATTTGAAGTGGAACCCGGCATCTGCTGGACATTGCAGTGAGATTTACAGCCAATGGTTGAGAAAATATCCCACACGCCGGGTTCAGCGTATCTGCTGACCTATAACCGCGATCCCTTGGCGCCCCCATTATCACAATACGAGCTGGGTCAGAAAATCTGCCTCGATATGGGCTTTGACCACTTTGCGGTTTGCCATGTCGGGCGTACCAGCATGGATTGCAAACAGGCTGGCGCGAACTGCTTCGTGACCAATTTCCCGACCGCTTGGGTTGAGAAATATACGCTGGAAAAGCTGTTCCATTCCGACCCCATTCTGGCCTTTGCGCCGCGCACAACACGGGCAACCCCGTGGGCCGACCTTGGCAATCTGGGCGCATTAACCCCTGATAATCGCAAGGTTCTGGACATCGCAGCGGAACATGGCATCCGCTCGGGCCTGTTTATGAGCGCGCGAAACTTTGCCGGTGACATGCAGATCGTTTCATTCAGCAACACATACCTACGCGATTTTTCCGCGCAGGAACGACACTGCGCCACGCTGGTGGGTCTGGCGCTGGCCGATGCTGCCGCAGAAACAGGCAACACACAGCCTGAAACAAAGGAAGCGGAATTCACCGCCCGCGAACTGGAATGCCTGACATGGGTGGCCGTCGGAAAATCCTCACACGATACAGCTATGATTTTGGGGATCAGCAACAACACAGTGGATTTCCACGTTAAAAACGCAATGGCCAAATTAGAGGCGTCCACCCGCACCCTAGCAGTAGTTAAGGCATTACGAATGGGCCTCATAAATCCATAATTCAATCAATTAAAATCACGACTGACTGCCAAACAATACCGCAATATCTTTTTAATAATAAATTTGACTAAACGACGCCGAAAATAACATGATGATCGATAATATCAAATATCACCTGTTAGGCGTAAATTTATGTCAAGTATCGAGGCAACCGTCCAAAACTTATCCGCTAGAATTCGCGAACACGGAAAAACAATCAGCACTGAGGAAGCCGCGAAAACAGCTATCGTTTTGCCTTTGATCTGGGCGTCACCGCGATCGAAGCCGTCTTGGCCGAGGCTGAAAACGAAACGCTCGCTTACGATCCGGCCACAGGCAAGACAACGATGCAGGATCCCACGCCAGTAAAGAAGGCGCCACCAAAACTCCGGACACAGATCGTGCAGCTCGCCAAAGGGCTCGCCTTCGTGGAGAGCAATCTCTTCGCGCGCATCTTCCGATTGGACGAACAGATCAGCAGGATGCGGGCGTTCCTGACGCGGAACGATATCGAGCGGCAGCAGAAGCGGGACGCGCAACAGATCATAGACGATGTCGCGGACGATGAACCGGGGATGGGAGGAATGACCAAATGAACTTGGTGGGCTTGACCTGCTCCCCATTGAGTCCGCTAATTTAGGTTAGCTCTGTTCAGGTTTTGGTCTTCCTTTGACCGGTTAACATATTCGGCTGGTGTTAGGCC
>NZ_OCTN01000023.1 GCF_900231835.1 Pontivivens marinum | reverse complement strand
TGGACCTGTCGCGGTTTGATGCCGCTCCTTTGATAGCATTTACTGCAACAAAGGAGACGGACTATGGGACTGAAACGGACGGACGAATTCCGCAAGGACGCTGTGCGGATCGCGTTGACCAGCGGGCTGACGCGCAAGCAGGTTGCTGACGATCTGGGTGTCTGCATGTCGACGCTGAACAAGTGGATCACGGCAAACCGAGAGACGGACGTGGTGTCGAACGAGGATCTGAGCC
This sequence comes from Pontivivens marinum, assembly GCF_900231835.1. Lineage (GTDB taxonomy): Bacteria > Pseudomonadota > Alphaproteobacteria > Rhodobacterales > Rhodobacteraceae > Pontivivens > Pontivivens marinum. Next base: position 996 of record NZ_OCTN01000023.1, on the reverse strand, counting down.
TTATTCAAGAGAATGATCGGCTGCGCCGCGAGAACCGCATTCTCAAGGAGGAAAGGGAAATCTTAAAAAAGGCGACGGTGTTCTTCGCGAGCCAAAAGCCATGAGGTTTAGGTTCATCGAAGAACACCAATCCATATTTGCCATCGGTCGGATGTGTCGTGTTATGAATGTCAGCACGCGCGGTTTGCGGGCATTCCGCAATCGCACTGCCAGCAACAGACAGCGATCTGATTTGGTCACACTGGCGCACATCAAAGAACAGTCTCGTCTCAGCCTGGGCAGCTACGGCCGACCACGGATGACGGAGGAGCTAAAGGAAATTGGCTTGGATGTTGGGCATCGCCGCGTAGGCCGCTTGATGCGTCAGAACGGCATATCGGCGGTGCGAACGCGCAAACACAAGGTCACGACAGACAGTGATCACAAGTTCAACATCGCGCCAAACCTGTTGGGTCGTGACTTCAAAGCTGATGCGCCAAATCAGAAGTGGGCCGGTGACATCAGCTATGTCTGGACCCGCGAGGGCTGGTTGTATCTGGCCGTGATCCTGGACCTGCACTCACGTCGTGTCATCGGCTGGGCCGTCAGTAACCGGATGAAACGTGATCTGGCGATCCGGGCGCTGAACATGGCCATCGCATTCAGGACACCGCCTAAGGGCTGCATTCACCACACGGATCGCGGCAGCCAATACTGTTCTCACGATTATCAGAAGATCCTGCGCCAACATGGCTTCCAAGTCTCGATGAGCGGCAAGGGCAATTGTTATGACAATGCCGCCGTCGAGACGTTTTTCAAAACCATCAAGGCAGAGCTGATCTGGCGACGGTCATTGGAGACACGACGGCAAGCCGAAATGGCAATCTTCGAATACATCAACGGCTTCTACAATCCGCGCCGCCGCCATTCAGCATTGGGCTGGAAAAGCCCAGTCGCTTTCGAGCGGAAGGTGGCCTAAACGAGCACCGGGGGCGGCACAAAAACGGGTCAGGTCCA
>NZ_OCTN01000024.1 GCF_900231835.1 Pontivivens marinum | reverse complement strand
TTGACCTGCTCCCCTGAAAAGTCCGGTGTTTTGAGTTAGCCTGTTCTCCAAGAAGGAGACAGACGATGAAGAGAAGCCGTTTCAGCGAAGAACAGATAATCGGGATACTGAAGGAGCATCAGGCAGGGCTTGGCGCGAAGGAGCTGTGCCGCAAGCATGGCGTGAGCGATGCGACGCTTTATAAATGGCGGTCCAAATATGGCGGTATGGAAGTATCGGAGGCCAAGAGACTGAAGGCGCTGGAGGTTGAGAATGCCAAACTGAAGAAGCTGCTGGCTGAGCAAATGATGGATGTGTCGACGCTCAAGGAGATGTTGGGAAAAAACTTTTGAGGCCCGGTTCACGCAAAAGGGCAGTGACCTGGGCCATGACAGAGAAGCAATACAATCAAAAGCGGGCCTGCGCCTTGGCTGGGATCGATCCGCGTGTTTATCGGCGGGCGTCGCAGCGCTCATCGGACATTGATCTGCGAGACCGATTGAAGGAGCTGTCATCTGAACGGCGTCGTTTTGGATACCGGCGGCTGCACATCCTGCTCAAACGTGAAGGCTGGGCGGTGAACTGGAAGAAGCTGTATCGGATCTACCGCGAAGAAGGATTAACTGTCCGCAAACGAGGCGGTCGCAAGCGCGCTGTGGGCACCCGAGCGCCGATGGCAATCCCGCAGGGGCCAAACCAACGGTGGTCGCTCGACTTTGTATCCGACAGTCTGTCTTGCGGTCGTCGCTTCCGCATTCTGAACGTGATCGACGACTTCAGTCGCGAATGTTTGGCTGCCGTGGTCGACACATCGCTCTCAGGTGACCGTGTGGGGCGGGAGCTGGACCGCATTGCTGCGATACGCGGCTACCCCTGCATGGTGGTTAGCGACAACGGCACAGAACTAACTTCGAATGCGATCTTAAAATGGCAGGAGGACCGTAAGATTAACTGGCACTACATCGCACCGGGCAAGCCCATGCAAAACGGGTTTGTCGAAAGCTTCAACGGGCGCATGAGAGACGAATGTCTAAATGAACACCTGTTCGATAACCTACGCCATGCCCGCAACCTGATCGCGGCATGGCGCACCGACTTCAACCATAACCGCCCACACACAAGCCTCGCTGGCCTAACACCAGCCGAATATGTTAACCGGTCAAAGGAAGACCAAAACCTGAACAGAGCTAACCTAAATTAGCGGACTCAATGGGGAGCAGGTCA
>NZ_OCTN01000027.1 GCF_900231835.1 Pontivivens marinum | reverse complement strand
AGTTCCGCATCTTGGCAGTGAATGATGATTGCTGCCGCGAGAATCTGTGCCTCATGGCGGACACCAGCATCTCTGGCGCGCGGGTGGCACGTGAGGCGCGGTTGCCCCGTGCGTCGATGGACACGCCAACCCCAGCATCTCTGGCGCGCGGGTGGCACGTGAGTTGGACGCGCTTGTGCGGATATATGGCAAGCCCGCCTGCATTGTCAGCGATAATGGGACCGAGTTCACCAGTCGTGCGATCCTGAAATGGGCGAACGAGAACGATGTCGAGTGGCACTACATCGATCCTGGAAAGCCGCAACAGAACGGCTTCATCGAGTCCTTCAACGGGAGCCTGCGAGATGAACTGCTGAACGAAGAATGGTTCGACAGCCTGGACGACGCCCGCCGTAAGCTGGCGCTCTGGCGATACGATTACAACAACGTCAGACCGCACTCATCACTGGAGAACCAAACACCCGCTGAAGCGCGTCGGGCGCTTCAGCAATTTGAGGCCTCCGCGCACGACGCGCTTGCCCAAACCGACGACGAACAATATGAAAATCACACCCGCAAACTCTCATTATAAATGACGGAGCCTCGGGGGGCAGGTCACGGTCAGCGTGGTCAAAGCGCATCGCATCCTTGAACTAAATGGCAACTTTGTCCAGAACGGCCCTAAGCGAGCAGGTTTGGCGCAGCTTGCACAGGCGGATCAGCTAACGCGCCTTTTGTAGCTCACTTATACATCACGCGATTTTATTTGCGTGCGGCCTATCCGCCACAGCGAATGTCTGGACTCAGCTGCTTCCAAAGTGCTTCCACGGGTGGAATCCCAACGCAGAAAGCCACCCTGAGGTGGCTGCTAAAGTATTGTAATGTCTGATATATTTTTGGTTGCGGGGACAGGATTTGAACCTGTGACCTTCAGGTTATGAGCCTGACGAGCTACCGGGCTGCTCCACCCCGCGTCAAAGGTGTATCATCATTGTTTAGAGAGAATTGAGATATTGACAGGTTTGGCGGTGACCTACTCTCCCACGACTTAAGTCGCAGTACCATCGGCGCGGCGGCGC